>CAWDTS010000022.1:0-459754 GCA_963805325.1 uncultured Alphaproteobacteria bacterium | reverse complement strand
CGATTGTGGACATGGGAAGAGACCCTGATGATGTCGGGAGTCATATTCAGACTCTCGAACCGGTATCCAAGCTCAGCGATGGTGAACAGAGGTCTGCCGCGGTTCCATTGTTGCGATGTCGTTGCGATGGCCGGGCTTGAGCCTATGACCTCGACCGCCAGGCCGTTGAACTCGACGGACGAAGTCACCTGCAGGAAAGGGATGCGCACGCCCTTGAACGCCCTCCGCAGGGCTTACGCGCCACCAGGTGCCTTAACCGGCGTCACCCTCCATTGTCCCGACTGGTCCGAACAGATCGATGCGCCGGTCTGCGACGTACGGATTGGCTGAGCGCGATGATGCGAAATTTGACGACTCGTAGTCGGCGACGATGACCGCACTGCCGGCAGTGGACGCACGCGCGCCGTCAGTGCCGTCCGGAAGCGCGATGCAAGATCGCCCCGCATAGGCGAAGCGCTCGTCGCTGCCGGCGTGATCGGCATAGACGATCGCGATCCCGTTTTCGAAGGCGCGCACCGGCACGATCTTCTCGGCGATGAAGGGGGCGTCCTGCGTATCTGGCTGGGCAGTGGGAACCAGAATCAGCTCGGCGCCAGCGAGTACCAGATGCCGCACCGCCTCAGGAAATTCCACGTCGTAGCAAATGAGGATGCCGACCTTCAGTTCGCCGAGATTCACGACACGCGGCGGCTGATCGCCAGGCGTGAAAAGGTGGCGTTCATACTCGCCGTAGAGATGGCACTTGCGATAGATGACGCGGTTGCCGGAAGGTTCCGCCAGTACAGCCGAATTGTAGATGCGCTCGCCCACCCGCTCGGCAAAGCCGGCGACGACGGTGATGTTGTTCAAGGCGGCCATCCGGGTGATCGCAGCAACCTGCGGTCCGTCGGCTGGTTCCGCCAACGAGCGGATGAGGTCCCCGCTGCCATACCCCGTCGTGGCCAGCTCCGGGGAGACGAGAAGGGTTGCGCCACGGCGCGACGCCTCTGCTGCCGCCTCTGCAATCATGGCTAGATTGGCGGCGACGTCGCCCCCTCGCGCCACCATTTGGAAAGCAGCAAGACGCATCGTTACGTCCTCGAAGCCCAGGCCCCGAGGAGGCGCGGCAGGTCGCCGAAGCGCGCGATGAGCCCAAAGATGAGCGCCGCGAAAAGCACAAAAACGACCGTTACTGACGCCATGGTCGGCGTGTAGCCATAGCGGAGCGAGTTAAAGATCTTGATCGGCAGCGTCTCGATGGTGAAGCCGGCGACCATGTAGGCCACGATATATTCGTTGAGGGAGAGCACGAAGGCGAAGGCGTAGCCGGAGAGAATATAGGGTCCCGCGAGCGGAAGCACGATCGTCGTCAGGATCACGCGGTCGTCGGCTCCCATCGTCGCCGCCGCCTCGACGATCTCGCGATCGATCGACGCGAAGCCGAGCGTCAGCGTGACGAGCGGCAGCGTCACGAAGAAGATCGCGTGGCTGATCACGACGGTCCACGGCGCGCCATAGAAGCCGATCGTCGCCCAGAACGAGAGAAACCCGAGCGCCGTGATGACCGGCGGCAGCACGAAAGGCGTGAGCCCAAGCCCTTCGACGATCCGCACCCAGACGCGCCAACGGCGCCATTGAGACCATACGAGCGGAAACGCGATCAGGACTGAAAGCGCAGCGGCGAGAATGGCGATAGTGAGCGACGTCAGAAGCGCGTTCCTCCAGTCGGGATCGGCGACGACCTGCCGGTACCAGTCGAGCGAAAAGCCGACCGGCGGAAACTGCAGCGTCTTCTGCCTGTTCACCGAGACGCCGGCCACGACGACGATGGGCGCCGCGAGGAATAGGGCCACCGCGGCGAAAAGCAGCCAGCGCCCGAGATGAACCACGCGCCTCAAGCCGCGACCTCCCTCTGCCTTAAGGCGAGCGCCGATCCGACCAGCCCAAGGCTCACAAGTACCAGGAAGATCGCCATCGCCGCCGCAAAGGGCATGTTCGACTGATAGATGGCCTGGTCGGTGATGAGCACGGAAAGGGTCCAGTGCTGAGGACGACCGAGAAGCTGCGGAAGGAGGTACGAGCCGAGCGCAAAGACGAAGACCATGATGAGCGTCGCGAGAAGCGTGTTTCGCAGCACCGGCACGACAAGGTTAAAGAACGCGCGAAGGGGCGAAGCGCCGAGCGTTCGCGCCGCTTCAACGAGCGAGGGATCGAGCCGCGCGACAGAGGGATAGAGAACGAGAACCGTGTAGGGAAACGCCTGATAGACCATGCCGATCAACACGGCACCGAAGCTCGGCGTCAGTGACACCGGTTCATCCATCAGACCGAGCGTGACGAAGAGATTGGTGATCCCGGCCGTGCGTGAAAGCAGCGTCGACCAGGCGAAGCCGATGATCACCTCCGAGAGCGAAAGGATGGCAAGCAGACTGACGAGCCAGACGACCTGTAGCCGGCGCGGCAGCTTCGTGAGCTGGTAGGTGAAGGGCAGCCCCAATGCGACGCACAGGAATGCGACGAGCGCCGCCAGACCGAGCGAAAACAGAAGCCGATCGGCGAAGAAGACGCTCATAAAGCGCGCATAGTTGTCGAGAACGAAGGCAGGCTCATAGAAGGCCCCTTGTATCCGCCGAAAGAAGCTCACTGCGAGCATGATCCCGAACGGCGCGACAAAGAACACCGTCAGCATCAGCGCCGGGAAGAGGGCGGGAAGGATGTCGCCAAGGCTGTAGCGCTGGTGCTTCATGGCTTCAGGACCACGCAATTCTCCGGCCGAATCAGCACGCCGACTTCGTCGTTCTCACGGACATCGAGGTGCTCGCGCGATGGCGCTACCGCAACGATCTCGCGATCGCCGCAGGCGACATAGGCTTCGACGCTCGCACCGAGATCGCGGACGAACGTCACGCGGCCGTGAATCGACGCGCTCGCCGCATCGACAAGCCGCACGTCCTCAGGCCTGACCGAAACGACGGCTCCGTCCGCGGGAATCGCGAGCCCCGGAATGATGCCGCCCGGCACCGCTCCGCCGCCGTCCTCGCGCCGCGCCGGGAGGATATTCGTCGAGCCGATGAAGGCGGCAACGAACGTGTCGCTGGGCTTCCGGTAGATTTCGATCGGCGTGCCGACCTGCCGGATGCGGCCTTCCCCCATCACCACGATCAGGTCAGCCATCGTCATCGCCTCCCGCTGGTCGTGGGTTACGACTATCGTCGTGATGCCGAGTTGGCGCTGGAGTTGTCTGAGCTCGACCTGCATAGCCTCACGCAGCTTCGCGTCGAGCGCGGAAAGCGGTTCGTCGAGCAGAAAAAGCCGCGGCGAGCGCGCAAGCGCGCGGGCAATCGCCACCCGCTGCCGCTGTCCGCCGGACAGGCGCGACACCGGCCGACCCGCCAGATCCGGTAGGCGCACCAGCTCGAGCAGCTCGTCGACGCGCTCTCTCTGCTCGCTCTTCGAGACCCGGCGGATGCGCAGCGGATAGGCGATGTTCTCGCCGACCGTTAGATGCGGGAAAAGAGCGAGCGACTGGAACACCATGCCGAAGTCGCGCCGATGGACGTCGAGCCCGCCAATGTCCACGCCGTCGATCAGGATGCGCCCCTCCGACGGCTCCTCCAATCCGGCAATCATCCGAAGAAGCGTGGTCTTCCCGCAGCCTGACGGTCCTAACAAGCAGACGAAGGTGCCATGCGCGACCGAAAGGCTGACATCGTCGACCGCCGCGACAGGTCCGAAACGCTTCGTCAGATGCTCGAGAATGAGACCGGACATCTATGCCGGCTTAGCCCTCTCCCTTCGGAGAGGGCGCCGTCCGTTTGGCGAAGGAGTTGGGTCTACCCTTGGAAGCCGCACGCCGCTCATTCGCCGCTCAGCAGCAAAATGCCGCCTCCACAAGAGGAGGATGCTCGTAGCCGGCGTTCGACTATTCATCCGGCGACGATCAACTCCGTCCACTTCTCGTTCAGCCAATCCGACTTGGTCTGGTACATTTCGTAGCGTGGAATTATCGGCGGAATATCGGAAGACACCGCAGCGAATTCCGCGTCGGTCAGGTCAAGCTTGTCGCGCGTGATGGTAGGCGAGGTCCCGACGTTGCGCGACAGGATCCCCTGAATGTCCGGCCGCGAGGCGAAATCGATAAAAGCATGCGCTGCGTCCATGTTGGTCGATGCCTTTGAGATGACCCATGAGCCAGCGTCGTTGACACCGCCTTCCTTCGGGAAGGTAGAGCGCACAGGGAAGCCATCTGCGATCGCAAGCCCTGTTACGTCATGGTAGTATTGCCCCATCGGTATCTCGCCCGACTTCAGGGCCTGCTCGAACTGCGCTTCGTCGCGATACCAGAGCTTCACGTTCGGCTTCAGCGCGGCGATCTTGTCTAGCACTTTGAGAATGCCGTCCTCGGTGTCGAGAATTCCCTGTCCGCCAAAGAAGGTCTTGGCGGCGATGTCGAGTAGGAAGGAATTCGACACCAGCGCCAGAAGGCCTAGCTTGTCCGCGTTTGATGGATCCCAAAGGAACGCCCACGAGTCCGGTGCGGTGGGATAGACCTTCGTGTTCGATACAAGTGTGATGTACCAGGTGACGGCGCCAATGCCGGCGACGCGGCCGTCCGCATATTTGTTGACGAATTCCGGCTTCACGTTCGCCGTGTTCGGCATCTTGGCGAGATCGAGCGGCGCCCAAAGCTCGACCTCCAGCCCTTTCAGCACCGGGACTTGCGCCATCATCGAGACGTCAGCCGGCGCGACATTCGCCTGCGCCGCCTGCTGCAGTTGTACCAGCCAAGCCTCGCCGGTTGGCTCGGCGATCGACTCGACCTCGATCCCCGTCTCCTTGGTGAAGACCGGAAAAACGTGCTTGTCGAAGGAGTCTTTGAAATAGCCGCCGTAGGCGCCCACCTTGAGGCTCTTGCCCTGCGCGCGGACGATGTTGGGCAACGCTAGCGCTGCTGCGCCCGCTGCACCATAGCTGAGCACGGTTCGCCGGCTCAGGCCCGATTTCGAAGTATTCGTCATCTACCCCTCCAAAACCACACGCCCGAGAGCGAATTCATTCCACGTCTGCGAACCTCAGGCAATCCGCGAGGACTATTCCTGCCTGCCAATGGATGGGCTGAACACCATCAGACTGGCAATCTCGAAGAGCATCTGCGCCCCCGCTTGGGCCGTGTTGGTCGTCGCATCGTATTGCGGAGCCACCTCGACTACATCGCCTGCGACAATATTGACGCCTTTGAGCCCGCGCAGAAGGGCCTGCGCCTCGCGCGTCGTGAGACCGCCGATCTCCGGGGTTCCGGTGCCTGGTGCGAAAGCAGGATCGAGGCTGTCGATGTCAAACGTCAGATAGGTCGGGCCGTTGCCAACCACCTTTCGCGCGGCCTCAAAGATCGAGTCGAGCCCCCGCCGCTCGATCTCCTCAGCGTGGATCACCGTCATGCCGGAATCGTAGGAGAACTCCCAAAGATATTCGGCGGAGCCGCGGATGCCGATCTGCACGGTGCGGCGCGGATCGAGAACGCCATCGAGCACCGCCTGGCGGAACGGCCCGCCGTGATGGAATTTCGTCTGCTCGTAGGGCCCGGACGTGTCGCAGTGGGCGTCGATGTGAACCATCCCGACCGGTCCATGCCGCCCACCGTCGCGACCGACGGCCCTAAGGATGGGCAGCGTCATCGAATGATCACCGCCGACCGAAAGCGGCGCCACGCCGGCGTCGACGATCAGGCGGATGTGACGCTCGATATCCTCATGCGAGGTTTCGAGGCTGAAGCGGCTGCGGAACGGTACGTCGCCGATATCGGCCAGTCTCAGATCGAAGACCGGCGCGCATTCGAGGGCGTGGTTGTAGGGTCCAATTCGCTCAATGGTGCGCACCGCGCGCGGCCCAAAGCGCGAGCCGTTGCGGTTCGTGACGCCAAGGTCCATCGGGATGCCGATCGCTGCGACCTGAAGGTCGCCGAAATTGGGCGCCTTCCAATCGATCGACCGGACCGGCGCCGCAAGGAAGGTTGGGATGCCGGCATAGGGCGCGACACGCGTTCCCCTCGGATCGAATATCTTGTCGGCAACCTTGCGGAACTTCGGATCGCGCACTTCGCCGCCGCCGGCCTCACCATATTCGGCCCGCAGTCGATTGAGGTTCTCCTCGAAGTCCATTCGCAGACCCTCTATGCGTGCCGTACGGAAGGCGTCCGTGCCGGCATAAGCTGACTTCGAAGAAGCCGGGATGGAACCTGCGCGATCTCGGATACGCCGACATTGGCGAATGCGACACGCAGAAAGCCCTCCTGCGCCGGGCCAAAATAGGATCCCGGAAGACAAAGCACGCCGCACATTTCAGCAAGTCGAGCACATAACGCCGCATCGCTCTCGCCGGCGAAAGGATGCGACACGTATGCAAAATAGGCCCCGATCGAGCACATCGACCAGCCGTCAAGCGACGCGATCGCTTCCCTGAACGCCGAGGCTCGGCGGCCGATCTCCTCGCGATTCGCGGAGCGCCAATCTGTCAACTCGGGGATCGCCCATGCCAGGGCGCGTTGCGGGACACGCGGAGCGCAGATCTGCAGTGTATCGAGAATCTTCGCGATCTCGCCGATAGCCGCCACATTCGCAACCATTGCGCCGGCGCGATGCCCCGGAATGCAATATGCCTTCGAGAAGCTATAGAGTTGGATAACGGTCCGCGCCCAGTCGGAGGAGGTTAACGCTTTGTGCGGGGGCGCATCGCCGCCAATGAAGTCGCGATAAGTCTCGTCGAGAACGAGCGCGATATTTCGCTCGGCGCAGAGCGCCCTGAACGCCTCAATCGTCGCGGGCGGATAGACGGCGCCCGTCGGGTTGTTCGGCGTGACGAGGACGATGGCGCGGACGCGGTCGCTGATCAGGGGCGCGGCGTCGTCGACGTGCGGCACGAACCCGTTCTCCGCACGACAGGCAAGTGACACCGTCTCGATGCCGAGCATGTCGAGCGCCATCTTGTGATTGAAATACCAAGGGGTCGGCAGCGCCAGGGCCTCGCCTGCCTGGGCAAGCGCCAGGACCGCGATAAAGAACGCCTGGTTGCAGCCGCTCGTGATCGCAACGTTCTCGGGACGGATGTCCGCTTTGTAAAACGCCGAAACATGCTCCGCGTAGGTGGATCGCAGATCCGCATCGCCGACAATATCGCCGTAGGCAGCGGCCTCGAGCGACGCAGCCGCGTCACCCATCCGCTTCAATAGAGCCGGGTGCGGAGGATAGCCCGGAACCGCTTGGGAGAAATCGATTAGCGGCCCAGCCGATCCGTCGTATCGCTCTGCCCAAGACTTCGCCTCGGGAATTGGCGGTGACGCAGTCAGAGTGAGGAATGAATTGAGAAGCAACTCGGTCGACCTGGGTGTGCGCCACTCTAACCCGCTGCATCAGGGGGCCGCAATGCATCCTTGGTTTGCCGTACAGAAGGTGGCTTCCGGTGTTTGGCTGATTGCCGAGCCTGGCCATGTAAATTCATGGCTGGTGGAAGGTCGTGAGCGGGCCGTGCTGATCGACACCGGGTTGGGGATCGCCGCGATCCGCCCGGTTGTCGAGGGCCTCACCCGACGACCGGTCTCGGTCGTCAACACGCACGCCCATTTCGATCATGTGGGGGGCAACAACGAGTTCGCGGACGTGGCAATCCACGAGCTTGGGCTTGCGAAGCTTCGACAAGGCGTGCCACCGGAACGGCTGACCGCATATCTCGCCTATATGCGCGAGCTGATCGCATCCGCCAACCGATACCGCGAGCTGGATCGGCGATTTTTCTTCCTTATCGACGATGCGAGCGATCCCCGCCCGCTGCCCAGCGATTTCAAAGACGAGAACTGGCGAATTGGCCCGAGCGACGCGAAGTCGTTTGTCCGCGAGGGCGAGAGCATTGATCTCGGCGGGCGGGCGCTGAGGGTTATTCACACGCCGGGTCATTCCCCCGATTCAATTTGCCTGCTGGAGGCCGCCGCCGGAATCTTGTTCGCTGGCGACACGATCAATACCGGACCGATCTACGCGCATTTGCCGGATTCTAACCTCGACCAGTTCACTGAGTTGGTGACGCACCTGAAAATGCTCGGCGCCAGCCTGCATATGATCTGTGTGAGTCACTTTGGTCGCGCTGTCGTGCAGCCGTGGATCATTGATGAGGTCGCGGAAGCGTTCGCCCAAATCAAGCAGGATGCCGTTAATTTGTGTGCATCGCAGGATGCCCTGAACCGACCCGTAACCGAGGTGCAATTTTCTAATTTCTCGATTTTGCTCCCCCCGGATCCGCGTGCCGCTTGAATCTCTGGCGTCGGCTCTCTGCCTTGGCGGCCAAGCCATTGGTCGTATTAAGTTGAAGAACCAAAAGTCCAGCAGCGCGCCGCCTGCTTAGATAGAAACCTAGAAGGAACATCTCATGTCGCGGACGTAGGCTGACGAGGCCGATGCCGTGACGCTCCATTGATTGGGCTGATGTTGCGATCCAGTTGCGACCGGCAGCGAAGCTCTGCCACCTCCGCACCTAACTCGTTGCAATCGAAGAAGACCGGCGGCTAGGAGACAGGGACGGACTAGCCTTTGAGGCTGAGGTCGCGCCGTTTTCGGCGCTGTTCCAAGAGGCGCATCAGACGCACGCGACGAGCGGCAATCTCACACCCGCTGGCATACGAGCGGCCGATGCCGAATGGGCTGCGGAGAACCTGCCGATGCTACGCGAGCGGCTGATCAAGATACGCAAGACGGCCGAGAAAGCCGAGACGAGCATGATCGCGGAACTCATCGCTGATCTGAGAGTGCCGGCGACCGAGCCCCACGATATCCTGATGATGCAGGAGATTCGAACGTGGTTGCGATCGCTCCGAAGCCGAGCGGTTGAAGCAGATACGCAAGCTGTCGGGACAAGGCGCAAGTCGGTACTCAGAGCCATGCTGACCGTACCTCCGTATCTAACGGGCGTGGACGAGGAGTTGCTAGTGGCGCTCCGCGATGATGCGGCGAGACGTGCCTATCCAGAGCGCCACGCGAAAATGGAGGCGTTCCGGAAGGCGGCCAATGTGGCGGACCGCGCTGTCGAGGGAGTCATTCGCTACGTTGAGCAGGAGACGACATTCGGAAGCGCGACCGCCGCATCTCGCAACGCCGCATGAGATCGGTTCGGCGGAGGAGCGGGAACTCGAACGCCTTAGGAAGCGCAAGGGGTTTGAGCCCATTCGCAGTTTTGGCCCCGGTTTTCGTCCCGGCCAATTGAGTTGGATGTAGGTGGACGTTCCCGGCCCAGGGATGGTCGCCGGCTTGTTCGGGAGCGCCGGGAAGGAAGAGGAGCCCGGAACCTCGGGAAGTCCCTCCTGCATGATCCTACATGGAGGAGGAGACGGTCGCCCGGCTTCCGTTCCTCGCGGAGCCCCTTCCCGTGAACTCCACGTCGATGAAGCGGGCGTCAGGAAACTCTTCGCGAAAGGCCAGAAGGGCTTTCTCCAGATCGGCAGATATGTGTCGCTTGTCTTTAGGCGGACGGTCGTGAAAAGAGGCCATCTCAGTACCGTCTTTGTCCAAGACGCGAACCGTCATACCGACTGCTGGCTTTGCTCCCATCAATACCTCCCTTGGAATTTTTCGCTGAGCGTGTGTCCGAACTGCGATTGGAAGGTCGGTGGCGTCCGGAACAGCCAATCCATATTCGCTGATCAGAACGGCCATTGAGGCACCGACAGAAGGACCTTCTCGGGCTCTGGCCGTTTCGATCCGGCTCATCAGGTCGTTGGCCTGATTGGGGGCGCGTAAGGCATCCAACAGAATGCGTGCAGCCGCGCGCCGGGAGTGCGCTTGAGCATTGAGTGTCTCGCCGATTAGCAGCGCAAGGAGGCCGTCGGACGCCATGCGCGCGGCTTATAAACCTACTTGGTATCGAAAGAGTGAGCAACAATGCACGCCACACCTAGGGGCTGTGTCGCCCTCGCACATACCCCTCCTTCGTGGCAAATAGGCAAGAACTTGCGCAAAGAAAACCCTCGGCCATCGACCGAGGGCTGGCGACCTTCGTCGCTGATCGGAAAGCGCGTCAGCTTTTCGCCTCCGCGTTCCCATGCTGGACGTCCCAAGCCAGATCGACGCGCCGACCTCCGGCGCGAAGGAACTGCTCATAGGTGATGCCCGGCTTCGACCGGATGACCTCCAGCGAGCGATGACCATGGCTCTTCTCGCGACGGGGATTGGTCTTCTTCGCCGTCTCGGTGGGGAAGAGCTTCTTGCCAGAAAAGCGACTGGGGCCAGGTGACGGAACTTGCTCAGACGGACTGCGCGGAAAATGAGCTGTAAAGGTGGTTCCTTCGATTTCGGTTGAGGTCACGTCGATAGTTCCGCCATGGGCTGATACGATCTCCTTCACGATGTAGAGCCCAAGGCCAAGATTTGTTGAGCCTTTTGCTTTGATGCTCTCCTCGACATCTCCGCGAGTGAAAGCGTTGAAGAGCTTTGCCATCAAAGCAGGCGGAATAGGCACTCCATCATTGTGCACGGATACGGTCACTTCCTCCGGCAAGCCGACAATCGTCACGACGACGGGCGTTTCGGAGAAGCCATATCGCACTGCGTTCCCGAGCAGGTTTGAGAGCACCTGTCCTACACGGGGCTGATCCCATTCGCCTTGGGTGTCACCAGAAATCTCGAGCTTAAAAGTCCGGTCCGGATAGATGATCCGCATCTCATCCACCAACTGTCTGCCGACGAAGGCGGTGTCCATATGGCTTTTGATGATAAGCTGCCCCGATCCGACCTTTGCCTTCGTCAGATCGATCAGGCTATGAATTATTGAAGTCGCGCGGTCGGTGCTGTCGATGATTTGAGCGATCAGCATCGTCTGACGCTCGTTCAACTCGCCGAGTTCCGGGATAAGGTCGGCGGACATTTGGGCGGACGTGAGGGGACCTAGGAGGTCATGGCTTAAGACCCCCAAAACAAGGTTGTGGGACCCTTCAAGCGCTTCTGAGTAGTAGGCGATTGATTTAGTCAACGCTTGGTCCAGAGCTTCATTCAGCCGAAACAAGTCTGCGATATCATCCCGTGTTGGCTCGCCCATACTCGCTTGCCACAACCTCGTGACGCACGCACGGAGCGCACGAAATTCCGATACCATCTGATCCAGATTGAAGCCGCCCGCTCGCCGAAGGGCCGCGTGGATCTCCGCCGCGCTGTGACTTCACCATCTTCGGCTTTTCGCCGCGCGATTTTTCAATCTCCTCGGCTTTCGTCTGTGGGCTTTCGATGTCGGCAGCGACGAAGTCGAGGATCTGGACGATATGGTTTCGAAGGGCAAGAGGACTGCTGTCTTGGTCAGAAGACACGAGCTGTGCGGCGAAGTTCTGCCACTCGGCGACGATCTCGGGGCGATCCGCACGGATGAAGGCGGCTAAGGACATGTCCTTCTCATCTTCTGTCTGCACTAAGGAGTTGAGCATATACGCCTCTTTAATGGTCTCTAAAAATACCGGACCTTCCGGCGAGCATTTTTCAAAGAAACTATCACCCGGTTGGTTGAAAAAGGCCCAATCTCCTGGGAAAAGTCTGAGCAAAACTATACAATCAGGCGAGTGAGGTGAGGGGCTTGTGACCTGCCACTGCGGTCGAGGAAGTGACCCTGCCCCCTGGGATGTCCCCGCTGTGAGGTAGAGTCCGTTCTTCGAGAGGAGACGGACGATGCGCAGGAGCAAATACAGCGAAGAGCAGGTGATCGGCATTCTGAAGGAGCACGATGCCGGGCTATCGACGGCGGAGATTTGCCGCAAGCACGGGATGAGCAACGCGACCTTCTACAAGTGGCGCGGCAAGTACGGCGGGATGGAGGTCTCAGACGCCCGCAAGCTGAAGGCTCTTGAGGACGAGAACCGGAAGCTGAAGAAGCTGCTGGCGGAGTTGATGCTGGACGTGTCGACGCTGCGGGAGATGCTCGGAAAAAACTTCTGACGCCCAGGTCGAGGAGGAAAGCCGTGACCTGGGCGATCGAGGAGAAGAAGCTACTCGCAGCGGCGTGCCTGCGCGCTGGTGGGCATGCACCCGAGGATCTATCGCTACGCTTCGCGGCGACCGGATGATGCCGATCTCCGCCGGCGGCTGCGGGAGCTTGCCAACGAGCGACGACGGTTCGGCTATCGGCGTCTGCACATCCTGCTGAGACGTGAGGGCATCGAGCTGAACCACAAGAAGCTGTTCCGCCTCTATCGCGAGGAGCGGCTGACGGTGCGGCGCCGCGGCGGCCGCAAGCGGGCGCTCGGGCACCAGGGCGCCGATGGCGATCCCGCAGGGCCGGAACCAACGCTGGTCCCTCGACTTCGTCTCGGACGCGCTCGTCGACAGTCGCCGCTTCCGCATCCTCGCCGTGGTCGACGACTTCACCCGCGAGTGCCTGGCGCTGGTGGTCGACAGCTCGCTCTCCGGCGTCCGCGTCGCGCGTGAGCTGGAGCGCCTGGCCGAGGTTCGCAGCCTGCCGCTGATGATCGTCAGCGACAACGGCACCGAGCTGACCTCGCATGCAATCCTACGATGGCAGGAAGAGCGCGGCATCGAATGGCACTACATCGCGCCGGGCAAGCCGCAGCAGAACGGCTTCGTCGAAAGCTTCAACGGCCGCCTGCGCGACGAGTGCCTCAACGAGCACCTCTTCGGCAGTCTCAAGGAGGCGCGACAGATCATCGAAGCCTGGAAGATCGACTACAACGCTCACCGGCCGCACACGAGCCTCAGCGGCCTTACGCCAACCGAGTTTGCCAACCGGTCCCGAATGGACCAGAACCTGAACAGACTCTCCTTATGAACGGGTACCCTTCGGGGGCAGGGTCAGATCGAGCCGTCTCGGTCATATCCTTCAATGCCGCCTGCGCCGCCTCGTAGCGGCCTCGATGCGCTGGACTCTTTGACGCCGATGATCGTAACGCCGCGACACCCGCCTCCGCCGCCGTAGTCGGGTCGGCGCATTGCCTACAGCATTGCGTATGCCGGTGGTTCCCTCAAAACCGCTGTTCACTCAACAACGACCGAACGTATTGCAGTGCAGCGAATGACACGAAGTGCCAACAGCAAACGTCCGACGACTTGCGGGTTATCGAGGCTCCCCGTTCACTTTTGATTCCCGGGGCTTCATGTAGAACCAAGTTCAACAAGGAACGATGGACCTCAATTCGGCCATTGTAACTAATCAGGCCCAATCGCCGGAATTTGTTCATGAAAAAGCTGACGCGTGATCGCGTTGTACCGACCATCTCAGCGAGAGTCTCTTGGCTGATTTTCGGCAGCACCGGTTCGGGCTCGCTTTCTTTGCCAAAATTCGCAAGAAGCAGGAGGGCCCGCGCCAAGCGTTTCTCGCTTGAGTTAAACAATTGATCGACCAGATCAGCTTGAATATGACCGCTACGAATCAAAAGGTGAGAGATAAAAAACTCGGCAAACGCCGGTTCGTCATGAACTATCCTCGTGAACTCTGCTTTGGCTATTTCCATGATCGTACATTCCGTCAAAGCAGTTACTGTTGACAAACGCACAGTCTCGCCGTCCGCGCATCTCTCTCCAAAGAAATCGTCGGGTCCGAGAATAGCGATAACCGCATCCTTGCCATCCTCAGAAGTCACGGTAAGTTTTACGTTGCCCGTCAGAATATAAAAAATAGAAACTGCCGGATCGCCCTGGTGATAAATGGTTTGAGTTGTCACGTATTCAGATAAGCTTCGTCCTCCGTTCGCTTCCGAGAGAAAACCCTTGGGGTCAAACGGGGTTCTTTCGCAGTTTGATTCATGGCGCGGACCTCGCTTAGGCACCCACATTAATCGCATTACTCAATTGCATGACATGAATGCCCGCTTGCCGCATGAGGGCCACAGCCCTCGCGACCGCGATACGGATTAGACCAAAGCGCCGGCGCATTTATGTCCGGCCATCTAAAGTGATGTACCCGCCGATGGGCAAAAACGCTGCCCGCTTCTTGCTACGAAGACTTCGGCCCAGTCTCGCTTCAAGAGCAGCCATCTGCAATTACAACCGAACCGATCAAGTCGCAATATCGAAATGTCGCGACATAAATGCCGGTGGCGGAGATCTGCCCGGAAGTGCCTCGGACGAAGACACCGCCCCAGGCGCTGCGCACATGAAGCAGCGGCGAAGACGCCGCCCCCGGCGCTCACGGCTGCCGACAGCCGGAGTCAGTGCATTGTTCCCTGAGCGGCGGCACGTGACGTCTGCGGATGCAGGTCGGTCTTTCATCCTCAAAAGGGTAAGTTGAAATTGCCGCTGTGACACGCGGCTCAACGGACAGCCGAGCCACGTCGCAAGGGTGGAACGAGTGGGACTGCTTTAGCAGCCGGCCGGGTAGCTACTTCTTGTTGGCCCGCTTCGCCTTGATGGCCGCGATGCGGCGCTTGAGGTCAGCGTTGGCTTCTTTTTCAATTTGCACGCTGCCCTTGGGGCTGCGCTTCATCACCTCCGCATAGGGCGGCACCACGTCGGACTCGAACATTTCTGGAGTGACCTTCATGCAGCGGACGTGGGGTGCAAAAACGAGCCTGACGCAATGGGTGCCTCGGTCGCACGGTGAAGGGACTGTGATTGTCTAGCAGCGGGTCGGTGTTGCCAACTATTTGAAGCGTGATCGCCGTCAGCGACAGGATAGGGGAACGACATGGATGACCTGCACGACCTGCTGCCCGTTATGCCCCTCAAACGGCGAGGATGTGCGGGTCGTGCAGGTCTCTTCCCCATGTTGTAAGGGCTGGCCCAATGGCATTCACGAGGTCAGCGGTTCGATCCCGCTCGGCTCCACCATTTCCGACAATGACCGGTGGAGCGGCATTGATTTCCGCTCGCAACTCGGCGCAGAAGCGCCAACCCATGAACGAACCTTGGCGCCATCATTCCGTTCCCCAATCCGTGCTTCGGCATTTCTCCGACGCCGACGATCTCCTATGGCATTTCGACAAGCGTGCGCCGAAGCAAGGCATCAGCAAATTAGGTCCAAAGGGCATCTTCTTCGGCGAGCACCAATACAGCACCATCGACTGCGATACCGGCGAGTTCGATCCGGCCTTAGAGCACTTCTTCGATCGCGATGTAGAGCACCCAGCAGCACCGGTGATCGAGAAGATCTTGACTGCGACACGTGGCAGAAGGGCGCCGAGACTCACGCCCGACGAGAAGGACGCGCTCAACCTGTTTATGCAGTTTCAGGTGAGACGGGTTCCTGAGCTTGCGCGGAAGTATGTCCCAGATTTCGAAGCCGATGTTGCCGCCGGCTTGGCAAAGGCTGAGGCAGAGTCGGGGCCGCTCCCCGAGGATGTGGTCAACTACTTCACGAGGAACCGGGCGAGCCTTACGCGCAATGCCATCGTGAAGGCTCAAGGCCAAGCCAGTGCTGCCATCGCCGATCTGCAACGCAATCGTGGCCTTCTGATCGCGGTCATTGCCGATGCGAGAGAGGCGTTCGTTATCGGCAGCAATCCGATGGCGGTGTTCCCTGCGCCGGGATTTCGGGAATTCGGTGTCTCCGGCCCCTGGATGCCAATCTCCAGTCAGGTAGCAATCTCAAATGGTGGGCCGCCTGGAACGGAGGATTTGAGAGGTATCACGGATCGGAAGGCCATCCGTCGTCTTAACGAGCTGTTGTTCGAGCAGAGCGATGAGATAGCCGGCTGCTGGCGCGCGCTGATCGAGTTGTTAATCAATCGACGGTGACGGCCATCATTGCCCGAGCTAACGCCGCAGGCGAGGAGGCAGGAACGGCCATCGCTTATCGCGTGCTCGATCCGATGTAGAAGTAATTCGGATCGCCGGTCAGCTCCGTCGCCATCGCATCGACGGCCTCCACCGCATCACTGCCAGCGCCATATTGCGGACTCCATGGGTGGAGCCCTCCGGTGCGTCTCGATGATCGCCTTCCTGCACGTCCGCAGGGCCGCCAAAAGGGCTTCACGCTCGGAAGGGAACAGTTCCGGCCGGCGTTTGTGGCGCTGGATCATGCGCCTATGATGCGCTAAGAACGAAGCAGGAACAAGTGAGGGGCAACACCGATCCGGTTAATGTGAAAGTGGTCTAAGCCTCCGGTCATTTCGGTTGCGCGCCCTTGCGAACGTCACTCAATCCGCAGTAGTAGTTGCAGAGATTTGGCTCCAGCTTGCAATTGATTCCATCGCTATGCCCGCAAGTGAAATCGATTGGAAAAAGGCGCTAAATACCCTTAGGCGCGATCTTGCGCTCCCTGATGACGCAATTGGCCTCTTTGCCCTCCAATTAAGGTTCGGGCTTGACGACCTTCAAGCAGTGGCTGCGGAGTCGGTAACGGGAGGCGGTGACGATAAAAAGTGCGACCTTCTTTATGTCGACAAAGACCTCCAGTTGGCAGTGATTGCTCAATGTTACTACTCAAACAAGCAGAGGGTCGCTGCACCTGCAAACAAGGCTTCGGACCTTAACACTGCAATCGGATGGCTTCTCACGAGAGATCTTGATTCTTCTTCCAGACGCGCTCAAAGGCCGTGCCGATGAATTAAGGTCTGCTATCGCCTCGGGTGATATCAAGCAGATTCACATATGGTACGTTCATAATCTTCCAGAATTGCGGAACGTCGCCAACGAGCTTCGAACCGTTGAGCACGCAGCACGCGCGGCTCTCTCGGCTTATGATTTGGGAAATGAGATCAATCTCTTCGCTGAAGAGTTGGGGCAGAAGCAGCTTGCAAAGCTCTACGTTCAAGCAGAGCACACTATCGTCGTGACGGATACGCTTGAGACGAGGGTGCCGGATGCCATTGAGTTGGCCGCTAAGGATTGGACTGCTGTTGTTACGACCGTAGACGGTACTTGGCTCTACGATCTGTATCTTAAATATGGGACGGACTTATTTTCCGCCAATCTGCGTGGCTACCTTGGCTCCCGCGCGAGCGATTCAAATATCAATAATGGGATTAAGACCACCGCCGAAGATGAGCCGAGCAATTTTTGGGTCTACAACAACGGGGTCACGGCGCTAGTTATCAACTACGCCCTCGGACGGCGGGGTCGGAACGGCCGGTCCCTTTCAGTAGACGGCATTTCCGTCGTGAACGGCGCACAGACGACCGGCTCCTTGGGAAGCCTCGAGTCGCGTCCCTCTGAGGATATCCGAGTTCCGATCCGGTTCGTGAAATCGTCGAAGGAGACTATCGTCTCAAATGTCGTGCGGTTCAACAATTCGCAGAATCGCCTGCAAGCTGCAGACTTCCGGAGCACTGACCAAATTCAGGAGCGCCTGCGTCTGGAGTTTCAGAAAATCTCGGAAGCTGAATACGAAGGCGGCCGGCGCGGGGGTGCGAGCGATGCAATAAGACGAAGCAAGTACACATTGCCGTCGTATACGGTAGGCCAGTCACTGGCTGCGTTTCACGGAGAGCCCGTCACTGCCTACGACAAGAAATCTGACATTTGGACAAACGAAAGCATCTATAGGCAGCTCTTTACAGAGAGAACAACGGCTAGGCACATTGTGCTTTGCTACTCCCTTTTGGAGAACATAAACGCAAGGAGGCTGAAGCTCGCGCAGCGTTTTCGCGAGGATGAAGATTCACTAACTGCCGTGGAAAAGAGTCACTTGTCGTTTCTGAACAAGAAGGGTGCCGCGTTTCTGCTGGTCTATGTTATATCCAGCTGCATGGAAACGATACTCGATAAACCAATTTCAAATAAGTTTGATCTGATGTTTAAAAGTAATGTTAGCCCCGATACCGGAGCCACTTTGTGGGACCCTATCGTTGATTTGATCCTTTCCCTGTCGAATCAGTTGGCTGGCGCCTTTTCTCGCAACCGTATTTCAAATGAGGCTGTCAAGAAGGCAGTGCCCAACTTCGTCGGGGTGATTGAATCTTTGAAGCAGATTCATAGACTAACTTTCGCTGACTTCAGCTCGAAGGTTGCAATAAGAGGCTAGGCCTTCTTCTTCTGCGGCGGAGAGATTGCGCCCGGAGCAGCGGACGAAGACAACGCCCGGGCGCTGCGCACATGAAGCGGCGAAGACGGCGCTCACGGCGAGAACATCGCCGAAGTCTTGTGTCAGTGCATCGCGCCGGCACGCGCCGCCGCCGTCGCCGCATAGCGAGCGCGGTGCGCTGGACTAAGGGAAGGTGCATGAGCTGCACGACAAACTGGGAGCCGAGGCTGCCTGAGTGCTCGGCAAAAAGCTCGGATTGAAAGAGGGTACGCTCCGATCTTGGTTCGCGGCGTGGAAGCGTGACGATGCTAAGGCCGCTCCGAAGGCGAAGAAGGCGAGTGACAAAGCCGCCGCCTGACCCTTCGAAATTTCCGCAGCGAAGGCCCCGCATCGTCGGGGCCTTTTTTTCAACTCATGCGGCGCTGCGATCGCATGACGCGGACAGCGTTGCCGATCGCGTCGGCAGGGCGCTTCCTCGGGACATCGTCAGCTCTTCGGCATTTTGGGTGGCGCAAGTTGAATGTAAGGAGTTGGCGGTTCCTTATTCGGGTTAAGAATGGTATTGGGACCTCGTTCACCAAGTGCGCCAAGCGTTTTTATGTACTGATAAAGCGATTGCATATCGCTGTCAGGGAAAGCGCGGAAATTATACCAGGGCATCGGGGGCTTCGCCCTATAAGTCTTCAGCAACCTTACAAATCCGTCCTCGCTATATGTGTCAGCAATTATGCGGAGATTGGACGAATAGGTTGTGCCCCATGGACCGCGCCACCCCACCGGGCTGCCCTTCAAAGCTTTTTCAGGATCAATCTTGCCTTCTGTTTCGCTGTAGCCTTGCGTATGGCAATCATGACAGCCGCCCATGATTGATACCTGCAACCCTCGTTCGACCGATACTTCGCCTTCAGCGAAGGCTGGAATTGGTATCGTGAGGCCGACTAATAGGAAAAACAGGCTTGTGACGCGCATCCTTTTCCTCCCATGCTTTCCGCTAAGCGTATAGGAGCCGAAGGTCGACGGCGACTCCCGCGTCGAGGTCGCCGGATTTCAGACTGATGCACTACGCCCCGCATTGTCGGGGCCTTTTTCTTTTGGTCAACGGCGCTCGGAAATGACTTCCCCTGTTTCCCGCGGCAGCATTACCTACAGCATTGCCTTTTGGGAATTCGCGACTCGCCAAATCTTGGATAAGCCATTGAAATGATTGGCGATCGTAGTCACATCCAGGGCCAAGCAAGAATGCGCATCATGAAGCCGTTGCAGCTGTTGCGACAGCGTTGCGACAACGATTCATCCCGAAGCCAAAGCTATGACTAAGGCATTGAAGTTCAAAGGAAAGGAATCTCGATTGACAAGGCGTATCCAGCCCTTGGTCCAGCGCGGTAGCCAGAGAGGGGCTATCCGGGGCCGCCCGCGCACTCCTCCTGTGACCCTCCTCCCCGAGAGAACGCGCTACCGGCCGGCCGCAAGGACGAGGACACTCGGCCTTTCGGTCACTGGGGTGCTGACAGGGTGCTGACACGTTCAATCGCCATCGTGTTTCCAATCCATTTCGGCTCAACAATTATGAATGAAAACAATGACTTATTGGTGCCGCATGCCGGACTCGAACCAGCGACCCTCGCATTACGAATGCGATGCTCTACCAACTGAGCTAATGCGGCTGCCGGGTGCTCCTTACTATCGGATTCCGGGCCGGGCAAGGCTGGCGCGTCAGCCGCTCCTGAGGAACGCCGGCAGCGACGGCCCACCATCGTTGTCGTCCCCGGCGCCGACGCCGGGGTCGTCGGGGCGCGGCGGCTCGACTGGCGCGGGTCTGGCCGCCACCCGCTCGCCGCTGCCGCCCGCCCGCTTCTCGCTGCGCGCCTCGGGCACAAGCGTCACCGGCTGCACGGCTGCCGGTGCGGAAACCTCGGCCTTCGCCGCTTCCGGCTTAGCGGGCTGCTCGGGCGCCTCCGCCGCGATCCCGCTCGGTTGCGGAGGCCTAGCCGCAGGCACCGCTTCGACCATCGCGGCGAGCGCGGGCTGAGAAGCCGGCGCCTCCAGATCGCCGGGCTCGATATCGAGCCTCGGCCCCTCGATCTCGGCGAGCGGCACTTTCCATTCGACCGCGTCGAGCTTGCCCGTCACCGGCGAGACCGGCGCCCATTCCTCCAGAACGACACCGTCGGCGGTCCACACCGGATCACGCGGCGCATAAACGGCGCGCGCCAGCCACCCGCGGGCGCGTCCGCGGTCGCCCGTCTCCGCCTCTTCGAGCTCCGCCATCAGGATCAGCGCGCTTTGCGTCGGGCGATCGGTGATGAGCGGGGCGAGCACGTCGCGCGCGCGTGCGAAGTCGCGCGCATCAATGGCGGCGCGGGCAACGGCATGTCGGCTCTCGTCGGCGTGCGGACGGATGCGATAGAGCGTCTCCGCCCGCTTCAGCCGGTCGCCGGCCGCATCGCCCGCCCGAACATGCAGATAGGCGTCGGCGATCTCCGGATGCGGCGTGGCCTTCCACGTCGCCTCGAGCACGCGAGTCGCGCGCCTGATGTCGCCCTGCCGCGCCAAGAGCCGGCCCGCGACGACGGCTGCCGGCACGAAATCCGACGCCAGGTCGTGCGCTTCGAGCGCCGCGGCGCGCGCGGTGTCGGGCTCCGCCTCCTCCTTGGCGAGCGCCTTGGCGGTTAGGATGACCGCACGCTGCCGGCGCGCAGTGCGTTTGTCGATGATGCGTGCGTCGGTCGCCCCGGCAAGCGTCGCAAGCGCCCCGTCCCAATCGGCCGCCGCCGTCTGGTGGCGCATCAGCGCGCGCGCCGCCCATGGCGCCGCCGGCGCTTCGGCGCGCGCGGTCGCAGCGATCTGGTGCGCAACCTCCTCCTCGCCCTCGCGCTCCGCCTCGACATAAAGGCCGCGGAGCCCCGCAATGCGCGTCGGCTCGTTCTCCGTCATCTGCCGGAACACGTTGCGCGCGGCGTCGCGGTCGCCCTTGAGCTGTGCCGTTTGCGCCTCCAGGAGCAACGTCAGCGGCTGGTTCGGCGCGCGTCGCGAGGCTTCCAGCATGGCGCGCTCCGCCAGGCGCACGTCGCCCGCCGCGATCGCCACAAGTCCCTGCGAGATCGCCTCGCGCGCGCGCTCGTGGTTGCGCTGTCGGTAGCTTCGCGCCAACCGCCATGGCGCACGGACGAGCGCTCGGACGAACCAGATGAGACCCATCGCAACGAGCACCACCGCCAGCGTAGCGACGACGGCGGTAGTAAGATTGACCGCGTAGACCGTGTCGCCGATCGTCAGCGCCAGCTCGCCGGACGTGCTCGAAAGCGCATGGAAGCCGAGCGCGACCGCGAAGAGAAGCGCGATGAGGACGAGGAATCTCAGCATCGCGCCTAGTGTCCCGTCTCGAGTCGCGACAGGGCGTCCGCGCGCAGCGTCGCCACCAGGTCTTCTGCACTTTGCCGCGCCTCGGCGTCGCGGGCGAAATCCGCAGTCGCGGCCTTCACGGTATCGGGAAGCGACTCGCGCTCCGCGAGCGCCGTCTTGAGGTCGCCCGCCTCAAGCGCCGCGCGGATACGCGCTACGACGGCGGCCGGGTCGGCGCCCTCGGTCGGATGCGCCGGGCGCACGTCGACCAGGCCGCGCGCGCTTCTGACCAGGCGGTCCATCACGCCCGTCCCCTCCGGGATGGGTTCGGCGAGATCAACCGTCGCGATCTCGCTCTCGAATGTGGCGCGCAGTCCCGCGAGCGTCGGCAGTCCGGAAGCCGCATGTGGCGCGAGAGCATCGAGCCTCGCAGCGTCGACATCGAGGGCGCGCAGCGCCGCAAGCTCGGCTTCGAACGGGCGTCCCGCTGCGAGCGCCGCCGCAAGCGCGTCGGCGGCGACCGCTGGGGCGAGCCCCGCCGCTTTGTCGATCTTGGCGTTCGCCGCATCGAGCTTTGCCTCGAGCGCGGAGATGCGTGCGTCGTCCGGCGCATTCGCGAACTTCGCAGAGAGCGCGTCCACCTTCTGGCGAAGCGACGCTACTTCGCCCGCAACGGCGGACGAGTCGCCTGGCGCTGTCGATTTCAGGGCATCGACATCGCCGGAGAGCGCGGCAAGCCGGCCCTCGATATCGGTGATCTCCGCCGCGTTGGAGGCCGGCACGGGCTCGCGATCCTCAAGCGCGGCGACGCTTTGCTTGAGCGTCGCCATCTCGTCGCGGAGCGGCGTGAGCCGGTCTTCAGTGCCGGCCTGCTTGAGCGCGGCGACATCGTCCTTGATCGCCGTCATTTCGGTTTGAAGGTCGGCGACCTGCGTGTCGGGCGGCGGCAGGAAGAACCCGCCTCGCGCCATCAGAACGACAACCAGCGCGACCACCACGCCGCCCAAGATCGCTGCGACGAGCAGTGGCACGAACGCGACCGACGATTCGCCCTGCTTGGGCGATGGAGCGGCGGGCGTAGCGCGCGCCGATGGAGACGCTTCGGGCTGATCCTCGGCAGTATGCTCTTCCATCTCCTGCGCCCTACGCTCCTCGGCAGCAGTCTCTGTCTCCGTGGGGTCGGGAGGCGTCTCGGAAGGTGCGCCCACGTTCGCACCGCCCGCGGCCCCCGCGTCTGCCGCAGCCCCCTCGGGTTCCGCCGGCGCATCCGGCACGCTCGCCTCGACCGTCTTGCGCTCGACCTCCTCGGCCGGCAGATCGATGGTCAGCGGCTTTCGCTGCGCCTTCGGCGCGCCAGCGCGCTGGCTCTTTTCGGTGCTGTCCTTCGCCAAATCGGTCTCCGCAAAGAGCGCCGTCATCATCAAGCCGCCGTTCTGCGGCCGGTTCCCTAGTCCACTACAGCATAGGTCAGAACGGACGTTAAATCGTCCTGCTCCGGCCGGGCGAGATTGTCGCTCCTAAGTCCGATCGCCAGGGCCCTCCACGGCGGCCGCCTCTGCCTCCACGAGCGAAAAAAGCGAAAGCTGATCGGGTTTGGCGGCGACGAGCACTTTACCGGTGGCGACGTGGGAAAGCGCCTCGGCAATCGCCGCCGACAGGCAAAAACATGTAACGGCGGCTGCAAGCGGCGCGAGCCTGGCGGCACGAAGCGCCAGCGCGAACGCCGCGGCGCTGCGCCGCGAATAGAAGAGCACGCCGTCGACCGCGTCCGTCCTGAGCGCATCCTTGGCAACGTTCGAGAGCTCCTTCCGCGCTTCGGCGCGGTAGAGGACGACCGTCTCGACCTCAAAGCCGTTCTCGGCGAGCCGCGCGGCAAGGTCGCCGCTTCGCTCCTCGCCCACCGCATAGAGAAGCGGCCCCGCCGCCGGCGTGAGCTCACGCTCGACGAGCGCCACCAGATCGTCGAGCGCACCGCCCGCCGACCGGGCGGCTGCGAAGCCGGCGCGCTTTGCCTGAAGCGCGGTCTGATCGCCGACCGCGAGGAGCGGCGTGTCGACCGGGGTCGGCCGCACGGCGCGGCCCGTCAGAGCGCGCACCGCGTTGCTACTCGTGACAAGCACGGCCTGATAATGGCGTTTCGGGATCGCCGCCTTGGTATCGAGCACGATATCGAGCATCGGCGAGAGGATCGCCTCGTGACCGAGCAGCATCAGCGCACGGCCGGCGCGCATGTCGTCAGGCTCGGGGCGCGTCACGATCAGCCGCATCGCCCCGATTCCTGCCGACTCGCTGCGGGCCGACTTGCTGCGGCCCGACTCGCCCCGGATTGCGCCATTCGAACCCCGGATGTTAGGAGCCGGTCAGGCTCACGCCTGAGCCCTAACCCCTGGCCCGGCGGACTTCAATGACGCCAACTCCCGCGCGCTCCTTCACGCTGCTCGGTATCGAGACGAGCTGCGACGAAACCGCCGCGGCCGTCGTGCAACGCGACATGAGCGGAGCCGGAAAAATCCTCTCCGACGTCGTGCTGAGCCAGATCGAGGAGCATGCCGCATTCGGCGGCGTCGTGCCGGAGATCGCAGCGCGCGCCCATGTCGAGGCGCTCGACGGGGTAATCCGCGCCGCGCTTCAGAATGCGTACGTAAGCCTCGACGACCTCGACGCCATCGCTGTCACCGCCGGCCCTGGACTGATCGGCGGGCTTCTGGTCGGCCTGATGACGGCCCGTAGCATCGCCGCCGCGCGCCATTTGCCGCTTCTGCCGCTCAACCACCTTGAAGGCCACGCGCTGACCGCGACGCTGACCGACGCGCTCCCCTTCCCTTATCTGCTGCTCCTTGTCTCGGGCGGCCACACGCAGCTCCTCGCGGTCGAAGGCGTCGGCCGCTACCGCCGGCTCGGCACGACGGTCGACGACGCGCTCGGCGAGGCCTTCGACAAGACGGCGAAGCTCATCGGCCTCCCCTATCCAGGCGGGCCAAACGTTGAGCGCGCAGCACGCTCCGGCGATCCGACCCGCTTCGCGCTTCCGCGTCCGATGAAAGGCGCGCCCGGCTGCGATTTCTCCTTCTCCGGATTGAAGACGGCGCTGCGCATTGAGGCCGAGCGCATCGCGCCGCTCAGCGACAAGGACGTCGCCGATCTCGCCGCTTCGTTCCAGGCCGCGGCCGTCGACGTGGTCGAGGACCGGACCCGCGCCGCGCTCGACCGCTTCCTCGACATCGTCGGGCAAGATCCGACCGCGCTTGTCGTTGCCGGCGGCGTCGCCGCGAACGAAAGCATCCGCGCGCGACTGACGGCGCTTTGCCGCGACGCGGGCGTTCGCTTCGTCGCGCCGCCGCTGCGGCTTTGCACCGACAACGCCGCGATGATCGCCTGGGCCGGAGCGGAACGCCTCGCGGCGGGCCTGGCGCCCGATACCGAGCTTTCCGCGCGTCCCCGCTGGCCGCTCGACGCAGCGGCCGTGCCGATGGTCGGCGGCGGCGCCAAGGGGGCCAAGGCATGAGCGACGCCCGCCCCGTCCCGCGCCCGCGCACCAAGGCCATCGTCTATGCGACGAGTGGGGACCGCCTGCTTCTCTTCCTGCAGCCCGATTATCCCGCAATCGGATGGCAGCCGCCGGGCGGCACCGTCGACAACGGCGAGGCGATCGATGCGGCGGCGCGCCGCGAGTTTTCGGAAGAAACAGGGCTGGCAGCGACCGGCGAGCTGACGCCGCTCGGCGCTTGCACCCATCGGCGTATCGCCGACGGCTTCGACCACATCCACGAGCGGCACTTCTTTCATCTGACGCTGCAAGGCTCCTACCCGGAAACCTTCGAGACGATGGAAGCGACGCCGGAAGAAGGCGGCCCGCCGATCCGCTTCGCGTTCTCCTGGCATCGGCTCGACGATCCGCCAGAGACGTTCCACGCACACCTCGACGCGCTGCTTCCGGAGCTTCGCCGACGCCTTGTCGAGGAGCAAGGATCGTGACAGGTCGCCTCGTCATCGCCGGCGCGGGCGCGTTCGGCACGGCTCTGGCGCTCGTAGCTCAACGCGCCGGGCGTGACGTGACGCTTTGGGCGCGCAACCCAACCCTGGCCGAAGAGATCGGACGCAGCCGCGAGAACCTGCATTATCTTCGCGACGCGACTCTGCCGCCGGAGATCGCCGTCACCGCCGATTCGAAGGCCTTCCGCGAAGCGGAACTCGCTCTCCTCGCGGTTCCTTCGCAGGCAACGCGCGGCGTGCTTGAAGCGCTTGCACCGGACATCCCCCCGGACATCCCGATCCTCGCCTGCGCCAAGGGGATCGAGCAGGAGACCGGCCTTCTCCAAAGCGAGATCATCGCGGAGCTGATGCCGGAAGCGCTGCCGGCCGCGCTCTCCGGCCCCGGCTTCGCCGAGGAGATCGCGCGCGGCCTGCCGACCGCCGTCACCATCGCGGCCGACGACCTGAACCTCGCCCATCGGCTCTCGAGCGCGCTCGCGGGCGGCCGCTTCCGCCCCTACGCCAGCGACGACCTTGCCGGTGTGGAGCTCGGCGGGGCGCTGAAGAACGTCTTCGCCATCGCCGCCGGCATCGTCGCCGGCCGCGCGCTTGGCGAAAGCGCACGCGCTTCGCTGATCGCCCGTTGCCTTGCCGAGATGATGCGGCTCGGCACGGCTCTCGGCGCGCGCCAAGAAACCTTCATGGGCCTCTCCGGCCTCGGCGACCTGGTGCTGACGGCGACGAGCCGGCACTCGCGCAACCTCGCCTTCGGCATGGCGATCGGGGAAGGACGCCATGCGGCCGAGCTTCTGGTGACGGGAATGCCACTGGTGGAAGGCGCCTACACGGCAAAGATCGCCGCCGAGCTTGCCCGCCGCCACGACGCCGACGCGCCGATCACCACGGCCGTTGCCGCCATCATCGACGACGCGATCAGCGTTGACGCCGCGATTGACGGCCTTGTCAGCCGTCCGCTCAAGGCCGAGGTAGAGTGAGCATGATCCCGAAAAGTGAGAACCGGCCTTCGGACAAGATCACGCTCAATCGTCGGACAGCCCGCTCACGCCACCTTCCCCTTTACGGCATTGGCGCGCGCCTCGTAGGAAATGCCGCCGTCCGCATCGATCGGCAGGGACTCACGAAGATGCCGTCGCAGCGCATCACGATCCCCGTCCGACATCGCTTTGAGCATCTTGCCTGGCAGGCCGATCGGCGCCGTATTCGATTCCCAGAAGTCGTCGAAATCGTCGAAGCGGACGGGGACCGTGATCTCGCAGGTCTCGATCTCCCTCAAACCGGCCTTCTCCCACAGCTCCCGCATGGCGCCGAGCTTTGACGCGGCAGCGGACTGGCGTGCGGGCTCGCCGAAGCCGAGCGAAACGAAGGCGGCGTAGAGCGGCTTCAGAGGAACGCCGCCGCCGAGAAGGTCCCACACATAGGTGGACACCAACCCGCCCGGCCGCACCACGCGCGCCATCTCATCGACTGCCTTCTGGGGTTCCTCCACGAACGATATCACCAGCGCCATGACCGCGGAGTCGAAGCTATCCTGTTCGAACGGCAGCGACTGAGCGTCGCCGAGACGAAACTCCGCCATTCGCGCGCCTTCCCGTTCGCGCGCGTAGGCAAGCTGGCCTTCCGCGGGGTCGATCGCCATGACGGACCTCGGTGCCGCGCACGCGATCAGCTCTTCCGTGAAGGCGCCGTTTCCGCAACCGACATCGAGCCACGCGAGATTCTTCGGCGCGGCGAGCCAATCGAGGAAGGACACACCGGCAATGCGGCTCCAGCGGCCCATCATCCGCTCATAGGCCTTCCCGTCGTTGAACGCCGCCGCTGCCTCGCTCATCGATTGCCCTATCCTGATCGCGATGAATTTCGCCTATTCTAGCCGGGAGCCGAAAGCTGGGAAATGGCCGGGAGGCGCCAGCGCGGTCGCAAGGAGGAGAAAGAATGGCGCATTGGCTGTTCAAGTCGGAGCCGGAGAGCTGGTCCTGGCAGAACCAGAAGGACAAGGGCGCCAAGGGCCAGGAATGGGACGGCGTCCGCAATTTCCAGGCGCGCAGCAACATGCGCAAGATGAAGAAGGGCGAGCGCGGCTTCTTCTATCATTCCGGCGGCGAGAAGGCCGTCGTCGGCATCGTCGAGGTGATTGCCGAGGCGCACCCGGAATCGAAGGACGCGGATTGGGAATGCGTCGACCTGAAAGCTGTGGCCGACGTGCCGAAGCCAGTGACGCTGGCTGAGATCAAGGCCGAACCGAAGCTGAAGGAAATGGTGCTCGTCAGGAACTCGCGCCTTTCCGTGCAGCCGGTCAGCGACGCCGAATGGGCGTTCGTCCTGAAGATGGGCGGACTCGACCCGGCGAAATTCCGCTAGCGGCGAGCGCGTCCTTGTTTCCACTCTCCGACGACAATCCGCGGCAGCACGTCGCGCCCTATGTGAACTACGCGATCATCGCGATCTGCGTCGTCGTCTTCCTTTGGCAGCTCTCGCTCGGGACAGACGGCGACGACCGCGCGGTGTTGAGCCTCGGCATGATTCCGGCGCGTCTTCTCGGCCGCGCCGATCTCCCGCCGGAGCTTGTCCTTGTGCCTGCCTGGGCGACGATCCTCACCTCCATGTTCATGCATGGCGGCTTCCTGCATATCGGCGGCAACATGCTCTATCTCTGGATCTTCGGCGACAACATCGAAGATTCGATGGGGCATGTCCGTTACGCCGCCTTCTATCTCCTTTGCGGGACCGCGGCGGCGCTGACGCAGGCCTATGTCGATCCGGCTTCCGAAGCGCCGATGATCGGCGCGAGCGGCGCGATATCGGGCGTGCTCGGCGCCTATGTCCTGCTTCATCCCGGCGCGACGATCCGGGTCTTCATCTTCCTCGGCTTCTTCTTCTGGATCGCGCACGTACCGGCGCTGATCGTGCTCGGCGTCTGGTTCCTGATGCAGCTTTTCAGCGCAGCGGCACCGGGGGCCGGCGAGGCGGGCGTTGCCTTCTGGGCGCATATCGGCGGCTTCCTCGCAGGGCTCGCGCTGATCACGTTCTTCAAGCGCCGCTGGATTCCGCTTCTTGAGAAGCCGCACTCGAAGCCGTTCCACGTCGAGCAGCGGCGCGGCCCCTGGGGCGGCCCATGGGGCTGAGTCGACCCGTTAGCCGCAACGGCTAACTTCACATCGCCGCAACACCTCATTCGCAATTGCCGCAATCCGGCCGCTTTGGGTTGCGCCTTCGTTCCGACGCAGGTTCAATTCGTGTTGCGGCGCAATGCGTCGCTGAGGGGGTTGGAGCAGGCCTTCGCAAGAACTCGCGAAGCGCCGCGCCGGTCACTGGCACGAAGGCGGTCCTTCGCGGGCCGCCATCTGTCGGCGCGCTGACGAGGAAAGGGCTGTAATGACGATCCTATTGAACGCACGTCCGCTGGCGACGCTTGTCGCCTCTTGCATTTTCGCCTCCGCCGGTTGGGCGGCCGCGCCGAACGATATCCCTGTCACCGCGCCGGCGCCCGACGTCGTGTCGGCACCGGTTGCTCTCGACTATGCGCTCGAGACGGAGATGACAGTCCACAATTGGGTGCTGTGCACTTCGGCTCCGTTGGCGGAACAGCTTGCGCGCGCTCGCACCTCCGGCATCGAAGAAGCGCGTTCCGCTTATGCGAACCTCGCCGGCGCGCGCTCCTGCGGCCAGTTTCCCGAACTGCACGTGATCCTGCGCGAGCGCCTCTACTCGGCAGCCGACAACACCGGCCACGACACGCGGGTCTTCGGCGCGCTCGTCAACCTCTCCGGCGATTGGGCCTCGGCGTTCGTCGTAGCCGGCGGCCTTCCGGAAAATTAGCCGACCGACTTTTTCTGATTGGAATTTATTGAGCCGCGACGCCTTCGCGACGCCACGTTGTCACGTCTGGAATCTGGCGATTCAAAGGTCT
Source organism: uncultured Alphaproteobacteria bacterium (assembly GCA_963805325.1). Lineage (GTDB taxonomy): Bacteria > Pseudomonadota > Alphaproteobacteria > Rhizobiales > Afifellaceae > DASWJZ01. The sequence continues at coordinate 430,599 of CAWDTS010000022.1, read as the reverse complement.
TTCAAAGACGTCGATTTTCAACGGAACCGATGCCGCAAGGCATGTGTTGAGCGAGCGGCTTGGGGTGCGAAGCCGTCGGGGGGACTTTCCTCAAGACGGCGAGCCAAGGAAGGAAGACAGATGCGCAAGTTGATGATTGCCGCCGGTGCAGCCGCCATGCTGGCCGCCTCGTCGCTCTCCGCTTATGCCGCCGAGGCAAGCGGCGCGATCAAGAGCATCGACGCGACCGCCGGGACCGTCACGCTCGCTGACGGCCAGACCTATCAGCTGCCGGCGGACTTCGACGCCGCCTCGCTGCAGGTCGGGCAGGACGTTACGATCACCTATGACGAGGGATCGGGTGGGATGATGACCGCCACCACGGTCGCGCCAAGCAGCTAAGCTTCGCACCAGCATTTGGGAGGCGGCCGCGCTTTGCGCGGTCGCTTCTTGTTTCCCGTCGCGCCATAAGGCGGGATGGATGCCGCCGCTTTCGTTCTCGCCAACACCGCCCTCCTCTCCCCGCCGCTTGTGCCCGAAATCCGGCTGCGCCTCGCGCATGAGGCGCTGCCGCTTTGGGAGAAGACCGAGGAGGCGCTGGCCGAGGAAGGCGTGCCGCCGCCCTACTGGGCTTTTGCATGGGCGGGCGGCCAGGCGCTCGCCCGCTACGTGCTCGACAATCCCGAAATCGTCGCCGGCCGTAACGTGCTCGACTTTGCATCCGGCTCCGGCCTCGTGGCCATCGCCGCGGCAAGGGCCGGCGCATCCTCGGCCGGCGCGAACGAGATCGATGCGATCGCGCAGGCCGCCATCGCCTTGAACGCGGCCGAGAACGCAGCCGAGATCGCGGTGCTGAGCGGCGACCTGATCGGTGCGGACGGCGACTGGCAGATCGTGCTGGTCGGCGACGCCTTCTACGAAAAGCCGCTCGCGGACCGGCTGATCCCCTGGCTCGACGCGCTGACCAGGCGCGGCGCAACGGTGCTGGTCGGCGACCCGGGCCGCAGTTATTTTCCCAAGGAGCGCTTCTCCTTCCTGGCGCGCTATGAAGTTCCGGTGACGCGGGCGCTGGAGGATTCGGAGATCAAGCGGACCAGCGTCTGGCGCTATGCCGGCGAAAGGCCTTGAGAGGCACGCGCTAAGGAGGATCGGGTGCTCGCAGCAATTCTGTCTCAGTTGAAGGTGGTCACGGTGATCGTGGCTGCTCTCGCCGGCTGGATCTTCGGCGCGCTCTGGTATTGGGCGCTCGGCCAGCAATGGGCGAAGTCGCTGCAGCGGACCTTGCCGGGCGGCCCTCCCGATCGCCCCGGCGCTTCGGCGATCGTCATCTCCCTTGTCGCCGAGCTGGTCATGGCGACGATGCTCTTCGGCATCGTCTTCCACATCGGCGAGGTAAACGTCGAGCGGGCGCTCTTTTCCGCCGTGATGCTGTGGATCGGCTTCGTTGCGACAACCGTCACGGTTAACAACCGTTTCGCCCGCGATTCCTGGTCCCGCACCCTGATTGACGCCGGTCATTGGCTGGGCGTCCTCCTGGTGATGGGCTTGGTGATCGGCCTCTTCGGGGCCTGATTTCGTGCGGCTCCGGCCGTCCTTCCGCGCTGGCCATTGCGCCGTAATCGATTGTTATCTAAAGGTTTTCTTCTTGAAACCCGGAACGCAAGCTGTCCATGGACGCGGACCGTCGCCGTCCGCATAATAGTGGCAACAAACTTGAGGGGCTTGCCCCGCCGTTTCCGCCGGGAGGAAGAGGCTGATGTCGGAAGTGAAGATCCACCCTGTTTCCAAGGAGTGGGCAACGCGCGCCTATATCGATTCTGCGAAGTATCAATCGATGTACCGTAGAAGCGTGGAAGACCCCGACGGCTTCTGGGCAGAACAAGCAAAGCGGATCGACTGGCTGAAACCCTTCACCAAGGTGAAGAACAGCACGTACGAGTATCCGAACGTCTCGATCAAATGGTTCGAGGACGGCAGCCTCAACATCTCAGCCAATTGCATTGACCGGCATTTGAAGGATCGCGCCGATCAGGTTGCCATCATCTGGGAAGGCGACAACCCGGCGGAAGACAAGAAGATCACGTATCGCGAGCTGCACGCGCATGTCTGCCGCCTCGCCAATGTCATGAAGGCGCACGGCGTCAAGAAAGGCGACCGCGTCACGATCTACATGCCGATGATCCCGGAGTCGGCCTACGCGATGCTCGCCTGCGCCAGGATCGGCGCCGTCCACTCCGTCGTCTTCGGCGGCTTCTCTCCCGACTCGCTGGCGAACCGCATCGAAGACTGCCGCTCCGATTTCGTCATCACCGCCGACGAGGGCCTGCGCGGCGGCCGGCCGATCCCGCTCAAGGCCAACACCGACAAGGCGATCGTGCGGGCCGAGAAGGACGGCGCCTCGGTGCGCAATGTGCTCGTCGTCAAGCGCACCGGCGGCAAGATCGACATGAAGGCGGGCCGCGACCTTTGGTACCACGAGGAGATGGAGAAGGCCTCCGCCGACTGTCCGCCGGTGGAGATGAACGCGGAAGATCCGCTCTTCATCCTTTACACGTCGGGCTCGACCGGCAAGCCGAAGGGCGTGCTCCACACGACCGGCGGCTACCTCGTCTACGTCTCGACAACGCATCGCTTCGTCTTCGACTACCACGACGGTGACGTCTACTGGTGCACGGCCGACGTCGGCTGGGTGACCGGCCACTCCTATATCGTCTACGGCCCGCTCGCGAACGGCGCCACCACGCTGATCTTCGAAGGCGTGCCGAACTATCCGACCGTCTCGCGTTTCTGGGATGTCGTCGACAAGCACGCCGTCAACATCTTCTACACGGCGCCGACCGCGATCCGCGCGCTGATGGGCGCCGGCGAGGAGCATGTGAAGAAGACCTCGCGCAAATCGCTGCGGCTGCTCGGCACCGTGGGGGAGCCGATCAATCCGGAAGCATGGGAATGGTACTGGCGCGTCGTTGGTGACGGCCGCTGCCCAATCGTCGACACCTGGTGGCAGACGGAGACCGGCGGCATCCTGATCACGCCGCTTCCGGGCGCCATCGCGCAGAAGCCGGGCTCCGCCACGCTTCCCTTCTTCGGCATCAAGCCGGCGCTGGTCGACAATGACGGCAAGCTGATCGAAGGCGTCGGCGACGGCAATCTGGTGATCCTCGATTCCTGGCCCGGCCAGATGCGCAGCCTCTATGGCGACCATCAGCGCTTCGTCGACACCTACTTCGCGCATTTCAAAGGCATGTACTTCACCGGCGACGGCTGCCGTCGCGATGCCGACGGCTATTACTGGATCACCGGCCGCGTCGACGACGTTCTGAACGTTTCCGGCCACCGCATGGGAACGGCGGAGGTCGAATTGGCCCTCGTCGCGCATCCGAAAGTGTCGGAAGCGGCCGTCGTTGGCTATCCGCACGACATCAAAGGCCAAGGCATCTACTGCTACGTGACGCTGATGGCCGGCGAAGAGCCGAGCGAGCCGCTGAGGAAAGAGCTTCGCGACTGGGTGAGGACCGAGATCGGCCCCATCGCCTCGCCCGATCTCATCCAGTTCGCACCCGGCCTGCCCAAGACGCGCTCCGGCAAGATCATGCGCCGCATCCTGCGCAAGATCGCCGAGGACGATTTCTCCAATCTCGGCGACACCTCAACGCTCGCCGATCCGACGGTCGTCGACAGTCTCATCGACAATCGACAGAACCGCGCAACCTAGGACAAGGAGCCTGCGACTTCCGTGCTGTTCAAGCGCGAAACCCTCGAACTGATTGAAGCCGGGCGCGTGACGCTCGCTTTCCGCCGCTGGACGAAACCGGCGGTGAAGGCGGGCGGCGCGCTGAGGACGACGCGCTGGCCTGCTCGCAGTCGATGCGGTCGACAAGATCGCCGCCAAGGCGATCAAGGAATCCGACGCACGGAGCGCCGGCTACAGGTCGCGTGCGGCCCTGATGGAGGCGCTCAGCGACGAAGAGGGGGATCTTTACCGCATCGCATTCCGCCGCATCGGAGCCGATCCGCTGATCGCGCTCCGCAAGGAGGCGAAGCTCACCAAGAAGGAGATGAAGAGCGTCATCGCCGCGCTGAACCGTCTCGACCACGCGAGCCCCAACGGCGCGTGGACGCGCGCGATGCTGCGCCTGATCGACAAATATCCGGCACGGCGCGAGCCCGACCTCGCCACAAGCATCGGGCGCGACCCGATGATCTTCAAGCGCGATGTCCGCATGCTGAAGGACCTCGGCCTGGCCGAGCCGCTTGAGGTCGGCTACCGGCTCTCGCCGCGCGGACGGGTCGTCTTGGCGGAGATCACCGAACCTATCGCTTGACCCGCGTCAACGCCGCCGCGCGCGGACCGCGCATCCTGAGCGTGGGGCGCTGAGGAGACCTGCTGAGGACTTGTATGGCCAGCTCACTAACCGTCGTCTGTCCGCATTGCGACGCGCTGAACCGTGTCCCGGAGTTACGACTTTCGGATGCCGGCAAGGCCGTCTGCGGAAAATGCAAGACGAAGCTCTTTTCCAGCCACCCGGTCGCGCTCGACGACGAGGCGCGCTTCCTGAAGCACATTGAGAAGAGCGACGTGCCGGTCCTCGTCGATTTCTGGGCCGCGTGGTGCGGCCCCTGCCTGATGATGGCGCCGGAATTCGAGAAAGCGGCGGCGCGGCTGGAACCGCGCGTCAGGCTCGCGAAGGTCGATACCGAGGCCGCGCAGAGCGTCGGCGCGCGTTATGGGATTCGCGCCATTCCGACCATGATTCTTTTCCACCACGGCCGCGAGATCGCGCGCCAGTCCGGCGCCATGCAGGCGGCCGGAATCGTCCGCTTCGCCGAGGCAAATCTCGGCCGCGCCGCAGCCTAGCGCGTGAAGTCCACTGCGCTCGTGTTTCCGCCACAGAGGATGACGCCGACGCGCTCGTCCTTCTCCGGGCGGTAACGGCCGGAAAGAAGCGCCGCGAACGCAGCGGCCCCGCCGGGCTCCGCCGCAAGCCTGAGCTTGTCCCAGATCACCCGCTGCGCCTCCGCGATGGCCGAGTCTTCGACCAATGCCACGTGATCGACATGCGCTTGCGCGATCGGGAACATGAGCCGCCCGACCTGCTTCGGTGCAAGCGAATCTGCCGCGATGCCGCCGGCCGGCGCATCGACCGGCTCACCGGCTTCGAGCGCCATGTAGAGCGTCGGCGCAAGCTCCGGCTCGACGCCGACGATCTTCGCGCGGCCCGCATACCAGGCCGCGATGCCGCCGATCAACCCGCCGCCGCCAACGGCGATGAGAAGCGTGTCGAGGTCCGGCGCATCCTCCTCAAGCTCAAGGCCGAGCGTCCCCTGCCCGACGATCGTCTCGGGCTGATCGTAGGCGTGGATCTGAAGCGCACCGGTTCTTGCGGCCAAAGCCTCGGCTGCCGCAAGCGCATCGACATAGCGCTCGCCGCCGACTACGAGATCGGCGTCGTAGCTTTTGATCCGCGCGATCTTCGCGGGAGACGAGACGCTCGGCACGAAGATCGACGCCCTGTGCCCCAGCCGCATCGCGGCATAGGCGACGGCCGCGCCATGATTGCCGCCGGACGCCGCAACGACGCCCGCCTCCGGAACCTTGCGCGTCAGAAGATTGGTGAAGGCGCCACGCGGCTTGAACGAGCCCGCATGCTGCAGAAGTTCGAGCTTCAGCGCCAGGCGGCCGACCTGGAGCCCGAAATCGCCGCCATCGACATCGAGAACCGGCGTACGTCGGATATGCGGGCGGATAAGCCTTTCCGCCGCGCCGATGGCGTCGCCGTCGAGCGGCGCGGTGTCCTGTCTGGCGAGCATGGCGAAATCCTCGTGAAAGCCGATCGACGCTTGCCACAATGCGCATAGGTCGGTCGAGGGGCTCGTGCCGTGGGGGGGAAAGGGCCGGCCCGGTTTGCATTGCAAAAAAGACGGCCGGACTTTGCCTTTGACAGCGCGCCTGCGGACTGGTTTTTGTCACCCGTCCGGAGTTGCCGAGCCGTCGTCTGGGGCGGACACCGGCCCTGGCGCTCCGCCGCTACCAAGGAACAAGTAATGACCGTCAAAATGAGAGTTCTGGCGGGAGCGCTCGCTCTCGCGATTGGCACAACTGCCTCGCAGGCCGCGACCAACGCCTCGATCGACCGGCAATTCCGAAGCGCTGTTGCCCGCATCCTTAACTCGGTGCGCGGTGGCAATGACTACCTGAGCGGGTTGAGCGCATCGCAGTTCAAAGCCTTCGTCGCCTGCGCGCAGGGCGTGATGGACGCCGCTCCGACCGCCCGCAAGCAATTTGTGCTCGCCGCACCAAATGAGACGGAACTGCGCCAGCGCTTCGACCAGGTCTCGCTCGACAACCACGCCAAGCTGAAGCAGTCCATCACAAGGGAATGCGCCGTCTAGGCTGACGGCGCCCCCAGGCAAACGAGGGTCGCGCGGCTCAGAAATCGCTCGCGATCCCGTCCTTCTCCCAGTCGCCGTAGCGGGTCGGCTCCGGGCCGTCGGGGCCGTTGATCTCTTTTGGCCGTTTGCGTGCGGAGGCGGCTCGGCGCCGCGCTTCGGCTTCCGCGCGGGCGCGCTCGCCCGCCGCTTTCAGGCGCTGCGCCCGCTCGTCTTCGCCCGACTGCTTCGACATCGCAATTGAACCCGGCTCGCTCGCTTCCCATCATATAGAAGCGTCCGCGGGCAAAGCATAATCCAGCCCGGGCAGGCGGCATGAGGTGACGAGCGATGAATCTCGTGAAGACGGGGATGTTGCTGGCAGCGATGACGGCGCTCTTCATGGGCGTCGGTTACCTCGTGGGCGGCTCGGGCGGCGCCTTCATCGCCTTCCTGGTCGCCGCCGGCGTGAACCTCTTCAGCTACTGGAACGCCGACAAGCTCGTGCTTCGCATGCATCAGGCGCGGGAGGTCGACGAGCGCTCTGCGCCGGAGCTTTACGGGATCGTGCGCGAGCTTTCCCGCCGCGCCGGATTGCCCATGCCGAAGGTCTACATCATGGACAATCCGCAGCCGAATGCGTTCGCGACCGGGCGCGATCCGAAGAACGCCGCGGTTGCCGCGACGACCGGCATCCTGACGCAGCTCACACGCGAGGAGCTGGCTGGCGTTATCGGCCATGAGCTGACGCATGTCAGGAACCGCGACACCCTGACCATGACCATCGCGGCGACGATCGCGGGCGCGATCTCCATGCTCGCCAACTTCGCCTTCTTCTTCGGTGGATTCGGGGGCGGCAATCGCAACAATCCGCTCGGCTTCGTCGGCGTACTGCTTGCGGCGATCACCGCGCCGATCGCCGCAATGCTGATTCAGATGGCGATCAGCCGCACGCGCGAATACTCCGCCGACCGCGGCGGCGCCGAGCTTTGCGGCAATCCGCTCTGGCTTGCCTCCGCTCTTGCCAAGATCGCAGGCGGCGCAAAGCGCGCGCCGATGATCAGCGCCGAGCGCAACCCGGCGACAGCGCCGCTCTTCATCGTCAACCCGCTGACCGGGGAGCGCATGGACAATCTCTTCTCGACGCATCCGGCGACCGAGAACCGCATCGCAGCGCTGGAGCAGATGGCGCGCTCCGGCGCACGCAGCGCGCCGCTGAACCTCAACACCAGTGCCCCTTCCGAGGCGACCGCGCATCCCGGTCCGTGGTCGGGCCTTGGCGCGAGGCGCGGCCCTTGGGGCTGAGCCCGAAAGAGTGTTCGCGGCCGAAAGCGCGTCTGGGCGGCGACGCCACCGCGGCAGATCCCGCTGGTCATGCCGTCCGCCGCACGGCGGCGGCGATCCTGCGTCAGGTCGTGGAGCGCGGGTCGCCGCTCGACGCGCTTCTTGATGATAATCACGGCAATCCTCACTTCCGCGCACTCGACCGTCGCGACCGCGCGCTGACGCGCGCGATTCTCGGGACGGCGCTCCGCCGCCGCGGCGAGATCGAAGCAGCGTTGCGGCAGATGCTCGACCGGCCGCTCCCGGAAAATTCCGGCGCGCTTTCCGCCATCTTTCATGTGGCCGCGGCGCAGATCCTGTTCCTGGACGTGCCCGATCACGCCGCCGTCGACATTGCCGTCGAGCAGGCGGGCTCCGATCGCCGCACCGGGCGCGCGCGCGGGCTCGTCAACGGCGTCCTACGCCATCTGGTGCGGAGCCGCGACGAAATCCGCGCACGCAGCACGCCGGATGTGGCCGGTCGCATCGACATGCCGGAATGGCTCTTTGCCCGACTCAAGGAAGCTTATGGCGAGGCGACCGCGCTCCAGATTGCCGCCGCGCATCTTGAGCCGCTCGGCCTCGATATCAGCGTCAAGAGCGAGCCGGCCCGTTGGGCCGAACGACTCGGCGGGGTAGCTCTCCCGACCGGGACGGTCCGGCTCGCCGGCACGCACCGCGTGAGCGAGCTTCCCGGCTACGATGACGGCGCATGGTGGGTGCAGGATGCCGCAGCGGCGCTTCCCGCCCGCCTCCTCGGCGACATCGCAGGGAAGTCGGTGGCCGATCTTTGCGCGGCCCCCGGCGGCAAGACCGCCGAGCTCGCGGCATCCGGCGCCAGCGTGACGGCGGTCGACCTTTCCGAAAACCGCGTAAAGCGGCTTGCCGAGAACCTCCGCCGGCTTGGTCTCGAAGCAAGGCTCGTCACCGCAAGCGTGCTCGATTGGCACCCGGCGGAAAGGTTCGACGGCGTTCTACTCGACGCGCCCTGCACTGCAACCGGAACGATCCGCCGCCATCCCGATATCCAATGGCTGAAGCGGCCGGTGGATGTCGCCACGCTCGCCGAGTTGCAGACGAAGATGCTCGACCATGCCGCAACTTTGGTAAAGCCGGGTGGGCGTCTTGTCTTCGCGACTTGCTCGCTTCAGCCCGAAGAAGGCGAAGCACAGGTTGCGCCTTTCCTCGCGCGGCATCCGGACTACGCGCTGGAGCCGATCGTTCCGTCGGAGGTCGCGGGACTTTCGGAGCTGCTGACGCCGTCAGGCGCGCTGCGTACACTCCCCTGTCACAGCTTCGGCAGCGATCCGATTCTTGCCGGCATGGACGGCTTTTTCGCGGCCCGATTCAAACGCCGGTCATGATAAGCGTGCATCGCTTGCCAAGGTCTTCGAACAGGGCTACCGGCTGAGCATGTCAGCGATCGCGCCGGCCGACCAGCTGCGCCTCGCTCTGCACCGGGCGGGACAGTTCACAAGACGACTGCGGCTCGGCGCGGTGTCCGGGCCGATCGGTCGTTTTCGCGCGGCCGGCAGCGGGCGTTCGCAGCTTCTGATTGCACCGCCGGACCTGAGGACCGCCGATCCGACGATCGCTTCGGAGATCTATGCCGGGCGCTTCGCGCTTGCTGGACATGTGGTCGAGGCCGGCGGGACGTCCCCCTTCGATATCGGGCCGCCTTCAGAGGATTGGCTGCGCGAGCTTCACGCCTTCGGCTGGCTTCGCCACTTGCGCGCCGCCGACACGCCGCTCGCCCGGTCCAATGCGCGCGCGATCGTGGAGGACTGGCTGTCGCTTCACCGGCGGCCCGGCGGCGAAATTGTCTGGGACACCGACATTGCCGCGCAGCGCGCGCTGTCGTTCCTCGCGCAGTCGCCCCTGATCCTGCAGGATGCCGACCATGATCTCTACCAGGACTTCGTTCGCTCGCTTCTCCGGCACGCAAGCGTTCTGCGTTCGGCCATCTCATCGAGCGAGCCCGGCCTTCCGCGGATGCATGGTGCGATCGCAATCGCGCTGATCGGCCTGTCGCTGTCGCATCAGGAGCGCCTCGCGCGCGCCGGGCTGGAACGCGTCGACAGCGAGCTCGAGGTGCAGATCCTTCCCGACGGCGGTCACATCTCGCGCAACCCGGCAGCGCTCGTCGACATCCTGATCGACCTCCTTCCGCTGCGCCAGGCGCTGATCGCGCGCGGCCTCGTGCCGTCCGAGATCATGCTTCATTCCATTGACCGCATGATGCCGATGCTGCGCTTCTTCCGCCACGGGGACGGCGCCTTCGCCAATTTCAACGGCGTCGCGTCTTCCGCCGGGGGCTTGGTCGCGACCGTCATGTCCTATGACGAAACCCTTGGCGCGCCGGCAGCAAGCGCCACCTATTCCGGCTACGAGCGGATCGAAGGCGGCGACTCGCTGCTGCTCGTCGATGCCGGCGGGCCGCCCCCGATCGCCTATTCCAGCGAGGCGCATGCCGGCGCGCTTTCGTTCGAGTTCTCGCGCGGGATCCACCGGATCGTCATCAACTGTGGAGCGCCGGCCGCGCGCCATCAGACGCTTCGCCGCGCCGCGCGCCGCACCGCCGCCCATTCCACGGCGACGCTCAACGAGGAATCGTCGTGCCGCTTCTCAAGCGACGCGGTCAATGCACAGATCGTGTCGGGCCCGCGCACCATCATCGCGCGGCGAGAAAATCCGGACGACCGGTCGATCGTGCTGCAGATGAAGCATGACGGCTACGCGCGCCGCTACGGTGTCATCCACGAACGCAATCTGCGGCTTTTCGCGGACGGCCGGCTGCTCGAAGGCATTGACCGGTTCAACGGCGAGCCGACCCAGCACGACGTCGCCTTCGCGACGCGCTTCCACCTGCACCAATCCGTCGCTGTCCACGCAACCGACCGGCGCACGGCGCTCGATCTGCGCCTCCCCGACGGCAGCATCTGGCGCTTCGAGGCCAACGGCCCGGTCGAGCTTGAGGAAAGCGTGCATCTTTCCGACGTTTTCGGCAGCCGGCAGACGAGCCAGATCGTACTGTCGAGCAAGTGCCGCTCCGAGGTCCCTGTGAAGTGGCGCTTTTCGTTGGTGTCCTGACCTTTTGCGAAGTGCGTTCCGCGTGCTAGTCGCGGCACGACGTTCCCTTCTCTGAAGGCCCAGCCCATGCCCGCCGAGACCGCCGGCCCCGAGCTTCTTGAAATTCGCCGCGCGCTGATCTCCGTTTCCGACAAATCGGGTCTCGTGGAGCTCGCCCGTGAGCTCAGCGGCCACGGCGTCGAGATTATCTCCACCGGCGGCACGGCGCGCGCCCTCGCCGACGCCGGCCTCGCCATCGTCGACGTCGCCACCGTGACCGGCATGCCGGAGATGATGGACGGGCGGGTGAAGACCCTGCATCCGCGCATCCACGGCGGGCTGCTGGCGCTGCGCGACGATCCCGGTCATCGCGCCTCGATGGATGGGCTCGGGATCAAAGGCATCGATTGCCTGATCGTGAACCTCTACCCGTTCGAGGCGACGGTCGCGAAGGGCGCCGAGCCGGCGGAAGTGATCGAGAACATCGACATCGGCGGGCCAGCGATGATCCGCGCCGCCGCGAAGAACGCCGCCTGGGTCGCCGTCGTGACCGATACGTCGGATTACGAGGCGCTGATCGTCGCCCTGAAGGAAGGCGGCGTTTCACGCACGCTTCGCGCCCACCTTGCCGCGAAGGCCTTTGCGCGCACCGCTGCCTACGATGCCGCGATCGCCTCCTGGTATGCGCGCTACACTGACGACGAGCTGCCGCAACGCCTCGCGATTGCCGGCGCGTTTCGCGAGCGCATGCGCTACGGCGAGAACCCGCACCAGTCCGCGGCGCTCTATCTGACCGCCGAGCCGGGCCCGTGCGTCGCCAAGGCGCGGCAGGTGCAGGGCAAGGAGCTCTCCTACAACAACATCAACGACGCGGACGCCGCCTTCGAGCTCGTCTCCGATTTGGCGCGGGAGCAGCCCGCAGTCGCCATCATCAAGCACGCCAATCCCTGCGGGGTGGCGTTCGGCGCCAATCTCTCCGACGCCTATGCCAAGGCGCTTCGCTGCGATCCGGTGTCGGCCTACGGCGGAATCGTCGCGCTGAACCGAGCTCTCGACGAGGAAGCGGCGACCGCCATCACCGGCATCTTCACCGAGGTCGTCATCGCGCCCGATGCCGACGAGGCGGCGCTGGCGGTCTTCGCCAAGAAAGCCAATCTCCGGCTGTTGCTGACCGGCGGCATGGCCGACCCCGATGCGAAATCGCTGCGCGTCAGAAGCGTCGCCGGCGGCTTCCTCGCGCAGGAGCGTGACGCCGCGCGCGTGACCAAGGCAGATTGCCGCGTCGTGACCAGGCGCGCGCCGAGCGATGCGGAGTTCTCCGATCTCCTCTTTGCCTTCCGCGTCGCCAAGCACGTGAAGTCGAACGCCATCGTCTACGCCAAGGACGGCGCGACAGTCGGCGTCGGCGCCGGGCAGATGAGCCGCGTCGATTCGGCGAGAATCGCCGCGATCAAGGCCGCCGACGCGGCGAAGGCGGCGGGTCTCGACCAGCCGCTGACGCAAGGCTCCGTCGTCGCCTCCGACGCCTTCTTCCCCTTCGCCGACGGGCTTCTCGCCGCGGCGGCGGCCGGCGCGACTGCCGTGATCCAGCCGGGCGGATCGCTACGCGACGACGAGGTCATCGCCGCCGCCGACGAGGCCGGCCTCGCCATGGTCTTCACCGCAATCCGCCACTTCCGGCACTGAGCCGAACGCGAAGCGAGGCGCAATCGGCGCCGGTCACATGCCGTCAGGCTGCAGCATGCTGACGCGATTACCTTCCGTGTCGGTGAAAGAGACGTAGGCGCCCACGCCGGGAATTGGCATCGGCTCGCCGAGCACCTTTCCGCCGGCCGATGCGACATCCGCCATCGCGGTCTTGATGTCTTTGACAGCGATCACGACCGAGGGATATTGCGCCGGGAAGTCCGGCTTCTTGGGGAAGAAGCCGCCATTGATGGCACCGGGCGTGACCGGCCTCCCGCTGTCCGTTTCCGTCGTCTGCGCTAGGACATAGTTGCCCATCTCTTCGCCGAATTTCTGCATCTTCCAGCCGAACGCCTGTTCGTAAAACGAGGCCATCCGGCTGGCGTCGTCATAAGGCATCTCGAAGTGCACGACGGGATTCTCATTCGCCTTCATCGACCGATCTCCCTAAGCTTAAGCATACAGTCGCACTATCTCATGACATTATGTTGATTTCAACGTATCTGCTCAGCGGATTCCGTCCCGCGCGTCTTTCGGGGTAGGACTGGAGTGCCTCACGCCCCGTATTCCGAGGCGCGCTTTGACCGAGAGAAGCTGACCATGCCCACTTTCGTCGCCTTCCTGCGCGGCATCAATGTCGGCGGCAACAAGACGATTCCGATGGCGAGGCTGAAGGCGCTTTTCGAGGCGCTCGGCTTCGACGCCGTGAAGACGCATTTGAACTCAGGCAACGTCGTCTTCGCCAGCACCGAGAAGGACCGCGCCAAGCTCAAGAAGACGATCGAAGCGGCAATCGAGAAGGAATTCGGCTTCCGGCCGGAAACCATGCTGCGCGACACCGCCGCCCTCAGGAAGGTCGTCGCGAAGAACCCCTTTCCCGCGATGGCGAAGGACGATCCGAGCCACCTCGTCGTGATGCTGTTCGCGGAAAAACCCGACAAGGACGCCGCCAAGCGCCTCGCCGCCGCCTATCAGGGGGTCGAGGAAATCCGCGTTGCCGGCGAAGAGGCGTACATCACCTATCCGAACGGCATCGGCAAATCGAAGCTCACCAACACGCTGCTCGAGAAGCACCTCGGCGTCGCGGGTAGCGCGCGCAACTGGAACACCGTGACGAAGCTTTTGGTGTTGGCCAATGCGACCGATGCGAAGTGAAGTCTCCTACGCGGCGCCTGCCGCTTCCCGCTCGCTCTTGCGCATGCGCTCGCTGGCGCTCTTCAACTGCCCGCAGGCCGCGAAGATGTCGCGGCCGCGCGGCGTGCGGATCGGCGAGGCGTAGCCGGCGCGGTTGACCACCTCCGCGAACGCCTCGATCCGCTCCCAGTCGGAGCATTCGTAAGGCGCGCCCGGCCACGGATTGAACGGGATCAGGTTGATCTTCGCCGGAATGCCCTTCAAGCAGCTTCACCAGGTCCTTCGCCTCGGCGAGCGAGTCGTTCACGTCCTTCAGCATCACGTATTCGAAGGTAATGCGCCGTGCGTTCGACAGAGCCGGGATAGGCGCGACAGGCCTCCATCAGCTCGGCGATCGGATATTTTCGGTTGATCGGCACGAGCACGTCGCGAAGATCGTCGCGCACCGCATGAAGCGAGATCGCGAGCATCATCGCCGGTCGCCGCGCCGGCGCGCGGAATCTCCGGCACGACACCGGAGGTCGAAAGCGTGATTCGGCGCTTCGACAGCGCGATGCCGTCGCCATCCGACGCGATCAAGAGCGCTTGCTTCACGTTATCGAAATTGTAGAGCGGCTCGCCCATTCCCATCATCACGACGTTGGAGACGAGCCGCCCCTCCGACGGCACGACCGCGCCCTGCGGCATCGCCGCGTCGGGAAAGTCGCCGAGCCGATCGCGCGCGATCAGAACCTGCGCGACGATCTCCTCCGCCGTGAGATTGCGCACCATGCGTTGTGTGCCGGTGTGGCAGAACGTGCAGGTCAGCGTGCATCCGACCTGGCTTGAGACGCAGAGCGTCCCGCGCCCCTCCTCCGGGATATAGACGGTCTCCACCTCGACAGGACGGCCGGCTCCGCGCGGCGGGAAGCGCAGCAGCCACTTGCGCGTGCCGTCCTCAGAGATCTGCTCTGCGACGATCTCAGGCCGCGTCAGCGCAAAGCGCTCGGCAAGTCCCTCGCGCAGCGGCTTCGCAATGTTCGTCATCGCCGAGAAATCGGTCACGCCGCGGAAATAGAGCCAATGCCAGATCTGGCTGGCCCGCATACGCCGCTGCGCCGCCGGCACGTCGACCGCCGCAAGCGCCTCGGCAAGGCCTGCGCGCGAAAGGCCGATCAGCGACGGCTTTTCGGGCGTGGGTGCGCCCGCTTCGATGGCAAGAGCAATGGTCATTGGTGCCGTTCTAGCATGCTTCAGCGGGGAGCAGCACCGCCGACCCCTTCTCAACGGTCGTCATGCCCGGGTCAGGCCCGACAATGACGACAATTCTGAAGACAAATAAGGAGCGGATCGGCGAACCGCTACTTGCACTCCGCGCGCATCTTGTCGGCCGCCGCCGTTACCCCGGAGAGCGAGTAGTTGTAGGTCGTATCGTTGCCGCGCCGCGACGTCGCCTTCACCACCATCGTGGAGCCGGATTTCATGGCGTCAAGCAACGCCGGCTCCTCCGCCTTGTTCACGAGCCAGGCGCTGTCGCCCTGGGTGAACATCGTGAATGTCTTGTCGCCGATCTCCACGGTGGCGGAGGACTGCTCCTTCATCGGATAGCCGGTGACGAAGTTCGCCTCGTTGGCGACCCCTTCGCTCGGGCTCGAGGTGATCGAGAAGCTCACCCGGCCGTGGGCGAGCTTCGGCGGGTCCATCTTGTCGGGTTCAGCATAGATGTAGCAGACCTTGCCGGTGCCGGTGCCCGAGTAGCTGCCGGTGTAGGACCACGTCGTCCACTTGCTGAAAGTTCCGACGAGGGTCGGCTTTGCGGCGCCCTGCGCGAAGGCGGCGGTGGAGAGAAGCGCTAAAACTGCGCCGAGAAAAAATCGTTTTTGGCTCATGGTCGCTATCCGAATTCCGTCTTTTCGATGCGGGCGGAGTTGCGGCCGGCTTCGAGGGCCTGCGCCTGGCCCGCACATTTCCGTGCTTTGGTTACCAAACCGTCAACGCATCGCCTCACCCTACACCCAGCCGACGCGGACTGCCGCAATCCTTCGAAAAAAATGGGCGAGACTGTGACAGCCTCCGGCGTATTCGCTCAGCCCGCTGCAACCTCGTCGGCGAGCGCGCGGCGCGCCGCGGCGCGGTGCTCGTCTCGGATCGAGCCTCGAACGGCGGAAATTGCGGCAAGAAGCACCGTCGCATCGTCCGCGAAGCCGAGCCCCGCAATCATGTCCGGAATGATGTCGAACGGAGCCACGAAATAGGCGAGCGCGGCAATAAGCGTCAGCCGCGCGGCGGTCGGTGTCCTCGGATCGAGCATCGCGTAGTAGGCGGCCGCGACGTCTTCCATGAAGGGAATGGCCCGCAGCGCCCGCCTGACCGTCGACCAGAATTTGGCGCGCACGCGCTCCTCCTTGCGCCCGGCATCCTCCGGTCCAAGAATTTCGATGTCCGGAATGCGCTTCGCCATCCGATCCTCCCGGTTCCAAGATGGCGTCACCCGGTCCGTGCCGCAAGGCTTACCCCCCGCCGGCCTGCCAGGCGCGGATCGATTCGAGCGGCCATAGAAGCATGATGACATTCAAGGTGAGATTGTCGCGGATCATGAAGCCGACGAAGAGCTCAAGTACCACGCGCAATCGCGACCGTCAGCCACACGGGAAGGCGCGACGCCAGCCAGAAACCGGCGACCATGAACAGGATGTCGGACGCGGAGTTGATGACGCTGTCGCCGAAATAGTCGAGCGAGATCGTCGCCTCGCGATAGCGGTTGATGATGAAGGGGCTGTTCTCGACGATCTCCCAGGCCGCCTCGACAAACGTCGCAGCGACGAGCCGTGCGCCGACCGAGAAGCGTCGCGCGACCAGCCACAAGACGCCATAGAAGATGAAGCCGTGGATGACGTGCGAGGGCGAGTACCAGTCGGAGAGATGCTGCGAGTTCTCAGAGCTGATTGTCACGCCGTGCCAGAGCTTCACGTACCCGCATTTGCAGATCGGCTCGCGCCCCATCAGCAGCAGGATCAGAGCGGCAATTGCAATGACGCCAAGGACGAGTGCGAAGTGCCTTGGCGTAAGACGTTGGACCGGTGCCTCCACAACATCTCCCGTCGTCATGCCCGGACTTGATCCGGGCATCCATTCCGGAACGGTCACGGAATGGATCGCCGGGTCAAGCCCGGCGATGACCAGGTTTGTGGGCGATTGTGCGAGGCAGCCCTACTCCTACTGCTGCTGCCGCTGCATCGGCGGGGCGGATTTGGCCAGACGCACAAGATTCACGAATTCCGCCCGGTAACCGAACTCGTCCGCGCCCTTGTTGGCATTGGCGAGCGCGATCACGTCGTCGTAGCTGTAGCCACCCGTGTAGCGGCCACCGCGCAGGATCTGGCCGAACGCCGCCACGGAGGCCGCAAAGCGTGTCTCCCGTGCAACGCTCCCACCGCCCGTCGCGCCAACGTCGTCGCCCGTCGAGATCGGCGTCTCGATGAGGTGGCTCGTGTCTTCCTTGGGCAGCTTGTAGCGGATTTTCAGGAACCCGTACTCGCCGCTCTTGTCGCCCGCGGCGGGCGCCGCGCCCGACTGATAACGTAGGCCGTCCACGAGCTTCGCGTCGCTTCCTGCCGGCGTGATCTCATAGATCGCCGTCACCGTGTGGCCGGAGCCGATCTCGCCCGCGTCGACCTTGTCGTTGTTGAAGTCTTCGCGGTTGAGAAGCCGTGTCTCGTAGCCGATCAGCCGGTATTCGGAGACGGTCGCCGGATTGAACTCGACCTGGATCTTCACGTCCTTGGCGATCGGGAAGAGCGTCGACGTGGACTCCTCCACGAGCACCTTCCGCGCCTCCGAAAGCGTGTCGATGTAGGCGGCAGCGCCGTTGCCGTTCTGCGCCAGCGCTTGCATCAGCGCGTCGTTGTAGTTCCCCATGCCGAAGCCGAGCACGGAGAGGAAGATTCCGCTCGTGCGCTCGCGCTCGATGAAGCCCTCGAGCTCGTCGACGTCGGTGATGCCGACATTGAAATCGCCGTCGGTCGCCAGGATGACGCGATTGACGCCGCTCTTGTCAAAGTTCTGCTCGGCGAGCTGATAGGCCTGCCTGATCCCCTCCGCGCCCGCGGTCGACCCACCGGCGGCAAGGTTCTCCAGCGCCGCATCGATCTTCGCCTTGTCGGAGGCCTTGGTCGGCTCAAGCACCGTACCGGCGCTTCCCGCGTAGGTGACGATCGCCACCGTGTCGTCGGGCTGAAGATCGCCGACCAGGAGCTTCATCGAGTTGATCAGAAGCGGCAGCTTGTTCGGCTCGTCCATCGAACCTGACGTGTCGATCAGGAAGACGAGGTTCGCGTGCGGCCGCGCGGCCGCGATGTCATAGCCCTTGATGCCGATATCGACGAGCTTCGTGCCGGCATTCCACGGCGTCGGCATGACCGTCACGGACGCTTTGAACGGCTGGTCGGCGGTCTCAGGCCCCGGATAATCATAGGGGAAGTAGTTGATGAGCTCTTCGACGCGAACCGCGTCGTCCGGCGGTAGCGCGCCGTTGTTGATCGACGCGCGCATGAAGGAATAGGACGAGGTGTCGACGTCGATCGAGAAGGTGGAGACCGGCTCCTCCGCCGTGACCTTCACCGGATTGGTCTCGATCGTCTGGAAGCGGTCGCGGCCCTCATCGTGGTAGCCGGCCGGCGGCGCCGGCTCATCCATCGCGGCGACGGCGGCCGCCAGGTTGGTTGAGGCGATTCTCGCACCCAGTTCCGTCGGCATCGATCCCTGATTCAGCAAGCCCGCCGGCGGGGTTGAAGCCGATGCCGATGCGGTCGCGTCGAATTCCTGCAGGGACGACGGCGGCGGCAGCGCCGGCTCGGCGGCCGCAACTTGTGCCGAGGTCGCGCCTTTCGCCAACTCGTCGCGCACAAGCGGCTGCGCCTCCACTTTTGCTGCGGCTTCGGCCGGAGCGGGAGCGGAGTTGGCTGCAACTGCAGTCTTTCGGGCAGCGGCTTCATTGTCCAGCGCAGCGACCGGCTCCGGCTCGGCTGGCCTGCGAAAGTTTTCGATTGTCTGGAGATTGGCTGCCGTCATCACGGCGAGCGCAAGCACGGCAAGGCTGACGCCGCCGGCAAGTGCATGGGTCATACGCATGTGTCGTCTTCCCGTCAGGATTTCGATCGCGGCACGTGCCGCATTCCTGAGACGGTCGACGATCGTCTTTCCTTGGCGACGCTCCGCCATGTTCGCGTCATAGGCGGCAAGCGCTGCGCCGACGGCGGCCTCACGCGCGCCGGGTCGCGGAACCACGGTTTCCTTCTGAAGTGCCTCCCTCAGTCGTTCGAGCTCACTCATCTTCATCCATCCCGGCGCTCAAATGCTTCTTCGCCATATGCATGCGCCATGAAACCGTGCTCTCCGCGCAGCCGAGAATCTTTGCCGCTTCGCGATGCGAGAGCTCCTCGCCGATGACGAGAAGCACGGTCTCCCTGAGGCTCGGCTCAAGGCTCTGGAGCGCTTCGTCGAGCCATGCCGTTCGCCTGTCGCTGTCGGCCTTGTCGGCGTCCTCTGCCTCGCGCAGCGCCGCATATTTCGCGACCAGCGTCTCCGACGCGCGCCGCCGCCTGAGATGATCGCGGCAGCGGTTGATCACGATCGCGACGAGCCAGGTCGAGAATCGACTGCGCCCGCCGAATTTCTCGAGCCGCGTCGCCAGTGCGACGCAGACGTCCTGCGCAATGTCCTCCGCATCGGCCGCCGATCCGACATACCGGTAGGCGACGCGATAGATCATCGCATAGTGCCGCTCGACAAGACGGCAGAACGCCTCGCGGTCGCCTGCAAGCGCCGCGGTGGCAAGCCCGTTGTCGTCGGTCGTATCGAGCATCTGCCCCATGAGACGAAGCCCGGGCCGCAATCCTTGGTGAAAGAAACGAATTTCTCACCGGTCTCGGCGCGACAGTCCATCGCCGAACCACGAGGATGCCACAAGGCTCTGCTAACTATGGAAGAAACAATGCCCTGAAAGGCTGCGTCTCCATTCCCATTTAATGAAAATGGAACAGAACTTTGCATTGTTTGATTCAAATATCGACGTGGAAGGCGCAGACATGCAAAAGCCAGATCAAGGCGGCCCTAAGGAGGGCAACGCCCCGGAATCGGCCGGCACCGCGAAGGATGAAGAGAACCGCGGCGTGCATCGGAAGCGCACTCTGAAGCGGGCGCGCGCCGTGCTTGACGATCGTTCGACCATCGACTGCACCATCCGCGACATCAGCGAAGGCGGCGCGCGCCTTGTGTTCGGCGACGCCTTCAAGCTGCCGGAGACGTTCCGCCTCATCATCGTCATGTCGAGCACGATCGTGCCGGTGCGCCTTCAGTGGCAGCGCGGCATGGAGGCCGGCGTCGCCTTCGATGGCCCCGAAGAGCCGGCACACTCGCACATCTGACCTCAGGTACGGACTGCGACCGGGATCGCGGAAAAGCGCCGCCGGTCCTCGCGATTGACTCTTCTTCGCTTGAGAACATAATAAGAACATTCCAGTGACGACAGATCGATCGCGGCGCGGCGAGAGCCTTCCGCGGCAGGTGATGTTATGCCCGAAAAACCGCCCTCCAGCCGCGAGCGGCCGAGCGTCCTGCCCTTGATCCAGAAGGGCGGAAGGCCACGCCCTTCCCGACCCGGCGAACCGGCCTATGCGGAGCTGCTCACAGCCTCGAATTTCTCGTTCCTGCGCGGCGCTTCGCATCCGGAAGAGCTTGCCGCGACAGCCTCCCTGCTCGGCCTCGCCGGCTTTTCGGTCGCCGACAAGAACACGCTCGCCGGCATCGTCCGCGGCCACCTCGCGGCGAAGCAGGCGGGCATCCGTTACGCCGTCGGCTGTCGGCTCTCCTTCCGTGATGACACACCGGACGTCGCTGTCTGGCCACGCGACCGCGCGGCCTACGGAAGACTCTGCCGGCTGCTCACCACCGGCAATCTCCGCACCAAAAAAGGCGAGTGCCACCTCGATCTTTCCGACCTTTTGGAATGGGGGGAAGGCCTGGAGATGGCGATGCTGCCGGGCACGGCTTTCCTCCAGCCTTGCGCAGAGGCGCCGATCGCCGCCCTCGCCGAAGCCTTCCCCGGCCATGTCAGGCTCGGCGCTAGCTGTCTCCATCAGGGCGACGACCGACGGCGGCTGGCAGCGCTTTCCGCCCTCGCCGCCCACCATAAGATCCCGCTGATCGCGCTTGGCGACGTGCTCTATCACGCGCCCGAGCGCCGCCGCCTGCAGGATGTACTCTCCTGCGTGCGCGAGAAAAAGACGCTCGACACCGCCGGTAAACTTCTTGAGGCGAATGCCGAGCGGCACATGAAGAGCGCCGCGGAGATGGCGCGCCTCTTCGCCGATTACCCACAAGCCCTTGCCGAGACGCTTCGCGTGATCGAGCGCCTTGCCTTCTCGCTCGACGAGATCAGCCACGAATACGAATACCCGCTCGAATCCGCGGGCAAGAGCGCCACGCCCTATGACGAGCTGGTGCGGCTCACCTGGGAGGGCGCTGCCTGGCGCTACCCGAAAGGGCTTCGCGAGGACGTGCGCAAGCTCATCGAGCACGAGCTCTCGATCATCAGGGAGCTGAGATACGAGGCCTATTTCCTCACCGTCCGCGACATCATGGAGTTCGCGCGCTCGCAAGGCATCCTCTGCCAGGGGCGCGGCTCGGCGGCGAACTCCGCCGTCTGCTTTTGCCTCAGGATCACCGACGTGAACCCCGACCAGGGAAATCTTCTCTTCGAGCGCTTCATCTCGCGCGACCGCAACGAGCCGCCCGACATCGACGTCGATTTCGAGCACGAGCGGCGCGAAGAGGTGATGCAATACGTGTTTCGGAAATACGGCTACGACCACGCCGGGATTGCCGCCACCGTCATCACTTACCGTTCGCGTTCGGCCGCGCGCGAGGTAGGCAAGGGCTTCGGGCTTTCGGAAGATGCCGTCGGCGCGCTGGCGGGGAACGTCTGGGGCTGGTCGTCGACCGCCGTCGATTCGAACGACGTCCGCCGCGCAGGTCTCGATCCCGAAGCGGCACGCATCGGCCAGATGCTGGAAATGTCGCGCGAGATTATCGGCTTCCCGCGCCATCTCTCGCAGCATGTCGGCGGTTTCCTGATCACGCGAAGCCGGCTCGACGAGGTGGTGCCGATCCTCCATTCGGCGATGGACGGCAGGAACATCATCGAATGGGACAAGGACGATCTCGACGCCTTGAAGATGCTGAAAATCGACGTGCTCGCGCTCGGGATGCTGACGGCGCTGAAGCGTGGCTTCGACCTGCTTGAAGCGCATTACGGCGAGACCGTCGATCTCGCCACGATCCCGCAGGAGGAAACACCGATCTATGACATGATCTGCCGCGCCGACACGGTCGGCGTCTTTCAGATCGAAAGCCGCGCGCAGATGACCATGCTGCCGCGGCTGAAGCCCCGCACCTTCTACGACCTCGTCATCGAGGTGGCGATCGTGCGCCCCGGCCCCATCCAGGGCGACATGGTGCATCCCTATCTCCGCCGCCGGCAAGGGATCGAGAAGGTGCATTACCCGCGCCCGCATCCCGATCACGGCCCCCCCGACGAGCTTGAGCGCGTGCTTGGCAAGACGCTCGGCGTGCCGCTCTTCCAGGAGCAGGCGATGAAGATCGCGATCGTCGCGGCGAAATTCGAGCCGGGCGAGGCGGACCGCCTGCGCCGCGCCATGGCCACCTTCCGCCGCGTCGGCACGATTGGCCTCTTCAAGGCGAAGATGATCGAAGGCATGGTCTCGCGCGGCTACGAGCGGAGCTTCGCCGAGCGCTGCTTCAGCCAGATCGAGGGCTTTGGCGAATACGGCTTTCCCGAAAGCCACGCCGCGAGCTTCGCGCTCCTCGTCTACGCCTCCGCCTGGATGAAGTGCCACTACCCCGACGTCTTCTGCGCCGCGCTTTTGAACGCGCAGCCGATGGGCTTCTACGCCCCGGCCCAGCTCGTCCGCGACGCCCGCGAACACGGCGTGGAGATGCGCGAGGTCGATGTGAATTTCTCGGATTGGGATTGTACTTTGGAGAGCCTCGACACGTCCCCTCCCCCCTTGCGGGGGAGGGGACGCGCTGGCGCGCCCCACATGCGTCATCGCGAACAATCCCCCTCTATCCGCACCACCCACGCCGTCCGCCTCGGTCTTCGCCAGATCAAAGGTTTTCGCGAGGCGGATGCGGCGCGTCTCGTCGCGGCGCGCGAAAAACCTTATCGCAGCGTCCGCGATCTCTGGCTCCGCTCCGGCATCTCCCGCGCCGGGCTCGAAAAGCTCGCCGACGCCGACGCCTTTCGCTCGATCGGTCTCGACCGCCGTCAGGCGCTGTGGGAGGTGCGCGCGCTCGATCCGTTGTCGGCGGCCGAGCGCCTGCCGCTCTTCGCCGCCGCGCAAGGCGTCGACGATCTGCAAACCGAGGCGCAGGTGGAGCTTCCGTTGATGCGCGAAGGCGAGCACGTCGTGAACGACTACCGCGCGCTGTCGCTCTCCCTGAAGGCGCACCCGGTCTCGTTCCTGCGCGAGCAGCTCGCCGCGCAGTCGATCGTCAAGGCGGAGCGGCTTGCCGAATTGCCGAGCGGCCGGCGCATCTCCGTCGCCGGCCTCGTGCTCGTTCGTCAGCGACCGGGAACGGCATCGGGCGTGATCTTTGCGACGCTTGAGGACGAGACCGGCATCGCCAATGTCATCATCTGGCCGAAAATCTTCGAGCGCTATCGCGGAATCGTGCTCGGCGCGCGATTGATGCGCGTTACCGGAAAACTGCAATCAGAGCAGAACGTGATCCACGTCGTGGCGGAGCGGCTTGAGGATCTGACGCCGCTTCTCTCGCTTCTTTCCGACGCGCCGCTCGGATCGAACGGCATGGCACCGACCGACGAAGTGCGACGGCCGGTCGACGAGCTACGTCACGCCGCGAAGAAGAACTCGCGCATGGCGCGGATGCTGGCTGCCGAACCGGAGCTTGCAAACGAGTTGCGCGCGCTCAACGCCGCAAACGTCGCGGCGATGCCGAAGGGACGGAATTTCCACTAGCGACGGCTGTCGGAACTGTCGTCACCCGGCAATGACGACAAGTGATGGCAATCAGCTCGCGAGCCGCGGGCCGTGATTCTTCAGCGTCGCCTGCACCGCCTCGACCGGGTCCCTGAACGGAAGCCCGAGGCTCTTCGCCACGGCGGGATGCGTGATCTCGCCGCGATGCACGTTGAGGCCGGCGCGAAGATTGGCATCGTCGAGCACCGCCCGGAGACCTTTAGCAGCAAGCGCCAGGCCGAAGGGCAGCGTCGCGTTGTTGAGCGCCTGGCTCGACGTGAGCGGAACCGAGCCCGGCATGTTGGCGACGCAGTAGTGGATCACGCCGTCGACCGCGTAGACCGGATCGGCATGCGTGGTCGGACGTGACGTCTCGAAGCAGCCGCCCTGGTCGATCGCGACATCGACGATGACCGCGCCGCGCTTCATGTGCTTCAGCATATCGCGCGTGACAAGCTTTGGCGCACTCGCGCCCGGCACGAGGACAGCGCCGATCACGACATCGGCCGCGAACACCTCCTCCTCGATCGTCTCAAGTGTGGAGAAGCGTGTGCGGACTCGGCCATGGAAGAGGTCGTCGAGCTCGCGCAGCCGCGGCAGCGACTTGTCAAGAACGGAGACCTCGGCCCCAAGGCCTGCGGCCATGCGCGTCGCGTGCGTGCCGACGACACCGCCGCCGAGGACGACGACACGCGCCGGCTGCACGCCCGGCACGCCGCCGATCAGAATCCCGCGTCCGCCATTCATGCGCTTGAGCGACTGGCCGGCGGCCTCGATCGCGAGCCGCCCGGCCACCTCGCTCATCGGAGCAAGCAACGGAAGATGGCCACGCCCGTCCGTCACCGTCTCGTAGGCGATGGCGCTCACGCCCGATTCCATGAGCCCATGCGTCTGGCGCGGATCCGGCGCGAGGTGCAGGTAGGTGAAAAGAATCTGTCCGGCGGAAAGACGCTGCCATTCCTCGGGCTGCGGCTCCTTCACCTTCACGATCATCTCGGCTTTCGAGAAGACCTCGGCCGCGTCCTTCGCGATCGTTGCGCCGGCCTTCGCGTAGACTGAATCGTCCGCGCCAATTCCTGCGCCTGCGTCGCGCTCGACGATGACGTCATGTCCGGCCGCCGCGTATTCGCGCACCGCGCCGGGCGTCAGCCCAACGCGATATTCCTGCGACTTGATTTCCTTGGGAACACCGACGCGCATGGCGCACTCCATCGCTTTTCGGGTTTCGTAGCGCGTCCGGAAGTGCGTTTCCCGTCAATTTCCGATGTAGGATATTGAATCTGCGCCCGATTCGGTCGAGCTTGTGCCGATCTGCTAAGGAAATCAGCGCAGATGCAGCTCGACCGTATCGACCGTGCAATCCTCGCCGAGCTGACGCGCAACGGCCGCGTCAGCCATGCCGATCTCTCGGCGCGCGTCGGGCTTTCGCCGACCGCCTGCGCGCGTCGCCAAAGGGCGCTGGAAGACGCCGGCATCATCGCCGGCTATCAGGCCGTACTCGGCCTCGACCGCCTCGGCTTCGGCACGACCGTGATCGTCCGGATCACGCTCGACAGCCAGGCGGAAGAGGCGCTCGACGGCTTCGAGAAGGCGGTCGTTGCCTGCCCATCGGTCGTGCGCTGCTTCCTGATGTCGGGAAGCGATGACTACATCATCGCCGTGAATGTCCGATCGATCGCAGACTTCGAGCGCATTCACCGCACGGAGCTCGCCTGCCTGCCGCATGTCGCCCGCGTACAGTCGAGCTTCGCGCTGCGCGAAGTCGTCAACCGCACCGTTCCGCCTGCCGCGCTCGCCGAATAGCGAGAGCGCATGGCTGCCATGCTCAGTGCAGGAAGCCGAAGACCCAGAGCAGCAGGATGATCGGCAAGGGAATTCCGAGAAGCCAAAGAAGACCGCCCTTCAACATTGCACCTCTCCTTCTGATCAAGCCCTTAGGCGCACATCAACGGCAGCGATCGTCGGGAAGTTCCGCTGTCGAAATAGGTCAATGTTACAGACCTATTTCGCCCGGAAGTTTCTGGCGGAAACTTGGAAACATGGGGAGACATTCAGCGGAAACGATATGTCCCTATGTGAGCGTGCAACGGCGGACCGCCAAGAAACACGAACCGGCCTGCCACGAAATCGGACCGGCGGAAGGCAGAGCCTCCGCGGTCTAAAATGGCTGGAGCCGTTAAATGTCGGATGCTTCGATTGGAGCCGCCGGGGTCGAGACCCGACAGGCGATGCTGCGCGTATGGATGGCGATCTCGGCCGTCTGGGTCGCTTTCTGGATTTCCATCGCCGGGTTCGTCGTGCTGACCGGCCTGATATCGAACCCACTTTTCGAGCGCCTTCATCTCGTCGTGCTTATCGTCGTCGCCCCGCCGCTGGCGCTTCTCGTGCTCGGCGCCACCTTCCGACTGATCTTCGAGACAATCGCCCGCCGTATCCGGAACGCCTGACGTTCCACAGTCGAGCGTACCGACGCTTGACCACCCCCACCGCCGCAGACCATCAAGAGACCAGATCTCCTCGCAATCGCGCCATATCCGGCGCAGCGAAACGGCGGCGGCACCCATGAAGACCATGCTCTGCTATGGCGACTCCAACACCTGGGGAAGCGCGACGCGCCCCGGCAACGATCAGCGCTACGATCTCGCCGACCGCTGGCCCAGCGTTCTCGCACGACGGCTCGGCGATAGCTGGACCGTCATCGCCGAAGGGCTGCCGGGCCGCACAACCGTACACCCCGACCCGATCGAAGGCGCCTGGCTCGACGGATCGGAGTTTCTCCTCCCCTGCCTGAAAAGCCACCGGCCGCTCGATCTCGTCGCGATCATGCTCGGAACGAACGACCTGAAGCAGCGGTTCTCGGTCCCGGCAAGCGACATCGCCAAGGGAATGCGACGGCTGCTTTCGATCGTCGCGACCTCCGAGTGCGGGCCGAGTGGCGGCGCGCCCAAGATGCTCGCGATCTGCCCGCCGCCGATCCTCGACACTCACGGCGCGCGGCCGGACTTCGTCGAGATGTTCGCGGCCGGATACGAGAAGTCACTGAAGCTCGCGCCGTACTATCGCGCGGTCGCCGAGGAGCGCGGAGCCGCATTCCTGAACGCCGGCGACGTAATCAAGACGAGCCCCTTCGACGGCATCCACCTCGACAAGGATCAGCACGCGACGCTCGGCAATGCCGTCGCCGACGCCGTGGCGAAGCTTTCCTGGTAGGCGCAGGCGATCAAGGCAGCGCGACGGCCGGCGCAGACTCCTCGATCTCCATCACCTCGAAGACCAGCCCACCCGGCGAGCGGAAGAAAGCCAGCCGCCGCTTCCCAAAACCTGCTTCGATCGCGGTCGGCGGAATCAGCATCTGCGCCCCGCCCGCCAAAAGCCGCTCGACTTCGGGCTCAAGCGCCGTGACCTCGAACACCGCGTGCGTGAGCCCGTTCTGCGGCGGCAGATCGAGGCGATCCTCGAAGATCGGCTTCGGCGTCAGGAAAAGCCGTGTGCCGCCGAACACCACGATCGCGTACTCCGCCTCGCCTTCCGGCGTCGCGAGCTTTTCGTGCAGCATCAGCCGGCCGCCAAGCGCGACGTAGAAGTCGATCTCGGCGGCGACGTCCGCCACCTTCACGCCAATATTCCAAAGCTGCGCTTCCACCCTCGCCCTCCCCGCCGGAGACCGCTCCGCAAATCGGCGCGCCCCGCGCCGGACCGCAAGCCCGGATTTCCGCGGCGATCCGCCTTCACTTTGCGGAGACGTTAAAGCCACACAAGGCCGTCCGCGACGGTTGTATCGTGGACCGAGAATTGACCCTCGGATTACGGGTCTTTAAAATCCGCCCCGGTCGCACTCACTTTGCATCAAAGCAGGCTAACCCGATCTTGATCAGGTCTCTTCGATTCATTGTGCTCGCGGCCGCCCTGTTTGCGCCGGTCGCGCTTCGGGCCGAGCCTTCGCCGGACGGAAACGCCGCGAAAAGCAAGGCACCCGCCACGGAAGATGCGGGCGAGACGGAGGACGTCGCCGTCATCGCGCCGAAGCAGCTCTTCGTCGTCACCGACGAAGCGTCTTTTGCCACCCAGGTCTGTGACCGAATCGAGAGCGCTGCGCAGGCCGAGGGGCTGCCGCCGGCCTTCCTTGCCAAGCTGATCTGGAAGGAAAGCTGGTTCGATCCGAACGCCATCAGCCCGAAAGGGGCGGAGGGCATCGCCCAGTTCATGCCGTCCACCGCAGCGAACTGGGGCCTGGACAATTCCTTCGACCCGATGGCGGCGATTTCAGCCTCGGCCGCGCTGCTCGGTCATCTCGCCAAGGGCTATGGCAATCTCGGGTTGGCGGCCGCCGCCTATAATGCCGGCGAGCAGCGCGTCGACGCCTGGCGGAGCGGACGCTCGGGTCTGCCGAACGAGACGCGCGGCTATGTCTACGCCATCACCGGCCACGCCGCCGACGAGTGGAAGCACAAACCGGCGCCGAAGTCGAGGACTTCGTTCTCGACGAGACGCGCCCCTTCCAGACGGCATGCACCGAGATGCCGGTCTACAAGGCGCCGCTACAGCGCCACTTCGCCAACACCTATTTCAACCGCGGGCTCGCGCTCGCCAACAAGAAGAACTACGAGGACGCGGTCCTGCGCTACTCGGTGGCGATCCGCCTGAAGGCGGATTTCCCGCATGCCTACAACAATCGCGGCATCGCCTATCGCCGGATGGGCGACTATGAGAGCGCCATCGCCAACTACGATGCGGCGGTCCGGCTGAAGCCGGACTATGCCGCCGCCTACAACAACCGCGGCTACGCCCTCGGCAAGATCGGACGCTACAAGGAGGCGGTCGCAGACTTCGACAAGGCGATCAAACTGCAGCCCGGCTATCTCGCTGCGCTCTTCAACCGTGCCTTCGCCAAGGCGGAGATCGGCGAGTTCAAGGGAGCCGTTGTGGATTATGGCCAAGTGCTGAAGAGCCAGCCCAAATACGCGCAGGCGCACTACAACCGGGCGCTGGCCTATCTGGAACTGGGCGAGAAGACAGCCGCGCGCCACGATCTCGATCAGACCATCGCAGCGAACGCCAGCTTTGCCCCGGCGTATTATCGGCGCGCCATGCTGCTGCAGCAGCTTGGTAATGCAAAGCTCGCGCGCAAGGACTACCAGAAGTCCGTCGCGCTCGACGATCGCTTCGCCGACGCGCGCTACAAGAAGCTGTTCGAATAGGCCATCGACGCGGAGCCCGTGCTCCTCACGGACCAGCTCGATCTTAGGGAAGCTTCGTCTGCACCATCGGGCTTGTCGGCGCGTTGGCGTGGTAGTCGTGGCAGAGCGTGCACTTTTCGCCCGCGGCGTCGGGCGTGTGGCAGGCCGCGCAGACGGACTTGTCCACCAGCTTGAAGTTCGAGACGAAGACGCTCGGATCGCCCGCTTTGTAGGTCGCCAGATAATCGCTGGTGTCCCCGCCCGTGGTCATCGCGTGGCAGCTCATGCAGCCGTTGCTGTCCTGCGCGCCGATATGCGGCTCGTGGGAGAAGACCGTGAATCGGCTGACGACGCGCTCAGCGCCGAACCCGTGCCATTTCATGTTCTTGGCACCGTGATCATCGTCCACGCTGTGGCACTTGGTGCAGCGCCCCGGAGCCGAATCGGAAGACAGCTGATCGAAGACCGGCTCCAGAAGCGGCTGCTGCGACGTGCCGTAGGCACCACCCGAGAGGTCGAGCCAGGTCCGCAGGAACCGGTCGGCGTGACCCGTCGGACGGTAGCGGAGCGTAAAGTCCTGTCGGTACCAACCGCCAAATTCTGCCCAGGATTCAGGGTCGAACGGCGGCTTCGGCGCCTCCGCCGTCTCTGTTTCACCGCTTCCCTCACCGCCCGGCGGAGCGAGCGCATTGTCGCTCCCGCCGCTTCCGCCGCCGAGGATGTCTTCACCGCCGCCCGCGCCGCTCGAGCCGCCCAGGATGCTCTCGTCGCTGCCGCCGCTCTCGCCGCTACCGCCGAGGATGTCACCGCTTCCGCTGCTGCCGCTGGCGCCACCAAGGATGCTTTCGTCGCTCCCGGAGCCGCCCGCGCCGCCTGACGCGTTCTGGTCAGCGCCGTCCGTGCCTGACTGGCCACCGAGGATATCTTCGCCACCGCTCGCGCCGGACCCGCCACCGAGAATGTCTTCGCCGCCGCCGGCGCTGCTCTCGCCCGCCGGGGCCTGGGCATTCTGGTCCCCGCCGGTGCTCGTGTCGCCGCCCAGGATGTCCTGGCTGCCACTAGCGCCATTGTCGCTGCCGCCGAGAATGTCCCCGCTGCCACCGCTGCCGCTGCTCTCACCCTGAGCATTCTGGTCGGTGCCCGCTTCGCCGCCCAGGATGTCCTGACTGCCGCCGCCGCTGCTGTCGCCGCCGCCGAGAATGTCAGCGCTGCTTCCGCTGCCGCTATCGGCGGCGCCGCTTTCGCCACCGAGGATGTTTTGGTCACCGCCGCCTGTCGCACCGCCGAGACTGTCTCCGCTGGCGGGCGCCGCGCCGGCCTGGTCCTGCGCCGGGGGCGTAGCCGGCTGTTCTTCGCTCGATTTGGGGTGCGCCTCCTCGAAGGCGTGCGTCGGCTCACCGCGCGCGTGCCGCTGCAGATCGTCCTGCAGATTGGGGAACCATTCCTCGTCGGCCGCCAGGACCACGTCATGGGAGATTGCCCCGGTGAGCATGGTGACTTCCGTGTGGGGCATTGCCGTCTCGTCGCCCATCATCTTCGACGGCGCTGTCTCTTCCAGGTGGCTGAACAGATTTTTGACGGCCCAGGCGAGCTTGGCGACGTTCGCGAGATCGGCGTCGCTCGCGTTCGAAAGATCGAGGAGATCGAGGCCCTTCACGGAAGCGAGAAGGTCTGCGCCGTCGTCACTCTGGAGAAGCAGCGGCATGAACGCGGTCGGCTCGGCCTCCGATCGCTCCGGCCAATCTCCGATGTCGATGCCACGCTCGTTGAGCGTTGCGACATCGAGCCCCGGAACGGAGATGAAGTTGATGCCTTTCGGTCCGCTGACCAGCGTCGCGCCCATGATGTCGCCGTCGTGGCAGCTCGCGCACATCGACTCGAAGGACTTCACCTCCATGTATTGCTTCTGCGGGCCGGGCTGGTGGCAATCGTCGCAGACGGTAGGAACGACCTGACCGGGCGTGGCCGTGGCCAGCGCCTTCGGGAAATGCGTCCCGAAATGGGATTTATGATTGAAGATGATCCGCGTGCGCCGCTGGAACGGATAGTTCACGAACTGCGGATGCGAGTCGGCGAACGAGCCGAACTTCGAGACATGGCAGGTCTGGCAACGGGCGCTCGCCACCTCGGTCAGGTTATGGAAGGTGCCCTCGTGCTCCTGGTGACAGGTGGCGCAGAAGATCTGCGGCTCTCCCGTCGCCGGCATCTTCTTCGGCCCGGGGAACGAGATGAGATGCACCCAGCTGTCGTCCCGCTTGGTCCTTCCGTCGGCCCCCGTTTCCAGAGCCGCAGTCATCTTGCGCAATTCTTCCACCGGATAGGTGTGCGGCGAGAAAGGCTGCGTGCCGACATCGTGGCACGTGGTGCAGAGCTTGGAGTTGTCCGCCGCGCCGGCCGATGACATGAGCTGATGCAGCCAGCCGAGCCGTCCGGGGGTGATGCCGGCATGGCACGTCGAGCACTCTGTCTGGTTTGCGTGCACCGCCGACAGCGGGCCCGGCATCAGGAGCGACGCATGACTGGCACCGAACACCAGGGCGACGAAGCCTATGGCAAGCGACGACGCCCAAAGCGTCACCCGCTTGCGCCGCGCCCGCAGGCTGCGCTTTGGCACGCAGCGCTCCAGCATCTTGCAGCAGCGCCCGTCGGGCAGCGGCCCGCTCTCGCACGGTCCGCCTTCCTGCAGAGAACGCCGGCACTCCCACCGGCCCCCTTCCATTCGGGGCTGGCAGACCGTCGTGACCCGGCACCTTCCGCCCGCGCTCGGACCGAGCGTGCATGGCTTGCCTTCGGCGAGATGGCCGCACACCCACTTGTCCTGCGGCCGCTCGTAGCGGCTCTCCTTGAAGCCGAACTTCTGCAGGAAAGCCATGTCAGGCGACCCCGGACGAGAAGGCGTAGCCGAGCACGATATGAATGACGATCAGCACCAGCATGGCATAGGTCGCCGGGACATGCAGGAAAAGCCAAAGCTTGAGCAGCCCGGCATTGGCGTAATGAAAGTCGAGGTCGTCCTTCGCCAGAACGAGCTCACGCAGGCGCGCCAGCCGTGCCTTGCCGGCTTCGTCGAGATAGCGGTCGATCGAATCGATCTCGCCCAGCAGGCGCGACCGCGAAACGTTCGATGCGACGAGGTGTGCGAGGACATTGCGCGGACGGGCGAAATAGGCGGCAAGCGTCTTGGCGTAAAAGCGCGCGATGCTGACCGTGTGGGCGTTCTGGACCGATTCGAGCGCGATCGCCTCAGCTTCGGAAGCAAGCTGCGCGCGGAACACGGGAATCCGCTCGAAGATCACGCGTTCGCCATGCGTCTCGAGACGTATCGGCACGAGCTTGCTCAGCAAGCTTCCGACGAGCCCGCTCACGCCGACCAGCACAAACAGCAGCCAGAGCACCCACTCGAGCGGCGAGTCCGGCAGCCGGAAATGCGTGTGGACGAGAAACACCGCGAGACACACGATCCCGAGATAGTAGTGCAGGCGCAGCCACAGGCGAACCCGCCCGAAGGGAAGAATGACGACGCGCTTGCGGATGGTGAACAGCATCAGCACGCCGATGCACGCCGTCAGCACCCAGCCGTTGAAGAACTGCACGTCGCGCAGCGACACGTCGTAGCCGATGTTGGCGAGCCAGAACACGACGAAGGCGACGACGGCGGCCGCGAGACCGCCGAGCACGTGCCGCTCGAACAGTCGGCTCAACCAAGCCATTGCAGCAACTTCTTCGTATCGCGGATGTTGACGCGGGTGAGCGCGTCATGCGGGCACGCCTGCGCGCAGGCCGGGCCGGTAAGCTGGTCGTAGCACAGGTCGCACTTGGTCGCCCGGCTGATCGCCAGCCCGTCGCGGTCGAGCACGAAGTCCCCGGCCGAGTCGCGGATGTCGATCATGCGGATATTGTTGTAGGGGCAGGAGTTGGCGCAGGTCGCGCAGCCGATGCACGTGTTGTCGTTGATGATGACGGTGCCGGTATTCTCCTCGCGATGAATCGCGCCGGTCGGGCAACCGATGAGGCAGACCGGATCGGTGCAATGCATGCAGGCATTCACCACCATGGCGTTTTCGTAGGTGTAGCCGTGGCGGACAAAGCGCGGATTGTTATTGTGAGCGCTCGCGCAGGCCCGCACGCAATCGTCGCATCCGACGCAGCGATCGAGATTGATCACCATGGCGGCCTGGCCGTTGATGAATCGGTGATCGACGAAGAAGTCCATCATGCCCTGACGCATGGTCTCGCGATCGTCGATGGTCGCGTCGGTTTCGTTGTAGCTGTGCACGAGTTCCTGCGGCAGGCCCGGCAGCACGTATTTCTGCACCAGAAGCGTCGGGATGCGGATCACATCGACATAGCCGATGGCGCGCAGGCTGGCGCGAAGCGTCATCCCGGAAGCCGCCACGATTTCTTCGAGGCCGAACGTGTCGTTGC
This sequence comes from uncultured Alphaproteobacteria bacterium, assembly GCA_963805325.1. Lineage (GTDB taxonomy): Bacteria > Pseudomonadota > Alphaproteobacteria > Rhizobiales > Afifellaceae > DASWJZ01. The sequence goes on along the minus strand of CAWDTS010000022.1, from coordinate 397,397 downwards.
CTGAGATATGGCTGACCGTGCGCTCGCCGCTGTCGACGCGCTTCGTCACGCGCGCAAAGCCGTTGCTGATCAGGAGCAGGCCGTCGAGATGATTGCCTTCCGCGCAGATCAGCGGCTCCTGCTCGATGATGTGACTGGTACTCGCACGCCGCCCGATCTCGCTCTTGAAGCGATGCGTCCAGTCGAAATTGCCGTAGGTCTCGAACAAGGATTCCGCCGCGATCTCGTCGAGCGCCTCGGCGTCAACGTGAGCGAAGATCGGACATTCCCGCAGCCGCGCAACGAGACCGCGCTCGCGATAGAGCTGGTCGATGCGCTCGCGGAAACGCTGCGACCAGTCGCGTATCTCGCGCAGCCCCTGCCAGCGAAGCTCGAAGACCAGCGTGTCGTCCTCGCCCGCATAGATGCTGGCGCTGCGCGGGCTGCGTGTAAGCGCCGCGAGCTCGCCGAACATTTCCGGCGCACGCAAGGTGAAGGTCGGATAACGCGCGGCGAGTGCGTCGATGTCCTCGCGCACGGCGCCTGCGGGGCCGACGCGCAGCCGCTCCGCCCGCCGCCTCGGCCGGTATTCCGGCGGCCGGCGTCGGGCCAAGAGCCGACCGATCGCGCGAAACCATGACGGCCGGCGCCGGGCCGAAGCACGCCGCCCGCGGCTCGTGGCGGGGGGCGTGGCCAACCCGACGACCGAGCCCTCGAGAATTACGAAAAGCGAGCTGCCGTATTCGTCCTTGCGGATGATCGTATCGCCGCGCGCGAACCGCCGGATGCGACCGTCATTGGCAATGATGGCGTCAAGCGGAAGCCACGCCGGAAAGTCCTCCGCACGCACATCGGCGAAGGCAGGGAGCGCCAGGATGCGAGCGACAGCATCGCCCGCAAGCGCCTTCTCGCCGAAGGGCTCGTCCCATCTTCGATTGCGCGCGTCCTGGACATCCGCTTCCAAACCGGAAGACCTCTCCGTCGCTACGACCACCACCCAGGCTAGTTGGAGACTTGGCCCTTGAAGTGCGAAGAGTCAGGAATGTACTTGTCCACCGCCGCGAATTTGGAGCCATCGTAGGCGCTGGCGAATTGCAGGCCGAGCACGGAGACCTTGCCCGCCGCGTCAACCAGTTCGGCCTCATTGTTCAGCTTCAGTCCCGCGTCAGTGCCGATCTGCGCGATCTCCGCCAGCTCCGGCGCTTCCGGCAGCAGTTTGGCGAGGCTCGCCATGGCCTTACGGGCATTGTCGGCGCGCTTCGCCATCTTCACCGCGTAGTCGGCCTTCTCGGTCGCCTTGCTGACGCCGGTCAGCGACATCTCCAGCTCGGCGATACGGCCGACGATGAAGAGCATGCGCTTACGCTCGGGCGAGGCTTCCGGATTCGAGGCGCCCTTGTTGTACCAGGTGTTGTGGCGGATCTCGCCCTGGCTCCAGGCGACGAGCTCGAAGTCGCTGCCGGCCGTATGACCGCCGACATTGACCAGCTTCTCATTCGGCACGAGGTGGCAACCGAAGCAGTTCTCAGCAAGCCGGTAGGTATTCTTCGGACGGATCATGCCGGCGGCTTCGGAGTCTGCCCACCGCTTGGCGATCTCCGCGTCGGTCTCCTGACCTTCCTTCTTGCCGCTGAAGCCGGAATGAACCTTGTACCAGTTCTTGCCCGCACCGTGGCACGACTCGCAAGAAATGCCGGCGATCGTCTTGTCCTCGCCGTCAACGTTCTGCACCGTGAAATGACAATTCAGGCAGAGGCTCTCCGCCTTCAGCCGCTTGACGCCCATCTTCGACGCAATCTTCTCCGCATCCGGATTGTTCGGCAGGTCGCGGAACGTCGAGAAATGATGCGTGTGCTGCCAGATCATCGTCTCCTTCTTGTGGCACTCGGCGCATTCGTTCGGCCCGACGACAAGCGTCGGATCGGTGGCCGTGGCAACGCTCGAGCCAAGGCCAATCAACATCAAGAGGGCGACGACGGCCCACTGCCACCGCGCGAAAACCAGTCGTGTCACCGAGCCCAACATTTTAGAACCTCGCTCCCAATCGCGTGTTCGATGCCGGGCACGCCGCCCCCGCGCGCGCCTCACGCATCCAGCACGACATCCCCATCCGGACAGGCGATGCACACCAGCGCCGTGCCCTGCGCCGGCTTACTCGCCGGACGCGTAACGTAAGTGACATTACCCGATTTGATCGCCGTTGCGCAGGTTCCGCAATTACCCGCCCGGCAACCGGAGTTGATCCGCAGGCCGTTGGCTTCCGCCAATTCCAGCAGTGTCCCCGACGCTTCCGCCCAGGTCAACGACTTGCCCGACCGCGCGAATTCCACCTTCGCGCCGGTCCCGGCAGCTGACGTTTCCTGCTTCCCGACGTTCTTTACGGAAGCCGGCCCAAACGCCTCGAAGTGAACGTCCTCCTCCGGGACGCCCCACTCGATCAATGCGCCCGTCACCGCCTTCATCATGGGCGGCGGCCCGCAGATATAGAACTCGTAATTCGAGGTGGCGATATAGCGCTTCATGACCTCGACGGAGAGATATCCCTTGAAGTCGAAGTCCTTGCCTTCGACGCAAGTCTCCGTCGGATCGCTGTAGACGATGACCGAGTGGAAATGGCTGCGACTCTTGATGATCTCTTCGATCTCATTGCGCAGCGCAAGATCGCCGGAATTGCGGACGGCATAGAAGAACCACGTCTCGCGGTGGCTGTTCGTGTCGGCAAGCCATTTCAGCATCGACAGAACCGGCGTCAGCCCAACCCCGCCGCCGATCAGCACGACCGGCCTGTCCGAGTTCACGTCGAGGTGAAAGCTGCCGTTGGGCGCCATCACATCGACCACGTCCCCTTCTTTCAGGCCGGTGTGGAAAAAGGTCGACGAAAGGCCGGGGGGAGTTCCAGGCTCCGCCTTGGGCGGCGGCCCCAACCGCTTGATGGTAACGCGGTAGTGCCCCTGGGCCGTTGGAGTGTCCGACAAGGAGTAACAGCGCACCACCGGCGCCGGCTGGTCCGGAATCTTCAGCTCAAAGGTCAGAAACTGGCCCGGCTGAAACGGCGGCAGTGCCCCGCCATCGTGCGGCGCCAGGTAAAAGGAGCAGATATCGCCAGCCTCGTTCTCGATCCGCCGTTCGACGACACGGAACTTTCGCTTGCCCGCCCAAGTCAGCGCGCTGCGCTGAAAGTCCACCTCGGCGCGTTTGATCAGGATGTCGGTCTGCGCCTGGACGAGCTGCAACCGGCGTTCGTCCATGCGGCGCCTGTACAGAGCGCCATTGAATTCAGCGGCGAGCCCGACGCCCACCTGCAGGAGAGCAGCAAGCACGATCAGCCCGCCACCGACCTGAAGCGTCAACTCTATCAGCTGCGCCTGGCTTAATGCGCCCATCAGATCAGAATCGTGTCCTCAGCTCCATGCGCACAGCAGACCCGATATCGCGTTTTTCACCACCCGATACCGATGCGTCGACTTGAACACTGCTTCTGTTGTTCAAAGCGTGCAGCAACTGGCCACCGATTGCAACAGCACCCTGGTCAATGTTGTTGGTATCCTTGCGTCCCGCCACCTCAAGCGTGAGCTGGGTCTTTTCGTGGTTAAAGAACATCTGATGGCCAAGCGCGCCGCCGAACGCCTCGTCGGCCCGATTCGAAAGCGCCGACCCGGCAAGGCCCACCGTGGGCGCTGCGAACAGGATGCCGACACGACCGAGCGGGCCCCCGGTGCCACGGTCGCGCGCTGCGGAGGAGTAGTTGTCGATGCCCAGGAAGGCATCGAAATAGACGACGTTCTCCGACAGCGGCAGGGTGCGCGAGATCTGCGAGAACAGAAGCACGCCATCATCTGCCGCAGCACCCCTGGCACCGGAGACGACCGTAGAGCTGTTGATGCTGAAGGTCGTGTTGTACTGGCCGATGCGCTGCGTCGCCGAGGCGCCGAGATAGAGCGCGTCGCCGCCCGCCCGGTTGTCGCTGGCCACGAACGCCGCGTCGACATCGACTGTGCTGATGGGGAAATCCGTCTCGGTGAAGACCCCGAACAGGAGCGCGTCCTTGTCGAGCTTGTTGTCGTCGCGCCGGATATCGTTGAAGCCCACGATGCCGGTGATCCGCAAGTCCTGGGTCACGCCCGGGATCATGACCGTGTCGCGCGTGATCCCGAACGCATCCATCGTATCGTTGAGCATCACGCCGTCCTGGAAGAAGATCGGCTGACGCCCAATCGAGAAGCCGAAATCGAGCCCCTTGTTGTCGTCGGGGGCGAGCCTCGGAAAAATCTCGCCGAACTCACCTTCGAAGAAGAGCGTGCGGATCTCGAAGTTCGCCGCGTTGATGAATTCGGTTTTGCCGCCCGTAGTGTGCTGAAAGCCGGTGTGGTTTGCCCCCGTGGAGAGAGGCGAGAAGCCGAGCAGCACGCGCTCAGTCGGCGAGAGCTTCAGATTGAGGAACAGGTCGAGACGATTGGACCAGTATTCGCGGCTTGGCGTCACGCCGTTGTCGAAATATCCGGCGGACGTGCTGTAGCTGCCGAACAACCAGAGCGCCGGCTGCCAGACCGCGCCGGTCGGCAGAGTGATGCCCGGCGCGATATTACCCGCCTTGAGAAACGGATCGCCGATCGAAAGGATCGGCGGCGTCGTGCCAAGCTTTGCATCGCCGTCGAACATCGGCACCGGGTCCTTGCCCAGCGCGCTGCTCTCTTCGGCGGCGCCGGCCTTGCCGGTGTGTTGCGCGTGCGCCTTCTCGACCTGCTTCTCCGTCACCATCGGGACCGGCTCGTCGCTCAGCGCGCTGCTTCCGGCAGCCAGCGCATCACGGCAAAAAACCGAAATGAGCAGCGCACAAGGAATAGTCAGCCTGCCGGCCCAACAACGCATATCTATCGCCCCACCAACCCTGTTTTTTAGCGCGGCCCTATTGGATGCTGACCGTCGCCTTTCGTGTCCAGATAACCAAGCTTCCTTTGACAACCTGACGAGCAATCTCCGCCGGGCTCATCTGATAGTCGAAACCTGCGACCTGAATCGCGGCAATCAGATTCACCGGCACCATCTGCGAGACCATCTTGATCTCGATCCTGTACGTCTCTCCGCGCCGCAGCTTGTTGGCCGGCACCGCGTAGTCCGCCGTCCGCTTCCCGCCCGGCTCGATGGTCTGCTTGTGCTTGCGCGCACCGAGCGGCCGGCCATAGAGCGTCGTGGCGCGCGTCTCAGGCCGCACGAACGGCAGCACGTCGGTAGACTCGTTGACCGCGAGCACCTGCTCACGCTCGCCGCCGCGCAAGAGCCGCACGATGAATTTCGATTGAAGATTGAAGAGATCCTTGTCGAGCGGCAGCTCGCCGTTGTGCACGTAGAGGGAATGCAGGTCGCGCACGTCGCCGTTCGGATCGCGGTCGCCGGAGACATAGACCACATTGCCGTGGCTGTCGGTGACCGTGACCTGCAGGAACATCAGCCGCTCGGCGTCGAACCCGGTCGGCACGGCATGGCCGTCAGTGCCGTTGCTGACATCGACGGAGAACTTCAGTCCGCTGCTGTCGCCCTCTTCCACGTTGATGTCGCTCAGCTTGAAGCCGTTGCGCAGCACCTCCAGACGCCGCTGGCGCGCCTTGTCCAGCCGCTCGAACTGCGTGTTCAGGATCGCGCGCGCGTCGTAGCGATCGTCGACCGAAGTCCAGGCGTCGGGGAACTTGTAGTTCTTCGGCGCCTTGTCCTCGAACGCGTCGGTGCCCCATCCGGCCTTGTAGTCGAACTGCAGCCACTCCTCGAGCGTCTTGAATTTAGCGGCGTCGACGTTGTGCGGGAAGATGCCGGGATGAATGATCGAATAGTCCGGCCCCGCGAAGGCGTGATTGGTCAGCTTGCGGTTGCGGGTTGGAACGCCGCCCACCATCGCCGCCGGCCCGAAGTCATAGCCCTTCGCAGCGCCCTGGACCTTGCCCATGTGGCAGTCCTGGCAGCTGACGCCGTTCTTCGCCGCCGGCGTCTGCTGGAATTCGGCGAACGCCTCCTCGAGCCTGAAGCCGTTGAGAAGCGTCACGTCGTGGCAGGTTCCGCAGAACCCGGGCTTGGTAAGCTCGAAGAACTTCACGATGTCGGTATGGATCGCGCGGCCCGGATTGTCCTTGGAGGTTGAGACGCGGTACTCCTCCGGCAGGCTCAGGACGCGCTTCAGCTCCTTGTTCCCCGTCGGCCCGTAGACCGGGGAGTAGATGTCGCCTTCCTCAAGCGCGAAACGTCCGCTGATCTTGCCGTAAGCCTTGCTGACCCGGTGACAGGCGACGCAGGTGATTCCCTCGCGCGAGGAGGGATTCCGCTTCAGATTGCTGATGTAGACCGACTCGTTGATGTTCATGCCGATCGGCGTGTGGCAGCGGATGCAGAAGTCGCCGTTGGTCGCGCTCGTCTTGATGTTGATGGCGGCCTGCATCGCCATGAAGACCGGGCTGAGCTGCGCATAGGCGTGCTGCGAAACGGACCACTGCTCGTACTGCGTCGGATGGCAGGTCGCGCACGTATTCGCCGAAGGGTACTTGCTCTCCAGGAAGATCTTCTCGTGCTCCGCGTCGCCATTGTCGGCCGTCTTTGCCGGCGGAGCCTCTTCCTTCTTCGGCCCCTCGGCGGTCTCGCCCGTCCCCTCTGCCGGTGTCAGCAGATCGTCGCTGCCAGCCGAACCGCCGCCGCTCGGCGCCAGGAGATCGTCGCCGCCGGAGGCAGCCGGGGCCAAGAGATCGTCGCCGCCGCCGCTTCCGCCGCCGGCGTTCAGGAGATCGTCGCCACCGCCGCTGCTGCCCCCGCCTGCGTTGAGGAGATCGTCGCCGCCGGAGGCAGCCGGAGGACAATCCGTGGCGGAACCGCCTGCGAGCAGATCGCCGCCGGCAGGCGCCGCGCCCGCACAATCCTGCTTCTGCCCCGCGGCCTCGGCCGCAGGCGCTGCCCCCGCCGCGTCAGCAGGCGCCGCTGCGCCGGCATCGGGCGCGAGCAGCGGGTCGGTCGTGTCGGCCTGCGCCAGCTGCGATTCGCCAGCGCGGCCAGACCGCGCCTTGTCGCCCGCCACGACGTCGGACAGGTAGTCCCGCAAATTCGCCATCGCGGCGCCGTGCACGCTGTCGTTCGGCACGGTGGCGTTCGCAACCGCGAGCAGGCCCTGCGCCGAGACGGCGCTCACCGCCGGCGTGCCGGCCGCGCTGCCGTCGATCTCGGCCACGTAGCTCTGCAAGCTCGCGGTCAGAGAGTTGTCTGCGTCTTGATGCTGTGGGGACGCGGGCAGAATTGTCTCGGCAGTAACCGACTGGAGCGTTACAGCGCCCGCAAGCGCGAACCCGGCAACGGAAATCGCCAGAGACCAGAGACGAAAATTGGCATGACGTGACATAGTTTTCGCCGCTAGCTCAACGCCTAAGCCACAAACGCCGCAGGTAGCGCTCAGTGCCCCGAAAGGAAGAAAGACCCCGCTCTTGGAGGCTAGGTCAACGGCGGACGGAGAGGCAAACGAATTCCCGCCATGACTCCGAGCCGCGTGCGAATCACGCCACCAGTGGTGCGGATCGGCAACGCGTGAGCCGCAAATATTTGCCACTCTCACACGCAGATGCTTACGGCCCCGGCAGGTGTGGCTGCGGTACACGCCCGCGGTCGACGAACCTCGTCAGGCAGCCTCGGAGGACTGCACTTAAATTGTCCGAGAGATGTCCGGAGAAATTGGAGCGGGCGAAGGGATTCGAACCCTCGACCCCAACCTTGGCAAGGTTGTGCTCTACCCCTGAGCTACACCCGCAACTAAAGATGCCGGCGGGATGGTCCGGCACAGGCGGCGTATATGACGCAAGGCCCCCGGAATTGCAACAAGCCGCAACGAGGCCGCCTTGCGCCCTTCCCCCGCCGGCTCCTGCCTCCCGGCCGCGAGTTGTCGGCCGCGCGGCAAGCCGTTAAGCCCGCCGGCAGACGCCTCCGCCCCGGATCCGCCGATGCCCGCCTCCCGCGCCGACCTCCTGAGCCTCCTTGATCGGCTCGGCCTCAAGACCGAGACCACCGAACATCCGCCCCTTTTCACGGTCGAGGAGAGCCAGGCGCTGCGCGGAGAGATCGCCGGTGGGCACACGAAAAACCTCTTCCTGAAGGACAAGAAGGATCAGATTTTCCTGGTTGTCGCCGAAGAGGATGCGCCGATCGACATGAAGACCCTGCACAAGGCGATCGGCAGCGCGCGCCTGTCTTTTGGCAAGCCTGAACTGCTGATGGAACTTCTCGGCGTCGTGCCGGGCTCCGTCACGCCGTTCGGCGTGGTCAATGACACCGCTGGGCGCGTCAGCGTGATCCTCGACGCATCGTTGCTTCGCCACCCACGCCTGAATTTCCATCCGCTCGAGAACGTCGCGACGACGACGATCGGCAGGGACGATTTCCTCGCCTTTCTCCGCCACACTGGCCACGCGCCGAAGGTTCTTGCCGTCTCTGGCGACGCTTCTCCCGAAGAGGCATTGGAAAGCCCGCGAAAACCCGCCACATAAGGGCCAAAGCCAGAGGCCAAGCGAATAAACGGAGCGACCATGAGCGCCGAATCTCTCATCTTCGGTCAGGACAGCGGCGGCGCAGCGCCGGCCGGCGATCTTATCAAGGAGACGACCACCCAGGATTTCGCCGTCGATGTGATCAACGCATCGCGCAGCGTGCCGGTTCTGGTCGACTTCTGGGCGCCGTGGTGCGGTCCCTGCAAGCAACTGACGCCGGTCCTTGAAAAAGTCGTCAAGGCAGCGAAGGGCAAGGTGCGGCTGGTCAAGATGAACATCGACGACCACCCGCAGATCGCCGGCCAGCTTGGCATCCAGTCGATCCCCGCCGTCATCGCCTTCAAGGACGGCCAGCCGCTCGACGGCTTCATGGGGGCACTCCCGGAGAGCCAGGTTGCCGCCTTCATCGATCGGATCGCAGGGCCGTCCGCGCCAAGCGGTACGGACGAGGCGCTGAATGCCGCCGCCGAGGCGCTTGGCGCGCGCGATTATGGTGGCGCCGCGGGCCTCTATTCGAACGTGCTCCAGGCAGAGCCCGACAACATGACGGCGCTTGGCGGTTTGATCCGCTGCTTCGTGGCGCTCGGCGAGCTGGCGCAGGCGCGCGGGCTTCTCGCCGGGCTGACGCCGGAGCAGGAGAACGACCCGGCCATCGCCGGCGCACGCGCCGCGCTCGATCTGGCGTCACAGGCGGAGAAGCTCGGCGGGCCGGCCGAGCTGACACGCCGCCTCGAAACGGATCCGAACGATCATCAGGCGCGTTTCGATCTCGCCCTCGTCCTGAACGGCCAGGGCGATCGCGCCGGCGCGACCGACGCGCTGCTTGAGATCGTGAAGCGCAATCGCACTTGGAACGAAGAAGCCGCGCGAAAGCAGCTCGTGCAGTTCTTCGAGGCCTGGGGACTGAAGGATCCGGCGGCGATTGCCGGGCGTCAGAGACTTTCGTCATTGCTCTTCGCCTGAGGCGAAAGGGCAAAAAAGGAAAAGCGACATGGCGGTCATGGCGGGAAACAAGCGCTACGAGAGCGCCGCCGATGTTCCCGACAGCATGCCGGTGTTTCCGCTTGCCGGCGCACTGCTTCTGCCGAGCGGCCAGATGCCGCTCAACATCTTCGAGCCGCGCTACCTAACTATGATCGACGCGGCGCTCAGCGGCGACCGCGTGATCGGCATGATCCAGCCTGCGCTCGACGCATCGGAGCGTTCGCCAGCCCCGCCGCTCTGCGACGTCGGTTGCGTTGGGCGCATCATCCAGTTCTCCGAGACCGGCGATGGGCGCTACACGATCATGCTTGCCGGCGTCAGCCGCTTCCGCATCGTCGATGAGATCGCCACGACCGCGCCCTATCGTCAGTGTCGGATCTCGGTCGAAACCTTCGCCGACCTGACCGAGCCGCTGAGCGGTGAGGATGGCGTCGACCGCTCCGGTCTGCTCCGCACGTTCCGCGACTATCTCAACGCGAACGACCTCGAAGCCGATTGGGACAGCGTGAACCGCGCCTCGAACGCCGGCCTCGTGACGGCGCTTTCCATGATGAGCCCGTGGGGCCCGCCGGAAAAGCAGGCGCTGCTTGAATCGCCGGACCACGCGGCCCGCGCGCGCACGCTGATCGCAATCACCGAAATGGCGCTTGCCGGTGCGAATGCGCCCTCCGCGCCGCTGCAATGACCAGGGAGCGAGAGATGTCGGAACGCGAGGCGAGAAGCGGACGCGCGGTCGACCCGAAGCTCCTCGAAATCCTCGTCTGCCCGGTGACGAAGACGACGCTGATCTATGATCGCGAACGCCAGGAGCTCGTCAGCCACGCGGCGAAGCTCGCCTATCCGATCCGCGACGGGATTCCGATCCTGCTCGAGGAGGAAGCGCGGCGGCTCGAGGACTGACTTGCGCCGCCCGGCGCGTTACCAGCCGGCCTGCTTGCGCGCGACGGCTTTGAAGTCGGCCGGGTCGATCTGCAAATCGTGCAGCTCCCGCGGCCGGTAGGATTGAAGCTCGCGCAGCGTCCGCAGATAGACCGCCCGCTGCTGGCGATAGATCGCACGCGTCCTGCGATAGGACGCGAACGCATTGCGCAAGGCGTCGATCCGCGAATCGAGCGCCGTCGGTACGAGCGACCTCGGCGAAGTCGTGGGAAGCGGTATCGGTCATGATGATGATTCCAGGTAATGCCAGATCAAAGGCCGGCGGCGCGACGGGCGAATTCCTCGATCCCATGCGTGACACCCATGTCCCGAAGGTTTCGCTCGCTATAGTTTTCGAGCTTCGAGACGGTCGAAATGTAAATCCAGCGTGAACGGAAGAATTTCGCGATGCTCCCAGCCAAACTTGCCGGAGACGGCATAGTATTGACCGCAGAATGATCTTGGAGGGGGACGCGAAGAGCGGAAGCCGTGGCAGCCATAATTTTCTCCTGATGGGATCAGGTTGCCTCTCCCTTCAGGCGACCGGCGATTTACCGCTTCTTTGAGACCGAACCTATGCCTTGTGCTGCAATGCACAAGGCATCCATATCGCAATGCAGCAATGTCAGGCAGGCATAGCCGGTTAACGCGGCGCCTAGATCGCCTCGCCCCGAAGCAGCTTCGGCAGATCGCCGGAAAGCCCGGCCGCCTCGCCGATGAACATCGATTTCAGCTTCGGCAGCCGGTCGACGATGCCCAGCCCGAAATCGCGAAGCGCGCGGACGGGCGCGAGGTCGTTGGAGAAGAGACGGTTCAACACATCCGTCATGACGCCCATCTGCCACGTGTCGTAGCGCCGCCACCGCTCGTAGCGGCGAAGCACTTCGAGCGAGCCGATGTCGAGCCCGATGCGATGCGCGTCGACGATCGTCTCGGCCAGCGCCGCCGCGTCGCGGAAGCTCATGTTGAGTCCCTGACCCGCGATCGGATGGATGCCGTGCGCGGCGTCGCCGAGAAGCGCGAAACGCGGACGCACGAAATCGCGCGCCAGCGTCAGGCTGAGCGGATAGGCCGCACGCGGACCGGCCAACTCGAGCGCCCCGAGCCGATGCCCAAAGCGCCGTTCAAGCTCGACGAGAAAGACGAAATCGTCGCTCTTCATAAGCTTGTCCGCTTCCGCCTGGCGCTCCGTCCAGACGAGCGACGAGCGATTGTCCTTGAGCGGCAAGATGGCGAACGGCCCGCTCGGCAGAAAATGCTCGACCGCGACGCCGTCGTGCGGCCGCTCATGCTTGACGGTCGCGACGAGCGCGACCTGCGGATAGGACCAGGTCACAGTCTTGATGCCGGCCAGCGCGCGAAGCCGCGAGCGAATGCCGTCGGCGGCGACGAGAAGCTTCGCCTGCCGCGATCCGTTTGTGGAAAGCCCGACATCAACACGCGCGTCGTCCGCCGTGAAGCGCTCGACCGAGTCGGGCTGGGTCAATCTGATCCCGGCCGCAAGCGTTGCATCGCGAAGCGCGGAAAGAAGCGGCTCGTTCGGCACCATGTGCGCGAACGGCTCGCCCTCGCTCACGCGTCCGTCGAAAGTGAGAAAGATCGGCCGCACCGCATCGCCAGTACCGGCTGTCGGTGATCTCCATCGAAAGTATGGGCTGCGCGTCGGCCTCGACCGCCTTCCACACATCGAGCCGTTCGAGCATGCGTCGCGCCGCGGCGGCGATCGCGGAGGCGCGTTCGTCGCGCTTTCCTGCGCCGAGCGCCCCTCCTCCCGGCGCCTTTGCGTCGACGACCTCGAGCTGAAGGTCGGGCGCGCTCCGCTTGATCGCCAGCGCCGCCGTCAGCCCGGCCGAGCCGCCGCCGGCAATCAGGATATCAGTCTGCGGCCCGTCGGCCATCCGTGACGCTCCTGCGCTTGACTTCGCCGCCGCCTCTGCCGAGTTTCCGCCTCACTTGGCCCGCACGCGACGTGTGGGCGCGATTCGGGCGAGGACACCGTGGCAGTCGCCGTCGAGAACCTGCTCAATATCCTCGACCTGGAGCCGCTCGAGCACAACCTCTTCCGCGGTCGCAGTCCCGAAGATGGTTGGCAGCGGGTTTTCGGCGGGCAGGTCATCGGACAGGCGCTCGTCGCCGCATCACGCACGGTCGAGCCCGACCGCAAGGCGCATTCGCTGCACGCCTACTTCCTGCGGCCGGGCGACCCCGGCGTCCCCATCATCTACGAGGTCGACCGCATCCGCGACGGCAAGAGCTTCGTGACGCGGCGCGTGGTGGCGATCCAGCACGGCCATGCGATCTTTTCCATGTCCGCCTCCTTTCAGGTGGAGGAGGAGGGCCTCGACCATCAGATGCCGGCGCCGAACGTCCCGCCGCCCGAAGAGCTGATGTCGGAGGACGAGCTGAAGCGCCAGTTCATGGAAAGCGCACGCGAACCGATGAAGGGCTATTGGCGGCGCGAGCGGCCGATCGAGCTGCGGCCCGTCAGCCTGCGCCACTACGTGACGCGCGAAAAGCTCGATCCGGTGCAGCACGTCTGGTTCCGCACCACCGGTCCGCTGCCCGACGATCCGGTCGTGCAGAAATGCGTGCTCGCCTACGCCTCCGACATGATGCTTCTCGATACGTCGCTCTACCCGCACGCCCGAACGCTCTTCGACCGCGACCTGCAGGTGGCGAGCCTCGATCACGCATTGTGGTTCCACCGCCCGTTCCGCGCCGACGACTGGCTCCTCTACTCGCAGGACAGCCCGACCGCCTTCGGCTCCCGCGGTTTTAACCGTGGCGCCATTTTCACCCGCGCCGGCGTGCATGTCGCCTCAGTGGCGCAGGAGGGCCTGATTCGGGTCTGGAAGGACGCGAAAGAATAGGTCCGGCGCGGTTCCACCCGTCCCGATTGGCACGAGTCTTGAAATGCTCCCGCTGAGCGACTGTGCCCGGCTTCTCCGCGGCATGGCCGGTTCGCCGACTCTAGTCATGGAGCACATGCCCAATGAAGCTCGTCATTGCCATCATCAAACCCTTCAAGCTGGATGCGGTCAGGGATGCCCTGACTGGCATCGGCGTGCAGGGTCTGACCGTCACGGAAGTCAAGGGTTACGGCCGTCAGAAGGGCCATACCGAGATTTACCGCGGCGCCGAATACGCCGTGAGCTTTCTGCCGAAGCTCAAGGTTGAGGTCGCCGTCGGCGCTGCCGAGGCCGACAAAGTGGTCGAAACCATCGCCGAAGCCGCCAAAACCGGCCAGATCGGGGACGGCAAGATCTTTGTGCTCGATCTGGAGAGCGCACTCCGCATCCGCACCGGGGAAACAAATGCCGAGGCACTCTAGGTGCCTAACTCTTAGGCATGCCCCGTTCACGGTTTCTTAACATGATGAAAACTTGTGCAGACGGACTGAAAACGTCGCCGATCGGCCCGCAAGGCAGTTTGGCACGCCCCTTGTATCGCTTCGCGTCAGAGCGCCGCGATGCTGGCTCTCCCTCCCTGCGGGTAACAACGATGGAGAACGCAATGCGCTGCTTCGCAGCTAGAATTCTTTTGATGGTCGGCCTGCTCTTCGCGGCGCTGGCGATGCCGGCCTTCGCTCAGGACACCATGTCGACCGATCAGCCGGCAGCGGCGTCAACCGAGGCGGCGGCACCGGCCGACGCCGCGCCCACGTTGGACCGTGGCGACACCGCCTGGATGCTGACCTCAACCGCCCTGGTCCTCTTGATGACCGTCCCTGGTCTGGCGCTCTTCTACGGCGGCATGGTGCGTAAGAAGAACGTGCTCGCCACCGTGATGCAGAGCTTCGCCATCACCTGTCTGGTGACGATCATCTGGATGGTCATCGGCTACTCGCTGGCCTTCACCGACGGCGGAGGGACGCAGGCCTATGTCGGGGGCATGTCGAGGTTCTTCCTCGCTGGCATGGGCGTCGACGTGCTGTCGGGCACCATTCCCGAATCCGTCTTCATGATGTTCCAGATGACCTTCGCGATCATCACGCCGGCCCTCATCTGCGGCGCCTTCGCGGACCGCATGAAGTTCTCCGCAATGCTGTGGTTCATGGGCATCTGGTCGATCGTCGTCTACAGCCCGATCGCGCATTGGGTCTGGGGCGGCGGGTTCCTCGGCACCTTGGGCGTTCTCGACTTCGCCGGCGGCACCGTTGTCCACATCAATGCCGGCGTCGCGGGTCTGGTTTGCGCACTCGTCCTCGGCAAGCGCACCGGCTACGGCTCCGAGAACATGGCGCCGCATAACCTCGTGCTGTCGATGATCGGCGCCTCGCTGCTGTGGGTCGGCTGGTTCGGGTTCAACGCCGGTTCCGAGCTTGCTTCCGACGGCCGCGCCGGCATGGCCATGGCGGTAACGCAGATTGCCACTGCCGCTGCGGCGCTTGCCTGGATGTTTGTCGAGTGGATGGCGAAGGGCAAGCCCAGCGTTCTGGGCATCATCTCCGGTGCCGTCGCCGGCCTCGTCGCGGTGACGCCGGCTTCCGGCTGGGTCGACCCGATGGGCGGGCTGGTGATCGGCATCGCCGCCGGCATCATCTGCGCCTGGTCGGCGCTGTGGCTGAAGGGCATGATCGGCTACGACGACTCGCTCGACGCCTTCGGCGTGCACGGCGTTGGCGGGTTCGTGGGCGCGATATTGACCGGCGTCTTCGCCGTGTCGGCAGTGGGTGGCGAAGGGCACTCGGGCCTGATCGACGGTAATGCCGGTCAGGTCTGGACGCAGTTCCTCGGCACGATCGCCACGATCGTCTGGTCCGGCGTCGGGACCTTCGTGATCCTCAAGATCATCGACATGACCATGGGCCTCCGCGTCAGCAAAGAGGTCGAGGTCGAAGGTCTCGATATCAACCTGCACGGCGAAGTTATCCAGTAGCCGAACCGTACTCCTCCCAAGACTGGCCCGGCTGCGCAGGCAGCCGGGCTTTTTCTTTGCCCGGCGCCTCGTTGCGTTGACGCTCCGCGGCCGGCTTTTCCCCCTGGGCGCGGCCCTGGTTAAACGCACCTTAACTACGTCGCCCTAGGGTCGCGAAAGCTCTCCAATTTGTGCGGCGACCTAGCATGACGTACGCCATCCTGCGCGATCACCCGACCCACGATAACGTCCTCTCCGAGTTTCTCAGGCGACATGCCTGGCGCCTCGGCGGAGTGGCGCTCCAGACCCTCGCCGCCGGCCTCCTCGTCAGCCTGATCACCTGGCACGTCGACGACCCGAGCTTCAGCTATCCGATCGACGGAGCGGCGCGGAATCTCCTCGGACGTCCCGGCGCGGCCTTTGCCGATCTCGCCATGCAGTTCTTCGGCTTCGCCGTCATCGGCATCGTGTTCCCGGTCGGGTTCTGGGGCTGGAATCTCTTTCGACTGCGCCGTCCGCGCCGCCCGATCCATCAGGGCCTTCTTTGGCTCGGCGGCATTGTCGCGCTGTCGACCACGCTCGCCTGCCTTCCAGTGCTCGCGCAATGGCCGCTCCCGACCGGTCTCGGCGGCGCCGTCGGCGATCTGACGCTCGGCGTCCTCGAATGGTTCGGCGGCGGCTCGCTTTCGATCGGCCTCTATGCCGCGGTCTTTGTCATCATGTCCGGCCTCTCGCTGATGTGCCTCTCCGCCGCATGCCTGCGCATGCCGCTCGCCGCCTCCGCGCGCCCCCGTCCGTCTCGCCGCGTGATGCCGGAGGAGATCGACGAGGATGACGAAGACGGGGAGGAAGACGAGGACGCGCCGGAAAGCTCGAACGGAAAGCTCGCTCTCCTCGCCGGGGTTCTCGGGCACGTCGCCTTGAGCACCAAGGCCGCGCTCGGACGCGCGCTCCGGCGGCAGGTCTCCAAGCGCTCTGCGCGGCTTGGCGAGATGCGCGCTTCGCTGGCGCTCTCCAGCCGCCGCGAGCCGCTCTTCATCTCTGACGACGATATCGACTTCGACGTCGATTCCGATCTCGACGATGCCTTCGCCGAGGCCATCGAGGAGCACACCGCGCCGGCGCGCGCCGCGAGGGCCGTCGTGCAGCCCGCGGCGCCGCGCCCGAAGCCGAGCGCCCGCGCAAAGAAGGAGGCGCAGCCCTCCCTGCTTCCCTCCGGCGAGTTCGAGCTGCCGCCGCTGCATCTCCTCTCCGAGGCCCCGAAGCAGCGCAAGCGCGACACCATTATCGATCCCGCCGCGCTCGAGCAGAATGCGCGGCTCCTGGAAGGCGTGCTTGAGGATTTCGGCGTCAAGGGCGAGATCATCAACGTCCGCCCCGGCCCGGTGGTGACGCTCTACGAGCTGGAGCCGGCGCCCGGCATCAAGTCCTCGCGCGTCATCGGGCTCGCCGACGATATCGCCCGCTCCATGAGTGCGATCTCCGCGCGCGTCGCCGTCATCCCGGGCAAGAACGCCATCGGCATCGAGCTCCCGAACGCGCATCGCGAGACCGTCTATCTCAGGGAGCTGCTCGCCTCCACCGACTTCGACTCCTCCAAGGCGAAGCTGGCGCTTTCGCTCGGCAAGATGATCAACGGCGAGCCGGTCATCGCCGACCTCGCCAAGATGCCGCATCTGCTCATCGCCGGCACCACCGGCTCCGGCAAGTCGGTCGCCATCAACACCATGATCCTGTCGCTGCTCTATCGGCTGAAGCCGGACCAGTGCCGTCTCATCATGATCGATCCGAAGATGCTGGAGCTGTCCGTCTACGACGGCATTCCGCATCTCCTCGCGCCCGTCGTCACCGATCCGCGCAAGGCGGTCGTGGCGCTCAAGTGGACGGTGCGCGAGATGGAGGATCGCTACAAGAAGATGTCGAAGCTCGGTGTGCGCAACATCGAGGGCTACAACCAGCGCATCGCCATCGCCGCCAAGAAGAAGGAAGTGCTGACGCGCACGGTGCAGACCGGATTCGACCACGAGACCGGCGAGCCGATCTTCGAGACCGAGGAGCTGAAGCTCGAGCCGATGCCGTTCATCGTCGTCATCATCGACGAGATGGCCGACCTGATGATGGTCGCCGGCAAGGACATCGAAGGCGCCGTGCAGCGTCTTGCGCAGATGGCGCGCGCCGCCGGCATCCACGTCGTCATGGCGACGCAGCGTCCCTCCGTCGACGTCATCACCGGCACCATCAAGGCGAACTTCCCGACCCGCATCTCCTTCCAGGTCACGTCCAAGATCGACAGCCGCACGATCCTCGGCGAGCAGGGCGCCGAGCAGCTGCTCGGCCAGGGCGACATGCTCTACATGGCCGGCGGCGGCCGCATCCAGCGCGTGCACGGCCCCTTCGTCTCCGACGAGGAGGTGGAGGACATCGTCGCGCACCTGAAGGAACAGGGCGTGCCGGACTACCTCGATTCGATCACCGACGAAGATGAGTCGGAAGGCGGCGGCTTCGAAGCGATGGCCGGCGGCTCGGAGGAATCGAACGATCTCTACGACCAGGCCGTCGCCGTGGTGCTGCGCGACCGCAAGGCCTCGACCAGCTACATCCAGCGGCGGCTCTCGATCGGCTACAACCGCGCCGCCTCGCTGATCGAGCGGATGGAGCAGGAGGGCGTGGTCGGATCCGCAAACCACGCCGGAAAACGCGAGATTCTGGTCCAGGACGGCGTCGGCTGATAACTGCCTGCGCCCTTGTCTCGTCACGAATGGCCCCTACCTTCCGTCGTGGGGTCACAAGGGCCGCGAGGAGAGTCCCATGAGCTTCCGTTTGGATCGGCGCGCGCTGCTCGGCGCCTTCGCCGCATCGCTGCTGCCTGGGGCCGCTTTCGCGATCACCGATGACGAGCGCGCGGTTCTTTCCGAGATCTCCGCCAAGCTCTTGAGCATCGACACGATGGACGGCGAGTTCGTCCAGTACAATCCGAATGGCGATCAGCTGCAGGGCAAGTTCTTCATTTCGCGGCCGGGCCGCGTGCGCTTCCAGTACGACCCGCCGACCACCGTCAGCGTCATCGCCGACGGCAAATCGGTGCTGGTGTTCGACAAGAAGCTGCAGACCTACGACATCTGGCCGCTCTCACAGACGCCGCTGCGGCTGCTTCTCGACAAGAGCCTCGATCTTGCGACCACTGACAAGGTGACGCGCGTCGGCGTTGCGCCCGACTTGGTCGAAGTGGAACTGCATGACGAGACGCGGTTCAGCGCCGGAACGCTCGATCTCATCTTCGATCACACCAACTACGAGCTCCGGCAGTGGACGGTGACCGACCAGCAGGGCCTTCAGACGATGGTCGCCCTCTACAATGTCGAGACCGGAAAGCCGCTCGATTCCAGCCTCTTCAAGATCGACTACCAGGCGGCGACAAACGCCGCGCGGGGCCACTAGGCGCCAGACTTGAAAACGAAATCCCGCTTCACCACGTTATCGTGGAGCGGAATGGCTTCCTGCGGAACATGCCCCCCGTAACGCAGGGCGCCAGCACCTCATGGTGAAACCCGCCGGCGCCCGGTCTGGAAACAGGCCGGGCGCTTTTCATGTGGAGACTTCGCGCTGGCCTGGACTTGCGCCGCGGCTCCCGCCAGACCCGGAAAGCCTCGCTCTCAGCCCCAAATGCCGCTTTCCGTCGCCACCTGGAACATCAACTCCGTCCGGCTCAGGATCGATCTCGTCAAGCGGCTGCTTGCCGAGCACCGGCCCGATGTCCTCTGTCTGCAGGAGACCAAGTGTCCGGACGCCAATTTTCCCATGAAGGCGTTTCGCGAGGCCGGCTACCGGCATATCGCACTGCACGGGCAGAAGGGCTATCACGGCGTCGCCATCGTCTCGCGCCGGCCGCTCAGGGCTGTCGATCGACGCCGATTTTGCGGCAAGGACGACGCGCGGCATGTCGCCGCGACGCTCGACTATCGCGGCCGCCAGATCACCATCCACAATCTCTACGTTCCGGCCGGCGGCGACGAGCCTGACGCGAGCATCAATCCGAAATTCGCGCACAAGCTCTCCTTCGTGGAGGAGCTTCGCGGCTGCATGGATGTGATGTCGGCGCCAGGCTCCATTCTCGTCGGCGATCTCAACATCGCGCCGCTTGAGACCGACGTCTGGTCGCACAAGCAGCTCCTGAGGGTTGTGAGCCATACGCCGGTCGAGACGGAAGCCCTGGAACGGATGCGCGCGACCGGTGGCTGGGTTGACCTGATGCGGCACTTCGTGCCGCCGGAAGAAAAGCTCTTCACATGGTGGAGCTACCGCTCTCCCGACTGGACGGTGAACGACCGCGGCCGACGCCTCGACCACGTCTGGGTCACGCCCGATCTTGCGCCGGAAGCGAAGGGCATCAGCGTGTTGAAGGATGCCCGTTCCTGGACGCGGCCGTCCGACCACGTTCCGGTAATCGCCGCGTTCCGCTGATTCTTCGGCTACGAACCGACGGTCCTAAAGCTGCACGGCGCGCAGCCGATCGGCGACTGCGTTGAACCCCGAAGCCATCTGAAGGACGTGGCGCGTCATCCGGGCGCGCAGATCCACCGCCATCTCGGGATGCTCCTGCAAGAGCTTGCGGAACATCAGCTTGCGAATCTGAAGCACTCGGGCGCGGCTCTCCACGCGTACCGACTCGATCGCGCGCGCGTCGAGGATCAGCGCCCGCTCGCCGAGCACGACGCCCGGCCCGATCTCGCGCATCAGCACCTTTTCGGTGCCCGGGACTTTGTGCTCGCCCCTCAGGCTCCCGGATGCGATCACATAGGCGGAGTGCAGAAGCTGGCCCTCGTCGAACAGAAGCAGCTTCTCCGGCAGCGAGCGGCTCTCGGCGGAAATCGCGATGAGCTTCAACTGCTCCCGCGAGAGGCCGCGGAAAAACGGCACCGTCCCAAGCAGGTCGATGTCGGTATCGAAGGATTGGGGCGATGCCATCGTCTAGCGTGCCAGCTTGTAGCCGCCCGATTCCGTGACCAGGAGCTCGGCGTGCGAGGGATCGCGTTCGATCTTCTGTCTCAGGCGGTAGATATGGGTTTCAAGCGTATGCGTAGTCACGCCGGAATTATAGCCCCAGACTTCGGAGAGAAGCACGTCGCGCGTCACGATGCGGTCGCCGGCCCGATAGAGATATTTCAGGATCGCCGTCTCCTTCTCGGTCAGACGGATCTTGCTGCCGGTCGCGTCGAGCAGCATTTTCGCCGCCGGCCGGAACGTATAGCGCCCGATGGAGAAGGTCGCGTCTTCGCTCTGCTCGTGTTGCCGAAGATGCGCGCGGATGCGCGCCAGAAGCACGGCAAAACGAAATGGCTTGACGACGTAATCGTTGGCGCCCGCCTCAAGGCCGAGGATCGCATCGGAATCGGTATCATGGCCCGTCAGCATGATGATGGGCGCACGCACACCGCTCTTGCGCAGGAGCTTCACCGCCTCGCGCCCATCCATGTCCGGCAAGCCGACGTCCATGATGACGAGGTCGATATGGTTCTCGCGCGCCGACTGCAGACCCGCCGTCGCCGTCTTGGCATGCGTCAGGTCGAACTCGTCGTAGAGAGAGAGCTGGTCGATCAGCGCCTCGCTCAGATCGGCGTCGTCGTCGACGATGAGGATCTTGCGGGATGTCATGGCGGCCTCGGAAGTCTCCTTGGATCAATCTAGGCTAGCGCACGGCTAGGTGCCACAGCCGCGGTGGAGGCGGGGAAAACTCATGCGAGCGCGTAAGAAGAAACCGAAAGTCGGCTTGGCAAGCGATTTGCGCGTCATCACGGTATTTTCATTGCCGCGTGAACCGCATAGCGGGCTCCTCCGCTGCGGCCCGCTGACCCTCAGATGCGCGCTCGGAAGAAGCGGAATAACGCATCTGAAGCGCGAAGGCGACGGCGCGACGCCCGCCGGCCGCCTCCGCCTTCTGACCCTGATCCTGAGGCCCGATCGCGGCCCGCCGCCGCGTTCGCCGGTTCCCCGCCGCGTCATGCGGAAGAACGACGGCTGGTGCGAGGACAGAAGCAGCGGCCGCTACAATTGCCCGATCCGGCTTCCCTCCGCAGCCGGTCATGAGACCATGTGGCGCGCGGATCGTCTCTACGACATCGTCGGTGTGCTTGACTGGAACATGTCGCCGCGTATCCGCGGTGGGGGGAGCGCGATCTTCCTGCACCTTGCGCGGCAGGGCTACGAGCCGACCGCCGGGTGCATCGCTTTGAACCGCAGGGACCTCCGTCTAATTCTCGCCGCAGCCGGGCCGAGGCCGCTCTTCGTCGTCGACGGAAAGCCGCACCGGCGAGATGCAAATCGGCGTTAGCGGAAGGGTTCTTCGTCCGCTTTCCCGTGCCGCCGCAGTAAGAGACCCGCGGAAATCAAGAGGAATCCCCCTGCTCCGAGCCGCCTCGCACCCGAATCCGCGGTCGAAATGTTTCGTTAAGATTGTCGCGAAGAAACCAATTTCCGCATTTCCGAAGCGATTTAGCGCCGGCTCGAAAACCGCCGGCAACATAGAACCGTAACAGTGCTGCCATCGACAACGGCACGTTCAGACACCATCTGATTGCCACAACGGAAATGGAGGTTGTCATGACGAAGACTTTGCGTCGCTGGCGCTCCTGCCGCCGTTACAGGTCAACCCTGCGCGCACTGAGCAGCCTGACGGCGAACCAGCTGGGCGAACTCGGCATCCGACCCGTCGAGATCCATTACCTCGCCCGCGAGGCGGCGCGGGTCGCCTAAGGGCGGCCCGCCGGCTTAGGGCCCTAACGCGCGCCGAGGCGGGGGCCTTCTAGCGTTCCCGCCGCGCCACCGAACGCCACCGGTCGACCAGCTCTTCCACGAAGTCATCGTCCTCCGCATCAGAGACGGTGGACTGCAGCGTCGGAAGCTGATTGTGCGGCAGGCGATCAGGCGGCAAGGACGCAAATCTTATCCGCACCGGCATCGACACTGCCTCGCCGAAGGCGATCGCCTCGCGATTCCCGATCGAGGGAAGGGCCGCGAGCGTTGAACTCGCCGCGTCGCTCACGGCGGAGCGGATGATGGCGTGATCGGCCTCGTTGGCCATGCGCATGGCGAAGATCGAGCTGCACTGCGACAGGATGGTGGGATCGAGCTCGGCCGGGCGCTGCGTGACGAGGCAGACATAGACCCCGTATTTGCGCCCTTCCTTTGCGATACGCGAGAGCGACCGCCGCGTCGGCCCGAAGCCCATGCGCTTGTCCGACGGAATGTAGCGATGCGCCTCTTCCGCCACCACGAGGACCGGCAACCGCCCGCGCCCCCACACGCCGAGATCGAACGCCAAGCGGCAAAGCACAGAGACTACCGCGTCGACCACCTCGGCCGGGAAGCCCGCCATCTCCACGATCGTGATGCGCCTGCCATGCGCGGGAATCCTGAAGAGCGTCTTCAGGAGATCGGCCATCGAGTCCTCGATCGTGCGGTTCGAGAACATGAACTGGTAGCGCGTGTCGTGGACGACCGAGAGGATGCGCGAGCGCAGAGCGTCGAAGCGACGGCCGATCCTCTTTGCCGTCGAGCTTGCCAAGCTGCTCGTCGATCATCGCAAGCACATCGTGGATGCGATAGGGAACCGGCGAGTCGACCGTATAGCCGCCGTCCTCGATGTCGCGGCGAACGAGCGACGGCCCACGTTCGACCCCCTGCGCGTAGCGCGCCTTGGCGATCGGAATGAGGTCGGCGAGAAGATCGACCTCCTCTGAGACCCCAGGGCGCCGACGATAGATGACGTCGACGATCTCTTCGAAATTGAACAGCCAGAACGGCAGGCTGAGCGACCGCGGGCTGATCACCTCCGACTCGTTGCGGAACGCCGCGGCGTATTCGTTGTGTGGATCGATCAGAAGGACACGGGTGGCTTCCGTAGCCTTCAGGATGCGATCGAGAAGCAGCACGACGGCGCTCGACTTGCCGCAGCCGGTCGTGCCGAGAACGGCAAAATGCTTCTGCAGGAGATCTTGCACCCTGACGGTCGCGGCGATCGACTCGTCCTGGCTGAGCGTGCCGATCGTGATCGTCTGCGCCCCGCCGTAGTCGTAGACGGTCTCGAGTTCGGACGTCGCCATCTCGTGCGCGGCCGCGCCGATCGGCGGATAGGTCCGGATGCCGCGGTCGAAGGCCGGCTTACCGTCTTCCCCCCGGCGGATTTCACCCTGCAGCTCCACGCTTGCCAGCGTTGTGTTCGCCTTGCTGGGCGAAGACTCCGCCGCGTAGATGAGGCCGACAATGACGGACCGGCCAGATTCGATCGCAAGCAGCTTGCCGACCGAGAGCGGATCGCCGGAGCGCTCCTGCTGCTGCTCGCTGTCGACCGCGACGACCGCCCGCGAGCCGCTGACCGAAACGACATGCCCGACGGGCTGGTGTGCATGCGCGGCAAATTCAGCCGCTACCCTCTGAATCGCAAACTGGCTTGGTTGCACTTTGATGCCCCCGCAGTCGGGAGGACGCAATTCCGCGCCGCTCCATATCAATAGGCTCGTCCGGAACGAGTTCGATTTCTCCTGCTGCACTATCGTGGTGGTGGCTTAAGGATCGGCTAAATCGCGACCGCCGATTCGCCCGAAGATGTTTACGAAAGGGCGCCGGAGAGGCCGGCTTTCAGTCTCGAAACCCGAAAATCGCGCTTCCGACCCTGACATGCGTCGCCCCATGCGCGATTGCGGTCTCGAAATCGGCGCTCATCCCCATGGACAGCGACCGCAACCCGAGTCCGCCGGCGAGGCGCCCAAGCCGCTCGAAATGCGGGACCGGATCGTCGGCAAGCGGCGGAATGCACATCAGGCCTTCGACCAGAAGGCCATGCACCTCGCGGCAGCGCGCGACGAAATCCACCGCGGCATCAGGCGTCACGCCTGCCTTCTGCGGCTCGTTGCCGGTATTCACCTGCACGAAGAGAGCCGGCGATCGTCCCTGCCGTGTCATCTCCTTCACGAGCACCTCGGCGAGCCTGTCGCGGTCGAGCGTGTGGATAGCGTCAAAGAGCGCCACGGCCTCACGCGCCTTGTTGGTCTGGAGCGGGCCGATGAGGCTCAAGCGAATGTCGGGATGGCGCTCGCGAAGCGGCGGCCACTTCCCCTCCGCCTCCTGCACCCGGTTCTCCCCGAACTGGCGCTGCCCGGCGGCAAGGACCGGCAAGATGGCCTCGGCGTCGAAGGTCTTCGACACTGCAATCAGCGTGATCTCGCCCGGATCACGGCCGGCACGGCGTGCCGCTGCCGCAACGCGCGCTTCTACCTCCCCAAGCCTTTGTGCCGCGTCCGCCATAATGCCTCCGGACCGGCGCGCTAACACGGCGGGAACGGAACGGCAAATTGCCTCGGAATGTTGACCGCCCGCCAGAATTCAGGTGAAGGTCACGCCGCTTCCGGAGCCGGTAAATCGTATGTCCACCGAGCGCTATAACCCGCGTGCCGTCGAGCCGCGCTGGCAGTCCGTCTGGGCCGAGCGACGTCTCTTCGAGACGCCGGCCGGGGACGCGCGCCCCAAATATTATGTGCTCGAGATGTTCCCCTACCCGTCCGGGCGCATCCATATGGGCCACGTCCGCAACTACGCGATGGGCGACGTCCTGGCGCGCTATCGCCGGGCGCGCGGCTTCGCCGTGCTGCATCCGATGGGCTGGGACGCATTCGGGCTGCCGGCCGAGAACGCCGCGGCACAGAACAAGATTCATCCGAAGGCGTGGACCTACGACAACATTGCGGCGATGCGCGCGCAGCTGAAATCGATGGGCCTGTCGCTCGACTGGAGCCGCGAGTTCGCCACCTGCGACGTCGAGTATTACGCGGAACAGCAGCGCCTCTTCCTTGATTTCCTCGACGCCGGCCTCGTCGCGCGCAAGACGGCGAAGGTGAACTGGGATCCGGTCGACCAGACCGTGCTTGCGAACGAGCAGGTGATCGACGGACGCGGCTGGCGGTCCGGCGCGGAGGTCGAGCTGCGCGAGCTGACGCAGTGGTTTCTGACCATCACCTCATATAGCGAAGAGCTTCTCGAGGCCCTGAAGACGCTCGACCGCTGGCCCGACAAGGTTCGGCTGATGCAGGAGAACTGGATCGGCCGTTCGGTCGGCCTGCATTTCGAGTTCGGCCTGAAGGGCGCACCCGAGGGCTTCGAGAAGCTACCCATTTTCACCACGCGCCCTGACACCATGTTCGGGCCGACCTTCGCCGCCGTCGCTCCCGACCATCCGCTTGCTCGCGCGCTCGCCAAGAGCAGCAAGGAAGCCGCCGACTTCATCGAGCTCTGCCATCATCTCGGCACCTCGGAGGCGGCGATCGAGGCGGCCGAGAAGCTCGGCTACGACACTGGCATCAAGGTTACGCATCCGGCCGACCCGACCTGGGAGCTGCCGCTCTACATCGCCAACTTCGTGCTCATGGACTACGGCACAGGCGCGATCATCGGCTGTCCGGCGCACGACCAGCGCGACCTCGACTTCGCGCGCAAATACGGCCTGCCGGTCATCGACGTCTTCGTGCCGGCGGATACCGGCAAGCGCGTCGAAGACACTGCCTTCGTGCCGCTGAAGTCGCAGAAGGTCCGCTACGTCCAGTGGGCCGGCGAGCCCGGCGTCGAGATCACCTGCCAGGAGGCGATGGACCGCACCCTCGCGCTTTTCGAAGAGAAGGGCTGGGGCCGCGCCGAAGTCCAATACCGCCTGCGCGACTGGGGCATCTCGCGCCAGCGCTACTGGGGCTGCCCCATCCCGATGCTCCATTGCCCGAGCTGCGGCGTGGTGCCGGTCAGGCGCGAGGATCTTCCGGTGACGCTTCCGGACGACGTCGAGTTCGACCGTCCCGGCAACCCGCTCGACCGCCATCCGACCTGGCGCGACACGACCTGCCCGAAATGCGGCGGACCGGCGAAGCGCGAGACCGACACGATGGACACTTTCGTCGACTCGTCCTGGTATTTCGCCCGCTTCACGGCCCCGCACGCGGAGGCGCCGACCGATCGCGCGGCGGCTGACCGTTGGCTGCCGGTCGACCAGTATATCGGCGGCATCGAGCACGCGATCCTGCACCTCCTCTATTCGCGCTTCTTCACCCGCGCGATGCGGAAGACCGACCACGTAGGGCTCGACGAGCCCTTCGCCGGGCTCTTCACGCAGGGCATGGTCGTGCACGAGACCTATCGCAGCGCGAAGGGCGAATGGCTGGAGCCCGCGAGCGTGCGCATCGAAGGTGAAGGAGCCGAGCGGAGCGCCGTCTCCGCGAAGACCGGCGAGCCGGTCGAGATCGGCCCGATCGAGAAGATGTCGAAGTCGCGCAAGAACACCGTCGACCCATCCGACATCATCGAGACCTACGGCGCCGACACCGCGCGCTGGTTCATGCTCTCCGATTCCCCGCCCGAGCGCGACGTGATCTGGACGGCGGCCGGCGTGGAAGGCGCGCACCGTTTCGTGCAGCGCGTCTGGCGGCTCGTCACGCGCCTCGCCGGAGAGCTTCCGCCGTCGGACCTGCCGCGGCCCGGCATCTTTTCCGAGCGCGCCATGGAGCTTCGCCGCCACGTGCATCGCACCATCGACACGGTGACCTTCGATATCGAGCGTCTGCGCTTCAACCGTGCCGTGGCGCAGCTCTATGAGCTGACCAACGTCCTGACCGCCGCGGCAGACGGCGGGCGCGACCCGGATTTCGACTGGGCGCTGCGCGAAGCAGCCGAGGCGCTTATCCTCATGCTCGCGCCCATGATGCCGCATCTCGCCGAGGAGTGCTGGAAGGCGCTCGGCCACGAGACGCTGGTGGCGGAGAGCGCATGGCCGGAGGTCGAGGCGGGCCTGCTGCAGGTCGACACGGTTCTTCTTCCCGTGCAGATAAACGGCAAGAAACGGGCGGAGCTGACGGTCGCCATCGACACGCCGAAGGACGAAGTGGAGAAAGCAGCGCTTGCGCTTGAGCCCGTTCAGCGCTTCCTGGAAGGCCGTCCGCCGCGGCGGGTCGTCATGGTCCCGAACCGGATCGTCAATGTCGTTTCATAAGTCCCGTCTGGCAGTCCTCGCACTGGTGCTCGCTGGCCTTTTTGGCCTCGCCGGTTGCCAGATCCGCCCCCTTTACTCGACCTCGGCGAGCGAGCCCGGACCGCAGGCCGATCTTCCGGCAATCGCGGTTCAAGACTCGAGCTCCCGCGTCGAGCAGGTCTTCCGCAACGCGCTCCTTTACGGGCTGCGCGGCGGTGGCGAAGGAACCGACGCGCGCTATAAGCTCATCTTCCGCATGACGGTCCGCGAGCAGGCGCAGCTTGTCGAAAGAGGCAGCGGCACGCCGAACCTCTACCAGCTGACTGGCGGCGTCTCGTTTCTCCTGAAGAATGCGGCAACCGACGAGTCGATCTTCGGCTCCAGCGTTACCGACATCGACTCCTACACACGCTCTTCGCAGAGCTATTCTAATCTCCGCGCCAAGCGCGACGCCGAGGATCGCATTGCCAAGTCGCTCGCCGCAATGACTCAGGCGCGCCTCGTCGCATATTTCGCGACCCACTAGCGATGGCTGCCAAGGACTCGGTCCGGCCCGAGAGTGCTAGGCCCTAGCCGATGGTCACCGTCAAATCGCACGACGCCGACCGCTACCTCGCCTCGCCGCCCGACGATATCCGGCTCTTTCTGATCCACGGCAGCGACGCCGGCGCGATTACCGAGCGCGCGCGTCGCGTCGAGCGCGTTGCGCTGATGCGCGGCAAAGGCGACGAAGTCTTGCGGATCGGTTCCGACGAGCTGTCCTCGAACTCCAGGCCGCCTCGCCGACGAGGCCTACGCGGCTTCGCTCTTCGGCGGCGAACCGGTGATCGCGCTTCGCGTCCTCGACGGTCGCCACAACGTCGCCGGAGCGCTGGAGCCGCTTTTCGAAAGACCGCCCGAGGCCGCATGGGTCGTGGTCGAGGCAGCGGAGCTTTCTCCATCGAGCCCTCTGCGCAAGGCATTCGAAGCATCAAAGCATGCGGTCGCCATCCCGACCTATCCGCTTGAAGGCGGTGAGCTGGCGGCGCTGATCCACGCGGCCGTCGAAGAGGCGGGGATGACGATCGAGCCCGGCGCGCTTGAGCTTCTCTCAGAGAACCTTGGCGGCGACCGGCTGGCAATTCGCGGCGAGCTTGAGAAGCTTTTCCTTTATCTCGGCGACCAGAAGACCGTGACCTTCGACGCCGTCGAGGCGATCGTCGGCGACACGACCGCCGCGAAGACGGACCACGCGATCGACGCAGCGCTTCTCGGCGACAACGAAGCGCTGGAGCATGCGCTTGCGCGGCTGCGTGCCGACGGCGGCTCGGCATCGGCGCTCGGCGCGTTGGCGCTTCGCCATCTCCTGCAGCTGCAGATGCTCCGCGCGGCGGTCGATGGCGGCGAGCGACCGTCGCGCGCCGTCGATTTCGCGCGACCGCCGATCTTCGGCAGACGCCGCCCGGCAGTGCAGGCCGAGATCGAGCGCTGGCCGAGCCCTTCGATTGAAGACGCGCGCCGCCGCATAGACCGCGCAGTGATGCTGATGCGAACGCAACCCTCTCTCGAAGAGGCGGCGATCTCCGAAGCGCTGCACGCCGTCGCACTCGAAGCGCGGCGGCTGAAGAGAAGCACGCGCTGACTGACCTAAGCGCCCGTCATCGTCGATAGAAGAGAACTACTGCCGCTTCAGCTTGCGGAGTAGCCCATCGAACTGGTCGAGATCGCGGTAGGCGATGCGGATCTCTCCACTTCCGTCGGCCGCATGATCCAGCGCCACCTTCATCCCGAGCAGATCGGAGAGCTCCTTCTCCATCGCGACGATGTCAGCGTTCCGCATCGTCCTGCGGCCAGCCTTCTTCGGCACGCTCGGCTGCGTCATGCGCTCCGCCTCGCGCACCGAGAGCCCCTTTGCGACGATGAGCTTCGCGAGCTTCTCCGGCTCCGCCGATGCGAGAAGCGCGCGGCCGTGGCCGGCGGTGAGGGCGCCCGCTTCGAGCATCTCGATGATCGACGGCGACAACTTCAGCAGACGCAGCGTGTTCGTGACATGCACCCGGCTCTTGCCGATCGTCTCGCCGAGCGTCTGCTGCGTGTAGCCGAACTCCGCGATCAGCGCCTGATAGCCCCTCGCCTCTTCAACCGGATTGAGATCGGCGCGCTGCACGTTCTCGACGATCGCGATTTCAAGCGCCTCGCTGTCGGAGACCTCGAGGATGGTGACGGGAACGTCGTGGAGGCCAGCGCGCTGCGCCGCGCGCCAGCGCCGCTCGCCGGCGATGATCTCGTAGCGCTCGCCAAGAGCGCGCACGGCAATCGGCTGAACGATGCCATGCCGCTTCACCGAATCCGTCAGCTCGGCAAGCTCTTCGTCGCGAAAGTCGCGCCGCGGATTGCGCGGATTGCGGTCGACCAGATCGATCGGCAGCGTGCGCCGTCCACCCTCCGCGGCTACGCGAAGCTCAGGCTCGCCGCCGCTCGCTGGGTATGCGCCAAGCAGCGCGTCGAGCCCGCGTCCCAAGCGTCGTTTCGGTTCGACTGCCAAGCGTCTCTCCCCTCTTCCTTCAGGCTGCGCGGAGCGTGCTCTCGCGCTGGATGATCTCCGCGGCGAGCCTCAGATATGCCTGGCTGCCCGCACATTTCAGGTCGTAGAGAAGCGCCGGCTTGCCATGCGACGGCGCTTCGGAGATGCGCACGTTGCGCGGGATCACGGTGCGATAGACCTTGTCGCCCATATGCGCGCGCACGTCCTCGACCACTTGGCCGGACAGCTTGTTCCGCCCATCGAACATGGTGAGCACGATGCCGTGGATCGAAAGCTGCGGGTTCAAGCCGGCGCGCACCCGTTCCACCGTCGAGAGAATCTGCGACAGGCCCTCGAGCGCGAAGAACTCGCATTGAAGCGGCACGAGCACCGCGTGGCTCGCGGCCATGGCGTTGATGGTCAGGAGATTGAGCGACGGCGGGCAGTCGATCAGGATGTAGGAATAGGCGACCTCCTTGGGCTCCATCGGCAGTGCCGAGACAGCCTTGCGCAATCTGAAATTGCGATCCGATGTATTCGCAATCTCAAGCTCGACGCCAAGCAGATCAAGCGTGGAAGGCACGATGTCGAGTCGCGGCACCGCGGTCGGGACCGCCGCTTCCGCAAGCGAAGCGTCGCCGACCAGCACATCGTAGGTCGAGGGCCTGTCGGCGATGCGCTCCACGCCGAGGCCGGTCGAAGCATTGCCCTGCGGATCGATATCGACGATCAGCACCGTCTCGTCGATCGCCGCGAGCGCCGTGCCGAGATTGATCGCCGTCGTGGTCTTGCCCACCCCACCCTTCTGGTTGGCAAGCGCAAGCACGCGCGGACACTCTGGAAGCCTATCGCTCATGTTCATGGCTGCGGCCTCTTGGGGCGGAGATGACGGAGGACGAGAACGCGACCGCCCGAATCCGTCGCGCTTTCATAGTTTACCACATCGAAGTCAAAGCACTGAGCCGCTGCTTCGACCTCCTGCACAAAATCCCGACCCTTTGGGAAAATCATGGCGCTCTGCGCGTGGAGGTAAGGCGCTGCCAGAGCCAGGAGATCCGTAAGCGGCGCAAGCGCGCGCGCCGAGACGATATCCGCGCGCCCGGCCATTTTCGGCGCATGCTGCTCGATCCGCTCCGCCGCCACGCTGGCATTGGCGCCGGTCTCCCGGATCGCGGCACGCAGGAACGCCGCCTTTTTGAGATTCAATTCGACCAGCGTGACATGCCGCTCCGGCCGGGCTTTCGAGGCGATCGCGACCACCAGCCCCGGAAACCCGGCCCCGCTCCCAAGATCGACCCATTCGCGGAAGGCCGGCGCATGGCTGAGAAGCTGCAGGCTGTCGGCGACGTGGCGTGTCCAGATGTCAGGCAGTGTCGACGGCGCGACGAGGTTGTGCGTCCCCTGCCATTCTTCGAGGAGTGCGACGAAACGTTCGAGATCGTCGAGGATCTTGGGCGAAAGCTCGAACCGCGCCAGCGCCTCGGCGGATGTCGCGGCGTTACGCGGCGCTGCGACTGCCACGGTCCGCCCGCTTGACGTAAGAGAGAAGCCGCGTCAGCGCAGCCGGCGTGACGCCGTCGATCCGCCCGGCCTGTCCGAGACTGGCGGGGCGAACCGCGGCGAGCTTCTGGCGCACTTCGGTCGAAAGCCCGGCGATCGCGCCGTAGTCGAGGTCGGCGGGAAGCACGAGCGCCTCGTCCCTCCGCATTGCGTCAACGTCAGCCTGCTGACGCTTCAGGTAGACCGCGTATTGCGCGTCGATGCGTATCTGTTCAGCGATCGGCGCGGCGGTCGATGCTACCTCCGGCCAGATTACGGCGAGCCGATCGAAGCTCACCTGCGGATGCGCCAGCAGATCGAAAGCAGAGCGGCGGATGCCGTCCTGATTGACGTTCAGGTCAAGGCGCGCGGCTTCCGTTGGCGTAAGCGTCAGGCCATCAAGCATCCGCCTCGCGTTGACGAGAGCGTCGGCTTTCGCCGCATAGGCCCTGGCGCGCTCCGAGCCGACGATTCCGAATTCAATGCCGAGCGGCGTCAGCCGCTGGTCGGCATTGTCGGCGCGAAGCGACAGCCGGTACTCGGCGCGCGAGGTGAACATGCGATAGGGCTCGCTGACGCCGCGCGTCACGAGATCGTCGATCATCACGCCGAGATAGGCATCGGCGCGCCCGACCGTGACCGCCGCCGAGCCGCCGGCAACCCGCGCTGCATTCAGGCCAGCGATAAGCCCTTGCGCCGCGGCCTCCTCGTAACCGGTCGTGCCGTTGATCTGGCCGGCGAGATAGAGCCCCGGAAGCTTCAGGCATTCGAGCGTGGGGCCGAGCTCGCGCGGATCGATGTGGTCGTATTCGATAGCGTAGCCGGGCCGCAGAATCACGGCGCGCTCAAGACCCGGCATCGAGTGGACGAGGGCGGTCTGCACATCCTCCGGAAGCGAGGTGGAGATGCCGTTCGGATAGACGGTGTCGTCGTCGAGCCCCTCCGGCTCGAGGAATATCTGATGGCTCTCGCGATCCGCGAAGCGCACGATCTTGTCTTCGATCGAGGGGCAGTAGCGCGGGCCGCGGCTGGCGATCCGGCCGGAATACATTGCCGATCGATTAAGGTTACCACGGACGATTGCGTGGGTCTCCGCGGTCGTCCGCGTGATGGCGCAGGCGATCTGCGGCGTTGTGATTTCAGTCGTCAGCACCGAGAACGGCTCAGGCGGCTGGTCACCATCCTGCCGCTCGAGGCTCGCCCAGTCGATGCTGCGGCCGTCGAGGCGAGGGGGCGTTCCAGTCTTCAACCGGCCGAGGGTCAGACCCGCACGCCGAAGCGTTTCCGAAAGCCCGATACTCGGCGCTTCGCCGTATCGGCCAGCCGGTGTGGTTGTCTCGCCGAGATGAATCAGACCGGAGAGGAACGTGCCCGTGGTGAGCACGACGGCGGCTGCGGCGATCTCGCGACCGTCCTTCAGGCGCACGCCGGCGGCGCGTCCGTCAACGACGAGGAGGTCGGCGACTTCGCCTTCGACGACGGAGAGGTTCGGCTGCGCCGCGATCTCCGACTGCATGGCAGCGCGGTAGAGCGCGCGATCGGCTTGCGCGCGCGGGCCGCGCACGGCAGGGCCCTTGCGCCGGTTGAGGACCCGGAACTGGATGCCGGCACGATCGGCAACGCGGCCCATGAGCCCGTCGAGCGCATCGACCTCACGCACCAGATGGCCCTTGCCGAGGCCGCCAATCGCGGGGTTGCAGGACATCTCGCCGACCGTCGCAAACCGATGGGTGACGAGAATCGTATCGGCGCCGAATCGGGCCGCGGCCGCCGCGGCTTCCGCGCCGGCGTGCCCGCCTCCGACCACAATGACATCCGCCGCCTTCATACGACCACTCGCCGTTTCACGTGGAACCCGCTTCGGGCGTTTTACGTGAAACCTATTTTCCGATGCAGAATTCGCGAAACAGCCGGTCGAGCACATCCTCGACATCGATGCGTCCGCTGAGCCGCCCAATAGCGTCGCTCGCGGCCCGCAGCAAGTCCGCCGCAACTTCTTCCGGCGCGCCCGGTACGCGCTCAAGCGCCTCCAGGGCGCCGCGGATCGCCTCGGCCTGACGCGCGCGCGTCACCAGCGCCTGTCCGGTGCCGAGGCTCTCCGACGCCGCCTTAGCCAGACGCGCGACCAACTCCGAAACGCCGGCGCCGGTCACGGTCGAGATTCCGAATGCGGCATCGGGCGACGGCTCCGCCAGATCGATCTTGGTGGAGACGCGCCACAATCCTTGCGCAACGTTCTCAGGCGGCGGCGATGGCGCAGTCGAATCGGAAAGCCAGAGAACCAGGTCGGCGGCCTCCGCCGTCAGCCGGGCGCGGCGCACGCCTTCCAATTCGGCGGCGGACGCCGCCTCGCGCAGACCCGCCGTATCGAAAAGCAGGACCGGATAGCCGCCGAGATCGAGCGGCACCTCCAGCACGTCACGGGTCGTCCCGGCCTCGGGCGTGACGATTGCAACGTCGCGACGCGCGAGCGCATTCAGGAGCGAGGATTTGCCGGCGTTCGGCCGCCCGAGGATCGCGACGCGGAAGCCATCGCGGACACGCTCCGCCGCAGCCGTGCCGTCGACCGCGGCGCGCATCTCCGACCTGAGCGCCGCGATCCGTTCGTGGAAATCCGCAGGCAGAGATTCGCCGACGTCACGTTCGTCGGAGAAATCGAGCCGCGCCTCGATCTCGGCCCTAAGATCGATCAATGCGCTGCGCCAGGCTTCGGCGCGCGTCGCGAGAGCACCACCCGCCTGCCCTGCCGCCTGGCGCCGCTGAATTTCCGTTTCGGCTGCGATTAGATCCCCAAGACCCTCGACTTCCGTCAGGTCCAGCTTGCCGTTCTCGAAGGCCCGCCGGATGAATTCGCCCGGCCGCGCGAGCCTCAGGCCGAGATCTCCGAGCACCTCGAAGATCGCCTGCACAACCGCCCGGCCCCCGTGCACCTGCAGCTCGGCCATGTCCTCGCCGGTCTCGCTCCTCGGACCCGGAAACCAGAGCACCAGCCCACCGTCGATCGTCATGCCGTCGCCCGGCCGCCGGATTCTTTTAAAAGCAGCATGCCGCGGCTCCGGCAACGACCCGGCAAGCGCCTGCAGCGCCTCCCCCGCCTTCGGTCCGGAGACGCGAATGACCGCCACGCCGGACGGAACGGCCCCGCTCGAAAGCGCGTATATGCTATCCATCCGAAATCACGCGCGCGCGCCCCAAGACCGCTCCAAAGGACCGATGAACCGCCTAGCCGGCTCGACCAGCCCCTATCTTCGCCAGCATGCCGACAACCCGGTCGACTGGTGGCCGTGGATACCAGAGGCCTTCGCCGAGGCGAAGCGGCGCAACGCGCCCGTGCATCTTTCGATCGGCTATGCCGCCTGCCACTGGTGCCATGTGATGGCGCGCGAGAGCTTCAGCAATCCCACGACGGCGGCGCAGCTCAATCGCGATTTCGTTTCCATTAAGGTTGACCGGGAGGAAAGACCCGAGGTCGACCAGATCTACATGCGCGCCCTCCACGCGCTCGGCGAGCAAGGCGGCTGGCCGCTGACCATGTTCCTGACGCCGGACGCGGAGCCCTTCTGGGGCGGCACGTATTTCCCGCCCGAGCCGCGCTATGGCCGCCCGAGCTTCCAGCAGATCCTCGGCGCCATCGCCTCGGCCTGGAGCGCGCAGGACGAAGCGGTGACGAAGAACGTCGCGGCGCTTCGCAATCACCTGAACCAGCCTGTGGCGCCGCCGGCTGGCACGCCCGATCCCGCGCTTCTCGACCAGGCCGCCGAGACGATCGCCTCGGTCTGGGATTTCGATCGCGGCAGCTTTCGCGGCGCGCCGAAATTTCCGAACCCGGTGGTGCTGGAGCTCCTGTGGCGTGCCTACCGTCGCAACGGTGACGGCCAATTCCGCGACGCGGTTTTGACCACGCTCACGAATCTCTGCCAGGGCGGAATCTACGACCATGTCGGCGGCGGCTTCGCGCGTTACTCGACGGACGCCGAATGGCTCGTGCCGCATTTCGAGAAGATGCTCTACGACAACGGGCTGCTACTCTCGGCGCTCGCCCGCGCGCATCACGAGGCGCCCCAAAGGTTGTTTCGGCAGCGAATCGACGAGACGGTCGGCTGGCTGATGCGTGAGATGCAACTCCCCGGCGGCGGCTTTGCCGCAAGCCTCGACGCCGACACTGACCACGAGGAGGGGCTGACGTACGTCTGGTCGCCCGAAGAGCTGCGTGAAGCACTCGGCGACGGCTTTGCCAGATTCGCGGAGATCTACGATGTGTCCCCCGGAGGGAACTGGGAAGGTAGCACCATTCTCAACCGGCTTCGGCCGAATGCCCGCGAATGGCTTGGAGACGAACGCGAAGCCGAGTTCGCAGCGATGCGAGCGCCCCTCCTTAGCCGGCGTAACGCCCGCCCGCAGCCCGCTCGCGACGACAAAGTACTCGCCGATTGGAATGGCTTGGCAATCGCGGGGCTCGCAGATGCCGCTCGCGTCAACGGCAACGTCGCCGCGCGTGAAGCGGCGCTCGCCGCATTCCGGTTCGTGTCCGAATCGATGTCGGAAGGAGACCGCCTCGCGCATTCCGTCCTCGACGGAAAACGGGTTTTCCCCGGCATCGCGACCGACTACGCCAACATGATCCGCGCTGGGTTGGCGCTCTTCGCCCTCGAAGGGGACACCGCGTTCCTCGATCGCGCCGAGGCCTGGTTCGCAGCGGCGAAGCGCCACCATTTCGTCGAACTCTGCCGCGGCCTACAATCTCGCGGCAGACGACGCGCCGGCGCTGATCGCAACGCCGCTCTCGCTGACCGACGAAGCGACTCCGGCTGCGACGGGCATCATGGCGGCCAACGCCGCAACGCTCTTCATGCTCACCGGCGATGACGCCTATCGCGAACACGCGAAGCGGATCGCATCGCATCTCGCGTCCAACGCCATCCGCGATGCCGTCGGCACCGCAAGCCTGCAATCAGCGTTCGACACGATCCTGAGAGGACGGCTGGCATTCGTGATGGGCGAGGGGGATACCGCCGAGGCGCTGCTTCGGGCCGCGCTCGTCGAAGCCGACCCCGCTCTCTTCACGGCCAGGATCGCACCGGAGGCGATCCGCACCGGCCACCCCGCCGCCGGGAAAGTCCCCACAAACGGCTCTCCGTCGCTTTTCCTGTGCGATGCGACAAGTTGCCTACCCGAGATCGCCTCGCCTGAAGAAGCAGAGTCAGCTCTCACCGCTACGCGGCGGGGCCTTGCCTAACGCCGGGCGGCCTCGGGCCAGCCAGAAGCGATGGCCTTTGATGCCAGCTTTCGTGCCAGCATCAATTATGGTATCAGTTTCGCCATGAGTGAACTTCGCAAGATTACGGTCCAGGTGCCGGAGCTCGATCTCCAACTGGCGCAGGAACTCACCGGCCAAGGCGTAACGGAAACCGTACGCACGGCACTGAGGCGGCTCGCTTCGGTCGGGGCGCAACGCCGCTTGCATAAGCTCAAGGGCAAGGTCCGGTTCTCGCTTACCCTGGACGAACTTCGGCACGACCGCGAATGATCGCGGCGGATACCAGCGCGCTCGTCGCCTACTTCAGTGGGGACAGCGGCCAGGACGTCGATCAACTCGGGAGCGCGATGAGCGCCGGTTCGCTCGTGCTTCCGCCCGTTGTAGTAACGGAGATCCTGAGCGACCCCACCGCAGACCCGGCACTCGACGCCGACATCCGCCTCCTGGAAACCCTCGCCATCACCGATGGATTCTGGACGCGCGCCGCCGACAGCCGCCGGGTACTTTTGAAGCACAGGCTGAAAGCCAAAATCGCCGATGCCCTGATCGCGCAGTCATGCATCGATCACGATGTGCCGCTCATCACGCGCGATCGCGACTTCCGTCACTTCGCAAAGCACTGCGGGTTGCGGCTGGCCTGAATCCCCCGGACCGCCAGCCAAGAGGCCGCGGCCTCAGGCCTAGGTGTTCATCGAATCGAAGAACTCGGAGTTCGTCTTCGTCTGCTTCAGCTTGTCGAGCAGGAACTCGATCGCATCGACGACGCCCATCGAGGAGAGGATGCGCCGCAGCACGAATATCTTCTGAAGGTCGGCCTTCGGGACGAGCAGCTCTTCCTTGCGCGTGCCGGACTTCAGGATGTCCATGGCCGGGAAGACGCGCTTGTCGGCGACCTTGCGGTCGAGCACGATTTCCGAGTTACCGGTGCCCTTGAACTCTTCGAAGATCACTTCGTCCATGCGGCTGCCGGTATCGATCAGCGCCGTCGCGATGATCGTCAGCGACCCGCCTTCCTCGATGTTTCGTGCCGCGCCGAAAAAGCGCTTAGGCCGCTGCAAGGCATTGGCATCGACGCCGCCGGTCAGCACTTTGCCGGAGGAGGGGACAACGGTGTTGTAGGCGCGCCCCAGGCGCGTGATCGAATCGAGCAGGATGACGACGTCGCGACCGTGCTCGACGAGCCGCTTCGCCTTTTCGATCACCATCTCGGCGACCTGCACGTGACGCTGAGCCGGCTCGTCGAACGTCGAGGAGATGACCTCGCCATTCACCGTGCGCTGCATGTCGGTGACTTCTTCCGGCCGCTCGTCGATCAGAAGCACGATCAGATAGCATTCCGGATGGTTGGTGGTGATGGAGCGCGCGATGTTCTGGAGGATCACCGTCTTGCCGGTTCTGGGCTGCGCGACGATCAGCGCGCGCTGTCCCTTGCCGAGCGGCGCCACGAGATCGATGACGCGTGCCGTCGGATCTTTCCGCGTCGGATCCTCGACCTCCATCTTGAAGCGCTCATCCGGATAGAGCGGCGTCAGGTTGTCGAAGTGAACCTTGTGGCGAGCTTTGTCCGGGTCCTCGAAATTGATCCGGTTGACCTTGAGCAGCGCGAAATAGCGCTCGCCTTCCTTCGGGCTTCGGATCTGACCTTCGACCGTGTCGCCGGTGCGAAGCGAGAAGCGCCTGATCTGTGAAGGCGAGATGTAGATGTCGTCGGGGCCGGGCAGGTAGTTGGCATCGGGCGAGCGCAGAAAGCCAAAGCCATCCTGCAGCACTTCGACGACGCCTTCGCCGATAATGTCGACCTCGTTGTCGGCAAGCTTCTTCAAGATGCCGAACATCAGCTCCTGCTTGCGCAGCGTGTTGGCATTCTCGACCTCCTGCTCCTCGGCGAAGCTCAGGAGCTCGGTAGGCGATTTGGACTTCAGGTCCTGAAGTTTCATTTCTGGCATGGATTTATCCCGTCACGGGAAAAAAGGGCGGGGAAGGGGGAGTAGGAAGCAGCAGCGTTTGGATCGCCGCCAACAAGACGCAAACGCGTCCTTGCGCGCATTTTCACATCGGCGCAAGGCCTAGATAGCGATCCCGCCGGCCCAAGACAAGCCTGTTTCCGTCAGAAGGGCTTGACGACGACGAGGATCACGATGGCGACCATGAAGAGCGCGGGGATTTCGTTGACCATCCGGTAAAAACGCGTCGAGCGCGTGTTTCTATCGTTCGCGAAGTCGCGCACCCAGCGCGCCGCGAAGCCGTGATACGCCGAAAGCAGCACGACAAAGAAAAGCTTCGCGTGGAACCAGCCATCGCTCCACGCCCCGATCAGCCACGCCATCCAGAGCCCGAAGACCCAGGCTGAGATCATCGCCGGCGTCGCGATCATCCTGAGGAGCTTCCGCTCCATGATCTTGAAAGTCTCCGACTTCTCTGAGCCCGGCGCGCTCTCCGAGTGATAGACGAGAAGCCGCGGCAGGTAGAGAAGCGCCGCCATCCACGCAATCACCGAGATGATGTGAAACGCCTTGACCCAAAGCATCAGGCAGCTCTCCGGCGCACGCGATCGACGAGCCGCGCCACGTTTTCAATCGGCGTATCCGGCGTCACGCCGTGCCCAAGGTTGAAGATATGCGGCCGACCTTGCATCGCCCGAAGTATCTCATCGACGCCCTCATCGAGCACCTTTCCGCCAACAACAAGGCGCAACGGATCGAGGTTGCCCTGCAGCGCCGTCGGCTCCGGAACAAGCCGGCACGCATCCTCCATTGGCAGCGTCCAGTCCACGGCAACACCGTCGACGCCGGTCACCCGCGCAAACGCTGCAAGCCGCGCACCCGCGCCGCGCGGAAAACCGATCACCGGCACACCCGGCCGCAACGCCTTCACCCGCTCGACGATCGCACTGACCGGTGCAATCACCCACCGCGCAAAGCCAGCGCCATCGAGAACTCCGGCCCAACTATCAAATATCTTCACGACATTCGCACCGGCGTCGATCTGCCCCACCAGATAGGCAACCGAGGCGTCGACCAAAATATCGATCAGCGTCTGCAATCTCTCCGGCTGCTCGAGCGCAAGTCGCCGCGCAGCCAGATGATCCGTCGTCCCCGATCCGGCGATCATGTAGGTCGCGACCGTCCAAGGCGCTCCGCAGAATCCGATCAGCGCCTTCTCCGCCACCAGAGCTGCCCGCGTCAGCCGCACCGTCTCGAACACAGGAGACAGTCGTTCCGTCACCGCAGCACCATCGAGAGCCGTCAGATCCTCAGGAAGCGGCGCTAGGACCGGTCCACGGTTTTCCTCAAACCGAACGCTCTGCCCAAGCGCATGCGGAATGACCAGGATGTCGGAAAAGAGGATCGCCGCATCGAAATCGAAACGCCGCACCGGCTGCAGCGTCACCTCCGCCGCCAGCTCTGGTGCAAAACAGAGGTCGAGGAACGAACCGGCCCGTTCGCGCGTCTTTCGATACTCGGGCAGGTATCGTCCCGCCTGCCGCATGATCCAGACGGGAGGAGGATAGATCGCTTCGCCGGCGAGAACCCGTATGAGTTTTGAGCGTTCCACCACGCGCCAGCAATCTTCCTTAATAGAGTCTTAACGTGACTGTCTTCTTCTGCTGGGGGGTGAATTAGAGGGAATGTCGGGTCTCCACAATCCACCCCTCCCGCAGTCCGATCCAAGTCGGCTTTTTGAGCGTTAGGATAACTTCGGGGGAAAGGGTGGTGGGCAAGCCCGCGAGCCCAGACATCGCCGCAGTTTCCGGACCGCTCGAACGAGCTTCCATTCGTCGCGCTGCTGTGGACGAATGCTGTCTCCCCGAAGCGCATGTGCAGCTTGCATTCTTATCCCCGTGCTTTTGAATGTTGATGCTTTTCAGGGTAGCGGTATCGCCGGGGCCTCCGGTTCCGGCTAGGAAGCCGGACGGCCGGTTTTCTCCACAGGATCGCGTGTGCCAACACCTCGCTATTTTCATTTGCATCTTATCTCCGACGCGACGGGCGAGACGCTGATTGCCGTCGCCCGCGCTGCGGCCGCTCAGTACCAAGCATACGCATGCGATTGAGCATATCCATTCGCTGGTGCGCACACCGGCGCTCGTCGAGCAATCGCTGATCGAGATTGAAGAGTCGCCGGGGATCGTCCTCTTCACATTGGTCGATTCGAACCTGGCGAACCTGATCGAAGGCGGTTGCCGCAACCTCGGTGTTCCCTGCGTATCGGTGCTCGACCCCGTGCTCACTGCGCTGCAGGCCTATCTTGGAACGCGATCGGCCGGTCGTGTTGGTGCGCAGCATGTGCTCGACGCCGAATATTTCCGTCGTATCGAGGCGCTGAACTTCACGCTGGCGCATGACGACGGCCAGCACTTCGAGGCTATCGACGAGGCCGACGTGGTCCTTGTCGGCGTCAGCCGCACGTCGAAAACGCCGACCTCGATCTACCTCGCCAACCGCGGGATCAAGACTGCAAATATCCCGCTTGTCTACGGCATGCCGCTCTCGCCGGCGCTGGAAGGCGCGCGCAAGCCGCTTGTCGTGGGACTAATCGCAAGTCCCGACAGGATCGTACAGGTTCGGCAGCACCGAGTGCTTGCGATGAAGTCCGACGAACTGACCGAATCCTATGTCGATCGGAATAGCGTGACGGAAGAGCTCGCGTGGAGCCGAAAGCTTTGCGCGCGGCGCGGCTGGCCGGTGATCGACGTGACCCGGCGCTCGATTGAGGAAACTGCGGCGGCGGTGATCGCGCTTCTGGCCGCGCGAAAGCCGATATGAAGAAAGCCTTCGTCGTCGGCTGGCCGATTGCGCATTCGCGCTCGCCGCTGATTCATCGCTTCTGGCTGAAGCGCTATGGCATCGAAGGTGACTACATTGCCGAGGCGGTCGCGCCCGATGCAATCGGTGGATTTCTGAAGGGCCTTGGAGCAGAAGGGTTATGTCGGCGGCAATGTCACGCTGCCGCATAAGGAAGCCGCGTTTCGTTCGGCCGCTTCGGTAACAGCCGTCGCGCGCAAGCTCGAAGCAGCGAATACGCTTTGGCTCGAAGGCGGAAAGCTCCATGCGGACAACACCGATGCGCATGGCTTCATCGCCAACCTTGACGATTGCGCCCCGGGCTGGCGAAACGGGTCGACGGCGCTCGTCATCGGCGCGGGCGGCGCTTCACGCGCCGTGCTCTATGCTCTGATCGAAGCTGGGTTCGGCGATATCATGCTTCTGAACCGCACCGTTGCGCGCGCCGAAACGCTGGCGAAGCATTTCGGCGTGAGTCCGTTCACGCCACGGGGCTTGAGCGGCTCGCGGATTCGCTCACAAGCGCCGACCTCGTCGTTAACGCGAGCTCGGCGGGTTTGCACGACGGGTCGGCCATCGCGATCCCGTGGCGTGCTGCAAAGAGGCGGCGCGATCGCCACAGACCTCGTCTATGTCCCGCTGGTGACGCCGTTCCTCGAAGGTGCGCGCGAGTGCGGGCTCACGATTGTCGACGGACTTGGCATGCTCCTTCACCAGGCTGTGCCGGGTTTCGAGCGCTGGTTCGGCGTGCGCCCGAGTGGTCGATGAAGAGCTGCGCGCGCATGTCGTCGCTGATCTTGCGCGGTGACGACATGCTGATCGTTGGCCTCACCGGTTCGATCGGCATGGGCAAGACCACGAC
Organism: uncultured Alphaproteobacteria bacterium; assembly: GCA_963805325.1. Lineage (GTDB taxonomy): Bacteria > Pseudomonadota > Alphaproteobacteria > Rhizobiales > Afifellaceae > DASWJZ01. The sequence goes on along the minus strand of CAWDTS010000022.1, from coordinate 355,209 downwards.
GGCGAAGTTATTCGCTGCGCGCGGTGTGCCGGTTCACGATTCCGACGCTGCCGTCCATCGCCTCTATCGCGGCGCTGCGGTTGCCCCGATTGCGGAAGCGTTTCCCGACGCCATCCAGGACGGGACGGTCGACCGGGTGCGCCTTGCGGCACGCGTTGTGAACGATGCGGCGGCGCTCGCGCGGCTTGAGGCGATCGTGCACCCGTTTGTGCGTGAGAGCGAGGTCGCTTTTCTTGCGAAGACGCGGGCCGAGGGGCGGAGGCTCGTGCTTCTCGACATTCCGCTCCTCTTCGAGACTGGAGCCGAGGGGCGCATCGACGCGGTCGTCGTCGTCACGGCCGATGCGAAAATTCAAAGAGAACGGGTGCGCGCTCGTCCAGGCATGAGCGAAGCGCGGCTCGATGCGATTCTCGCGCGCCAGGTCCCCGACGGCGAGAAGCGGCGTCGCGCGCATTTCCTGGTCGATTCGGGAGCCGGCATGGATGCCGCGCGCCGTGCGGTCGATGCAATTCTCGGAGCGCTCGCCTTCATCCTTTGAATCGGCTGGGGAGGGGGAATTCGCGCTCTTGCGCTTGGCGTCCTTCCGACCGAAAAGACGCCTCATGCGGGAGATCGTATTCGATACCGAAACGACGGGTCTCGACCATGCGAATGGCGACCGGTTGATCGAGATCGGCTGTGTTGAGCTCCTGAACCACATCCCGACCGGCCGGACGTTCCACCGTTATGTCAATCCGCGGCGCGCCGTCTCCGTCGGCGCCGTGGCGGTGCATGGGCTGACGGACGACTTTCTCCGTGGCCAGCCGCCGTTTGAGGACATCGTCGATTCTTTTGTCGAGTTCGTCGGCGACAGCCCGCTCATCGCTCACAACGCCGGGTTCGACCGCGGCTTCATCAACATGGAGCTTGGCCTCTGCAGCCGCGCGACGTTGGCTGAGCGTCGCTTCGTCGACACGCTGCTTCTCGCGCGCCGGCGCCATCCGAACGGACCGAACAGCCTCGATGCTCTCTGTGCGCGCTACGGCATCGACAACAGTGCGCGCACACTGCATGGCGCGCTTCTCGACGCGGAGATTCTCGCCGAAGTCTATCTGGAGCTGCTCGGCGGCCGGCAGGCCACGCTGGCGCTGGGCGTGCGGCATCGCGACGGTGCGACATTTGCGCTGGCGCGCAGCATCGAAGCGCGGCCGCATCCGCTGACGCCGAGGTTGACGCCGGATGATGCGCGCACCCACGCGGCCTTTATCGCCGGGCTTGGCGATGCGCCGCTCTGGGCGCGTTATCTTGCTGGAGATGAGGCCGACCAGGCGGCCTGAGCGTCAGCTCGGTTGCGGCGCGTTCTGCTGTGCGGTCTGCTGCGCCACCCGCTGTCGATAGAGCGCAGCGAAATCCACCGGGTCGATCAGGAGCGGCGGGAAGCCGCCGTGCCGCGTTGCATCGGCGAGGATCTGCCGCGCGAACGGAAAGAGCAGGCGCGGGCATTCGATCATCAGCAGCGGATGCAGATGCTCCTGCGGCACATTACGGATCTGGAAGAGGCCGGCGTAGAGAAGCTCGACGATGAAAAGCGTTTCCTCGCCGCGGCTCGCCTTCGCTTCCAGCTTGATCTCGACCTCGAACTCGGATTGCGACAGCGGATGCGCGTTGACGTTGACGTTGACGTCGAGCCGCGGAGCCGAATCGGCCGGCCTGAGCGAGTTCGGCGCCCCGGGGTTCTCGAAGGAAAAATCCTTCACGTACTGCCCGAGCACATGAATGCCCGGTTGCGCCTGGTTCTGATCAGGCGGAGGTCCAGCCTGCCCGCCATTTCCGCTCGTCTCGGCCATTGTCGCCCCTTTTGTTCGGGCGCTCGCCTAGCACGTGGACGCCGAACAATCTACGCCTCGGGCCCGCCGCGAAGGCGCCACGGGCTGTCGCCGTATGGCCTGGCCCGCTCGCCGCTTGGCCCAAAGTCGCGCCGGTCGAGGTCGACGACCGGCCCGGGGTCCACTGACGACGATGCGACATTGGCGGTTCTGACTGCGACGCGGCTGCGCACGGCGCGGAAGATCCGGTCGCGCACGAACGGCACAAAAAGCGCGATGCCGAAGAGATCAGTCAGGAATCCGGGAAGGATGATGAGAAGCGCGGCGAAGGCAAGGAGTGCGCCTTCGGCGAGCGGGCGCGCCGGCGGCCGGTTTGCCGTCAGTTCCTCCCTGACTCGCACCAGCGTCGCGATGCCCTGGCGACGAAGAAGCAGGACTCCCGCGACCATGCCGAGAAGGACGAGCCCCAGCGTCGGCAGAACGCCGATCGCCTGGCCAACCAGAATAAAGCCGGAAATCTCGCCAAGAACGAGGCCGAGAAATATGAGAGAAAACGGTATCCGCACGGACTTCTCCTTCCAGGCCCATATGGGAAGGGCGGCCTGCGCTGGCAAAGGATTAAGCATGCCTTCGCTGGACTTAACCCGAAAGGTGCTTACATTGGAGCCGGAAGGCGCCACCGCCGCGCTGCGCCGGAAACCTGAGAGCCCACGCTTTCGATGAGCGGATTTTTCGACGTCTATTCGATTATCTTCCTGATTATCGCCGTCGTCATCTTCATGCGGCTCGGCAGCGTTCTCGGCCGCCTGTACGGGCAACGAGCCCTCGCCCTACGAGACGCGGGTCAAGACGCCGCAGGCGTCACGCAACGACAATGTCGTGGCGCTCCCGCCGCGCGAGCGTGGCTCGGCGGTACCGGGCGATGCGAGTGTCGAGCTTGAGACCCTTTCCCGCCACGCGACGCCGGGCACGCCCGTTCATGACGGGCTGGTGGCGATCAGCAAGGCTGCTTCCGACTTCGACCCCGAGCACTTCCTGTCCGGCGCCAAGGCCGCCTACGAGATGATCGTCACGGCCTTCGCTCAGGGCGATCGCGCGGCGCTGAAGACTTTCCTGGCGCCTGACGTCTATGACGGCTTCGTCGATGCGATCGGGGAGCGCGAGAAGAAGGAGCAGAAGGCGGAGCTCACTTTCGTCGGCATCGAGGAAGCGAAGATCGTCGGCGCGGAGCTTGATGGCAAGAACGCGCGCCTCGCGCTCCGCTTCCTCGCCGAGCTCATCACCTGCGTGCGCGACAAGGACGGCAACGTTATCGAGGGCGATGCGACCGAGGTGCAAACGATACGCGACGCATGGACGTTCGCACGCGACGTGACCTCGCGCGATCCGAACTGGAAGCTCGTCGCGACCGAGGCGGTCTGATCCGGCTATCCGGGCGGCCACATGACCCTCGCCGGCACGCGCTCTGACAGACATGGCGCGGCCGGGCCGCCGCTGGCGAAAATCGATTTTTCAGACATCCCTTCATGGAGCGACGACGATCATCTCGCCGCGTTTCGGGCCTTTTGCGTCGGCGCCGAGGCGATCGCCTCGACGCAGCCGAAGACACGTGCGCTCGGCGTCGACGGTGCCGGCTTGCAGCGGATCGCGCAAGCCGCCCTTGCGGCGCAGCCGATCGAGACGTCGAAAGACGCGCGGTACTTTTTTGAGAAGCATTTCGTCCCGCATCGCATCGACGCGGCGGGATTCGTCACCGGCTATTTCGAGCCGGAGGTCGAGGCGAGCCGCACGCGGACCTCGCGCTTCGCGGTCCCGCTCCTTGGCCGCCCCTCCGACCTCGTCGACGTCGCAGAGGCGGATCGGCCGCCGGGCTGGGATCCGGAAATCCGCTTCGCAAAGAAAACGCCGGCGGCATCGCGCCGTTCTTCGACCGCGCCGCGATTGAGGAGGGGGCGCTCGCTAGTCGCGGACTTGAGATCGCCTTCGTCGAAAGCCCGGTCGATGCGTTCTTCATTCACGTGCAGGGGTCAGCGCGGCTTAGGCTTGCGGAGGGCGAGACGCTGCGGATCGCCTTCGCAGGAAAGTCCGGCCATCCCTACACGTCGATCGGGCGGCTTGCGGTCGAGCGCGGATTGCTGCCGCTCGAAGGCGCCGACAAGGACGGGCTCGAAGCGTGGCTGAGGAAGAACCCCAACGCCGCGCAGGTGCTCATGCGCGAGAACCGCTCCTACATCTTCTTCCGTGAGACGGCGCTCTCCGAGACCGACGGTCCGCTCGGTGCGGCCGGCGTGCCGCTGACGCCGCTTCGCAGCCTCGCGGTCGACCGCACGCTCCACACGTTTCACGCGCCGGTCTGGGTGGATGCGCCCGGCCTCTTGGACCCTAAGCGCGGAGAGTTCCGGCGGCTGATGATCGCGCAGGACACCGGCTCCGCGATCGTCGGCCCGGCGCGGGGCGACATCTTCTTCGGCTCCGGTGCAGAGGCGGGTTCGCTCGCGGGCCGCGTGCGCCACAAGGCTGCGATGACAGTTCTCGTTCCGAAAGCGCCGGGAGAATGACGCGCCGCCTGACCGACGACGAGCACGCGCTCTGGGAGCGGCTGCGCGAGACGGTGAAGCCGCTGAGGCGCGCACGCAAGACGCCGCAAGAGCTCGGCGGCGCCGCCCGCTTCTGAAACCGCGCACGAAACCCGGTCAGCGAAATCGGCGAAGCCGGCCAGGCCGGCGCACGTGAATCATGCGCCCGTCCCCAAGGCCGCGGCGCAGCCCTCGCTTGCGCCGTTTGAAGAGAAGACCGTGCGCCGTCTTGGGCGCGGGCTCGTCGACATCGATGCGCGGATCGATCTGCACGGCATGCGGCAGGAGCGTGCGCATGCCGCGCTTGCCTCTTTCCTCCGCCGGCAGCAGGCGTCGGGCGCGAAGATCGTGCTCGTCGTCACCGGCAAGGGCAGGGCGACGAGCGAGGGCCGTGGCGTGCTGCGCGAAAGCGTGCCGCGCTGGCTGGCCGAGGGTGCGTTCCGCCATCTCGTCGTGGGTTTTGAGGAAGCCAACCGCCGCCACGGCGGCGCCGGGGCGCTTTATGTCCGGATCAGGCGGCGGCGAGAGGCCGCTCGTCCGCCGCCGTCGGCGGATTGACCGCGGCGTAACGGCTCGCGTCCGCTCCGTAATAGTCGACATAGCGCGCCGCGATCGCGGCGACCGGCAGCACCATCAGGACATCCGTCGTGCCGAACTGATGATCGGTGACAGCGCCGTCGCCGACCGTCGCCCCGAGTCGCAGATAGCCTTTGACGAGCGGCGGCAACGCGCGAAGCGCAGCCTTCGGATCGATCGCGACGGGCGGCATGCGGTCCATCGCGACGCGCCGTTCCGCACGCGCGCTGACCGCCCATTCCGCTGGCGCATGCGCGTGCTGGTGCAGGAAGGAAAGCGGCAACGCCAGCGCCTCCGGGTCGGTGCCGGGGAGGCTTGCGCAGCCGATCATCACGTCGATCCGATGCATGCGCACATACGCCCAAACGCCGTGCCAGAGGAGCTCGAGCGCGCGCCTGCTGCGATAGGCCGGAAGGACGCAGGAGCGGCCGAGCTCCAGGAAGCGAAGCTCCGGCATCCGCGCAAGAAGCGGCGCGACGTCGAACTCCCCCGCGCTGTAGAAGCCGCCATGCTGCGCGGCAATCTCCTGGCGCAGCACGCGGTAAGTACCGACGATCCGTGCGCCGAAGCGCGTCTGTGGTGCAGCGTGATCGACGACGAGAACATGATCGCAGAGCCTGTCGAAGCGGTCGGTGTCGCGCCGCGTCTGCCGCGTTCGGAAGTCGGGCACCGCTGACATCTCTTCGTAGAAGATCTCGTAGCGAAGCGCCTGCGCGCGCCGCACCTCGAACACGTTGGCGGCAAGCCGCACTTCGAGGTCGCCGAGGCGGCCGAGCGAGACGCCGCGCCACGCGGCCGGCCAGGGAAGCGCGTTCGACTTTGCAACGCCAAGCGCGCCGTCGGCACCGACGGCAACCTTCGGCGCAAAGTGCCGCACGAGGTTGCGGGGCGAGAGCAGCGTGCCTGTCGTCACGCGTCTCCCCCACGCCGTGGTGACCGGTGTTCTTGGCCGGCTACGAGCATCCGTCCTCCCCCCGCGGAGCGCGAATCGCTTCAGCATAACTCCATCGGGATAGCCGCGGAGGATTACGCTTCGACGACAATGGCGGGGACGACAATAGGGGAAGGACGGCGGCTTCGGCTACGCGGCCATTTCGAGCTCCGGCGGGAGCGCCCGGTAGGCGAGCGCTTCGGCGACGTGAATGCGCGCCACGACCTCCGCGCCGTCGAGATCGGCGAGCGTGCGCGCGAGCTTCAGGACGCGGTGATAGCCGCGCGCGCTGAGGGCCATCGAGGCCGCCGCGTCTTCAAGCAGCCGCATGCCGGCGCGCTCCGGCGTCGCCACCGTCTCGATCAGGTCGGCGCCAGCCTGTGCGTTTGATCGGATGCGGCTTCGTCCGAGCGCCTTGTAGCGCTCTGCCTGTATGCTCCGCGCCGCAGCGACGCGTCCTTTGACGTCTGCGCTCGTTTCGCTTGGGGCCGGGCGGATCAGGTCGGCGGCGGCGAGCGCCGGCACCTCGATACGGATGTCGATGCGATCGAGCAGCGGCCCGGAGATGCGCGCCTGATAGTCGCTCGCGCAGCGCGCCCCGCGCCGGCAGACATGGCCAGGCTCGCCCGCCTTGCCGCAGCGGCAGGGATTCATCGCCGCGATCAGCTGGATGCGCGAGGGATAGGAGATGCGATGATTGGCGCGCGCCACCATCGTCTCCCCGGCCTCCAGCGGCTGACGAAGCGAGTCGAGCGCCTGTGGCGAGAACTCCGGCAGCTCGTCGAGGAAGAGCACGCCGTTATGCGCAAGCGACACTTCGCCCGGCCGCGCGCGCACCCCGCCGCCGACCATCGCCGCCATCGACGCGGAATGATGCGGCGCACGGAACGGCCGTCGGTCGGAGAGCTTTCCGTCGGTCAGCTCGCCGGCGATCGATGCGATCATCGAGATCTCCAGGAGCTCGCGCGGCGTCAGCGGCGGCAGGATCGAAGGCAGGCGGGCGGCGAGCATCGACTTTCCGGCGCCGGGCGGCCCGATCATCAGCATGTTGTGGCCGCCGGCCGCAGCGATCTCCAGCGCGCGGCGGGCGGCCTCCTGGCCCTTGATGTCCTTCATGTCGGGGATGTCGGTGCTTCCCGAACGGATCGCCGGCTCCGGCCGCTTCAAGACTTGGGTGCCGCGGAAATGATTGGCGAGCGAGATCAGGCTGTCGGGAGCGACGATGGCGAGCGTCTCGCCCGCCCACGCCGCCTCCGGACCTGAGGCGCTTGGGCATATCAGCGCGCGTGACAGCGCGTTCGCGCTGATCGCCGCCGGAAGCACGCCGGCGACGGCCGTGACGCGCCCGTCGAGCGCCAGCTCGCCGAGCACGACGTGCTCGGAGATGGAATCGGAGGCGACCGCCCCCATTGCCACCATCAGCCCGAGCGCGATCGGAAGGTCGTAGTGACTTCCCTCCTTCGGGAGGTCGGCGGGCGCGAGGTTGACAGTGATGCGCTTCGCCGGGAGCGCCAGGCCGGAGGCGTGCAGCGCCGCATGCACCCGCTCGCGGCTTTCCGCGACTGCCTTGTCGGCGAGGCCGACGATGTTGAAAACCGGCTTGCCCGGCGTCATCAGCACCTGCACGTCGACCGGAATCGCCTCGATTCCCTGAAACGCAACGGTGGTGATGCGCGCGACCATTTGGGTGCCCCCGAACCCGACGCCGCCACTCTAGGTGCAATCCCGATGCGGCGTCAAGAACGAAAGAGGAACAGCCTCCGACGTCAGGTTTTGGCGACTTTCTCCTCCACCGCGTCCCAGAAGAGGCTCGCGATATCCGCGCCGCCGAAGCGCTTCACCTCGCGGAGGCCGGTCGGCGACGTGACGTTGATCTCGGTCAGGTAGTCGCCGATGATGTCGATGCCCGTGAGGAGCAGTCCGCGGCGCTTCAATTCCGGCCCCAGCGCCTCGCAGATTTCGCGATCGCGCTTCGTCATCTCCGATGCCACGGCCTTGCCGCCGACATGCATGTTGGAGCGGGCGTCGCCCATCGCCGGGATGCGATTGATCGCGCCGACGGCCTCCCCGTCGATGAGGATGATGCGCTTATCCCCCTGCCGCACGGCCGGCAGATATTTCTGCACCACGAAGGCCTCGCGGAAGCGCTCGAGGAAAAGCTCGAGCAGCGCTGAAAGATTCTCGTCGTCCTCGCGCAGCCGGAACACGGCGGCTCCGCCGTTGCCGTAGAGCGGCTTCAGGATGATGTCGCCATGCTCCTTGCGGAAATCGCGGATCGTATCCGGATCGCGCGTGATGAGGGTCTCCGGCATCAGCTCCGGGAACATCGTCACGAAGATCTTCTCGGGCGCATTGCGCACTTCGACCGGATCGTTGGTGACGTACGTCCCCGGATGGACGCGCTCCAGAATATGCGTCGTCGTGATGTAGGCCATATCGAAGGGCGGGTCCTGCCGGAGCAGCACCACGTCGAAGCCCGAGAGGTCCGCGACCTCCGCAGCGCCGAGCGTGAAATGATCGCCTACGAGATCGCGCACCTTGACCGGCTCGACGCGCGCCTCGACCCGGCCCTGGCGCATCGCAAGCCGCTCCGGCGTGTAGTGGAACAGCGTGTGGCCGCGCCGCTCCGCTTCGAGCATCAGCGCGAAGGTGGTGTCGCCGGCGATCTTGAAATTGGCGATGTGGTCGGTCTGGACCGCGACGTTGAGCGTCATTCGGGTATTCCTTGGCGCTTCGCGTTAGCCGCGCATTGAGATAAGCGCAATCACCAGACTTTGCTGAAGCCGGGCCGGAAGGCGTCCGGGATATGGCGCGGCAGCCGCCACGGCTGAACCAGCACCATGTCGTAGCGAAGATTGAGACCGCTTGCCGCAGGGTGCTTCGCCAGCCAGAGATCGGCCGCGTCGGCCATGCGCCGCTCCGACTGAAGTCCGACCGATTCCAGCGCGTCGCGTTCAATCGCGCGCGCCTTCACCTCCACGAAGGCGATTGTGCGCCCGCGCTTCATAACAAGGTCGATCTCGCCGAGCGGAGTCCTGTAGCGTCGCGCGAGCGGGCGGAAGCCTTTCACGAGAAGCAGAAGCATCGCGGCGGCTTCGGCGAGGTGGCCGTGGCGATAGGCGGCGCGGCGCTTCTGCGTGATGTCGCGTGCCGCGCCGCGCACGCGCGCCATCAGCTTTCGCCCTTGAGCGCGAGTGCGCGCTGATAAAGCACACGCCGCGAGACACCCGTCGCGTCCGCCACCGACTGCGCCGCCGCCTTGACGCCGAGCGTCAGAAGCGCGTCGCGAAGGGCCGCGTCGATGTCGACTTCGTCAGGGGGAAGCGGCTCCGCGGGCGGTGCGACGAGGAGCACGATCTCGCCCTTCACCGCTGCGCTTTCGTAACGCGCGGCGAGTTCCGCCAGTGTGCCGCGATCGAAGGTCTCGTGGATCTTCGTGACCTCGCGGCAGAGCGCCGCCATTCGCTCGCTTCCGAACTCGAGAACGGCGTCGGCAAGGAGCGCACCGATGCGGTTCGGCGATTCGAAGAAGACGAGCGTCGCCGCCACCGCCGCAACGGATCGCAGCCGCTTTCGCCGCGCACCGGATTTTGTCGGCAGAAATCCGATGAAGAGGAATGCGTCGGTCGGGAGGCCTGCCGCCGACAACGTCGCGGCGATTGAGGAAGGGCCGGGGATCGGCACGACGCGATACCCCGCGGCGGCGGCGTCTTTGACGAGCGCCGCGCCCGGATCGGAAAGAAGCGGCGTGCCGGCGTCGGAGACGAGCGCGACCGAGCGCCCTTCGGCGAGCGCGTCGAGAAGACGGCGATGCGCGCCCGCTCCGCTGTGCTCGTGATAGGCGGTGACCTTCGCGGAGATGCCGTAGCGATCGAGAAGCCGCCGCGTCACCCGCGTGTCTTCGCATGCGACGAGGTCGGCCGCGGCCAGCGTGTCGAGCGCGCGCAGCGTCACGTCAGAAAGATTGCCGATCGGCGTCGCCACGACATAGAGCCCCGATGCGAGGGGCGGAGCGGTGAAGAACACGCCACGGACGCGATAGCCGCGCGCCGGTTCGCCCGCTTGTGGACTGGTTATCCCCATTTCCCGCAATTCCCCGCGTGACTGCCCGTTCTGCTTGCTGCCCGCAGGAATACTCCGTAGCCTTGGCATCAGCCGCTTGAGGCTAAGAAAGGAGCGTGCGCTTGTCACGCTGCGGCCCATCTTGGGGAATTGGCCGCGTCCTTCGCATTTTAGGATGCGTGGCCGTGGCGGCCACGCTTGCGGCCTGCTCAAGCTTCAATCTCGGCAAGCTCGGAAATATCGGCGCGACGCAGGAAACCGGCACGCTGATCGGGTCGGGCGGCGTCAGAGTCGCGCTGCTTCTTCCGGAAAGCGCGAGCGGCAACGGCCGGGAGACAGCGCGGGCGTTCCGCCAGGCGGCGGAGCTCGCGGTCCACGATTTCCCCAATGCCGGCATCCAGATTGCGGTCTACGACACGCGCGGCACGCCAACTGGTGCGCAGACTGCCGTCGCGTCCGCCCTTCGCGAAGGCGCTGAGATGATTCTGGGACCGGTTTTCGCAAGCGAGGTCTCGGCGATCGCCCCAGCCGCGCGCCAGGCGGGCGTACCGGTCGTCGCATTCTCCTCCGATGCGAGCGTCGCCGCGCCTGGCGTCTATCTCTTGAGCTTCCTGCCGGCCGACGACGTGCGTCGCATTGTGTCTTATGCGGCGAGCCAGGGTCGGAGGTCGTTTGCGGCGCTGCTTCCCGCCAACGCCTATGGCGCGGTCGCGGAGGCGACGTTCCGCAGCGCCGTTGCCGCTTCCGGCGGACGTATCCTCGCGATCCAGTCCTATCAGCCGACTGCCGACGAGATGCGCGCCAAGACTGCAGAAGTTGCGCAGGTTGCCGGGCAGATCGATGCGATCTTTGTTCCCGACACCGGCGAGGCTGTGCCGACGATCGCCGCGGAGCTCGCGGCCGACGGCGTGACGCGCGACAAGGTGAAGTTCCTCGGGTCGGGACAGTGGGACGATCGGCGCATCGCTTACAATCCAGCGCTGGTCGGGAGCTGGTTCCCTGCGCCGACCAAGCAGGGCTTTGAGGATTTCGCACGGCGCTATCAGGCCGCCTACGGCGCGCCGCCGCCGCGCAACGCGACGCTTGCCTATGACGCGACGGTGCTCGCGGCAGGCCTCGTGCGCCAGTACGGCGCGGAGCGGTTCCAGGCTTCGGTTCTGACCAGCCCGAACGGCTTTGCCGGAGTCGATGGCATCTTCCGCTTCCTGCCCTCCGGCCTGACGGAGCGCCGCCTTGCCGTTTACGAAGTGACCGGCACCGGCGCGCAGATCATCTCGCCGGCCGCGCGCAGCTTTGCCGCGGGGGGGTAAGGGGCAGGCTGCGCCGAGCGGCTTTTGGTCGAACGCCAAGTCGCCGGCAGGCAACGTCCCCGCCTTGCCATTTCCAGCCAAATCGCCCATATCGCGCGGGATCGACTTTGGCCGGACGACCTGGGCCGTATCGCCTTCGCTCATGCGGGCGCACGTTCAGAACTCTCTTCCAAACTCGACTGAACCCGAACGGGTCGCAAGAAAAGCGACCTGTTCCACGTGCATACCGACTTTCGAAAGGGACTATCCATGCGTACGGGCACCGTGAAATTCTACAACAGCCAGAAGGGCTTCGGATTCATTCAGCCGGATGACGGCGGCAAGGACGTCTTCGTCCATGCGACCGCGGTCGAGCGCGCTGGCATGCGCGGCCTGGTCGAGGGTCAGAAGATCGGCTTCGATGTCGAGGTCGACCGGCGCTCCGGCAAGGATGCCGCCGCGAATCTGCAGCAGGTCTGAGGCCCGCCCAGCTTCCGAGGCGGCGCTCGCCGCCTTCCGTGCTAAGATGGCCATCGCCGAGACAGGCGGTGGCCCGCATCAAGAGGAAATAGTTTACCGGATGGCAAAGGAAGAGCTGATCACCCTAGAAGGGCTCGTGACCGAGCTCCTCCCTGACGCGCGCTTCCGCGTACAGCTCGACACCGGCCACACGATCATCGCCTACACGGCCGGTCGCATGAAGAAGCACCGCATCAAGACGCTCGCCGGCGATCGGGTGACGGTCGAGATGTCGCCTTACGATCTCGAAAAGGGCCGGCTCGTGTTCCGCCACAAGGACGAGCGCGCCTCGCAGTCGCCGTCGTCGAAGGCGCCGCCGCGCCGCCCATTCCGCCGCCGCTGAGCGGGGCTTGCGCGAATCCCGGGAAGCCTCCAGATTGATGATCCCATCAACAACGGAAAGGAGGTGATCCTGTGTCTCGTTGTCATTCCCTGCGGTCACGGGATTTACGGACCTGGACTCTCGCCTCTGACGGGATCCGCGCCGCCTGAAAACGGCAAGGCCGCGATCCATTTCCGCGGACCGACAATGGAAGGGCCGCCCCGACCGGGCGGCCCTTCGTTTTTTCGAGTGTTTCCCTGCGGCGCCTAGCGGGCGTCCATCTCGGCGTGCACCACCGAGCCGGTCTTGCCGTCGATCACCAGCTCCAGCCTGTTGCCGAAGGCGTCCTTCCCCTTGATGCGCCAGCCGGCATCGAGCGTGCCGTCGATGTCGGTGACCGTTGCGAAGCCGTGGTCCATCGCGATCGCGCGCGCTTGGCTCTCCGGCATGCTCGGCTGTGCCCACGGCCATTGGAAGGCCATGGCGCTTGCCGGCGCGGCGACGATTGCGGCAAAGACGATGGAGCGAACGAACAAACGCATGGTGCTCTCCATTCTCGCCGGCGGGGACGCAGCCGGCGGGGCTTTTCTAAACCACGCGGATGGGGATGCGAAGTGCGGGTCGCGTCACGCCGCAAGGTCGGCGACGACGGAATCGAGCACCAGCCAGCCGTTGAGCGTCGTGCGGAGCCGCCCTTCGCCGCCCGGTCCGCAAAGTGTCTCGATGAAGCCATGCTCGCGCAGGAAGGAGAGCCGCGCGGGCGAAAAGTCGCGGCCACTCATTGTGAGATAACGCCCGGTCGCCACGCCCTCGCGCAGCCGCAGTCCCATGAGCAGCATCTCGTCGGCGGCCTCCTCGGGCATTAGCGCCTCGTCGATGATGAGCCCATGCCCGCCTCGCTCGACCGCCTTCAGCCAGCGCTCGGGATGCTTCTCGCTCATCGTGGCACGCTTGCAGCCCTTGACGCTGATGCGGCCATGCGCGCCGGGGCCGACGCCGACATAATCCTGGTAGCGCCAGTAGGTGAGGTTGTGGCGCGATTCCGCGCCGGGCGCCGCATGGTTTGAGATCTCGTAGGCGGGGAGCCCGGCGGCTCCTGTGACCTCTTGCGTCAGCCCATAGAATTCGGCCGCGAGCGGCGGCGGCGGAATCTTCAGCTTGCCGGCCTCGTGGAGACGGAAGAACGGCGTCTCCGGCTCGATCGTGAGCTGGTAGAGCGAAAGATGGTCCGCTGCGAGCCCGATTGCGGCTTTGAGCTCTTCTTCCCAGGCGCTGAGCGTCTGTCCCGATCGCGCGTAGATCAGATCGAAGGAGAGGCGCGGGAAGGTTTGGCGCGCAAGCTCGATCGCCGCGCGTCCTTCCGCGACGCTGTGGATGCGGCCGAGCGCCTGCAAGGCGGAATCCTCAAGCGACTGCACGCCGAGCGAAAGCCGATTGACGCCCGCCGCACGATAGCCGCGGAAGCGCTCCGCCTCGGCGCTTCCCGGATTGGCCTCAAGCGTCACTTCGGCTTCCGGCGAAACCGGCCACAGGCCCGCGATCTTGTCGAGAATGGCTGAGACGGTCGAGGCTTTCATCAAAGACGGCGTGCCGCCGCCGAGGAAGATCGACGTGACGTCCCGCCCCGGTGTCAGCGCCGCAAAATGCGAAAGCTCCCGGCTGAACGCCGCCACGAAGCGCTCTTCGTCCGGCGGCTGATGACGGACATGGCTGTTGAAGTCGCAATAGGGGCACTTCGCTGCGCAAAACGGCCAATGCACATAGATGCCGAACGCCGTCGCGCTCTCCGGGATCGGAATCGCGGCGTTCATCAGCTCTTCCCAAGGAAGCGGTGCGCGAAGAGCGCAAAGGCGCGCGCCCGGTGCGAGAGCGGCGCTGTCTCAGAGGCGCCATGCTTCTGCTCAGCGGTCATCTCGCCAAATGTAAGCGTGTGGCCCTTCGGCCGAAAGATCGGGTCGTAACCGAAGCCATGCGTGCCGCGCGGCGGCCAGACGATCGTGCCGACGACCCGGCCCTCGAAGGTCTCGATTTCGCCGTCGGGGGAGGCAACCGCAAGCACGGCGACGAAGTGCGCGCCGCGCTTCTCCGGCGTTTCGGCGCCGGCAGCCTTCAGCCCGTGTTCGACCTTTTCCATGGCCGCCGGAAAATCCTTGGTCGGCCCGGCCCAGCGCGCCGAATAGACGCCGGGCGCCCCGCCGAGCGCCTCGACCGCGAGCCCGGAATCGTCGGCAAGGGCGACCAGCCCCGATGCTTCCGCCGCAGCGCGCGCCTTGAGGATGGCGTTCTCCGCGAAGGTGCTGCCGGTCTCTTCCGGCTCCGGCAGCTTCAAGTCCGCCGCCGATTTCACCGCGATGCCGGACGGCGCGAGCATGTCGAGAAGCTCGCGGATCTTGCCGGCATTGTGGGTCGCAACCGCGACCGGGCCGGGCGAGAGCCGGATCGTCATGACGCAGGCTCGCCCTGCCGAAACACAGTCCGACCGAGGAACCGGTTGTCACGTTCCGGGATCATGCGCTCAGAGCACCGCGAGCTTTTGCAGGTCGACGAGCTTGGCGATGCCGGCGCGCGCCAGCCGAAGCAGCTCGGAGAAATCCGCCTCGCTGAACGGCGCGCCTTCCGCCGTGCCCTGGATCTCCACGATGCCGCCGGAGCCGGTCATGACGAAATTGGCGTCGGTGGCCGCGTTCGAATCCTCCGCGTAGTCGAGGTCGAGCGCTGGCTTGCCTTCGAAGATGCCGCAGGAAACGGCGGCGACATGGTCCCTCAGGACGCTGTCGCCGACGATGCTGCGGGCGCGCATCCATGCGATCGCGTCGTGCAGCGCCACCCAGGCGCCGGTGATGGCGGCCGTGCGCGTGCCGCCGTCGGCCTGCAGCACGTCGCAGTCGACGGTGATCTGCCGCTCGCCAAGCGCCTTGAGGTCGACGACCGCGCGCAGCGAGCGGCCGATCAGGCGCTGGATTTCGAGCGTGCGTCCACCCTGGTGCCCGACCGTGGCCTCGCGGCGCATGCGCTCATGCGTGGCGCGTGGCAACATGCCGTATTCGGCCGTCACCCATCCCTTGCCGCCGCCCCTGAGCCAGCCCGGCACCTGCTCGGCGAGGCTCGCCATGCACATCACGTGGGTATCCCCGAAGCGCACCAGGCAGGAGCCCTCGGCGTGCTTGGCGATGCCGCGGTCGAGCGTGACCGCGCGCAGTTCGTCCGGATGATCGCTTCGAGGGTCGCATGCACTGTCCTTGTAAGGCCTTGAAAAAGCTCCGGGCGTGTTAAGCTCGGCGGCGATTGCGGTAAAGCGGAGACTTGCCATCCGCCTCTGCCGTTTCGATATTTGGCCGCTGCCATGAAAGGAGCCACCAGGGAATGCGTGCCGATGGCCTGACCGCCCTCGACAATCGCTCGCGCGAAATCTTCCGCCGCATCGTCGAATCCTACCTGGAGACCGGTGATCCGGTCGGATCGCGCAATCTGAGCCGTATTCTGGCGACGGCGCTTTCGCCCGCCTCGGTCCGCAATGTGATGGCGGACCTGGAGGACATGGGGCTGATCTACGCGCCGCATACGAGCGCCGGCCGGCTGCCGACCGAGCTCGGCCTGCGCTTCTTCATCGATTCGGTGATGGAGGTCGGCGACCTTTCGCCGGAGGAGCGTCAGCGCATCGACAACGAGGTCCGGGCAAACCAGCAGTCGCATTCGGTCGAGACCGTCCTCTCCGAGGCCGGCCATATGCTCTCCGCTCTTTCGCGCGGCGCCGGCGTGGTGCTCGCGGCGAAGCAGGACATTCTTCTGAAGCACGTCGAGTTCGTCCGCATCGAGGCGACGCGCGCCCTCGTCGTTCTGGTGTCGGAGAACGGCGGGGTGGAGAACCGCATCGTCGAGATTCCGCGCGGCCTCCCCACCTCGGCGCTGGTGGAGGCGGCGAATTATCTGAACGCGCATTTCCGTGGCTCGACGCTGGCCGACGCGCGCAGCGCTCTCGAACGTCAGCGCGAAGAGCGCCGTCGCGAGATCGATCAGTTGACGGAGGGCATCATCGAGGCCGGCGTCGCGACATGGTCGGGCGCCTCGGAGGATGCCGCGACACTGATCGTGCGCGGCATGTCCAACCTGATCGGCGACGTAAAGGCGCTCGACGACCTGGAGCGTGTGCGGCTTCTCTTCGACGATCTCGAAAGCAAGAAGGACATCATCCAGATCCTCGGGCTCGCGGAGCATGGCGAGGGCGTTCGCATCTTCATCGGCTCGGAGAACAAGCTTTTCTCGCTGTCGGGCTCGTCGCTGGTGGTGGCGCCGTTCCGCGATTCCAGCGAGCAGGTGGTTGGCGTGATCGGCGTGATCGGCCCGACCCGCATCAATTACGCGCGCGTGGTGCCGGCGGTGAACTATACGGCACAGCTCGTAACCCAGCTTCTCGGCCGGTAGCGGGCCCTTGCGGCTTGATTTTCGCAGCCCGAGCTTCGATATCGGCCCCGAACAACTCCCAAGCGACGGACGATGACCGAGAACGACCCCAAGGATAAGAGCCGGGCGGCAAAGCTCGAGGACGAGGCCGACGCGATCCTCGCGGCCGCCGGCGATAGCCCGTGGGCTGGAAACGGCGACGATGGCGGCCCGGCGGCCGATCCTGCCGCCGAATTTGCGCGGCTTGAGGCGGAGAAAGCCGATCTGACCGACCGTCTTGTGCGGCTTGCCGCCGATATGGACAATCTCCGCAAGCGCACCGAGCGCGATGTCCAGGACGCCCGGAAATACGCGGTGTCGAAGTTCGCCGGCGACATGCTCGTGGTCGGCGACAATCTGAAGCGCGCGCTCGAGGCGGTGCCGCCGGAGAAGCGCGAATCCGACGAGGCCCTGAACGCGCTCATGGAAGGCGTCGAGGTGACCGGCCGCGAGATGGAGCGGCTTCTCGAGAAGAACGGCATCACCAAGATCAGCGCGCTTGGCGAGCGCTTCGATCCGCATCGTCACCAGGCAGTGTTCGAGGTGCCCGATCCGAATGTGCCGCCCGGCACCGTCGCCCAGGTCATGCAGGAAGGCTACCAGATCGGCGACCGCGTGCTGCGCGCCGCCATGGTCGGCGTCTCCAAGGGCGGACCGCCCTCTGAGCCTGCCGACAGCGCCGAGAGCAAGGCCGACGCCAGCTGAGCCGAACGGCCGTCCGGTCGCGGACGGGCAATTCCGGCGCCGGAGGGGCAATGAGCGACCGCGAAAATCTTCAAGAGATCATCCGCCGGCGATCTTTGCGGGTCGGCGGCTCTTTCAAGCTGGCCTCGGGCCGCACGAGTTCCGTCTACCTCAACCTGAAGCCCGCCATGCTCGATCCCGACGGCGCGCGCCTGATCGGCGCGGCGCTTGCCGAGAAGGCCGCTGCGCTCGGCGCCGACTATGTCGGCGGCCTGGAGATGGGCGCCGTGCCGCTTGTGACGGCGACGGCGGCGATGAGCGCAATTGCAGGCACCCCGGTCCGCGCGATCTTCGTGCGCAAGCAGGCCAAGGACCACGGCACGCAGAGTCTGGTCGAGGGCCTTGCCGAGGGCGAGACCATCGCAGGGCGCAAGGTCGTCGTGGTGGAGGACGTGACCACGACCGGCGGCTCCTCCCTGAAGGCGGTCGCCGCCCTTCGTGCAGCCGGCGCGACGGTCGAGCATGTCGTGACCGTCGTCGACCGCGAGGAGGGGGCGACGGAGGCTTTCTCGGCGAAGGGCGTCACCCTGCATTCCCTTTTCAAGAAGAGCGCTTTTACATCCGCGACCTAGCCGCAAACGTCAGGGCTTCGTCACCCGCCTCAGCGTCAGATTGAAGCGCCCGCCTTCCGGCAGGAGCGTGGACGACCCGGCGAGAACCCTGTCGACGCCGTGGAAGGCGAGACGTGCCGCGCCGCCAAGCACGACCGCGTCACCGGATTTCAGGCGGAATGAGCGGGTTGGATCGTCGCGCCGCGTCCCGCCGACGCGGAACACCGCCTCGTCGCCGAGGGAAAGCGAAACGACCGGCGCGGAGAAATCGGCCTCGTCGCGATCCTGATGCAGCCCCATGCGGGCGCCCGCCGCATAGGAGTTGATAAGACAGGCCTCCGGCGGATGCGCATAGCCCGAGAGCGTCGTCCAGGCTTCAAGCACGATCGGTGGCATCTTCGGCCACGGCCGCCCGGTCTCCGGATGCACCGGCTGATAGCGGTAGCCGCCGAGGTCGGAGACCCAGCCGAGCGGCCCGCAATTCGTCATCTTGACTGAGAAGGGCCTGCCGGTGCGCGGCATGAGGGGCCGGAAGAGCGGTGCTTCGACGATGATTTCGCGCAGCGCGGAAAGCAGAGCCTGCTGGCTTTCGGCATCGAGGAATCCGGGAATGTGCCTAAAGCCGGCGGGCATTTCCGCGGGCCGGTTTGCGTCGCGCGCGCTCTCGCTGGCGTTTCTCATTGGGGCACAAGCCAAATCACGTCCTTGCGAGCCGGAAAAGCCCTTCTTATATGAGCCGCAACGCGCGGCGGAGGCGGCCTTGAACCGTTTTTCGGCGTGTAGCTAAATCTATCTCTTCGGGGGCCGGCGGGGGGCTTGATCCCTCCCGATGATGGACGCCGTCACGGGTCCGGCCGGCCTGCCGGAACAGGAGTGAGGATATATGGCCAAAGTCATCGGAATCGATCTCGGCACGACCAATTCGTGCGTCGCCGTCATGGACGGCAAGAACCCCAAAGTCATCGAGAATTCCGAAGGCGGGCGGACCACGCCGTCGATCGTCGCCTTCACGGCGGAAGGCGAGCGCCTCGTCGGCCAGCCCGCCAAGCGCCAGGCGGTGACCAACCCGCAGCGCACCATCTTCGCGGTGAAGCGCCTGATCGGCCGCCGCTTCGAGGATCCGACGGTCAAGGAAGACCAGAAGCTCGTCCCCTACAAGATCGTGAAGGCCGACAACGGCGACGCCTGGGTCGGCATCGACGGGCAGAACTATTCCCCCTCGCAGATCTCCGCCTTCATCCTGCAGAAGATGAAGGAGACGGCGGAAGCCTACCTCGGCGAGAAGGTCGAGCAGGCGGTCATCACCGTCCCCGCCTACTTCAACGACGCACAGCGTCAGGCGACGAAGGACGCCGGCAAGATCGCCGGGCTTGAGGTGCTTCGCATCATCAACGAGCCGACGGCCGCCGCGCTCGCCTATGGCATGGACAAGAAGGAAGGCAAGACCATCGCCGTCTATGACCTCGGCGGCGGCACCTTCGACATCTCGATCCTTGAGATCGGCGACGGCGTGTTCGAGGTGAAGTCGACGAACGGGGACACTTTCCTCGGCGGCGAGGACTTCGACATGCGCCTCGTTCACTACCTTGCCGGCGAGTTCAAGAAGGATCAGGGCATCGACCTGACCAAGGACCCGCTCGCGCTGCAACGCCTGAAGGAAGCGGCCGAGAAGGCCAAGATTGAGCTCTCCTCCTCGCAGCAGACCGAGATCAACCTTCCCTATATCACCGCCGACGCGTCAGGCCCGAAGCATCTGACGATGAAGCTTTCGCGCGCCAAGTTCGAGAGCCTCGTCGACGATCTGATCCAGCGCACCATCCAGCCGGTGAAGAACGCTCTGAAGGACGGCGGCGTCAGCGCTGCCGACATCGAGGAGGTGGTTCTGGTCGGCGGCATGACCCGCATGCCGAAGGTGCAGGAGATCGTGAAGCAGCTCTTCGGCAAGGAGCCGCACAAGGGCGTCAACCCCGACGAGGTGGTGGCGATCGGCGCGGCGATTCAGGCCGGCGTGCTGCAGGGCGACGTGAAGGACGTGCTCCTGCTCGACGTGACCCCGCTCTCGCTCGGCATCGAGACGCTGGGCGGCGTGTTTACGCGCCTGATCGACCGCAACACTACGATCCCGACCAAGAAAAGCCAGGTCTTCTCCACCGCCGAGGACAGTCAGGGCGCGGTTACGATCCGCGTCTTCCAGGGCGAGCGCGAGATGGCGGCCGACAACAAGATCCTCGGTCAGTTCGACCTGGTCGGCATTCCGCCCGCGCCGCGCGGCGTGCCGCAGATCGAGGTCACCTTCGACATCGACGCCAACGGCATCGTCAATGTCTCGGCCAAGGACAAGGGCACCGGCAAGGAGCAGCAGATCCGCATCCAGGCCTCGGGCGGCCTTTCCGACTCCGAAATCGAGAAGATGGTTGAGGACGCGGAATCGCACGCCGAGGAAGACAAGAAGCGGCGCGAGCTGGTCGAGGCCAGGAATCAGGCCGAGGCGCTTGTCCACTCGACCGAGAAGGCGCTCTCCGAGCACGGCGACAAGGTCGACGCGGAGACGAAATCTTCGATCGAGTCGGCGCTTGCCGATCTGAAGTCGGCTGCCGCCGGTGAGGACGTCTCGGAGCTGCAGGCGAAGACGCAGACGCTCCTCCAGGCTTCCATGAAGCTCGGTGAGGCGATGTACAAGGCCCAGCAGGAAACGGGTTCCTCGGACGGCGAAAGCGGCGGCGACGGGGCTTCGGCTTCCGGCGAGGACGTCGTCGACGCCGACTTTGAGGAGATTCCTGAGGACGAGCGCAAGAAGTCCGCCTAAAGGCCTTTCCGGGTTGTCGCCCCATGAGCATCGTCCTTCGTCCGGCCCGACCGGGTGACGCGGAGGAGATGGCGCGATGGTTCGCCGATCTTGCGAGCCTTGCGGAATGGGGCGGCCCGGAGGTTCGCTTTCCCCTGACAGACGACCAGGTCGCGGCATGGATCGCGGAAGCTGCCAATGAACGGCCCCGGATTTGCTTCACCGCGGTTGATGACCGCGACAGGCCCATCGGGCACGTCCAGTTCCTTCGTGATCCGCCGCGACGTTGGGCGCGGCTCGGCCGCTTTGGCATTGCGCCGGAACGCCGCGGCCAGGGTTTTGGAAGGGCGCTCTTCGACACGGCGATGCGGATGGCGTTTGCCGACTTCGACGTGGAGCGCCTTGCGCTCGCCGTCGTGCCCTCCAACGAACGTGCGGTGCATCTTTACCTCAGCTGCGGTTTTCGCGATGAGGGGGCGATGCCTGGATCGTGGGCGCTCGGCGGAAGGCCCTATGTCATGAACACGATGAGCCTGACCCGGGCTGAATGGCTTCGGCTGGCGGGGGCCCGCGCTGACGCGGTGAAGGTGAGCTAGGTGGGTGCGAAGCGCGATTTCTACGAGGTGCTGGGCGTAACCCGGAGCTGCGACGAGAAGGCGCTGAAGGGCGCCTTCCGCAAGCTCGCGATGGAGTACCATCCCGATCGCAACAACGGCGATCATTCGTTCGAGCTGAAGTTCAAGGAGATCAACGAGGCCTACGAGATCCTGAAGGATCCGCAGAAACGGGCGGCCTACGACCGCTTCGGGCATCAGGCCTTCGAGCAGGGCGGCGCCGCCGGCTTCGGCGCCGGAGCGGCGTCGGGCTTCGCCTCCTTCGCCGACATCTTCGACGAGTTCTTCGGCGATTTCCGTGGTGGCGGCGGGCGCCGCACCGGCCGTGAGCGCGGGTCCGACCTCCGTTACAACCTCGAGGTCACTCTCGAGGAGGCCTATAGCGGCAAGGCCGTCGAGATCGAAGTGCCGACGAGCGTCACCTGCGAGGGCTGCGCCGGTTCGGGAGCCAAGCCCGGCACAGCGCCGAAGGCCTGCCCGACCTGCAGCGGCGCGGGTCGCGTGCGGGCGAGCCAGGGCGGTTTCTTCCACATCGAGCGGACGTGCCCCGCCTGTCACGGCCGCGGCGAGGTGGTGTCGGACCCGTGCACGAAGTGCTCAGGTGCGGGCCGCGTCGCCGAGACGCGCACGCTTTCCGTCAACATCCCCGCCGGGATCGAGGACGGCACGCGCATCCGCCTTGCCGGCGAGGGCGAAGCCGGTGTCCGCGGAGGTCCGACGGGCGACCTCTACATTTTCCTGTCGATCAAGCCGCACGCCTTCTTCCAGCGTGACGGCGCCGACATTTTCTGTCGCGTGCCGGTGTCGATGACGACGGCAGCGCTCGGCGGACAGTTCGAGGTGCCGACCCTCGACGGTGACCGCTCACGCGTGAAGGTGCCGGAAGGCACGCAGAACGGGCGGCAGATCCATCTGAAGGGCAAAGGCATGCCCGTGCTCCGCTCGCACAAGGTCGGAGACATGTATGTCCAGATTCTGGTGGAGACGCCGTGCAAGCTGTCGCGGCGCCAGCGCGAGCTTCTGGAGGAGTTCGAGCGTGTCTCGGACGAGGAGAACAACCCGGAATCGTCCGGATTCTTTTCGCGCGTGAAGGATTTCTTCGACACGCTCGGCGAGAAGTGAGGCAAGAAGCAGGTACGTCGGGTAGGAAGCCCCCCGCCTGCGAGTAGAAAGGGTGCGGCAATGTCGAAGTCGGTCTCTAAGCCGGAGGTCTCGCTTGGCGAGCGGATAGGGGAAGAAGTCCTCTTCCTCCGGACGTGGGCGACGAGCCCGCTGAAGATAGGCTCGGTCACCCCGACAAGCCGCACGCTCGCAAACTTGATGGTGAAGTACGCGCACCCCGATCCGGCCGGCTATACGCTTGAGGTCGGGCCCGGGACGGGTGTCGTCACCCAGGCGCTCGTCGACGCCGGCATCCCCGCCGAGCGGATCGTCAGCGTCGAATACGACAAGGACTTCTGCAAGCATCTCCAGAAGCGCTTCCCCGGCATGCATGTAATGCGGGGCGACGCGCTCGATCTTCGCAACACGCTCGGCGAATTCCGCGACACGAAATTCTCCGCGGCGCTGTCCGGCATTCCGCTTCTGAATATGCCGAAGGCAAAGCGTGCACCGTACCTTGAAAGCTTGCTCGACCAATTGGTCCCGGGCGGCGTGGTCTCGCAGCTCTCTTATTCGTTCGTGCCACCGCAGGAAGCGATCCGCGGACGGCTCGCGGTCAACAAGTCGAAATGGGTGACGTTCAACTTTCCGCCCGGCCGCGCGTGGATCTATCGGCGGCCCGAAGGCTTTGCGCAGAGCGGTGCAGCTCCGGCCGCCGCGTAGTGTCGCCGCGGACACTTAACCGGCGCGATTAGGTGCTTTCCAGATAGTGCCTCGCCGGGAGGGCACGCAGCCGCTCGGCAGCGCTCTCAGGCGTGATGTCGCGCTGCGGCGAGCCGAGTAACTCAAAACCGACCATGAATTTCCTGACCGTCGCGGAGCGTAGTAGCGGCGGATAGAAGTGCGCATGAAGCTGCCATTCGGGGTGGGCGGTGCCGTCGGTCGGCCGCTGATGAAAGCCCATTGAATAGGGAAACGGAGTCTCGAAGAGGTTGTCGTAGCGGGTGGTGAGCGAGCGCAAGGCATCCGCAAGCGACGTGACCTCTGCCGCCGTGAGCTCGGCGATCGAGCCGATGTGGTGATTCGGGATAAGCATCGTCTCGAACGGCCAGATCGCCCAAAAAGGCACCAGAACGGTGAAATGCTCGTTCTCCAGGACGATCCGTTCGCGCGCTTCCCGCTCGAGCCTCAGATAGTCGAGAAGCAAAGGCGAGCCGTGCTCGTGCCAATAGGCAGACTGCGTCGCGAGTTCCTTCGATATCTCGTTGGGCAGCGTGCCGGTCGCCCATACTTGGCAATGGGGGTGCGGGTTGCTCGCGCCCATCATCGCGCCACGGTTCTCGAAAATCTGCACGGCATTGATGCCGTCGCGGGCGCCGAGCGTCCGGTATTCTTCGCCCCACACCTGCACAACGCTTTCGATGTCCTCGATCCCCATCCGCGCCAGCGTCAGATCGTGACGCGGCGAAAAACAGATCACGCGGCAGGCGCCGCGTTCCGTCTCCGCCACCATGAGCCCGTCGCGATCGAACCTCTCTTCGGCACCCGCAAGCTGAAGCGCCGGAAAGTCGTTGTCGAAAACAAATGTCTGCCGGTAGTGCGGATTGACGTCGCCATGGGCGCGATGGTTCCCCGGGCAGAGATAGCACTTCGGGTCGTAGGTCGGCGTGTCCGGCTGCGCGGCCTTCTCCATCTGGCCCATCCATGGACGCTCAGTCCTGTGCGGCGACACGAGCACCCATTCGCCGGTCAACGGATTGCGGCGTCGGTGGGATGACGTCTCAAGGAACGACATCACACACGTCTCAAGCGACGGTGACCGCGCCGACTCCGTCGGCGGGCGGCGAGGTGAAGATCTGCGGCTCGATCCCGGTCGCTACGCGATAGTCCCTCGCCACTTTCGTCTTGAAGGCCTCG
Source organism: uncultured Alphaproteobacteria bacterium (assembly GCA_963805325.1). Taxonomy (GTDB): domain Bacteria; phylum Pseudomonadota; class Alphaproteobacteria; order Rhizobiales; family Afifellaceae; genus DASWJZ01. The sequence continues at coordinate 330,977 of CAWDTS010000022.1, read as the reverse complement.
ACCGCCGTCGCTTCCACCAGGCTGATCGTGCAGCCGCCGAAGCCGCCGCCCGTCATGCGCGCGCCATAGACCCCGTCGGCGGCGGCATTCGCTTCCACCATCAGATCGACCTCGCGGCAGCTGATTTCGAAATCGTCACGCATGCTCACGTGGGATTCGTCCATGAGCCGCCCGCACAAGACAAGATCGCCGGCGTGAAGTGCTGCGGCGGCGCGCACCGTGCGGTCGTTCTCCGTCACGATGTGGCGGCAGCGCCGGTAAGTCACGGGCTCGAGCAGGTCGGCGTGGCGCTCAAGCTCCTCCGGCGTCACATCGCGGAGCGCCTTGATTCCGGGCAGCGCGGCCGACAGCCGCCTGACACCCTCTTCGCAGTCGCGTCGGCGCAGATTGTATTCGCCCGCAGCGTGCTCGTGATGGACCATGGTGTTGCACATGACGAGCCGTACCTTCGCCTCGATCGGCACCGGCTTTCGCTCCAGGCTGCGGCAATCGATGAGCAGCGCATGACCCGCCGCGCCATGGCAGGCGATGAACTGATCCATGATGCCACAGCGCATGCCGACGAACTCGTTTTCAGCGCGCTGGCAGGCGAGGGCGAGCTTGGTGAGATCGATCGCAAGGCCGGTGTTGCTGAGCAGGGCATAGCCGGTCGCCACCTCGATCGCCGCAGATGACGAGAGGCCGGCGCCGAGCGGAACGTCGCTGTCGATCAGGAGGTCGGCGCCCGAAAGCCGATGCCCGGCAGTCTCCAGCACAACGGCGACGCCGCGCACATAATCGCTCCAGTCCTTGCTCGGCGTCGGCTCCGACTCGTCGAGATCGAAGACGGCGGTCTCGTTCATCAGAAGCGAGTGCACACGAAGCGTCCGGTCGGTTCGCGGCGCGATCGCGGCATAGGTTGCAAGCTCCAGCGCCGCCGGCAGCACGAACCCGTCATTATAATCGGTGTGTTCGCCGATCAGATTGACCCGGCCAGGCGCACGATAGACCTTCGGCTCGCCGCCGAAGTGCTCATGAAAATCGTGGACGATACTGGCTGGATCGATCACCTGTGCGCCCCCGACTGCCGCCTATCCGCGCGCGACCTTGATCAGGCTCGGTAGCACATCCTTGAATTTGCCGTCACCCGCCGGAGGGGTGGTCGTCCGGTGCGTGGGCTCGCCGGTTAGCTGATCGCCTCAGTCGCCGCCTTTTCGATAACAAGACCCGCGGAGTACTGCTTAAGCCACTTTGCGTAGCCCTCGACATCCGCGGGGTCCGGCTCCGCCACGTCGAGCGCGGCCCCGGCGAACACGCGGCGCGCAAGGTATTCGCCCAGGCTCCTCGTCGCGCGCCTGTGCGCAGGTACTCGGCCAGAACGGCAATGCCCCACGCACCGCCCTCGCTCGCGGTGTCGCCGACGGTCACCGGCGCGCTGATGGCCGCTGCCAGCAGACGCTGCGCGACGCCTGCGGTCCTGAACATGCCGCCATGCGCGAACATCGAGTCCAGTTTCACCCCTTCGCCATGCAGCACGTTCATGCCCAAGCTCAGCGTGCCGAATGCGGCGTAGAGCTGGGTGCGCATGAAATTGGCGAGGGTCAGACGGCTGCCGGGCGTGCGGACGACAAGCGGGCGCCCCTCGGTCAGACCGGTGATCGGCTCTCCGGCGAGGTAGTTGTAGGCAAGCAGCCCGCCGCCGTCTGCCTCGCCCTTGAGCGCCGCACTGAACAGCGCGTTGAAAACGGCGTTCGCATCCACATCGGCCCCGATGGCGGCCGCAAACTCGGTGAAGACGTTGGCCCAGGTCCCGAGCTCGCTCGCGCCGTTATTGCAGTGAACCATCGCGACCAGGTCGCCCGCAGGTGTCGTGACGATGTCGAGTTCCTCATGCACCGCGGCGAGCGGCTTCTCGAGCACCACCATCGCGAAGATCGATGTGCCGGCGCTGATATTGCCGGTGCGTCGCGCGACAGCGTTGGTGGCAACCATGCCCGTGCCGGCGTCGCCCTCGGGCGGGCACACCGGTATCCCCGGTTGCAGCATGCCGGTCGGGTCAAGCAGAGCAGCGCCCTCGGCGGTAAGCGTTCCGGCGTCCTCACCGGCGACGAGCACTTTGGGGAAGAGCGCCGCGACGTCGAGGCCCGGCCGGCGGGCGGCAACCATCTCACCGAACCGTACGAACATCGGCGCGTCGTAGTCGTGCGTGACCGGATCGATCGGGAACATCCCCGACGCATCGCCCACGCCGATCACCTTGCGGCCGGTGAGGCGCCAGTGCACGAAGCCGGCGAGCGTCGTGATGAAATCGAGCTCGGCGATGTGCGGCTCCTTGTCGAGGATCGCCTGATAGAGGTGCGAGGCCGACCACCTGAGCGGAAAGTTGAAGGTGAGCGCCTTGGTCAGCTCGGCTGCCGCGCGCCCGGTATTGGTGTTGCGCCAGGTACGGAACGGAACGAGCAGGGCGCCATTGGCGTCGAACGCCAGGTAGCCGTGCATCATCGCCGAGAATCCAAGCGCGCCGACGCGCGTGAGCGCCACGCCATGGCGTTGTTTGACGTCGGCCATCAGGCTCGCGACGGCGGCCTTGAGGCCGGCCCAGATCGCGTCTTCGGAATAGGTCCAGAGGCGGTCAACGAACTGGTTCTCCCAGCCATGGGTGCCCGTGGCGAGGACCTCGTGGTCCGGCCCGGTGAGGCACGCCTTGATGTTGGTGGACCCAAGTTCAACGCCGAGCGATGTGTGGCCCTCGGCGATCGCTGCGGCCGCGTCGATGCCGTGCTGCGTCATCGGTCGTCAACTCCCCTGCCTGATGTCCGCGCGCCGCGAAGCGCAAGCGGTAGCGCGGCGGCCGTCGTGCGCCTCGTCAGTTCTTGGGCTGTCCGTAGTAGGCTCCGGCCCCGTGCTTACGGAGGAAATGCTTGTCGTGCAGCTCTTGCGCCAGCGGCTTCGCATCGGCGTTGACCGAGAGCGTGTGGGTCGCGAGGCGTGCGATATAGTCGAGGATGACGGCGTTGTGCACGGCGTCGGCGGCGCTCGGTCCCCAGGCGAAAGGTCCGTGGCCAGCGACCAGTGCGGCCGGGATCGCGTCGGGGTTGAGGTCGCGGAAGGCGCGCACGATGACTTCGCCCGTCGCCTTCTCGTATTCGCCGGCGATCTCCTGAGGCGTGAGGTCGGCCGTCACCGGCACCGCGCCGTGGAAATAGTCGGCATGGGTCGTGCCGAGGCAGGGGATCGGACGCCGCGCCTGCGCCCACGCCGTGGCGAACTCCGAATGCGTGTGCGCGACGCCGCCGATGTTGGGGAAGGCCTTGTAGAGCTCCAGATGCGTCGGCAGATCGGACGAGGGGCGCAGATTGGTGTCAACGATGCGCCCGTCAAGGTCGGTGACGACGATCTGCGCCGCCGTCAGCTCGTCATAGGGAACGCCGCTCGGCTTGATCGCGACGAGCCCTTCTTCGCGCGAGATGCCGCTGACATTGCCGAAGGTAAAGACCACCACGCCCTGCCGCACGAGGTCGACATTGGCGGCCAGAACCTCCTCGCGCAGGGCACGAAGCAGCATAATGAGCGTTTTCGCCTATCGTGTCGCGAACGGACGGAACAGTGACCTGAATTCCTTGAACACGTCAGGTCTTCGAGTTATTGTCTTATGAAAAGGCCAATGCTCGTCCTTTGTCAATGTTCGGCCTCCAGCGCCGGAAAACCATGATTGACCTCTCTCCTTTCGAAGTGTGGTTCGTAACCGGCAGCCAGCATCTTTATGGCCCGGAGACGCTGCGTCAGGTCGACTCCGATTCCAAGGCGATCGTCGATGCGCTGAATGCCAGCGCCGGCTTGCCGGTGAAGCTGGTATTCAAGCCGGTGGTCAAGACGCCTGAAGAAATCGCGGCGACGCTCCGCGCCGCTGATGCCGCGCCGAACTGCATCGGCATCGTCGCTTGGATGCACACGTTCAGCCCGGCGAAGATGTGGATCGGTGGCCTGACCCGGCTGAAGAAGCCGCTCTGTCACCTGCACACGCAGTTCGGCCGCGATATCCCGTGGTCCTCGATCGACATGGATTTCATGAACCTGAACCAGTCCGCCCATGGCGACCGCGAGTTCGGGTTCATCTGCGCGCGTCTTCGCATCAGGCGCAAGGTCGTGGTCGGGCACTGGCGCGAGCCGGCGGTGCATGCCCAGCTTGGCGTGTGGATGCGGGCCGCGGCCGCCTGGCACGATTCGCAGCACATGAAGATCGCGCGGCTCGGCGACAACATGCGCCAGGTCGCCGTCACCGAGGGCGACAAGGTCGAGGCCGAGATTCGGTTCGGCGTATCGATCAACGGCTACGGACTTGGAGACCTGGTGGCGTTTCAGAATCAGGTCACGGACGGCGAGGTCGATCGGCTGTGTGACGAATACGCCGCCAGCTACGATCTGATGAAGGGCCTGGAGAAAGGCGGCGCGAGACATGCTTCGTTGCGCGACGCGGCCCGCATCGAGCTGGCGCTCCGCACCTTCCTCGCCGACGGCGGGTTCCACGGCTACACCGACACCTTCGAGAATCTGACCGGACTGAAGCAGCTTCCGGGCATCGCCTCGCAGCGGCTGATGGCGGACGGTTACGGCTTCGGCGCCGAAGGCGACTGGAAGCACGCTGCGCTTGTCCGCTCCATGAAGGTCATGGCGCACGGGCTCTCCGGCGGCACCAGCTTCATGGAAGACTACACCTATCATTTCGGGGAGCCGCGCGCCGCCGTGCTTGGCGCGCATATGCTCGAGATCTGCCCGTCCATCGCCAGCGGCAAGCCCTCATGCGAAGTGCATCCGCTCTCGATCGGCGGCAAAGAGGATCCCGTCCGTTTGGTCTTCGATTCCATGACCGGCGACGGCGTCAACGCTTCGATCGTCGACATGGGCAATCGCTTCCGCATGGTGGTGAACACGCTGAAAGTCGTTCCGCCGCATGAGAAGCTTCCAAAGCTGCCGGTCGCGCGCGCTCTCTGGGAGCCGGAGCCCAATCTCGCGGTTGCGGCCGCCGCCTGGATCTATGCCGGAGGCGCGCACCATACCGGCTTCTCCTTGGCGCTCACCCCTGAGTACCTCGAAGACTTTGCCGAAATGGCGGGGATCGAGTTCCTGCTTATCGACGGCGACACGAAGCTTCGCCAGTTCCGCAACGAGTTGCGCGTGAACGAAGCCGCCTACGCGTAGCCGGCCGTGCGTCGGGCGCATCCGCCCGCCGTCAAAGCAAGCCAACGGCGACCGTGGCTTCAGCCACACTCAGAGCGATTAAGTCTGACCCGAGAGCAGCAGCGGCGGCTACGGCCCGCGGGGGGTCCGCAATTCTGTGAAAAGACCGCTTTGCGGGCGCCCTCCTGACTACAGTTTTGGCTTGTGTCTTCATTTCATACGATTATATGCTTTATGCGCACGTGCTCGCTACGGTGCGCCCTCCCTGTACTGGCTGGGAAACGACGCCCGACGGGTTCGAAGCCATAAGTGGGAGGAAACTAATGCAACATTTGAAACTGATTGGCGGTGCCATCGCCGCCATGGTGTTGTTCGCCGGTACGTCGGCGTTCGCCGTGACCATCGGGTTCTCTCAGGTCGGCGACGAAGGCGACTGGCGCCCGGCCTTCTCGAAGGACATGCAGGAATCGGCGAAGGAGATGGGCATCGACCTCAAGTTCGCCGACGCACAGGGCAAGCAGGAAGAGCAGCTGAAGGCGGTTCGTGCCTTCATCGCTCAGCAGGTCGATGCCATTCTCATCGCCCCTGTGGTGGTGACCGGTTGGGATCAGGTGCTGAAAGAAGCCAAGGACGCCAAGATCCCCGTCTTCCTCGCCGACCGCGACGTCGACGTCGCCGACAAGTCGCTCTTCGTCACCCGCATCTCGGCCGACTTCAATCTGGAAGGCAAACTGGCGGGCGCCTGGCTGGCTCAGGCGAGCAAGGGCCAGTGCAACATCGTCGAGGAGCAGGGCACGGTCGGTTCGGCTCCGGCGATAGAGCGAAAGAAGGGCTTTGAGGCCGTCATCGCCAACTTCCCCGGCATGAAGATCGTCAAGACGCAGAGCGGCGATTTCACGACCGAGGGCGGCAAGAAGGTGATGGAAGCCTTCATCAAGGCCACCAACAATCTCGACGGCATTTGCGCCTCCTTCGCGCACAACGACAACATGCAGCTCGGCGCCATTCAGGCCATGAAGGAAGCCGGCCTGAAGCCCGGCAAGGATGTGCTAATGGTTTCGGTCGACTACGTTCCGGCCATGAAGGAAGAGCTGGCGAAGGGCGAGGCAAATGCCTCGGTCGAGCTGCGCTCGGCGATCGGCAAATATATCTACCCGGTCATCCTGGACTACCTGAAGAGCCCGAAAGAGCTCGACAAGTGGATCGTCATTCCGTCCGATCTGCATACGGCCGCAACCCCGGCGAACTGAGGACTACAAACACCCTGTGCTTTGCGAGAGCGGCGCCTTGCCCGTTGATTCCGGCGGGCGCCGCTTTCTTCACTGACCGGCGGGGTGTGGTAGCCTCTTGCTGACAACGACAGCGGGAGGGGCTGGCGTGGCTGAGACTTTGACCCCGCGGATTGAGATGCTTGGTGTCTCGAAGACGTTTCCCGGCGTGCGGGCGCTCGAAAAGGTCGATCTGCAGCTGAACGCCGGCGAAGTGCATGCGCTGCTCGGCGAGAATGGCGCCGGCAAGTCGACCCTGATCAAGGTCATGACGGGTGCTCTCCGCCGCGACGAGGGCGAGATTCGCTTGGACGGTCTACCGGTGGAGATCAACACCACGGCCGAAGCCCAAGCGCTCGGCATCAGCACCGTTTATCAAGAAGTCAATCTGATCCCGACCCTGTCGGTTACCAAGAACCTGACGCTACAACGCCAGGCGCGTCGGTTCGGGCTGATTTCCTGGCGGGGTGCGCGGGCGCTGGCGCGTCAGCGGCTGAAGCGTCTCAATCTCGAAATCGACGTCGAGCGGCCGCTCGGTTCCTACTCGGTGGCGATCCAGCAACTGGTCGCCATCGCACGCGCGCTCGAGGACGAGACGCGAGTGCTGGTGCTTGACGAGCCGACTGCGAGCCTCGATTCGAACGAGACCGAGCTCCTGTTCCAGATCATTCGCGATCTCAAGTCGCACGGCATCGCCATCGTCTTCATCACGCACTTCATCGATCAGGTCTACGAGATCGCCGACCGCATTTCGGTGCTGCGCAACGGCCACAGGGTCGGCACGGCGCCGACCGCCGAACTGCCGCGGCTGAAGCTGATCTCGCTGATGATTGGTCGCGATCTGGCAGAGACGGAGGAGCGGCGTGTGGGGCGCGCTGCGCCTACGGCCGGCGAGCCGATCCTGGTGGCCGAGGGCCTGGGGCGCCGGCGCACGATAGCGCCTTTCGACCTCTCTCTGCGGGCCGGCGAAGTCGTCGGGCTGGCGGGCCTGTTGGGATCTGGACGCACGGAGACCGCGAAGCTGTTGTTCGGGGCGATACGGCCGGACTCCGGACAACTGAAGTTGGAGGGCACACCAATCTCTCACAACTCGCCGCGCCAGTCCCTGCACAACGGCGTCGCGTTCTGTCCGGAGGATCGCAAGGCGGAGGGCCTCTTGGCCGAGCTCAGCGTGCGGGAGAACATCATACTGGCGCTGCAGACCAAGCGCGGCTGGTTGCACCAGCTGTCGCAGGACGAGCAAAAGCGGCTTGCTGAGGAGATGATAACGGCCCTCGCCATCGCCACGCCGGACGCGGACAAGCCGGTGGGGCAGCTCTCGGGCGGCAACCAGCAGAAGGTGGTGCTGGCGCGTTCGCTGGCGTCGCAGCCCAAGGTCCTGATTCTCGACGAACCGACACGCGGCATCGACGTCGGCGCCCATGCCGAGGTGGTGGCGCTGATTCGGCGCCTGTGCGCCGACGGTTTGGCGCTGTTGGTAGCGTCGTCCGAACTCGATGAGTTGGTCGCCGTCAGTGATCGCGTTGCGGTGCTGAGAGATCGTAAGAAGGCTGGGGAGATCGCGGGCGACGACATCACCCGCGAGAACATTATCCAAATGATTGCCGGCGGATGACGACCGAACAGACCTCGACCGTGCTGGCGACGAACGGCTTCGGTGGTCGGCTGCGCGCTGCGCTCGCCCACCGGGCGGTGTGGCCGCTCTTGGCGCTGGCGACGATTCTTGTCGTCGACGGCTTCATCGCGCCGGGCTTCTTCACCATCCGCATCGTCGAAGGCCGCCTGTTCGGCAGTGTGATCGACATCTTCTATCGCGCTGTGCCGCCGGCGCTGCTCGCGCTCGGCATGGCGGTGGTGATCGGGACAAAGGGCATCGACCTTTCCGTCGGCTCGGTGATTGCGGTCGTCGGCGCCACGATCGCATGGCGCATCCACGCCGGCGACCCGCACTTTGTCATTCTTCTCATCGCACTCGGCGTCGGCCTCCTGTGCGGCGTGTGGAACGGATTCCTGGTAGCGGTGCTCGAAATCCAGCCGATCATCGCGACCTTGATCCTGATGGTGTCGGGGCGTGGCATCGGCCTGATGATCAATCTGATCTATGGCGGCACCGATCCGAGCTTCGAGAGCCCGTTGTTGCAGGGCCTGAGCGTCGGCCATATCGGCCTGATCCCGACCCGGCTCATCCTCTTCGTGGCGATCTTCGCGGCGCTGTGGCTTTTGATCCGCCGCACCGCCCTCGGCCTGTTCCTCGAGGCGGTGGGTGGCAACTCCGCCGCGGCGAACCTCGCCGGCGTCAACGCGCGGCTGGTCAAGTATTCCGCCTATCTGATCTCAGGGCTGTGTGCGGGCTGGGCGGGCGTCATTCTGACCGCCGACACGCACACCTCCGACCCGGTCAGTGTCGCGCTGTTCAGCGAGCTCGATGCCATCCTGGCTGTGGTGATCGGCGGTGGCTCGCTCGCGGGCGGACGCATCTATCTCGGTATGACGCTCATCGGGGCGCTCATTATCCAGGCGCTGACGACCTCGATCCTGATGAGCGGCCTGCCGCCCGAATATAACCTGCTGGTCAAAGCCGTCGTGGTGCTCTTCGTGCTCCTCTTGCAGTCGAACAATTTTCGCAACGCCGTGGTTTCGTTGTTCAGGCGGAGGAACGGATGAGAGAACGATATCTGCCGCTTTTGGCGACGATCACCGTTTTCGTGGCGCTGTTCGTCACCGGGGGAGTGCTCTACAAGCATTTCTTCTCGACCATCGTTTTCGGCCATATCCTCGCCGACAACGCTTTCATCATCATCGCCGCCATCGGCGCGACGTTCGTCATCCTTTCCGGTGGTATCGACCTCTCCATCGGCTCGATGATCGGCTTCGTCGGCGTTGTCATGGCGAGTTTGGACACCCTCGGCTGGCATCCGCTTGAATCCGCCGCCTTGATGCTGGCTTTCGGCGTGATGTTCGGCGCCTTCCAAGGTTTCATCATCGATTTCTGCGAGATCCAGCCCTTCATCATCACCCTTGCCGGCCTGTTCATGCTGCGCGGTGCCTGCTTCATGGTCACGCTCGATGCGATACCGATCAGGCACCCGTTCGTTGGTGCTTTCGCCGGCGCGAACATTCCTTTGCCGGGCAGAGGCTTCCTGGCCAGTTCCGCCATCGTCATGCTCGTGGTCTGGGTGATCGGCATCATCATCGCCCACTTCACGCGCTTCGGCACCAACGTCTACGCCATCGGCGGCGACCGCGCCTCAGCGGTCCTCATGGGCGTGCCGATGCGGCGCACGACCATCATGATCTATGCGCTCGGTGGCTTTTACAGCTCGCTCGGAGGCGTTATTTACGCGCTCTATACATCGTCGGGCTATCCGCTAGCGGGAACCGGCAATGAGCTCAATGCCATTGCGGCGGTGGTGCTCGGAGGCACATTGCTCACCGGGGGCGTCGGCATGGTGGCCGGAACCCTGTTCGGTGGCATGATCCTTGGATTGATTGCGACGCTCATTATCTTCAACGGCTCGCTCAACGGCGCCTGGATCATGATCACAAGCGGTGTTCTCCTGTTCCTCTTCATTGTCATGCAGAGGTTCATCGTGGGGTCCTTCAACCTTCGCGGCTCGGCCTGACGTGGCGCGAGGCATGAGGCCGTCCAGTCGCGCAACTCGCGATGCAGATCGCTCCTCCCGCGCCGAGTCTGGCGCAACGGCCACGGCGAGGGTGACCGCGCGCGCCGGCGACGGCGCGTTCGAGCGGAACATCCATTCCTATCTCGCCAACAAGCTCGGGCAGGAGATTGTCGGCGGCGTCTATCCGCCGGGGTCGCTGCTTCCGAACGAAGTCGAGATGCGCACGCGCTTCTCAGTATCGCGCACGACGCTCAGGGAAGCCTACAGTGCGCTGACCGCCAAGGCTCTGATCGTGGCGCGTCCGAAGGTGGGCACACGCGTGCGCCCCAAGGCCGACTGGAACATGCTCGATCCAGAAGTGCTCGCCTGGCATTTGCAGACGGTCCCTAACGAAGAGTTTGTTACGGACCTGTTCGTGCTGCGCCAGATGATCGAGCCGCCAGCAGCCTCACTGGCCGCCTCGGGCCGGGCGCGCGCTACGATCGAGCGGATTGCCGCCGCCTATGCCGACATGGAGCGCTTCAAGGACGGCGAGGGCGATCTGATCGCGGCCGACCTGCAGTTTCACATGGCAATCCTGGAAGCGACCGGCAACCTTTTCATCGGCGCTCTCGGCAGCCTGATCCACGCCGCGCTGGTCACCACCTTCAGACTGAGTTGGGAGGGAGCCGCGCGGATGCGGGAAGATCGGCTGCATCAGCACCGGGCCGTGTTTGAAGCGATTCGCGACGGGTTTCCGGAACTTGCGCACCAGAGAATGGCCGATCTTCTGAGCGATTCCATTCATGACGTTCGCGAGTTTCTGCGCCACCACGCTTCCCTGGACTGAGGGATAGGCTGGAGGGCAGGGCTCTCGGGACAGCGGCGGGAAGGCTTTGTTTGAGACTTTTGCCGTCGCTGACGGACAAAAGGACATAAACATCTCTTTATATCATCTTGCCGGGCGGACGCCACAATGCTACCTGCCCCTTCTCCCCTTTGAGGATAGAACGATCATGAGCTCACGTGCCGAGTTGAAGGACGTTTCCGGCGATTTTGCCGTGAAGGATATCGGCCTCGCCACCTGGGGCCGCACCGAGATCGACATCGCCGAGACCGAGATGCCCGGTCTCATGGCGATCCGCGAGGAATTCGGCGAGTCAAAGCCGCTGAAGGGCGCGCGCGTCGCCGGCTCGCTGCACATGACGATCCAGACCGCTGTCCTGATCGAGACGCTGGTGCATCTTGGCGCCGAGGTGCGCTGGGCGTCCTGCAACATCTTCTCCACGCAGGATCACGCCGCTGCCGCGATCGCCGCGCGCGGTATCCCTGTCTTCGCGCATAAGGGCGAGACGCTGGAGGAATATTGGGACTTCGCCGACTGCATCTTCGACTGGCCAAACGGCGAGATGGCGAACATGATCCTCGACGACGGCGGCGACGCGACGCTCTACATCCTTCTCGGCGCGCGCGCGGAAGCCGATCCCTCGCTTTTGGCAAATCCCAAGAACGAGGAGGAGGAAGCGCTCTACGCTACGATGAGGCGGCGCATCGCCAAGAGCCCCGGCTGGTTCGCCAAGGTGAAAGCAGAACATCCGCGGCGTCTCGGAAGAGACGACCACCGGCGTCATGCGCCTCTACGACATGCAGAAGAAGGGCGAGCTTCCCTTCCCGGCGATCAACGTCAATGACAGCGTGACCAAGTCGAAGTTCGACAACAAATACGGCTGTCGCGAGTTGCTCGTCGACGGCATCCGCCGCGCCACCGACGTGATGATGGCCGGCAAGGTCGCTGTCATCTGCGGCTACGGGGATGTCGGCAAGGGCTCGGCGCAATCGTTGCGGGGAGCCGGCGCGCGCGTCGTCGTCACGGAGATCGATCCGATCTGCGCGCTGCAGGCGGCGATGGATGGCTTTGAGGTGAAGACCTTGGAGAGCGCAGCGCCGAACGCCGACATCGTCGTCTCGGCGACCGGCAACAAGGACGTCATCACCATCGAGCACATGCGCGCCATGAAGGACATGACGATCGTGGCGAACATCGGCCACTTCGACAACGAGATCCAGGTCGCGGCGCTCAAGAACTATAAGTGGACGAACGTGAAGCCGCAGGTCGACCTGATCGAGTTCCCCGACGGCAAGCGCATGCTGCTTCTGTCGGAGGGCCGCCTCGTCAATCTCGGCAACGCCACCGGCCATCCGAGCTTCGTGATGAGCGCCTCGTTCTCCAACCAGGTGCTGGCGCAGATCGAGCTCTGGACCCGCCCCGGCGAATACAAGAACCAGGTCTACGTGCTGCCGAAGCACCTCGACGAGAAGGTCGCGAGCCTGCACCTCGCCAAGCTCGGTGTGGAGCTGACCAGGCTCTCGGACGAGCAGGCCTCCTACCTCGGTATCGCACAGGACGGCCCCTACAAGGCCGAGCACTACCGCTACTGAGTGCCGAATAGCCGCCGGGTCAAGTCCCGGCGGCTCGGCCGGCGGGTCGCTCCTGACGGTCTCCTGGCGCTCCGACCGATGGTTAACGCTTCCTTTCCATCTCCACCGCTAGCCTGATCCTCGCCTTTTCCGCCTTGGGCGGAGCGGTTAAGTTCGATTGATTCGTCCGGGCGCGGCGGCCCGGATGCGGCGGGGCGGATGGCGAAGACACGCGCGGAAATTCTATCCGATGCGCTGCGGAAGGCATGGCCGATCGCGTTCGGCCTTCTTGCGGCGACGGCCACGCTGACGCCGGCCGCGGCGCAGTCGCTGACGCTCGGCGCGAATGCGCTCGGCGATCTTGTCTGGTGGGCGGTCACGGCCGGGATAACGGTCGCCGCTCTTGTCGCCTTCGGCCTCTACCTCAATGCGCGGCGCGATGAGCGCCTGAGCGCGGCCGAAAAGAAGATCGCTTCCCTGAATTCCGAGCTCGATCGCACCGCCTCGCTCCTCGATGCAGACGATCAGCGTACCGTCGTGTGGGAGAGCAGCGTCTCGGAGCCGCGGGTCTTCGGAGGCCTTTCCGAGCGCGTCGGCGTTCCTGTCGACAAGACCGCCTTCCTTACCTTCCGCGCCTGGCTCCAGGCGGAAAGCGCAATTGCGCTCGAGGTGGCGATCGACAAGCTCCGCCGCCACGGTGAGGGCTTTCAGACGGCGCTTCGCACCACCGGCGGTGCATTCGTCGAGGCGACCGGGCGCACCAGTGGCCGGCGCGCCGTGCTTCGCCTGCGCGAGCTGACCGGGGAGCGCCGCTCCTTCGCGGAGCTCAAGGAGCAGGCGGTCCTCGTCATCGGCGAGGTCGCGGCTCTGCGTTCGCTTGCGGACCTCGTTCCGATCCCACTCTGGCGGCGCAACCGCGTCGGCCGGCTGATCTGGGTGAATGCGGCCTATGTTCGCGCCGTCGACGCCGCGAGCCAGGAATCCGTCCTGACCGCCGGGATCGAGCTTCTCCCTTCGCGCACGCGCGATGCCATCCGCGAGGCGCATCGGGCGGGTAAATCCTTCCGCGAGACTGCGGTCGCGGTCGCCGCAGGCGCGCGCCGCCAGTTCGAGATTCTCGACACGGCGATCGAAGACGGCACGATCGGCGCCGCGGTCGACGTGTCGGAGGTCGAGGCCGTCAGCGAGAAGCTGCGCAAGTTGACGGAATCGAACGCCCGCACCCTCGACCAACTCGCCACCGGCATCGCCGTCTTCGGCAAGGACAGCCGCTTCCTGTTCCACAACGCCGCCTTCCGCACGATCTGGGGCCTTTCCGCGGAATGGCTTTCGTCGGCGCCCGACGAGGGGGCTGTCCTCGATCAGCTCCGCGCCGACCGGAAGCTTCCAGAGCAGTCGAACTATCGCGACTGGCGCGCCCGACACCTTGCCGCCTATCAGTCAAGCGAAGCGGTCGAGGATCTTTGGCATCTCCCCGACGGCCGGACGCTGCGGGTCGTGGCGCTGCCGAATTCTGACGGCGGCATGACCTATATCTACGAGAACGTCACTCAGGAGATCATGCTGGAGAGCCGGCTGACGGCACTGTCGCAGCTGCAGGGCGAAACTCTCGATCATCTCTTCGAGGCCGTCGCTGTTTTCGGCACCGACGGCAGGCTACGGCTCTTCAACCCGGTCTTCGCAAACATCTGGCGCCTTTCGCCGACGTATCTGAGGAGCGAGCCGCATATCAGCGAGATCATCGCCGAATGCCGCGCGATTCACACCGACAGGACCGCCTGGGACGAGATCGGCGTGGCGGTCACCGACATCGACCACGACGAGGATGTGACCGGCCGCATGGAACGGCCGGACGGCAGCGTCATCGACTACGCGACGGTGGCGTTGCCGGAAGGGATGACGATGCTGACCTTCGTCGACGTGACCGACTCCGCCCGTTTCCAGCGTATCCTGAAGGAGCGCAACGAGGCGCTCGAAGCCGCCGACCGACTGAAGTCGGACTTCATCCAGCATGTCTCCTACGAGCTTCGCTCGCCGTTGCAGAATATCCTCGGCCAAGCCGAGCTGATCGCAGCGCAGACCTTCGGCAGGCTAAACAAGAAGCAGCGCGAATACATGGACGACATCATGGGTTCGTCGCGCGAGCTGAGCACGCTGATCAACGACATCCTGCATCTTGCGACGATCGACGCCGGCATCGTGTCGCTCGACATCCGCGAGACGGATGTCGCCGATATCGTCGCTGCCTCTGTCGAGGAGCTCGGTCATCGGCTTGCCGAGCAGGACATCACGCTTAATGTCGATGTTCCGGCCGGCATCGGCACATTTCACGTCGATCCGCAGCGCGTTCGCCAGATACTCTTTAACCTCGTGTCGAATGCCATCAAGTTCTCCAATGCCGGCGGCAGCATCCGTGTCAGCGCGACGAAGGAAAGCGGCGATGTCGTCTTCACCGTCGCCGACGATGGCGTCGGCATCCCGAAGGAAATGTTGCCGCGCATGTTCGAGCGCTTTGAGGGCTATGCGCCGCCCGGGCGGCGAAGCGGTGCGGGCGTGGCGCTTTCGGTGGTGAAGAGCCTCGTGGACCTTCACGGCGGCGACATCGCAATTCGCTCCGAGGAAGGCGAGGGGACGATCGTCACCGTTCGGCTGCCCGTCGTACCTGCCGCCGCCGCCGTCGCCGCCGAATAGACAATGCCCACCGCGTCGGCGGAAGCAGAAGGCGTGGTCAAGACGACTCTCCGACTTGCCGACGAAACAGCGACGGCGCGGCTTGCGCAGGACATTGCCGCAATTATCCAGGCCGGTGACCTGGTTGCGCTTTCGGGCGGGCTTGGCGCCGGAAAAACGACTTTCGCCCGCGCGCTGATCCGCGTGCTCGCGGGCGATCCGGCGCGCGAGGTCCAGAGCCCGACCTTTCCGCTCAGGCTCGATCATGCGCTGCCGCGCCTGAGGATCGCGCATGCCGACCTCTATCGGGTCGGCGATGCGCGCGAGCTCGAAGAGATCGGACTGGACGAGGCCATCGCCGAGGGCGCGCTTCTGGTCGAATGGCCCGAGCGGCTTCCGGCCGATTTGAGTGACGACCGTCTCGACCTGTCATTCGAGATCGAAGGCGAAGGTCGTCGCGTCGAGATGTCGGCGCGCGGAAGCTGGCCCGCTCGGCTTGCGCGAACCGCGCGCATCCGCGCCTTCCTCGACGAGGGCGGCCTTGCCGGCTCGACGCGCATGCCGCTAGCCGGCGACGCATCGACGCGCGCCTTCGAGCGCGTCGTCTCTTCGGGAAAGACCTCGATCCTGATGAACGCGCCGGCGCGCAGCGAGGGGCCGCGGATCTATGACGGCCGCTCCTATGACAGCGTCGCGCATCGCGCACTCGACGTGAAATCGTTCGTTGCGATCGACCTCGCGCTGCGGCGCGCCGGGATCCGAGCGCCGGAGATTCGCGCCGCCGACTTAGGGTCGGGCCTGCTTCTGGTGGAAGACCTCGGTGACGAAGGCGTGCTCGACGCGGCAGGCGCGCCGATCATCGAGCGCTACGAAGCCGCGATCGATCTCCTCATTTACATGCACGGTCGACCGTGGCCGGAGGAAGCGGCGCTTCCCGGCGGCGACCGCTATGTGATGCCGCGCTACGACAGGGATGCGCTCCTTGTCGAGATCTCGCTCTTTCCCGATTGGTTCGGGGGCAAGGGCGGCGAGGCGGCTTTCCCGCCGGAGCGCCGCGACGATTTCCTGTCCGACTGGTCGCGGCTTCTCGACAAGGTCGACGCGGCGAGCACGATCTGGGTCATGCGCGATTTCCACTCACCCAACATTCTTTGGCAGGCGGGCGAGCTTGGCATCGCGCGCGTCGGCGTCGTCGATTTCCAGGACGCGCTGATCGGCCATCCGGCCTATGACGTCGCGTCGCTGGCGCAGGATGCGCGCGTCCCGATTGGCGCGGACGATGAGGCGCGGCTGAAGGCGCGCTACATCGAAGGCCGCAGGGCGCGAGACCCGGATTTCGATGCGACCGGCTTTGCAACCGCCTACGCGGTACTCGCCCTGCAGCGTGCAACCAAGGTCCTCGGCATCTTCACGCGGCTCGCGCTCTCCGAGGGAAAGCCCGGCTATCAGCGGCACCGCGGGCACCTGAAAGCGCTCATTCGCCGCAATCTCGCCGATCCGGTTCTTTCCGGGATGCGCCTCTGGTATGAGCCCTACCTCTGAACGGCCCTACCTCTGAACGAATGGAGCGAGAAGGATGGTCACGCCGCAGGCGGCGCCGCGGACCGCGATGGTGCTGGCGGCGGGCGAAGGCAGGCGCATGCGGCCGATCTCCGAGACCGTTCCGAAGCCGCTTGTCCGGGTGGGCGACCGCGCGCTGATCGACCATTGCCTCGACGGTCTGGCAACGGCGGGTATCGAGACGGCCGTCGTCAACGTCCACTACCTCGCCGACAAGATCGAGGCGCATCTTCGGACGCGAAGCGCCCCGAAGATCGTCATATCCGACGAGCGCGACGAGAGGCTTGAAACCGGCGGCGGCATCAAGCGCGCGCTTCCCCTTCTCGGGGATGGCCCTTTTCTGCTTCGCAATTCCGATTCCTTCTGGATCGAAGGCGTGCGCCCCAATCTTCTCTGGCTTGCGGGGGCATGGGACGGGAGCCGCATGGACGCCCTGCTCCTGCTCGCTTCGACCGTGCGCTCTGTCGGCTATTCGGGCCGCGGCGACTTCGTGCTTGCGAAGGACGGCACCCTCTCGCGCCGGCTGGAGCGTCAGGTCGCGCCTTTCGTCTATGCCGGCGCAGCCATCCTCGCGCCACGCGCTCTTCGATGCCGCGCCGGAAGGCGCCTTTTCACTGAATGTGCTTTTCGATCGGGCGATTGCGGCGGGGCGGCTCTTCGGCGTCCGCCTCGACGGGCTTTGGATCAATGTTGAGAGCCCCGCAGCGATTGCCCCCGCTGAGACGGCCATCGCGGAAAGCGCGGCCTGAGGCGGACGCATGGATCGCCCCAACGTCTTCACCATCCCCCCCGGTGCGCCGTTCCTTGAGACGCTGGTCTCTGCGCTCCTCGACGGCAGGCTGATCGAGGGGTTTGACGCGAGCGCGCCCTTCGCGCTTGCCGACGTGACGCTCTATCTGCCGACGCGCCGCGCTGCGCGCGCCATCCGCGCCGAGTTCCTGAAGGCGCTCGGGCGACCGCTCCTCCTTCCGCGCATCCGTACGCTCGGCGATATCGACGAGGACGAAGCCGGTCTCGACATGGAAGCGCCGGAACTCCCGCCAGCGGTGCCGGCGATGGAGCGCCAGCTCGTGCTGACGCAGTTTGTGCACGGATGGTCGGCAGCAGAAGTGCGCCGGCTTGCCGGCTTCCCCGACGAGGAGATGCTGGTGCCGGCATCGCCCGCCGATGCGGCGCGGCTCGCCGCTTCGCTGGCGAGCCTGATCGATCAGGTTGGCATGGAGCCCTCGGCGTGGCGGGGCCTGCTCGACGCGGCGCCCGACAACCTCGCCGAGTATTGGCGGATCACCCGCGAATTCCTGCGTGTCGTCACCGAGCATTGGCCCCTTTACCTCGCCGCGCGCGGAGTGATCGATCCGGGCGTGCGCCGCGACGCCACGATCCGTGCCGAGGCGAACCGCCTTGCGCAGAACGGTTCGCCCGCGCCGGTGATTGCCGCGGGCTCCACCGGCTCGGTTCCGGCGACGGCGGAGCTTCTGAAGGCCATCGCGCATCTTCCGAACGGCGCCGTCGTCCTGCCTGGTCTGGACCAGGGGCTCGACGAGGACGCGTGGAAGGCGATCGGCGGCGCGGCGGCGGCTGCTGCGGGCCATCCGCAATACGGGCTCAAGCTCCTTCTCGCGGGCTTCGGCGTCCACCGCACCGACATTGCTCCGCTCGGAACGGCCTCGGCGGAGCTGGAATCCCGCGATCGTTTCGTCTCCGAAGCGATGCGCCCGGCCGAGACGACGGAGCATTGGGCCGGCGCGGCGGCGCTTCCGGCCGAAACAAAGCGCGCGGCCGTCACGAGGATCGGCATCGTCGAGGCCGCGAACGAGCGCGAGGAAGCGCTTGCGGTCGCCGTTCTCCTCCGCGAGGCGACCGAGGAGCCCGAGACCGTTGCCGCGCTGATCACGCCGGATCGCGGACTTGCGCGCCGCGTCGCGGTGGAGCTTCGGCGCTGGGGGATCGATGTCGACGATTCCGCCGGCCGTCCGCTCGGCCGCACGCCGCCCGGCATTTTCGCGCGGCTCGTCGCGGAGACCGCGCTGAACGGCGCGGAGGCGGAGACGCTGCTTGCGTTGCTCAAGCATCCGCTTGTCGCCTTCGGCGACGAGCCGAAGAAGGCGCATCGCGCGGCGCGCGCTCTCGAACGCGCCGTCCTGCGCGGCCCGCGCCTGAAGCCCGGCATGGCGACACTGCGTCACGCGCTCGCGACGCTCCGCGCGGCGCGCTTCGCAGAGCCGGACGACGGCGACACCTATCCGAGCACCGCGGCATCCGGGCTCCTTCCCTCCGACTGGGATGACGCCGAAGACCTGGCTCTGCGCGCCGAGGAAGCGCTTCGACCGCTGGAGCGCCTGCGCGACGCCGAAGCGCCTGCGGCGCTCCAATCCCTGGTCGACGCGCATCTCGAAGCAGTGGGGCAAGCGGCGGGGAAAGCGCTCCTTTCCGGCGAAGCCGGCGATGCGCTGGCGCTCGCCTTCGACGAGCTGAAGGCGAGCGCGCACGCCGGCCCAAAAATCATGCCGCGCGAATATCCGGCGCTCTTCGCCGCCTTGATCGAGCGCATCGCGGTGCGCCGCCGCGGCGGCGCCGACCCGCGCGTCCATATCTGGGGCGCGCTCGAAGCGCGGCTCCAGAGCGTCGACAGGGTGGTGCTCGGCGGCCTTAACGAAGGCACATGGCCAGCGCAGACGCGGCTCGACCCGCTGCTCTCGCGGCCGATGCGGGAGGCGCTTTCGCTCGAGCCTCCCGAGCGCCGCATCGGGCTCGCCGCGCACGATTTCGCGCAGGCGCTCGGCCACGCCGAAGTATGGCTGACGCGCGCCGACCGCCAGGATGGAGAACCGAAAGTCGCATCGCGCTGGCTGCAAAGGCTGACAGCGCATGCCGGCAAGGACCTCGGCGACGCGATGCGGACGCGCGGGAAGAGATATCTCAATTTCACGCATCGGCTCGACCGCGCCGAGACGATCCGACCCGCCGGTGCGCCCGCGACCCTCACCACCCGTCGAAAAGCGCCCGACCCGGCTTTCGGCCACACGCATCGAGACGCTGATCCGCGACCCTTATGCGATCTATGCGGAGCGCGTGCTGAACCTCCGCCCCTTCGAGCCGCTGGCGAAGCTTCCCGATGCGCGCGAGCGCGGCAATATCGTCCACGACATCCTCGAAGCGTTCGTGCGCGAGCGTCCGAACGGACCGTTCGACGCTGATGCGTTGGCGCGGCTTCTTGAGATCGGACGCGCGGCCTTTGCGGATTACGAAGACTTCCCCGAGCTGGTCGCGTTGTGGTGGCCGCGCTTCGAGCAGATCGCCCGCTGGTTCGTGGCGACGGAGGCGGAGTTCGGTGACGTCGTCGTCGCGCGCCACGTCGAAGGCAAGGGCACGATGGCAGGTGACGCCGGACTTCACGCTTTCCGCCCGCGCCGACCGCCTGGATGTCCTGAGCAACGGCACGCTCGCCATCATCGACTACAAGACCGGGACACCGCCCTCGCCGCGTGAGGTGCGCTCGCTTTCGCCGCAGCTTCCGCTCGAAGCGCTGATTGCGCGCGCCGGCGGTTTCGAGGGCCTGGAGCCAATGGAGACGAGTCGCATCGTCTACTATCGGCTCGCCGGCCGCGCCGACAAGGACGAGCGCGCCGATCGCACGGAGTCGAAGGACTCCACGCTCGCCGAGACGCTTGCCACAACGGAACAGCGGCTGCGCGATCTCATCGCGTATTTCGCGAAGCCGGAAGCATTCTATCTCTCCAACAAGGTGCCGAAGCCGCGCCGCACCTACGTCGGCGACTACGATCATCTGGCGCGCATCTCCGAATGGATCATGACCGACCAGGAGGACGACGATGTCGGACCATCTCCGTCGGCTCCTGATCTCGACCGGACGCGCGCCAACCAGCGCAAGGCTTCGCATCCCGGCTCGTCAGCCTGGGTGATCGCCAATGCCGGCGCTGGCAAGACGCATGTTTTGACGCAGCGCGTGATCCGGCTGCTTCTCTCGGGCGTCGATCCGGCCGCGATCCTCTGCCTGACCTTCACCAAGGTCGCGGCTGCCGAAATGTCGCGCCGTGTGTTCCGCGATCTCGGTGCGTGGACGAGCCTCGACGATGCGGCGCTCGGCGCTGCCATCGCGGAGCTTGAAGGCGCGCCGCCCACCGTCGCGCAGATGCGCCAGGCGCGACGGCTTTTCGCAAAGGCCCTGGAGACGCCGGGCGGGCTCAAGATCCAGACGATCCACGCCTTCTGCGAGCGGCTGCTGCACGCTTTTCCGTTCGAGGCCAACGTCCCCGGCCAGTTTCAGGTGATGGATCAATCCGCGACGGCCGCGGCGCTTGCCGCGGCGCGTGAGGAGGTCATGAACCGCGCGGCTTCGGCGCCCGGCTCGCCGCTCGGCGAGGCCGTCCGCCGGCTCGCGGTTGGGACCGCCGACCAGCAGATCGGCGGGGCCCTCGATGCGCTGATCGCCAAGCGCGACGACCTCCGCCGCTGGATGGAGAACGCTGCGGTCAGACGGCGAAGCGGGCGGCATCGACGATGTGCTCGCCGATCTCAGAACGCGCCTCGGCCTCGCGGACGATGAGACGCGAAGACTCCGTATGCCGCGCGATATGCGATGCGCCGAGATGGAGCCGTGCAGATTGCACAGGTCTCGCCGCCGAGCTCATTGGCGCGGCGGGGAAGAATGATCGCGCCGCGGGCGTGGAACTTGGGGCTGTTGCGGACGCCGCCGATGCAGCTTCGGAATCGAAGAAGCGCCAGAGCTTCTTCCTGACGAAGGACGGTTCGTCCGGTCTGAAGCTGCGCAGCGCGACGACTCGCTTCAGCAAGGCTATTCGCGGCGCAGCGTCCCGAACTCGAAGACGACTTCACTGCGGAAGGCGGAGCGTCTTCTCGCGTCTGCTCGCGCGCCTCGGCCTCGTTCGCGCCTACGATGAGACCGCGGCGCTGCTCATTGTCGGCGACGCGATCCTCGCGGCTTATCAGCAGGCGAAGCGGCGCGCTGGCGCGCTCGACTTCTCCGACCTGATCGTCAAGACGCGCAACCTTCTTTCGCGCTCCGACGCCGCGCAATGGGTGCTGTTCAAGCTCGATAGCCGCATCGAGCACATCCTCGTCGACGAGGCGCAGGACACGAGCGCGGATCAGTGGACGGTGGTGAAGGCGATCGCCGAGGACTTCTTCTCCGGCGAAGGCGCGGCGCGCGCGCGGCGCACGATCTTCGTCGTCGGCGACGACAAGCAGTCGATCTTCCGCTTCCAGGGCGCGGTGCCGGCGATGCTGAAGGAGATGCAGGACTTCTTCGAGAAGCGCATCACCGAGGCGCAGCAGTCGCTCGTCGTGACCTCGCTCTATCTCTCCTTCCGTTCCACGCACGAAGTGCTTGCTGCGGTCGACAGGGTGTTCGAGAAGGCGCTGGCGACCGAGATCACGTCCTCGACCTATTCGGCGCATGCCACGAACCGCCCGCGCGAGCCCGGGCAGGTCGTGCTCCTGCCGCGTGTGGCGAGGAAGAAGCGCGAGGAGCCGGAGGACTGGACGGAGCACTACACCGCGCCGAGCGCGGCGGAGACCGATCTCGCCCAAAACATCGCCGCGGAGATCGAGCGGCTGATCGGCACCGTGCTCCCGTCCGGCAAACGCGTCACCGAGAGCGGCATTCTCGTGCTCGTTCGCCGCCGCGATGCCTTCGCGGCAGCGATGAATCGCGCGCTCCTCGCCCGCAACATTGCGACGGCGGGGACGGACCGCATCGCCGTGTCGAAGCACATCGCCGTGCTCGACCTTCTCGCGATCGCCGACGTGATGCTTCTCCCCGACGATGACCTTCAGCTTGCGGCGGCGTTGAAGAGCCCGCTTCTCGGTCTCAACGAGGATGGGCTGATGCACCTCGCGGTGGACCGCGGAGGCACAAGCCTGTGGCGCGCGCTCAGTGCCGCGAGCGACGGGCCCTATGCGCGGATCGCGGCGCGCCTTCGCGGATGGCGCGACATGGCCGACCGGGTCACGCCGTTCCGCTTCTTCGCAACTCTCCTCGGCCCCGACCATGGCCGTCGCCTTTTCCGCGCGCGGCTCGGCGGCGAGGTCGACGACGTGCTCGACGCGTTCCTGAGCCAGGCGCTTGCCTATGAGGCGACCGAGCCGCCGTCGCTGCACGGATTTCTTCGCTTCATCCGCGCAAACGAAAGCGACATCAGGCGCGAGACGGAGGAGGCGGCGGCCGGCGTGCGCGTGATGACCGTGCACGGCGCGAAGGGTCTTGAAGCCGACATTGTCTTCCTCGCCGACACCGGCGGCGCGGCGGTCGTGCCCGCGCTTCGAAAGCCGCTGGTCGATATCGGCCGCGATCGCGACGACCCTGCTTTCCTTTGGCGGCGCAACCTGGCCGAGGCCTCCGAGCTGCAACGGCAGGCGGACGAGCGCGAGGATCGCGAGACGGAGAGCGAATATCTGCGTCTTCTCTACGTCGCGATGACGCGCGCGCGAGACGTCCTCTACGTCGCGGGAGTGAGGCTGCTCAGGCCTCCGCCGCGCTCGTGGTACACGATCGTCGCGGATGCCCTCGTTCCCGAAGAGGTCGAACGCGAAGACGGCGAACTCATCGGGCCGTTCAGGTGGCCGGTCGAGCAGCGCCCGTCTGTTGAGCCCCAAGGCAAGGCGGCGGAGGCCGAAGAAGGGCCGACCGAGATACCGGCGTGGCTCGACCACGCCCGCGCTCGCACCGCCCCGGGCGCCGGAGCCGCTTCGCCCCTCGGGAGCGCTTGCGGAGCCTGACCCGGTTCCTGCGGCCGTCGGTGGCGCCTCCGCACCCGGAGACGCCGCGCGCCTGCGCGGCATCCTGGTGCACAGGCTGCTGGAAATTTTGCCGCGCGTCACCGCATCGGACCGTGCACAGGCCGCTGAGCGGCTCCTTGCCGGCGAGCTGGCGGATGACCCGCCGCTCGCTAGCGCGATCCGCCGCGAAGCTGAGGCCGTACTTGCCGATCCGGCGCTCGAACCCTTCTTTGCGCCCGACAGCCGCTCCGAGGTGGCGATCGTCGGGGAGCTGGCGACCGACAAGGGGCGCTATGCCGTCAGCGGCCGGATCGACCGGCTCGCCCGCGACTCGGCCGGCTGGCATCTTGCCGACTTCAAGACCGACCGGAAGATTCCGGCCACCCCCGCCGAGATCGACCCTGCCTACATCCTTCAGATGGCGCTCTACCGCCGGCTTCTGATGGCGATGGACCCAGGTGAGGCCGTTTCGGCGACCCTCGTCTTCACCGGCGCGGGCGGAACGCCGAGGGTCATGCCAATCCCGGCCCCCGCCATGGAACAGGCTTTGGAAGGCCTGGCGATTCGCGCTAATCCGTTTCCTTGACCGGGAGGGGTCGGGTTCCTACCTTTCAGGCGACGGATTCTCCCAGGAGACAGACATGACCAACGCCGTAACCGACAGCAACTTCGCCACCGACGTCCTTGCCTCTAAAGAGCCGGTCGTCGTCGATTTCTGGGCGGAGTGGTGCGGCCCCTGCAAGATGATCGCGCCGCATCTTGAGGAGCTTTCGGGTGAGCTCAACGGCAAGGTGAAGATCGTCAAGCTCAACATCGACGAGAACCAGCAGACCACGATCAAATACGGCGTTCGCTCGATCCCAACCCTGATCCTCTTCAAGAACGGCGAGCCGGTCGACATGAAGGTCGGCGCGGGTCCGAAGAGCGACCTGCAGAAGTGGATCCAGAACGCCGCTGCCTAAGGCCCCAGGTGCCTGACCCTCTCCACAAACGGGAGAGGGCCGCCCGCGAAGGGTGTCTCTCACTCCGGCAGCGGGCCGTTTTCCTTCAAGACTTCGCCGGCAAGATAGAGCGAGCCGCAAATCAGGATGCGCGGCGGCTTTTCGTCGTCCTGCTCGGCGCTGAGCGTCTTTAGTGCCGAGGCCACGTCTGCGAACGGGCGCGCCGGCACGTCCGACGCCATGGCGATCTCGGCAAGCGCCGCGGGATCGAAGCCGGCTTCGCTGCCCGGAACCGGCACCGTCATCGCGTGGCGGGCGAGGCTTGCGAAGGGACCGAAGTAGCCGGCCGGGTCCTTGGTCGTCAGCAAGCCCGTGATCAGGACAAGGGGACGCGGATCGCGATCCTCGATCTCCGCAAAGGCCTGCGCGATCACCGCGCTTGCGCCCGGGTTGTGCCCGCCGTCGAGCCAGATGTCGGAGCCCGCCGGCGCCAGATCCACGAGTGGACCAGAGCGAAGCCGCTGCATGCGCGCCGGCCAGTCGGCATTGGCAAGCCCGGCCTCAAGCGCGGATGGCGGCAGCTTGATGCCGGCGGCCCGAAGCGTCGCGACGGCGAGTCCGGCGTTCTCCACCTGATGCGCCCCGGCAAGCCGCGGCAGCGGCAGGTCGAGCAGACCCGCGTCGTCCTGATAGACGAGACGGCCGCGTTCGGCGAACGCCATATATTCGCTTCCGTGCCGGAAGAGGGGCGCGCCGTCGGCCTTTGCCTCCACCTCGATCATCGCCAGCGCGTATTGGTTCTGCGGCGCCACAATTCCGGGCGCCCCGCGCTTCAGGATACCCGCTTTCTCCCCCGCGATGCCGGCAAGGTCGGTGCCGAGGAACTCGGCATGGTCGTGGCTGATCGAAGCGAGCACAGCCGCAAGCGGATGCTCCACGACATTGGTGGCGTCGAAGCGCCCGCCGAGGCCAACTTCAAGCAGGCAGAAATCCGCCGGACGCGTCGCAAAAAGGTGGAAGGCGACGGCAGTCGTCACCTCGAAGAAAGTGATCGAATTCGCCGCCGTTCGCATCGAGCGTCTCGTGGATCGCCGCGATCAGGAGCGCGTCGTCGACGATCTTGCCGCCGCCGTCCGCCGCGAGCCGGATCCGCTCGTTGAAGCGCACCAGATGCGGCGAGGTATAGACGTGCACCTTCTTGCCGGCGGCTTCGAGCGCCGCGCGCAGAAACGCGATCGTCGAGCCCTTGCCGTTGGTGCCGGCAACATGGATGACCGGAGGGAGGCGGTCCTGCGGCCGCCCGAGGCGCTCCAGAAGGCGCTCGACCCGCCCGAGCGACAGGTCGATCTTGCGCGGATGGAGCGTGCCGAGCACCTCCAGCAGCTTATCGAGTTCCGACATGGGCGTCAGTTGGCGGGGGCGGGCGCTTGATCCGCATCTGGAGGCGTCGCCTCCGGCTCGCCGGCGCCATTGCCGCTGCCATTCCAAGCGCCGTTCCCCGAACCTTGTTCGAGCGGCGGATGGTTGGCAGGCGGCAGCTTCATCAGGAGCCGGCAGAGACGCGCGACCGTCTCGCGCAGCTTGTGCCGATGCACGACGATGTCGACCATGCCGTGCTCGAGCAGATATTCGGAGCGCTGGAAGCCGTCGGGGAGCTTTTCACGGATCGTCTGTTCGATGACGCGCGGGCCGGCGAAGCCGACCAGCGCGCCCGGCTCGGCGATATGCACGTCGCCGAGCATTGCGTAGGACGCCGTGACGCCGCCGGTCGTCGGGTTGGTGAGCACGACGAGGTAGGGAAGCCCGGCTTCCTTCACCCGGTCGATGGCAATCGTGGTGCGCGGCAGCTGCATCAGCGAAAGGATGCCTTCCTGCATGCGCGCGCCGCCCGATGCGGCAAAGACCACGTAGGGCTGATGGCGTTCGATAGCAGCCTCGGCGCCGACGATGACCGCCTCCGACGCCGCCATGCCGAGCGAGCCACCCATGAAATCGAAGTCCTGCACCGCGGCGACGAGGGCGACGCCATCGACGGCGCCGGTGCCGAGCAGCACCGCGTCTTCAAGACCAGTCTTTGCCTTCGCGGCCTTCAGTCGCTCGGTGTAGCGACGCTCGTCGCGAAAACGCAGCGGGTCGACCGGAACCTGCGGCAAGGGCAGCGTGTCGAAGCGCGCGTCGTCGAAGAAGAGACGGAAACGCGTGCGCGCATCGACCCGCTGGTGATAGCCGGAGTTCGGGAAGACGAACTGGTTGGCTTCGAGATCCTTGTGGAACACCATTTCGCCCGTCTCCGGGCATTTGACCCAGAGGTTCTCGGCGGTCTCGCGCTTGGTCCACAGCGAGCGGATGCGCGGGCGGACGACGTTTTCGATCCAGTTTGCCAACCCAAAACCCTCTATTCAGCCGCCATCAGGCGGGAGGCGCGCACGCCCTGGGCGAGCGCCGCCACGAGATCGGTCACTGCAACAACGGTGTTAGCCGTCGCGCGGTTCTCCGCGCCGAGGCTCTTTTCGATGGCTCTGACGAGCGCGGAGCCGACGACGACGGCGTCTGCGGTGCGCCCGATCGCTGCCGCCTGCGCCGGCGTGTTTACGCCGAAACCGACCGCGACAGGTAGATCGGTATTCCGCTTGATCCGGTCAATCGCCTCCGCGACGCGGAAGCTGTCGGGTGACTTCGTGCCGGTGATACCGGCGATCGAGACGTAGTAAACAAACCCCGACGTGTTCCTGAGCACCGCCGGAAGGCGCTTGTCGTCGGTGGTCGGCGTGGCGAGGCGGATGAAGTTCAGCCCCGCCTTCATCGCAGGCAGGCAAAGCTCCTCGTCCTCTTCCGGCGGGAGGTCGACGACGATTAGCCCGTCGACGCCGGCCGCCTTGGCGTCGGCTAGGAAGCGCTCGTTGCCGTAGATGTAGATCGGATTGTAGTAGCCCATCAGGACGATCGGCGTGTCGTCGTCGGCCTCGCGGAAGGCGCGCACCATCTGAAGCGTCTTCACCATCGTCTGGCCGGCGCGAAGCGCGCGCTGGCCGGAAGCCTGGATCGCCGGTCCGTCGGCCATAGGGTCGGAGAAGGGCATGCCGATCTCGATGACGTCGGCGCCGGCGCCGGGCAGTGCCTTCAGGATCGCGAGCGACGTCTCGATGTCCGGGTCGCCGGCGGTGACAAACGTCACCAGCCCCGGCCTTGCGGCCTTCTTCAGCGCGGAAAAACGACGGTCGATGCGGGTCATGGGGGTCGGTATCACACTCGGGCGTGCCGGTAAAAGGTGGCTCTCGCCCCGGCGCGCTTTCAGCCGCGGGTCGCGCCGCCGCCGGGACGGGCGTATTCTGCTGTGATAAAAATGACGGTCAATTCGCCTAATGATGAATTCCCGCGATCAGGAGACCTGAAAATGTCCAAACGCCTCGTCAGGATTGCAGGCATCTTCGCCGGTGCGGCCGCGCTTTGCGCCGCTGCTTTTTCGCCGGTGCAGGCCGAGACGGTGAAGCTGACCATCCTCGGCGTCGGTGACATCTACAATTTCGCCGGCGTCAAGGACGCGGGCGGGTTCGCCCGTCTGAATGCCGTGGCCAAGGCCGAAAAGGCGAACAATCCGAACACGCTCTACGTCTTCGATGGGGACATGCTGTCGCCCTCGCTTCTTTCGGGCCTCGACAAAGGCGCGAACACCATCGAGCTCACCAACCTCGTACCGTTCGATATCGCCGTGCCGGGCAACCACGAATTCGATTTCGGCCCCGACAACTTCCTCGAGAAGGTGAAGATGTCGAAATACCCCTGGGCCGCGATCAATGTGACGCATGCCGACGGAAGCCCGATCGATGGCCTCGGCGGCACGATCGTGAAGGAGATCGCCGGCCTCAAGGTCGCGCTCGTCCCGGTCGCGCAGGACACGACGCCCGAGGTGTCGAGCCCCGGCGACTGGAAGTTCGGCTTCACGGTCCAGTCGGCGGTCGAGGGCGCCAAGGCCGCGCGCGCCGACGGGGCCGATCTGGTGATCGGCGTGATCCAGGGCGACCACGCCTATGACCGCGCCATCATGGCGAGCCATACCTTCGACGTCATCATGTCGGGCGACGACCACGACTACATGACCGGCTATGACGGCATCACCGCCTATGTTGAGACATCGACCGAAGCGAAGTATCTCGCTCCCCTCGACCTGACGGTCAACGTCACGGAGAAGGACGGCAAGCGCTCCATTTCCTGGGAGCCGTCGTTCCGCTTCATCAACACGCGGACCGTCACGCCCGATCCCGAGACGCAGAAGCTTGTCGATGACTTCAAGGCGAAGCTCGACAAGAGCCTGAACGTCGAGATCGGAAAGACCGTCGGCCCGCTCGATTCGCGCCGCAACATCGTGCGCAGCGAAGAGTTCTGCTATCGGCGACCTGATCGCCGACGCCATGCGGGGCGCCAACGGGTCTGACATCGCCATCACCAATGGCGGCGGTATCCGCGCCGACAGGCAATACGACGCCGGCACGGTGCTGACGCGCCGCGACATCCTGACGGAGCTGCCCTTCGGCAACGTCACCGTGGTGACCGAGGTGACCGGCCAGCAGGTGCACGACGCGCTGGAGAATGGTTTCAGCCAGGTCGAGGATGGCGCCGGCCGGTTCCCGCAGGTCTCCGGCCTGAAGGTTGTCGCCGACCTCAAGCAGCCTGCGGGAAGCCGTGTCGTCTCGGTGATGGTCGGCGACAAGCCGCTCGACCTCGCGGCGACCTACACCGTGGCGACGAACGACTTCATGCTGAACGGCGGCGACGGCTACACCGCGCTCGCGGGCGGCAAGGTGCTCATCGGCGCCCGCGGCGGCAAGCTGATGGCGAGCGACGTCATCGACTACATCGCCGCCACCGGGAAGGTCGACGCCAAGGTGGAGGGGCGTATCACCTTCGAGTAGCGGCAGCGGCGGATGCCGGGCGATAAGTCAGAGGCGAGCGCGCACCTCCGCGCCGCCGACGCGCGGAGGTGGAGATGATCGAGGGCGTCTGTCATTGCGGCGCGGTGCGCTGGACCTTCGAGGGGCCGGTGGAAAGCGCCACCGCGTGCAACTACACGGTCTGTCGCCGCTAGGGCGCTCTGTGGATCTACGGGCACGAGGGCGAGGAGATTAAGGTCACCGGCCCGACGCAGGTCTATTCGAGAGGCAACGCCAATATCGGCTTTCATTTCTGCGGGACTTGTGGGTGCATCGTCGCATGGCGCGCGATGTCGCCCGACAAGGACGGACGTCGCCGCATCGCCGTCAACGTGCGTACGGCTGAAGAACCGGACCAGGTCGGCGCCTTGCTCATCGACCATTTCGACGGCCTCGGAAATTTCGAGGACCTGCCGCGCGACGGGAGATGCGTGAAGGACATGTGGTTCTAGCCGCAGGCCGACTCCCGCATTGCCGGCTGATCCCCTCGCCGGATTTACCATCTGCGCATGTCCTGACCCGCGTCCCCTCCGAGTCGCACGTCATAGCTTGCTATCGCTTTGCGTTCATGTATACTTTGCAATGTAAAGTGCGGAGGGCGAGCGCACCATGCGTGACCTCGACAAAGCCTTGGCCGACATCCTCGCGATCCGTAGCCAGATCGCGGCGAGCACGGCGTTTCGCGGCTACGGCCCGACCGCCCTTGCCGCGACTGGGGGCCTGGCGCTCGTCACGACGATTGGGCAGGCGATCCTGCTCGACGACCCGACCGGCCATCCGCTGACGTACTTCGCCGGCTGGATTGTCGCCGCCATCCTCTCCTGCGCGATCATCGGCATCGAGATGCGCGGGCGCTCGCAGAGGCTTCACTCAGGCCTCGCCGACCAGATGATCTACAATGCGATCGAGCAGTTCCTCCCGGCCGGCGTCGCGGGTGTGCTCCTCGGCGGCCTTCTCGTGCGCCTCGCGCCCGAGAGTCTTTGGATGCTGCCCGGCCTGTGGCAGGTACTTGTCAGCCTCGGCATCTTTGCGTCCGTGCGCTCGCTGCCGCGCGGTGCCACGCTTGCCGGCGCCTGGTATTTCGTTGTCGGGTTCGCCGTGCTGATGCTGGCGGCCCACTCTCATACGCTGTCGCCGTGGACGATGGGCCTGCCCTTTGTGGTCGGCCAGTTCCTGATGGCGGCAACCCTCCATCTCGCTTCGGGATATGACGATGTCGAAGAGTGATCGCGGCGTCGCCCGCTTCTCCTATGACGGGCTCGATCGGGTCATCCACGAGAAGGCCCGGCTTGGCGTGCTGACCTCGCTCATCGCGCATCCCAAAGGGCTGGCGTTTGCCGACCTGAAACAGCTCTGCGGCCTGACCGACGGCAATCTGAGCCGGCACCTGCAGGTTCTTCAGGACGCGGGGCTCGTGAAGATCTCCAAAGGCTACGAGGGCAATCGCCCTCACACACGCTGCCGCCTGACGGCGAGCGGCCGCCGCCGGTTTCTCGATTACCTGGGTGTTCTCGAACAGGTCGTCCGCGACGCGGCGGAGGCGGCCGGCGACGCAGAAGCCATCCCGTCCAGACTCGGCGTCCATCCCGCCTGATTTTTTTTCGAAAGGGACTCTGCAATGCAAAGTGCTCTCCCGCCGAAACTCCACGTCGGCATCATCATGGACGGCAATGGCCGCTGGGCTCTTCGCAGAGGCCTGCCGCGCAATGCGGGCCACGAAGCGGGCGTCGAGGCCATCCGGCGCGTCGTCGAGGCGGCGCCCGAGCAGGGCGTCGGAACGCTCACGCTCTATGCCTTCTCCAGTGACAACTGGCGCCGACCTCGGCCCGAGGTCACGGCGTTGATGGGCCTGCTTCGGCGCTACCTCGCGGCCGAGACTACGAGGCTCGCGGAGAGCGGCGTGCGTCTTCACGTCATCGGCCGGCGCGACAGGCTTCCAATGATGCTCGCCCACGCGATCGCGCAGGCTGAGCGCGAGACGGCGTCGGGCGACAGGCTCCATCTGCGCGTCGCCATCGATTATTCCGCTCGTGCCGCCATTCTCGACGCAGCGTCGCGCATTTCGGGTCCCGACGATCTCACGCAGGACGGCTTCGCCAGGCTTGTGACGGGCGGGACCGAGGCATGCGACGTCGATCTTCTGATCCGCACCAGCGGCGAAAAGCGGCTCTCCGATTTCCTGCTGTGGGAGAGCGCCTACGCCGAGCTGCATTTCACCGACACGATGTGGCCCGACTTCGGCGCGGAGCATCTGGCGGAGGCGATCGCGTCGTTCCGTGGGCGTGAGCGGAGGTTCGGCGGGCTTCCCGTGTCTGCGGCCGCCTGACGCTGTGCCGGAAAATTGTATCCGGTTGTCGCAAAGCGGCCCGGCTGCAGCAAATCGTGACACTTCAGTCGCCGGTTCGGCAAACTTTCGCGGCGAGCGCTGAATAGCTTTGACGATTGCAGGCGCCATTCGATGCGGTTGTCGTCGGGCGTTCAGCACGCCTTTGAAGGGAGAGCTCCGATGCGCCTTTCGCAGCCCGTCACCCGCTTCGCGGTCCTGGCGTTAGCCGTACTGCTGGAACTCGGTCCTCTCATCGGCCTGGCGGCCGTGCTCGGCGTGAGCGGGCACGTAGAGGCAAAAGTCACTCAGGCGGCCGAAACGTTGACGGATCGGCATCTGCCGTCAGCGGTGTCTGGCGGCGCCCAGAACGGCGCGCTGCCTTCTAAAGCTCAAACCCCAGAATCTTTCCGACCGTGAACACGTCCTTGTCGCCGCGGCCGCACATGTTCATGACGATGATCTGATCCTGCTCCATCTCTGGCGCGAGCTTGATCACCTGCGCCAGCGCATGCGCCGGCTCGAGCGCCGGGATGATGCCTTCGAGCCTGGTGCAGAGCTGGAAGGCGTTGAGCGCCTCCGCATCGGTCGCCGGCACGTAGGTCACGCGGCCGGTGTCCTTCAGCCACGAATGCTCCGGCCCGACGCCCGGATAGTCGAGCCCGGCGGAAATCGAGTGACCTTCCAAGATCTGTCCGTCTCCATCCTGAAGCAGATAGGTGCGGTTGCCGTGGAGCACACCCGGCGATCCACCGGTCATCGAAGCGGCGTGGCCGTTCTCGACCTCAATACCGTGGCCGCCGGCTTCGACGCCGTAGATCGCCACATCGCGGTCGTCGAGGAAGGGATGGAAGAGGCCGATCGCATTCGAGCCCCCGCCGATCGCCGCGACAAGCGCGTCGGGGAAGCGGCCCTCCGCCTCCATGATCTGCTCGCGCACTTCCGTGCCGATCACCGACTGGAAGTCGCGCACCATGGCCGGATAGGGATGCGGGCCGGCGGCTGTGCCGATGATGTAGAAGGTGGTCTCGACATTGGCGACCCAGTCGCGCAGCGCCTCGTTCAGTGCATCCTTCAGCGTGCCGGCGCCGGACGTGACCGGAATGACCTCGGCGCCGAGCAGCTTCATGCGGAAGACGTTCGGCTTCTGCCGTTCGATATCGGTCGCGCCCATATAGACGACACAGGGGTAGCCGAAGCGCGCGCACACGGTGGCCGCGGCGACGCCATGCTGGCCGGCGCCGGTCTCCGCGATGATGCGCGTCTTCCCCATGCGTCGCGCGAGCAGCATCTGGCCGAGGCAGTTGTTGATCTTGTGCGAGCCGGTATGGTTCAGCTCGTCGCGCTTGAAATAGATCTTGGCGCCGCCCTTGCGTCCGGACGCGGCGGAGACCTCGCGCAGATGCTGCGTCAGCCGCTCGGCGAAATAGAGCGGGCTCGGCCGCCCCGTGTAGTGCGTGCCGAGATCGGTCAGCTCTTTTTCGAAGGCCGGATCGTGCTTCGCATCCTCGTAGGCTTTTTCGAGCTCAAGCACGAGCGGCATCAGCGTTTCGGCGACAAAGCGCCCGCCGTAAAGGCCAAAGCGGCCGTGCTCGTCCGGTCCGGAGCGGTAGGTGTTGGGTCGCGGAACGTCCATCATTGTTTGTCTCAGACAGCCAGCCGTTGCGCAGGCCGAAGCGAGTTGCGCCGCATGGCCTCGTCGTAGCTGCGGACGGCGCGGATGAAGGCGCGGATCAGGTCAGGGTCCTTCTTCCCCGGAGCGCTTTCGACGCCGGAGGACACGTCGACGCCCGGCGCTCCGGTGCGCAGCAGCGCATTGGCAACGTTGTCGGGGCCAAGGCCGCCGGCAAGGAGCCATGGCTTGGCCGGTGCGAAGCCTTCAAGGATCGACCAGTCGAAGGCGACGGCGTTGCCGCCCGGGCGTGTCGCATCCTTGGGCGGCTTGGCGTCGACCAGAAAGCGCGCTGCTGCGGCGTAGCCTCCGGCGGCCGCAAGGTCGTCGCGGGTCGCGACGAGAAGCGCCTTCATCGTCGCGCAGCCGTAGAGCGCGTTGACCTCGGCGACACGCTCCGGCGTTTCGCGACCGTGCAACTGCAGAAGGTCCGGGCGGAGGGATTCGGAGATCGCGCGAAGCAGCGCATCGTCGGCGTCGACGGTCAGCGCCACGATTCCGGCACGCCCGCGCGCCCGCTTTGCAAGGGCGGCGGCGCGCTCCGGCGCGATGTTCCGCGGGCTTGGAGGAAAGAATACGAAGCCGACGAAATCGGCCCCGGCCTCAAGCGCGGAATCGACGCTTTCCTCCTGGGAAAGCCCGCAGATTTTGACCTCTGTCGGCATGCCGGTTCCGTGACACGAAACGCCGGAAAAGTCGAATCCTCTGCGGGTTCTGGAACCTCGATCGCCGTCGATTGTTTCCTCGCTGGAGGTCGGAGAAACAAAATGGCAAGTCGGCGAAACCTTTTTCAGGCCGTGACGGCGGATGCCGGAAACGCGCCGCGCGCTAATTCACCCTCACGAATTTCGGGGGGACGTGTCATGACGACCAAGACCAACATCGTAAAATACCTGGCGATCCGCACCGCGGCTTTTGTCGGTCTGACCGCCGTCTCGACCGCCGTCATGGCGCTGCCCTACCTCGCCTAAAGCCACCAAGACCCTCCAGTCCAGTGGCAAGCGGCGGAGCGGAAACGCTCCGCCGCTTCTGCGTTTGCCGGCTACTCCTCGACCATTCCGGCCACCGCGCGGATCATCCGCTCGATGTCTTCCGGCCGAGACAGCCGGTGGTCGCCGTCGCGCACCAGCGTCAGAACGGCGTCGTCGAAGGCGAAGCGCTCCATCAGCTTGACCGCGTGGCTCCACGGCACGTCAGGGTCCCGCATCCCCTGGATGACGTGGACCGGGCAGCCGGTCTCGATCGGGTGCTCGCCGAAAAGGTGCAACTTTCCGTCCTCGATCAGCGCCAGCGTGATGATGTCCGGCTCCCGGGAATATTCTGACGGCTGCGCCAGCAATCCCTCCGCTTCGATGCGGCGCTTCTCCGCGTCGCTCATCGCGTCCCACATCAGGTCTTTGGTCATGTCGACAGCCGGCGCGATCAGCACCATGCCTTGAAGCCGTTCGCCGTCGCCCCGCTCCTGCAGGCGCTTGGCGAGAAGAAGCGCGATCCACCCGCCCATCGACGAGCCGATGACAACCTGCGGGCCGTCGGTCGCTGCGTCGAAGACAGCCTCAGCCTCCTCCAGCCAGCGCGAGATCGTCCCGTCCGCGAAGCGCCCGCCCGACTGGCCGTGCCCGGAATAATCGAAGCGCGTGGCCGCGTAACCTTCGTCTTCCGCCCAGGAATCGAGCGCCGCCGCCTTCGAGCCCTGCATGTCGGAGCGAAAGCCGCCAAGCCAGAAGACGCCCGGCGTCCCTCCGGTTCGCGCGATGAACGCGATCTCCCGCGCCGCGCTGTCTGCGCCGACCGTCAAATGTTTCAAAAGTGCGCGGCTCATCCTATTCCTTGCCAACAGCGACTGCCTCTCCATGCGACGCTTGAGGTGCGGGAAGCCCGAAATGCCGTCAAGTCCATACCGTCCAGTCGGGCGCGTCGCGTGCTGACAGTGCTGCAGGTCATTCCGTCGCTTGAGACGGGCGGGGCGGAGCGCGGGGCGATCGACATCGCCGCCGCGCTTGCCGCGCGCGGGGACCGCGCGCTTGTGGCAAGCGAGGGCGGACGGCTGGAGGCCGATCTCGCCAAAGCTGGCGGCGTGCTCCTTCGCCTGCCTGTCGGATCGAAGAATCCGCTGGTCATGGCCGCGAACGTCATGCGGCTTGCCGCGCTGATCCGGCGCGAAAAGGTCCAGATCGTGCATGCACGAAGCCGCGCGCCGGCCTGGTCCGCGTGGTGTGCCGCCCGGCTGACCGGCGTTCCTTTCCTGACCACGTACCACGGCATCTACGGCGAAACGAATGCCGCGAAGCGCTTCTACAATTCGGTGATGGCGGCCGGCGATCGCGTCATCGGCAATTCGGAATTCACCGGCCGGCTGATCCGCGAGCGCTACAAAACGCCCGCGGAGCGAATCGTCGTGATCCCGCGCGGCATCGACCTTGCGCGCTTCGATCCGCAAGCTGTCGGCGAGGATCGCCGTGCCGCGCTGCGTCGCGCCTGGGGGCTGCCCGATAATGCGCGTATCGTCCTGCAGCTTGCGCGCTTGACCGCATGGAAGGGCCAGCGCGTTCTGATCGAAGCGCTCGCGCTGCCGCCGCTTGCGGGGCGTGCCGACCTGATTGCGGTGCTCGTCGGCGATGCACAGGGGCGTGAGGACTACCGCCGTGAGCTTCAGTCCCTCACCGAGGCGCACGGCCTTACCGGCCGGGTCAGGATCGTCGGGCACTCTGACGATGCGCCGGCGGCGCTTGCGCTCTCCGATGTTGCGGTCGTCGCCTCCACCGAGGCGGAGGCCTTCGGCCGCACGGCGATGGAAGCCGCCGCCATGGGCCTGCCGGTCGTCGCGACCGCGCTCGGCGCGACGGAAGAGACGGTGCTGACGCCGCCGCGCGTCCCGGAGGCGGAGCGTACCGGCTGGCTCGTCCCGCCCGGCGATCCGGCGGCGCTCGCTGCTGCGATCGACTCGGCGCTCGGCCTTTCGCCGGATTTGGGGCGTGCGCTCGGGGAACGCGCCCGCCGCCATGCTGAGAATTTCACGACCGCTGCGATGCAGCAGAGGACGCTCGCCCTCTACGACCGCCTGCCCGCTGCCCGCTCGGACAGTTTCTCGAAACGATAAACGACCCGTGCGAGTTGACTTGTGGGTTGATTCACCGGATTCTTGCCAGAGGTGGCAGCAGTCGACGGCGCCGCCTATCTATCATTGTCAGCAACAACGTAAGGAGAACTGACCATTCGCCGACCCTATCGTGCCGCCCCCACCGTCAAGGAAGGGCCCCGCATCAACGACGAGATCCGAATCCCGCAGGTTCAGCTGGTAGACACCGAAGGTGTGAACCGTGGCGTTGTCGATATCGAAGAGGCACGGCACCTCGCGGAGGACGCGGGCCTCGATCTCGTAGAGATCTCTCCCAATTCGCAACCGCCGGTCGTCAAGATCCTCGACTACGGCAAATACAAGTTCCAGGCCCAGAAGAAGGCCGCCGAGGCGCGCAAGAAGCAGAAGACCGTCGAGGTCAAGGAAATCAAGATGCGCCCGTCGATCGACACGCACGACTACGACGTGAAGATGCGTGCGGCGCGCCGGTTCCTGGACGAGGGCGACAAGGTGAAGATGACCTTGCGCTTCCGTGGCCGCGAGATGGCGCACCAGGAGCTTGGCCTGCAGCTTCTCTTCCGCGTGCGCGACGACCTGACCGAAATGGCCAAGGTCGAGGCCGCGCCGAAGCTCGAAGGCCGGCAGATGATCATGATCCTCGCCCCGACCCAGAAGGGTGGCGCGGGTGTGAGCCGGGCGCAATCGGCGGCAAGCGCCTGACTGAGCGGCCGGGCGGCGGGCAAGCGCTGGCCGCCCGCTGAAGCTGCGCCCGTCCGGTTATCCGCCCCGCCTGCCTCTCTGCTTGAAATTGCCGGGCGGATTGAACTAGGGTCCGCCCGGGCCGATATGGCAAATCTGTGCAGCCGTAGCTCAGCTGGTTAGAGCGTCGGATTGTGGATCCGAAGGTCCTCGGTTCGATCCCGAGCGGCTGTACCAATTGAATCATATGTGCGCGCGACCCCATCGCCAGGCCGCCGCGGCGGAATGCCGCCCCTCGATCGCCTAACAGGCACCGTGTGGGCCGGCTCGCGGCATTCACACTACGGGGATCCCGGAAGGATTCTGAAGTCGCTGCCCTCGGGAAGGATCTGCCCTCCGTCAACGATGATGGTCGTGCCGGTGACATATTCGGCATCGTCCGACGCGAGGTAGAGCGCGGCATTCGCCACGTCGCGTGGCGTGCCCAGGCGGCCGAGCGGCACGCTCTTCTCCATGCCTGCGATGAAATCGGCGCTGCGGTGCGCCTGCATGCCCTCCGTCAGGATGTTGCCCGGCTCGACGCCATTGACGGTGATGCCATAGCCGGCGAACTCAATCGCCGCGGCGCGGATGAAGCCGTTGATGCCCGCCTTCGACGCGGAATAGTGCCCGTGGCCGGGGCTCGACACGCGAGGCCCGGTGATCGACGAGGTGAAAACCATGCGGCCGTAGCGCTGCGCCTTCATCGGCTTCAGCGCCGCTTGCGCCGCGAGGAACGTGCCCTTCAGGTTCACCGCGAGCACGCGGTCCCATTCCTCCGCCGCGATGTTTTCGATCAGAGTCCAGGGATAGATGCCGGCGTTCTGCACCAGGATGTCGAGGCGCCCGAACTGCTTCAACGCCGCCTCCACAACGCTTTCCGCGCCGCGCTTTTCGCTGATGTCGGCTTTGACGAAGGCGCAGGCGCCTGACGCGGAAAGCCTCCTCGCCGTCGCTTCACCGGCAACGTCCTCCGTGTCGGCGATCAGCACTGACGCGCCTTCTTCGACGAAACGCTCGGCGATGCCCGCGCCGATGCCGCGCGCAGCGCCGACAACAATCGCGATGCGGCCCTTCAGCCTATCACCCATGCTTCGATCTCTCCGGTCAGAGGTAACGGCGGCGGATTGTCGTCTTCAACGTGTCGAGAAGCACGGCGGCGAGCACCAGCCCGCCCTGGATCATCTGCGTGTAATGCGGTGGCATACCCATGACGTTGATCGCCGTCTGCAGCGAACTGAGCAGAAGCACGCCGGCGAAGACGCCCGACAGTCGGCCATGGCCGCCCTTCAGGCTGACACCGCCGATGACGACCGCTGCAAAGGCCTGGAACAGCATTCCGATGCCGAGATTGGCGGTCGCGCCGGCCGTGCGTGACGCAAGCAGCCAGCCGGCAAAGCCGGCGAGCACGCCGGACAGGATGAAGGCCGCGCTGACAACGCGGCCGACGCGGATGCCGGCGCGGAACGTAGCGACCGAGTTGCCGCCGATCATCATGAGGTGCCGGCCGAAGGGCGTCTTGGTCAGCACGAACGCGAAGACGATGTAGACGAGGATCAGCATCCAGGCGAGGAGAGGCACGCCGAGGGGCCGCTCGATTGCCATGATACGCATTGAATCCGGCAGCCCGTAGACCGAGCGTCCGCCCGACAGCGCCACCACCAGCCCGCGCCCCCAGATATAGGAGGCGAGCGTGACGATGAAGGCGTTGATGCCGAGTTTCACGACGAGGAACGCGTTGATCGAACCGACGATGGCGCCGATCGCGAGTGCGATCGCGAGCGAAACGGGGAAGGCGAGCCACGGCGGATCGAGCGCGAAGCCGGCGCCTGCTCCGCCGGTGCCGAAGATAAGCGCAGTCACCATCGCCGCGAGCGCCATCACCGATTCGATCGAGAGGTCCATGTGGCCGGCGATCAGCGTGAGCGACAGGCCGACTGCCATGATTCCGACGAAGGTCGACTGTTCGAGGATGTTGAGAAGGATACCGATCTGCAGGAAATTTGGTATGGCGATCGAGAACGCCGCCAGCACGACGACCAGGATAAACCAGACAAGGTTGTCGAGGATGAACTCGACGAGGCTGCGGCCGCGCGACCGGATCAGGGCCGGCGGCAAACCGGATTGCGCGGTGTCTGCAGCCTCGCCGGTCATTGCCCTACGCTCCAAACATTTGCGCGATCCACCAACCTCTTCACAGTGAGGTGCTCGCCGCTAGAGCGGCGAGCCTCGAACCACGCACCATGTGGCACGTCTTCGAGGCTCGCGTCTTTCCGACGCTCGCACCTCAAGATGAGGGGCGTTGAGGCGTCAAGGCTATTCGACGGACATCACCTTCTCCGTCGGCGGCTTCAAATTGCCCCAGAACTTCGGATCGTCGACGTTGTCCTTGGTGATCGCGGCGCCGGGGATCTTGATGTTTGGACCCCACGATTCGATGGTCATCTCGGAATCGAGCCCGGTGACGCTGTAGTGGCCTGGCTTGATCTCCTGCTTGTTCACCACCTTGTCGGCGAACATAGCGAGCGCGGCCGCCTGGGCGACCATCGGCTGCTCGACTTCGACCTGTTCCCAACCCTTGCGGATGAGGTCGAGGCCGACCGGCGCGCCGTTCGAGCTGACAAGCATGACGTCGCCCGGCTTCTTGCCCTGCGCCTCAAGCACGGCGGCGACCGCCACCGCGAGATGCGCGGCGTGCACGAAGATAAGGTCGATGTCCGGATCGGTCAGAAGCTGGTCCTGCGCGATATTGCCGGCGTTCGACGCCTCCCACTGCATTGCCGCATGGGTGATGATCTTCACATCGGGGTTGGCGGCCATCTTCTCCTCGAAGCCCTTCTGGATATCCAGGGTATAGGGGTCGCCGGGATCGCCCAGGATCTGCAGCACCTTGCCCTTCACCGAGCCATATTTCTCGGTCAGGAGGCGGCTGATTTCCTGCGCTGCGATATGGCCGATCTCGACGGTACCGGCGACGGAGGTGAGGTCCGACGGCGTTGAGGTGATCTGACGGTCGAAGATCATCACCGGGATTCCAGCCGCGCGCATCTTTTCGATGCCGGTCTTCGCCGCATCGAAGTCGACCGCCGCGAGGACAACCGCCTTCGGCTTCAGATTGATCACGTCATCGATCTGATTGAGCTGCAGGTCGCTACGATTCTGTCCGTCGAGCGAGACGACTTCGTAGCCGACGTCCTTCATGAATTTGGTGATGGCGTCGATCGAGCCCGTCTGAAACTCGTCCAGCAGCGTCGGGACGAGATAGTAGATCTTGCCCTTCGACTCCTGCGCGGCGGCAATCCCCGCCGACGCCGCGAAGCCGATCGCGACGACCGCCGCGATGGCCAATCGAAACAGCGTTTTCATGTACGTCTCCCTTCTTCTTCACTTACTCTGCGGCCGGCGCTGCGCCCGATGTCGCCGGTGATCATCCGGACCACTTCGTCCGGACTGGTTTTCTCGGTTTCGACGTCGCCGGCGACCTGCCCGTGCCGAAGCACGA
Organism: uncultured Alphaproteobacteria bacterium; assembly: GCA_963805325.1. Lineage (GTDB taxonomy): Bacteria > Pseudomonadota > Alphaproteobacteria > Rhizobiales > Afifellaceae > DASWJZ01. The sequence goes on along the minus strand of CAWDTS010000022.1, from coordinate 290,360 downwards.
CAACGCGGTCGGCGACCTGGAAGGCCTGCGCCATCACATGTGTGATCATCATCAGGCCGATTCCTTGCGCGCGGACGCGCTCGACCATTTCGAGACCGCGGCGCGTCTGCTCAACGCCGAGCGCCGCGAAGGGCTCATCGAGCAGCACCAGCTTGCCGCCCCAGTGGACGAAGCGGTTGAGCTCGATCGCCTGCCGCTGCCCGCCGGAGAGGTGCTCGACGCGAACGCGGAGCGAGGGGATGCGGGTGCCGCCGGCGGCGAGGGCCTTTGCGGTCTCCGCCTGCATGTCGCGCTCGCGCAGGATCGGAATGCCGAGAACGCGCCGCGTCAACTCGCGGCCCATGAAGAAATTGGCGACGACGTCGACGTTCGTGCAGAGCGAGAGATCCTGGTAGACGGTCTCGATGCCGGCGGCCTTTGCCTCGTTCGGCGAAGAGAATTGCCGCTCCTCGCCGTCCAGAAGGATGCGGCCGGCGCTTGCCTCCAAACCTCCGGCGATGATCTTGACCAGGGTCGATTTGCCGGCGCCGTTGTCGCCGAGAAGCGCGACGACCTCGCCGCGGTTGACGGAGAAGCTCACATCGCGAAGCGCTTCGATCGCGCCGAAATGCTTGGAAATTCCCTCTAGCCGGAGCAACGGCGCAGTCTTGTCGCTCGACGCCTTGTCCACAGCCCGCTTCCCACTCCGATCCCCGGTGCCTAGAAGACTGAAGCCTCACGGCTCGCCATGTCAAATTCTCCTTGGTTCGACGTTCGATGGCAAAATCCTCCGACACGCCGCTCACGGCGATTTTCGACGAGATAAGCCGGCAGGCTGCCGACGCCCGCGAATCCTTTGCTCGGAACGCGGAGGTAGCGGAGAGGATTGCTGCCGCCGTGCGTGGAAGCGGCCGCCTGCTGCTTTTCGGGATGGGCGGGTCGCATGCCGTCAACCGCGTCGCCGAGGTCGCCTACCGGGCCGCCGGCATCGACGCGACGGCGGTCCCGGTCTCTGAAGCGCTCAACGCGCCGATCCCGGCCGACGGCGCGACAGTTCTCCTCACCTCGCAATCGGGTGATTCCGGCGAAGTTGTCGCCTACCTTGCGCGGAAGAACGCCAACGAAACGCGCTTTGGGCTGACGCTCGATCCCGCCGGGACGTTGGCGAAGAGCGTGCCGTCGCTCGTCGCCCATGGCGGCCCGGAGAAGGCCTTCGCGGCAACGCGGAGCCTCTATGTCAGCCTCACGATGCACGCGCGTGTGCTTCACGCGCTTGGGCTTCCGCACGACCGGATCGTCGATACCGCGACGCGGAGCGAAGTCGCGCCGCTTGAAGCGGCGATCGAGAAGCTCGCCGAGGTTGGGGCCGTGTTCTTCAGCGGCCGCGGAGCGATGCAGGGTATCGCGGAAGCTTGTGCGCTTGGCCTGATGGAACTGGCCCGCATGCCGTCCTTCGCTCTGGAAGGCGGCCAGCTCCGGCACGGGCCGGTCGAGGCGCTCGGGTCTCTGCTCGGCGTCGTGTTCGTGCGGGCCGCCGACGGCCCGGGTTCGCAAGCCGATTCGACCGCTGCGCTTGCCAGGGTCTGCGTGGAGAGCGAATCCCCGACGATCGTTTTCGACCTTTCCGGCGCACCGCCGATAGAAGGCGCGACGACGGTTGCGTTTCCAGCGTGCCGTGGCCTAGAAGCCGCGCTGACGGTTCTGCCGACGCTTCAGCGTTTCCTCATCACCGTCGCCGCCGGCCGGGTGATGAATGTCGGGCAGCCGATCCGTTCCTCAAAGGTGACGCGCGAAACGTGAGCGAGCCGCATGTCGTCATTGTCGGCAATGTCAATGTCGACATGGTCATGGGACCGCAGGAGCCCTGGCCGCGTGCCGGCACGGAGGTGGTGCTGCCGGACTACGAGCTGCGGGCGGGCGGCTCGGCCGGCAACGCCGCGCTGGCCTTCGAGGCGCTCGGCGTGCCGGCCCGGCTTCTCGCCAACGCCGGAGACGATACGCTCGGGCATTGGCTAAAGGACTCGTTCGGCGAGGCAGCGGCGCATTGGCGATTGGCCGCTGTTCCTACGACTGTCTCCGTCGGGATTGCGCATCCGAACGGCGAGCGCACCTTCTTCACCAATCGCGGCCATCTCGACCTGCTCGGCCCGGACGATGTGGTCCCCTTCCTGCCGCAACGCGCGCCGGACGGGTCGGTAGCGCTCCTCGTCGGGATCTTCCTGAGCCCGTTGCTCGCCGCGGCGCTTCCCGCCATCCTCGCCGCGCTGAAGACGGCGGGCTACCGGACTGCGCTCGATACGGGCTGGCCGCCCTTCGGCTGGACAGATGCGGTTCGCGCGGATTTCGCCGCGTGGCTCGGCGCAATTGCCGTGCTTCTGATCAACGAAGCAGAGGCGCTGGCTCTCGGCCGTGCCGACACGCTCGACGTCGCCGTTCCGAATGTCCGCCGGCTCCTCGGCCGTGACGCGACGCTCGTCGTGAAGCGCGGACCGGAAGGCGCGAGCGCCTGGCGCGGCGATGAGGAAGCCTCCACGGCGGCGCCGCAGATCGCGGTCGCGGATTCGATCGGGGCAGGAGACATTTTCAACGCCGGCTTCATCAGGGCCGAGATGCGCGGCGCCGCGCTTCTGCAGGCGCTGCAGGAGGCTGTCGCCTACGCCTCGGGCGTGATCGCCACCCGGCCCCGGCGCTACCGTCTTCCCTGACGCAGCCGGTCGGGCCAGGCGAGACGCTCGGCACGCCGCTTCGCTGCCCAATCGGCGAATGACAGCGCCCTGCGGTGCCGTGCCTTGGTGCGCAAGAGCACCGCCAGGATGCGCTCAGCTACCTCCACCGCTTCGTCGTCGGAGAGGTTGCAGGGATCGAGCTCGAAAAAACCGTGCGCCACCTCGTCGTCGCGGACGATCACCGCCGGCTCGTCTTCGGCGAGGAGGTCGGCCATGTCCCAGGCGCTCGTCCCGACGGCGGCCGGATCGACATGCACGCGCACGCGCGTAATCGGATTTCCGGTGGGATCGGGCGAAAGCGCGACGTTGAGCTCCGCTGCATCGCCGAGCCGCTGCATCCACAGCGCCGCGCGCGCTTGCTCCGCGCGGCGGACGGCCGCGTGGTCGCGCGTCTTCCAGGCCTTGAGTGCTGCGATCGCTCCGGCAATCCCTTCCTTGCCGACCTTCATCCCGCGCCCGACGCCGAGATTCTGCAGGTAGGCCGCGCGGACAAGATCCTTGCGCCCCGCCATGATCCCAGCGGTCAGCCCGCCGAGGAACTTGTGAGCGCTGTAGATGACGATGTCCGAGCCCGCCGCGATGAAGCCCTTGAGATCGTATTCCGACGCCGCGTCGACGATGACGGGCACTTTCCGGCGTCTGCAGACGGCGACGAACCGGTCGAGTGGGATCTGCCCGCCCTGCACTGTGTGGTGCGAGACGACGTACAGCGCCGCCGCTACGGATTCGTCGAGCGCCGCGTCCAGATCTCCGGCTTCGCATGCGCCGCCTTGCCGACCGGGACGACGCGCGCGCCTGCGATCCGGATCGCCTGGTCGAGCGGCGCGCCGTAGTCGATCAGATGCCCCCGCTGGATTGCGACGCGATTCGGCATGCCGCGCGAATTCGGAAGCCGATGCACGCGGTCGAGGTCGTTGCCGGTCATCGCCCCGGCGACGGAGAGCGTGACGCCCGCCGAAGCGCCGGCCGTTATTAAGCCCGCCTCAGAGCCGGTCGCGACCGCGATTGCGCGGCTTGCCTCCCGTTGCAAGTCATCAATCTCCACGAACCGCGGCAGAATTTCGCAAGCGGCATTTACTGCTTCGGGAACAGCCGCGGATGCGCCGAGCGCGGTCATGGTGCCAGACGCATTGATCACCCGACGTAATCTCATTTTGGCGACCAGTTATCGGTTCTCGATCGTCATATTGGGAGCTGAAGTCCAAAGGTCGGCGAGAGTTCGCCTGCGTTTCTGCTGAAGAAACTCCACTCGTCAAGTGCGGTCGCTAATCGTTCGTCCAGTCAGGCCGCCTGCTGTCCGCGTCGGGCGTTTTGAATGTCTTCCCGACGAGAGAACTACCCAACTCGTCCGTTTTCACACGGCCGGGGTCAAGAGCGGAAGTCTCTTCCACGCCGAGCCCGTCCGCCTTGCGCCCAGAACCAGACGTCATTGGCAACTATCGCGAACCGCGAGTGGATCGCCCAACAAAGCGGGAGACGGTCATTCGTTCACCGAGGAGACCTCGCGGCATCAACACAAGGATCGCCGCGAGCAAAGTCCCGATCATGACGATCTGCAGCGAGGCGGCTCGTGCCTGCTGCTCAGGCGGGAATGTTGCCGAAATGACGGCACTTGAAGTGCTCCACAGGCCCCAGACCACCACAGCGCCGAGCACGGCGCCGCGGTTGTTGCCCGCACCGCCGACAATCAGCATCGCCCAGACCTGAAAGGTCAGGGCTGAGAGATAATTGTCCGGTGCGATGAAGCCGATGAAGTGCCCCTGCATCGCCCCGGCAAGTCCCATGATCGCACTGCCGAGGACAAACGCCTGAAGGCGATAGCGGTTGGCGTTCTTGCCGAGCGCCGCGGCGGCGGCCTCGTCCTCGCGGATCGCGCGGAGCAAGCGCCCCCAGGGGCCCCTCACCAGCCGCTCGAGGCCTATGAAGACAATCGCGATTACCACGCCGACCAGCGCCAGATTGGCGAGGTCAAAGGCAAGAGCGTTCCCTTGCAGGAACGCGAACGGTCGCGGGATGAATGCAACGCCGAATGGTCCTCCGGTAATCGACTGCGCGTTGAGAGCGACAAGCTGTATCGCGATGGCGACGCCGAATGTGGTGATCGCGAGATAGTCCGCGCGGAGCCGGAGGGTCAGCGCACCGACGGCGAGTGCTGCTGCACCAGTTACGCCCGCGGCAGCGAGCCACCCGACGAGGATCGGGAGATCGAAGCCGCCGAATCGGCCCACTGCGGCAGGGCTAGTGAGCAGCGCCGAAGTGTAGGCACCGATTGCGACAAACCCGGCGACGCCGACGTTGAAAAGTCCCGTCTGGCCCCATTGCAGATTGAGGCCGAGGCAGATCAGCCCGAAGGTCAGCGCCGTGGTCAGGAAGAACGCGGCGTAGCCGAGAAGATCGAGGATCATTCGCGCCGTCCGAACAGCCCGGTCGGTCTGACAATCAGGACCGCGATCAGCACAAGAAACGCAACGGCGCCGCGATAGCCCGCACCGACGAGGGGCACCGAGGCGGCCTCCGCAATGCCGACGATCAAGCCACCGGCGACCGCGCCCGGCATGCTTCCGATCCCTCCGAGGATTGCGGCAGCAAAGAGCGGCAGCAGAAGATCAAAGCCCATATACGGCCGGATCTGGATGGTGATCCCGACCATGACGCCGGCGGCGGCGGCGAGCGCCCCGCCCAGGAACCAGGTCGCGCGGATGACCCGTTTCACGTCGATCCCGACGACAGCGGCAAGCGCCGGGTTCTCCGAGACCGCTCGCATCGAGCGCCCGATGGTCGTCCGGCTCATGACCAGGAACATCGTCACGACGAGTACCAATGCGAGCGCGAGGACCAGGAGCTGGTCCGGCGTCGCGCGGATCCCGGCACCGAGGGGAATCGCGATTTGGATGGCGCGGCTGAAATAGGCGGGCTGCCCGGTGAAGATGAATTCGAGCAGGCTGCGGAGCGCCATCGCAGCGCCGAAGCTCGCCATAACCATGATGATTGCGTCACCGCGCCTGCGGAGGCGGCTGAAGAGGACGGTGTCGAGCGCAAGTGCCAAGCCGCCGGTCAGAAGCATTGCGATGACCATTGCGGCGAGGAGCGGCCAGCCGAACGAGAATGGCCCAATCGACGTCATCGCGGGCGCCACGAGGAAGCCGATCGCTCCGGTGACAACCAGCGCGGCGTAGGCGCCCCACGCAATGAATTCGCCGTGCGCGAAATTCGCAAAGCCCAAGATTGAGTAAGTGAGCGAGACACCGATCGCGCCGAGGCCGATCATCGCTCCGACGAGCAGGCCGTCGACGAGAAACTGCAGGTTCATTGCGAGCCCTCCCCCGGCATAGCACCGCCGAGATAGAGCGCTGCGACCGCCGGATCGCCCCAGAGATCCGCCGCGCGGCCCTCATGTCGGTTCTGTCCTTCCACAAGCACATAGGCGCGGTCACTGACGCCGAGCGCGGCGCGGACGTTCTGCTCGACGAGCAGGATGGTCACACCCGCCTCGCGGATTGTCTTGAGCTGGAGGAAGACGATCTCAACCATCTTTGGCGAGAGGCCGGCCGAGGCTTCATCGAGGACCAGCAGGCGCGGCCTCACCATGAGCGCGCGCGCGACAGCGAGCATCTGGCGCTCGCCACCCGAAAGCCTCCCGGCGAGCATCCTGCTTCGCCCGGCGAGGCTCGGGAAGAACGCGTACATGCTACCGACCCGCTCCGCACGCTCGCGCGCCGGCAGGATCGCCGCTGCGAGCGCCAGGTTGTCGGCGACCGTCATCCTCGCGAAGACGTTCTCGGTCTGGGGCACGAAGGCAAAGCCGCGCCGGACCAGCTCGTGCGCTGCAAGCTCCGTGATATCGGTGCCGCCGAAAAAAACGCGGCCGGAGAATTTGGGCACCAGGCCCGCGACTGATTTGATCAGCGTCGACTTGCCGGCGCCGTTCGGCCCGAGGACCGCGACAATCTCGCCCGGCGCAACCTCGATGCTTGCACTCCGTACGATTGGCACGCCGGGTTCATAGCCGGCCACCAGCCCTTCGACGCGAAGCAGCGCTTCCACGCTCAAGACGGTCCCCCGAGATAAGCATCGATGACACGCGGATCACAGACGATTTCGGCGGGGCGGCCTTCGGCAAGCAAACGCCCGCCAGCCATGACGAAGACGTGTGAACAAAGCCGCGCGATCAGACTGATGTCGTGCTCGATGATCAGGAACGCGACACCGTTGCGATTGAGCTCAGCGACGCGCGAGATGATCGTCTCGCAGAGACTCGGATTGACGCCCGCCGCCGGCTCGTCGAGCAGCACGATCGCGGGATCGGCCATCATGGCGCGTGCGAGCTCGAGGAGCTTTCGCTGCCCGCCTGAAAGGATGCGGGCCGGTTCATGCGCCAGTCGGTCGAGTGTGACGAATTCAAGAAGCGCCATTGCGCGATCGACATTGGCGCGTTCCTCTCGCGCGACGTCACGAGCCCGGAACCAGCTCGCGAAGATTCGTTCACCAACTTGGTTCTTCGCAGCGACGAGCAGGTTCTCGATCAGTGTCATCTGCGGGAAAGGGCGCGGGATCTGGAACGTTCGCCCGAGGCCTCGGCTGAGGCGCGTATGCGCCGGCTCGCGCTCCATCGCCGCGCCCTCGAGCAGGATCGACCCGCCTGTCGGGCGGACCGTTCCTGCGATGCAGTTGAAGAGCGTCGTTTTGCCTGCGCCATTCGGCCCGATCAGCCCAACGATCTCGCCCCGGCCGACAGCGATCGAGACGGAATCGACGGCTGCCACCCCGCCGAACCGCCGCGAAACGGCACGAACCTCCAACATCGTTCGAGCAGCTTCGCGGTCGAGTGTTGCAGTTTTGCTGATACCGGAATGTCCTGTCTTGCGGCGGAGGCCGATATCGTGACGATATGGCCCGGCCAGAGGCCGCGCAACGCCACCGGGACAGCAAAATGCGAGAGCCGTCCGACAGTTTTGAGCTTTTCGATCTCAAGGTCGAAGTCACCGCGCCGCCCGGAAAGCCGATCTATTGCGGCGCCAAGGCCGGTGACTATTTCGAGTTGAAGGGCGAGATGCTCTACCTGCCGCCGGGCCAGGGTTTCTCGATCTACTCGCTCGCGGCTCTTCTGCCGCTTCTCCCGGCCAAACAGCGCCCAACCCACCCGAACGACTGGATGACGAGCGACGCTGAAGTCGCCTGTCCGGACCCAAACTGCCCCACACGTTTCCGCATCTCGCGGACCGGCACGCGGCGTTTTACCCATGCCGCGACGACGGCCGTGCCGCTTCCTGGAAAAACCTAAGCATGGTCGCGACGCTTAGCCTCCGGCCGGGCTACGACATCTCGCGCGTCATCTGCGGCGGATGGCAACTCGCCGGCGGTCACGGTCCTGTCGACCGCGACGCTGCGGTCGACAATCTTGTGGCTTTTCGCGATGCCGGCATCACGACGTTCGACTGCGCTGACATTTACACCGGCGTCGAAGAGATGCTTGGCGCGGCGCGCGCCGAGATTGCCCGGCGGCATGGCGCGGCCGCCGCTTCCCATATCAAGGTGCACACCAAATGCGTGCCCGACCTCGAAAGGTTGCGGAGCGTCGACCGCGCCTACATCCGTTCGATCGTCGAAACGTCGCTGAGGCGACTTCGGGTCGAGCGGCTCGATCTCGTGCAGTTCCATTGGTGGGACTATGACGTGCCGGGCTATCTCGATGTCGTCGGATGGCTCTCCGAGTTACGGCGCGAAGGCAAGATCGATCTGATCGGCGGGACAAATTTCGACACGCCGCGCACAGCCGAACTCGTCGCCGCGGGCGTCGATCTTGCGAGCATGCAAGTGCAGTACCTCGCTGCTTGATGGCCGGCCCGAGCACGGGCTTGTCGATTTCTGCCGCGAGAACAACGTTTCTATTCTCTGCTATGGCACCGTCGCCGGCGGCTTCCTCTCCGATCGCTGGCTTGGGCAACCGAAACCGATGCCGCCGTTCGAGAACCGCTCGCTTACCAAATATCTCCTGATCATCGAGGAATTCGGCGGCTGGGCGCTGTTTCAGGAACTGCTGAGAGCGCTCCGCCGCGTTGCTGACCGGCACGATGCCGACATCGCGTCCGTGGCGAGCCGCGCCATGCTCGACCGGCCGGGCGTCGCGGCTGTCATCGTCGGCGCGCGGAGCCGGGCGCACGTCGTCGCGAACGCCGCGATCACGGCTTTCGACCTGACCGAGGACGACACCGCCGAGGTCGCTTCGGTGCTGTCGAAGCGGCAGGGACCGCCTGGCGACACCTTTTCGCTGGAACGCGACCGCACGGGCCGGCACGGATCGATCATGAAATACAACCTGAACAAGGTCGCCTAATGGCTGGAGGCGACCTTGCTCGGCGCTCGGTTCGCGAAGTGATCGAACTGCACGACTTCTTCGCCGTCTGGCTGCGGCGCGAGACTGCCGCGACAGGCGACTTCGCGCGGTGCGAAAATGCCATCGGACCGGATTTCCTCATGGTGACGCCCGAGGGCAGATGTCATTTGCGCGCGGACGTCATCGCGCGGATCCGCGCCATGCGCGCCAGCGTTGGAAGCGATTTTCGCATCCAGATCCTGCAACCACACGTGGTCTGGCAGAGAGACGATGCCGTCTTGCTGGAGTACATCGAGCAACAGTATCGTGATGGACAAGAGACGAACCGGCGCTCCACGGTGCTTTTCATCGACGGGCCGGCCGCGCCCTGCGGCGTACTGTGGCGGCATCTGCATGAGACCTGGATAGCGTGAGGGAGGGAATGATGAGGGCAATTCGATACGCGTTGGCGGTCGCGATCGGCCTCGGCGGCGCGATCGGCGTCGCTCAGGCGGCCGACTGCGACATCACAATCGGCGTTGTAATGTCGTTGACCGGCCCGGCGGGCGCTTACGGGCAGGCCGGTGCGAAGTCGGTCGAAATGGCATTCCGCGACATCAACGATGCCGGGGGCGTCGACGGCTGCAAGCTGGTTACCGACACACGTGACGCACAGAGCCAGGGCAACGTCGCTGTCGACGTCGCGACACAACTCGTCCAGGTAAAGAAGGTGCCGGCGATCATCGGCGGCATCATTTCTTCCGTGTCGATCCCAATCCTGACTTCTGTTACGGCGCCTGCGAGTGTCGTGCAGATATCCCCGGCGTCTTCGTCACCGACACTGACCCAACTTGGCCGCGACGGCAAAACCAATGGCGTCTTCTTCCGCACGATCACCTCTGACGCGCTGCAGGGAACTGCTGCGGCAAAGTTCGCGCTCGATCAGGGGCTGAAGAAGCTTTCGATCATCCACGTCAACAACGACTTCGGCGTAAACATGGTCGCCGAGTTCTCCAAGGCCTACAAGGCGCTCGGCGGCACGATCGTCTCCGACACGCCTTACAACGAGAAACAGTCGAGCTATCAGGCCGAGGTGACCGCGGCCGTGGCCGACGGGCCGGATGGCCTCTACCTCGTCAGCTATCCGGTCGACGGCGCGACGATCGCCCGCGCCTGGATCAGCCAAGGCGGGCCGGCGAAGTTCCTGCTCAACGACGGCATGAACGACCAAGGCTTCATCGACGCGGTCGGTGCGCAATACCTGAACGATGCCTACGGAACGTCATCCGGCACCGACGAGACGCCCTCGACGAAGTACTTCAACGACAACTACCAGGCTTTCTCCAGCCTCGATCCGGGCAGCCCGGCGGCCGTGCAGGCCTACGATGCCGGCGCGATCCTCGGCCTCGCGGTGGTCATTGCCGGCAAGGGCGACGCGGCGGCGATCAAGGACGCGGTCCGCAAGGTCGTCGATCCGAGCGGCACCGTCATCCATGCCGGCAAGGACGAGTTCGCCAAGGCGATCCAACTCATCAAGGACGGCAAGCCAATCAAGTATGAAGGCGTGATCGGCCCGATCACCTTCGACCAGTACGGCGACATCACCGGTCCGTTCCGGCTGTGGCGGATCAAGGACGGGAAGATCGAGACGGTCGGGCAGATGTCGACGGCCGACGTGAACGACATCAAAGCGAAGATAGGCAACTAGTCGAAGCGCTTTCCCGGAGACGCCGCCGCATCAGGAACGGCGTCTCCAACCATCAGAGAGAGCCATGCCGAAGCCCTCCGCTCCCGAGCGCATTGACCTTGCGCCCGGGCTCGTCGTCAGCCGTCTCGTCACGGGCCTCTGGCAGGTCGCGGACATGGAGCGCGACGGTACGGGCATCGATCAGGACCGCGCCGCCGCCGACCTCGCAGCCTATGCCGAGGCGGGCTTCGACACGTTCGACATGGCCGATCACTACGGCAGCGCGGAGGACATCGCGGGCCGCTTCAACGACTTGCTCGCGGCAGGCCGAGTCCAAGCGCTCCCCGGCATGCGCCCGGCGATCTTCACCAAATGGTGCCCCGCCCCCGGGCCGATGAGCCCCGATGTCGTTCGCGCTGGCGTCGAGCGCGCCTTGCGGCGCTTGAAAACGAAGACGATCGACCTTCTCCAGTTCCATTGGTGGAGCTTCCGAAATCCGGCCTGGCTCGACGCGATGCACGCGTTGGCAAACCTCAAGGACGAGGGACTTATCGGCCATCTCGGCGTCACCAATTTTGACACCGACCATCTGCACCTCCTCGTAAAGGACGGCATACCGATCGCGACCAACCAGGTGTGCTTCTCGCTTCTTGACCGGCGGGCCGGTGACGAAATGTCGGCCTTTTGTGCCGCAGAAGGCGTCAAGCTTCTCGCCTACGGGACGCTTGCCGGCGGCCTCCTCACCGAGAAATGGCTGGGCCGGACCGAGCCCACCGATCGGGACATCACCGATTGGAGCACCATGAAGTACAAGCGCTTCGTCGATGCTATCGGCGGCTGGGGCGTTCTCCAGTCGATCCTGGGGGCGGTGCGCGAAGTATCGCAGCGCCATGGTGTATCGATGGCGAATGTCGCCACGCGCTGGGTGCTTGACCAGCCTGCCGTCGGCGGCGTCATCATCGGCGCCCGTCTCGGCGAACGTGAACACCGCGAGGATAATCTTCGCCTCTTCTCCTTCCGTCTCGACGATGCGGACCAAACATTGATCGAGGCGGCCCTTGCCGGCGCCAAGCGCATCCCAGGCGATTGCGGCGATGAATATCGCCGCCCGCCCTATCTCACTGCCTCAGGCGATCTCAGCCATCACGTCGGCTCTCCTCCAAAGGTCTATACGGCGGTCCGTGTGCCAGGTCGCCCGAAGCGGCTGATCATCGATACGGGGAGCGTCTGGGAGCCGATCTGCGGCTACAGCCGGGCCGTGCGCGACGGCGCGCGCATTCTCGTCAGCGGAACGACCGCCACGCATGGCGGCGGAACGACGGTCTGCAAGGGCGATCCGCGCGGACAGACGGTCTATGTTCTCGATAAGATCGCGGCGAGCATTGAGTCGCTCGGCGGAACGCTCGAAGACGTTGTCAGGACACGAATTTACGTTCGCGACCAGAGCGCTTGGGAGGCCGTTGCCCGTGTGCACGGGCGCTATCTCGGTCACGTCCGCCCCGCCAACACGCTGGTTGAGGTATCCAACCTCGTCGGCGGCTACGAGGTTGAGATTGAGGCCGAAGCGATCGTCGCTGGCTGATCAGTGTGTGGCTTCCGGTCTCGTCAGATAAATTCCGGTGGAGAATGCAATGGGCGCCGGCAACCCGCTGCTTCCGCTAATGGGATGGACCGGCTGCGATCGACGAGGGTTGACCGTCCCGTACGACGTCAATCAACCGACGTCGCCGCGATAGGGCGCAGCCACCACGACGCAGCAATTGCCAGGCCGGACTCGCCCCTGTTGTCGCTGCCCGTAGACAATCCCGTCCGCTTGAAACGCCAGCGTCACCGGCGGGCACGCCGGATCCCATGGAACATGGATGCGCCCCGCGGGCGCGCCTGCGTGCACCTCATCGCCGTTGGCGTGGAATGGCTCGAAGACGCCGTCGATCGTCGCAAAGACGTATGCGCTTGATCCGGGGAGCTCCAACACGCGACTACCGCCGCGCTGCGGTTCCGCCTCCCTCGGCGGAAGCATGCCAAGATGCGCAAGCACGTTGCGTACGCCTCGGCGACACAAGCCGAGTGCCTCGCGAGATACCGTGCCGCCACCGGCCATCTCGGTGCCAACTGTGACCAGCCCGGCACGGCAGGCCGCGGCCGTCGCCGTACGCTCGTCGCCGAGGTTGCTGATCACCACCGTGAGCGGGGCGTCGAACGCACGCGCCGCAGCGACGTTGCGACGGTGGAGTTCGGCGTCGTCGGTCGGCTCGATAATGGCGCTGGGGATGATGTTCAACGACGAGCCTCCCGAATGGAGGTCCAGGAAGGCATCAGCGCGGGTAAAGATCTCGTCGCTGACAAACGCCGCTATCTGCTCGGTGATTGTTCCGAGTGGATCGCCGGGAAAGCTGCGGTTGTAGTTCAGCCCGTCGACGGGTGAGGTGCGCTGCCCTGAGACGGCTGCGTGAACGTTGTTGGCCGGCATCAGAATGAGGCGACCCTTGATTTCACCTGGATCAAGCTCGCGGATCAGCTCGGAGATTGCGATTGGCCCTTCGTATTCATCTCCATGGTTGCCGCCTTCAAGGACGACGGTCGGACCGTTGCCGTTCTTGATCACCGCAAGCGGAATGCGCGTCACGCCCCACGCGTCGTCGTTCGGCGAATGCGGAATCATCACGAAGCCGACCTGCTTTCCCTCCCGGTCGAGATCGACGGTCGTAAACGCCGTGGTCGGACGCTGATCGGCTATTCGACGGCCCATGTCTCTGTTCCGGTTGACGTCGCGGTCAGATCGCGCCGACGGCCCAGCCGGCCCATCGCGGGTCGGCTACGCAAATAAGTTCTGCCCAGCCAAGATTGCATTTTCCGGGTTAGGGTCAAAATGCGAAGTGGGCAGCCGTCTGAAGATAACCGGGTTGCGATCGCCGGTGTTATTGGAGACGCTGCGCGAATGGCATCACGCGACAACCGCATATCGAAGGACACGGTCGGCAAGATTGCGCTTGTGATCGGGGCGACCGGTGGCGCCGGTCGCGCGGTGGCGAGGGTGCTCGCCGCCCACGGGTGGCGCGTGCGCGCCATGCATCGCGATCCGCAACGGGCCCGAGCGTCCGGCGTCGACGCACCGTCGATCGAATGGGTGAAAGGCGACGCTATGAGCGAGGCGGACGTCCGTGCCGCCGCCGAAGGTGTCAGCCTCATCTTCCACGGTGCGAACCCGCGCGGTTATAAGCGCTGGCGCGAGCTCGCAATTCCCATGCTTGCGCATTCAATCACGGCAGCAAAGATAAGCGGGGCAAGGCTCGTCTTTCCCGGCAACGTCTACAATTTCGGCCCGGACGCCGGTTCTGTCGTCGACGAGACATCGCGGCAAAACCCGACCACGCGCAAAGGCGCGGTGCGCGTGGAGATGGAATTGATGCTCGCGGCCGCTGCCGCGGACGGCGTTCGCTCCGTTGTCGTTCGCGCCGGTGACTTTCTGAGCGGATCGGGCGGTTCATGGTTTTGCGCCGTCATGGTGAAGCCGGGCGTTCCGGTACGGAAGGTGACGTATCCCGGCAGCCCGGATGTCGGCCACGCCTGGGCCTACCTGCCCGACCTCGCGGAGACGGTGGCGCAGCTGGCCGATATCGAAAGTGAGCTCGAGGCCTTCGAGGTCTTTCATTTCGGCGGCTACTGGCTAGACCCCGGCGTCGAGATTTGCCAGGCGATGCGCCGCGCCGTCGGAAACGCTGAACTGCCCATCCGCGGCTTTCCGTGGATGCTGGTCTACGCCGCGGCTCCCTTCGTGGTTTTCATGCGCGAGCTCGTCGAGATGCGCTACCTGTGGCAGAAGCCGCTTCGCCTTGACAACAGCAAGCTCATCCAACGTCTCGGAGCCGAGCCGCAGACACCACTCGACGAAGCAGTCGCCACGACGCTTCGCAGCATGAAGGCGATGCCTTAGCCCACCGAGGGCTGCTCGAAGACGTCATCGAGCCGATATTGGTTGAGCGGCGGTTCCACGCAAAAGGGCCGGCTGACCGACGAAGGCGCGGATGCCAGGATCAGGTTGGTCCAAATCGCCGTGGGTCATCCGTGGCGGATTCCGCCCCTGTTGCCGTCGCTGCAGCCGGCCTGCTTGATCGCGGGAGACGGCCGCCGTCAACAGGGATACCCGTCAACGACGCGAGCGGGACCGCTTGGTTTCACGTCGGGGGCTTAAGCCAGCGTTTCGCTAGCCGACAGACGACCGAATAAGCCGGATTGAAGACATTGGCGACGTCGTAGCGGACGCACTGGCCGAGCAAGTGGCTCGCCGCGGTGGCGTCGAACCCAAAGTCGCTCTCCAGCCACTTCATCATCTCTGTTGTCGCGTGCTGGAGCGCCTGATCGAGCGGACGAGCGTTGCCGATCGTGAAAATGTCGGCACTGTTCTCTCCATGAGGCCAGCCAATCGTCTTCCCCTTCAACACGCGAACGGTGAACTCGATCTCGAAGGACGTCTCGATGCCCGTTCCAACGATCTCGCCGTCACCCTGGCAAGCATGGCCGTCGCCCAGGTAAAACAGCGCGCCAGGCTCGGAGACTGGAAATGTCGCGATCGTTCCCGGCGCGAAACCTCGATAGTCCATGTTGCCGCCATAGGGACCGCTGGTCGCAGTTGAGATCGCCTGCCCCAACTGAGGCGCAACACCGAAGCAGCCGATCATCGGTGCGAGGGGCATTGACCAGTCGCGCAGGTGATGCGGCGGATCTGAAAGGCGGACCGTCCCGCTCGTGGCGTCAATCGTCCACTCGACCCTCTGGCGCTCTGGCAAGCTCGGCACGAAGCCTGGCTCGACCACGTTCGGCGCGAGGGCCGCGAAGGTCCAGCCGGTTCCCCGATTTGGAGTCATCCGCTTGATCTCAACCGCAAGAGCGTCTCCTGGCTCGGCACTCTCGACGAAGAACGGCCCCGTCATCGGGTTAGGTCGCTCGGCGAGCTGCTTGCCGTCTTCGTCGAACCCCCACGCGTCGAGCGTCGTCGTCACGACGCTGTCGCCGTCGGCGATGCGGAGCCCAGCATCGGCCTTGCCGATGGCATTGTAGAAGTGGGTCGGGATGAACCGATGGGTTGTCACGGCCAAGCCTCTCTGCTGCGACGCGCGTGAGGGTATCACCTCGGCCGCCTCGGGCCGATAGACGTGAGCTGAAGAACTTGACGCTCTGCCGCGCGCACACTGTGCATAATGATCGTAGCCGAGAAAATTTCCTTGCCGGCGATCTTCGCGCACTCCCTGAGCCCGGCAAAGGACCTCATTCTGGAGCGTCGGTGATTACCCGATCCCGCGAGCGGGTGCCCTTTAAGAGCAAAAGTTAGGAAGGACGTTAGAAGCGCGTCGCGCGGCTGTCACGAAACCACCGTTGCGACGGCCGCCGCCTCCATTCCCAGCCGGACTCCTGTAGCCGCCGGCCACTTCCTTCAAGCGCCGATCCTCCGTCTTCGATCGGCCGTAATTCTCGCGCTGAAAAGAACGCGGGAGGAGTGCCACAATGGAAAAGTATACGGACGTCTGGCGGTACGATCGCCGGCCCGAGTTCCTGCCTCGCGGCAAACAGCTCGTGTCCGCCCTCGTCGATGCCAACGTGCCACCGCGAGACTACAGGCGCTGGCAGCTAGTCGGCAAAGGACGGGCGCTGCTTGGGGACCGGCGGTGCGTAGTCCGGGCTTTGCCAAGCGGCGTCAAGGCCCGGTTCTTCTTTAGCTAAGCCGCGGCTACGGCTCTCCGGTTTTCTCATTTGCGCGCTCGTCCCGATACACGCGCTCTCGACTGAGCAGTCCGGCCGCGCCGATGTCTCCCGGGAGCCGCAGCGCGTACAGCGAAAGCGCCGCTTGAACGCCGGCACCATGGTCTCAGGGGCCAACGGAAGCGTCGAAGCATCGAAATTCGCCGAGCGGCCGCACTTTTGGCAATTCGCCCGGAGCGGCAGCCCGTGCTCGATCAGGTAGGCGAAAGTCGCAGCGTTCGGCCAACGAGTTGCGCCAAAGGGCATGTCCCAAGGCTAGGACTAATTTCGCGAAACCCGATAACTCGCCTGTCGGACTGGCTGACTTAAGGCGCCGCGATGTCGTGAACGTGGACGTCGTGCGCCGAGTGGTCGCGCAGAACTTCCTGCGCCGTCTGCCTCCTCACGCGCGTTTTGCACGTTCACCCAAAGCAGCAGACCACCGCGTTCAAGTTGCTCGTGCACGCGCATTGCCTGATGCTGATGCATCACCCGGCCGAGAGCGGCTCCGAGTAAGGCTCCGGTGCCGGCGGCGGCGAGAACCGGAAGGATGGCGCCCGTACCAGCGACGACGAGGGCGCCAATTGACGCAAGGATCGGCGCTGGCAGATAGTCCGCCTCAAGCAGCGAGACGCGCGAAAAGAACGCCCCCCGCGGCACCCTCGGATCATCCTCGACCTCCTTCACCTGTTTGTAGCGATGGCCGAGCTTCTCCTTCACCGCCGCCTCGCTTCCAAGAATCGAGAACGCGGCGCGGTCAAAGCCGCGTGTCTCCAGCGCATAGACTGCTTCGTCGAGGGTCTTGGTGTCATCGAATACCGCGACGACTTCCCGGATGGTGTCTTGCATATTCTCGGTTCCTCACGCTCGCGGGCGGCTCTAAAGCGCCCCGGGGTCTTTTTCGTGACATGCGGGCCTTCAGCATGGATCCAAAGGTCCTCGGTTCGATCCCGAGCGGTTGTACCACCAAGCCATCGAATTTCGGCCTCGCCCGGGCCGCCCTTGATTTCTCTCAATTCCAAGCGCGCCGCGAAGATGCATCCTGCCGTGGTTTGAGGCTACGGAGGCAGCAGGTGCGTGCACTTGGTTCGCTGATCTTTGCTCTTTTCGCGGCCACCGGGGGCGGTGTATCCGCCCAGGATGTGGGCGATGCCGTGAAGGGGCACGAATTCGCCCGCGGGCTTTGCGCCGTCTGTCACGCGGTCGACTCCGACCAGCCGCGTTCGCCGCATCCGAGCGCGCCGACCTTCAAGCGCATCGCCGCCGAGCCCGGCATGACCGCCACGGCGCTCTCCGTCATCCTGCGGAATCCGCATCGGGAGATGCCCGATCTCATCCTGAAGCCGGAGGATCGGCGCAACGTCATCGCCTACATCCTGACCCTGAAGCCGACGAACTGAGCACGCTCAGGCTAGAAGCATTCTAAATAACTGAAAACGTTGGAGTTTCAGTTGACGAGAAAAAGAGTCGACATATATTGGGCTTGCCTGTCTGGGCCTTGAACCCATTCGAGGGAGGATTCGATGCCGATGAACTGGAGTGCCCTTGTGCGGGGCGCTGCTCTCGCCGCAGCCGTCGCCGCCTCCGCCGGCGCAGCTTCTGCCGCCGACGACGAGGTCAACATCTACACGACCCGCGAGCCAGGGCTGATCCAGCCGCTTCTCGACATCTTCACCAAAGAGACCGGGATCAAGGCGAACTCCGTCTTCATCGAAAGCGGAATCGCTGAACGCCTCGCGGCGGAGGGCGAGAATTCGCCTGCCGATGTCATCATGGTCGTCGACTACGGCATGCTCGAAGACATGGTCGAGCGCGGGCTGACGCAGGCGGTGAAGTCCGATGTGCTCGATGCCGCCGTGCCGTCGATTTTGCGCGACCCCGGCGGTCACTGGTTCGCGATGTCGATGCGCGCCCGCGTGATCTACGCCTCCAAGGAGCGGGTCAGCCAGGACTCCATGACTTATGAGGATCTCGCCGACCCGAAATGGAAGGGCCGTGTCTGCATCCGCTCCGGCCAGCATCCCTATAACAACGCGCTTTTCGCAGCGATGATCGCCAAGGACGGCGAAGCGAAGACCGAACAATATCTGACGGCCGTGCGGAACAATCTCGGTCGCACCGCGGGCGGCGGCGACCGCGACGTTGCGCGCGATATCCTTGCCGATATCTGCGACATCGGGCTCGGCAATTCCTACTATGTCGGCCTGATGCGCTCCGGCACCGGCGGGCCGGAGCAGCAGGAATGGGGCAACGCCATCAAGGTGATCCTGCCGACCTTTGCCGATCACGCCGGCACGCATGTCAACATATCCGGCGCCGCCGTCGCCAGCCATGCGCCGCACCGCGACAATGCCGTGAAGCTGCTCGAATTCCTGGTCTCGTCGGAAGCGCAGGCCGCCTATGCGAGCGGCAACTACGAATATCCGGTGGTTGCCGGGGCGAAGATCGACCCGATTGTCGCCGCGTTCGGCGATCTCAAGATCGATCCGTTGCCGCTGCACCAGATCTACGAGCATCGCCGCGCGGCGAGCGAGCTTGTCGACAAGGTCGGCTTCGATCACGAGATGTGACGCCGGATCCCTGACGCGGCATGTGACCTTCGCCGAATGACAGCCATCGTCAGCCACGTCCGCGCCGCCCGCCCGCCCCGCGCGCGCGGCGATCTTGGCTGGCTCGCGGCTTCCGTCTTCGTCCTCGCGATCGTGCTCGCCCCGCTCGGGGGGCTCGCTTTTTTCGCGGCGCGCGGCTCCGGTGACGTCTGGCCGAACCTCGTCGCTAACGTGCTTCCGCATGCGATCTACACGACCGTCGTGCTTCTGGCCGGCGTCGGCGCCATGACGATCGTGATCGGCGTCGGCACGGCGTGGCTCGTGACGATGTTCCGCTTTCCGGGGAAGCGCGTTTTCGACTGGGCGCTGCTTCTTCCGCTGGCGGTGCCGAGCTACATCATCGCCTACGCCTATCTCGACGTGATGCATCCGATCGGTCCGGTGCAGACGACGCTCCGGGAAATTCTCGGCATCACGCGCCCGCGCGACCTCTGGTTCCCGGAGATACGCTCGCTCCACGGCTGCATCTTCCTGCTCGGCGTGGTGCTCTATCCTTATGTCTACCTGCCGGTCCGCGCGCTCTTTCTGATGCAGTCCGCCGCGACGCTGGAAGTGGCGCGCACGCTCGGCGCGAACCGGATGCGCGTCTTCCTGCGCGTCGCCGTACCGTTGGCGCGGCCTGCGATTGCCGTCGGCACGAGCCTCGCTCTGATGGAGGCGCTGAACGACATCGGCGCGGCGGAATTCCTCGGCATCCGCACCCTGACCGTTGCTGTCTACACGACCTGGGTGGTGCGCATGAGCATCGAGGGTGCGGCGCAGATCGCGCTCGTCATGCTCGCCGTCGTGATCGCGCTGGTGTTCGTCGAACGCTGGGCGCGGCGGCGGCGCACCTTCTCCGCCCCGTCGCGCAGGCATCATGCGGCGGTGCCGCAGCCGCTGCCAGGCGTCGCGGGCATCGGCGCGTCGCTCGCCTGCTTCCTGCCGATCTTCTTCGGCTTCCTGGTGCCGGCGAGTTACCTAGTCGTCGCCTCGTGGAAGCGCGTGAAGCTCGCGGGGTTGCCGGCGGCGCTGCCTGTCTGGATCGCGAACAGCGTCACGCTCGCGGCGATCGCGACCGTCGTTGCGATTCTGATCGGTCTCGTCCTCGCCTATTCCATCCGCGTGTCGAAGAGCCCGGCCGCTCCCTTCATCGTGCGGCTCGCCTCGACCGGCTACGCGGTGCCCGGCACGGTGCTGGCCGTCGGCCTTCTGGTGCCGCTCGCCTCGCTCGACAACGCGGTCGATTCCTTCATGCGCGCCGCCTTTGGCGTCTCGACGGGACTTATCCTGACCGGCTCCGGCGCCGCGCTGATCCTCGCTTACGTCATCCGGTTTCTGGCGATCTCGGCCGGCGGCATTGAATCCGGCCTGGCCAAGGTCAGCCCGCATCTCGACATGGCGGCGCGCTCGCTCGGCTCAAGACCCGCGAAGATATTGGCGACGATCCACCTGCCGCTGATCGCGCCGGCCATCGCCGCCGCGGCGATGCTCGTCTTCGTCGACGTGATGAAGGAGTTGCCCGCGACGCTGCTCCTGCAGCCCTTCAACTTCACGACGCTTGCGACCGCGCTCTACGGCGAAGCCAAGCGCGGCACCTACGAGGACGGCGCGATTGCGGCACTGGCAATCGTCGCGGTGGGGCTCATCCCGGTCATCGTGCTTGCGCGCGTGAACGCTGGAATAGGCGTTCGCAAGCGGCGCGCGGCTTCATCTGAAGCTCATGCCGCCAACATCGGTGCACACATTTGAAGCGGAAGGTTTGCTCATCCCGTAACGCGAGAGCGAACGGTCAGCTCCGCAATTCTGCCAGATCCCGGTAAAGATCAAGCGCTTCCGGGTTGGCCAGCGCTTCCTTGTTTTTCACCTCGCGGCCGTGGACGACGTCGCGCACGGCGAGCTCGGTAATCTTGCCGGATTTCGTGCGTGGGATGTCGGCGACGGCGATGATCTTTGCCGGCACATGGCGCGGCGAGGCGCCGGCGCGGATTTTCGCCTTGATCGCGCGTTCCAGATCGTCGGTCAGCCCTACGCCGTCCTTCAGCCGCACAAAAAGCACGACGCGCACGTCGCCATCGAAATCCTGGCCGATGGCGAGCGCCTCCAGAACCTCCTGCATGCCTTCGACCTGCGCATAGATTTCTGCCGTGCCGATCCTGACGCCGCCCGGGTTGAGCGTCGCGTCGGAACGGCCGTGGATGATGATCCCGCCGTGCTCGGTCCACTCGGCGAAGTCACCATGCGCCCAGATGCCGGGGAAGCGCTCGAAATAGGCGGCCGAATATTTCCGGCCGTCGGCGTCGTTCCAGAACATCACCGGCATCGACACGAACGGCTTGGTGCAGACAAGCTCGCCCTTCTCCTCGCGCACCGGATGTCCCGCCTCGTCGTAGACGTCGACCGCCATGCCGAGGCCAGGCCCCTGAATCTCGCCGCGCCACACCGGCTTGTTCGGAATGCCGAGCACGAAGCAGGAGACGATGTCGGTGCCGCCGGAGATCGAGGCGAGATGGATGTCGGGCTTGATCGCGTCATAGACGAAATCGAAGTTCTCCGGCGCGAGCGGCGAGCCGGTCGAGGTCAGCATGCGGACGCTCGAGAGATCGTGGCTGTCGCGCGGCCGTAGCCCTGCCTTCTTCACGGCGTCGATGAATTTCGCCGACGTGCCGAAGATCGTCATCTTCTCGGCCACCGCATAGTCGAAGAGGACGTTGCCGCTCGGGTAGAAGGGCGAGCCGTCATAGAGGAGCAGCGTCGCGCCGGTGGCGAGCCCGCGACGCGAGCCAGTTCCACATCATCCAGCCGCAGGTGGTGAAGTAGAAGAGCTTTTCGCCGGCCTTCAGCGAGCAATGCAGCCGGTGCTCCTTCAGATGCTGAAGAAGCGTGCCGCCGGCGCCGTGCACGATGCATTTCGGCGCGCCCGTCGTGCCGGAGGAGAAGAGGATATAGAGCGGATGGTTGAAGGGGAGCCGCTCGAAGCGTGAGCGGCGCCGGCGCGAAGCGGTGCGAGGAATGCGTCGAGCGAGACGCCGCGCGACGCCGCGGCCGCGACCGCCTCGGCCCGGCCGAGATAGGGAACGACGACCGTCTTCCTGGCGCTTGGAAGCTGCGCGGTGATCGCGGTCGAGCTTCGTCGCGACCTCAACCTGCCTTGCCGTTGTACCAGTAGCCGTCGCAGGCGAAGAAGAGCTTTGGCTCGATCTGGCCGAAGCGGTCGAGCACGCCGCGCTCGCCGAAGTCGGGCGAGCAGGAGGAGAATGTCGCGCCGAGCGAGCTTGCCGCGAGCATGACCGCGATCGTCTCCGGCATGTTCGGGAGCATCGCCGCCACGCGGTCGCCGACGCCCACACCTTCTGCCTTCATCGCCTGCTGCAGGCGCGAGACCAGCGCGCTGAGCTCGTCCCAGCTCAGGCGCCGCTCGACCTTGTCCTCGCCGCGAAAGACGATCGCCGTTCCGCCGCCCGTCTGGCGCAGCAGGTTCTCCGCGAAATTCAGCCGCGCGTCGGGGAAGAAGCGCGCCTCGCGCATGGAGTCGCCCGCGGCAAGCCGCCGCGCGCCCTTTTCGCCGATGATGCCGGAAAAATCCCACACGAGGTCCCAGAACGCTCCGGGATCCGACACCGACCAGGCATGCAGCGCGTCGTAGTCGGCGAGC
Organism: uncultured Alphaproteobacteria bacterium; assembly: GCA_963805325.1. GTDB lineage: Bacteria > Pseudomonadota > Alphaproteobacteria > Rhizobiales > Afifellaceae > DASWJZ01. The sequence goes on along the minus strand of CAWDTS010000022.1, from coordinate 267,676 downwards.
TTCCGGCCGCAGCGGCGCCCGGCCTCGGCGGCGAAGGCGGTGATCGGCAGCGCTGCGAGCGTCTTCGGATCGGGAGTCCAGAGCGGACCTTCGCGCATGGTCGATAATACCGGTTTCGAATGGCCCGAACCATTGCCACAGGCGCGCGAATGCGCCAAGCGGAACGCCGATTGCGGTCGACGACCGCCACTGGCACAAGGTTCGGATGTCGCGTGGAATAAAGCGCCTCGCCTGGTTCGTTGCGACAGCCGCGCTGATCGCTGCGGCGCTTCTTCTGCTGGTCGTTGTTCTTCTGCCACGCGATGTGCTGAAGACGCGGATCGGCGAGCAGATCGCCGGCTGGACCGGGCGCGATGTCTCCCTCCGCGGCGCGCCCAAGATCGGCGTGTTTCCACTCCGCGTCACGCTCGACGATGTGGAGGTCGGCGGGCCGACCGGAATGGACGACGCGCAGATACTCTCGATGGACAGTTTGACCGGCAAGATTCGCCTGTTGCCGCTCATTATCGGCCGCGTGGAGGTCGATTCCTTCACGATGGTGCGGCCTTTGATCCGCCTGGTTCGCGACGAGACGGGGCAACGAAACTGGCAATTCGATTCCGGCGCTGCGGCCCTGCAGCTCGCCTTTTCCGGCGACGTTCCGCTCGGCGCCTTCCGCGTCGAAGGCGGCACGGTTGTCTACGAGGACCGCAAGACCGGCGACAGCGAGCGGCTCGATTCCGTCAATCTCACGATCGAATGGGCGAGCGTTCGCCATCCGATCGCGATCGAAGGGTCCGGCATCTGGCGCGGCGAGCAGGTGACCTTCTCCGGCGGCGCCGACCAGCCGTTCGCCTATCTGAACGGCGCGTCGACGCCGGTTGACGCGCGCATTAACTCGGCGCCGATCAGTGTGATTCTGAGCGGCGAAGCGCGAGACTATCCGGATATGCACCTTTCCGGGTCGCTGAAGCTCTCGACGCCGTCGCTCCGCCGCTTCGCGTCCTGGCTCGGAAGCTCGCTCGGCCCCGGCTCGACGCTTGGCCAGACGAGTCTTTTCGGCACCGCGACGTTTGCCGACAACGTGCTTTCGGTTGCCGATGCGCAGTTCACGCTCGACGGCAACCAGGCCTCCGGCGCGCTCAAGATCACGGCCGGATCGCGCCCCGATGTCGCGGGGACGCTCGCCTTCGGCACCCTCGACCTGACGCCCTATTTTGCCGGCCTCTCGGCGGCGCTTTCGCTCGGGCCGGACTGGCGGCGCGTGACGCTTCTGACGGACTGGTTCGCCGAGATGAGCGCCGACATCAGGCTTTCCGCCAATTCCGTGAAGCTCAACGGCTTCAGCGCCGGCAGCACGGCGGCAAGCGTCTCGCTGCGCGATCGCCGCTTGGAGATCGGGCTCGCCCGCGCGGCCTTCCAGACCGGGAGCCTCTCCGGCGACCTGACGATCGCTGATCGGCCCGCGGCTCCCGGCGCCGACGTCGCGGCGCAGCTTCGCGCCACCAATGTCGACCTTGCCGAGACCGCGCCCTTTCTCGGCTTGCCGAAAACACTGTCCGGGACGGCATCGGTCGTCGTCGACGTGACGTCGCACGGCGACGACCTCGGCGCGCTTGTTCAATCGCTCGCGGGAACGGCCGAGCTCCGCGTCGCCGATGGCGTGGTTCCGCTCTTCGGGCTGCCTGAGATGGCTGCGGCCGGAAGCGGCGGGTCAGCGCCCAACGCGCCGGTCGAGTCGCCCCCCGCGGCCGTGCAGTCCGCGACGGTCGGCCTCTCCTTCGTGGGCGGCGTCGGCACGATCGAAAGCGCGAGCGTCGTCACGGCGACCTATTCGGCAAGCGCCGGCGGCTCGGTCGGCCTCATCGACGGTGGGCTGCGCGTGAACGGCACGCTGAAGACCGGGGCGTCCGGAGCGGCAGACGCCGCCGAAACGCCCTTCGCCATCGAAGGCACGCTCGCGACGCCGCTCGCCCGCCGCGAAACGATGGCGAACTGACCGGAATGGCACTGGCCTAGCGGGAGAGGTCCGCTGCGCGCATTCTGGTCGCCAAGCGTCGCGATCGAGACGCCGAGCGTCACCAGCCCGATCAGGATCGTGCAGACGGCGTTGATCTCCGGCGTCACCCCAAGCCGCACCTGGCTGTAGATCTTCATCGGCAGCGTGGTTGCGCCGGGCCCCGTTGTGAAACTCGCGATGACGAGATCGTCGAGCGACAGCGTGAACGCGAGCATCCAGCCCGCTGCGACCGCCGGCAGGATCACCGGCAGCGTCACCAGGAAGAAGGCCTTCATCGGCGGCGCGCCGAGGTCAAGCGCTGCCTCTTCCAGGCTCATGTCGAAAGTGACGAGCCGCGACTGCACGACAACCGCGACGAAGCACATCGAGAAGCTGATATGGGCAAGCGTCACCGTCCAGAAGCCGCGGTCGAAGCCGATCGCCACGAACAGCAGGAGCAGCGACAGTCCGGTGATGACGTCCGGCATCACGAGCGGCGCCATGACCATGCCGGTGAAGAGCGTGCGACCGAGAAAGCGGCTGCGTCTGACCAACGCCACCGCTGCCATTGTCCCGAGCACCGTCGCGATGGTCGCCGAGAGCAGCCCGACGCGCAGCGTCACCCACGCCGCGTCGAGCAGCGCCTCGTTGTGCATGAGCGATACGTACCACTTCGTGGAGAAGCCGCCCCACACGGTCACCAGCCGCGATTCGTTGAAGGAATAGATGATGAGCAGCACGATCGGCAGATAAAGGAATGCGAAGCCGAGCGTGATGGAGATCAGGTTGAAGGCCGAGAAGCGCCGCATCACCTCTGCTCCCGCGCTCGCGCCTGCGCGTTCTGGAAGAGCACGATCGGCACGACCAGGATGAGAAGCAGCACGATGGCGACGGCGCTCGCCACCGGCCAGTCGCGGTTCAGGAAGAACTCGCTCCACAGCGTGCGCCCGATCATCAGCGTGGATGAGCCGCCGAGGAGGTCGGGGATCACGAACTCGCCCGTCGCCGGAATGAAGACGAGAAGCGCGCCGGCGAAGACGCCGGGAATCGAGAGCGGGAACGTGATCTGCCAGAAGGCGCGAAACGGCGTCGACCCGAGGTCCGACGCGGCCTCGAGCAGCGTCCGGTCGAGCCGCTCCAGCGAGGCGTAGAGCGGCAGCACCATGAACGGCAGATAGGAATAAACGATGCCGATATAGACCGCGATGTTGGTGTTCAGGATGACGAGCGGGTTATGGATGATGCCGAGCGACAGGAGCAGCTGATTGAGCAGGCCCTCCTGTTTCAGAATTCCGATCCAGGCGTAGACGCGGATCAGGAACGATGTCCAGAACGGCAAGATCACGAGCATCACGAGGAGCGAGCGGATCGAGGCTGGCGCGCGCGCCATGCCATAGGCGATCGGGTAGCCGACGAGGAGCGTGATCAGCGTGGAGAAGAATGCGATCCAGAGGCTCGACAGGAATGCTCGGAAGTAGAGCGGGTCTCCGGTCAGCCAGACATAGTTATCGAAGGTCAGGTCATGAATCTTCTGGCCGATGTCGGCGAGCGAGTTGAAGACCGGCAGGTAGGGCGGAATGGCGATCGTCGTCGTCGACAGCGAGATTTTGAGGACGATCGCGAAGGGCGCGAGGAAGAAGACGAGCAGCCACACGAACGGAATCCAGGTGGTGATCCGGCGCTGCCAGGGCGTGCGCGTGGTCTCCGCCATGGTCGCCGTCCGCACCGTCAGCTCGCCAGCACGACGCCGGCGTCCGGCGTCCAGGAGAGCCAGACGCGGTCTTGCCAGGTAATGGCGTTCTCGACCGATCGCTCCGCGTTGAGACGGCTGGCGCGCACCGACGTGCCGGAATCGAGCCGCACATTGTAGAGCGTCATGTCCCCGAAATAGGCGATGTCGACGACTTCGCCTTCGATGGCGTTCAGCGCCGTATCGGCGGGCGCCTCATGCGCGATCCGCACCTTCTCGGGGCGGACCGCGAACCAGACGGATTGCCCCTTGGCGACGTCGATGGCGCTCTCGGCTTCGATGACGAGACCTTCCTTGGCGGCGATGCGGATGAGCCCCTGCATGGTCGTTTCGATCGGGCCGCCGAGGATGTTCACCGATCCGATGAAGTCGGCCACGTAGCGCGAGTTCGGCGACTCGTAGATCTCCGCCGGCGATGCCACCTGGACGATCTTGCCCTGGTCCATGACCGAGATGCGGTCGGCGACCGTCATCGCCTCTTCCTGGTCGTGCGTCACAATGACGAAGGTCAGGCCGAGATCGTATTGCAGGTCGATCAGCTCGAACTGCGTTTCCTCTCGGAGCTTCTTGTCGAGCGCGCCGAGCGGCTCGTCGAGAAGCAGTACCTTCGGCCGCTTGGCGATGGCGCGGGCGAGCGCCACGCGCTGCCGCTGGCCGCCGGAGAGCTGGTCCGGCTTGCGATTGGCGAACTGCTCCATCTTGACGAGCTTCAGGACGTCGTTGACGCGATCTGTGATTGCGTCCTTCGCCATCTTGTCCTGCTTCAGGCCGAAGGCGACGTTTCCCTCCACCGTCATGTGCGGGAAGAGGGCGTAGGACTGGAACATCATGTTGACGGGCCGCTTGTGCGGCGGCACGCCGGAAAGCGGCTTGCCGTCAAGCCAGATCGAGCCCTCGCTCGGCTCCTCGAAGCCTGCGAGCATGCGCAGGAGCGTGGTCTTGCCGCAGCCTGACGGGCCGAGCAGCGCGTGAAACTCGCGCTCGTAGATCGTCAGGGACTGATCGTCGACGGCGACGAAGGTTCCGAAGCGCTTGGTGACGTTACGGAACTCGATGAACGGCTTCGCCGCCGCGTCGTTCCAGGGCTGGAACTGGCGGCGAACGGCGCCGACGACGTTTCTCAAAGCCTTGCCCCCATCGCTGCCTGGGCTTCGCCGGCCGGGTTCCAGCCGGCAGCCCAGGCTCGAGTCGAAAGTCTACTGGCCCGTTTTCACTTCCGTCCAGATGCGCGTGACATCGCGCTGCACGCGCGGGTCGTTCGGCGTCGTGGTGTAGAGCTTATTGATGGTCGCCTCGTCGGGATAGATCGCCTTGTCGCCGATCACGTCCTCGTTCAGGAACTGCTGCGAGCCTTTGTTGCCGTTCGCGTAGTAGACGTAGTTGGAATTGCGCGCGGCGATTTCCGGCTTCAGCATGAAGTTGATGAAGGCGAAGGCGTTCTCCGGATGCGGCGCGTCGGCGGGGACCGCGAAGCTGTCCATCCACATCAGCGCGCCTTCCTTCGGGATCGAATAGGCGACGGTGACGCCGTTCTTGGCCTCCGCCGCGCGGTCACGCGCCTGCAGCACGTCGCCCGAGTAGCCGACCGCCAGGCAGATGTCGCCGTTGGCGAGCGCGTTGATGTATTCGGAGGAGTGGAATTTCTGGATATGCGGGCGAATGCTTTTCAGGAGGTCGCCGGCCTTTTGCAGGTCTTCCGACTCCTTCGAGTCCGGCGGAAGCCCGAGATAGTTCAGCGCTGCAGGGATCATGTCGTCGGCGGAATCGAGCACCTGCACGCCGCAATCGGCGAAGCGTGAGAGCACCGCGGGATCGAAGATCATCGCCCAGGAATCGACCGGCGCGTCGGGCATGCGCTCTTTGATCTTGTCGACGTTGTAGCCGATGCCGGTCGTGCCCCACATGTAGTTGGTGGCGTGCTCGAGGCCCGGATCGTAGGTCGCGAGCCGGTCCGCGATCTCCTTCCACTGGTATTGGACGTTCGGGATCTTCGACAGATCGAGCTTCTGCACGACGCCGGCCTGGATCAATCTGGCGAGGTTGCGGTCGGTCGGCACGATGATGTCGTAGCCGGAGCCGCCGGCGAGCAGCTTCGTCTCCATCATCTCCATGGAATCGTAGACGTCGTAGACGGCCTTGATGCCGGTTTCCTTGGTGAAATCGTCGAGCACGCCTTCACCGACATAGTCCGACCAGTTGTAGACGTTGACGACCTTATCCTGTGCCGACGCTGAAAGCGGCAGAGCGATGAAGGCGGCAGCCGCCAGAAGCTTGGCAAGGATCGAATTCACGTCTTGGTCCTCCGCACTAGAGAAACGCCGATCTGAGACGCGAGCTTAGGTGGCGGAAGCGGGCGCTTCAACCCGCGAGTTCGTAGTCGGACGGGCCGACGACATGCTCGTAGAAAGCGCTCGGCTGCGCCACCGGAGGGGTGTGGCGGTGCCCGCAGTCGAGCCGCTCGCAGAGATCGGCAGGTGACGCCGACTGGCCGCGTCGCGCCCGGCCGGTGTGCCGACGTGGTCGGCAATGTCGGCGCTTCGCCAGCCGATCATCGAGTGCCGGCGCGGCGGCGGCAGCAGACCCGACAGCGGGCCGTCTTCGGCGAAGGCGACCACCCGATAGAGGCTGTCGTCGCCAAGCCGAAGCTCGGCATGCGTCAACCGCCCGCCCGGCGGCGGGTCGAAGATCGGCAGCCTTGCGCAAAGCGGCGCGCGCCTTGGCAGCGGGAAGCCGGCGCCTGCGATCCGGGCGATCGTCGCGCCGGAAGGATCGAGCGTCACAAGGAAGGCCGGCGGCAGTGAATGCGCGCCGCTTGCGCCGAGCGCCACGAGCCGCTGCGCGACGCGCGAGGGTTGAAGCGCGAAGCGTCGTGCAAGCAGGATCAGGTCGAAGCCCGTCTCGCGCGCCGCCGACGACGAGCTGCGCGCCCGGAGCGAGGACCGCTTCAGCGAGCCGTCTGGCAAAGCCGTTCCTGGCGATGCGCGCCGCTTCGGGTTCCGTCATCCCCGCCTCCGTCGCGAGCCGGTCGAGCAGGGCGCGGTGCCCGAGGAAGGCGATCTGTCGCGCCACGAGAAAGGGGCGCTCGATCTGCGACACGCGCTCCGAGATGAAAAGCCGCAGCGTGTGCCGGTCGAAGCGAAGCTGCTCGTTCGGCATCACGTGGTCGGGGAGAATGCGAAGCTCGACGCGGTGCCGATGCTTGAGATGCGCCTTCAGCGCTTCGTAAGCATCGTCGCGCGGCGAAAGCTCCGCGGCGAGCGCCTCGGCTTCTTCCTCCAGCGCCGGGAAGAAGGGCCCTGCCTCTTCGAAATACGCCGCGACCTGAGCCATCGGCACGCGGGCACTTGCCTCGCCCGGAACCTCGCCGCTTGTCGCCAGCGAATGCGACAGGTCGGAGAGCCGCTCCAGCGACTCGCGGTAGGCCTCGAAGAGCCGCGTCATCCCGCGCGCTGCGTTCGGCGCCGTCTCCGCGAACTCCGAGAGCTCTGTCGGCGAGGCGATCTCGCCGGTCAGAAGCGGGTCGGCGAAGACTTCCCGCAGCGCTTCCACCGCCTCTTCGGTGTCGCCGGCCGAAAGCTCCGCCACGTCGATCCCGTAGACCGACGAGAGCTTCAGGAGCACCTGCACGGTGAGCGGACGCTGATTGCGCTCGATCAGGTTCAGGTAGCTTGGCGAGACGCCGAGCTCGGCGGCCATCTGCGTCTGCGTGAGGTTGAGCCGCTGTCTGAGCCGCTTCAGCCGCGCTCCGGCGAAGATTTTCCGTTCAGCCATGCCAGGTCCTGTGATTTACAAAACTTTACATCACGGGGCACATATGATGCAAGATTAGACACTATGACCTCTTTTTAGACCGATATTGCGCCAAGGCGCTCGACATGCCGCGTTGCAATGTAACAGGTATCGACACGATTTTTCCGGCGTGGAGACGAGCTGTGACGACGATTGCGACACTGGTGCCGGGCGCGGCGCCGAAGAGATTTGACGGCATAGAACGGCCCTATGGGCCGGAGCAGGTGGCGCGCCTCCGCGGCTCGCTGCCGGTCCGCCATACGCTGGCCGAGCATGCCGCCGACCGGCTCTGGAAGCTCCTGACCGACGAGCCCTACGTCAACGCGCTCGGCGCGCTCTCCGGTAACCAGGCCATGCAGATGGTGCGCGCCGGTCTCAAGGCCATCTACCTGTCGGGCTGGCAGGTCGCCGCCGACGCCAACACCGCGGGCGCCATGTATCCCGACCAGTCGCTCTATCCGGCGAACTCCGGCCCGGAGCTTGTCCGCAAGATCAATCGCACCCTGCAGCGCGCCGACCAGATCGAGACTATGGAGGGGAAGCGCTCTGTCGACACCTGGTTCGCGCCGATCGTTGCCGACGCGGAAGCCGGCTTCGGTGGTCCGCTCAACGTCTTCGAGATCATGAAGGCCTATATCGAGGCGGGTGCCGCCGGCGTGCATTTCGAGGACCAGCTCGCGTCGGAGAAGAAGTGCGGCCACATGGGCGGCAAGGTGCTGATCCCGACGGCAGCGCACATCCGCAACCTCGTCGCCGCGCGTCTTGCCGCCGACGTGATGGGCGTCCCGACGCTGGTCATCGCGCGCACCGATGCGGAGGCGGCGCGGCTCATCACCTCCGATGTCGACGAGCGCGACCGCGAGTTCATCATCCCGGCCGAGCGCACGGCGGAAGGCTTCTACTGGCTGAAGAACGGGCTCCAGGCGTGCATCGCGCGCGCCAAGGCCTACGCGCCCTACGCCGACCTCATCTGGTGCGAGACGTCGAAGCCGGACCTCGATCAGGCGAAGCGCTTTGCAGAGGGCGTGCATGCCGAGTTCCCCGGCAAGATGCTCGCCTACAATTGCTCGCCGAGCTTCAACTGGCAGAAACACCTCGACGACGCCACGATCGCCAAGTTCCAGCGCGAGCTCGGAGCCATGGGCTATCGGTTTCAATTCATAACGCTCGCCGGGTTCCATCAGCTGAACCACGGCATGTTCGAGCTCGCCCGCGACTATCGTGAGCGTCAGATGGCGGCCTACTCGGAGCTGCAGGAGGCGGAGTTCGCGTCTGAGGCCGACGGCTATACCGCGACGCGCCACCAGCGCGAGGTCGGCACGTCGTATTTCGACGCCGTGTCGATGACGATCACCGGCGGCAGCGCATCGACGACGGCGATGGCGGACTCGACCGAGACCGCGCAGTTCAGGAAATCCGGAGAGAAGCGCCACGCGGCGTGATGGAGGAGAAGATGATCAAGACAAAGGTGAAGGAGCGCGCCGAGGCGCAGATGACGACGATGTCGGACGACCAGACGGTGGCCCTGCGCTGCCTCGGCAACGACCTGCATCGCCTGAACCAGTCGGTCGCCCGCTGCGTCGATGCGGGGCTATCCGTGGAGCTTCAGCGCACCGCCCGCCACCATGCCGAAGGCGGCTACTGGGGCGATCTCATGGTTCCGATCGTCGTTAAGCAGCGCTGAGCGGGCGCTCGAAGTCCTTGCCGATACGGGTGTAATTGCCGCTGCGCCGGGCCTTTTGTCTCAGGCCGGCGCTCTTGTGCAGCCGCGAAAATGCCCTAGTTCTCTGTTTTTGCCGCGCTGCCGCAGTGCGTTCGCGCACGCGGCAGGGTCCGCGGACGTTTTGCGGACCGGTGGGCGTCGCGACTGCGGCTGCCGCAATCCACCTGAACGGCAAAGGACCTGTATGTCGGCACTCGAATTGACGGCGCCTTCCGGAATGGCGGGCCTGACCGGGCGCGGCCGGACGATCGCGACCCTCGTTGTCCTTCTCGCGTTCTTCATGGACATTCTGGATTCGACGATCGTCAACGTGGCGATTCCTTCGATTCGGGAAAGCCTTGGCGCAAGCTACGCCGCGATCCAGTGGATCATAGCCGGCTATTCTCTTGCCTTTGCCCTCGCCCTCATCACCGGCGGGCGACTCGGCGACATCATCGGCTACAAGCGGATGTTCCTGATCGGCATGGCGGGCTTCACGGTCGCCTCCGTGATGTCGGGCCTGGCGACTTCCACTGGCATGCTGATCGGCGCGCGCCTCTTCCAGGGCCTGATGGCGGCGGTGATGGTCCCGCAGATCCTTTCGACCATCCAGATCCTCTACACGACGACCAAGGAGCGGCAGGGCATCTCCGCCTTCTACGGCGGCATTGCCGGCATCGCGACCGTGCTCGGCCCGATCATTGGCGCGCTTCTGATCACCGGGGACGTCTGGGGTCTCGGCTGGCGCACGATCTTCCTGGTCAATTTGCCGGTCGGCATCGGCGCCTTGATCCTCGCCTGGATCTTCCTGCCGGACGCAAAGTCGCCGCATCCGCTGCGGCTCGATCTCGTCGGCGTCGCGATCGTGCTCATCGCGATGCTCATGCTGATGTTCCCGCTGATCCAGGGGCGCGAGCTCGACTGGCCGACCTGGATTATTGCCTCGATGATCCTCTCGATTCCGGTCTTCGTGCTTTTTGGCTGGAGCCAGGTCCGCAAGGACAAGCGGGACAGCTCGCCACTCGTCGTGCCGGGGCTTTTCACCAAGCGCTCCTTCGTCGCCGGCATCATCCTGAGCCTGAGCTTCTTCTCGATCGTCTTCGGCTTCTTCTTCATCTTCACGATCTACCTGCAGATCGGGCTCGGCTACTCGGTTCTGAAGGCCGGGCTGACCGGCATACCGTTCTCACTCGGCGTGAGCATTTCGGCGGCGATGTCGGGACCGATCCTGGTGCCGCGCTTCGGGCGCAGCATCATCTCTGCCGGGCCGATCATCATGGGCGCCGGCTACGGTCTCTTCCTCTTCGCAGTCAGCCACTACGGCGACAACCTGACCCCGTGGGAGCTGATCCCCGCTTTAGTGCTCTCGGGCCTCGGCATGGGCTGCGTGGTGGCGCCGATCTATCCGTTCATCCTCGCCGAAGTGCCGATCAAGGACGCCGGTTCGGCGTCGGGTATCACCAACACCGTGCAGCAGGTCGGCGGCGCCATTGGCGTCGCCGTGATCGGCGTGGTCTTCTTCGGCTTGCTCGGAACGCAGGCGAGCACGAGTGTCGAGAGCGTGCGCGCTGACCTTGCCGCCGACCTGAGCGATATCGGCGTTCCCGATTTGCAGATTCCTCGCGTCACGAAGAGCTTCGAGACCTGCTTCATCGACCGCGCCAATGCCAAGGACTTCTCCGCCATGCCGGAGAGCTGCCAGGCCGGCGAGGCGGCGCTCGCCAAGAACGAGTTCCTCCGACCCGCAGGCGATCGCCGATATCCGCGCGGCGCTGCAGAAACGTGGCCTTGAGGCCAACCAGAGGAACTTCACCCGCACGATGGAGCGCACGCTCCTCTATCAGATCGGCGCGCTCGTCGTGATCTTCTTCCTGAGTTTCCTCTTGCCGGCGCGCCCGCGCTCCAGGGAAGAGATGGAGCAGCTCGCTGCCGAAGGGCTGGTCGGCATCCACTAAACTCGGCCGGACGGCGGATCGAACCCGTCCGGTAAAGGGCTTGCCCACCCCGAGACGCGGTTTTCGCCGCGAAAACCGTTGCTTAACCTTCATAAAACAAACGTTTGAAACATCTGATTGAAAGTGCTATGTGCCGGCCGCAGTTGTAGGGACCAAGGCCGACGCACGTGCTCGACAACCCAGAAAAGCTCAGCGATCCGACCCGCGCCCGCATCCTCGATGCGGCGCTCGATCTTTTTGGCGAACGCGGTCTGACCGGCGCGACGGTGCGCGACATCGCGGCGCGCGCCAAGGTCAACGTCGCCGCGATCTCCTATCACTTCGGCGGCAAGGAGGAGCTTTACCGCGCCGTCGCGCAGTCTGTGCTCGGCTCGATTGCGGGCCGCGTGCGAAGCCGCATCGGCCCGCTTCTCGCTGCGCCGCCGCGCGAGCCGGAGGCGGCGCGCGCGGCGCTTGAGGATTTCGTCGCGACCATGGTCGACGTGATCGTCGGGCCGCAGGAGATGCGGCGCGTCGCGCGCTTTATCATCCGCGAGCAGATGCAGCCGACCGCCGCCTTCGACATCCTCTACGCGATGTTCTCCGAGTTCCACGGTGCGGCAACCACGATCTTCGCGACGGCCGCAGGCGTCGATCCGGAGGCGGAGGAGACGCGGCTCCGCGTCTTCCTAGTGATTGGCCAGGTGCTGTTCCTCAGAATCGCCGAGGCGGCGGTGCTTCGACGGCTCGGCCGCGAGCGCTACGACGACGCCTTCATGCAGGAGGCGAAGGCGCTGATTCGCCAAAATGTCGGCGCCATGGTCGCCGCGGCGCGGGAGGCACGGCCATGAGACGGCTCGCGCTTCTTCCCGTGCTTCTTCTCGCTGCCTGCGGCGATCCGCAGAGCGCCACCTTTCAGGGTTACATCGAGGGTGACTTCATCGATGTCGCGCCGGAGGTCTCCGGCCGCATCGTGGAGCTTGCGGTGCGCCGCGGTAGCGACGTGAAGGCCGGCGATCTCCTCTTCAGGATTGACGACACCGAAGCCCAGGCCGCCGTCGCGCAGGCGCAGGCGGAGATGGCGCGCGCCGAGGCTCAGCTTGCCAACCTGAAGCAGGGACAGCGCCCGCCTGAGATCGCCGTTCTTGAGGCGCAGATCGCCGAGGCGGAAGCCGCGCTCAACAAGGCGCGCCGCGATTTCGGGCGGCAGAAATCGCTCTTCGACAGCAAGGTCAGCTCGGAGGCACAGCTCGACCAGGCGCGCGAGGCGATCACCATTGCCGAAGCGCGCGTCACCGCCGCGCGCCGTCAAAGAGATGTCGCCGCAATGCCGGCGCGCACGCCGGAGATCGAAGCGGGCGAGCACGCGGTCGATGCTGCGCGCGCGGCCCTTGCCCAGGCGGAAACGCGGGAGCGGAAATACGAAGTCGATGCGCCGGCGACCGGCCGGATCGAGGACACCTACTACGAGGAAGGCGAGGTCGCCGCGACCGGCATGCCGGTGCTTGAACTGCTTCCTTCCGACAGGCGCAAGGTGATCTTCTATCTGCCGGAAGCCGCGCGCCCGGGCCTCACGCCGGGCGAAACCCTCATCGTGTCCTGCGACGGCTGCCCGCCCGGGTTGACGGCGGACGTCTCGTTCCTCGGAGCAGAGGTGGAATACACGCCCCCCATCATTTTCAGCCGGGAGAACCGCGGCAAGCTGATGTTCCGCGCCGAGGCGCATCTATCGGGCGAATTGGCGAAGCTGCCGCTCGGTCAGCCGGTCGACGTGGCGCCTGCCTCCGGAAGCGACGGCGGCGGCCAATGAACCGCGAATCGACCGTCATAGACGTGCACGGCCTGACCAAGGTTTTCGGCGACAAGACCGCGGTCAAGGATGTCGATCTGAAAGTGTCGGAAGGCGAGATCGTCGGCTTCCTCGGCCCGAACGGCTCCGGCAAGACGACGACGATCCGCATGATCTGCGGCCTGCTCCGTCCGACGGGCGGCGAGGGCACCTGTCTTGGCCACGACATCGTGCACGAGGCGGAGGCGATCAAGCGCGAGGTCGGCTACATGACGCAGCGTTTCTCGCTTTATGAGGATCTGACGATCCGCGAGAACCTCGAGTTTGTCGGCCGCCTCTATGCCCTCCCGAATCTCGGCCGCACCGTTGACGAGACGCTTGAAGGCCTTGGCCTGAAGACCCGCCAGCGCCAGCTTGCCGGCACGCTGTCCGGCGGATGGAAGCAGCGTTTGGCGCTCGCCTCCTGCATCATGCACAAGCCTAAGCTCCTGCTGCTTGACGAACCGACGGCGGGCGTCGATCCCAAGGCGCGCCGCGAGTTCTGGGACGAGATTCAGCGCCTCGCCGAAGACGGGCTGACGGTGCTTGTCTCCACCCATTACATGGACGAGGCGGAGCGCTGTCACCGCATCGTCTATATCGCCTACGGCTCGGTCGTCGCGCGCGGGACGGCGGCGGAGATCATCGCGCATTCCGGTCTAGAGGCCTTTGTCCTCGCCGGCAGCGGGGCGTCCCGCGCCGCCCATGCGCTCGAAGGCGAGCCGGGCGTCGAGCAGATCGCGGCCTTTGGCCAGGCTATCCACGTCGTCGGCTCCGACCACGCGGCGTTGGCAAGGAGCGTCAACGCCGTCGCGAAACGCTACCCGGTCGAGGTGGAGCCGGGCGAGACGACGCTGGAGGACGTCTTCATCCGTCTCATGACCGAGGCGCAGCTGGGTGCGAACGGCAAATGAGCGCGCCCTCTGCATTGCTTCGCATTCGCGCCGTTCTCATCAAGGAGTTCATCCAGATGCGGCGCGACCGGCTGACCTTCGCCATGATCCTCGGCATCCCGATCCTTCAGCTCGTGCTTTTCGGCTATGCCATCAACACCGATCCGAAACATCTGCCGACCGGCGTCGTCGTCGCCGATTCCGGGCCGGTCGCGCGCGCCATCGTTGCCGGCATGCAGACCTCCGGATATTTCCGCATCGATGGCCTTCTGAACGAAGAGCAAGCGCGCGAAGGCCTCGCGGACGGCTCGCTCGCCTTCGTCGTCACCGTGCCGCGCGACTTCCATAAGGACCTCGTCCGCGGCCGCAACGCCCAGATCGTGATGGAGGCCGATGCCTCCGACCCGACCGCATCCGCCAACGCCCTTGCGGCGATGCCGGAGATCGTCCGCCGCGCGATCGCCGCGGCGCTCGACGCGCCGCCCTCAGCGCCTCCCGTCGGCGCCGATGTTGTCGTTCACCGCCTCTACAATCCGGAGGCCGTCAACACCTACAACATCGTGCCGGGGCTGATCGGCACGATCCTCACTTTGACGACGACGCTGATGACGGCGCTGGCGCTGACCCGCGAGATCGAGCGCGGCACCATGGAGAGCCTGCTCGCCATGCCGCTCAGGCCGGTGGAGATCATGATCGGCAAGATCATCCCCTATATCGGCATCGGCTTCGCGCAGGTCCTCGTCATCCTGGTCGCGTCCTACGTGCTGTTCGCGGTTCCGCTCGAAGGCTCGCTCATGCTTCTGCTCTTCGCGGTGCTGCTCTTCATCGCCGCCAATGTGACGCTCGGCTACACCTTCTCCACGTTGGCGCGTTCGCAGCTGCAGGCCATGCAGATGACGTTCTTCTTCTTCCTGCCTTCTATCCTGCTCTCCGGCTTCATGTTCCCGTTCCGCGGCATGCCGGCGTGGGCGCAGGCGATCGGCAACGTGCTGCCGCTGACGCATTTTCTGCGCGCCGTGCGCGGCATCATGCTGAAGGGCAACGATACTGTGCAGGTGCTGCCATTTCTCTGGCCGGTCGCGGTGTTCCTGCTCGCGATCGGCGGCATCGCGCTGCTCCGTTTCCGCCGCACGCTGGACTGAACCGCGCAGCCGGCACGAAGAAGGGCTTTCCTGCGCAAGCGTCAGCGGATACTCATGGTGTGTCGCCAACAACGGGTGCCCGAGCCGTGCGCATCGTTTTAGCCGCCTTAGCCGCCCTCTGGCTCTCCGCGCCCGCCATGGCGCAGACGCCGACCGACGAATGGATATTCGGCGCCAGCGGCGAGGATATCGTGCTGGAGGTTGGCGGTGGGCCGCAAGTGCTGCCGGCCTACGAGGGCGCCGACCAGTACATCGTCCGGCCGTGGCCGAGCTTCACCCTCAAGTATCTGCGCGTTCCCGGGCTCGGCACGTTCGGCGGCAGCACGCGCGAGGGCTTCAACTTCAGCCCGTCCTTCCGGTTCGTGCGCAAGCGGGACGCCAGCGAGTATTCCGACCTGACCGGTCTCAACGACGTCGACTGGGCCATCGAGGTCGGCGGCACGATCGGCTACCGCTACGGGATGGTGGAAGGCCTCGCCACGCTGCGGCGAGGCTTCAACGGACACAACGGGCTCGTCGCGGAACTCGGGCTCGATGCCATTCTCGATCCGTCCCCCGACTTCGAGCTGTCGATCGGCCCGCGCGTCTATCTCGCGAGCGACGATTATTTCGACACCTATTTCAGCGTCAGCCCGACCGAGGCCGCAGCATCGGGTTATCCGACCTTCGACGCCAAGGGCTGGCTGCGGGGCGCCGGCCTCGAGGCGAAGGGCCGCTATCCGCTGAGCCGCCACTGGGCGATCCGCGGCGAGGCCGGTTACGAGCGCCTCCTCGGAGACGCTGCCGATTCGCCGATCACCAAGGCCGGCAGCGAGAATCAGTTCCACGGCGCCCTTGGCCTGACCTACCGCTTCGGCCTCAATCTCTTCGACTGACGCGGGATTCCGCCGGCCGCGCAGGCCTCCGAACGGGTCGCCTGTACGGCGCGTCGCGCGGCCGTTTTGGGGCCCGGCTTCGCGAATGGCCGGAAAACGGCTAAGAAGTAGGCATGAGCGCAAATCTAGAGACCTTGGCGGAGACGGCTCTCGACGCAGTTCGTGGCGCCCGCAACGAGGCGGAAGCGCGCGACTGGTGCCGCGCCCGTCTGATCGACGACATCGAGTGCATCATCCCGGATCAGGCCGGCGTTGCACGCGGCAAGCTGATGCCGCGCGAAAAATTCTTCGGCGGCAGTCCGATGACTCTGCCCGCTTCGATGTTCACGCAGACCATCACCGGCGAATATCCGGAAGGAGAGGAGGCCTTCAAGGAAGGCCTGACGGATTCCGATCTGATCTTCCGTCCCGACTATTCGACGCTCGCGGTCGTCCCTTGGGCGAGCGATCCGACGGCGCAGGTGATCCATGACGCCTTCCACAAGGACGGGGCGCCCTTCGAGATCGCACCGCGCAATGTCCTGAAGCGGGTCATGCAGCTTTACGGCGAGCATGGCTGGAAGCCGGTCGTCGCGCCGGAGATGGAGTTCTATCTCGTCAAGCCGAACATCGATCCGGACTATCCGCTCGAACCGCCGGTTGGCCGTTCCGGCCGGCCGGAGCGTGCGCGTCAGGCCTATTCGATTACCGCTGTGAACGAGTTCGAGGAACTCTTCGACGACATCTACCGCTTCTCCGAGGCGCAGGGGCTGGAGATCGACACGCTGAACCATGAGGACGGGACGGCGCAGATGGAGATCAATCTGCGCCACGGGGATCCGGTCGAACTCGCCGACCAAGTGTTTCTGTTCAAGCGCACGATTCGCGAGGCGGCCCTTCGCCACAAGATGTACGCGACGTTCATGGCCAAGCCCATCGCCACAGAACCCGGCTCGGCGATGCACATTCACCACTCGGTGAATGATATTACCACGGGTCGCAACATCTTCGCCGACGGCGGCGTCAATGCGCTCGAGCCGCGCTTCCTGAACTACGTCGCCGGCATGCAGCTCTATCTGCCGCGCGTCATGTGTATGCTCGCGCCCTATGTGAATTCCTATCGGCGTCTGATCAGGAACACGAGCGCGCCGATCAACGTGCGCTGGGGCTTCGACAATCGTACCGTAGGACTGCGCGTGCCGCTGTCGGACCCCGCAAATCGGCGCGTGGAGAATCGGGTCCCTTCCTCCGATGCCAATCCCTATCTTGCCATCGCGGCTTCGCTCGCCTGCGGCTATCTCGGTCTCGTCAGGAATCTGCAACCGGACAAGGCGATCGAAGGCGCGAGCCGCGATCCGAATTTTGCGTTCCCGCGCTCCATCCTCGACGCGGTCAGATTGCTGGAGGACACACCGGAACTGGTCGACATATTCGGCACCACCTTCGTGCGCACCTATCGCGCCATCAAGGAGACCGAATACGAGACCTTCATGGGCGTGATCAGCGCGTGGGAGCGCGAGTACCTGCTGCTCAGCGTTTGAGGCATGAGCCCGAAACGTGGAATCATGCCCGGACATAGAGATAGTGGCGTCACCTTGACTCCGTCAGGCCGGGAACGGGCGTAGGCGGATGGCGCGCGTGTTTCCACCCTCCTATTTCCAGCTCGCTGTGGGGCAAGGCCCCGAACACCCGCCGCTCGACGGTTCGCGCAAGGCGGATGTCTGCATCGTCGGCGGCGGATTCACCGGATTATCGGCCGCGCTGCATCTCGCCGAGGCCGGCGCGGACGTCGTGCTCATCGAGGCGGATCGTGTGGCGAGCGGCGCTTCGGGGCGCAACGGCGGCCAGATCCATTCCGGTCTTCGCCGCGACGTCATCTGGCTGGAGAAACGCTTCGGCCTCGAACGCGCGCGTGAATTCTGGAACATGTCGGAGGAGGCGAAAGCGCTCGTCCGCGGCCTGATCGTGCGCTTCGCGATTGCCTGTGACCTGCGCGCCGGCGTTATCGAGACTCAGCACAAGGCCTCCTTCATGCCGGACGCTGCGGAACTGGTAGAGGCGCTGAGCGAGCGCTTCGGCTACGATCAGGCGCGTCTCCTCGACCGCGACGAGACGATCGCCGCGCTCGGCTCCAGGCGCTTCTTCGGCGCCATCTACGACGGCGGCGGAGGACATCTCGACCCTTATCGGTTTGCGCTCGGACTTGCGCGCGCCGCAGGTGTGCTTGGCGCAACGATCCACGAGTCGACGCCGGCGGTCGCGCTGCTACACGACTCCACGCCCATCGTACGCACGCCGCGCGGCGACATCCGCGCCGACCACGTCATCGTGGCGACCGACGGACGCTCCGGGCGCTTCGAGCAGCGCACGCGGCAGCGCATGCTCGGCCTGAACAGCTTCGTCGTCGTGACCGAGCCGCTCGGCGCCGCGGGGAACTCGGTCCTTCCCGGAGACGAAGCGGCGGCCGACAGTCGTTTCGTTGTGCGCTACTGGCGCAAGACGAGTGACGGGCGGCTCGTCTTCGGCGGCGGCGAAAGCAACGCCGGGCGCATCCCGGCCGACATTCCGTCCTTCGTGCGTCCGCACCTTCTGGAAATCTACCCGCAGCTCGATGCCGTACCGATCGTGCATGGCTGGGGCGGAGTCGTCTCCGTGACCGCGCCGCGCCTTCCTTTCGTGCGCGAGATTGCACCCTCCGTCTGGGCGGCGGGCGGCTATTCCGGGCAGGGTGTCGCCCTTGCTCCTTTCATCGGAAAGCTTCTCGCGGAGACGGCGCTCGGCCGCCGCGAGCGCATCGACGCCTTCACGGCGCTTGCCATCCCGCAGCTTCCCCTCGCGTCCTGGCTGCGTGGAATGCTCGTGAGCCTTGCGCTGTGGCGCGGCCGCCTTGCCGACAGGCTCTAGGGAAATCCCGGCGTTTACGCGATCTTCAGCACGCTCCTGCGAAGCGACGCCCGGTCGGCCGAGGAAACCGTTTCGCAGCTTGCGGCCTGAATTGTAGCCGCACCACGGCGTGCCGCCGGTCGAGCTTGATGAGTTCTCGCACTCCTTGGTGCAGCGATCTTCCGTCAGGCCTCAAGACCTTAGATCGTCCGGACCTCCGCGGGCCTCTTGAACGCTGCGGTCGCCCTCGTCGATTCCATCAGTTCGCGCAACGAGCGCCAGGCTTCTCCAATAGCGTGCCTGATCGAACGCAGAGGCGGCCGCCGTTTCGCAGCGGCTGTTCTCCGCCAACCATGCACAGTCTGCTGCCCGCCGCAGGCACTCTTGTCGGGTGAATGACGTGCTCGTGATGCGCCGCATCGTCCTTCCTCATGCCGAAGGTCATATCCCTTGTCTATCGCTCATCCGCGAAGCGACCGCTTCACCGACGAGCGGACGACCGCGCGCTGAGCCAGCCCGGCAGGTCGCGCACGCTGTCCAGGACTGCGTCGGCGAGCGGCGCAAGGTCCGCCCGCTCACTGTTGCCGCTCAGGACACCGATCGCCGCTCCCGCCCCTGCGGCACGCGCCATTTGCAAATCGTGCGGATTGTCGCCGATCACGGCGATCGCTTCGACCGGGATGCCGGTCGCGACGGCGAAGGCGTGCACGATGTCGGGCGCGGGTTTCGGTCGCTCGACGGAATCGTAGCCGAAGACGTGCGGCAGGAAGCGCGCGATATCGAGCGCCGCGAGTGCAGCCTTGGTCGCCGCCGTCCCGTCATTAGTGGCGACCCCCATCGCGAACCCCGAATCGTGCAGCGCGGTCAGCGTCTCGCGGAGGTGCGCGACCGGCACGGAAGAGGTCAGGCCATTCTCGAAGAAGACCCTGTCGATCCGCTCTACCATCTCGGTCAGCGCCGTCCCGGCGAGCGCCGGATACCAGATGCGGACGATGTCGCGCGTGTGGCCCGCGGCAAGCACGCCGCCAGCGCGAAAGCGCCCCGCCACCGGATCGAAGCCGCCGGCAACGAGCATGGCCTCCGCCGCCGCGTCGTCGCCTTCCGCGAGGTCGAGGCAGAGCTCGCGATAGACGCCCGACCAGCTTGCCTCGAAATCGAGGAGGGTGCCGTCCTTGTCGAAGAGGAGACCGCGCATACCGGCTCCCGTGCCCGAGACCGAGGATGCCGGTCAAGGCCGGCGACGAGCCGCCGGCTTGTCCACGTCGCGGAGGACCATCACTATACCGGCGGGACCGCCGCAATGGCGCAAATCTGAGGACGGGCCAGACGATGAGCGAGCGCAAGCCCGAGCGCACCTATTCCGATGCGGAGGCTGCCGAGCGGGTCGCGGCCGAGCTGCCGCATTGGTCGATCGCAAACGGCCACATCGTGCGCCGCTACCGGACCTCCGGCTGGAAAGCGACGCTGATGGTCGTGAATACCATCGGACATCTGGCGGAGGCGGCCTGGCACCACCCGGAGCTGAAGATGAACTACGCCTGGGTCGAGGTTTCTCTCAAGACGCATTCCGCCAAGTCGATAACAGACAAGGATTTCGCGCTTGCCAGGAAGATCGAGGATGTCGTCGCGTGGCAGCCGGGAAAGGAAGATGGGCCGTTCGACGGAACGCCGAAAGACCCGCGCTTCGTCTATCTTAAATACGACGACTGACGCGCGAGTATCTCAGGCGCTCGCGTGCCAACCGGCCGCGGCCAGAATCTGCATGCCCTGCCTGTCGCTCTCGGCAACCCAATCCGCGATGCCCTGTCCGCCGATGACGGCGTCCGGCATCACGTCTTGCAGCGGAACCAGCGCGAAGGCTCGCTCCGTCAGCCGCGGATGCGGGATATGCAGCCCCGGCTCGTCCATTTCCAGGGAACCGAAGAGCAGGATGTCGATATCGATCCGCCGCGGGCCCCAGCGCTCGAGCCGCTCGCGTCCGAGCTGCCGTTCGATATCGAGGACCGCGGTGAGGAGCTGGCGCGGCGAGAGCGTGGTGTCGATGAGTGCGGCGGCGTTCAGGAAAGCCGGCTGGTCGACCTTGCCCCAGGGCGGAGTTAGATAGAGCGCAGAGACGGCCTCGACGCTGATTCCCGGAGTCGCAGCCAGCCGATCGACGGCAGCGGCGATCAGCTTGCGGCTATCGCCGATATTTCCGCCGAGCCCCAGCACGGCGCGCGTCACGAGGCGACGCCCTCCAGGGAACCACCGAGAATCGCCCCCACCATCCGCATCGCCTCGATGTGCTCCGCGACGTCGTGGACGCGCACGATCGCCGCGCCCGCCATCGCGGCGACGACGTTCGTGGCGAGGGTGCCCGCGAGGCGCTCCGGATTGTCCTGACCTGTCGCCTTCCCGATGAACGATTTGCGAGAGGTCCCGACGAGGATCGGATAGCCGAGCGCGGTCAGCTCGGGGAGCCTGCGAAGCAGCTCGAAGTTTTGCGCCGGCGACTTGCCGAACCCGAAACCCGGATCGAGCACGATGCGGTCTTCGCGAATTCCGGCGCGCCGTGCGATGTCGAGCGTGCGCTCGAAATAGGCGCGGCAGATGTCGATCGGATCGCCCTGCAGCGGCTCTGCCGAGCCGAGAACCGCAGGGTTGTGCATGGCCACCAACCCGGCGTCGGTGCGCGCCACGACGGCCGCCATGTTTTCGTCGCCCTGCAGCCCGCGGATGTCGTTGACGACGGTCGCGCCCGCCCCGAGCGCCGCTTCGGCGACAGAGGCCTTCATCGTGTCGATCGAGATCGGCAGGCCGGTCGCCGTCGCCGCCTCGATGACGGGAATGACGCGCTCCATCTCCTCCACGGCGCTCACCGCGGATGCGCCCTTGCGCGTCGACTCGCCGCCGATATCGAGGATCTGCGCGCCATAGTGCGCGAGCCGCCTGGCGTGCTCGACGGCGACGCCCGGATCCTTGAAGCGCCCGCCGTCGTAGAAGGAATCGGGCGTCACGTTGACGATGCCCATGACGAACGGCACGCGCGAGGGTCCGGCGGCGCGCCATTCGTTCAGCATTTCGGCGAAGTGCGAGCCGACATCGTAGGCGGCGGCGCGCTCGCTCGTGAGCGGCGCTTGGGAGGGTGTCATTTCGAACAGCTAGTGCCGCCAGTTCCGCAAGACAATGCGCGACGATCGTCGCACCCTCGCGTGACGTGATCGCGGTACCACAGTTGGGCGAATTTGCTGACGAAACGCATTCCCGGGCGGGACGAAAGCATCTTGCAACAAAGGCACGCTATCGCAGGCCAATGAAAAGGGAAGCGTCTCGTCTACGCTCAAGAACGATGCTCAACAGGATCGCTCGCGTCATACCGAAAAGCGTTCTACGCCTGATACCGCGCCGCTATCGGCCGGAGCGACATTATATGCGTGGCTTCGGCCCGGCCTGCGCTGCCCGCGAAACCGTTAACCATTAGCCGGGCCGTCCGCTTGACCGTGCAACCAACGGTCGGCGGGGAACCGTTTCTTAACGGACAATGATCATGTTGGCACGTCGAGGCGCTGCCGATTGGACTTCAGCTTTTGCTCCGGCAGTCCTTGCGCGTTGATCGGAGTTTTTGCGTTGGCAGAAAAATGAGTTCGCTCGCCCCGATCGTTGAGGAAGACCGTTGCGAGTGCGTCGTCATCGACGACGATCCGGATATCTGCGCGCTGATCTCCCGCGTCTTGAGCAAGATCGGGATCACGAGCGTTGCCCTTTCAAGTGCCGAAGCTCTGGCAGGCGCGCTCAAGACGATCCAGCCCTCCGTCGTTTTTCTGGATGTCGCCCTCGACCGTTCCGATGCCATCGACGGCATTCGGGTGCTGCGCCAGATCGGATATTCCGGCGCGGTGCAGCTTATCAGCGGCAAGGACAGCGAGCTTCTGGAAAACATCAAGGCGGTCGGCGAGCGGAACGGGCTGAAGATGCTCGATCCGCTCAGGAAGCCGTTCCGCTCCGAACATCTGCGGCGCCTCTTCGCCAACGGTGAGTTCGCCGCGCCGTCAGCGTCGGTCGATGCCGCCAAAGGCAACTTCATCACGGTGGAAGAGCGGACCGTGGTGCCGATGATCGACCTCGAAGAGGCGCTCGACGCGCACTGGCTCGACATGCACTACCAGCCGAAGGTCGACCTCGCCCGCAATAAGGTTGTCGGCGCAGAGGGACTCGCGCGCGCAAACCATCCGGTTCACGGAATCCTCGGGCCGATCTCGTTCCTGCCCGGAGCCTCGGTCGAGGGGCTTCGCCGGCTGACGGAGTTCGTCGTCAAGAAGGCGTTCTTCGACTGGGACGTGATGAACAGCGCCGGACAGAATCTGCACCTCTCGGTGAATTCGCCGGTGAAGTCGCTGACCGGGACCGGACTTGCCGACCTTGTCCGCGAGTTCAGGCCGCGAAATGAAAGCTGGCCGGGTCTCGTCATCGAGGTCACGGAGGATGAGGCGGTCCGGGAGTTCGATGCCGTCGCCGAAGCGGCGGTGCAGCTCAGAATCTACGGCATCACGTTGGCAATCGACGATTTCGGCTCCGGCTATTCTTCGTTTGCCCGCCTGAAGCAGTTTCCCTTCTCGGAGATCAAGCTCGACCGGAGCTTCGTGAGCAATTGTGCGGTTGATTCCGTCAACGCCGGCATCTGCCGGAGCATTGTCGACTTGGCGCGGGCTTCCGGAGCGGTCTGCGTCGCCGAGGGCATTGAGACCGAGGCCGATCGCGAGGCCCTGATCCGCATGGGCTGCAACATCGGCCAGGGTTACTATTTCGGACGGCCGATGAGCGTCGGCCAGCTTATTGAGCGCAGCGCGGCTAGCTTCGAGCACAGCGCCTAACGTCAGGTTTCTCGCAAATTCCCCGAGAGGAAAGGCCGCGGCGGTCGGTGTCCGATGTCGCGGCTTCTTTAAAGATCTGGCCCGCTCAGTGCGGCGAATACTGGATCGCGCAATGCTGCGCGAGCTCCTTGAACAACGCGTCCGTGTCGAGGGGCTTGCGGAAGAATTTCACCGCACCGGAGCGCCCGGTCGAATCGCGCGTGACCGAATACTCCGTCCCCGAGTTCGAACGTCTGTCCGGTGATCATGATGACCGGGATGTGCTTGGTCGAACTCGGTGCTCTTCAGCCGCCACAGCAGGTAGTGGCCACCGCCCTCCGGCATGACGTAGTCGGCGATGATCACGTCCGGACTTTCCTTCATCGCGATGCGATAGGCTTCGATGCCGTTTGAGGCGATCATCGTCTCGGCTCCGCATTTCTTCAGGCGCCGTTCCAGTGCGCGTGCAAGGTCGGCGTCGTCCTCGACGATCAGGATCTTGTTGCGCTTTTCGCGGACCATCGTGTTTTCGCCGCCGAACGATCGCGGCGGCACCGCGGCGGCGAGCGTGCTTTCGTCGATCTCGAGCACCTCGCCCAAGATCGACTTGATGGTCGGCCATGTGTCCTGATTCTTCGGCACATAGAAAGCGCCGAACGAGTCGCAGCGGACGAGAGTGTCGGAATCGTCTCGGCCGGTCAGCATGACCACGTCGACGGGCGGCCGCTGCGGGTCAAGCAGCCACTCGCAGACTCGAAAGCCGTCCGCCTCCGGCATGTTGATGTCGAGGATGAGAAGGCGGGGCGGGTTGCGCGAAGCCTTGAGGATGGCCTGCAGCCCGTTCTCTGCCGTCTCCACTTCAAGGCCGAGCTTCTTGCAGCGCACCGAGAGCGCCCGTACGACTGCCGGATCGTCATCGGCGATCAGGACTTTCCGATTGTCTCCCGGGTCTCGTGTCGGTTCCGACATTGTCATCTTTCGCTCCCGCGGTTGTGAGGAAAAGGAGTTCTCGGCCGCCTGCCGACGCTGCAGGCAGGAACCGAGAGCCTCGATGAGGTCCTGCGCTTTGTAAGGCTTTTCGACGAAGTGGGTCGCGCCGCCGCGCAGCGCCTTCAGGCGAGCCCGGTCGGCGGCATCGGCGGACAGGATGATCGCCGGGATGTTCCGCGTGTGAACGGAGTTCTGCAGCCGCGCGAGCATCTCGAACCCGTCCATCACCGGCATGCGAAGATCGAGTACGATAGCGCTGGGCGGGTCGCGTTGCGCGCGCGAAAAGCCCTCCTGCCCGTTGAAGGCCGTAGCCGTTTGAAAACCGGCCTTGCGTAGCCGAAGCTCGATCGCCCGGGTGATCTCCCGGTCGTCGTCGACGATCAAGACGCTCTGGCTTGCCAAGATTCGCTTTCCCTTATGTCGCCGTTACCCAAACCGCGCCTATTGGACCGATGGGCGTTCGGGGTCCGGGTCGTAGACACCGTGAATGATTTCGCGAAGCGCCTCGGGCCGGCTTGCGAGCGCCCAGGTTCCGATCGGCCGGAAGTGGATATCCGGCAGCGGCTTCTCGGGGCGGGCGCGGCTGCTCTCCGAATAGGAGGCGAGGATGCGGTCGCCGATCTCCGTGAAGTCGCCCTCGTCGCAGGCCACGCAGACGAGCCAGTTTCCCGGGCGCAGGCGCAGTAGCAGGTCGTAGGAGCGAAGCTGCCGGTTCAGCAATCGCTCCACGTCGCCATAGGACGTGGAATCGGATGCGGCCGCCGTCGCCAGACCTATCGCGACGTTGTGGAAACTGTGGCGCGAGCTCTTCAGGAAATCGAAGTGAAGCGGAACGAGAAGCTCCACGTCGAAGACGGGAAGTGTGAAAGCGAAGGTACTTCCCTTGTTCGGTTCGCTTTCCACGGTGAGCGTGCCGAAATTGACGCGAACGAATTCGCTTGCGATGTGGAGCCCAAGACCGAACCCTTCCTTCTCCCGGCTCTTGTCGTCCGGAATCTGGTGGAAACGGTCGAAGATCAGCTTCACGTGTTCCGGCGAGATGCCCGGGCCGCTGTCGGTGACGCCGATCGTCACGTCGTTGGATTCCGGATTGTGGCGTGCCCACACGCGGATCCTGCCGTTCTCACCGGCATATTTCGCAGCGTTCGTGCCGAGATTGACGATGACGCGGCCGATACTTTCCGTGTCGGCGAAGACCTTCGGAAGCGTGTCGGGAATCGCGAACGCGATCGCCACCTTGCTCGCTGCCGCCTTCTGCTCGAGCGTAGGCCGGACTTTCTCCATCAGGCTCGCGACCGACTGCTCCTCGCGCTTGACGCCGATCAGGTCGGATTCCAGCCGGCTGGCGTCGAGAATGCCGTCGACCATCTGGCTGAGTTGATCGACGCGGGTGAGAATGATCTCCAGGAACTCCGTCTGTTCCTCATTGATCTCGCCGGTCAGGCCCTCTGCGATGATCGAAGCGAATTCCTTGACCACGGTGAGCGGCGAGCGAAAGTCGTGGCAGGCGTTCTCCACGAACCGGTGGTTCGCGTCGCGTAATATGTTGAGGCGCGCCTTCTCCCCGGTCAGGCCCTCGATTTCGCGCTGCGCCTTTGCAAGGCGGTCATGGCGGATCAGCGCATGGCGGACGCATTGCGCCAGCGTGGCCGGCGTCACGTCGCTCAGGACCATGCAGTCGGCGACGCCGGCATCTACCATTTCCAGGTCGAGATCGACGTTCGCCGAAGCCGAGAGCACAATCAGCGGCGCCCGGTCGCCCGCTTCGATACTGGCGGTGAGGAGCGCGAGCGCGTCGCCGTCCTGTGGTCCTTCGATGCAAAGGAGAACATCATGCTCGTTCTTCCCGATGAGGTCGACCGCCTCCGCGCGCTCGCTGGTCCAGTCGTTGACCGAGCGGCTGCCGAACGCTTCGTAGAGCATCCCGCGAATTGACGCGGCGGAGTTCCGATCTTCGCCGAAGACGAGAACGCGGATATCGCGGCTGGCTAGCGAATCGGGCTGCGGCGGCAGATCGGCCACCGCCGGTGGCTGCGCCGGCGCCGCCCGTGTGGCGTCACTAAAATTCGCGAATTCGGCGCGTGACATCAGCTTGTCCCCCCGCGGAGCCGCGGTTTCATGGCGGGACGGCCTGCGTGCGGCTCTCTAATCCAGCCAAACAAGAACCGACCAGCCCAGGATGAGTACAGCCCTGAATCCCTAATTTTCAGTTTAGGATTGGAGGCGATGGCACGAGGAGGGCGTTTCCAATGCATTGGATTCGCTCGAAAAAAGGTAACCCGGAGCGCCCGCGACTCTCGCCGGCAATGTGATCGTCACGCAGAGGATTGCGGCCGTCAGGTGCATCCGGGCGGTGGTCAGGCGGCAGGTGTAGCTTCCGGTGTGGTGAAGCCCAGGCCCGCCACGAGATCCTTGACCACGCCCATGCGGAACGGCTTCTCGAGCGCCGGCAGCATTGTCAGCCCATACTCCGCGCCGACAGCGACGACCTCGTCGAGGACGACCTGGCTGCGGCCGCTCATGAGCTGTACCGGGCCTTCGTAACCGTGCTGCGAAAGGATCGGCAGGATATCCATGGCGCCCGACTTCCCGAGACCGAGGTCGAGGAAGATCAGCTGCGGCGTCTCCGTTTCGATAGCTGACTCCAGCGCTTCCGGCGTCGCGATCTCATGGGTCGCGAAACCGAGCTTTCGCAGCGTGAAGGAGAGCGCCTTGCAGATGCCTGCGTCGTCATCGACGACGAAACAGCTGCGCTGCGATGATCCAGGCGACTGCGCCGCGCTGGCGACGTCCGCCTGCTGGCTTGGTTCGGACACGACGGCCTCCAACTGTTCTTCGCGCGGCTATATGTGCAATGCGGACCGCGCCTTGACCGCTCAATCCTGGCAGAAAACCCTTAACAAACTCGACCAAAAGGCGAGCCGCTGCCCCAATCCGGAGAGCCTCAGGCGGCCTTCTCGAACACCTCGCGCAGCGCCTCGGCAA
Source organism: uncultured Alphaproteobacteria bacterium (assembly GCA_963805325.1). Lineage (GTDB taxonomy): Bacteria > Pseudomonadota > Alphaproteobacteria > Rhizobiales > Afifellaceae > DASWJZ01. The sequence continues at coordinate 240,119 of CAWDTS010000022.1, read as the reverse complement.
GCTGTTGTTTCTTATAGGGTTTCTTGAGGATCGGATCCTTCACGTCGGCGAGCATGCTGCCAGCTTCGGCCGCGTAGCCGGTGGTCAGCAGCACCTTCAGGTTCGGCGCGAACTCGCGCGCGCGTTGCACCAGGTCGAACCCGCTCATTCCTCCGGGCATCAGAAGGTCGGTAAACAGAAGATCGAAGTCGGGCGTATTGCGCAGAATATCGAGCGCCGGCGCGCCGGCGTCGGCTTCGACGACCGAATATCCGAGGCCGGTCAGCTGATTTGAGACGAAGCGGCGGACGTGCGGCTCATCCTCTACCAGGAGGATTCGTTCGTGGCCGCCTGTAGACGGGTGGCTCTCATGCGGCTCATGGGGTTTGGCGACCTCGGTCTTGCCCGCGACCGGCAGGTAGAGATGCACGGTCGTGCCCTGACCCGGCTGGCTCTCGATGGCGACGTGTCCGCCGGACTGTTTGGCGAATCCATAGACCATGGAGAGGCCCATGCCTGAGCCCTTGCCGACACCCTTGGTGGTGAAGAAGGGATCGAAGGCGCGATCGAGAACGTCCATGTCCATGCCGACGCCGGTGTCCTTCACAGTGACGCAGACATAATCTCCCGGCCGCAGGTCCCTGGCAAAACCGTCCGCGGCGTGGACGCTCTCCGTTTCGATACTGAGAACGCCGCCGTTCTGCATGGCGTCGCGCGCGTTCAGCACGAGGTTCAGGATCGCCGATTCGAACAGGCCGCGGTCGACATAGGCCAGCTTGTCGGCCGTCGAGCGAGTCTCGAGCGTGATATGCATGCCGAGCGTGCGGTGGAGCATGTCGGAAAACGACTCGATCGCGTCGCCGAGTGCGAGCGCCTCGGGATGCAGCGCCTGGCGGCGTCCGAACGCGAGCAGGCGCTGCGTGAGGTCTGCACCCTTCTCCGCGGTCGTCATCACAAGCTCGGCGGTCGTCTTGAGCTCCGGATCGTCGATCTCCTCGTAGAGAATCTCCGAATTGCCCAGGATCACGGCGAGCAGGTTGTTGAAGTCGTGCGCGACGCCACCGGTCAGGTGGCCGAGCGCCTCCATTTTTTGCGCTTGGCGCAATTGCGACGCCATATGGACGCGCTCCGTCTCATCGGAGAGGACGCCGACGAAATGCGTCGTCGTTCCGCTCTCGTCGCGGATCGGCGATATCGTGAGATTGTTCCAGAAGCTTTCGCCGTCCTTGCGGTAGTTGAGGATCGAGCCGCGGAACTGCGTTTCCGCCTCTACCATGCTGTGGATCGTCTGCACGAGGTCGGGATTGGAATCGGTGCCCTGCAGGAAGCGTGCGTTGCGGCCGATCGCCTCGTCTCTGCTGTAGCCCGTCAACCGCTCGAACGCCGGGTTGACGTAAGTGATCGGCGTGTCGAACTCCGCCGCGTCTGTGATCATGATGCCTTCACCGATCGCCTCCAGTGCGCGGTCTCTAAGGCGCAGTGTTGCCGCCGCCTTGCGCTGCTCGGCGTCGGCTGCGAGCACGAAGGAGATTGCCCTCAGGAAGTTGATGTCTGACTCGCTGAACGCGCGGAATCCGTCGGAGCACACGACGATGACCCCGAGCCGGAGTGCCTTTTCGCCGATCGGAACCGCGACGCCCGACCCTTTGTCGTTCTGCAGGCCGGGGATGAGATTGAAGTTGCGCCGCGAGAAATGCACTGGCACGTCGGAGCTGACGCCGCGCGCGAGCGGCGGGCAATAGTCGACCGGCACGGCGCGAATGTTCACCGACTGCGCCGGCCAGCCGCTTCCGGCACGCAGCCTGAGCACGCGCTTGTCGGCTGAAAGTTCCAGAATACCAACCAGCTCCACGCCGAGCGTCCGCGCAACGAGGTCGACGGCGACCTGATAGAGGTCGTCGCGCGGGACGCCCTGCAGCGCGAGCTGGCTCAGAACCGCGGCCGCTTGCTGCTGACGCGCGCTCGACGCGAGTTTCGCCTCGGCGTGCTTGCGCCCGGCGATGTTCGTCGAGGCGCCGCGGAATCCGAGAAAATTGCCGCTCCCGTCGAAATAGGGGCGGCCGTTCGTCGAGATCCAGCGAGTCGCCCCGTTCCGGTCGGCGATCTGATATTCGAAGTTCCTGAACGGTTGCCGCGTCTCGTGGTCGAGAATGTGCTGCTTCCACTCCGGCGTCTTTCCGCTGACCTTGGCGATCTCCCATGCGGTGCGTCCGATCAGCTCTTCTTCGGGCATACCGAAGACCGCACGGGAATCGCCCACGATTGCGGTGATCCGGAAGCGTTGGTCGGTTTCCCACATGAGGTCAGAGCCGACCTCCGCAAAATCGCGGAAGCGCGCCTCGCTCTCGTTGAGAGATTCCTCTGCCTTCCTGCGCGTCTCGATCTCTTGCTGTGCGGCCTGGAAGAGGCTCGCCTTCTCGATGGCGATCGAGGCATGCGCGGCAATGCCTTCGATCAGCCGCTCGGAACGCTCGGTGAAGACGCCTGCCTCGGTATGGCCAAAGAACAAGGCGCCGATCACCTTCCCCGCGCGCGAGCTCAGAGGAACAGCGAGGTAACTGCGGACGGGCGAGGCACCCTGTCGAAGCTTGTCTGCGATCGCCTCGGCGTATCTTGGGTCCACGGTTACGTCGTCAAAGCGGAACACCTGCTCGTCTTCGAGGACAGGTCCGACGACACCGTCTTCCAGCGGCAGGGGAAGCGCCTCGAAGGACTGCCGGCCTATTCCGGAAAGTGCGTAGAGCTCGAAATGGTCGTCCTGAGGCCGCTTGCCGGAGAAGAGGGCGCCGAATTCGGCGCCGGTCAGCTCCAGGCCGGCATCGGTCACGGCCTGCATCAGGGCGCTGAGATCGAGCTCGGCGTTGAGCCTCACGGCGGTGCGATTGAGAATCGCCAAGGTGCGCTGCTCTTCGAGGAGCGCGAACTGCGACTGCTTCTCCTCGGTGATATCAGTTGCGACCGTGACGATCGCCACCGGCGTACCGCGGTCGTCCTTTACAGGTGAGCTTGTGGCGCTAAGAAGTATCGTGGAGCCGTCCCGACGGTTGAGCGAGATATCGCCCCTCCAGCTTTCGCCGGCTTCGAGCCGCGCGCGGATATCGGCTGGCTCGAACTGCTCTTTTATCGACGGCAGCACGGCGGCGATGTTGCGCCCGATCACCATGCGTGCCGGCCAACCGCACAGCTTCTCGGCGAAGCGGTTCCAGAAGATGATCGAACCGACCATGTCGGTCGCGATCACCGCCTCTTCGACGGATTCCAAAAGCTCTGCCTGGAAGCGAATCTTTTCCTCACCGCTCTTCTGCTCGGTGACGTCCTGCACCATCACGAACTTATGCACGGACTTGTCGGCGTTCGGGCGGACCACCGCTGTCGAGCGGAGCCCCCATACGGACGTGCCGTCTTTGCGGCGGTAACGGCGCACGTTATCCTTCGGCGGCAGGCCGGTCGCCTGCTGCTCAGCCCGAATGCGGAAATAATCCTCGCGATCTTCGGGCGCGAGAAGGTCTTCGTAGCGCATACTCTCCAACTCGGAGATGGGGTATCCAACGAAGTCGGCCATGCGCTGGTTGGCGCGGCGGATGCGCCCGTCATTCTCCGTCCACATCATCGCGACGCTTGAGGTGTCGAAGATTGCGCGGTAGCGCGAATCGCGACCGGAGAGCGTGCGGTACTCAGATTGCAGCCCGACTGCGCGACTTACGCGCGTGCCCTCGAAGCGCAGGAGGCTTCCCATGGCAACGACACCGAGCGGATAGAAGATCGCCGTGACCGGAAGCGTGGTTGTCAGGAAGGTGCGTGCGATCTGACTGTCGAGCCAGCCCATCCACTGAGCGAAAAGAATGATCGCCGGACGCACGATCGCCAGCGCAATGCCCGTCGCAAGCAGGCCGCGGAGAGAGGTTCCGACACCGAACACCCAGGCGGCGACGCCGAGGAGAACGAGAACCGGCATCGCGAAGGCGACGAGCGCGGTATTCGCGGCGCCGAGCGCGAAGCGTATGAGCGTCGCGAGTGCCGCGGCGACGATCGCGGCAATGGGACCGCCGATAAGGCCGGACATGACGATCGCGACGCTGCGAAGGTCGATGAGGAGGCCATTCGTCGCGTCGAAAGACGCGAGAGTCAGGACGCCCGCGATGCCACCCATCGCCAAGCCGAACGGAACGCCGAGATATGCTGTGCAGAATCCGGGCCGCGCAGCCCTGATCAGGCTCAGCAGATAGGTGAGCCCGACCAGGATCAGGAGGTTGCAGGACATGTTCCCGATGAGATGTGGCAGCGTCGTCATCTCAGCTCATCGGGTTTCCGAACGCGTGCGAGCTCTCGACAAGGACGTGTCCTGCCTGCCGGTTTGTCGGCGAAGTAGCTCAATGACTGCCCCCAGGCGCATGTCGGAAGTTGCTCTCTTCCTTCGGCGCTCAGTTCCGCAACAAAAGGTTGAGGATGCGATAAATTGATTGCTCGCTTTTGAAGGGGACGGTCGAAAATATCCTTTCTAAACCATGACTTATGGGAGCATGCGCGATAGGATCCGCCGGGTTCGGTGGCGCCTGATCAGCGGCGCTCTTCCGGCTTCGCCGCCGACTGGTCCGAGATGCGCTCGCTCCTGTCTGTCTGGGCTGCGCGCTTTGTGAACGAGAGGGTTAAGCGCTTTCGCTATTTCCGCTTCGCGAGTTCCTTGCGCAGCGACTCAAGCTCCTTGAGACGGGCCGGACTCGTCTCCGGATAGTGCAGGTCCATTGCCTCCAACGTCTCGAGAATGATCTCCGAGACGATCAGTCGGGCGTTCGCCTTGTCGTCGGCCGGGACCACGAACCACGGTGCCTGCGATGAACTGGTAGCGGAGAGGCAATCCTCGTAAGCCTTCATGTAGCTGTCCCAGAACTGTCGCTCCGTCACGTCGGCCATGCTGAACTTCCAGTTCTTCTCCGCCTCGTCGATACGCGAGAGGAAGCGCTTACGCTGCTCTTCCTTGGAGAGGTGCAGGAAGAGCTTGATGATGCGCGTATTGTTGCGATCGAGATGCCGCTCGAAATCGACGATAGCGCGGTATCTGTCGGTCCAGAACGTCTTCTGCCCACCGGCGTCCGCGGCGAATCCCGCGTTCGCCAGAAGCTCGGGATGAACGCGCACCACGAGCACGTCCTCATAATAGGAGCGGTTGAAGATTCCGATCCGGCCGCGTTCCGGCATCCGCGCGTGGCTGCGCCACAGGAAGTCGTGCTGAAGCTCTTCCGCGCTCGGCTGCTTGAAGCTGTGCACCTCGCAGCCTTGCGGATTTACGCCCGACATCACGTGGCGGATCACGCCGTCCTTTCCGGCGCTGTCCATGCCCTGCAGGATGATGAGAAGCGCCAGCGAGTCGGAGGCATAGAGACGTCGCTGCTCGTCGCTGAGCCGCTCGACATGCTGATCGAGCAGCGCGCCATAGTCTTTTTTCGACTTGTAGACCCGCTTCACCTCGGTCGGCCGCTTCGTGAGGTCGACCTTTTCTCCTTCGGAGACGCAAAAAACGGAAGTCTTGATCGCCATGTCTGACATCCAGCGCGCGACTGCGGTGAGCCTGATCTTACGGGCGCTATCGGCAAGTTGCTAATGCCTCGATCCGGTTGCGAGCGGGACCGGTCGTGATTCGGCGCGAGGCGTCGGAGTGGGCTTGCATCGCCGCCGGGCTGGCGGCCATGCAAAGTGTGGCGTCGTGGGCCTAGACGACGAAATCGTAGATGAAATCGTTGCTGTTGAGATTGAGCCCGTGGGCGCCGTTGAGAACTGCGATTAGCTCATTCTGGTCGCCCCCGTGACCCGCAAGCCATATGGCTGTGCCGGAGGGGAGACCTTGCGCGTTCTCGGTCAGGACGTAGTCGTTCGGGCTTCCCGCGAGCACGATCTTGTCCGTGCCGGAGGCGAAATCCCAAACAAAGCCGTAGTCGGCAGTACCGGAGGTACTGCCGTTGCCATCGTTGTAGTAGGCTCCATTCGCGTCGCCAAAGACGAAGCGATCTGAGCCGCCATAGCCTGCAAGCACATCGATCTCCCCGGCTCCGGGGTGCGCGCTGTGGGTGTCCACCGCCACGAGAGTGTCGTTGCCGTTGGTGCCCTGGACGATGTCGCGGCCCGGAATCTCAGTCACCGTGAGGTCGTTGAAGGCGACGTCGAAATAGTTCGCGTCGAGGTAGACGGAGCCGGTCGCTGGCGCATGACTGATGTCGAACGTTTCGACGCCCTGCAGCGTCCAGTTTGAGGGCTCCGGAGTTCCGACCTCCCAGACCTTGAGGCTGTATTGCCGGTCGTAGAGGCCCACCTGCTCGACGCGCACGGTGATGTTGTAGGTGTGGTCCTCTTGCAGTCCAAAGGTTTTCGCTGCGAGGCCATGCGGGAAGTCTTCCGACGGGTAGAGCGTCCACTTTCCGATCCCGTCGCCGTTGTCGTCGGTATAGAAGAACGATGACCCCGGCTCCCAGCCGGACTTCGGCTGCCAGCCGGCGATCGGGTCGTCCGTGTGTCCTTGCCACAGCATGCCGATCGCGAAGCCGCCGCCGTCACGTCCATTTGGATCCATGTTCAGCAGGTCGTGCGTCGTGACCGTCATCTTCAGCTCGTAATTGTCCCAGGACGAATTGCCGAGCACGAGCAGGCGGTCGTAGCCGAGGTCGACCGGTCGCACGCCGCCCGCATCAATCTCCCAGGTGCCGTCCACGACCTGCACGACGTCCTGGATGTTGGAGACGGTATCCCAATCGATGCTGTAGTTGGCCGGCCAGACGGAGCCGTCTTGGTAGTGGACCGTGACATCGCGCGAAAAGCTCACCCCCGAAGCGAGCGTGGCCGTGATTGTCACGATGTCGTTGTTCGCCGATCCGTCGAGCGCCGAATAGGCGATGTCGACGTTGAAATCGCCGTTGTGCTGCAGACGCCGCGTATCCGGGCCGATCGAGAGCTCGTGAGCGTCGCCGCCGTTGATCTGATAGCTCAAGGACGTCACATCACCGCCGACGTTTCCGAGGATGTTGACCCATTCCTGCGCTTCGCCCGGCGAGCCAAAGGTCTGGTCTAGCCCGTACCAGACGTCGATCGGATTTCCGACGACAAGCGTGACCGTCGCGGTATCCGCGAGCGCGCCGTCGGAGACGGTGTAGGTGAAGCTGTCGGTGCCGTCATATCCGTTGTTCGGCGTGTAGGTCAGCGTGCCGTTGCCATTGTCGACCAGCGTGCCGTTCGACGGGTTGGTGTGCCCGGTCAGGCTCAGCGTATCGCCGTTGGCATCGTGGTCGTTACCCAGCAGGTCGGTGGCGACGTTGATGATCAGCGGTGTCGACAGGTCGGTGGAGAACGCGTCGTCATGCGCCACCGGCGCCACGTTGCCCGACGGGACGTCCTCGTTGAGGATCGGGGTGGCGGTGTTCTGCACGTAGTCGACCAGCGCGGTGAAGCCCGTGGCGGCGCCGGTGTTGCCGGCGAACACGCCCGCCGAGCTCACCGTCAGGTCATGCGTGAAGCTGCCCGCCGTCACCCAGTGGGTTCCGTCGGTGGAGTATTTGAACGTCCACGCGTCGCCCACCCGCGTCACCTGCAGATAAGGCGCACTGCCTCCCGTGATCGCGACATCGAAGACCTTGGTGGAGACCCCGTTGACCGTGATGCAGGCAAAGGCTCGCAGGCTGGAGCCGTTCGAGTAGGTGTCGAAGCGGACCCAGTCGTTGGCATCCTGCTGCACCAGGAAGCCCTGCATCTGGTACTTCTGGGTCGGCGTCGACAGGAACCGCGTCTCGAGCTGGAAGTCCTCGTCGGACGTCGCCTGCATCGCCCGCGCGCCGTTGTTGGTGTTCCAGACGTCGTAATTGCCGTCCGGCGTGATCAGCTCCAGGAACGCGTCCGTCGCATTCGTCGCCAGTTCCGAGGAGATCCCCGAAGGTCCCAGAACCGTCCAAACCGGGTTCAGCGTCCCCCCGGAGAAGTCGTCGGATACAATTTCACCCACGGTCGCTCACCCAGAAAAATTGTACTCAAAGGCGGTACATTATAGAGGCTTTTCAGACTCTAATCACCATCCGCCGCGAAGGCGGCCCGGCACGTCGCGTTTATTTGAACGCGGCCGCTCACTGCACGCAAAGCGAGCTTATGGCATGGCGTCGGCCACGACGGACGAATTGCCGCCTTCGTGGTAAAATGCAGCGGTTTTGAACGGCCGCCGTGGGGGCTGATGAGGGGCCGCTGTCCCCAAAGCGGTCACGGGTGTCCGCATGGGACCGGCGGGCGGCGGTTTCGAGGGCGGCTCCGGTAAGCGAGCGATCCCAGGAGCCTATAGAAGTGCCGGACGCTCGAAACCTCAGCCGTCTGGTGCGGTGGGGGTACTCGAAAAGGATACTTGAAAGCGATATGGGACGCCGCTGATCGTCAGCCACGCTCTCCGGCGTTATCGCCGCTCTCGGATCTTAGGTTAGGCCCCGGTTTGGCGCCGCCGCGAGCTCTTCGCCGGTGCGGGCTGTTGCCTCGAAGTCGAGCGCATCAGCGTTTCCTTAGCCGAGTCAAGATGGGCTCGGCAGGCAAGGTCCACCATCGCGACGTTTCGGCCGAGCAGCGCCTCGATGTACGTGATGTGCTCACCGATGGCGACCTCGTTGCGCTGACGCTCGTCCTGTTTGTTCCACTGATAGTGATAGTGAAAGATCAGGGTGATGATGTCGTAGAAGCCGTCGATGAAGCGGTTCGGCGCGGCCGAGTTGACGAGCCGGTGAAACCGGCTGTCGAGATCGGAGAAATCGTGAAAGCGCCGATCCACTTCCTTGAGCAGGACGAGGTGCTCCTCACGCAGCGCCTCGAGCATCTGCCAATGTGACGCGTCGACGGGTAGCGTCGCGAAGGCCCGGGCGGAGCGCAGCTCGAACATCTCGCGGATCTCGAAAAGCTCAAGTGCGAAGACCGGCGTGAAGCCCTTGAGAACCCAGCCGGCGTTCGGCCGCCTCTCGATCAGTCCGAAGCGCTGAAAGCGGTTGAGGAATTCGCGGATGCCGGTCGTCGCGATTCCGAACTGGCGCGCAAGCTCCAGCTCGTTGATCGCGGTTCCCGGCCGCGCGTTGTCCCTCAGCATCCATTCCATGAAGCGCTTCTCGACCTGCGCCGACATGGGAACGGTCTCGGCCTCGGGAAACCGGTAAATTTCGTCCGGCAGGGCTTGTACGATGCGGTCGCGTGCGTTGGTTGTCACGACGCCGCGTTCGGCGAGCGCGGAAAGAATCTTGCGCACCGTGGTGCGGCTGACGCCGAGCCGCGCGCTGAGGCTGTTTTCGGATGGGAGCCGGTCGCCCTTCGAGAGGGCGGCTATCAGATCCAGCGCATCGTTGAAGGCGCGTTTGAAGAGTGTGTCGGTCTTCATCGTGCCATCCTGCCGGTTGTTTGCATTTTAATCCATAAAAAACACATTGACCGGGGTCGATAGGATGGCTTTTTTCTATAAGAAACATAACAAGGGATGGAGCGCTCTTGAGTGAGAGTGTGAACGAGGATGGCGAGGCTGCCCTCTCCGCGAGCGGCCGCGGGGACTATGCTGTCTCCGTCTGGCTCCGGCTGCTCAGCGTCGGGCCGCTCCTGATACTCGTCTTGCTTGTGGTCGTCATCAGCCTGATGACTCCCAATTTCCTGAAGCCCATCAACCTCAGCAACATCCTGGCGCAGACCGCGGTGATCGCGATCGTCGCGGTCGGGCAGCATCTGGTGATCTTGACGCGCGGTATCGACCTCTCGGTCGGCGCCAACCTGGCGCTGTCCAGCATCATCGGCGGGCTCGTTTACAAAAACGTCGATTCGGCGCCGCTGGTGATCCTGGCGATGCTCCTTACGGGTCTCGCAGTGGGGGCCGTCAACGGCGTCGTCTATGTGTTCGGACGCCTCCCGCATTCCTTCATCGTCACGCTCGCCACCTTGAGCATCTGCCGCGGGCTCGCGCTGGAGCTCGCCCCCGGTCATACCACGATGCGCGGGATGCCCGCGGCCATCACCTGGGTCGGCGGCGCCTCGACCTTCGGAATCCCGAACTCCTTCTTCGTCGTCTTCGCCGTCGCGGCGCTTGTCCTGCTGATGGCCAAGGCCATGGTCTGGGGCCGCTGGATCTATGCGGTCGGCGGCGCTCCGGAGGCGGCCGTGGAGATGGGCATTCCCGTCAAGGGCGTGCTGGTCTCGACGTTCCTGATCTCCGGGCTCTGCGCCGGCATCGGCGCGATCGTGCTTGCCGGACGCACCGCGGCAAGCTCTCCGCTCTACGGCAACCTGCTTGAGCTCGACACGATCGCGGCTGTGATCATCGGAGGCGCGAGCTTCCTCGGCGGTCGCGGCAATATCGGGCACGCGCTGGTCGGAGCGCTGATGATCGGCGTGATCCGCAACGCCCTCAACCTCAACAATGTCGACGTCTTCTTCCAGATGATCGCCATCGGCCTGATCATCGTGGTGGCCGTCGAGGCGGATGTGATCCGCAATCGCCTGGAGGCGCGGGCGCGCACCATCCAGGCGGCGAGGGTGCAATGAGCGCGCCCGCCGCGATGCCGGTCCTCGCCGTCCGCCACGCGCAGAAGCGCTTCGGCGCGGTGCACGCCTTGAGGAGCGTCAGCCTCGAAGCCTATCGCGGCGAGGTGCTGGCGCTGCTTGGCGACAACGGCGCAGGGAAGTCGACGCTGGTGAAGTGCATCAGCGGCGTGCACGCCCTCGACGCGGGCGAGATCCTTCTCGACGGCGAGTTCGTCACCTTGCGGTCGCCCGGAGCGGCGCGCCGCGCCGGAATCGAGACGGTCTATCAGGACCTCGCGCTTTTCGACAATCTCACGCCGGCGCAGAACTTCTATTGCGGCCGGGAGATCGCCTTTCCCGCGTGGCTGCCGCATGGCCTTCGCTTCCTGAGCGGTCGCGCCATGGATCGCGAGGCCGCTTCGGTCATCGATCGGCTGAAGGTGAAGCTGCCGAAATTCGACGCCCCCGTGGCTCTCATGTCGGGCGGGCAGCGGCAGGCGATCGCCGTGGCGCGTGCGACCGTGTTCGCACGCAAGGTGGTGATCCTCGACGAGCCTACAGCCGCGCTTGGCGTGCGCGAGTCGCGCAAGGTTCTCGACCTGATCGCGCAGCTCCGCGCCGAGGGCAACGCGGTGATCCTCATCACGCACAACATGGAACACGTCGTCGAGCTGGCCGACCGCGCGGTCGTGCTGCGGCAGGGACGCAAGGTCGGAGAGCTGAAACCGGACCGCGCCAACCAGCAGCAACTGGTGTCCTTGATTGTGGGCGCGGAGGTCTAGCGAGAATTCGCCGTCCGACGAGGCGGCGAAGGAAGGATCGGCTCGCTGCGAGCGATCCATAAAATGGGAGGTGATGGTATGAGACTGCGAACATTGCTGGGGGGGATGGCGATCGCTACCGCGGTCGCGAGTCCTTCCCTGGCCGCCGATGCCATGAAGCTCGGCTTCATCACGAAGTTTCCGGTGCCGTTCTACACGACGATGGAAGACGCTGCGAAGAAGTATGCGGCGGACCATCCGGGCGTGGAGATCACCTTCGGCCAGGGAACGGCGGCCACCGATATTGAGGGGCAGATCGCGCTCATCGAATCGATGGTGACGCAGGGCGTGCAGGGTATCGCCATCACGCCGGTCGATCCGACGGTGGCGCCGGCGCTCGACAAGGCCGTGGCGGCGGGCGTGAAGGTCGTCCTCATGGACAACAGCATTCCCGACTGGAAGGGCCAAACGTCGCTGGCGACCACGAACAACTACAACGCCGGTGTGATCGCGGGTCAGTACCTGAAGACCGTTCTGAAAGACGGCGACAAGCTCGGCGTTCTCGAAGGCGTACCCGGCGTCCCCGCGCTCGACGATCGGGTGAAGGGAATGATGGACGGGCTGAAGGGCGTGAACGTCGACGTCGTCGGCAAGGGCGCCACCAACTGCACCGAAGAGCTCGGGATCAACGTCGCCCAGGACATCCTGACGGCGAATCCGGAGATCACGGCCATCTACGCAGCGTGCGGTCCTCCCGCGGCCGGCGCGGCGCAGGCGATCAAGAACGCCAACCTTGGCCGTCACGTCATCCTGGTCGGCTTCGACTTCTGCTGTGGGGAGGCGGAAGTCCTCACGGACGGAACGGAGGACGCGTCGGTCGCACAGTTCCCCGCCAAGATGGCGGAGCTCGGCGTCGATGCGCTCGTGAAGGCGATCAACGGCGAAAAGGTGGAGTCGCTGATCGACTTGGGCGCCGCACTGGTCACCAAGGCGAACATGGACCAGTTCAAGTAACGCCACTGGAGGGCCGGCCACGCCGGCCCTCCGTTTTTCTATAAGTCTTCATGGAGGAATCCAAAGTGGACGCGCTTGTCTGCTCGGAGCCGCGCAAGCTGCAGATCGAGCGGCGCCTTCCTCCGCGATCCGCTCCTGACCTCGCGCTCGTTCGTCCGCGCCGGGTTGGAATCTGCGGCACCGACTATCACATCTTCGAAGGCAAGCATCCGTTCCTCCAATATCCGCGGGTGATGGGTCACGAGCTGGCGGTCGAGATCGTCGAGACGCCGGCCGGGTCGGGCTTTGCCGCCGGGGAGATCTGCGTCGTCAACCCGTACCTCTCCTGCGGTACCTGCATCGCGTGCCGCGCGGGACGGCCGAATTGCTGCGTCCGGATATCGGTGCTCGGCGTCCACCAGGACGGCGGCATGGCCGAGCTTTTCACGCTGCCTCCGGGAAACCTCCTGCGCGCCGACGGGCTGAATGCGGATGAATGCGCGAGCGTGGAGTTCCTCGCGATCGGTGCGCATGCAGTGCGGCGCGCGCAGCTCTCGAATGCCGAGAAGGTTCTCGTTGTGGGCGCCGGACCGATCGGCCTTGGCGCCGCCTTGTTCGCGCGCCTTTCCGGCGCGGATGTCTTCGTGCTCGATCGCGATGCCGAACGCGCCGCCGCCGCACAGACCATCACTGGAGCAACCGCGCTCAGCGCGACAGGCGATGCCGGGGATGCGGCGAGCGCGGTCACGAATGGCAACGGCTTCGACGTGGTGTTCGACGCGACCGGCAACCCAAAAGCCATGGAGGCCGGCTTCGCGCTCGTGGCCCATGCGGGCCGCTACGTGCTCGTGAGCGTGGTCAAGGAGACGATCACCTTCAGCGACCCCGATTTCCACCGCAAGGAGATGACGCTCTTCGCCAGCCGCAACGCGACCTCGGAGGATTTCGCGCGCGTGATCGCCGCCATACGGGCAGGCGATGTGCCGGTGCAGCGTCTGATCACGCATCGCACCAGCCTCCGGGATGCGGCGCATGACATCCCCATTTGGGCGACCCAGAAGGCCGGGCTCATCAAGGCGCTCATCGAAATCGAGTGATCCCCAACATCGCGGCCCCCCGGGGGGCTGCTCCAGGAACGCCAGAATGCCTGCGGTGGCAGAGCCGCTCCGCTCACGGAAGCGGGCACTGTCACAAACGCGGATCACGCGATTTTGTCGGAGACGGGCATTCAGGAAAGGAATGGTGCCCAGGGGCGGATTTGAACCACCGACACGCGGATTTTCAGTCCGCTGCTCTACCAACTGAGCTACCTGGGCTGGCTTTCCGGGAGGTCCGGAAAGGACCCCGGACGTCAAGGCCGGCGGGTTATATCGGCTCAATTCCGGGCTGTCCACCGTTCCGGCCGGCGTCCTGTGAAGCCTTTTCGCAACGTTTGCCGAATGTCCAAAAGCTAAGTCGGGCAACGTGTTGCCGAGGCGGGAAGGATAAGGCTATCGTCACGGCCAAGGGGAATGGTTCGACCGGCGGGCGCCGAAGAGCGCGGGCGCGCTGTGCAGCGCTTTCACGACCTGCAACAGAGGGGGCAGAACCTCATGCCTTTTGCAATGAAATCAAGTGTCTTGGGGATCTCCAAGAGTGCGTTTGCGGCGGCCTTGCTCGTCTTGTCATGGTCGGCCTACGCGCCGAATGCCCTTGCGGCCGGCATCTTTGCCCCGATGGACGGCGACTGGCAGGGGGACGGGTCGATCACCTGGTACTCGGGTGAAACCGAGCGGCTCCGCTGCAAGGCCGCCAACGATGTGACCGACGACGGCAACAAGATCGAGCAGACGCTGACGTGCGCCAACCCGAGTCTGGGCGAGCCTTGGAAGATCAAGACGAGCCTTTCCTACCGCTCGGCGGCGGGCGTTGTCATCGGCACCTGGAACGAATCCAAATACGGAATGAAGGGCAACATCACCGGGCCCGCCTCGGGGAGCAAGATCGATGCCCGGGTTCGTCCGGTGGGAAGCAACAACGTGTCGGTTCGGGTCCTGGTGACGACGAGCGACGGTCAGCAGGTCGTTGTCCTGAAGGTGCAGACGCCGGAGGGGCTGACCGAAATATCGGTCACCATGCGCAAGGCCTAGGCTACTCCTAGGCTACTCCGCCGCTTCTGCAGTCGGCTGGCGCCTGCGGCTGAGCCTGTAGAGGAACATCGCGGTCGGCCGCAGGATCAGGAGATCTGCCGTCAGCGCCGCAATCATTGCGAAGGCGCTGAGCCAGCCGAAGGTCCGAAGCGACGGCAGGTCTGAGAGCACCGTCACCGCGAGCCCGCAGGCGAGCACCACTGAGGTCAGGATCAGCGCCGGGCCGACGAGCACAGTCGCGCGCTCGACGCCGATGCCCGGATCGGAGTCCGGCCTGTCTTCGAGCCTCAGCCGGTTGAGGAAATGGATCGTGGCGGAGAGCCCGAGCCCGAACGACACGATGAGCGCCACCACAGCCGAGAAGTTGAGCCCGTCGCCGAGGAGCCGCAGCACCGTACCGGACAGGACGATCGGGAAGATGCCCGGCAGGATCGAGAGCAGCATCACGGTGAAGGAGCGGAACGCGAGGCCGATGAAGGCGGCGACGAAGACGATCTCGATCGTAAGCGCGCGATTCAGCTTGCCGATCATGTTGGCGCTGTTTCGTGCTGCGATGGCGGAGAGACCCGTCACCGAGATCGAATAGCCCGAATGCGCCTTTCGCACCGTATTGAGCGTTTCGTCGAGATGGTCGATGACGGGAAGGAGTTGGCTCGCGTCGACGTCGGGAATGCGGCCGGAGACGACGACGGAGTCCTCGTTCTCCGAGATAAAGCGCCGCACCAGGTGCTCCGGCAGGATGTCCACATACTCCTTGAGCGTTGCCGTATCGGTGACGCCCGCCTTCTCGCGCAGCCAGCGCCTGAGCGTCTCGATCGACCACACGTTGCCGACACCGGCCTGATCCTCCAGCGCCGCGTGCACCGCGGCGATCGTGTCAAGCGTCTCCGGCGCGTAGAGCGAGGCGCCTTCCGGGAACTCGATCAGGACGTCAATCGGGTTGGCGCCGGTGAGCTTGGCGTCGAGCCGGCTTGACGCGGAGACCGCCTGTTCCTTGTCCGGCACCTGGTCGGCGAGCCTGTAGCGCGGTTCAAGAGTGGCGTAGATCGTGGCGAGACCGCCCACGACGAGGAGGCCGATCAGGCTGTAGAGGCCGGGGCGGTTCACCATGCGGACGGCAACCCAGCTGCAGAAGCGCCGGAGCGCGTTCACGCCCGTGTCGGCGGCGCGCACCTTGGCGGCGAACGCGGCCTCCTTGCGGATCAGCAGCACGCCGAGAAGCGGCACCAGCATGAGCACGCCGAGGAGCGCGATGACGGTGGCGACGAGCCCTGCCTCGCCGAAGGTGCGGATCAGATCGGAGGAGGAGAATTGCAGCGCAATGAAAGAGATGCCGGCGGTGCCGTGTGTCAGCACGCAGGCCGGCCCGACCACGAGCACGGCGTTTCGGAAGGCCGTGTATTTGTCTTCGCCGGCGAGCAGCCTGTCGCGCGCGGCGAATGTCAGCTGCATGGAATCAGCGAAGCTGATGACCATGATGAGCGGCGTCATCACGTTCAGGAACATGTTCAGGCGGAAATCGAGCCAGCCGAGCGCGCCGAGCGCCAGCAGGATCGCGATGAGCGGCGGGCCCGCAGCGATGACCATGAAGGAGAAGCGGCGGAAGAAGATGATCGCGATCAGGCAGCCGGCGGCGAAGCCGAATGCGTTGTAGATCAGGCGGTCGCGCTCCACCGCGTTCCTGATCTCAAGCTGCATGACCGGCACGCCAGAGAGCTGCGCCGTCAGCCCGGTGCCTTCAAGATCGCCGGCCATGGTGTTGCGCACCTCTTGGACGAGCGAATTCAGCTCGCCTGACCCCACGACCGAAGGCTCGAGCGCGAGCACGATCAGAGTCAGCGTTCCGTCGTCGGAGAGGAGCTTGCCGCGCAGGATCTCATTCGAGCGCACGCGGTCGATCAGTTGGTCGTAGGCCGGGCCTTCGGGCAGCGTGTCCGGGAAAAGCGGGCCCGGAACGCGACCCGCCTCCGGCGGCGTGCGCGCGGAGAAGAGCGAGATGAGGCCGCGGGTTCCATCGACGAACTGCAGGTCCGTGACGAGGTTGCGCAGTCCCTCGATCGACTTGCGCTCAAGCAGCGACTTGCCCTCGACCACGACAAGGACGTCGAACTCGCTCGACGGGAAGCGCTGCGTCACGTCGAGGAACTGCTTGAATTCCGGCGTGTTCGAGCGAAACAGCTGCGAGAGCGAATCGTCGACCTTCAGCCTCATGGCGCCGAACCCGGCGGCGATCGCGAGCGCGATCAGGATCACGAGGCTGAGATAAGGAAAGCGAAGCGGGATCAGCCCGATCCGCTCCACGCCGTAGGCCAGATGATGCTGCCGGCGCGCCGGTGCTGCGGACTGGGCAACGGCGTCGCCGTGCGGTTCTTCTCCGGAATTATCCGACGACACGCGACCCCCGAAAGAGCTCCAAGCCGACGCGAAGATAGAGACTCTTTTCGCGGCCCCGTCAAACCGTCGAAACAGCGCATCCACGTGTGATTGCAGCTATTTCCCGGCGTCCTCGTCCGACGACGGCTCCGCTTCGGTCGCCGGGATGACATAGCGCCCCGAAAGCCAGCGATTCAGGTCGATGTTGGCACAGCGACGCGAGCAGAACGGGTAGTGCTTTTCGCCCGCCGGCTCGCCGCAGATCGGGCACTTGCGGTTTGGTCGCCCGGCCGCTGGAGCCGGCGGCTCAGGCGTTTCGTCGGTCACGAAGGGATCGCCCAACGGTCGTAGACCGGGTAGCCCTCACCGGCCAGAAGCGCCATCGTCTCGTAGAGCGGCAGTCCGACGACGTTCGTGTAGGAGCCGACGAGGCGGCTGACGAAGGCGCCGGCGCGACCCTGGATCGCGTAGCCGCCGGCTTTCCCCTCCCATTCGCCGGAGGCGAGGTAGGTCTCGATCTCTTCGCGCGACAGCCGCTTGAAGCGGAGCTTGGTCTCCACGATGCGGTTCCGGACCTTGCCATTTGGCGTGATCAGGCAGAGCGCACCGTAGACGCGATGCCCGCGGCCGGAGAGAAGGCGCAGGCAGGCAGCGGCCTCGTCGGTGAATTGCGGGTTCGGAAGGATGCGGCGTCCGACGCAAACGATCGTATCGGCGCCGAGGATGAATGAGCCGCGGAGTCCTGGATCGCGCTCGGCGGTCCGCCGCGCCGTCTCCGCTTTTGTGTAGGCGAGCCGGCGGCCAAGGCCGCGCGGCAGCTCCCTGCGCTGCGGTGTCTCGTCGATGTCGGCGGGCAGGAGCTTGTCTGGCTCGATTCCGACCTGTCCGAGAAGCTGCAGGCGCCGCGGCGAGGCGGAGGCGAGGATGAGGCGAGGGCGGTCTGTAGCCACTTTCAGCATTGCTGCACTCGGAGAGTCGAGCCTATGGGGCACGGTCGACGAAGCGACCTCCTAACGCATGGCGCTGGCTCTGTGAACTCAAGAACCGGTTTGAGTCTCCGCCGGGTCCTGTGTCCGCTCAGTCGGCGCACCGAACCGCTCGCGCAGCCGCGCGGCGATGTGCTCCCGCAGATCGCGATAGGCGAAGAGGATCTGGTCGCGCGACCCGAAGACGCCGGTCGGATCGGGTGTCGGCCAGTATTCGACGGCGATCGGCCGCGTCCGCGTCAGTTCGAGCGCACGGTGATGCGCCTCCGGCGCGAGCGTGACCGCGAGGTCGAAATCGAGATCGCCGAGCGCTTCGAGTGCGGTCGGTTGGTGGTCGCCGAGGTCAAGTCCGATCTCGGCCAGAACGGCGTCGACGAACGGATCGCGGTCGCCGGGTGCGACGCCGGCGGAGGCGGTGCGGAAGCGCCCCGGATAAAGGCCCTCTGTCAGGGCGAGGGCGATGGGCGAGCGTACGGCGTTACGTCCGCAGACGAAGAGCACCGATTCGATTTCCGTGCCGGACAAGGTCATCCGCGCCAGTGCAGCACGCAGATCAGCGTGAACAGCCTGCGCGCCGTGTCGAAATCGAGCTCGACCTTGTCCTTGAGCCGCTCCTGCAGAACCTCCGTTCCCTCGTTGTGAACGCCGCGCCGGCCCATGTCGATTGCCTCGATCCGGCTCGGCGACGCGGAGCGGATGGCCTGGCGGTAGCTGTCGCAGATCAGGAAGTAGTCCTTCACGATTCTGCGGAACGGCGTCAGCGAGAGCGCATGCGCGACGAGCGGCGTGTCGTCCTCCGCGCGCACGTCGAAGACCAGCCGCTGGTCGGCGAGCTTCAAGAGAAGCTTGTAGGGCCCGGGATGGCCGGGAAGGGAGAAGCTGCTTTCTTCGACGAGGTCATAGATGGCGACCGCGCGCTCATGCTCGATGTCGGGCGACGCGCGCCCAAAGGAGGCATCGTCGAGGGTGACGGCGATCAGGCGTCCTTGCTTCGGGCCGCTCATTGCGCAGCCCCGCTAGAGATTGAGGCGGATCGCGACCGAGCGTGCGTGCGCGTCGAGGCCCTCCGCCTCGGCGAGCGCGATGGCCGGCTGTGCGAGCGCGCGGAGCTGTTCGGACCCGAGCTTCAGGATCGACGTGCGCTTCATGAAGTCGAGCACGGAGAGGCCGGAGGAGAAGCGTGCCGAGCGCGCGGTCGGCAACACGTGGTTCGGCCCGCCGACATAGTCGCCGATCACCTCCGGTGTGTGGCGTCCGAGGAAGACGGCGCCGGCATTCCTGACGTGCGGCAGCAGCGCCTCCGGGTCAGCGACGGCAAGCTCCAGATGCTCCGGTGCGACGCGGTTGGAGAGTTCCAGCGCCTGCGCGAACGAGGAGACGACGAGGATCGCGCCGAAATCGCGCCAGCTCGCGGCAGCCGTCTCGCCGCGCGGCAGCGTCTTCAGCTGGCGCTCCACGGCTTCGGCCACGCGGTCGGCAAGATCTGCGGAATCGGTGATCAGGATCGACTGCGCGGCGACGTCGTGCTCCGCCTGCGCGAGCAGGTCGGCGGCGATCCAGTCCGGGTCGTTGTCGGCGTCGGCGACGACGAGGACTTCGGAGGGGCCCGCAATCATGTCGATGCCGACCGTCCCGAAGACGATCCGCTTCGCCGCGGCGACGTAGTCCCGGCCGGGGCCGACCACCTTGGCGACCGGCGCGATGGTCTTCGTCCCATAAGCGAGCGCCGCAATCGCCTGCGCGCCGCCGATCCGATAAATCTCGTCGACGCCTGAAAGCCGCGCGGCGTGAAGCACGAGCGGGTTCAAGACGCCGTCCGGTGTCGGCACGGCCATGACGATGCGCGGGACGCCGGCGACCTTCGCCGGCACCGCATTCATCAGCACCGAGCTTGGATAGGCCGCCGTGCCGCCCGGCACATAGAGCCCGACCGCGTCGATCGGTGTCCACCGACTCCCAAGCTCGACACCGAGCGCATCCGTGAAGCGGTCGTCCGCCGGTAGCTGGCGCGCGTGAAACGCCTCGATCCGCTCGCGCGCCACGGCGAGCGCCTGGCGCGCTGCCGGCGTCACCTGCCGCTCCGCCTCGTCGATCTCGGCCGGCGATATGCGGAGCCCTTCGGCGGCGATCGCGAAGCGGTCGAATTTTTCCGTGTATTCGATGAGCGCCGCGTCGCCACGCTTGCGCACGTCTTCGACGATGCCGCGGGCTGTCGCCTCGACGTCTTCCGCTACCTCGCGCTTCGCCGTGAGCAGCGCCGCAAAACGTGCCTCGAAATCCGGCTCCGAAAAGCTCAGGCGGATCGCCATCGTCTCAGGCGAGCACGTGCCGCGGCGCGTGCGGCGTGGACCAGGCCGGCCCGAGATCGGTCAGCTCGGCTTCGAGAACTTCGACGCTGAGCCGGATCGCCGACCCGCCCGCAAATTCAAGCAGGACGTCGCCGGAGGGGCTGTCCGTCGGCTCGAAGCGGATGGCAAGGAGGTTGAGCACCTCCTCCGGATTTCCGCGGCCGATCCCCGCCGACTGGACCTTGGTGACGCGCGCGAAATGCAGCGCCGTGCGGCGGCGCACATAGTCGCGCTGGCGTCGTGTGCCCGCTGCCGCCTCCCAGACGAAGCGGTTCATGAGGAGAACGAGGTGACGGCCGCCCGAGAGCCAGTGGACATCCTTGACCTTCAGCACCGCGTCCTGGACATGCGCGGAAAGAATGGCGAGGTCGTCGGTGTCGAGTGCGATGAGGCGAAGCAGATCGTCGTCCGGCATTGCGTGGTCCGCGCGTCGGTCGCCGACGTGGTAGGGCGTCGCAGCTTCAAGGGCAAGCTCTGCAGGGAAGCGGCGTAAACGCTAGCCCCTCAGGCGCTCGATCTCCGCGCCGCAGGCGGAAAGCTTCCGCTCCAGCCGTTCGAAGCCGCGGTCGAGGTGATAGACGCGATTGACCAGCGTCTCGCCCTCGGCGACGAGGCCGGCGATGACAAGCGAAACGGAGGCGCGAAGGTCGGTCGCCATGACCGGTGCGCCGGTCAATCGCGTCACCCCCGTTACCGTCGCCGTCTGGCCGTCGAGATGGATGTCGGCGCCGAGGCGGGCGAGCTCCTGCACATGCATGAAGCGGTTTTCGAAGATCGTCTCGCGGATTTCCGAGACGCCCCCGGCGCGCGTCATCAGCGCCATGAACTGCGCCTGGAGGTCGGTCGGGAAACCCGGGAATGGCGCGGTCGCGACGTTGACCGGCGCAAGATCCGCGCCGTTTCTGGCAACGCGTATGCCGGCATTCGTTACGCTGACCTCGGTGCCCGCGGCGGTGAGCGTGTCAAGCGCGGCCTCGAGAAGATCGGGCTCCGCGCCCTGCAAGAGCACGTCGCCGCCGGTCGCCGCGACGGCCATGGCGTAGGTCCCGGTCTCGATCCGGTCGGGGAGCACGCGGTGCGTGGCGCCGCCCAGGCTGTCGACGCCGAAGACGTGGATCGTATCGGTTCCGGCGCCCTCGATCCTGGCGCCCATCTTGATCAGGCATTCCGCCAGGTTGCGGACTTCCGGCTCGCGCGCGGCGTTCTCGATGACGCTTTCGCCCTTCGCGAGCGTCGCCGCCATCATGATCGTATGTGTCGCGCCGACCGAAGCGTGCGGAAAGCGCACGCGCCCGCCCAAGAGTTCCACGCGGCGCCCTCGCTACGACGTAGCCCGCTTCGATCTGAAGCTCCGCGCCGAGCGCCTCGAGCCCGGTCAGGAAGAAATCCACCGGCCGGGTGCCGATGGCGCAGCCGCCGGGCAGCGACACGCGCGCCTCGTGCATGCGCGCAAGCAGCGGCCCCACCACCCAGAAGCTCGCACGCATGCGCGAGACAAGCTCGTAGGGCGCCGTGGTGTCGACGATGTTCCCGGCGGAAAGCGTCAGCGTCTCGCCGGCATTCGGGCTGTCGGTGGCGCGCTTGCCGCTGACCATGTAGTCGACGCCGTGATTGGCGAGTATGCGCTTCAGAAGCCCGACGTCGGCGAGATCGGGAACATTCTCGAGCGTCAGCCGGCCTTCGGTGAGCAGGCTGGCGATCATCAGCGGAAGTGCTGCGTTCTTGGCGCCCGAAATCGGGATTGTGCCGACCAGGCGGCGGCCGCCGGCAATTCGAATGCGATCCATCAGCCGGACTCCTTGGTCGTCGCCGTCTCGCTCGGCGTCGCTGCTTCGACCTTCGCAGAACGCTCGCGTTTCTGCGTCCTTCGGCGCTTCAGATTGGTCCTCAGAGCCTCAGCCAGCCGCCGCTGGCGCTCGCCCCTCGCGTCATCGCCCATCGGTCGTCTCTAGAAGCGGCTTGCGGCACGCAAAAGGCGGCCGCTCGACCCAAGCACGTTTCCCAGCATCAGTGACCGGAAAACCACAACCCGCTTTCCACGATTTTCGCCCAGAGCGCGAAAGAAATCACTATCCAATCGCAACGAAAACGGGAATTCTACGCAGGCGGTGGGCGAGGCGCCGGGGGGGCGGATTTGCCATTTTCGGCGCGGGGAGGCGTTTTGCCGGTTTGGCCGGCGTACGACGGGCGTGGCGGCGCGCGCCCCGTCCACGACGTCCCGGACCTGCCACCGGAGCTAGAGGTTCTCGCCCGCCATGGCGTGCCGGAATCGACGCTGCGCGACGCGCAGAAGCGTGCGGCGTCCAACCGGACCGAGCCCACGGAGGAGCTTTTCGCGCTCGGCTTCGACCGCCGGCAATATTGGTCGATGCTCGCCGCCGACCTCGGCCTCGTCTTTCTCGATGACCTCTCCGGCGCGACGCCGCTTACCAATTCCGGCCGTCTGGCGACCGACGCTGTGCGCTTCGCCTCGGCTGTGCCCGTGCGGATGGACGACGTAACGCTTCTCGTCCTGGCGCCGCGGCCCGCAGAGTTTTTGCTTCTGAAACACCGTCTCGCGGTAAGTCCGGCGCTCTCCGCCCGCCTTCGCATCGCGCCGTCGGAGGCGATCCGCAGCATGATTGCGGCGCGTCGCCACGCAGCTTTGACGCATTACGCCGTGAACCGGCTCGTCCGCATGCTGCCGCAGCTTTCCTCGGGTCGCGCGAGGCCGACGGGGATAGGCGGGCACAAGACCCTCTTCGCGGCGCTTGCCGCGCTCCTCCTCGTCGCCCCCATTTCAACGCTCAACGCGATCTGGCTCCTCTTCACGCTCTTCTTCCTGAACTGCAGCTATTGGAAGCTCGCGGCGGCGTTTCGCTGGGCGCGGCCGCTGCGGGTGGAACCGGTCTCCGACGGACATCTGCCGCGCTACAGCGTGCTCGTGCCGCTCTACCGCGAGGCGGCGGTGGTCTCCGATCTCGTGGATCACCTCTCGCGCCTCGACTATCCCGAGACGAAGCTCGAAATCCTTCTGATCGTCGAGGCCGACGACCGCGAGACGCGGCAGGCGATCGCGCACACCGCACTTCCGTCGCGCTTCGATGTCGTTTTTGTGCCGCCGGGCGGGCCGCGCACCAAGCCCAAGGCTTTGACCTACGCGCTTGCCTTCGCGCGCGGCGACCTTGTCGTCGTGTTCGACGCGGAGGATCGGCCGGAGTCCGACCAGCTGCGCCGCGCGGCGGCGGCGTTTCGCGAGCGGCCCGAGCTTGGCTGCGTACAGGCCCGGCTTCTCCCCGACAACGAAGGGAGCTGGCTCGCCCGTATGTTCGCAGTCGAATACGCCGCGAATTTCGAGGTGCTGTTGCCGGCGCTCGCGGATTGGGGTGCGCCCTTGCCGCTTGGCGGAACCTCCAACCATTTTCCGCGCGCGGTTCTGGAAAAGGTCGGAGCGTGGGACCCGTTCAACGTCACCGAGGACGCGGATCTCGGCATCCGGCTCGCACGCTTCGATTATCCCTGCGCCACCATCCATTCGCACACCTACGAGGAGGCGCCGGTCACCTTCCGTCAGTGGCTGCCGCAGCGCCGCCGCTGGATCAAAGGCTGGATACAGACGGCCGCCCTTTGCCTCCGCCGCGACATCACGCCGGGCCTCAGGCTGCCGCTCCGCCAGCGCCTCGCCGTCCACGGCGTGCTCACCGCCGGCGTGGTCGGGCTGCTGCTCTATCCGCTCTCGCTCTGGTTCATCGCGCTCGGGGTCTTCGACGGGATCGAGGGCAGCTACCCGACCGGGCCGTTATCCCTCGCGCTTCTCGTCTTGAACCTCGGCAACCTCGCAGCCGTGCTGCTGGCGGCGGCGGTTTCCTCGCTTCGCGGTGTCGCCGCGGCGCGCATGCTGCACCTCGCGCGCCTCATCCCGCTCTTGCCGCTCTACTGGGCGCTGATGTCGCTCGCCGCATGGCAGGCGCTGTTTCAATATTTCCGGCGGCCCTCGGCCTGGGAGAAAACCGCGCATGGCGTCGCCCGTGACCGCAAGGCGGCGGGCAGCCGGGCATTCTGGTAACCGCGGCCACGGCTTCGCAGCTTCAACGCCGGGAACGCAGAAAGCCGACGGCCATTGCGAGGGTCATCCAGCTGAAGGGGAAGACCCCGAGCGAGTAGTGCCCGCATCTGAGCGAGCGCCAGCGCAGGTTCGCATTGGCCACGCGCAGCTCGTCGACGAATTGTGTTGTCAGATCGGGAAGCACGACCTTGTCGCGTCGGGCGGACACAAGCAGCAGCCGGTGCGATGGCCTGGCCAGAAGCGGGATGAACGGGTGGAGGCTGATCGGCGACCAGATGTCTTTCAGCTCGGAAAGCTGAATTCCGCCCTGCAAGCCTTCGCGGATATGCCTGGTCGCTCGCCCGGTCCACACGACATCGGCAAAGTCCCCCGCCGTCAGCAGCAGGATCGATCCTTTCACGCGCTCGTCGTGCGCCCCGGTGAGCCCGGCCACACATGAGCCGAGGCTCGCGCCCATGACGAAGATCGCTGGGTATCCGCGCCCGGAAAGCCAGTCGATAACCCGCCGCGTGTCGAGCACGCCTTGCCGCACCGATCGCACCGTCCGCCCGAGATTGCTCGACAGGAAATAGTCGGATGTGCGCGCGCCGTCGCGATTGCGCTGTCCGTGATAGGGCAGCGTCAGCTCGACGGTCGTGATGCCGGCCTTTCCAAGCGCGTCGGCGAAGCGCTCATAGGCTCCCGCCTCCGCGTTCCAGTGCGGAAGGATGATTGCCGCTGGCCCGCTTGGCGCGCGCTCCACGACGCGCGCGACCGCGACGTTGTTCGCCTCGGTCTCGGTCACAATGTCGCTGACGAACGAGAGCCGCCCGTCCTTGTACCTGAAAGTCAGTGGCTTGCCGCCCGGTCGCGTAGAAGCCCGATGCATCGCGCGCCGTCTTGAGAGACCGCGCCGCGAAGCCGGCCAAGCCGACGCTGTCGTCGAGATCGGGGAAGGCCTCCTGCGCACCGAGCACGAGGGGCTCGGGTTGCTTCTTGGAGTCGTCTTCGGCGGCCCTTGCGTCTTCCCACGCGTCGATTCTGCGCGCGGACCACATGCGCCCGCTCCTCCGGCGTCTAGGCGCCGCGCGCCATCGCGCCGGCTCCTCGTCGCGTCGCCGCGGAATTCATCGCCATCGCCCAGCCGGCATAGAGAAGCGTCGCGATCCAAAGCGTGCCCGTGCCGACGAAGATGCAGCTCGCCATGGCAAGCAGCAGCACCAGGAGCAGATGCCAGTGGTAGGGCAGGAGCGTGGCCAGCCCCGCGGTGCGAGGCGTCCCCGCCGCATCGGATCTCGCGACGCCATCATTCTGCGGATCGCTTTGCTCGCTCGCGCTTCTGAGGGCCTGATTGAGGAGGAACATGCTCAGCCAGAACATGGCCAGGGCATAGGCGGCGACCAGCAGGCTCGTCCACTGCGAGTTGGTGCTGATCTCGTGCAGATTCATATCCGGCGCGGGGCCCGTCCAGCCGAGCCAGGCGAAGAGGGGCACGAGGTCGCGCGAGAAGAAGAACGCGACGACGTTCGGATAGGGAGACGGCAGGTAACCGGCTTGCAGCCGCATCACAAATGCAGCGCAGAGGCCAAGGAACGTGCAGGCATAGACGGATCCCGCCACGCCGGACAGCTCGCGCACGAGCGGCGGGAGGAAGCGCGTCATCCTGAGCTCTTCGGGGGTCTCGGACAGGTGATTGACGAACGCCGATATCGCCACGCCATAGAGCATCACGGCCAGATAGATGAACAACGCAAACCCCATGTAGGCGTAGGCGAAGCCGGTGAAGAAGATCACCTTCCAGATCCAGACCTCGTTGCCGCTGCGCGCCGCGATCAAGGACCAGTCTACGGCCCTGTCTCCGGTGTCGTGCGCGAGCAGCGGCATCACGGAGCTCTTCACCCATTCCTGTGTCGACTGAAGCGCCACGACGAGGACAAAGACCCACAGGACGAGGGAGACTCTGGCGATGAATCGGCTCCAATACGCTGACAGCTCGCCCTCGACGACGGGCGAGCCATCGGCGCGCACGATCGTTCGAAACTCCGCCAAGAGCCGCACCAGTCTTTTCCGCCTGCGTATGAGGATCGAGAACATCATCAGGTAGAGAGGAAAGAGGATCAGATAGGTGATCACCCAGTTCGGCGCGTAGAGAAAGCCGACCTGTTTCACGATGCCATGGTCGGCGCGCGAAACGAGGTGCACATCGGCGAATGCACTCGCCATGCACAGGAGAAATCCTCCGCACAACGCAAAGACGGTGACGTTCACCGTCTCGTGCCGCTCCGAGATTCGTTCGAACCGCTCCGCCAGGCTCGTCGCGCGGCCGATGGAGTCTGCTGTCCGATCGGGCGGAGTCGATATGGAGCGCACGGCGACGGCCGGTGCGGCGCCAGGGGTTTGTGCATCGAGAGCGACAACGGGCGACGCGGCTTCCTTCGCTGCGTCGGATCGCAGAGGGGGCGAGGCGGAACTCAGACCAACCGATTGCGTCGACGAGTCGGCGATTCCGAGCGAGCGGTCGAGCGAGCGGATGATGCGATCGATGTGCACATGAAAGTCGCGCCCGAGATCGACTTCGGCGCCGTTTCGGAAAGCCAGTGGCTGCAGACCGCTGGGCAGCTCGGATGGCGCCGGCATGGCGGCGCCGTCGACCAATAGCGGAACGAGCGGGATGTTCCTCGCGAGCGCCGCTTCGATCTCGATCCTGACGAAGTCGTTCTCCTCGTCGATGCGGCGCCGCTCTCCGTCGCCGGCCCAGTGCTGTCCGATGACCGCAATGACCGCGTCGCATGCCTCGATCTCAGTCGTGATCGCGCTACGGAAGTCATGCCCGAATGGGAAGCTGTCGATGTCGATGATGACGTTGCCGTCGCCATAGTGGGATTTCATGCGATCGAAGATGCGGCCGGTGATCGCTTCGGTGTCCGAGCGTCGGTAAGACACGAAGATCTTGGCCACGAGGATGCTCCCGAGCGAGCCTTGAGCGCAGTCCGCGAACGGTGAAGACGCCGCTCCTTTGGACTATCGGAACGAAGGACGGCGCCTGCTTAGCCGCCTCACTTGACCATGATATCACGGCGAAACGTTTGCAAAGGATTTTCGGCCGGCCGTCCACTGCGGGCTCCGCCGCGCGCTTGAGAGGCGTCCCCAGACAGCCGGGATCGAACGCTTTTTCAGGCGGAGCCGTCTCGACGGTCGCGACCCGGCCATCGCTTGCGCAGGCGCGCGTAGCGCTCGCGCACCATCTGCGAGAAATCGACGAGAGCCCCGACGACGGGGCCGAGCGCTGGGCCGGGCGTGGGCTCCGGCGCGACCGCGAGGCCGGCGCCGGTGATCCTGCCGCTCTCGTCGGTATCGCGCACGATCAGCTCCAGATAGCCGATCGGCACACGGTCGCCGACCTCGGCCAGGCCGCCGAGCCGCTCCAGCATGAAGACGCCGATCGGCGTCGCCGGGTCGCCCGTCGCCTCGACACCGTAGGCCTGCGAAAGCTCCGCTAGCGTGTGGCTCGTGTCGATGAAGAAGGCGCCGAAGAAGTCCTTGTCGTCTTCCTCGACCGGCGCGGGGCTTGCGAACAGGCGGTCGAGCAGCCGGATGTTGCGCGGCGCCGTGAACAGATAGACGCGGTCGTCGGCCTCGATGCGGCCGGCATATTGCGGGCGCATCGACTGTCCCTTCCTGATGACGAGCGACGGGCGCGCCCAGCGCGGAATGCGCTCGCCGCTCACGACCGGGCTGTCCGGCACCACGTGATAGACCACGAGCTCATGGTTAGCGGTGCCGGGAAGCTCAAGCTCCACCTTGTCGACGGGACCGAGCGTCGGCGGGATGATCAGGCCGAGCTGCCGCGCCATCGGCCGGATCGTCCAGCCTTGCAGCACCAGCGACACGAGCACGATGATGAAGGCCGCGTTGAAGACGATGTGGCCGCTCGGGAGCCCGGACATCACGGGCAGAATCCCGAGAAGCAGCGATACTGCGCCGCGCAAGCCCACCCAGGCGACGAAGGTCGTCTCCGCGCGATGGAAGCGGAACGGCGCGAGGCAGAGCCAGATCGCGACAGGCCGCGCCACGAAGATCAGGAAGACGCCGACGGCGACCGCCGGAATCAGGAGACGCGGGAACTCCGAGGGCGTGGCGAGCAGGCCGAAGACGACGAACATGCCGATCTGCGCGAGCCAGGTCATGCCGTCCTGGAAACGGCGAAGCGCGAGCGCCTGCCTGAGCCGCCGGTTGCCGGCGATCAGCCCGGCGACATAGACCGCGAGGAAGCCGCTGCAGTGAAGCACACCCGCGATACCGAAAAGCGCGAGCGCCGCCGCGAGCACTACGACAGGATAGAGACCGGATTCGAGGTCGAGCCGGTTGACCAGTCTGACGATGGCAAGGCCGCCGCCGAGTCCGAGCAGGAATCCAAGTCCCATCTCGCGCAGGAAAGCGAGCGCGAAGGTTGCCGAGACGCCCTCGTGCGGCGAGCCCATCGCGATAAGCTCGACGAGCGTCACGGTGATGAAGATCGCCATCGGGTCGTTGCATCCGGATTCCACTTCGAGAACCGAGCGCACGCGGTCGCGAAGATGGATGCCGCCGACGCGAAGCAGGAAGAAGACCGCGGCGGCGTCCGTTGAGCTCACCACGGCGCCGAGCAGAAACGATTGCAGCCAGGCGAGGCTGAGAAGGAAATGCGCCGCGACCCCGACCAGCGCCGTTGTCATCACGACGCCGACCGTGGCGAGCGTGACCGCCGGCAACGCCGCCTGGCGGAAGGCCGCGAGCCTTGTGCCGAAGCCGGAATCGAAGAGGATGATGGCGAGTGCCAGGCTGCCGAGGAAGTACGCCGCCGCGGCGTTGTCGAACTGCAGCCCGAACCCGTCTTCGCCTGCGATAAGCCCGACCGAAAGGAAGATCAAAAGGATCGGCGCGCCGAAGCGAAACGCGATCCAGCTTGTGAAGACCGCCGCCATGACGAGCCCGGCGCCGATCAGAATCGCCAGGTACATCGTCTCAAGCATCGTGGCCGCCTCTTCGCCGTGTCCGCTTCTCTGATACGGGCTAAAGCAAGAGCGGGTCCAGTGGAGCGGGCAGCGCCCCATCCAAGCGCCCGCGGAACCTGGAGAGGGCTAGATCGTCACCTGCGCGCCGATCTCCACCACACGCTCGGCCGGAATGTGGAAATAGTCGGTCGCCGAATCGGCGGAGCCGGCAAGCGCGATGAACACCTTGTCCTGCCAGATCGGCATGCCGGAATGGCGCGACGCCTTGAGGCTACGGCGCGACATGAAGAACGAGGTCGACATGATGTCGAAGGTGAGCCCGAGCTTGCGGCAGGCGGCGATGCCTTTCAGGATGTTCGGCGTCTCCATGTAGCCGAAGGTCATCGTGATCTGCTGGAACGACGGCGAGAGCTCGGCGATCGTCGCGCGATTTTCCGGCGCGACGCGCGGCATCTGTTCGGTGCGGATCGTCAGAATGATGTTCCGCTCGTGGATGATCTTGTTGTGCTTGAGATTGTGGAGGAGCGCGGTCGGTGCGCCGTCCGGATTTCCGGTGAGGAAGATCGCGGTGCCCGGTACGCGGTGCGGTGGTTTCGAATCGAGCCGCTGGACGAGATCTTTGAGCGACACTTCGATGCGGCGTGTCTTCTCCGCCAGGATGGCGGTTCCCCGCCGCCACGTCAGCATCGTCAGGACGAGCGCACCGCCGAAGAGGATCGGAAGCCAGCCGCCGCTCGGGATCTTCAGGCTGTTGGCGGAGAGGAAGAGCGTCGCGATCAGCACGAATGGCCCGAGCGTCGCGAGCGCCGTCGGCAGGCGCCAATGCCAGCAGCAGCGAAGCACGATGATGCCGAGCGTGGCGTCGACCACCATCGTGCCGGCGACGGCGATTCCGTAGGCCGAAGCTAGGTGCCCCGACGATTCGAAGAGCAGCGTCAGAAGCAGCACCGCGGTGAACAGAAGCCAGTTGATGCGCGGGATGTAGATCTGCCCCGTCGTCATCTCCGACGTGAAGAGGATGCGCATGCGCGGCAGAAGCCCGAGCTGGATCGCCTGCCGGGTCAGCGAGTAGGTGCCGCTGATGACCGCCTGGCTGGCGATCACCGTCGCCGCCGTCGCGAGGATCACGACCGGCACTATGGCCCAGTCCGGGAAGAGCAGAAAGAAAGGGTTCTCGCGCGAGGCCGGGTCCCTGAGGATCAGCGAGCCCTGTCCGAGATAGTTGAGCGCCAGTGCCGGAAACACCACGCAATACCAAGCAGACTGGATCGGCCGCCGCCCGAAATGGCCGAGATCGGCGTAAAGCGCTTCGGCGCCAGTTACCACCAGGAACACCGCGCCGAGCGTCACGAATGCAGTGAACTTGTGGGCCACCAGGAAGCTCACCGCGTAGTACGGATTGATCGCTAAGAGCACGGTCGGCTCGCGCGCCAGCGAGAAGAGCCCTGAGATAGCCAGGACGCAGAACCAGAGCGCGGTGATCGGTCCGAAGAAGCTTGCGACGCGCCCGGTGCCGGTCCGCTGTACCGAAAAGAGGCCGATCAGGATGACGATCGTGATCGGCAGCACGAGCTCGGTAAGGCGCGGCGTGGCGATTGTGAGGCCCTCGACCGCGGAGAGCACCGAGATCGCCGGCGTGATCGTGGCGTCGCCGTAAAAGAGCGCTGCTCCGATGATGCCGAGGAACATGATCCAGCGCGAGGGTTTCGTAATCCCGCGCTGCGCGAGCGCCATCAAAGAGAGCGTACCGCCTTCGCCGTGGTTGTCGGCGCGCAAGAGGATCAGCACGTATTTGATCGAGACGATGAGCGTCAACGTCCAAAGGATCAGCGACAGTACGCCGAGCACGACGACGCGGTCGGGGAACGCGCCCTCGTCGGTCGTAGCGGCGATGGCCTCGCGGAAGGCGTAAAGCGGACTCGTGCCGATGTCGCCGAAGACGACGCCGAGCGAGCCGAGCGCGAGCCTTAGAAGGCCGGGGCTAGCGGCCCCGTCCTGCGCGTTCTCCAAAACATGGTTGGGCGCGGCTGAAGTCAATTCCGTCGCAGGACTACTAAGCACATTGGTCGCGGCTTGTAGCAGAGCGCATGGTGCAATGCATCCTTTAGGATTGCCTTGCAGAGGCCGCGCGGGAGATCGCATTCATTCCAAGCTAACTCGCGCGAGCGCGCTCCAGCTATTCGTGAGCGGCGTCTTCAGAGCGATTGTCGATGACCGGCGGTCGATCCCGGCCGGCAGCAGCCCGCGAGCCAGATAAAGAGCTAATAAAGTGTGGGGCCGTCAGGAGAAGCTGCGGAGCCGGCAAAGTGCTGGAGCGGGCGATCGGGATCGAACCGACGACATTCAGCTTGGGAAGCTGACGTTCTACCACTGAACTACGCCCGCGCTCGGCCCGGAAAATCATCCGCGCCGGGGAAGCTGTCAAGCGCCCTTCCGGGTGCGACCATCACTAGAATTCGGCGCAACCTGCCCGGTTTGTGCGTCTTGCCGGGGCAGAATCCGTTGCTGCCTCAGGATGCAACACGGACAATTCGATTCAACCTTTAAGGGCCGGATTCCGCGATAACTAAAGTTTCTCCCCCAGGCTGAAACCCTTCACGAGCCCACGCGCGAACGTGGGGAGGCGCCCGTGTTTTGGATGTTCCGGCTTGTCTTGGCGTCGATTCTCGTCGCCGCTTTCGTCGGCAAGACCAGTGCCGGCGACGGCAACGACTGGGTGGTCGTGCAGGTCTCCGGAAGGATCTGGGTTCAGCCCGACGGCGCGAACCGTGTCGCTCTCGACCCCACGGCCGTGATCGGCCCAGGCACGACGCTGGCGACCAGCGGAAACGGCCGGGTGCTCCTGCAGCGCGGCGAGGAAACGATGGTCGTCGGTCCCGACACGGTCATGAAGGTGCCGCAGGACTCAAGCCGGCTGTTTACGACTGTGATCCAGTGGATGGGCGAGATCGAATTCGACGTCGAGAAGCGTCACGTGCGCCATTTCACCGTCAAGACGCCATACCTCGCGGCGGTCGTGAAGGGGACGCACTTCGTGGTCCAGGCCGCCGAGAAGGGCGATGCGGTCGCAGTCGAGCGTGGTGTCGTTGAGGTTAGGGCCTTGCGCACGGGTCAAAAGCTCGATCTTCGCCCCGGTGAAAGTGCCTCTGTCTCGCGCGATGGCCATCTCGTTCTTGGGCGTGGCCTCGACCGGGCCGACGCCGGGTCAGGCACGATCGACACGGCCTCGACCGCTCCTCAAGATGGCGGCATCGGCTTGGGCCTCGGCGGATCGAACGGCGTCAGCGCCAGCGTCGGGGGCGGCAGCGGCGTGAGCGTCGGCCTCGGCGGATCGAATGGCGTCAGCGCCAGTGTCGGAGGCGGCAACGGAGTCAATGTCGGCGTCGGCGGCTCAGGCGGACTCGGGGTGAGCATCGGTGGCGGCGGCGGCGTGAACGTGAATGTGGGCGGCATCGGCCTTGGCCTCGGCGGGCACTAGAGGGATTGCTGCCGTGTCGGCCCGATTGAGATTCGGGCCGCGGGCGGCGTGAGACTATGCTTCGTTCCCCTACCGCAACATTCGTGCTCGCCGCGCTGGCCGTCCTGGCAGGGCTTTACGGATGGCTTCGCCCGCTCGATCATTCTTTGCAGGACCTCCGCTTTCTGCTGACCCAGCGGGAGCCGGCCGGCGACATCCTCCTTGTCGATATCGACGCGAAGAGCCTGATGGCGGAAGGCCAATGGCCGTGGTCGCGGAAACTGCATGCCAAGCTGGTCGACGATCTTCGCGCGCTCGGCGCTTCCGAAATCGCCTTCGACGTCGACTTCAGCGCTCACTCCAGTCCCGAGGATGACACCGCATTCGCCGCGGCGCTTGAGCGCGCTGGCGGAACCGTGATCCTCGCGGCCCTCGATCAGAAGGACACAGCGCAGTCCGGCGCGGCGACGCTCGTTCACAATCGCCCGCTCGAAGCCTTCGCGCGCCATGCCTGGATCGCCAGCCTGAACGTGGACGTCGATCCAGACGGCAAGGTGCGCCGACTGAGCTATGCAAGCCGCAGCGACGGCGACGTCCTGCCGTCCCTGGCCGCGACGCTCGGCGGCAAGTCAGGAGCGCTTGATCGCAGCTATTCGATCGATTTTGGCATCCGCGCCGATCACATCGACCGAGCGTCGTTCGTCGACGTCATCCGCGGGGAGGTGGGGAAGGAGCGTATCGCAGGGAAGAAGGTCATCGTCGGCGCCACCGCATCGGAGCTCCGCGACTTCTTCAACGTGCCGCGCTACGGATCGATCTCTGGCTCGCTTCTCCAGGCGCTCAGCACTGAGAGCATAGCCGAGGGGCGCGCGCTGAGCGGCACCGGCGGCGTTGCTTCGCTCGCCGGAATTTTTGCGGTCTCGCTGCTCTTCCTCGCCCTCCGCTGGGCGCCCTGGGCCTACTTGCTGGGCTTGCTCGCGCTCGTTTCGCTGACGGTCGAAGTCGCCGCCCTCGCTGTTCAAAGCATGTGGCCCGTCATCCCGGCAACTGGGGCCGTGCAGGCGGCGCTTTTGGGTTTCGCGCTTCTGACCCTCGTGCGGGAGATCGATTTCCGCCGGACCCTGATTCTGATCGCGCGCAATCAGCGGCGCAACACGCAGACGATCCTCGATCGCGTGGTCGAGGACAATTTCGCCGGTATCGTCGTCGTGGACGAGGACGGCACCGTCCGCGCCGCGAGCCGCGCGGCGGAGCAGATGCTGGACGCAAGCGAGGACCTCGTCGGCCGCCGGGCGGGCGGCGTGTTTCCGCCGGAGCTTTGCGAGGCCATCCGCTCGCACCGTCGAGGCGGCGCGCCGTGGCGATCCGCATGTAGCGAAGCGTCGCGAACTGGCCCACAAGCTGGCCGACGGCAGGACGGCCGTGCTCGAATATATCGTCACCCCCTCGCGCCTCGCGGGCGGCGTGACCGACGCCGGACGACAGTTGCCGGATACGTTTATTGCAACGCTGACCTTCGTCGACGTCTCCGAGGAGCGCTCGGCGGCGGTGCGCATCGCCTACCTCGCGAGCTTCGATACGCTGACCGGCCTTCCCAACCGGAACCAGTTCGTCGACGCGCTTGACTCCGCTCTTTCACGCACCCGTGCGGCCGGCGAGTCGTGCGCGGTGATCTGTTTCGATCTCGACCGCTTCAAGAACCTGAACGATACGCTCGGCCACGATGTCGGCGATATCGTGCTGAAGGCGGTCGCCGGGCGAACGCGCCGGCTCATCGCGCCGGGCGATCTTGCCGCGCGCTTCGGCGGCGACGACTTCGCGATCGTCTGCACGGGCGGCGACGCGATGGCGCGCGCGCGTGACCTTGCCGCGAACCTCAGAGCAAGCGTCGGCGAGCCCTATGATCTGCCCGGTGGACGCCAGATCGTGACTTCGAGCTTCGGCATTGCGGTCGCCGAGGCGGATGACGACGATCCGCTCAGCGTTCTGAAGCGCGCCGACACGGCGCTGTCCGCCGCCAAGGCAAGCGGCGGCAACGCGCTGACGTGCTTCGATCCGAGCATGGCGGCTGCCCTGCGCAAGCGGCAGCACCTTGAGACCGAGCTCTGGAAGGCTTTCGAGCGGCGCGACTTCGAGCTCTATTATCAGCCGCAGATCGATCTCGCCGATGAGAGCCTTGTCGGCTTCGAGGCATTGCTCCGCTGGCGTCATCCGCAGCTCGGCTTCGTCTCGCCCGCCGACTTCATTCCCATCGCCGAGGCGTCCGGCCTGATTCAGAGGCTCGGCGCCTGGGTGCTCGAAGAGGCGTGCGAGACGGCCGCGTCCTGGCCGGCGCCGCTCAAGGTCGCAGTCAATGTCTCGTCCATCCAGTTCGCCCGCGGCGATTTTGCGAAGACCGTCGCGCGCGCGCTCGAAAGCTCCGGCCTTCCGGTTGAGCGTCTGGAGCTTGAGATCACCGAGTTGGTGATTCTTGAAGAAGACCACATCGTGCGAGCCACCATCGAGGAGCTGCGCGGCATGGGCGTGAGCTTCGCGCTCGATGATTTCGGCACCGGTTACTCTTCGCTGAACTACATCCGCAAATTCCCGATCGGGAAGATCAAGATCGATCGCAGCTTTGTGTCGGACATGCCGTTGAACCATGAATTGGCGGCGATCGTGAGCGCCGTCGCGGCGCTTGCCCGCAGCCTCGACATCCGTCTGAACGCTGAGGGCGTCGAGACGCGCGAGCAGCTCGATCTCCTGCGCCTTCTCGGCTGCGCCGAGGGGCAGGGCTATCTATTCGGCAAGCCGGAGTTGGAAGAGACGACAACGCTTTTCATTGCAGCGCATCTGCCTCCGCCGCGCGCCGCGAACTGGGCGTAGCTCTGCACGATTCGATTCGGCTTCGCGCTCACTCCGCGGCGCGGAAGTGCTTCGAAAGCTTCAGGCCTTGCGCTTGGTAGTTCGAGCCGAGCGCCGCGCCGTAAAGCGCCTCCGGTGCGCCGGCGAGCTTCTCGTAGACGAGCCGCCCGATCGTCTGCCCGTGCTCCAGGATGAAGGGCACTTCGTGACTTCGAACTTCTAGCACCGCGCGGCTGCCGTGGCCGCCTGCGGGCGCATGTCCGAAACCCGGATCGAAGAAGCCGGCATAATGCACGCGGAACTCGCCGACGAGCGGATCGAAGGGCACCATCTCCGCTGCATAGCCGGGGGGCACATGCACCGCCTCGGCCGAGACGAGGATGTAAAACTGCGCCGGGTCCAGCACGATCTCGGCGCGCTCGCGTCGCCGGATCGGCTCCCAGAATTCGGCGACGTCGTAGGCGCCGACGCGATCGACGTCGATGACGCCCGTGTAGCGTTTGGCGCGATAGCCGACGAGGCCGTTATCGTCACCCTGCAGGTCGATCGACAGCGCCAGCCCGTCGACGAAGCGCGGCGTGCCTGTCGCCAAGGTCTCCTTCGCGTGCAGCGTCTCGAGGGCGGCGTCGTCAAGGAGCGCACCGCCGCGGCGGAAGCGGATCTGAGACAAACGCGAGCCGGTGCGGACAAGGATCGGAAAAGTGCGCGGGCTGATTTCGAGATAGAGCGGCCCGCTGTAGCCCTCCGGCATCTTGTCGAAGGCGCGCGCGGAATCGGTGATGACGCGGGTGAAGACGTCGAGCCGGCCAGTCGAACTCTTCGGGTTTGCGCTTGCCGCGACGTCCGCCGGCAGCGCTAGGCTTTCGAGCAGCGGCACGATATAGACGCAGCCCGTTTCAAGCACCGCGCCGTCGGTCAGATCGAATTCGTGCAACCCAAGCTGTCGAAGCTTGTCGGCGACGGAGAAATCCGGGCCGGGGAGGAAGCTCGCGCGGACCCGCGTCGCCTTGGCCCCGAGCCGGAGGTCGAGGCTCGCCGGCTGGACCTGGGTTTCGGCCGGCGCCGCGGCAAGCGCGACGGCGCCGTCGGCGATCAGCTGCCTGATCGCCGCGTCCGGCAGGATGCCTTGCGGTTTTGCGCTTTGCATGTCGGGAAGAGCCCTATCGGACGCGGGCATTGACGCCAAGGCCGTGTGGCGTTAACCGAAGAATGTTCCGTGGTGAATTTGAGCCGGCCGGCTTGCAGCCACGTTAAAACAACTTGCTAAAAGGCCGGAGGTGGAAACCCCCGGTC
Organism: uncultured Alphaproteobacteria bacterium; assembly: GCA_963805325.1. Classification (GTDB taxonomy): domain Bacteria; phylum Pseudomonadota; class Alphaproteobacteria; order Rhizobiales; family Afifellaceae; genus DASWJZ01. The sequence goes on along the minus strand of CAWDTS010000022.1, from coordinate 203,435 downwards.
TTGCTTTTTGAGGAAAGCGCGGCCGGGTTTTTTGATGGAGGTTTCCATGGCGTCTGATCCGAAGAAAAAGCGTTACCGCCCCGCCACCGAGCTCGTGCATGGCGGCGCGATGCGCTCGCAATTCGCCGAGACCTCCGAGGCGCTCTTTCTGACCCAGGGCTTCGTCTATCCTGACGGCGAGGCCGCCGAAGCGCGCTTCAAGGGCGACGATCCGGGCTTCGTCTATTCGCGCTACGCCAACCCGACCGTCGCCATGTTCGAGGAGCGCATGTGCCTGCTCGAGGGCGCGGAAGCCGCGCGCGCCGTCGCGAGCGGCATGGCCGCCGTCACTGCCGCGCTGCTGTGCGACCTGAAGGCCGGCGACCATGTCCTCGCCTCACGCGCGCTCTTCGGCTCCTGCGACTACGTGATCGGCACGCTGCTGCCGCGCTTCGGCATTTCCTCCACGCTGATCGACGGGCGCGAGGTCGAAGCCTGGAAGAAGGCGATCCGGCCGGAGACGAAGGCGCTCTTCCTCGAAAGCCCTTCGAACCCGACGCTGGAGCTGATCGACATCGCCGCCGTCGCGGAGATCGCCAGAGAGGCGGGCGCGCGTCTTATCGTCGACAATGTCTTCTCCACGCCGCTCTTCCAGCGTCCGCTGAAACTTGGCGCGCACACCGTCGTCTATTCGGCGACCAAGCACATCGATGGGCAGGGCCGCTGCCTCGGCGGCGTGGTCCTCTCCGACGAGGAGTGGATCGAGCAAAAACTCTTCCCCTATCTGAAGCACACCGGCCCTTCGCTCAGCCCCTTCAACGCCTGGGTCCTCTTGAAGGCGCTCGAGACGCTTGAGGTCAGGGTGACGCGTCAGACGGAATCGGCGGCGAAGATCGCCGCAGTTCTGGCGGAGCATCCGGCCGTCGAGCGCCTCTACTATGTCGGCCATCCGAGCCATCCGCAGTACGAGCTTGGCCGCCGCCAGATGTCGGGGGCAGGCAACATGCTCGCCTTCGACGTGAGGGGTGGCAAGGGCGCCGCCTTCAACGTGCTGCGCGCGCTTCAGGTCGTGAAAATCTCCAACAATCTCGGAGACGCGAAAAGCCTCGTCACGCATCCGGCGACGACGACGCATCAGCGTCTGAAGGAGGAGGAGCGCGTGGCGCTCGGCATCGGTGAGGGGCTGATCCGCCTTTCAGTCGGCCTCGAGGATCCGCTCGATCTCGCCGAGGATCTGACGCAGGCGCTCGACGCCGCGAGCGCGCCGGTGCTGCGCGCCGTGTCGGGCTAAGCGGAAGCCGCAGCGCCGACCCTCTCCCAAAGGGAGAGGGTGTCCGCGAACGCGGGCGGGTGAGGGGTTGCGGCGTTCCTGGCTAGTCGCAATTGGAGCATTCCCCTCATCCGGCTGCTTCGCAGCCACCTTCTCCCTATGGGAGAAGGGTCCGCGCCTCACCGAACGTCTTCAGCGCCAGCAGAATCCGCGCGCCGTAGTCACGAGCGTTATCGCGGCGAACACATAGGCGATCGGCGCGAATGCCGAGGGGAAGAGACAGAAGAGCACGAAGACCGCGATCGTCTCCGTCGCCTCGGCGAGTCCGGCTGTGAAGTAGAGCGACTTTTCTCCGCGCGCCTCGCTGACGAGCTTGCGCTTCTCCGCCATAACGGCGTAGCCGAGAAAGCTCGCGCCGTTGGCATAGAAGGCGAAGAGAAGGACAGCAGCGGCGAGCGCGTTCCTCTCCGGATCGGCGATCGCAAAGGCAAGCGGGATCACGCCGTAGAAAGCGAAGTCGAGAACGATGTCGAGGAAGCCGCCGCGGTCGGTCTTGATGCTTGCGCGCGCCACTGCGCCGTCGAGCCCGTCGCAGAGCCGGCTCAAAAGCACGAGCACGAGCCCCCAAGATACAGCTTCGCGGCGATTGCGGCGGCCGCAAGTAGCCCGAGAGCAAAGCCGGCCCAGGTGACGTGATCGGCCTTGACGCCGCTCTCGGCCAGCTTCCGCCCAAGCCGGTCGAGCGGCGGCACGATCAACGCCCTTGCGACGCCGTCGAGCACGTCTCCTCCAAATCTCGCTTCCGCCCTTCCCGTTTAGGGGAGAACGGGCGACAATGCGACGCTTCGCGAATCCCCGGAACCGATCTTGCGTCCCTCGCTTCTCTTCGCAGCTCTCTGCGTTCTCCTGCTGCCAAGCGTGATAACGGCTGCGCCCGCGCCCGCTCCGCAAGCGCCGACGGCGACGGGCGGACTCCGTCGTCATCCCGAATTTCTGGGACCTGCGCGCGCGCATCGAACGGCCGTCGACCGATGAGATCGGCACGATTCGCTTCCTGACCACCGACGACTTTCCGCCCTTCGCCTTCCGCGATCGGCGCGGCATCCTGATCGGATTCGATGTCGATCTCGCGCAGGCGGTCTGCGATGTTCTGAAGGTGCCGTGCGCGATCCAGACGCGCCCCTTCGCCACGCTGGTCGACGGGCTGAAGGACGGCACCGGAAATGCGGTCATTGCCGGCTTCGATATCGAGAGGGCGCCCGCCGAAGGGCTGATCACGAGCCAGGCCTATCTCAAGATCCCCGGCCGCTTCGTCGTGCGCAAGGACGCGACCTTCAATCCCGGCCCGCCGGCGCCCAAGGGTTTCATCGGCGCGGTATGCGGCTCCGCGCACGCCGCCTATCTCAAGGAATTCTTCCCCGACATGCACGTCGCCTGCTACCAGAACTTGGCGGCGCCGCTCGCCGAGCTGAAGGGCGGAACGTTGGACGCCGTCTTCGGCGACGCGCTCAGCCTCTCCTTCTGGCTGAACGGCGACGAATCGGAGGATTGCTGCGGCTTCTCCGGCGGCGCCTATCTCGATGACCGCTATTTCGGAGCCGGCCTCGCGATCGTCATGAAGGCGGAAGACCGCGACCTGAAATCCGCCATCGACTACGCGCTGCGCGAGGTCTACCGCAACGGCACCTACGGCGAGCTCTATCTCAGGTATTTCCCGGTCGGGCTGTTCTAGCTGCTGCTGCGAGAGCTGATCGGGAGAGCGAGAGGCACGTTCCCGACGCAGTGCGCAGACGCCCGATCATCTGCAGCCTCCGTGAAGGCTATAGGTCTATCGTCTCAGCAACCCACCAGAATATCTTCGTCGACGGGTCGTACCAGCCGGCGGACTCGCCGCCCGGAAGCGGAATCTCCTGGCCCCGAATGTCGAGCACCTTGTCGGGAAACGGCCGAGGATACGTCTTCATGAAGTAGACGCCGGGCTCGTCTTCGATGAGCCGGCAGTTTCTGTCCTCGCAAACGATCGGAAGAACCTTGTCGAAGAGCCGCAGGTTCCGGCACGTCTGATCAGAAACCGGCGCCAGCATGCTCTTGCAATGTCCCCTGATCGTCTCTTCGAGGTGAGGGATGCCAAAACCGTTTCGATAACCCGTCTCCAGAAGTTCCTGGAGGTCTAGCATCGACGGTCGATTAAGCTGCTTGGGGGTCAGGGCCGGATCGACATGATGCTCGCGAAAATATTCTATCGGCATGGGCGTGAGGCGGTTGGGCGATGCCTTCTCCGCAAAAGCAACGAGCTCCGGCGAGAGTCGCCATTCGTCTTCCGCATAGGGGAAAGCCCCATATGCCTCAAAGCAGGTGGCATTTGCCTTCACTTCCGTCGGGTAGTCGACCGCATACGGGCGCGCGAGTTCGCAAGGATTGTGGGGATTGGGAATCTTCTTGCCGAAATCGACCACCTCGACGCCGGCCGGCGGCTCGCGGCTGACCGAGCCGATCGCAAGCGCGTTGATGGTCAGCCGTCGGTCGGGCCGCTGGTAATAGACATCCGACAGATACGCTTCGACCAGTGTCGGCTTGTCGGCATCGTCGAACCAGAAAAACTCCGGCAGATGATTCGGTGGCGCGCTGACGTCCGAAAGCGGCGGAGTATTCGGTTCACCCGCCTCCAGTGCCTTGTGGCGAGCCCAAGCGGGTCGACAGAGGTCGGGCGTCTTGATGAAGAGTGCCCCGCCGTCCGCGGTGCGCACGCCGACGTTCTCGACGGAAAGCTGATATCCCCAGTGCTTGCCCCGGCTTGGCGAATAAAAGCTCTTGGTGTTGCAGGCGACCCAGTCGTCGATCGTGTAGGGTTTTCCGTCGAAGGTGACGTCCGCCTTGACGCGGTAGAAGAAGCGCGGCGGCTCCAGTGGCCCCGCGCTGAAGACCCTGGCGCCGATCCACCCGGCCACGGCGAGCACCAGAAGACCCAGCGAAAGAAGCGCGATCCGGCCTCGCCTGCCTGCCATTCCGCCCGATGCTCCTCGGCCTGCTTCTCCGCAATCGGAGATTGAGCCCCGAGGAGTAGATCGAGAGGAATTAACGGTTTCTCACCCCTCCGCCAGCCGCCGCGCGAACTCCGCGACGGTGCGCGCGTAGACGTCGGACTTGTTCCACTCCTTGATGACCTTGAAGTTGGGCTTGCCCGGCATCCAGCCCGCGCCCTTCTTCCATCCCTTGCCGTGCATGTAGTTCGCGGTCGAGGCCAGCACGTCGGCGGTGCTCGAGATCAGGTCGGCTTGGCCGTTGCCGTCGAAGTCGACCGCGAAGGCGGCATAGGAAGACGGCAGGAACTGCGTCTGTCCGATCTCGCCGTGCAGCCCGCCGACCATCTCATCCGACGTCAGGTCGCCGCGCTCGATGACGCGCAGCGCGTCGACGAGCTGTCCGCGAAAGAAATCGGAGCGGCGGCAATCGTAGGCGAGCGTCGCGACGGCGCTGACGACGGAAACCTTGGCTTTGCTGATCGCGCCGAAATCCGTCTCCAGCCCCCAGATCGCGACGACGATCTCCTTCGGCACGCCGAACTGCGCTTCGATGCTTCGCGAGCGTGTCGGCATTCTTCTTGATCTGGCTCCTGCGCCCGCGCCATGCGCGGCGGGATCATGCGCCCGGAGAACTTCTCGAAGCTCTGCTTGAAGACGTGCTGATTGCGATCGAGCCGGATTGTCGCGGTGCTGTATTTGACGCCGTTCAGCGCCGCCACCGTGGAGCGCGAGAGCCCCTGCGCCAGCGCGTCCTCCTGGAACGATTTCACCCAGTCCCGGAACCCGGAGGCATCGTCGCCGCACGACGCCGCGGCCGCAGCGCCGGGGCCGCAGAAAGCCAGAGCCGCAAGGAGAACGAAAGAGAGACCGATCGATCGCATGATTTGCCGTGCTGATGATTTTGCTTGGCGCTTGCTATGTCCGGCCCCTCGCGAAAGTGCAAGAACGCCAATGTGTTCGTGAGCGCCGGGTGCGCCGTGCGACCCCGCGAAGCCCCAAGTTGATTCCCGCCGGAGCGCCAACTATGGTCCGCGCGCCGCCCAATATTTCAGCAATGCGGCTGCCCATATCTTTGAGGTCATGAGCGAATTTCCCGCCGAATGGCTTGAAGCCGCGCGCGTTTCCAAGGCCTGGCCCTTCGAGGAGGCGAGGAAGCTTATCGCGCGCTGGGAGCGGAAGGGCTCAAAAGGCGAGATCCTGTTCGAGACGGGCTACGGCCCCTCCGGCCTGCCGCATATAGGCACGTTCGGCGAGGTGGCGCGGACCACGATGGTGCGCCACGCCTTCCGCGTCCTGACCGACGATCATGTGCCGACGCGGCTCATCTGCTTCTCCGACGATATGGACGGGCTCCGGAAGGTGCCCGACAACGTGCCGAACCAGGAAAAGCTGCTGGCTTATCTCGGCAAGCCGCTGACCGAGGTTCCCGACCCCTTCACCGACAAATATCCATCCTTCGGCGCCGGCAACAATGCGCGGCTTCGCGCTTTCCTCGATCGCTTCGGCTTCGAATATGAGTTCATGAGCGCGACCGAGACCTATCGCTCCGGCCGCTTCGACGCGACGCTGCTGACGATGCTCGCGCACTACGACGAGGTGAAGGCGATCATCCTGCCGACGCTCGGGCCGGAGCGCCGCGCCACCTATTCGCCCTTCCTGCCGATCAGTCCGCGCACCGGCATCGTGCTGCAGGTGCCGACGGTCGCGCGCGACCCAGAAGCCGGCACGATCACCTACATCGAGCCGGAGACCGGCGAGGAGGTGACGACGCTGGTTACGGGTGGGCGCGTGAAATGCCAGTGGAAGACCGACTGGGCGCTTCGCTGGGTGGCGCTCGGCGTCGACTACGAAATGTCGGGCAAGGACCTGATCGATTCCGTCACGCTGTCGTCGAAGGTCTGCAAGGCGCTCGGCGGCGCGCCGCCCGACGGCTTCAACTATGAGCTCTTCCTCGATGATCGGGGCCAGAAGATATCGAAGTCGAAGGGGAATGGGCTGACGATCGACGAATGGCTGAGCTACGCCTCGCCGGAGAGCCTGTCGCTCTTCATGTTCCAGAAGCCGCGCGCCGCGAAGCGGCTCTATTTCGACGTGATCCCCCGCGCCGTCGAAGACTATTTTCAGTTCCTCGACGCCTTTCCGCGGCAGGACATGCCGAGCCGGCTGGCGAACCCGGTCTGGCATATCCATGCCGGGCATCCGCCCGACGAGTCGATACCGGTACCGTTCTCGATGCTCTTGAATCTCGCGAGCGCGTCGAACACGGAGGACGCCGACATCCTGTGGGGCTTCATTACGCGTCATCGTCCCGGGGTGACCAAGGCGACGGAGCCGGTGCTCGACCGCCTCGTCCACTACGCGGTGCGCTACTATCATGCCTTTGTGAAGCCGACGAAGCGCTTCCGCGTGCCCGACGCAGTAGAGCGCGAGGCGCTTCAGGCGCTCGACAGAACGCTCGCCGCGCTTCCCGCCGACGCCGATGCAGAGACGATTCAGACCTCCGTCTACGATGTCGGCCGCTCCTTCGAGCGCTTTCAGACGCCGGCGAAGACCGAAGGCGAGCGGCCGGGCGTAGCGCTCACCTGGTTCTCCACACTTTATGAGCTTCTGCTTGGCCAGGAGCGCGGGCCGCGCTTCGGCTCGTTCGTCGCGATCTACGGAATTCCGGAGACGCGCGCGCTGATCGAGAACGCGCTTTCAGGCGCGCTGTCTCAGCGCCGCGCGGCGACCTCGTCGGGCTGAGCGTCGGGTCGTGTCGCACTGAACAGGCCGAGCTGCATTGTCTTCGCGGCATCCGCCTCTTCGGCGTAGTCACCTCCGTCGCGTTTCGCCCAGCCTTGTGCGACCAGCCATTTGGCGATGTCCTCGCCGCCAACCTGGCAATGCGCGGGGTCGGGGATCGCGTCGGAGCCGGCGGGAACCTCGCACGCAATGGCGCGGCCGTGAATGAAGCTGCGAAGCGCCGAGCGCGCCACCCGCCCGCACGGCCACAGGTTCGCCCCGTCGCCGCACGTCGCGTCGGGCGTCGTGGCACTGATGCCGGCAAGCCGGATTGCATGGTCGCCGGCCTCGATCGCGCCGGCCGAAACGACGACCGGATTGAACAGCCGCTGGAGCCGCGCTTTTTTCGGCTCCGCAGGCTTTTCCGCTGCAGGCGGCTCGACCCGCGTCAGCGGACCGGTGACAGTCGGCGCGGCGGTCATGTTGTCCGGCGTGACGTTGCGAACCGGATGCGGCGCTTCGGCCGAGGTTTCCGGCAAGGTCGGCGGCGCCGGTTCGGCTTGGCGTAAAGCCGGTATCGCCTCAGCACCGTTCGACGCGATCTGAGGCTCGGCGGTCGCAGGCGATGAATTCGCCGATTCGACCGCCGGCGCAAGGGCGACATCGGAATTGTCACTCGGCGCCGTCACCCAATAGACCGCGCCGAACGAAGCGGCGCAAAGCAGCACAAACGAGATTGCTCGAATCATTGTCCCGATGATCACGACCGCTGCCGTCATTGTCCAGGACAGGAAGCTCAGCCGGCTATTGGCTCGCCCACAGGATACGCGCCATCCAGTCGACGTCGTTGAGCGCGACCGTGCGGTCGCTGTGCGCCGGGTTGAACGAGGCGAGCTCCATCTCGCTCTGCGTCTTCTTCTTCAGTATCTTCGCCATTACCTCGCCGTCGGTGGTCCTGACGACGACGCGATCGCCGCGGCTGATGCGGGCGGAAGGCGACACGATGATGACGTCGCCGTCGCGATAGAGCGGCAGCATGGAATCGCCGGAGACCTCCAGCGCATAGGCGGAATCGTCCGCCAGTCCCGGGAAGGGGATCTCGTCCCAGCCCTGGCCGGCAGGAAAGCCGCCGTCGTCGAAGAAGCCACCGGCGCCCGCTTGCGCCAATCCAAGCAACGGCACCGGACGGAAGCCGTCTCGAAACGCGCTTCGCGCATTGACGGGGTGGAGCGGGCTCTGTTCCTTCGATTTCGCGAGCCCGACGAAGCCTTCGAGCGACTCGCCGGTGGCAGCGAGGACCTTGGCGATCGATTCCGTCGACGGCCAGCGCGGGCGCTTGTCGGCGCCATGGCGCTTGGAGGGATTGAAGGCGGTGGAATCGAGCCCGGCCCGCTTTGCAAGCCCGGAGGGGCTGAGCCCCTGCCGTGCGGCAAGCGCGTCGATCGCGGCCCAAACGGACTCGTGGCTCCACATGCGCTTTTCCCCCGCGAGGGCAGGAATATAGTCCTTTTTGGACCCGCTGAAACCTGAGAAAGAAGAGCCGCTGTTGATTTGCAGCTAACGATAGGTCAGGCGGCCTGTCTCGGGGTCGGCGGGAAGCGCCCGTAGAACGTCTCGCCCTTTGCCGCCATTTCCTTCAGGAGCTTGTTGGGGCGGAAGCGTTCGCCGAGCTTTTCCGCAAGCCGTTCCGTCAGCGAAACGAATTCCTTCGTGCCCATGCCGTCGATGTAGGAAAGCGTGCCGCCGGTGAACGGTGCGAAGCCGAAGCCGAGGATCGAGCCGACATCCGCCTCGCGCGGATCGGTAACGACGCCTTCTTCAAAAGTGCGTGACGCTTCGAGCGCCTGCGTCGCAAGGAGGCGCACCTTCAATTCGCTCGCATCGAATTCGTCGGCGCTCTTCGGCTTCGCGATTTCCGCAAGGCCCGGCCAGAGCGACTTCTCGCGGCCGGCATAGTCGTAGAAGCCCTTGGAATTCTTCCGCCCGAAGCGCTCGCGCTTCACCACCATCTCTTCCAGAAGCTTCTCCTGCCGCGGATCGATCAGGATCTCGGTGCCCGCGTCCTTCTTCGTCGCCTGCAGGATCTTCCAGGCAAGGTCGATACCGATCTCGTCCGTCAGGGAAAGAGGCCCGACGGGCATGCCGGCGGCGCGCGCGCAATTCTCGATCATCGCCGCCGGCACGCCCTCCGTCAGCATCACGTGTCCTTCGAGGATGTACCCCATGACGCAGCGGTTGGCGAAGAAGCCACGGCTGTCATTGACGACGATCGGCGTCTTCTTGATCTGCCGCACATAGTCGAGCGCCATCGCGAGCGCGGTGTCGCCGGTCTTCTTTCCCATGATGATCTCGACCAGCATCATGCGGTCGACCGGTGAGAAGAAATGGATGCCGATGAATTTTTCCGGGTCCGTATAGGTCTCGGCGAGCGATGTGATCGGCAGCGTCGAGGTGTTCGACGCGAAGATCGCATCGGTGGAAAGATGTACCGGCGGAACTCTTCGTCGCCTCCGCCTTGACGCCGCGCTCTTCGAACACCGCCTCGATCACGAGATCGCATCCATTGAGATCGGAAAAATCCGCGGTCGGTTTGATGCGCGAAAGAAGCGCCGTCTTTTCCTCCGCGCTCATCGCGCCGCGCTTGATCGCCTTGTCGGTGAGCGAATCCGAATGCGCCTTGCCCTTCTCGGCCGACGGCATATCGCGATCGAGCAGCACGACGTCGATGCCGGCCTGCGCCGAAACGTAGGCAATGCCGGCGCCCATGAAGCCGGCGCCGAGCACGCCGAGCTTCTTCACCGTGCGCTGCGGTTCGGCCGGCGGACGCCGCGCACCCTTGTTCAACTCCTGCAGCGAGACGAAGAGCGAGCGGATCATCGCCGCCGCTTCCTTCGTCTGCAGGACATGCGCGAAGTAGCGGCTCTCGACCTTCAGCGCCGCGTCGATCGGAAGCTGCAGGCCCTCGAACACGGACTGCAGCAGATAACGCGCGCCAGGATAATTGTCGTAGGTCTCCTTGCGATAGAGCGCGTTCGCCGCCGGCCAGAGCTGGAACCCGGCAGGCGAAAAGACTCGCGCGGCGCCTTCCGGTTTCCACCCTTTCTGATCCCAAGGCTTCGTCGCCTTGAGTCCGCCCTTCAGCATCGCCTTCGCGGTCTCCACGAGCTTCTCGCGCGGCACCACTTCGTCGACGAGCTTCATCGCCTTCGCCTTCTTCGCGTCGGCGCCGGAACCCTTCAGGAGATATTCGAGCCCCGCCTGCGCGTCGGCCATGCGCATCACGCGCTGCGTCCCGCCGGCGCCGGGAAAGATTCCGATCTTCACTTCAGGCAGCGCCATCCGCGTCGTCTTGTCGTCGGCCATGACGCGCCCATGCGCGGCGAGCGCAAGCTCGGTCGCACCGCCCATGCACACACCCTGGACGCACACGACGAACGGCGTGCCGCAAGTTTCGAGCCGCCGGTAGAGCCGCGACATGCGGCTCGATTCTTCGAGCAGCTTCTGCTGTGCGGCTTGGCCGGCCTTCGCGTCCCCCCGAAAAGCGGAGAGCAGGCCGTGGATCATGGTGATGTCGGCGCCGCCCGAAAAATCCTTCTTGCCAGAATGAATGACCGCGCCCTTCGTGTTCGGATCGGCCGCGACCGCCTCGATGATCGCTTCAAGCTCGTCCATCGCTTCTTCTGTGAAGACATTGAGCGAGCGGTCGGGCATGTCCCAGGTGACGAGGGCGATGCCGTCGGCGTCGGTCTCGACAGTGAAGTTCTCGTAGGTCATCGCGTGCCTTTCGCGCCCGTCAGCGCGGTGGATAGAGTTTGCCGTCGCGGCGCATGAAGGTGTCGGCCTCGCCGTCATATTCGAGCACGAGATCGATATCGGGATAGTCGATGCGGTCGGTTTCGGGGCGCGTGCCGATCTCCAGAAACAGTGCGTCGCGGCCGGAGCGGTTCAGGAGGTGATGGCCGTTCGCGACCCCGGCCTTGAAGGTCGCGGCGTCGCCCGCGCGAAGTGTTGTCTCGCCGTCATCGTCGATCAGCACGACCTCCCCGTCGAGCATGTAAACCATCTCCTCCTCGCTCTCGTGCCAGTGGCGCTGCGAGGAGGCGGAGCCGGATTCCAGCCGGCAAAGGTTTACCCCGAATTGGGTAAGACCGCCGGCATCGCCGATTCGTCTGCGAAAGCGCCCCTTGGCGATCTCGTGGAACGGCGCCGGATAGCCGCAGGAATTGTCCTCGGGCAGCGAGGAACCGTCGATCTTCGGCATGAAGCTTACACCCGCTCGATGATCGTCGCCGTGCCCATGCCGGCGCCGATGCAGAGCGTCACGAGCGCGGTGGAAAGATCGCGCCGCTCCAGCTCGTCGAGCACGGTGCCCAGAATCATTGCGCCGGTCGCGCCGAGCGGATGACCCATGGCGATGGCGCCGCCGTTGACATTGACCTTGTCGGCATCGAGATCGAAGGCTTGGCAGAAGCGCAGCACCACCGAGGCAAACGCCTCGTTGATCTCCACGAGGTCGATGTCGGCAAGCGTCATCCCTGAGCGCTGAAGCACCTTCTTCGTCACGTCGATCGGCCCGGTCAGCATCAGCGCCGGGTCGGAGCCGATATTGGCGAAGGCGCGAACCTTAGCCCGCGGCTTCAGGCCCGCGGCCTTGCCCCCAGCCGCGTTGGCGACGAGCACCGCCGCCGCGCCGTCGACGATGCCGGAGGAATTTCCGGCATGATGCACGTGCTTCACCTTCTCGACTTCCGGATGCGCCTGTACGGCGATGGCGTCGAAGCCGCCCATCTGCCCGACGATCTCGAAGGAGGCGTTCAGCGCCGCAAGTCCCTGCATGTTGGTATCGGGACGCGGATGCTCGTCGCGGTCGAGCAGGATCAGGTCGTTGATGTCGGTGACCGGCACGATCGACTTCGCGAAGCGCCCCTCGCTCCACGACGTGGCGGTGCGCTTCTGGCTTTCGACGGCGTAAGCATCGACGTCGTCGCGCGAAAAACCGTACTTGGTGGCGATCAGGTCGGCGGAGACGCCTTGCGGCATGAAGTAGGAGGGCACCGCGACTTCCGGATCGACGGGCCAGGCGCCCCCGGAGGCGCCGATGCCGACGCGCGACATCGATTCGACGCCGCCGGCGACGACGACGTCGTGATAGCCGGTCATCACCTGCGCCGCCGCCATGTTCACCGCATCGAGGCCCGAGGCGCAGAAGCGGTTGATCTGCATGCCCGGTACGTGCGCGCCGTAATCGGCCGCGAACACCGCCGCGCGTGCGACATCGCCGCCCGCCTCGCCGATCGGATCGACACAGCCGAGGATCACGTCGTCGACGAGCCTGGTGTCGAGTTCGTTGCGGTCGCGGATGGCCTTGAGCGCCGTCGCGGCGAGCCGGACCGTCGGCACCTCGTGCAGCGCCCCGTCGGCTTTTCCCCGCCCCCGCGGCGTCCTCACCGCGTCATAGATGAAGGCTTCCGACATGCTTCCTCCGATGGCGGCACCGCCTCGCGAGCGCCAGACATACGCTTTCTTCACCACGCGAAAAGTGCGGTGGCAATGCAGCCCCCGCCGACCCTCGCTGCGTCGATGCGCTTTACCATTCTTTCAGTCAAGAAGCGGAGCTTTCTGCGGCATGCAGCTTTGCGCAGCCAAGCGCCGGGAGCTCTCAGATGTCCGACCCGATCTCCCGCTTCGAGCGCAGCCTGCTCTTGGTCAGGGCGAGCTGGAACGTGCTTTGCTCCGACGGTGAGCTCCTCGTTCTACCGCTGCTCTCCGGCATCGCCACGATCGCGGTCGTCGGAGTGTTCGCCGGCCTGGCGTTCCAGACCGGCGCCTTTGAGGCGCTCCAGCAAGGCGCGCATGAGTTGCCCGGCTCCTTCTACGCCGGCCTCTTCGTCTTCTACGTGGTGCAGTATTTCATCATCATCTTCTTCAACACCGCGCTGGTCGGCGCGGCGATTGAGCGACTTGAAGGCGGCGATCCGACGGTCGCCTCGGCGCTTACGCTCGCGCAGCGCCGGATCGGCACGATCCTTGGCTACGCCGTTATCTCCGCCACCGTCGGAGTCGTGCTGCGGATGATCGCCGAGCGCCTCGGGATTCTCGGGCGCTTCATCGAAGCGGGCGCCGGGCTCGCGTGGACGGTGACGACCTTCCTCGTCGTTCCCGTCCTCGCCGCGGAAGGCGTCGGGCCGCTCGAAGCGATCGGGAAGAGCGGCGCCTTGCTCAGGAAGACGTGGGGCGAGAACCTGATCGGCAATGCCGGCATCTCATTCGCGCTCTCGCTGGTCAGACCGTTGTCGTGGCGTTCGTCGGCATCGGTGGCGGCATCGCGCTCAAGGACCACGGCCATCCCGCACTCGCAATTCCGCTCTTCTCGGTGACGGCTGCGGTGATCCCGGTCCTCATCCTCGTCGGCGCTGCGCTCTCCGGAATCTATTCCGCGGTGGTCTATCGCTACGCCGTCACCGGCGAGCCGCCGCAGGGCTTCCACCGCAGCCTGATCGAAGGCGCGTTCAAGAAGAAGGGGAGCTGATCTCGGCTAGAACATCTCCGCCGGCAGCGCCATCATCGTCTCCGCGCCTGACGAGATGCGCGCCAAATGCGTGGCCGTCTCCGGCATCGTCCGCTCCATGAAGTAGCGCCCGAGCGTCAGGCGCGTCTCGTAGAAATCGGCGCCTCCGTCAGCGCCGTTCCGAAGCCTGGCGCTCGCGGCCTTCGCCATCTGCGCCCACATGTAGCCGAGCGCCACCAGCCCGAAGAGATGCAGGTAGTCGGTCGAGCCGGCGCCGGCATTGTCGGGCTTCTTCATGGCGTTCTGCATGAACCACATCGTCGCCTGCTGCAGATGCTCGAGGCCCTGCTTGAGCGGCTTCAGATAGGGCGCCAGCGCTTCGTCGGCTTCGTTCTCCTTCATGAACGCGCCGACCTCGTTGAAGAAGGCCATCACCGCGCGTCCGCCGTCCTTTGGCAGCTTGCGGCCGACGAGGTCGAGCGCCTGGATGCCGTTGGCGCCCTCGTAGAGCATCGTGATGCGCGCATCGCGCACGAACTGCTCCATGCCATGCTCGGCGATGTAGCCGTGGCCGCCGAAAACCTGCTGCGCCTGCACGGCATTGGCGAAGCCGGTATCGGTCAGGACGCCTTTCAGGACAGGTGTCATCAGGCCCATCTGGTCGTCTGCCGCGGCCCGGTCCTTGTCGTCCTCGGAACGATGCGCGACGTCACCCTTGAGCGCGGTCCACAGAACCAGCGCGCGCGCCGCCTCGTTGAAGGCGCGGATCGACATCAGGATGCGGCGGATGTCCGGGTGCACGATGATCGGGTCGGCCTTCTCGTCCGGCTCCTTGGCGCCAGAGATTGCGCGCCCCTGGCGGCGCTCGCGCGCATAGAGCGCAGCGTTCTGGTAGGCGACCTCGGAGAGCGCCAGCCCCTGCACCCCGACGCCGAGCCGCGCCTCGTTCATCATCGTGAACATGGCGCGAAGACCCTTCTCGCGCTCGCCGACGAGCCAGCCTGTCGCGCCGTCATAGTTCATGACGCAGGTGGCGTTGCCGTGGATGCCCATCTTCTTTTCGAGCGAACCACAGGAGACGGCGTTGCGCGGCCCGGCATCGCCGTTCGCATCGGGCAGGAATTTCGGCACGATGAAGAGCGAGATGCCCTTCGTGCCCTCAGGTGCGCCTTCGATGCGCGCCAGCACCAGATGCACGATGTTCTCGGAGAGATCGTGCTCGCCGGCGGAGATGAAGATCTTCTGCCCGGTGATCCGATAGCTTCCGTCATCGGCGGCGACCGCCTTCGTCCTGATCAGGCCGAGGTCGGTGCCGCATTGCGGCTCCGTCAGATTCATCGTGCCGAGCCATGCGCCTGAGATGATCTTCGGCAGATAGAGCGCCTTCTGCTCCGCCGAGCCATGCTGCTCGATCGCCGCGATCGCGCCCTGTGCGAGCCCCGGATACATGCCGAACGCCATGTTGGCGGACGTCGTGAACTCGTTCAGCGCCGCGGCGAGCGCGTAGGGAAGGCCCTGTCCGCCATAGTCCGGATCGGCCGAGAGACCGATCCAGCCGGCCTCGGCAAACTCCCGATAGGCTTCCTTGAAGCCGGTCGGCGTCGTCACCGAGCCGTCGTCGTTACGCCGGCAGCCTTCGATGTCGCCGACGCGGTTCAAGGGCTGCAGAACATCCTCGGTGAAGCGTGCTGCCGCGCCGAGGATCGCTTCGACCGTATCGAGCGGCGCGTCGGAGAACCCCGCGAGATTTGAATAACGCTCGTAGCCCAGCACGTCGCGGAGCAGGAAGAGCACGCTTTCGACCGGCGCTTTGTAGATCGGCATTTTCCACCCTGACGTTACGCCAACGTGAGCGTCGCGCGCTAATGCCGCGTGAACGCTTTCATTCCGCCGCCTGAAGCGTTGGCTCCGACACTAGCTCCCTGGGCAGCCGCTCACGCGTCTCGCGATCGTGCAGCATGCTCTCGACGACGGCCATCGTGTGTCGCAGCGCCTGAATCGCCGCCTCGATGTCGCCTTTCCTGCGCCGCAGGATCGCAATCTGCTTGCCGAAGCGCGAAAGTGCCACCCTGAGCTGCGATGGCCGGGCGTCCTTCAGGTCGTAGGAATCGAGCATTTCCTTGATCTCGCCGAGCGAGAAGCCGACCTCCTTGCCAACCAGGATGAGCCGGATACGAGCCTTGTCCCGCCGACTATAGATGCGGTTAAGCCCCTGGCGATGCGGCTTTATGAGGCCCTTGTCTTCATAGAAGCGCAGGGTTCTGAGCGTGATGCCGAACTCGCTTGCGAGCTCTCCGATGGTGAAGGTGGTCTGCATTCGCGTCCGCCGGCTCTCTCGTTGGCGCCGATACCAAAGCGTGCCCCTCTGGTTGCGGGACCTGTTCGGCGCTACCTTACGTTAACGTAACTGTCAACGGTGCCCGGCCCGTTCCGCCGAGGCCAGGATGGTCATAAATATAAAGAGTTGTGGTTAATTTTTCGGAAATGGGGTCGGCGGGTTAACCATCTATTTACCTTCGTTACGATCATCTTCACCTTGCGGCGGAAATAGGGGCGATTCGTGCCCGCTAAAGCGCATTCCCGCGCGGAGTTCGCTGAGGAGCACAGATGATTGCGCGATCCTTTTGGGGCGCAAAGGCGAGCAAGGGCTCTGACGAAAAGCGCGATGACGCCGCCGGCGATACGGCGAAGCCGGGCGTCGACGAACTGTTGGATGCCCGCTTCGACGATGGCGGAAAGCTCGCACCGCCGCCCCGCAAGACGACGAGCACGCCTCCGGATGAGGAGAGCGCCACGCTCGATGAGCTTGACCTCGCGGTGCAGAAGCTCACCGAGGGGCTGGAGGCGATTGAGCGGGAGAGTCGCTCCGCGCCGGCCACCCCTGAGCGGCCGCGTCCGCAGCCGAAAGAGACGGTTGAGACCGAGCCTTCGGATGGCGAACGGGAGTTTGTCGCCCATAGCCTGGATCGGCTTGAGGCGCGCCTTGAGGCGTTGAGCAAGCGCCTTCAGCAGCGAAAGGACGCGCCTGATTCCGAGTTGTCGCGGAAACTTCCGCGCAGGGCCGAATCGCCAGCCGCTATCCACGCTGCGAAGAACGAGGAAGACGCGATCGCCGCGCAACTCGCGGAATCGCGGCGTCTGGCCGAGGCAGAGGAGACTGCCGCGCACGCGCGCCGCGCCGAGGTTGAGGCGGCGGCGAGTGCCGAGGAGCGGCGCCGCCAGGCGATCCGCGCCGACGCGCGCCGGCATGCCGAAGCCGTGGAGGCGCGGCGAGAAGCTGAGCTTGCGGAAGCGCGGCGCCAGAACGAGCGGGCGCAGAGCGCGCGCGCCGCCGAGGCCGAAGAGGCGCGTCGCAGGGAAGCCGAGCTTGCCGAGGCGAAACGCTTGGCCGAGGCGGCCGAGGCGCGCCGCCAGGCGGAGGTTGCGGAAGCGCGCAAGCAGACGGAGATCGCAGAGGCGAAGCGGCAGTCCGAGGTCGCCGAAGCACGGCGCAAGGCGGAGGCGGCTGAGGCCCAGCAGCGCGCGGAGGCGGAAGAGACCGCCGAGAAGCTTCGTCTGCAGGCCGAGGAGGCGGCTGAGGAACGCCGTCGTATGGCGGAGGAGGCTGCCGAGGATCGTCGGCGGCTGGCAGAGGAAGCGCAGGCGATCCGGCTTGCCGATCTCGCCGAGGCTCGGCGCCAGGCCGAAGAGGCTGAAGTGCGCCGTCGCGCCGAGATGGAGGAATCGCGCCGCCAGAGCGACATCGCCGCGGCGCGGCGCGAAACGGAAATGGCCGCCGCGATCGAGCGGCAGTTCACCGAGGTCGAGCAGCGCCTCGAGACCTTGCAGAAGGACCTCGACGAGAACCAGTTCGAGCCGATGCGCGCCGATCTCCTTGAACTCGTAGGCGACATGTCGGCGCTGAGCCGAAGCGGCCGCACCACGAGCGATGCGCTGACCGCGATCGACGGGCGCATCGACGAGATGGAGACGAAGCTCAACGCCGCGCGCAACATGTCCACCAACCGCTTCGGCGAGATGCAGGATCGTATGAGCGGCATCGCCGAGCGGCTCGGCGAGATTGAGGTGGAGATTCCCGGCTTCGACGCCGTGCGCGAGAACCAGAGCGCCATCCTGGAGCGCTTCGACCGGATGGAGGGGCTGGTTCACCGCCTCGCCTCCGCCGAAGAGCTTCTCGATCGTGTCGACGGGCTGAAGCGTCAGATGCAGACGATCGCCTCGCAGCGCGAGGTCGCGCGCATCGAGGAGCGGCTCCTGAAGCTCGCCGAGCGTGTCGATGCGCTGCCGGCCGAGATCAGCGACGAGGATGCGCTCGGTCGGATCGAGCAGCACCTTGGCGGCGTCGCGACCGATCTGATCGAGGCGCGGCGGCAGCGGAAGTCCGTTGCGCTGGCGCTCGAAGAGCAGTTGAGCGAGATCGCGGCGCAAATCCGCGAAGTGGGAGAGACCGGGCGCACACCCGATCTATCCAATGTCGAGGAGCGGCTTTCCGGGGTCGGGGAACAGCTTGCGGAGGACCGCCGCTCCGTCAGTGATGCGTTGGCGCGGCTCGATCGGCGTGTTGCGGACCTTTCAACCACGATCGAGGCGCAGGAAGACAACACGACGGCCGAGGTCCTGGCCGGATTGACCGAGAAGGTGGAGTTGCTCGCGGCGGCGATCGAGGCGCAGGACGCTCCCGGTGCGCGCCGCGATATCGGCGGGCTCGACGAGAAGCTCGATCAGTTGGCCAGTCAGGTGGCGGCGCAGGCGGAACATCTGTCGCGGCGACAGATCGAGCCGCTCGAGGCGCGCCTCCAGGAGATGCACGGGCAAATCGAGCAGATCGCCACGCGTGCGCAGGACACCAGCGCGCTCTTCAAACCGCTCGTGCAGAAGCTGCGGGAGATATCCGATCGTCTGGCCGGGCTCGGCGTGGAAGGTGCCGGCACGCCGCTTTCCGATCGGCTCGATGCGATCGATGAGCGCCTTGCCGGTATTGTCAGCAAGAGCGCCGATCCGCGTGGGCTTCAGACGCAGCTCGATGCGATCATGAGCCGCCTGGAGCTTCTCAAAGGGCGCAGCATCGATCCGGCGCGACTGAACGAGCTGTTCGACCGCGTCGAGTTCGCAATCCGCTCCCTGCCCGCGGAAGGTGCTGGGCAGCCGTCCGAAAGCGGAATCATCCCGGTCGATCGGCTGGAGCAGCTTGAGCGGCGGATCACCGAAGCGGCGGCAAGCGGCGCATCGACAGAGCGCTTCGCACGCCTTGAGAAGAAGCTCGACGACATCGGTAGCACAGTCGCGGCGGGCGGCGAGCTTTTGACGCAGGATGACCTTGCCGAGCTTCGCTCCGATATCGTGGCGCTCAGGCGCGAGCTTCGCTCGACCCCGGCCTCCGCAGCGGGCAAGGACGAGCCGAATCTCGGCGAGCTCATGCGCGCCATTGCCAAGCGGCTCGACCGGCTTCCGCAGGAGACGCCCGCGTCGATCGCCAATCTCGAAGCCCAGGTCGAGCGGATCGCCCGCATCCTCGACGATCCGGAGAACGGCGCCGCCGGGCTTGCGCGCATCAATGCCAGCCTGAAGACGCTCGAGGAGCGTCTAGACGACACGCGCCGCTCGCTCGGCCACAAGCCTCCACGTGAAGTCGACCCTCCGCGCGAAGTCGAAGAGGACACTTTCGACGGTCGGGATGTCGTACGAGAGCGGGTGGGCAAGCCCGGTGACGAGCTCCCTCTTCCCGCCGAGTCTGTGGGATCGGAAGAGCAAGGACGCCATCGACGCCGTCCAGGACACGCTCGAGGCCGTTGTCAAGCGCATGGCCTTCCTGGAGCGCGATGCCGACAGCGCCGCCGCGCCAGTATCGCGCCACTCCGAGCCGGAACAGAAGGAACCAGCGGCGGAGGCCGCGCAGGAGGAAAAGGCAGAGGCTCTCCCACCGATCGCCGAGCCGCCGGCCGAAGCGCCCACCGGCGGGCTCCTCAGCCGTCTGACATCGCGGCAATTGCTGCGTCGGGCGACGGGCGGTCGCGCCGAATCCTTCTCGCCGGATTCGGAAGAGAGCGATGACGCCTCCGACCTGCCGCTTGAGCCGGGCACGGATTCGCCGCTCAATTCATCGCTGACCGGCGCACCGAGTTCCGACACCGAGTTCATGTCGGGCGGGCGCAAGGGGCGCATCGCGAAGACGGGTGCGCATCGCGGCCGTGGCGAACCCCCGATCGTCGACGATGATTTCCTCGCGGCTGCGCGCCGCGCTGCCCGCGCGGCTGCGGCGGAAGCCGAGGACGCAGAGACCGATGAGGCGCAAAGCGAAGGAGAGGGCGGGCGCAAGGGGTCCGGTGGCCGGCGAGCGATCGTCGCATCCCTGATCGCCGCCGCGCTCGTCGTCGCGGCAGTCCTGATCGTGCGCAGCGAGGTCTGGCCGTACGCGCCGGTCGTGGCCTTCCTACAGGATCGGGGGCTTCTCGCCGAGACGTCCGCGCCGAGGATCGACACGGCCGCGTTACCACCCGCTGAAACTCCGGCCGCCGAGATTCCTGCGGACGAGTCGCAGGCAGCCGAAGCGACCCCACTCCCGCCCACGGCGGAGACGCCGACAACCGAATCCACGGAGCTGACGGCCAAGCCGCCGGAAACTCCGGCAGGCGCAGCATCGCCCGAGACGGCCATGACCGCGCCGGAACCCTCGACATCCGATCTGCGTCCGGAGGATATCCGGAGCGCAGGCCCGCTGGCCGCCGTGCCGTCGACGGAGCCGGCTTCGGGCACCATGGGCACGGACACGGTTCCCGCCAGCGGCGTTGCGATGACGGCGCCTACGGCGCCTGCGATATCCGCTGCGCCGACGTCCTCGGGCGAAACGACCGACGTCGGGGCACTGCCTGGATCGATCGGGCCGGCCAAGCTTCGCGACGCTGCCCTTGCCGGCGACCGGATTGCGACCTTCGAGGTTGGCGCACGCTACGCCGAGGGCCGCGGCGTGACGCAGGACATGCGAACCGCGGTCGCCTGGTATGAGAAGTCGGCCGACGCCGGCCTCGCGCCCGCGCAATACCGCCTCGGCTCGATCTACGAGAAGGGCCTCGGCGTCCCGAGAGATCTGAGCAAGGCCCAGAAGTGGTACCGCGAGGCAGCCGACGCCGGAAACGTCAAGGCGATGCATAACCTCGCAGTGCTTTATGCCGAGGGTGCGGGCGGCGAGCCGGACCTTGAGCACGCAGCCGTCCTCTTCCGCGCGGCAGCGGAGCATGGCGTCCGCGACAGCCAGTTCAACCTCGCGATCCTGCACGCCCGCGGCCTCGGCGTCCCGCAGGACTTGGTCGCGGCCTACAAATGGTTCGCGATCGCCGCGAGCTCCGGCGACGAAGAATCCGCCAAGCGCCGCGACATCATCGGCCAGGCGCTCTCTGACGAGGATCGCGCCAAAGCGCAGGCGGCCGCGGCGGCCTTCCAGCCGCTTCCGCTGGTGTCTGACGCGAACGAAGTCCTGATGCCCGACAATGGCTGGCGCTCCGACGATAATTCGACCAGCGTCGAGGTGAAATCCGACAACGATCTCGTCGCCCTGGTGCAGAAGCTTCTTGCCGATAACGGCTACGATCCGGGACCGGCGGACGGCCTGCTTGGACAGAAGACAATCGAGGCGATCTCGGCGTTCCAGGGTAAGGCCGGTCTGCCGAAGACCGGTCAGATCGACACCCAGCTCGTCACCGCCCTCAAGAATTGGCCGACCTGAAGCCGACTGGGCGGCATCGCGCCGGCCCTGGCCGGCAAAGCAATTTGACAGCGCCGTCTTGACGGCGCTTATTCGTCGCGGGGCCGCCGCAACGAGAAGATTTTCGACGGGCGCCGCGGGTGCAGCTTTACCTCCCAATCGCCGAGCTGACGGTGAATATGTTCCTCTTTTTGGGGATGGGCGGAGCTGTCGGATTCATCTCAGGCATGTTCGGAGTGGGCGGCGGGTTTCTGCTGACGCCGCTGCTGATCTTCACCGGTATCCCGCCGGCCGTCGCCGTCGCTACCGTCACGCCGCAGATCGTCGCATCTTCCACCTCGGCTGCGCTCTCCTACTGGAACCGCCGTCTGATCGACGAGAAGATGACACTGATCCTCGCCACCGGCGGGGTCGTCGGCTCGACGCTCGGCGTTCTCGCGTTCCGCGCTCTGCGCTCGGTCGGCCAGCTCGATCTGATCATCTCCGTCGCCTACGTCGTCTTCCTCGGATCGATCGGCGCGATCATGCTGCGGGAATCGGTGCGCGCCCTGCTGCGGGCGCGCGCCGGGCGCGCTGCGCTTCCGCCGGGCCATCACAACTGGGTACACGGCCTGCCGCTCAAGATGCGCTTCCGCCGCTCGAAGCTTTACGTGAGCGTGATCCCGATCGTGGCTCTCGGCAGCGGCATCGGCTTTCTCGGCTCGGTCCTCGGCCTCGGCGGCGGATTCATCATGGTGCCGGCGCTGATCTATCTCCTGCGCGTCCCGACCAATGTCGTGATCGGCACGTCGCTCGCCTACACGCTGATCACGATGGCGGTGGCGACGGTGCTGCAGGCGACCGCCAACAAGACCGTCGACATCATGCTGGCGCTGCTCCTGATCGTCGGCGGCGTGATCGGCGCACAGTTTGGCGCGCGCGTCGGGCAGGCGCTTCGCGGTGAGCAGCTTCGCGCGCTACTCGCGCTCCTCGTGCTCATGGTGGCGCTGCGCGTGCTCCTCAGCCTGTTCCTGACACCGGCGGAGATCTTCTCGCTGCGCATCATGGGAGGCGCGACATGAGCGCCTTGCGTCTCCTGCTCGCGCTTGGGCTCGTCGCGGCATGCGGCACAGCACGCGGCGAGAGCCTGGTCTCGACGCTTTCCGACAGCTCCGTCGAGATCACCTCGAACTTCACCGGTGAACAGATCGTCGTCTTCGGCGCTGTCCGCGGAGCGCCCGAGGGAGACCCCGGCTACGAGGTCGCAGTCGTCGTGCAGGGCCCGCCGCAGGATATCGTGGTGCGTGAGAAGGAACGCATCCTGGGCATTTGGGCGAACCGCACGTCACGCGAGTTCGACGAAGTTCCCTCCTACTACGTGATGCATCTCAGCGAGAATTTCAGCGCCGCTCTGGGCCCCGCCGATCTCGTGCAATATCGGCTCGGCGTCCCAAGCCTTGATTTCGTACAGAATTCCAACAAGGAACCGACCGGCGCCAGTTTCGCCGAGGCGCTCGTCAACCTGAAGACGAAGAGCGGCCTTTACGCGGAGCGCAGCCGCGAAGTGACCTTCCTCGCCCCGAGCGTCTTCCGCACGACCTTCTTCCTGCCGAGCGACATCCCAACCGGGGAATATCGGGTGAGCGTCTACCTTTTTCGGGGGGCGGCGTTCCTCGCCGGCGCAACGGAGAAGCTGACCATCGAGAAGGGCGGCTTTTCGGAGCGCATCGCCCGCGCTGCGATCGATCTGCCTCTTCCTTACGGCCTCGCCTGCGTGACGCTCGCCGTTTTCACCGGCTGGCTCGCCGGCCTGGTGTTCAGAAGGTCGTAACCGCTCCCGCAGGTCGATTGCTCCCACTCAACCGCAGGGGGTAGAATGCGGCCCAGCCAGGGAGGGCCTCATGAAGGAGACCATTCGCATTCTTTCCATCGACGGCGGGGGAATTCGAGGCATCATACCGGCCACCGTCCTCGGCAAAATCCTTGGAAACCGTCGCGCGAAAGACGTTTTCCATATGATCGCCGGAACCTCCACGGGTGGCATCATCGCTTGCGGCCTGTGCAAGCCGAACCCGGTGACTCCAAGTGCGTTGATCGAACTTTACGCCAAGCACGGCGCCGATATCTTCCGCCGACCCTTCATCTGGCGATTTCCGGGTTCCAATCTGCTCGAGGAAAAGTACAACGCCACCGAGTTGGAAACGCAGATCAAGGCCATTCTT
This sequence comes from uncultured Alphaproteobacteria bacterium, assembly GCA_963805325.1. Lineage (GTDB taxonomy): Bacteria > Pseudomonadota > Alphaproteobacteria > Rhizobiales > Afifellaceae > DASWJZ01. Next base: position 180,034 of record CAWDTS010000022.1, on the reverse strand, counting down.
GGCGATACCCGCCTATCGGAGGTCGCGGACGTTGACCTCGTCGTTCCGAGTTACGCGATCAAGCTCGCGGTGGCCCGGCCGGATGGGGAGAACCGCGCACCGATGTTCTTCAACAGCTGGCGGGCTCGCGGCGAAGACCTGAAGCCCGGACAGGACAAAGCGGAGTACGACTTTCTTCTTCGCGATATCGCTCGCGCCACATCGGCGGCGCCCACATATTTCGAGCCGGCCGTTGTCACGAACGTGGCCAAACAGTCGTTCGGAATGATCGACGGCGGGGTCTTTGCCAACAATCCCGCGATGTGTGCGCTGGCGGCTGCTTACGATCGCTACGGCGTCGACAAGAATTACGTGATGCTTTCGCTAGGCACCGGCTATCTGCAGCGGCCGATCCCGCTCGACGAAGCGAAGGGCTGGGGACTTGCCGGGTGGGCGCGGCCGATCCTCTCCGTGCTCATGGACGGCAACACCGACACGGTGTCCTATCAGCTCGACCAGATTTTAAAGGGAAACCACTTCCGCTTCGATATCTCGCTCGGCGTGACGGAGGACGACCGCAATGCGGTCAATGACGATTTCGACGACGCCTCGCCGGCCAACATTGCCGCGCTGAAGGCAAAGGCGGAAGATCTCATCAAGAAGCAGGGAGCGAAGATAGCGAAAGCCGTCGCGGCGCTGGCGGGGAAGAAGGACACGATCGCCTAGTCCGGGCTGAGCCCCGCGAACGCGATCGGGAAGAGCTTGCCGTTGCCGATCAGGAGGGCGCGTGACAACGCGCCGGAGAAGAGCCCGGCGAACGCGCCGTCGAGGACGTTGAGCCCGCCGGTCAGGACGCCGAAAGCCGGAAGCACCATGCGCTTGCCATCTGTCGCGAAAGCCCGGCAGCGCACGCTCCGTCCGCGTCCGCGCACCTTGGCGGCGGGATGGAGATGCCCGGCGACCTCGCCCATCCGCGCGCCGGCCAGCGGCTCGTGCCGGAAGGTCAGGCCGTCGAGCGCAACCTCTTCGGCGATCTCGCCGCCGATATCGCCCGGAAGCCTTGGGTCATGGTTGCCGCTGATCCAGATCCACGTGCGGCCCCTTTGCAGCGCTGCGAGCCGCGCCCGGTCGGGCTCGGCGAGGCGCGTGTATCCGTCGCAGTCGTGGAAGCTGTCGCCGAGCGAGATGACCTGCTTCGGCTCCCGCTTCAGCATCAGCGCGGCGAGGAGAACGAGCGTCGCCGCGGTGTCGTAAGGCGGCAGGAACGTCCCGCGCCTTGCGAAAGACGAGGCTTTTTCCAGATGCAGGTCGGAAACGACGAGCGTGCCGCTGTCGGGCAGGAACAGCGCGCCGGAGGAATCGGCGACGATCTCGGTATCGCCGAGCGGCATGCGGATCTCAGCCATGCCGCGCGGCTCTTCCCGCGGCGCGCCGCTTGCCTGCAGGCCGAGCGCGGAAAGAGGCGGGAGCGGAGACTTTGCCAGCGTGGCCGATTGCAGCGTCAAGTCGAGGGGCCTCCCCGCCCATGGCTTCGCGGATCAGCTCTTCAGCCGCATCCGCCAGAATGTCCGTTTGCGCCTCGCCGAAGACCGGCTCCCTGCCGATTTGCAGCATGACCGGCACGGCAAGCGGCGAGACGCGCTCCAGCCTTTGATGCATGATTCGCCCCTTGACGCGAAAGAGCATTTCGCCAAGCCGGCTTATGTCGAGGAGCCCGGTCGCAGCATCAGCGCGCGTCGCCTGCAAGAGGATGTGGTCCGGCTCATGGCTGCGCAGCACATCGTAGACGAGGTCGGTCGAGACCGTGACCTGCCGCCCGGTCTTCTCCTCGCCCGGATGCCGCTTCTCGATCAGCCCGGAGATCAGCGCGCAGTTCCGAAACGTGCGCTTCAGCATGTACGAGTTCGCCATCCACGCTTCGAGGTCGTCGCCGAGCATGTCCTCGTCGAACAGCGCTTCGAGCGACGGGCGGCCGGCGGCGAAGAGCGCGCCGAGATCGCGCAGCGCCCAGACCGCGAGCGAATAGTCGGTGGCGACGAAGCCGAGCGGGCGTGCGCCGGCGCGTTCGAGCCGCCGCGTCAGGAGCATTCCGAGCGTCTGATGCGCAAGCCGCCCCTCGAACGGGAAGGCGGCCATATAGAACTTGTCGCGATGCGGAAATGTCTCGACCAGAAGATCGGAGGGACCGGGGAGGACGGACCGCTCCTGCTGATAGCCGAGCCACTCGCGCACCTGCTCCGGCAAGGCATGCCAGCGCTCAGGGTCGGCGAGGATCGCGCGCACCTGTGAAGCGAGATAGGTGGTGAGCGGGAATTTTCCGCCTTCGAAGGAGGGGATCGACGCGTCTTCCTTGTCAGCAGGGCTTGCGAAGGCTTCGTTCTCGCGAATGCCCTCGAAGCGCAGCACCCGCCCGGCGAAGCGGAACGTATCGCCCTGCGTGAGCTGCTCCAGGAAATATTCCTCGATCTGGCCGAGCACGCGTCCGCCGCGCACCACGCCGGCGCGCGGCTTTCCGAGTTGCACGCGCAGCATCGGGTTCTCGATGATGGTGCCGACGTTCAGGCGATATTGCTGCGCGATGCGCGGATGCGTGATCCCCCAGCGCCCCTTGTCGGGCCCGTCCTTGCGCCGCCTGATCTTGGCGTAACGCTCGTAGCTTCGAAGCGCGTAGCCGCCGGTCGCGACGAAATCGACGGCGCGCTCGAACGTTTCCCACGAGAGGTTGCGATAGGGCGCAGCGCTCGTGATCTCCTCGTAAAGATCCACGGCGTCGAACGGCTCGGCGACCGCCATCCCGAGGATGTGTTGAGACAGAACGTCGAGCGTGCCGTCGCGAAGCGGCGGCGTGTCCTGGTGCCCGAGATAGTTGGCGTCGAGCGCGGCGCGGCATTCGAGCACTTCGAAACGGTTGCCGGGCACGAGGATGCCCTTCGACGGCTCGTCCATGCGGTGGTTGGCGCGGCCGATCCGTTGCGCGAGGCGGCTCGCGCCCTTCGGCGCTCCGACATGCACCACAAGGTCGACATCGCCCCAGTCGATGCCGAGATCGAGCGTGGAGGTGGCGACGACAGCGCGCAGTTTCCCCGCCACCATGGCCGCTTCGACTTTCCGCCGCTGCCCGCGGTCCAGCGAGCCGTGATGCAGCGCGATCGCGAGCGAATCCTCGTTGACGCGCCAGAGCTCGGAGAAGAGCAGTTCCGCCTGCCAGCGCGTGTTGACGAAGAGCAGCGTCGTCTTGTGCGCCTTGATCTCCTGGTAGATCGCGGGGAGGGCGTAGAGCGCCGTGTGCCCTTGCCATGGGACCTTCGAATCTGCCGGTTCGAGGATGGAAAGGTTCGGCTGCGCCCCGCCTTCGACCACGATCTTGTCCGCGAGATTCTCGTCGCCCGCCCTGCGCCTGCGCGACCAGCCAAGCGCAGAGCGCATCCGGGTCGGCGACGGTTGCGGAAAGGCCGATCGTCTGCAGCCCCGGCGCGTGCTTTCTGAGGCGTGCGAGCGCGAGCGAAAGAAGATCGCCGCGCTTCGACACGACGAGCGAATGAAGCTCGTCGAAGATCACCGTCTTGAGCCGCGCGAAGAAGCGGTGCGCGTCCTTCGACGCGAGAAGCAGCGCCACCTGCTCCGGCGTGGTGAGAAGAATGTCGGGCGGGTCGAGCTTCTGCCGCTGCCGCTTGTAAACCGGCGTGTCGCCGGTGCGCGTCTCAAGCCGGATCGGCAGGCCCATCTCGGCGACCGGCGTTTCGAGATTGCGGTGGATGTCGACGGCCAGCGCCTTCAAGGGCGAGACGTAGAGCGTGTGCGGCCCGATAACCGTCATGCCGGGCTTCGCGACCTTGCGGTCTGGCGCGCTGGACAGATCGACGAGGCTCGGCAGAAACCCGGCGAGTGTCTTGCCCGCACCGGTAGGCGCGATCAGGAGCGCCGATTTCCCCGACTGCGCCTTCTCAAGAAGCGCGATCTGATGCGGCCGTGGTGCCCAGCCGCGCCGCGCGAACCACGCGGCGAAAGTCGCCGGCAGAAGTTCGGTGGCGGGCAAGGTCTTGAGAAGGGCGGTCACTGAACAAAAGTAGAACCGCTTCGCCTTCATTGTCGAGTCGGACGCGGCGTCGCGATCACAGGTGGGCCCGGTCTCCGCTTGGAGGCCGGGCGGTGCGGGACGGTATCGCCCCACGTCGCGAGCCGAAGCGTCGCGCCAGTCAGAGTCCGCGTGCTGGCCGGAAAGGGAAGCCGCTCAGTAGATCGCGCTGAGTATCGTCTTCCGGCGCTCGGCCGCCGCCTCGCGCGGCGTCAGCTTATGCTTCAGCGCGTGTTCCTCAACGTCTGACAGCGCGAGACCGGCGCTCTCGCCTTTTCGCCAGATCACCTCGGCGCGGTGCGTCTGATCGTGATGCGGGACGGCGAGGTTGAATTGGTCCGGCACGCGGAAGGCGTCGGGAAGCGTGATCTTCGCGCCCCAGGCCGAGATGTTGCGGACGACGCAGTCCATCGTGGAATTGTGGTCGTCGAAGACGATGGTGCCTGTGAGCAGGCTTTTCAGGCGCGGCGCCCGCCGGCGATCCGCGATTGGAGCCGTCGATTGGCGCGCTTCGGTCGAAGCTTCGGTCATGGGGGGCCTCCCACCTTGGTTAGTGGGCCGTTAATGCCTTTCCCCGCGTCTTCGAATCCAGCGAAACCCCTTCTTAAGCTTACTTCGCCGCCGTCCGACGCCCGCTCGGGCGGCGCCTATTTCAGTCCCCACACGTCCACGGTGGCGCGGCCCTTCGCATTCGGAGCCGACCGGTAACGAAGCTCTATGACACTGATGAAACGGCGCAGCCCCGGAAGCGGGATCGCCCGCGTCTGGCCGCCGTCGCGAATGTGCGTCCGCACCGGAAGCGTCGCCCACTCGCCGTTCGAGAAGCGCACCCTGAGCTCGTTCATGGTGATGGCATTGCCATGCACGCGAAGCTGGAGATGCGTGAACGATCCGGCGAGGAAGGTGACCGGCATGATGTCGAGATCGTTGGAGAGGCGGACCGACCGTGTCCCGAGCAACACCCACTTGGCCGCCCACGCCGCCGCCGGATTGAGAAGCCCGAATGCCGTGAAGGCGAGTGCCCCTTTCACAAATGCGCGTCGCGTATGATTCCCCGGTTCCATGATCTGCCTCCCTCTGCCGGCCGAGCGTGCCGGCGTCCATTGGGCGCGGATCATACTCCTTCGCGCGAAGGCGGTAAGCGCGGAATTGACGCGGGCCAAAAGCCCGAAGAACCGGTCTCGCGGTTAGTAGATCACGACGCTCCGGATCGATTCCCCCGCGTGCATCAGGTCGAAGCCCTTGTTGATCTCGTCGAGCTTAAGCGTGTGCGTGATCATCGGGTCGATGGCGATTTTTCCGTCCATGTACCAGTCGACGATCTTCGGCACATCGGTACGGCCTCGTGCTCCGCCAAAGGCCGTACCCTTCCATACCCGCCCCGTCACGAGCTGGAACGGACGCGTCGAGATTTCCGCCCCAGCCGGCGCGACGCCGATGACGACGGAAACGCCCCAGCCGCGATGCGCCGATTCGAGCGCCTGGCGCATGACGGTCGTGTTGCCGGTGCAGTCGAAGGTGTAGTCGGCGCCGCCGATCTGGTCGGCCCCCTTCTTTGTGAGGTTCACGAGATAGGGCACGAGGTCGCCGCCGACCTCCTTCGGATTGACGAAATGCGTCATGCCGAAGCGCTCGCCCCATTGCTTCTTTGAATTGTTAAGATCGACGCCGATGATCATGTCGGCGCCGGCGAGCCGCAGACCCTGCACCACGTTGAGCCCGATGCCGCCGAGTCCGAAGACGATGGCCTTCGCGCCTTCCTCGACCTTCGCCGTATTGATGACTGCGCCAACGCCCGTCGTCACGCCGCAGCCGACGTAGCAGACCTTGTCGAAGGGCGCGTCCTCGCGGATCTTCGCGACCGCGATCTCCGGCAGCACTGTGAAGTTCGCGAAGGTCGAGCAGCCCATGTAGTGGTGCAGCCGCTTGCCCTCGATCGAGAAGCGCGACGTGCCGTCCGGCATCAGGCCCTGCCCCTGCGTCGAGCGGATCGCGGTGCAGAGGTTGGTCTTGCGCGACAGGCATGACGGACATTCGCGGCATTCTGGCGTGTAGAGTGGAATGACGTGGTCGCCCTTCTTCACGCTGGTGACGCCTGGGCCCACGTCGACCACGACGCCCGCGCCCTCATGCCCGAGGATGGAAGGAAAGAGCCCTTCCGGATCACCGCCGGAGAGCGTGAACTCGTCGGTATGGCAGATGCCGGTCGCCTTGATCTCAATGAGAACTTCGCCGGCCTTCGGGCCGTCGAGTTGAACAGTCATGACTTCGAGCGGCTTCCCGGCCCCGAACGCTACGGCGGCGCGCACGTCCATTTTTGTCTCCTCAGGCTTATGCCGGAGGGCTTTATGGCGGCTTGAGACGCGGCCGTCTATTGCGCCACGCGGATCGACACGGCAGCAACGCCGGCGCCGATCAGGCACGAGCCGCCGATGCGGTTGACGACGCGAAGCGCCCGCGGGCTTTTCAGGAAGCCGCGCGCCCGCGCCGCGACGAGGGCGTAGCCGAGCGCGTTGGCGAAGGCGAGGGTGAGGAAGGTTGCTTCGAGCACGACCATCTGCGGAAAGAGGTCGGCGCGCGCGTTGAGGAACTGCGGCAGGAACGCGACGAAGAAGGTGATGCCTTTGGGGTTGAGCGCCGTGACCAGCCAGGCATGGCCGAGCATCCGCAGGCTCGTCGCGCGCGTCGACCGCGGCTCGGCCGCGAGCGTCCCGCCGGCGCGCCACAGCTTGAGGCCGAGCCAGACGAGATAGGCCGCGCCCACCCATTTCACCGCCGTGAACACCGTCGCCGAAGCGGCAAGCAGCGCGCCGACTCCGGCGAGCGACAGCGTCATCGCGGTGAAATCCCCGAGCGCCACGCCGACCGCCATCGGCAGCGCCGTGCGCCAGCCCTGCCCGAGCGCGTAGGAGACGACGAGAAGCACCGTCGGCCCCGGGATCAGCAGGAGCACGACGGTCGCGGCGGTGAAGGCGAGCCAGACTTGGAAGGACATCGTTGCGATCCTTGCAGCGAGACCAGACGCAGCCACAGGCGGCGGCGGGAGTCCAGAGGGAGGGTCGCTCCCTCGCCGGTTGCCGGGAAGCCCGGCGATGGCGACAGCGTGGTCTCTCAGGTCTGCGGACTGACCATCCGCACCCAGGGACCCGCGTCTCCGTCGCCGGTCTCGTCGTCGCGCCAGCCAAGGCGGCGGTAGAAGGCGAGCGCGTCGGCGTTCCTGAGCTGGCATTTCAGCGAAGCGCGCCCACCGGCGAGCGCGACCGCACGGGCGAGCAGCGCGCGACCGATGCCGCGGCCCTTGAACGCCGGCTCGACATAGAGGTGGTGGACGAAGCTTTGCGGCGCGTAGAGCGAGACGAAGCCGACAACGGCGCCGTCCGCCTCCGCGACCAGAAGGCGCTCGTCCCTTGTCTCTGCTGCCAAGACGGCGCGGTCGATGCTTCGCGGCGCATACGGATGGCCGGCGTGCCATGCGCGGCCGTAGATGGCGGCGCACGCGGCCGCGTCGCGCGGCGCGAAATTGCGGACCCGGAGGTCGCTTATGCGAGAAGGCGTTCGTCTTCCTCCGCTTCATTCACGATCGTCGCGATCTTCCACGCTCCGTCGTCTTCGATGAGCAGGTACTGGCACGTGAATTCATGCAACAGCTCGCCGTGGTCGTCGTGTTGCCGCCAGAGAACCGACGCGAAGGCGCTCGGCCCCGCGACGTGGACCGCCTTCACCTCCGGCTCTGTGGAGACGATCCCCGCCTCGTCGAAGACGTCGATCAGCGCGTCGACGTTTTCCTGAAGCTCCTCCGCATCCTCGAAGACGTGGCCTGCGCCGAATTGCCAGATCGTCGCCGGCCAGACGAAGAGCGCCGTCACCGCCTCCGCGTCGGCATCGTCGAAACCCGCGGCATAAGCGGCGAAGAGCGAGGGGACATCGGACTCGGCGGCACTCAAGCGTCACCCCCTCCTACGGGCTGGAAATCATGCGGAAAGCCGCCGTTCGCCGCCTCGTCGGGGCGGCCCGGACCTCTCCCGGAGAGGCCCCGAACCGGCGCTCTGCCTTGCATAAACCACAATTCGGCCCGATATACAGCCATCGGACTTTGGCCAGACAACTGGGCCTTTTTGCCTCGGCACTGCCAGGCGCACGGTCAGCCTCTCTCCAAATCTCGATACAGCAAGCGGCAGCGATCTTCGCGCCGTGGGGACGTGCAACTGCAGTCAAAGGACATTCGATGCAAACGGGTACTGTGAAGTTCTACAACGTAAACAAGGGTTTCGGGTTCATCCAGCCGGACGACGGCAGCAAGGACGTCTTCGTCCATGCGACCGCGCTTGAGCGCGCCGGCATGCGCAGCCTCGTCGAGGGTCAGAAGATTTCCTTCGACGTCGAGGCCGACGGCCGCAGCGGCAAGATGGCCGCGGCGAACCTGCAGCAGGCCTAAGCCTGCAACACCGGCGGAGAGCGCTGACGGCGCTCTCCATGCCTGGTCGATCACACGGTTAAGAAGTCACATGCTGCGGCCGCAGCTCGATTTTGAGGAGAATGCCCTTGCTGGTCTTCGTGCGCGATAACAACGTTGAACAGGCGCTCAAGGCGCTGAAGAAGAAGATGCAGCGCGAGGGCGTGTTTCGCGAAATGAAGCGGCGGAAGGCCTACGAGAAGCCGTCCGAGAAGAAGGCGCGCGAGAAGGGCGAGGCGATCCGGCGCTCGCGCAAGGCGGCGCGCAAGCTGGCGCAGCGCGAAGGGCTGCTGCCGATGCCGAAGCGCAAGGTGCCCGCAACAGGCATGCGGCGGGGCCGTTAGCCCGACGACCCGATAAGGAGCCCACGCGATGGAGGGCAACATGCACAAGTTCAAGGTCGGCGAGAGGGTGCTCTTCTCGGCCGCCAACATCGAGCGTGGCGCCGCCGGCATCTACAAGATCGTGGCGCAGCTTCCCGAGGACAACGGCGACCAGCAGTATCGCATTCAGAGCGCGGCCGGGCCGCGCGAGCGCGTCGCCAAGGAAAGCCAGCTCTCGGCGGTCGAGAGCGTTTGAGATGGCCCGCGGACAGCCGGTGAACGACAACCAGCGCCCGCCGCGTGCGGCCGCGAGCTTTGACTTTTCGGCGCCGGCCGAGGTTTTCATGCTGCAGACGCGCTCCTCGCGCGGGCGCTCCACGGGCTACCGCCGGTTCCCGACCGCGGCCGCGGCGATCCACTACGCGATCGAGGAAGTTCCGGAGCCGCTGCTGATCGGCGTGGTCATGGAAGTGCGCGAAGAGCGCTTCGACCATAAGGCCATCCGCGAGCTTTACGCCCGCGACGACTATCCCCTGACGCGGCGCTGAGCCATCGCCCCGGCTGGGCTGCGCGTCCAAACGCACGCTTAAGGATTCCCGATGGCACGGTTTGAGATGACGATTTCCGATGGCGAGAAGATCATCATCGACCACCCCACGGACGAGATGCAGGATCTTCTGTTGCAGCTTCAGTCGAGCGAGTTTCTGCTGCTGAACGAGATCCGCGGGACCTCCGTTGGCGGCGGGCAGGAAGTGATCATCGCCAGCCGGCAGGTCACGCTCGTCCGCACCATCAGCAGCGACAGCCGCCAGAGCACGACCTTCCGCCCCAAGCGCTAGCGGTCTTCATCCTTCATCGGGATTGCGCGAGCCGGGTCCTGCCTGCCTCGGCCCTTGGCCATTTGCGCCCGTCGTCTGATACGCTCCCGGGCGGACAGACGGAGACATCCATGACAGACAAGGTTGCGGTCATCACGGCCGGCGGCAGCGGCATGGGCGCGGGCGCGGCGCGCCGGCTCGCGGCGGACGGCTACAAGGTTGCGATCCTCTCATCCTCGGGCAAAGGCGAGGCGCTGGCCAACGAGATCGGCGGCGTCGGCGTCACCGGCTCCAACCAGTCGCCCGACGATCTGAAGCGCCTCGTCGACCTGACGATGCAGCGCTTCGGCCGCATCGACGCGCTGGTCAATTCCGCCGGCCACGGCCCGCGCGCCGCCATCCTCGATCTCTCCGACGAGGACTGGCATCGCGGCATGGAGGTTTATTACCTGAACGTCGTCCGACCGACGCGGCTCGTGACCCCGATCATGCGCGAGCAGAAGAAGGGCGCGATCGTGAACATCTCGACCTACGCGGTGTTCGAGCCCGAGCCGGCGTTCCCGGCCTCGGGCGTCTTCCGCGCCGGCCTCGCCGTCTTCACAAAACTCTTCGCCGACAGATACGCGGCGGACAACATCCGCATGAACAACGTCCTCCCCGGCTTCATCGACTCGCTGCCGGAGAAGGAAGAGTTCCGCGCTCGCATCCCGATGGGCCGCTACGGGCATGTCGAGGAGATCGCCGACACGATCGCGTTCCTGGTGTCGGATGGGGCGGGGTATATCACCGGGCAGAATTTCAGGGTGGATGGGGGGATAACGAGGGGGGTTTGATGAGACCCAGTGACGGACAAAGTCGATTTGAGCTAGAGTGATTCGATGCTCCACCGGCTATCGTTCACCAATTTTAAGACTTGGGCAGCGGTCGAACTTAAGTTCGGCAAGATCACGGGTCTATTCGGAACAAATTCATCAGGAAAGACGAGTATAATACAGTTCTTGCTCCTTCTGAAGCAAACGAAAGAAGCTACAGATCGCGGCATTTCATTGGACCTCAACGGCCCCTATGTTGAGCTTGGCGCTTATCGCGATATGATATTTCGCCACGATGAGACGAAGGGCCTTGAGTGGACATTGGATTTCTCGCGGGACCGAGACCTCGTGCTGGTAGATCCGAGTCGAAAACGAACTGAGAGCTTTGCTCGCGGTTCGGAGTTGTCGATCCGAAGCGCGTTGTCGCCAAGAGCGTTTGGCGCCTCTGCGGAGTTGCTGGAGTACAAGCTCGGAGGTGTTAGCTTTCGTCTGGCCCCCAAAGGGCCTGGAAGCACAGCCCACGAACTTGTGTCGGAAGGAAGCGATTTTGGGTTCTTAAGGACAGTCGGGCGACCTTGGGATATCCCCGGACCCGTCAAGTCATACGCATTCCCGGACCAAGCGCGAACATACTTCCAGAACGCCTCATTTCTCTCAAATCTTGAAGCTGCGTTCGAGGAACAAATGGACGAGATTTATTATCTAGGTCCACTTCGAGAGGATCCGCAAAGGGACTACCTTTGGGCAAGGTCACGTCCACGGGATGTGGGTCTGAGGGGTGAAAAGGCGGTCGACGCAATTCTGGCAGCCACTATCGCAGATGAAAGGCGAAATCGAAAGCGCGGCGGTCGGCTGCGTCCTTTCCAGGAGATGGTAGCGTACTGGCTCCGCGAGATGGGATTGATCGAGGAGTTTCAGGTCGACGAGATTGCCCCCGGGTCCAACCGGTGGCAAGCAAAAGTCCTAGTGCGCAAAAGAGGCACTCGCGCGCTATTGACTGATGTGGGTTTTGGGGTCTCTCAGGTTTTGCCCGTTGTAACACTTCTTCAATATGTCCCTGAGGGTGCGACCGTAATTTTGGAGCAGCCGGAAATACATCTTCATCCCTTGGCCCAAGCCAATCTTGCGGATGTTATCGCGAACGCCGCAATTCATCGGTCCGTTCAGATAATTATTGAAAGTCACTCGGAGCACCTCCTCCTCAGACTTCAGCGCCAAATCGCGGAGGGGGCTATGTCAGCAGATGATTTGAACTTGTATTTCTCGCAGACGCAGGAGGATGGTTCGTCGAAATTGCAGCCACTCCAAATTGACCTTTTAGGGAATATTTCGAACTGGCCGCCCCACTTCATGGGAGAAGAGGTGGGTCCGCTTTCTGAGACAGTTTGGCGGCTTGGCTAAGGTGGATTCCGGGTCTGATTACGCCGCCAGTTTCTCCTGCTCGATGTCGATAGCATAGACCTCGTCGGGCGTCCTGCCGCCGAACGAAGAGTGCGGGCGCGAGGTGTTGTAGTAGCCGATCCAACGACCGATCCCGCCCCTTGCCTCGCTGCCGGTCTCGAAGGCATTGAGGAAGACGCACTCGTATTTGAGCGATCGCCACAGCCGCTCGATGAAGACGTTGTCCATCCAGCGGCCGCGGCCGTCCATGGAGATGCGGATGCCGGCGTCCCTGAGCGTGGTGGTGAAGGCGAAGCTGGTGAACTGCGAGCCCTGGTCGGTGTTGAAGATGTCGGGCCTGCCGTAGCGGGCGATCGCCTCCTCCAGCGCCGCGACGCAGAAGTCCGCCTCCATGGTGTTCGACAGCCGCCAGGCCAGCACCTTGCGGCTCGCCCAGTCCATGATGGCCACGAGGTAGAGGAAGCCGCGCCGCATCGGGATGTAGGTCACGTCGGCGCACCAGACCTGGTTCGGCCGCTCGATCGCCAGGTGCCGCAGCAGGTAAGGATAGATCTTGTGCTGCGGGTGCGGCTCGCTCGTCCTCGGCGCCTGGTAGATCGGCGACAGCCCGATCTTGCGCATCAGCCGCCGCACCCGCTTGCGGCCGACGCACCAGCCGAGCCGCCGCAGATGCCGCGCCATCTGGCGGGCGCCGTAGAACGGGCATTCCAGGAACGCCTCGTCGATGAGCCGCATGAGTGCGAGGTTCTCCGGGCTCTCGCTCGCCGGCGGGCGGTAGAACGAGGCCCGCGAGATCGACACCAGCTCGCACTGGCGGACGATGGAGAGCCGTGGGTGACCGGGCTCGATCATCATCTTCCTCCGATCCAGGCTCAGCGATCGAAGGCTTTGGCCAAAAAATCGCGCTCCACCACGAGCTGCCCGATCTTGGCGTGCAGCTTCGTCACCTCGGCGTCGCGGTTCGCCTGAACCTCAAAGCCCTTGTCGTCGAAGACCTTCGCCAGCTTCTCGATCGCCTGCCGCTTCCACTGCGCGATCAGGTTCGGGTGAAGCTCGTGCCGGGCCGCCAGCTCCGCCACCGTCCGCTGTCCCTGGATCGCCTCAAGCGCGACCTTCGCCTTGAACTCGGCCGTGAACCGTCTGCGCGTCCTCATGGTGGATCGTCCTTCTCGTCGGCGAATCCACCTTAGCCGCCTGTCTCACAAACCGGGACCAGCTCTAGATGCGTTCGGGGAAACGTTCGCTGCTGAGAAAGCAAGACTGGCCAGAGCTAAGACGAAATGATCCGGCACGTCGTGGATACGAACGTGGCGGTGGTTTCAAATGGACGTAACACAAATGCATGCGCCGCGTGTCGAGAGGCGAGTATCGATGCTTTGGCGCAGATACTGGAAGGCGGCCAGATAGTGATCGATACCGCTGGCGAAATGCTGGATGAATATCGTCGATACTGCAGTCCGAAAGGCGAGCCCGGAGTCGGAGATAGGTTCTTCCGGGAAGTATTGATGAACTATTCCGGAAAGGTGCTCAGAGTCGAACTGCCAAAGCGGGTCTCTGGAGGATATGTCGACTTTCCAGAAGAAGACCCCGGGCTAGCTGCGTTCGACCCTTCGGATCGCAAGTTTGCGGCGGCGGCGCGCAAAGCCGGAGCCGAGGTCTTGAACGCTACGGACGACCATTGGCTCAGTTATCGGGCGCAGCTGTTGGTGCATGGGATAGCCGTGAAGTTCTTGTGTGGTTGTGTGAGGCAGCTTTGGTTTGCGCAAGAGTAACGAGCGTCACTCCGCCTCATCCTCATACCCCATCAAATGCAGCGGCTTCGCCGGTATCCCCTGAAGCTCGCACCATCGGACCAGCGCCTCTTCGCGCCCGTGCGTCACCCACACCTCCTGCGGTGAGACTTCGCGGATCGTGTCGCAAAGCTCGTCCCAGTCGGCGTGGTCGGAGATGACGAGCGGCAGCTCCACGCCGCCCTGCTTGGCGCGCTGGCGGATGCGCATCCAGCCGGAGGCGAAGCAGGAGACCGGATCGGAAAAACGCCGCGCCCAGCGGTCCTGAAACGCCGAGGGCGGGCCGACGACGATGGCGCCGGCGAAATCCTTCTTGCGCCCTTTTTCCAAGCGTGGCGGGCTCCAGGATCCCGAGGTCGATCCCCTCCGCCGCGTAAAGCTCGCAGAGCTTCTGCATCGCGCCGTGGATGTAGATCGGCGCGTCGTATCCCGCCTCGCGGATCAGCGCGATGACGCGCTGCGCCTTCCCAAGCGCATAAGCGCCGACGAGATGCGTGCGCTCCGGAAACTGCGCGACGGAGGCGAGCAGCTTCCTGATCTCCGCGCGGTCGTCGGGATGGCGGAAGACCGGAAGCGCGAACGTCGCCTCGGTGATGAAGACGTCGCATTTGACCGGCTCGAATGGCGCGCAGGTCGGATCGAGGCCGCGCTTGTAGTCGCCCGACGCGACGATCTTCGTGCCGTCCATCTCCACCGCGATCTGCGCCGAGCCGAGCACGTGGCCCGCGCCGTGAAAGGTCACGCCGACGCCGTTGATCGTCATCGGCTCGTTGAGCCGCGCGGCCTCGGCGCTCCCGGCGAAATCCCCGCCGTAGCGCTCCGCCATGATCTTCAGCGTCTCCGGCGTCGCGAGCACCGCCTTGTGCCCGCGCCGCGCATGGTCGGAATGGCCATGCGTGATCAGCGCGCGGTCAACCGCCCGCGTAGGGTCGATATAAAAATCGCCGGGCGGGCAATAGATGCCGGCAGGCGTCGCGCAGAGAAGCTCGGTGAAACGCATCGCGTAAATATAGGGCAGGGGCGGTTGCGGCGCAGCCTTCCGTCTCCGCTTCCACCGCCCTCATCCTGAGGTGCGAGGCGCTTCAGCGCCGAGCCTCGAAGGATCGTCCAGAACGCGCTGGATCGACTGCACTGCGTGCTTCGAGGCTCCATTCCGTCCTCATCCTGAGGTGCGAGCGCAGCGAGCCTCGAAGGGGCGGAATGGAGCACCTCAGCATGAGGGAGGTTGGGTGGCCTCCACGTAGCCTCAACAATTGTCGTCATTGCCGGACTTGATCCGGCAATCCATTCCGTAACGGTCCAACGGCCCCGAGCGTCACGGAATGGATGCCCGGGTCGAGCCCGGGCACGACGACTGTTGAGGATGACACACCCGCCTCCCGCCAGACGATCGGCCGCCTTGCCCGCCACCCGTTAACCTTCGCAAACATTCTTAATGGATCGTTACCACCGGCGCGCGCGATAAACCTTTTGTTAACCCGGGTTAACGGCGCGACGGAGCGGGCGATGGTTGAGGAAAGGCGCAAGGAGCAGCGGCAAAAGAGCTTTCTGGGCGGCAAGGTCATCTTCGGCCGCCGCAATTCCGTGATGGATTGCGTCGTGAAGAACATCGGGCCGCATGGCGCGCTCGTCGTCTTCCCGCACACTTCGCTGACGCCGTCGGAGTTCACGCTCCACATCCCGAATCGCGAGGAGACTTACACGGCGAAGCTCGTTTGGCGGAAGCACGACCGCGCCGGCGTAAAGCTGTCGGAGACCGAGGCCGGCGTGCCGATCGACTATATGCAGCGCATCCGCCACCTCGAGGTGGAGAACCGCCGGCTCCGCAAGCAGATCGACCCCGGCGCCTGGTAGGTTCCAGCCTCACCGAAATCGCCGCTACGCCTTAAGGGGACATCGTCCGGGCGTGCCACCGCGCCACCCCTCCCGAAACCGGCCGCGCGTCGCGTGCCGCTTCCGCTGCCCTCATCCTGAGGTGCGAGGCGCTTCAGCGCCGAGCCTCGAAGGATCGTCCAGAATGCGCTGGATCAGCTGCACTGCGTGCTTCGAGGCTCCCGTCAGTCCGCGTCGCACCTCAGCATGAGGGAGGTTGGAGGAGTCCCTCATCCCCAATCCCGCCCCTATATTCCCCTCCATGCAGGCCTTCGCCGCCCTTCTCGACCGCCTCGTGCTGACGCCGGCCCGCAACGGCAAGCTCCGGCTGCTTTCCGACTATTTTTCCGCCGCGCCCGATCCCGACCGAGGCTATGCGCTCGCCGCGCTGACCGGCGATCTCGCAATCGCCTCGGTCAAGCCGGCGATGCTGCGCGCGCTCGTCGTGGAGCGCATGGACGAAATCCTCTTCGGCTATTCCTACGATTATGTCGGCGATCTCGCCGAGACGATCGCGCTCGTCTGGCCGGCGCGCGACGAGGGCGCCGCCGTGCTGCGGCTCTCCGAGGTGGTGGAACAGCTTCACGCCGCTTCGCGGCTTGAAGGGCCGCGGCTTGTCGAGCGCTGGCTCGACCGGCTCGACGCCTCCGGCCGCTATGCGCTTCTGAAGCTCGTCACCGGCGGCCTTCGCGTCGGCGTCACCGCGCGGCTCGCCAAGCAGGCGCTCGCCAGGATGGGCGACAAGGATGTGACGGAGATCGAGGAACTCTGGCACGGGCTGACGCCGCCCTATGTCGAATTCTTCGCCTGGCTTGAGGGGAGGGGCGAGCGGCCCGTCTCCGCCGCGCTCGCGCCCTTCCGCCCGGTGATGCTCGCGCAGGCGCTCGACGAGAGCGAGTTCCAGAAACTCGACCCGAAGGACTACGCCGCGGAGTGGAAATGGGACGGCATCCGCGTGCAGGCCGTTTCGGACAAGGGCGTGCGCAAGCTCTATTCGCGCACCGGCGACGACATCTCCGGCGCCTTCCCCGACATCCTCGATGTGCTGGCCTTCGAGGGCGCGCTCGACGGCGAGTTGCTTGTTGCGAGAGAAGATGCGGGCTCGATATCGATCGCGCCGTTCGGCGACCTGCAGCAGCGGCTCAATCGCAAGACAGTGTCGACGAAGCTCGTCCAGTCGCACCCGGCCTTCATCCGCGCCTACGATCTTCTTGCCGACGGCGACGACGATCCGCGCGCGCTTCCCTTCGCGGAACGCCGCAAGCGCCTCGAAGTTCTCGTGCAGAACATCGCGTCGCCGCGCATCGACGTTTCCCCGCTCGTCGCGTTCAAGACGTGGGAGGAGCTCGCCGCTTTGCGAGCCGATCCGCCGACCGACGGCCGCGTGCACGAGGTTGCGGAAGGCGTGATGCTGAAGCGCTGGGATTCCGCCTACGTGCCCGGGCGGCCGAAAGGTCCTTGGTTCAAGTGGAAGCGCGATCCGCACGTCATCGATGCGGTGCTGATGTACGCGCAGCGCGGCCACGGCAAGCGCTCGTCGTTCTACTCCGACTATACGTTCGGCGTCTGGGCGGGCGACGAGATCGCGCCGGAGCTGGTGCCGGTCGGCAAGGCGTATTTCGGCTTCACCGACGAGGAGCTGCGCGAGCTCGACCGCTATGTCCGCAACAACACGACCGATCGCTTCGGGCCGGTGCGCGCGGTCCGCGCCGAGCCGAACCACGGACTCGTGCTCGAAGTTGCATTTGAGGGGCTGAACCGCTCGACCCGCCACAAATCCGGCATCGCCATGCGTTTCCCGCGCATTAACCGCCTTCGCTGGGACAAGCCGCCGGGCGAGGCCGACCGGCTGGAAACGCTGGAAAAGCTGCTACCTGAATAGCGGCGACGCGGACCCTTTGCCGTCTGCCTTGTTCGGGCCGCCGCATCGGCCTAAATCGCTCCGGGGGCCGAACGGGACGAATCATGCAGGGACTGACGCGCTTCCTCGGCGACACGCCGTTTCGGGTCGTGATCCGCCTCCTGGTCCTGTCGTTCGTGGTGGGTCTCATCCTCTCCGCGCTCGGCATCCGCCCCTATGACATCTACTGGTGGATCAGGCGCGCGATCCTCCACATCTACGACATGGGTTTCGCCTTCTTCGCCGATTCGCTCGATTATCTGATCGGCGGCGCGCTGATCGTTATTCCGCTGTTCCTGATCGCGCGCCTCTTCAAGCTCGGCGGCCGGCGTCGGACCGAGTGAAGCCTCCCCCGGCAGACGAAAGGCCGACGCCGCCGATTCGTCCGTTTAACGTGACGCATGGCATTGTCTTCCGCCTCGCGATGCCGATGACGCTCGCCTATCTCACGACGCCGCTCGTCGGCGTTGTCGACATGGCGGTCGTCGGACAGTTGGGCAAGGCCGCCCTGATCGGCGGCATCGCGATCGGCGCGCTGATCTTCGATATTCTCTTCGCCACATTGAACTTTCTGCGCTCCGCCACGACCGGGCTGACGGCGCAGGCGGTCGGCGCCGAGGATCCGATCGAGGAGCAGGCGGTGCTGCTTCGCTCCGCCGCGATTGCGCTCGCTGCCGGGCTCCTCATGCTCGTGTTGCAGGTGCCGATCGGAAAGATCGGCGTCGTGGCGCTCGGGGTCCATGGCGACGTCGCCGCCGCGGCGATACTCTACGTGTCGGTGCGCATCTGGTCGGCGCCCTTCGCGCTCCTGAACTACGCCGTGCTCGGCTGGGTGATCGGCCGCGGCGAGTCGGGGTCGGGGCTCCTGCTGCAGGTGCTTCTGAACGGCGTCAACATCGCGCTCTCGGTCGTCTTTGTGCTCGGCTTCGGCTGGGGTGTCGCAGGCGCGGCGCTCGGCACGGTCACCGGCGAGGTGGTGACGACATTCGCCGGGATCGCGCTCGCCTGGTGGAAGCTTCGCGCCGCGCGGCGACCGAGCCGCGCGGAGATCTTCGACCTTCGCCGGCTGAAGCGCATGATGGCTGTCAATTCAGACGTCATGGTGCGTTCCATGGCGCTGCTTTTCGCCTTTGCCTTCTTCACCAGGCAAGGCGCCGGTTACGGCGACATCGTGCTCGCCGCGAATGCGATCCTTCTGCATTTCTTCTTGGTCGGCGGCTATTTCCTCGACGGCTTTGCAACCGCCGCCGAGCAGCTTGCGGGCCGTGCCGTCGGCGCGCGCTTCCGCCCTGCTTTCGAGCGCGTCGTACGGCTGACGACGCTCTGGGGATTGCTGACCGCGGTCCTGCTTGCCGCGGTGTTCGCGCTTGCGGGGCCTTACGTGATCGACTTGATGACGACTGCGCCCGGCGTGCGCGCGACCGCCCGCCTCTATCTGGTCTGGGCCGTGCTCACGCCGCTCATCGCGACCACTGCGTTTCAGATGGACGGCATCTTCATCGGCGCCACCTGGTCGCGCGACATGCGTAACATGATGCTGCTGTCGGTCGCCGTTTATCTCGTGGCCTGGGCGGGGCTCACGCCCTTTTACGGCAATCACGGACTGTGGGCGTCGCTGCTCGTCTTTCTCGGCGCGCGCAGCATCGCGTTCCACATGCGCATGCGCCACCTTGTGCCTGCGTACCTTTCCCGCTGGCTGAAACGAGCGGCCGCTCAGGACCCGGCTTCGGACTTTGTGGCGCGCACGATCAGCACACGGCGCGCGCCAAGCTCGGCGAGCACAAAATTCACATCGGCTTCCGCGAGGCCGAACCTCCTGAGCGTGTCGCCGAGAATCTCGAGCATTTCGTCGAACGCGCGGTCGTCGATCCTGAGGCGCCTGTGGGCTTCGCGGAGCTGGTCGTCGGTGAAGCTTGCCGGCCCGCCCATCACCGAGGAGAGGAACTTGGTCTGGTGGTCGATCAGCCGGCGCATGTCGATGCCGGCGAAATAGGGCGCGAGCTCCGGTGATTTCAGCACGCGGTCATAGAAGCCGAAGACGATCCGCGCCACCGCATCGAGGCCGCCAAATTTCTCATAGAGCGGCTCCATCCAGGCCATTTGCGCCCACCCCCCCCGCATGCGTTGCCGTCAGGCGTCCTGAGCCGGCGCGATACCACGGCGCATCGCGTCGATCCGATTTTCGGCTGCGGCTCTAGCGCGGCCAGGCCGCCGCCCAGCGTTCCGTCTCGATGCCGCGCACGTCGGTTATGCGTTTGATGTTGCGCTCTTCGAGCCGCTTCACGAGGTCCGTGGCGATACGCTTCGGCAGCGATGGGCCCTCGTAGACGAGCGCAGTGTAGAGCTGTACGAGGTCGGCGCCCGCAGCGATCTTCGACCACGCCTCCGCCGCACCCTGGACACCGCCGGTACCGACCAGCACGAGGTCCGGCCCGGCGAGCTGCCGCGCCCTCGCCAGCATCGCCGTCGAAAGCTCGAACAGCGGTCGCCCCGAGAGTCCGCCAATCTCCTGCGCGTGACGCTTTGATTTCAGGTCGGGCCGCTTCACCGTCGTGTTCGCGATGATCAGACCGTCGACCTCGTGCCGCTTCGCTGTCTCGATCAGTGCCGCGAGATCCGCATCGGCAAGGTCCGGCGCGACCTTGAGAAGAAGCGGAGTCCGTCGCCCGCTCTCCTCGGCGGCGGCGCGGCGCGCCGCCTCGACCTCACGCAGCAGCGCTTCGAGCTGATCGCCGCTTTGCAGGTCGCGCAGGCCTGGCGTGTTTGGCGAGGAGACATTGACGGTGAGGTAGGCGGCGATCGGCGCGAAGAGACGTACGCCGGCATAGTAGTCGAAGAGCCGGTCCTCGCTGTCGCGGTTGGCGCCGATATTGACGCCGACGATCCCGCCGCGGCCGGCCCGCTGGTCGAGCCGATCGAGCGCCGCTTCGTGACCTTCGTTGTTGAAGCCGAGGCGGTTGATGAGCGCGCGATCGGCGGAAAGACGGAAGAGTTGCGGTTGCGGATTGCCTTCCTGCGGCAGCGGCGTCAGCGTCCCGACCTCGACGAAGCCGAAACCCATGCCGAGCATGGCGTCGGCGACCTCGCCGTCCTTGTCGAGGCCGGCGGCGAGCCCGATCGGATTGGGAAAGTTGAGGCCGAGCGCGTTGACGGCGAGCCGCGGATCGGTCGTCGCCCCGGCCCGGCGCGGTGACCGCAGGCGCGCCGCTCTGATCGCGAACCGGTGCGCGCGCTCCGGCTCAATCAGCCTGAGCGCCTGCGTGACACGATCCGCGATCGTCATGGAATCCCCGCGGGAAAAACGTGACCGCCCGGCTCAAGCGGCAGAGGCCAGACGTCACGCACGGCGGAAAGCGGCAGGCTCGCGTAAAGATGCGGGAAAAGCGCGCCGCCGCGCGACGGCTCATAGCGGAGCGCGGCCCCGAGCGCTGCCGCGTCGACCGCGACGAGAACGAGGTCGCGCTCGCCGGCAAAGTGCCGTGCCGCCGTCTCGCGCACCTGGGCCGCGGTGGAGAAATGGATGTAGCCGTCGCTCCGATCGATCGGCGCGCCATCGAATTGGCCAGCTCTCTCGGCCTCGGCCCAGAGCGTGCGCGGACAAATCTTGTAGATGGGTTCGGGCATCTTCGCTCAAGGATAGAAGGCGAGGCGGCGGCGGCAAGCGCGCTTTCGCCACAGGTCTCGCCCCCTTATGCTGAAGCGTAAATTGGGGTTTTCTATGCGCGTTCTCTTCGCTTTTTCCCTGCTCCTGGCCGTGGCCGGCACGTCCGCCGCTGCCGCCGAGCCCGGGCGCTACACGTTCGTGGAGGCCGAAAACGGCGTCTTTCGGCTCGACACGGAGACCGGCGGGGTATCGCTCTGCATGGAGCGGGGCGGCACGCTGGTCTGCCTGCGCGCGCCCGCCTTGGGCGGTGCCGCTCAGGCCCGCGACGCGGGGAACGCTGCGCTAGAGGCGCGGGTAGCGGCGCTTGAGACCGCCGACGGCGAGGCGAAAGCGCCGCGCCACGGCGAAACGCTCGGGCGCGTCAGGACGCTCGCCGAACACATGATGGACCGCGTGGTCGCCCTGGTGCGCGAGATGAAGGACGCGGCGCTCTAGCTTCTGAGAGGAGCGGCTCTAAGCCGGCCGCTCGCGGGTCGGCACGCGCCTGCGACGCGGCTTGCGGCCGCTTGCGAGCTCCTGAGCGGCCTTGTCGGGCGCCGGTGTCGCAAGCGACAGGCCGACCGTGACGGCGAGCGCCATGACCATCCCCGCCGCTGCCGCCGTCGGAGCCCCGACCTCGGCCCAGCCGCTGGTCACGATCGCATCGGGGATCACGTGCTGGCGCAGAAGGTAGACGAGCGCGGTGAAGGCGAAGCCGACAGCCATCCCCGCGACCGCGCCGATCTCGTTGCAGCGCGGCCACCAAAGCCCGAGCACGAGCGGCACGAAGCACCCCGCGGCGGCGAGCGCCAGCGCCCAGCTGGCCATCGACGCGGCATCGGCCGGCAATACCGAGGCGAACATCACTCCGCCCGCAGCGACGCCGACGAGGATGACGCGCGCGGTCATGATGCGCCGGCCCTCCGGACCGCGCCGGTCGATGATCTCGTCCCAGATGTCGTGGCTGATCGCGGTCGTGGCGGAGAACAGCGCCGCCTGCCCAAGCGACAGGAGCGCGGCGAGCGTGCCGGCGAGAAGCAGCCCGGAGAGCATTGCCGGAAGCACCGCGAAGAGCGTCGCGAACTGCAGCGATTCCCCGCCCAGGTCCTGCGGTCCCTCGGTCGCGATCGCATCGACCAGAAGCTCGAAGAGCACGAATCCGACGAGCACGAGCATGATCGAAAAGAGCACCGCCCAGACCATCGACAAGACGGCTTCCCGTCTCGATGGCGCCGCGAGCGAGCGGGCGCTGAGATGTGGAAGCGAGGCGGCGCCGAAAACCGCAAGGAAGAGCGGAGGCATCCATCCGCTGACGCCGGCGTTGCCGATGACCGGCAGGTTGTCGCGCAGCGTGATGAACTGCTCGGTCAGCGCGCTCTGTGCCGTAGGTCCGCCCGCCGCGATGAAGACGGCGGGCACCAGGCAGGCGATCGCGATCACCAGATACTGCACCACCTGCGTCCAGGTGAGCGAGCGCATGCCGCCGGGGAGCGCCGCCATGGCGGCCAGGGCCGCGACGACATAGAGCGCGAATTCCGGCGTCAGGCGGAAAAGTGTGGCCACCAGCGGGGCCGCGATCTCCATCGCGGTGACGAAGAGCATGAACGAGATCACGAACGTGATTCCGGCCCACACGAGCCGCGCCAGAAAGCCGCCGAAGCGCGCCCCGATGAAGTCGCCCGCCGTATAGGCGTTGAAGCTGCGAAGGCCCGGCGCGATTGCAAAGCCAAGCACCAGATAGCCGCCGGCAAAACCGATTGCGGAAAGAAGGAAACTGGAGCGCGCGTCGTAGGCGCCGCCAGCCAGTCCGACGGCAAGCAGGCCCGCAAGCGCGCTCGCGCCGGCAACGCCGTTGAAGCGGGCGACGGCCCTGCGGTCGGCAACATAGAAATCCGTGGCGCGACGGCTGTGCGCGTAAAGCGCCGAAAGCAGGAAGAGCACAAGCGCGGCGCTGACGAGCGAGAAGGGTGCGAAGCTCGGTGCGGCTCCGATGCGGTCGAGCAGTCCGACCGCGAGCAAAACGACGAGGAAGATTCCGATGAGCGTCAGGCTTGATCGCAACGGCGCGCGCATCACGCCGATGTCTCTTTCCGGCGGTCGCATACTCACCACCCCCACCGTACGCGTACTGAATTACATGCGCGAGAATGAACGCCGGTGGAGCCGAAGGCAATCGCTCGTTGCGATGTGTGCACAGGATGGAGCGATCACACCTTCAACGCTGGCGCCGCGCGCCTCTTCGCTTCGATCGCGGGCAGCCTTCGGAACGGCGCCGACTGTGACGAGTAGGTCCTTGCGCCGCCTAAGAAGTGACGACAACATTCGCATGACAACCAAACGGCGGCCGGGATCGCCACGGGGAGGGCGCGATGCTGAAGGAGTTCAAGGAGTTCGCACTGAAGGGGAACGTGGTCGATCTCGCCGTCGGCATCATCATCGGCGCGGCGTTCACGGCGATCGTCTCCTCGCTGGTCGACGACATCATCATGCCGCCGATCGGACTGCTCACCGGCGGCGTGGACTTTTCGCAGCTCTTCGTCGTGCTGAAGGGCGACGGTCCCTTCAACACGGTGCAGCAGGCCAAGGAAGCCGGGGCCGTCACCTGGAACATCGGCCTCTTCATCAACGCCGTGATCAAGTTCCTGATTGTCGCCTTCGCCGTGTTCCTCCTGGTCAAGGGGATCAATAGGCTGGCGCGCAAGGAGGAAGCGAAGCCGACGGCGCCTCCGCCTACGCCGGAGGACGTCGTTCTGCTGCGCGAGATTCGCGACCTTCTGGCCAAGAATTAGCCTTCGGCAGGTCGATCGGAGGCGGATTATCCGTCGCGGCTGCCCGCGGCCGCTTCCCGTTGGAGAGAAGTTGCGCTAGGCAGCCGCCGATGAACGACAAGGTCATTTCCGCGCTTCGGCGCGAGGCGCGGGAAGCGCCCGATTCCGGCATCGTCGAGGTTTTCAACTATGGCCGCGGGCGAGACGGGCTGATCCCGCTCTGGGCCGGCGAAGGCGACCTTCCGACGCCCGATTTCATCTGCAACGCGGCGGCCCGCTCTCTCGCTGCCGGCGAGACATTCTACACATGGCAGCGTGGCCTGCCGGAGCTTCGCTCGGCTCTCGCCCGCTATCACCAGCGCCAGTTCGGCCGCGAATTCGAGCCGGAGCGCTTCTTCGTGACCGGCGGCGGCATGCAGGCGATCCAGATTGCCATCGCCGCGACCGCCGGAGCCGGCAGCGAGGTCATTGTGCCGACGCCGGCCTGGCCGAATTTCGCCGCGGCGGTCGGGATCGGCGGCGCGCGCCCGGTCTCCGTCCCGCTCGATTTTGACGGAACGCGCTGGACGCTCGACCTCGACCGGCTCTTCGCGGCGGTCAACGAAAGGACGCGCGCGATCTTCCTGAACTCGCCCGCCAATCCGACGGGCTGGACGGCGACTGTGGAGGAGCTTGGCGCGATTCTGGACTTCGCGCGCGAGCGCGGGCTCTGGATCATCGCCGACGAGGTCTACAGCCGCTTCGTCTTTGACGGCGTCGAGCGCGCGCCGTCCTTCTACGACCTGATCTCCGCCGACGACCGCGTCATCCTCGTCAACACATTCTCCAAGAACTGGGCGATGACCGGCTGGCGGATCGGCTGGCTGTCGGCGCCGCCTGTGCTTGGTGCGGCAATCGAGAACCTGATCCAGTATTCGACCTCCGGCGTGGCGGCCTTCATGCAGCGCGGCGCGCTCGCGGCGCTCGATGAGGGTGAGGAGTTCGCGCGCATGCAGGTCGCGCGGGCCGCGGAAGGGCGCAGCATCGTCTGCGAAGGGCTCGTCGGCTCGAACCGCGTGCGCTTCGCCTGGCCCGACGGGGCCTTCTACCTGTTCTTCACGATCGAAGGCGGCGGAGACACGCGGCAGCTCGCGCTGACGCTGGTCGACGAAGCGAACGTCGGAATTGCGCCGGGCACCGCCTTCGGGCCGGGCGGGGACGGTTTCTTGCGGCTTTGCTTCGAGCGCAACGCTGCCGATCTCCGCGAGGCAACGCGGCGGCTCCGCACCTGGCTCGAAAGCTGATGCCGGTACCTCGCGCGGCCAAGTCTCCGGACCGCGCGGCAATTTGTGATCACGCTGGCGTTGAGCGCGGGCGGTGGGTTTCTCTTTCAAAGCCTTGGTATGCCGGCCGGGTGGGTTTCCGGCGGACTGCTTGCCGTCGCCGTGGCGTCGCTCGCCGGATTCGATTCCGACGTGCCGCAGCCGATCCGCCCGGTGGTCTATCTGGTGCTCGGGCTTTATGCCGGCGGCGGCGTCTCGCAGCAGACAATCCATCAGATGCAGACTTGGCCGCTAAGCTTCGCGATCCTCGGCGTCTCGCTGATCGGCGTGATCGCGAGCTCCTATTGGTGGCTCCACGTGCGCTGCGGATGGGATCGCAATGCTGCGCTCTTCTCCTCGTTGCCCGGTGCGCTCTCCTTCGTCATGGCCGCGGCGGAGGGCATGAAGGCCGACATCAAGAAAGTCGCGATCGCTCAAAGCCTGCGCTTGCTGATCCTCGTCGAGTGCATCCCGCTCCTGGCCCTGGCGATCGGACATCCGGCGCCGGTCGTCGCTACGGGTGGCGTTGGCCCCGCCGGAATCTCCGAGACCCTCGTTCTGCTCGTCGCCGGAATCATCGTGTCGCTCGCGCTGGTGCGCCTGCGGGTGGTCGGGGGCTGGATGCTCGGCGGATTGCTGGCGAGTTCGGGACTGCTTCTTTCAGGTGTCATCCACACGCGCCTGCCGTTTCCACTGGTGCTGCCGTTCGTGATCGCACTTGCCGCGATCGCCGGGAGCCGCTTCCGCCCCGGGGATTTTTGGATTCTGCCGCGCATCCTGGTTCCGGCCCTCGTTGCCTTCGGCCTGGCCTTCTCCATCTCCGCGGTTTCCGCCGGCGCGGTCAGCGTCCTCCTCGGCGTGAATTTCATCCAGACGCTGCTTGCATTTGCGCCGGGCGCTCTCGATGCGCTGGTCATCCTCGCCTATCAGATGAATATCGATCCGGCCTATGTCGCGGCGCATCACGTGGTCCGCTTTCTGGCGATGGTGGCCGCCGTTCCGATCGTGGCGCGCTGGCTGGAGCGCAGGACTTAGGATTTCCTTGCGCGCGCGATCCAGCTTATGGCGGAGCGCATGGCCATCGACGCTTCGTTCTTCGACCGCCGCGGCTACCCGACCGCCAGCGCCGCCGGCGGCTATGGCGAGTGGGCCGCGACCTATGAGGAGACTGTCGCGGTCGGGCTCGACACCGCGCTTCTGCCGCGCCTGACGGCGATCAACTGGCGGGGCGTTGCCGAAGCAGCGGACCTCGCCTGTGGCACCGGGCGCATCGGCGAATGGTTGAAAGCGCAGGGCGTCGACGCGATCGACGGTGTCGATATCACGCGCGAGATGCTGGCGATCGCGGAGAAGAAGGGCGTCTACCGCAGTCTCCTTCTCGGCGATCTCGCCGCAACGCCACTCATGGCCGGGCGCTACGCGCTCGTCACCATGTCGCTCGCCGACGAGCACTTGGCGGACATCGAGCCGGCTTATCGTGAGGCCGCGCGGCTGCTTGCGCCGGGTGGGCGATTCGTTTTGATCGGCTATCACCCGTTCTTCCTGATGAACGGGCTCGTAACGCACTTCCACCGCGCCGGCGGTGACGCCGTCACCATCAAGAGTTACGTGCATTTGCCGAGCGACCATTTTCGCGCCGGCGGCAAAGCCGGTCTTACGCCCGTCGCGTTCGACGAGTGCGTCATCGACGAGGATTGGCTGAAGACCAAGCCGAAATGGCGCCGCTACCTGAATTGGCCGGTCAGCTTCGCGATGGTCTGGGAGAAAGCATGATCCCGAGAAGTGGGAACCGGTTCTTCGGAGCAAGATCATGCTCTCGGGCAGGAGAACCATGATCCCGAGAAGTGGGAACCGGTTCTCGGAAGAGATCATGCTTTGGAAGAAGCGCCCGTCCTGCCATCAGACAGGACGGAACAGCCTAGCCGCCTGAGGCCGCGAAAATCTCGGCACGGCGCGCGGCGTGCTCGAGCGTTGCAGGCGCTTCGAGCGGCAGCTCCAGCGCGTTCCACGTCTCCACCAGCGCATCGACCAGAGCCTCGATCAGCGGATCGTCGTGGTGCGGCGTCGGCGTGATCCGCAGCCGCTCCGTGCCGCGCGGCACGGTCGGATAATTGATCGGCTGGATGTAGATGCCGTGCTTTTCGAGCAGATGGTCGCTCGCCGCCTTGCAGGCCTCCGCATCGCCGACGAGGATCGGAATGATCTGCGTCTCCGACATCATGACCGGAAGGCCGGCTTCGCAGAGCCGTTCGCGCGTGCGCATGACCTGACGCTGCTGCCCCTCGCGCTCGGCGGAGGATTCCTTCAGATGCCGGATCGAGGTGCAGGCAGCCGCGGCAAGTCCAGGCGGCAGCGCCGTCGTGAAGATGAAGCCCGGCGCATAGGAGCGCACGGCGTCGATGACGGCATTCGAGGCGGAAATGTAGCCGCCGAGCACGCCGAAGGCCTTTGCCAGCGTACCCTCGATCACGTCGATCCGATCCATGACGCCTTCGCGCTCGGCAATGCCGCCGCCGCGCGGCCCGTACATGCCGACCGCATGGACTTCGTCGAGATAGGTCATGGCGCCGTATTTCTCGGCTAGGTCGGCGATTGCCGCGATCGGCGCGACGTCGCCGTCCATCGAATAGACCGACTCGAACACGATGAGCTTGGCGCGGTCCTTGCCGGCGGCCCTCAGCAGATCTTCCAGATGCTCGAGGTCGTTGTGGCGCCAGATCTGCTTCTGTCCGCCGGAGCGCCGCACGCCCTCGATCATCGAGGCGTGATTCAGCTGGTCCGAAAGGATCAGGCAGTCGGGAAGAAGCTTGGCGATCGTCGAGATCGCGGCCTCGTTGGAAACGAAGCCGGAGGTGAAGACCAGCGCCGATTCCTTGCCATGCAGATCGGCGAGCTCCGCCTCGAGCTCGACCAGCGGATGGTTGGTGCCGGAGATGTTGCGCGTGCCGCCGGCCCCGGCGCCCATGCGTCCCGCCGCTTCCTGCAGCGCGGCGACGACCTTCGGATGGTGGCCCATGCCGAGATAGTCGTTGGAGCACCAGATGACGATTTCACGCGTTTCGTCTTCGCGGCGAAGCAGCGCGCGCGGGAACGACCCCACACGCCGCTCAAGATCGGCGAAGACCCGATAGCGGCGTTCGGCTCTGAGCGCCTCAAGTGCATTCTCGAAGCGCGATTTGTAGTCAAACATGCGCTGCTCCCGCCGCGTCTGCCATTCTTAATCCGGATCGAACTGACATTTCTAGTGCCAGCTTGCCGCGCCGTCTCACCTTGTCGCGACACTGCCCCGCAAGTGGCACCCATCTCGCCCCTCGCCATTTACCGTAAATGCTTAGAATTAACAGGAAAATAGCATCGAAATCTGTCCCGAATTAACACGGGTTAACGGCCGTTAAGCTATGTCAACGAAGCGTTAAGGCGGCTGAGCGGTGGCCGCCGACAACAAGACTTCGGAGGCCATCGATGCGCAAACTGCCTTTCCGGGCGCTCAGGCGCTTTGACACGGATCAACGCGGAAACGTCGCGGTTCTCTTCGCTTTTTCGATGGTCCCCCTGATCGGGCTGATGGGCGGCTCGGTCGATGTGGCGCGCCATCATCGCTACAAGGTTGAAATCGCCGATGCCATGGACGCGACGGCGATCGCGCTTGTCCGCCACGGCGCCAAGGACGACGCGGAGGCCGACGACTTCGTGAATCGCTACATGACGGCGATGCTGGCCGGCACTGGTCAGGACAAGATGCTGCACATGGGGCGTTTTGACGCCGTTGAGATTCCCGGCGGCTACCGCGTGGTCGGGCACGGCACGATGGACACCGCCTTCCTGCCGGTGGTCGGGATCGAGCAGATGCAGCTCGACCTCTCGACCGAGGTGCAGATGTCGGGCGGCAAGTATGAGATCGCGCTGGCGCTCGACAACACCGGCTCCATGCGGAACTACGGGCGCATCCAGGCGCTTCGCGACGCCGCCACCAACCTCGTCGACGACCTCTACAAGGAGGACGGCACGAAGGATCGGGTGAAGATGGCGCTGGTCCCGTTCGTGACGGCGGTCAATGTCGGCCATTCCGAGGGCTTCGACCAGAGCTGGATCGACCCGGTCGGCGCCGACCCGATCTATCAGAAGAATTTCAGCCAGAAAGTGGATCGGCTGCAGCTCTTCGACAAAATGCACGTGACGTGGGCGGGCTGCGTCGAGGCGCGCGTCGGGCATGATCTCGACGACGCCGAGCCGGCGTCGGCTGAAACGCGCTGGGTCCCGTATCTGTGGCCGGACGAGCCGGACCACGGCTATTCCAACTCCTACCTGACCGACAGCGTCGGTGGCAGCGACAGCAACCGCTTGCGCGACGTCGCGAAATACTCCGTCAGCGCACACGCGCATGTCGCCGACACGAGCAATGACGGCCCGAACGCCGCCTGCCCCAGCAAGGTCGTGCCGCTCACCAACGACGCCGATCTGATGAAGGGCGAGATCGCCAAGATGAAGCCGCACAACGAGTACGGCGGCAACAATTCCGGCACCAACATCGCGCAGGGGCTGGTCTGGGCCTGGCGCGTGCTTTCTCCGGGCAAGCCCTTCACCGAGGGCGCGCCCTACGAAGACACTGAGACGCAGAAGGTGCTGGTGCTCCTCTCCGATGGCCGCAACCAGGTGGTTGCGAACAACGACATCACGCAATCCGACTACACCTCCTTCGGCTATCTTGCCGACGGCCGCATGGGCTCGACCAACAACTACCTGGTCGCCGAGTCCAACGTCGACGAGAAGGTGAAGGCGGTCTGCTCGGCGGTGAAGGCCAAGGGGATTCGCCTCTACACCATCCTTTTCCAGGTCGATTTCGCCAAGTCGCAGGATCTCTTCCGCGAATGCGCGTCGAAGAACGACCAGGGCGAGCCGCTCTATTATTACGTCCCCGACGCTTCGCAGCTGGAGACGGCCTTCAACGACATCGGCAAGGACCTGACGACGCTGCGCATCACGCGCTGATTCGTCGGGAAGTGCTGGGGGACCTTGGCCGGGCGCGAGCCCGGCCATTTTTTCGCCGCGAGGTCAAAGATTTGGACGTCATGTTAGTGGTGCGCGCATTTCCTGGCGGATTTCGCTAGGCTACCGGTAACAGCGCCTGGAATTGCACGAACCGATGCCCGCCTGGGACCTACTCGTCATTGCCCTCCTGATTTTGCTGAACGGCTTCTTCGCGATGTCGGAGCTTGCGGTGCTCTCCTCGCGCCGCGCCCTGCTCGAGCACATGGCTGGGGAGAACGTGCGCGGCGCGCGCGCTGCGCTGAAGCTGCTTGAGGATCCGACCCGCTTCCTCTCCACCGCGCAGGCCGGGATCACGCTGATCGGCGTCTTTGCCGGCGCCTATTCCGGCGCCACCCTTGCCGGACCGCTCAGCGAAGTGTTCTCCCGTCTCGGCGACTACGCCTATCCGGTCGCGCTCGCCGTCGTCGTCATCGGCATCACCTACCTTTCGCTGCTGGTCGGCGAGCTGGTGCCGAAGCGGATCGCCTTCAACAACCCCGAGCGCGTCGCCGCCGCCGTCGCCCCTTTGATGTCGCGGCTTTCGGTGGCCGGTGCGCCGATTGTCTACCTGCTGCGCGGCTCGACCGACACGATGGTGCGGCTTCTGCGCATCCCCGATCGGCCGGCGACCTCGGTGACGGAGGAGGAGGTGAAGCTGATGATCGCGGAGGGCGCCCAGGCCGGCGTCTTCCACGTCGCCGAGCGCGACATGATCAACGGCGTCCTCAGACTCGCCGACCGCTCGGTTAGAAGCATCATGACGCCGCGCGTCGAGATGATGTGGCTGGATCTCGACGATCCGCCCGAGACCATCAAGCGCGAGATCGCCGAGAGCGGGCATTCGCGCTACCCGGCCGGCCGCAAGGGGCTCGAAGAGCTCGCCGGAATCGTCCACACCAAGCATCTCCTCGACCAAGTCGTGAGGACCGGAAACTTCGATATCGCCGGTTCGCTGAATCAGCCGCTGATCGTGCATGAGGCGACGCCGGTGTTGAGGCTGCTTGAGATGTTCCGCGAGAACCCGATGCACATGGCCGTCGTCGTCGACGAATACGGCGTTGTCGAAGGGATCGTGACGCCGACCGACATCCTGACGGCGATCGCCGGCGAAATGCCCGAGGACGCCTCCGACATCGAAGAGCCGTCGGCGGTCCGCCGCGACGACGGCTCGTGGCTGATGGACGGCATGCTCGGCATCCACGACGCGGAGCGGCTCCTAGAGCACAAGGACATGCGCGCCGACGAGGATTTCGAGACGCTGGCCGGCTTCGTGCTCGCGCGCCTGGCACGCATCCCGCAGATCGGCGATCACTTCGAGTGGGGCGGTCTGCGTTTTGAGATCGTCGACATGGATGGCCGCCGCGTCGACCGCATCCTGGTCGCGCCGGCGCAGCCGACGCCGACGGAGAGTGTCGTCAACGCCGATTTCAGCGACTAGCGCTCGCAAGAGCGGCGCCGGTCGCTACGCCGCCTCGGCCTCCGGAAAGAGCTTCGTCAGTCCCGCCTCCGAGGCCTCGGAGATGCCGCGCTCGGTGATGAGGCCGGTGACGAGCCGCGCCGGCGTCACGTCGAACGCATAGTTCGCCGCCGGGCTTCCTTCCGGCGTGACGCGGATCGTGGTGATCTCGCCTTGCGCGGTTGCGCCGGTCAGGTGCGTGACCTCCTCCGCGCTGCGCTCCTCGATCGGGATCTCCTTCACCCCGTCCCTGACCCGCCAGTCGATGGTGGATGAGGGGAGCGCCACGTAGAACGGCACATGATTGTCGTGCGCGGCGAGCGCCTTGAGATACGTGCCGATCTTGTTGGCGACGTCGCCGGTGCGCGTCGTGCGGTCGGTGCCGACGATGACGAGATCGACCATGCCGTGCTGCATCAGATGCCCGCCGGTATTGTCGGCGATGACAGTGTGCGGCACGCCTTCCTTGTTGAGCTCCCACGCTGTCAGGCTCGCGCCCTGATTTCTGGGCCGCGTCTCGTCGACCCAGACATGCACGGGAATGCCGGCGCGATGTGCCTTGAAGATCGGCGCGAGCGCCGTCCCCCAGTCGACGGTCGCGAGCCAGCCGGCATTGCAGTGCGTGAGCACGTTGACGGGAAGCCCGGCGCTGCGGCTTTCCGCAATGTCCTCGATCAGCGTCGCTCCGTTGTCGCCGATCGCGGCGCAGACCGCGACATCCTCGTCGGCGATGCGCGCGGCTTCCAGGTACGCCGCCTCGCGGCGCTGCGCCTGCGGCAGCGCCAGAAGCTTCGCCTGCATGCGCTCCAGCGCCCAGCGCAGGTTCACCGCCGTCGGCCGGCTCTTGATGAGGAGATCGTAGGCGCTCCCGAGAGCGGAATCGGAAGAATCCTCAGCGGCCGCGAGCGCCATGCCATAGGCGGCCGTCGCGCCGATCAGCGGAGCGCCGCGCACCACCATGCGCTTGATCGCGTCGGCGGCCTCGGTCGCCGAGTGCAGCGTCAGAATCTCAAAGCGGTGCGGCAGCTTCGTCTGGTCGATGACGTCGACTGCCTCGCCGTCTTCGTTGAGCCAGATTGTGCGGAAATCCTCACCGTCGACGCGCATCGCACCTTCCGTCCGGAATCTTTGACGAAGACCAACACAGCCCGCCGCCGCTGTCGAGCGGCGGGCGTTCAGAGCCGTTCGTAGTCGATCTCCATGAACTCTGCGACTTCCGGCACCCAGCGCTCCTTCACGAAGCGCACGTGCTCGGGATGGTCGTTGTAGGTCTGATAGGCGGCCCGATCCTTGAACTCCATGGAGAAGCCGAAGGCGTAGCCGTTCTTGGCGCTCACCTGCCGGAGCTTCTCGAATTTTTCGACGCCAGGAATCTTCGCCAGCACGTCGGCGGCGTTGAGAAACGCCGTCTCCTCGCCCGAGCCCTTCGCATGCTTCAGCCTGAAGACCACGGTGTGCCGGATCATTCTCTTCCCCTTTGGCAGCTTTGGACCCGCGGGCGTTCTAGCAGGCGCGGCGCGCAGCCCGCCACCGGAGGGCTGCTGGCGTATCGGTGAGGCTCATGCCGCCTCGGTTCGCGGGTGAAGTTCAGCTGATCGCCGGCTTGCAGCGCACCCAGATCTCCGCCGTGCCATTTTCCTGAACATTCACCTCGTTCTCGTTCAGGAGGATCATCGCCACCGTCTGCCCGGCGCTCGGCTCGCTGTCGGGAACGACGTAGGTGAAATGGTGGCGCGAGTAGTTGCCCTCGATGGCGTTGCCGCCGGGCGTGGTGATGGCGGGCCCACGGATCGACATGGTCCGCCCGTCCACCGCGCACCAGTCGCCGTCGATCGCGTCCGCCCGCGCCGGCGCGGAGAGGAGCGCCAATCCGGCCGCCGTAACGGCCAGGAAGCCCGCTATGCCCGATCGTGTCGCCATCCTCGTCGCTCCTGTTCCTACTGGTCCATCATCCCGAAGGCTCGGTCAAACCGCCATGGCTTCGCTAGCCCCGCATTCCGGCAAGCGCATGACACTTCGCGAGCACGCCTATTCCTCGCCCCAGCGCCCGCCGCGCGGCGATTGCCGCGCCGCGCTTTCGAGCGCCGCTTCGTCGATTGCGGCTTCGGATCGGGCGTTGGCCGCTTCTCTTCCCTGGATGGCAAACACGATCGTCTCGTTCACGGGAGTCGGAATGCCCAGCTCCTTGGCGCGGCGGACGAGCGCACCGTTCAGCGCATCGATCTCGGTGCGTCTGCCGCTGCGAAGATGCTGCAGCATCGAGGGAGCGTTGTAGCGCTCCCAGCAATGGTCGCGGATATGCGTCCCCGGATCGCTCTCCGGCAGTTTGATCCCCACCGCCGCTACGACGGCCAGAATCTCTTCAAGCAACCCGTCGAGAATCGCGGCGGCGGATTTCGTGCGCGCGATCTCGCCGGACCTGAGGCCCGTCAGCGCTGCGACCGGATTGATCGCGCAATTGTGGACGAACTTGCTCCAGACATGCCCGTTCACATTGTCGGACACCTCGAACGGCAGGCCGGCTGCCTCGAACAGACGCGCGATGGCAAGCGCCCGCTCCGAGATGCTGCCGTCGATTTCGCCGATCGCGGTCGACCCGAGGTTGGTGTGCGCCGTTCGCCCGGGCCTGAGACTTGCGCCGCTGTTGAAGGTCGAGCCGGCGAGCACGCGGCCGCCGCCGAGGCGCTCCGCCAGCGCCTCCCAGTTGCCGATCCCGTTCTGCAGCGTCAGCGCGTATCCCCCGTCGTTGAGGCACTGCGCCGCGATCTCGGCGACCTGCGCCGTCGCGCCCGAATCGACCAGCACCAGCGCGACGTCGACCTTGCCGAGCGCGCTCGGGTCCGTCGTCGCCGGAAGCTTCAGTGTGATGTCGCCGAGCGCGCCGGAAAGCCGCAAGCCGTCATGGTTGATCGCCTCTGCGACGTCCGGCCGGTTGTCGAAGAAGATGACGTCGGCGCCGGAGCGCGCCAGCGCCGCGCCGAAGATCGATCCCATGGCGCCAGCGCCAAGAACCGCGACCCGCATCGTTTTCTCCCCATCAGGCATAATCGGGCACCACGAACGGCGCGTCGTCCGGCAGCGGCAGGTCGACCCAGGTCCGGTCGCGCATCGAGAGATAGGCCGCCTGTACCACTTCCTGCGCCTTCAATCCGTCCATGCCGGTGATCGCGGCCGGCCGGCTTTCGCGGATGGCGGCGCAAAACTCCGCGAGCTGCGCGTCATAGGGATTTCTGCGCGGCGGCTTCACCGTGATCCACCCGCCCTCGAACGTCTTCCACCAGGCATCCGGATAATGCGCCTCGCGCAGCGAGTCGGGCAAATCCTTCGCCGATTTCTCGGTGTAGACGGCGAGCGGCGCTGCGTGAAACGGGTTCAGCGTCTCCGTCGCGATATGGATCGCGCCCTCCGAGCCGTAGAGGTCGGTGCCGTCGCCGATCGCCGGCGAATAGCGGTCGCTGGTCAGGCACCCGCGCGTGCCGCTCTTAAAGCGCGCCAGGAGCCAAACATTGTCGTCCACCTTGTCGGGAATCGCCGAGTGCGTCAGTTCCGCGAACACGGCCGCGAAATCGCCGATCAGGTGCCGCGCGAGATCGATGCGGTGGACGGTGAGGTCGATGATCGTCGCGCCGCCGGATTGCTTCAGGTCGTAGCGATAGCGCGTGGCGGCGGGGTAGGCGGTCGATTTCTCCGCGTTCAGGCTGCGGAAGCCGTGCACATCGCCGATGAAACCGGAATCGACGAGCGTCTTCGCGATCTGAACCTGTGCCCAGAAGCGCTGATTGAAGCCGACCTGCAGCACGAGGTTCTGCGCGTCGCACGCCTCGATCATTTTGCGCGCCGTCCGAATGTCGAGCGCGAGCGGTTTTTCGCAAAGCACGTGTTTCCCCGCCGCCGCCGCCGCGATCACGGCCTCGCCGTGGAAGAGGTTCGGCGTGGCGACGATGACGGCGTCGACGTCCTTGCGGTCGAGCAGCGCCTCGATCTCTGTGAACGCCTTCGCGCCGTTCTCCTCCGCCAGCGCCGTCGCACGCGCCAGGTCGGGATCGAACACGGCGACGAGCTTCGCATCCTTCGACCGCGCGATCGTCGGCGCATGGCTGAGCCGCATGATCGCGCCAGCGCCGATCAGCCCGATCCCGATCGGTTTTTCGCTTCCTCCCGCCACCGAAGTCCCCCCTTGCCGATTTTGCTTTTCTTCATTGATGCCACGAACGCGCCCGCGCCGCATCCACTGCCGGATGCGTCCGTTTCGCTCGAAACTGGAGGGGATTGATGGTGCTGCCGGGGAGGATTGAACTCACGACCTCTCCCTTACCAAGGGAGTGCTCTACCACTGAGCTACGGCAGCATCCGGGCGCTTGCGGGGGCTGACCCGCGTCGGCGCGGGGTGAATGCCACAGGCGGGGAGGGCGCGCAACCGGCCGCGGCGCCGTCCTGCAGGCCCGCAACCAGCACCGGAAACCCCAAACCCCGCCTCCCGCTTGCCACTTTCCCACGCCTTGGCTATATGAGCGCCCTTCGGACGGCCCGGCTTTGGGGCTTTGCCCCTGGGCATGCCGTGGCAGTCCTGAACGCTCAATCCCGAGCTATCGGTGCGAGACCCGCCGAGGCGGACCTGTCTTGCGTCCACATGGAGAGCAAAATGCCCAAGATGAAGACCAAATCGGGCGCCAAGAAGCGCTTCCGGTTCACCGCCAACGGCCATGTGAAGGTCGGTCAGGCGGGCAAACGTCACGGCATGATCAAGCGGACCACGAAGTTCATCCGCAAGGCGCGCGGCACCATGGTGCTCGACGCCTCCGACGAGAAGATCGTCAAAGTCTACATGCCCTACAACCGCTGACGCTGACCGGAGTTTCATAAAATGGCGCGTGTAAAACGCGGCGTGACGGCTCACGCCAAGCACAAGAAGGTTCTTGACCAGGCGAAGGGCTATTACGGCCGCCGCAAGAACACCATCCGCATCGCCAAGCAGGCGGTGGAGAAGGCCAACCAGTACGCCTACCGCGACCGCAAGAACCGCAAGCGGAATTTCCGCGCTCTGTGGATCCAGCGCATCAACGCGGCGGCGCGCGATCTCGGGCTGACCTACGGCCGCCTGATCGACGGGCTGAACCGGGCCGGCGTCGAGGTCGACCGCAAGGTGCTGTCCGATCTCGCGATCCACGAGCCGGCGGCCTTTGCCGCGCTCGCCGAGCAGGCCAAGGCGGCGCTCGCCTACCTGAAGGACGCCTCGGCCACCGAGCACGCCAAGGCGGTCGGCGAGAAGGCCTAGGGCGCGGTCGCAACCCTCTCCCTGAGGGAGAGGGTGTCGCCGCAGGCGACGGGTGAGGGGTTGCGGCGGTCGCCGACTGATCTCCTTGCCCCATCCCCTCATCCGGCCGCTTCGCGGCCACCTTCTCCCCACGGGAGAAGGTTTGGTGCTAGACGAACCCGAATGTCCGACCTCGCGACCCTCGAATCCGAAATCACCGCGGCGATCGCCGCGGCGGCGGACGAGCGCGCGCTTGAAGAGGTGCGCGTCGCCGCCCTCGGCAAGAAGGGCTCCATCTCCGAGCGGCTGAAAGGCCTCGGCAAGATGACGCCGGAGGAGCGCAAATCCGCCGGCGCGGCGCTGAACATGCTGAAGGACAGGATCGCCGCCGAGATCGAGGCGCGCCGCGCGACCCTTCGCGACGCCGGGCTTGACGAGCGGCTCCGCTCCGAGACCGTCGACGTGACGCTGCCCTCCCGCCCCGAGGCGCGCGGCACCATCCACCCGGTGACGCAGGTCTGGCAGGAGGTGATCCAGATTTTCGGCGACATGGGCTTCTCCGTCGCCGAAGGGCCGCACATCGAGACCGACTGGTACAATTTCGGCGCGCTCAACATTCCGGACGAGCATCCGGCGCGGCAGGAGCACGACACCTTCTATTTCAATCCGCGCCCCGGCTCGAACGAGCGCATGGTGCTGCGCACCCACACCTCGCCGGTGCAGATCCGCACGATGGAATCGACGAAGCCGCCGATCCGCATCATCGCGCCGGGCCGCACCTTCCGCTCCGATTCCGACCAGACCCACACCCCGATGTTCCATCAGGTGGAGGGCCTCGTCATCGACGAGGAGACGCATCTCGGCCACCTGAAGGGCACGCTCGAAGCCTTCTGCAAGGCGTTCTTCGAGATCGACGAAGTGAAGATGCGCTTCCGCCCCTCGCACTTTCCCTTCACCGAGCCGTCGATGGAGGTCGACATCGGCTGCTCGTGGGAGGGCGGCGAATTGAAGATCGGCGCCGGCGACGACTGGCTCGAAATTCTCGGCTCCGGCATGGTGCACCCGAACGTCATCCGCGCCGGCGGGCTCGACCCCGACAAGGTGCAGGGCTTCGCCTTCGGCATGGGGATCGACCGCATCGCCATGCTGAAATACGGCATTCCGGATCTGCGCGCCTTCTTCGAGGCCGACCTGCGCTGGCTCCGCCACTACGGCTTCTCCGCGCTCGCCGTGCCGAGCCTCGCCGAAGGCTTGAGCGGCTAGCGCCTCGCGATCAGCGCCGCCGTCCGGAGACGACGGCGCGCGCGCCTTAATAATAGCGATGCGGGATGACCCAGATTTCGCGGGTGCCGTTGGTGCCCGTCAGGATCTCCATCTTCTCGAGACCCATGTCGGAAAGGACGTGATCCGGGAGCGCCTGCAGCGCGCGCGCATCCTTGCCCGTCTTCCGGCGCCTGCGGATGAGGCTCCAGAACGGACGGCCGAGCGCCATGACCGCGGAAAGCACGGTGACGATTCTCGGTTTGCGCGACAGCGCGACGGTACTCACGGCTCTCTCCTTTTCTGTGTTTGGGCGCAGCGATATTCGCCCCGCGCCGCTTCGTGCGGGGACGCGGGTAACTAGAGATGCTCTGTTTCGTCGACGTTTCGTGCGCCTCGCGAAAGGGTTTCGTCGCCGGACCTTTTCCGCGGCCGAATTGCGGCGCGCCCGGCTTCAGCGCGGCGGTAACGAGCCTTGCCACGTACGCCGCGCGCCGCTAGGTGAACGGCCAATCCCGTAACACTCGCGATTTTCAATGAAATTCACGCTCTCCTGGCTGAAGGACTACCTCGAAACCGACGCGTCGGCGGAGGAGATCGCCGAGGCGCTGACGCATCTCGGGCTTGAGGTCGAAGCGATCCACAATCCGGCGGAGACGCTGAAGCCTTTCGTCATCGCCAGCGTCGTTGAGGCGAAGCAGCACCCGAACGCCGACCGGCTGCGCGTCTGCTTCGTCGATTCCGGCGACGGCGTGCCGATCCAGGTCGTCTGCGGCGCGCCGAATGCCCGCACCGGCATGAAGGGTGTCTTCGCACCCGCCGGAACGCACATCCCCGGCACCGGCATCGATCTGAAGGCGGGCACGATCCGCGGCGAGGCGTCGAACGGCATGCTCCTGTCGGAGCGCGAGCTGGGCCTCTCCGACGACCACGAGGGGATCGTCGACCTTCCCGCCGACGCGCCGGTCGGAACATCCTACGCCGCGTGGGTCGGACTCGACGATCCGGTGATCGACGTCGCCGTCACGCCGAACCGCCCCGATGCGCTCGGCGTCTACGGCATCGCCCGCGACCTCGCGGCGAAGGGGATCGGCCGGCTGAAGCCGCTCGACGCGACGGCGACGGTCGGAAGCTTCAAGAGCCCGATCGAGGTCGAGCTGCGCTTCGACGACCCCGACAACAAGCCCTGTCCGCTCTTCGTCGGGCGCATATTTCCGCGGCGTGAAGAACGGGCCGTCGCCGGCCTGGATGCAGCGGCGGCTTCGCGCCATCGGCCTTCGCCCGATCTCCGCGCTGGTCGACATCACCAACTACGTCACCATGAGCTACGCCCGCCCGCTGCACGTCTTCGACGCGGACAAGGTGAAGGGCACGATCCACGCGCGGCTCGCCCACGACGGCGAGACGATCGAAGCGCTCGACGGCAAGACCTACACGCTCGATTCGGAGATGACCGTCATCGCCGACGAGTCGGGCCCGGAGGGAATCGCCGGGATCATCGGCGGCGAGGCGACGGGCTGCGGGCCGGAGACGACGAACGTCTTCCTCGAGGCGGCCTATTTCGATCCGATCCGCACCGCGACGACCGGCCGCAAGCTCGGCATCATTTCCGACGCGCGCTTCCGCTTCGAGCGCGGCGTCGATCCGGCCTTCGTCGAGCCGGGCGCCGA
Organism: uncultured Alphaproteobacteria bacterium; assembly: GCA_963805325.1. Lineage (GTDB taxonomy): Bacteria > Pseudomonadota > Alphaproteobacteria > Rhizobiales > Afifellaceae > DASWJZ01. The sequence continues at coordinate 140,231 of CAWDTS010000022.1, read as the reverse complement.
GATCGCGACGCAGATGATCCTCGAGCTTTGCGGCGGCGAGGCGTCGGAGCTGGTGATCGCCGGACGCGCGCCGCTGCGCGGCGCCTCCGTCCGCTTCCGCCTCGACCGCGTGAAGACGCTGGCCGGCGTCGACATCCCGGCCGAGGAGCAGCTTCGCATCCTCGACGCGCTCGGCTTTGCAGTCGCCGGCGCCGGTGGCGAGGTCGTGGCCGACGTTCCCTCCTGGCGGCCCGACATCAACGGCGAGGCGGATCTCGTCGAGGAGGTCGTGCGCATCTACGGCCTCGACAAGGTCGCGCATGTTGCGCTGCCGCGCCTGGAGACCGTCACCGGGCGCCATGTCACGGCGGCGCAGCGCCGGCGCTTCATCGCGGCGCGCGCGCTTGCCGCGCGCGGACTGAACGAGGCGATGACCTGGTCGTTCCTCCCGAAAAGCGCAGGCGGAGCTTTTCGGCGGCGGCGGCGCGACGCTGGCGCTCGCCAATCCGATCTCGTCGGAGCTTTCCGACATGCGCCCCTCGCTCCTTCCCAACCTCATCGCCGCCGCCGGGCGCAACGTCGCGCGCGGCTTCTGCCGATCTGGCGCTCTTCGAGGTCGGGCAGGTCTATGGCGGCGACCGGCCGGAGGACGAGCGCGTCAACGCCTCGGGCGTTCGCCGCGGCATGGATGCCCCGCGCCACTGGGCGGCGGCGCGCCGCGCCGTCGACGTTTTCGACGCCAAGGCCGACGCCGAGGCGGTGCTCGCCGCGATCGGCGCGCCGGTCGACCAGCTGCAGACCGTGGCCGAGGGCCCGGCCTGGTATCATCCCGGCCGCGTCGGCGCGTTCATGCTCGGGCCGAAGAACCGGCTCGCGGTGTTCGGCGAGGTGCATCCGCGCGTGCTTGCCGCGATGGATGTTGCCGGGCCGCTCGTCGCCTTCGAGGTCGATTTGAACGCCGTGCCGCTGCCGAAGAGCGCGCGCACCACGCGCCCCGCGCTCGACGCGCCCGCAATTCCAGGCGGTGACGCGCGACTTCGCCTTCGTCGTCGCGGCGGATGTTGCCGCCGAGAAGATCGTCCGCGCCGCCAAGGGCGCCGACAAGGCGCTGGTCGACGGCGTCGCCGTCTTCGACGTCTTCTCCGGCGAGGCGATCGGCGAGGGACGGAAATCGGTGGCGATCGAGGTGACGCTGCAGCCGCGCGACCGCACGCTGACCGAGGAGGAGATCGACAAGGTTTCGGGCGCAATCGTTGCGGCCGTGACGAAGGCCACGGGCGGCGCGCTGCGGAGCTGACCCGGCCGCAACGGTGCGGGCGTTCACGTTAGGTCTTTGATATCCTTGGATAAACTGTGGATTGTCACGCTCTCGCCACGAGAAAAGCAAGCGCGGCCAGCCGCTTACGCGCCGTTGACCGTTTGTTCCTCCGAGAATTGCAACAGGCCTGTTTTGTGAGACAGAACCGGAACACTAAACCGCTCAAGCACTTAGTGCGCCACGGCCGCGGAGCCTAATCGCCGGCAACCCGCCCTCAGGCGATCGCGTCGAGCTGCTCTTCCGTCAGCGTGCCGGGCACGATGGTGATCGGCACCGGGAATGTGCCGGAGCTGCGGCCGGCGATCGCCGTGACGAGCGGGCCCGGCCCCTCCGAGCTTGCGCCCGCGGCGAGCACCAGCACCGCGATATCCTCGTCGTTCTCGATCAGGTTGCAGATCTCCTCCGCGCGCTTTCCCTCGCGGATCACCATCTCCGGGTCGAGGTTTGCGAGGTCGCGCGCCCGCGCGGCGAATTTGGCAAGCGTCTGCTGCGCCTGCTCGCGCGCCTCGGCGCGCATGATGTCCTCAACGCCGGCAAAGCCTTGCGGCCCCTCCGGCTCGATGACGGAGAGCAGCACGACGGCGCCGTTCGTATGCGCCGCGCGCCGCGCCGCGAACGAAAGCGCGATCAGGCACTCCGCCGTGTCGTCGATGACGACGAGGAATTTTCGCTTGTGCCCCTCTTCGCGGGCGCGTCTTGGCCGCATCATCGGGTCATGCTGCCATCGCTGCTCCGCCCCGGCAAGCACGCTTGGCGGGAGGTCGCATGCCGCATCGGTGCAAGCATCATCCGCCGGCCCGCAGAAGGCCGACGACGTCCTTGATCTCGTTCATGTTCGGCGCGGCGATCGCGGTCGCCCGTGCGGCGCCGTCGGCAAGCACCGCGTCGATGTGGTCGGGCGCATCGAGCAGGCGGCGCATCTCGTCCGCGATCGGCGCCAGCTTCGCGACCGCGAGATCGGCGAGCGCCGGCTTGAATTTCGAGAACTGCGCGCCGCCGTGTTCCCTCAGCACCGCGTCGCGCGTCTCGCCGGAAAGCGCGGCGTAGATACCGACCAGATTCTCCGCCTCCGGCCGGCCGGCGAGTCCCTTCGTCTCGGAGGGAAGCGGCTCCGGGTCGGTCTTCGCCTTGCGGATCTTCTGCGCGATCGCGTCGGCGTCGTCCGTCAGGTTGATGCGCGAATAGTCGGACGGATCCGACTTCGACATTTTCTTGGTGCCGTCGCGCAGGCTCATGACGCGCGTCGCCGGGCCGGTGATCATCGGCTCGGGCAGCGGAAAGAACTGGTCGCCGTGACCATGCGCGGCGATCGACTCGGCGAAATCGTTGTTGAATTTCTGCGCGATGTCGCGCGCCAGCTCCAGGTGCTGCTTCTGGTCCTCGCCGACCGGCACATGCGTGCCCTTGTAGAGCAGGATGTCGGCGGCCATCAGGTCCGGATAGGCGTAAAGCCCGACCGATGCGTTCTCGCGGTCCTTGCCCGCCTTCTCCTTGAACTGCGTCATGCGGTTCAGCCAGCCGAGCCGCGCCACGCAGTTGAAGATCCAGGCGAGCTCGGCGTGCTCGTGCACGCGGCTCTGGTTGAAGATGATGGAGCGTTTCGGATCGAGACCGCTGGCGAGATAGGCCGCGGTCACATCGCGCGTGTTCGCCGTGAGCTGCTTCGGCTCCTGGAAGATCGTCATCGCGTGCAGGTCGACGACGCAATACAGGCAGTCATGCGTCTCCTGCATGGCGATCCAGTTCACCATGGCGCCGAGATAATTGCCGAGATGCAGCGCGTGCGTCGGCTGCATGCCGGAGAAGACGCGTTCGGGGAACTCACTCATGGCCGTGGCTCGGGTGGGGTGAAACGGGAGGCGCCGGTCCCAACGCGCGGTTCGCGGCGGGCCGCGCGCTTATGGCCAATGCCGGCCCTGCTTGCAACACTGATATGGCGGTTCCCATAATGCGTTCCGGGGGCCGGACATGACTGCAATCGTCAACGTTGTTCTGCCGGTCTTCGCGATCATGCTGGCCGGCTACCTTTCCGGCCGCTTCCGGCTCCTCGGCGACGCGAGCAGCGAGGCGCTCAACCGCTTCGTCTATTACGGCGCGCTTCCGGCGCTCTTCTTCGTCTCGCTGTCGCGCGTCGGCATGGGAGAGAAGCTGCATTGGGGCTTCATCGCGGCCTATGGCGGCGGTCTCCTCGTGACGTTCGTGCTCAGCGTGACGGTGGCCGTGTTCGCCTTCCGCAACCGGCTGGCGGCGCTCGGCCTGCACGGCATGAGCGCGATCTTCTCCAACTCCGGCTACATGGGCATTCCGCTGCTCGTCACCGCCTTCGGCGATGCCGGCCGGCTGCCGGCGATCCTCGCGACGGTCATCATGGGCGCCGTGGTCATGCCGATCTGCGTGGTCATCGTCGAGCTCGACCTCGGGCGCGGCGCCGGGCCGCTCGGCATCCTGCGCCGCGTGGCCCTCGCCGTGGCGCGCAATCCGCTGGTGCTGTCGGCGGCGGCCGGGCTCTTCCTTTCGGTGAGCGGGCTGCCTTTGCCCGTGCCGATCGCCACCTTCTGCGAGATCATGGGCGCGGCGGCCGGCCCCTGTGCGCTCTTCGCCATCGGGCTCTTCATGGTGGGGCGCGCGCTGCATGCCGGGATCGGCGAGGTGGCGTGGCTGGTCGGCCTCAAGCTCATCGTTCAACCGGCGATCACCTGGTGGCTCGCGTTCCGGGTCTTCGCCATGCCGGCGGAATGGGCGGCTTCGGCGGTGATCCTCGCGGCGCTGCCGACCGGCGCGCTCGTCTTCGTTCTGGCCCAGCAGTACGACATCTACCTGCAGCGCTCGACCGCCGCGATCGTCATCTCGACGGTCGTCTCGGTCGTGACGCTGTCGGCGCTGTTCGTGGCGCTCGGAGTGGGCTAGCGACCCGCGGGCTTCGCCGGATGGATGAAGCGCCACGGCGAGCTCTCATCCTTGACGACGATTTCGATCAGCCGCGGGCCTCCATCGGCAAGCGCGCGCTCAAGCGCGCCCCTGAAACCGGCGGGCGCGGTGACGCGCTCCGCCGCGACGCCGAACGATTCGGCGAACTTGACGAAATCCGGATTGCGGAGATCGGCGGCGATCACGCGCCCGTCGAAGTGCTCCATCTGGTCGCGCCGTACGTTGCCATAGGAGTTGTTGTTGAAGACGAGCGTGACGACGCCGATCCCGTATTGCACCGCCGTCGCAAGCTCCTGCGCCGCGAACATGAAGCCGCCGTCGCCGGTGATGGCGACAACCGGCTTGTCGGGGTGCGCGGCTTTGACGCCGAGCGCCGTCGGAAAGCCGGCGCCGAGCGCGCCCTGGTAGCCGGTGCTGACGAAGGTGCGCGGCTCGTAGACCGGAAAGCCGAACCACGACGCGAAGCCCACCTGCGACAGTTCGTCGGTGACGAAAGCGTCGCGCGGCAGAACGGCGCGGAGCACATCGAGATAGGCGATCTGCGGCTGGATCGCCTGAATGTCGGCTTTCGCCTTCTCGCTCGCGGCGCGGATGACGGCGCGCCGATCCGGCGTATGCGAGAAGCCGCGTTTGCGCACCGCTTCGCCGAGGGCCGCCGTTGCCTCAGCCGCGTCGGCGACGACCGCAACGTCGGGCTTGAACCGGCGCATCTCCTCCGGGTCGATGTCGATGCGAATGGATTTCTGTCCCGCCGGCCGATAGGGCCAGCGCCAGCATGGCAGCTCGAGCCGCGTTCCGATCCCGATCATCAGGTCGGTGTCGGGCCACAGCGCATAGGCCGCCGGCAAGGTCAGCCCGAGCTCGTGGTCGTTGGAGACGATGCCGCGCCCGCTGCGGAAAGCCACGACCGGCGCGTCGAGCATCTCCGCCAGCGCAAGCACCGCCTCGCGCGCGTGGATCGCGCCGCTGCCGACAAAGATCATCGGATGCTTCGCTGCGGCGATCAGCCGTGCCGCTTTCTCGATCTGCTCGTTGTCGACGGGCGGCGGTGGAAGCGGATCGGAGCCCGCCGCTTGCGGCGGCCTCGGCGCGCGCGCCGAAGATGTCCCACGGCATTTCGAGCGCCGCCGGACCGCGCCGGCCCGAAAGCATGGCCTGGAACGCGCGCCCGACAGCCTGACGGGCGAGCGCTGGGCTCTCCACGCGCTCCGCCCATTTGACGAGGCCGCGCATGACGCCGAGCTGGTCGCGCATCTCGTGCAGGTGCCCGCGTCCGAGATCGAGGAAATCCGTCGGCACCTGCCCGGTCAAGAGGAGCACCGGCTCGTTGCCGCCATGCGCCGTCAACAATGCCGCCCCGGCGTTCAACATGCCGGGCCCCGGCACCACGGAGAAAACCGAGGGCCGCCCGGTCGAACGCGCGTAGCCGTAGGCCATGTAGCCGCAGGCCTGCTCATGCCGCGCGCCGATCACGCGGATCTTCGATCCGGCGCGGTGAAGCGCATCGAAGAGTCCGTAGATTTGCGCGCCGGGCAGGCCGAAGACGGTATCGATGCCATGATCGAGGAGTCCTTGGACGAGCCCCTCGCCACCCGTCATCGCCGTCATGGTTCGTCCTCCACGTCGGACGCGGCATCGGCCGGATTGGAGCCGGCCGAGTTTGAGTCGCCCGGCGGCTGCCGGCGGAAATTGCGCAGCAGCATGCGAACGTCGGCCGCGCCGGTCAGCTGCGCGGCGGCAAAATAGACGAGCGCACCCACGATAGTGAGGACGAAGAGCGCCGCCGCCTGTTCGACGAGCGCCGTCTCCGGCTCAAATTGCACCGAAAGGAGTTGCAGGCCGAGATAGAGCACGGCCCCCATGACGGCGCAGGAGAGCACCATTCGCGGCAGCCTCTTCAGAAGCATGCCGTCGATGAAGAAATGGCCGCGCCGCCTGAGTGCCAGGAAAAGCATCGATGCGTTGATCCAGCCTGCCGCCGTCTCCGCCGTCGCGATGCCCGCCTCGTGGATCAGCGGAAAGAGCGAGAGCGCCAGCACCGTGTTCGTGGCGACCGCGATGCCGGCAAAGATCATCGGCGTGCGCGTGTCCTCGCGCGCGAAATAGCCCGGCGTGAAGACCTTGATCATGACGAAGGCCGGGAGCCCCAGTCCAAAGATGGCGAGCGTCCGGCCCGTGATCGCGGTCGTCTCGGGCGTGAATGCGCCGCGCTCGTAGAGCACGCGCACGATGGCGATGGCGATGACGGCGATCGCAGTCGCCGCCGGCAGCGTCAGGAACAGCGCGAATTCGAGCGCCCGGTTCTGCGTGTGCGTGGCCTCGCGCAAGCGCCCGGCCTTCAGCGTTCGCGCAAGCTCCGGCAGGAGCACCACGCCGATCGCAACCCCGACCACGCCGAGCGGAAGCTGATAGACGCGATCGGCATATTGCAGGACGGCGATCGCGCCTTCTTTTGTCGAGGCGATGATCTGCCCGATGAAGAGGTTGATCTGTGTGATGCCGCCGGTGGCGGCGGCGGGTGCGGCAAGCCACAGGAGCCGCTTGACGCCCGGCGTCAGGCGCGGCCGCGCGAAGCGCACGGTAAAGCCGATATGCCGCGCCGCGACGACGACCATGAGGAGCTGCGCCACGCCCGCGACCACCACCGACCAGGCGAGGAGGCGCCCGACCGCCGGTCCTTTCAGTCCAAGCACGACGCCAGCGGCGAGCGCGGCGATAGTGACGACGTTGAGAAGCGTCGGCGCCAGCGCCGCGATGAAGAAGCGGCGGTGCGCGTTCAAAACGCCAGAGAGCATCGCCATCAGCGACATGCAGACGAGGTAGGGAAACATGACGCGGAAGAGTTCGACGGTGAGGTCGAATTTTCCCGCATCGGAAGTGAACCCCGGCGCAAGCAGCGTGACGAGGAGGGGCGTCGCGAGCATCACGACGGCGGTGATCGCGGCGAGTATAAGGAGAAGCGCCGCGAGCACGTCTTCCGCGAATTTCCGCGCCGCTTCCTCGCCTTCGCCTTCGAGCGCGCGCGCGTAGAGCGGGATGAACGCGGAGTTGAAGGCGCCCTCGGCGAGGAGCCGGCGGAACAGGTTGGGGAAGCGGAAGGCCGTGTAGAACGCGTCGGCGACCGGACCCGCGCCGAGCGCCGCCGCGATCATCGTTTCGCGGATGAAGCCGAGCACTCTTGATGCGAGCGTCGCTCCGCCGACATTCACGAACTGGCGGACGAGGCTCATGCGGAAGAGTGGTTCCCTGCTGCCGGCTTTTGCGGCGGGCACTTGCAACTCGCGCGGCTGCGCCGCCCGCGCCATTGCCTAGTCCGCCGCCGCCGAAATTTGAAGCATCAACCGCAAACTTGGCGGATGGCGGGCCCGCCGCCGAGCATGTTGGCGATGTCGGGAGGAACGCCGAGGCCGAAGAATTCGCCGAACTCCTCCTTCTTGAGGATGCCGTCGCTGACCAGCACGCGAAGTGCCGCGACAATCTCCTCATTCATCGTCATGACGTCGCGCGTCGTCTGGTCGATGTCGTCGGCCATGGTGCGCAGGTCACGGTTGTTGGATTCGGAGCGCGCCCGCTCCGCCAGGGTGACCTTTGTCCAATAGGCGGAAAACGTCACGTTGTGAAAGTCCGACGCGTAGACGCGGATCGCTTCAACGAGCTTGCCGTGCCAGTAGCGTTGGCAGAGGTGGCGCGGTTTGCTCTGCGCGCTGCACAGCAGGAAGGCGGAGCGCTCCACCATCTTCGGGTCCGGCGCGCCGAGCCCGACGCGATCGGAGCTGACGGCGGCGAGCTTGCGCTGCGACGCGGCGTCGCCTGCTGCCGTCGCTTCCGCGCCGCAACGGCGCAAATCAGCGTCCGTCCACGTTCCGTCGTCGAGTTCTGTCGGGTGCGTTCCGGCGATCGGAGTCTGGCGCGGGGCCGTCGCCGACGCCACGGCATCGAGGACCTGGGGCGACGGCGAGGACTGCCAGAAATAGCTGGCGACGCCAAAGCCGACGCCGAGCGCCAACGTCGCGGCGGCGAGCAGGAGGAAGCCGCCGCTGAACGTGCTCTCGCGTGGGATCGTCGCCTGCGACCCGTAGTCGTTTCGTATCCGGTTCGTTCGCGCCATTCGGCATTAGGGCCCAGGTTCCGACCACACCCGTTGGAATCTTAGGGCAAAAAGGCTCAACGGCGGCTTAAGCCGCACTCAGTGCGCCTGTAGATCAGGAGATCGTCACCTCGCGCACGGCGGGCTCCGACGTGGTGAGCCCGATCGCCTCGACCAGCTTGCGGCGGATGCGCCCCTGTCGTGCCTTTGCCGTCAGCTTGTGGCCGACGAGATCGGTCACATAGAAGGTATCGACCACGCGCTCGCCGAAGGTCGCGATATGCGCCGAGGCGATGTCGAGGTTCAGCTCCGATATCGTGTGGGTCAGGTCGTAGAGCAGGCCATGGCGGTCGATGCACTCCACCTCGATGACGGTGAAGCGGTCGGAGAGCTCGTTGTCGAGCCGTATCTCCGGCTCGATCGTGAAGGCGTCGCGGCGGCGACTCTTCTGCCGTTTTCCGGCAAGCGCCTCATCGAGCCGGATGCGGCCTTCGAGCGCCTGCTCGATGATCTTGGCGATGCGTTTTCCCCGCCGCTCTTCGTCGATGTCGTTGTCGAAGGCGCGGCTGATGATGACCGTGTCGAGCGCGCGGCCGTCGGTGGTGGTGAAGATCTGCGCGTCGAGAATGTTGGCGTCGCACGCCGCGCACGCGCCGGCGATGACGGAAAGAAGCCGCGGGTGGTCCGGCGCGAGCACGGTCAGCTCGGTCGCCGCCTCGAACGTCATCGGGCGGATCTCGAAGGCGAGGCGGAGCTTGTTCGCGTCGGCGTCGCGCACGAAGGCCGCATGGCGGACTTGCCGGTCCTCGTCGACACGCAGCCAGTAGGCGGGATAGTGCAGGTCGAGAAAGTGCTCGCGCTCCGCCTCCGGCCAATCCGCCAGCCGCTCCGAAAGTGCTGCGCGCGCCGCCGCAAGCCGCGAGGTCTGCGATCCCGCGCTGAAGCCGCCGGTCAGGATCGGTTCGGTCTCGTAGTAGAGCGAGCGTAGAAGCTGTCCTTTCCAGCCGTTCCACACGCCGGGGCCGACGGCGCGGATGTCGCAGACCGTCAGCACCAGAAGCAGCCTCAGCCGGTCGATCGTCTGCACGACGTTGGAGAAGTCGAGGATGGTGCGGCGGTCGGCGAGGTCGCGCGACTGCGCGACGCGCGACATCGTCAAATGCTCTTCGATGAGCCAGGCGACGAGCTCGGTCTGGTTGGCCGAAAGGCCAAGACGCGGGCAGAGCCGTCGCGCCACCTTGGCGCCGGCGATCGAATGGTCCTCCGGTCGCCCCTTGGCGATGTCGTGCAGGAACAGCGCGACGGTCAGAACCGTCGGGTCCTTGATCGACGCGAGGATCGTGGCGGAGAGCGGATGGTCGTCGCCGAGCCGCCCGGTGCGGATCGCCGAAAGCACGCCGATCGCGCGGAGCAGATGTTCGTCCACCGTATAGTGGTGGTACATGTTGAACTGCATCATCGCGACGATCTTGCCGAAATCGGGGATGAAGCGGCCGAGCACACCGGCTTCGTTCATCTGCCTGAGCACGCGCTCGGCATGCTTCGGCTCGCAAAGGATTTCCAGAAAGAGCCGGTTCGCTTCCGGGTCGCCCTGCACCTTGCGATCGATGCGTTTGAGGGACTTCGTGATCAGGCGCAGCGCATCGGGATGGAAGGGAAGGTCGTTGCGCCCCGCCACGTGGAAGATGCGGATGAGATTGACCGGATCGCGCACGAAAACGTCGTCGGCTGCGACGTTGATCCGCCCGAGCTCTGAGACGAAGTCGGTCGAGCCTTTGATCGCGCGCCGACGCGCCCGGATGCCGCGGAACAGCCGGTTCAGGCGCGGCGCGCTCTTCGCTTCGCGCTCCTCGAGCTCCGCGCACACGATGCGCGTCAGGTCGCCGACGTCCTTCGCGACGAGGAAGTAGTGCTTCATGAAGCGCTCGGCAGCCTGAAGGCCAGGATGCACCTGATAGCCGAGACGGCGCGCCAGCTCCGGCTGCAGGTCGAAGGAGAGTCGTTCCTCCGCGCGCCCGGCGATGAAATGCATGTGGCACCGCACAGCCCAGAGGAAATCGGCGCAGCGGCGGAAGAGTGCGTACTCCCTTCGCGACAACAATCCCGCGTCGACCAGCGCCTCGTTGGAGCTGACGCGGTAATAGTATTTCGCGATCCAGAAGAGCGTCTGCAGATCGCGCTGGCCGCCTTTGCCCTCCTTGACCTGCGGTTCGACCAGATAGCGCGATTGACCGACGCGGGCGTGCCGCTCGTCGCGCTCGGCCAGCTTCGCGGCGATGAACTCGCGCGCCGTGCCGGTGACGATCTCGCTCATGAAGCGGCCCTGCAGCTCCTCGAAGAGCGCGTCGTCGCCGGCGATCGGGCGGGCTTCGAGGAGTGCCGTGCGCACGGTCATGTCGTCGCGCGCCGCCTTCATCGTCTCGTTGACGGTGCGCGTCGCGTGCCCGACCTTCAGCCTGAGGTCCCAGAGCATGTAGAGGATGTATTCCGTTACGCTCTCCGACCACGCGGTCTGCTTCCACGGAAAGAGGAAGAGGAGGTCGATGTCGGAGAACGGCGCGAGTGTGCCGCGCCCGTAGCCGCCGACCGCGACGAGCGCCAGGCGTTCCGCGGCGGAGGGATTGCTCGCCGGGAAGACATGCTGTGTCGCGTAACCGAAAAGCGCCTCGATCATAGTGTCGGCGAGCGCGGCAAGCCGTTCGGCGGCGCGCTCGCCGTGTCCGTCCTGCTCGAGCCGGCGGCGGATGATCAGCCGCCCGTGCTCCAGAACCTCGCGCATGAGCTCAAGCACAGCCTTGCGCGCCGCAGGCGTGGCGGCGCCATGCTCGGCGGCGATGCCGGCGAGCTCCGTCTCGAGCCTGCCTTCGTCGACCGGGCTCTCAGCTATGCGCAAACGCTGCACTGAAGTTCTTCTGCATTTGGGGAGAATCCCGCCCGCTTAGCATGACGATGGTAAAATTGGCACTTCGGATGCCCGCAGATACTTTGCAACCTTCGAGAATTTCTGCTTAGCATTTTGGCAAGGGGTGGACGGGCCGGACGGGTAGCTGTTGCTTGCTGCCCGCGTCTTTGGCAAAGACGCTGAAGTCATACGAGGTTACGTCCAAACCGTGGAAAAGTTTCTCGAGGACCGGTTCGACCTTACGAGGCCGAGCGCACCCTATGGTCGGGTACGGCGCATTCTGCGCGAAGTCATCCATTTCTTCTCCTACCACCTGATCATGGCGCGCCAGTCGACGCGCAAGGCGCAGGCGGCCGGCTTCCAATTCGTGGTGCGCCCGACCGTTTTCCACCCGCGCTTCTTCCTGACCAGCGAGTATTTCGCCGGCTTCATCGACCGGCTCGACCTCAAGGGGAAGGCGGTGGCGGAGGTCGGCACCGGGTCCGGGATCCTGTCGCTCGCCGCCGCCCGCGCCGGCGCGGAGCGCGTCGTCGCCGTCGACATCAACCCGAACGCAGCGCTCTCCGCGGCCGACAACGCGAAGCTCAACGGCCTTGGCGAAAGGGTCTTCCCGGTCTGCTCCAATCTTCTCGCGGGAATCGCCGCGGGGCCGCTCTTCGATGTGATCATTTCGAGCCCGCCGTCGTTCACCGGCGAGCCGCGCGACGTCGCCGATCGCGCCTGGCACGCCGGCCCCGGCTATCGCGACATCGCAGCGCTCTTCGCCCAGGCGCGCGAGCGCCTGAAGCCGGGCGGCTGCGTCTACCTTCTGCTGTCGTCGGATTCCGACCTCGGCCTGCTCGGCCAGCTGATCGCGGAGGCGGGCTTCCGCGCCCGCCTGATCGACGAGCGCTCGATCTTCATCGAGTCCTTCATCCTTTACGAGCTTAAGTGCAGTTGAGCTGCCGCCGCCTCGCCAAGAGCCGGCCGGCTTGATACGATCGATCCGCCGGAATCGGTGTCATGAGCTACCGGGAAATAGTCACGATCGAATCTGGAAAGCGCGGCGGACGTGCATGTATCCGCGGCCTGCGTATTGCCGTTGCCGATATCCTCGGCTGGCTTGCGGCCGGGATGTCGCACGAGGAGATCTTGAGTGACTACCCCGAGCTTACCGAGGCCGACATCCGCGCCGCGCTGGCATATGCGGCCGACCGCGAACGTCGGGCACTGACCGCAGCGGAATGAAGCTGCTCTTCGATCAAAACCTCAGCTTCAAACTCTGTCGGCAAATCGATGATCTGTTCCCTGGCTCCGCGCTCAAAGCGCGTTGATCGGGATCTTCAGATAGCTCCGACCGTTCGCCTCCGGCTCCGGAAGCCGGCCGCCGTTCATGTTCACCTGCAGAGCATGCAGAATGAGCCGCGGCATCGGGAGTTCCGAGTCGCGCTTGTTGCGAATCGCCACGAACTCCGCCTCGCTCGGATCGCCTTTGAAATGCGGGTTGTCGCGCTTCTGCTCCGCGACCGTCGATTCGAAGCGCACTTCGCGTCCGCCCGGCATGTAGTCGTGGCCGGTGAAGAGGCGCGTCTCGTCGGGAAGCGCCAGGATCGCCTCGATCGAGCGATAAAGCTGCGCTGCGTCCCCGCCGGGGAAATCGGCGCGCGCGCTGCCGTAGTCCGGCTGGAACAGCGTGTCGTGCACGAAGGCTGCGTCGCCGATGACATAGGTGACCGAAGCGAGCGTGTGGCCGGGAGAGAACATCACCCGCGCCTCGATCTCCACCGACCTTGAACGTGTCGCCGTCGGCGAAGAGCCGGTCCCACTGCGAGCCGTCGGCGGGAAAGTCGGGAAGGTTGTAGATGCCCTTCCACAGGCGCTGCACGTCCTTCACGTGCTCGCCGATCGCCGTCGGCGCGCCAAGCTTCTCCTTCAGATATGGCGCGGCGCTGAAATGGTCGGCATGCGGATGCGTGTCGAGGATGAGGTCGACGGTGACGCCCTTCTCCTTCACCGCCGCGATCATCGAGTCGGCGAAGGCAGTCCATACGCGTCCCGACTTTTCGTCGTAGTCGCGCACCGGGTCGATGATGACGGCGTGCTTCGTCGCCGGATCGACGACAAGATAGGCGATCGAGAAGGTCTCTTTGTGGAAAAACCCGGTGACCTCGGGGCGTTGCATCGTCGCTTCCTCAACCGCGTCGTCGTACATATTCAGTCTTTGCGATGTATAAGGCGCGCCCCGGCGCCGGATCAAGTCGCGGGCGGACCGTCGCCCAGCCGCCTCCGTTTCCCGGCCCGCGTCGCAACCAAGCTATTCATCAAGCCGACATGAAGACTACGCTAGCCGAATCCTGCCGTCCGGGCTCTGCTGCCCGCGGCTCACGCGAATTTGGAGACACCTGATGGTCCTTGCCAACCGATTCCTTGCCCTCGCCGGCCTTCTCGCCGCGTTCGTGGCCGCGCCCGCGCTGGCGCAGTCCGGCAAGCTCGTCCTCTACACCAGCCAGCCGAACGAGGACGCGCAGAAGACGGTCGATGCTTTCAAGGCGAAATATCCCGACGTGGAAGTGGAATGGATCCGCGACGGAACGACGAAAGTCATGGCCAAGCTGGAAGCGGAGTTCGTCGCCGGCAACCCGCAGCCTGACGTCCTCCTGATCGCCGACATGGTGACCATGGAGGGACTGAAGCAGGACGATCGGCTGATGCCTTTTCCGGAGGCCGACATCGCGCGCTACGATCCGGCGCTCCACGACAAGGACAAGACCTATTTCTCCACCAAGCTGATCACCACCGGCATCGTCTACAACACCGCCGCGCCGATGCAGCCCACCTCCTGGAAGGATCTCGTCAAACCGGAAGCCAAAGGGCAGGTGACAATGCCGAGCCCGCTGACCTCCGGCGCTGCGCTGGTGCATCTTGCCGCGCTCACCCAGAACCCCGATCTCGGCTGGGATTACTACAAGGCGCTGGCGGACGGCGGCGCGCAGGCGGCGGGCGGTAACGGCGGCATCCTGAAATCCGTCGCTGGCGGCGAGAAGATGTACGGCGTCATCGTCGACTACCTGCCGATCCGTGAGAAGGCCAAGGGCTCGCCAGTGGAGTTCGTTTTCCCGAGCGAGGGCGTCACCGCCGTCACCGAACCGGTGGCGATTCTGAAGACCGCCAAGAACGTTGAGGCGGCGAAGGCCTTCGTCTCCTTCCTCCTTTCCGCCGACGGACAGAAGCTGGCTGCCGAGCAGGGCTACCTCCCGGCCGACCCGAGCGTCACGCCGCCGCAAGGCTTCCCCGCTGCGGACACGATCAAGCTGATGCCTTTCGACGCCGCCGACGCGCTGGCGCACGAGGAGGAGAACAAGCTGAAGTTCTCCGAGCTCTTTGGCGGCTGACGCAGTCGCGGTGGCGCCAAGGCGCCGCCGCCTGCGACTCTTGGACGACGAGCAAATACTGCTCGCCGTCCTCGTTCTTATCGTCGGTCTTCTGAGCGTTGTTCCGGTCGTCCGCCTCGTGATGGAGGCGGTGGCGCCGGGCGGCACTTTCGACCTGTCGCCCTTCGCCAAGGCGCTCGCCTCGCGCGCCACGTGGCGCGCCACCGCGCATTCGCTGGTGACTGCGAGCGCCGGCACGGCGATCTCGCTCGTGCTCGGCACGCTCTTCGCGCTTGTCGTCGCCTTGACCGACATACGCGGCAAGGCGGCTCTGGTCTTCTCGTTTCTCTTGCCGCTGATGATCCCGCCGCAGGTGACGGCGCTCTCCTGGCTGCAGCTCATGGGCCCGTCGAGCGCGCTCCTGAACACGCTCGGCATCGCTCCGCCGCTCGGCTCGCCGCACCCGCTCTACAGCGCCAAGGGGATCGCGCTTCTCCTCGGCATCCAGCACGCGCCACTGGTCTTTCTGGCGCTTCGCGCCGGGCTGCGCACGATGCCGCGCGAGATGGTGGAGGCGGCGCGCGCCTGCGGCGCCCGCCAGCCGCGTGTCATCTTCAACATCGTGCTGCCGCTGATGACGCCGCCGCTCGTCGCCGGCGGCGCGCTCGCTTTCGTCTCTGCGATCGGCAATTTTGGCATCCCGGCGCTGCTCGGCATCCCGGCCGGCTACACGGTGCTTCCCACCTTGATCTATCAGCGGCTCGCGAGCTTCGGCCCCGGCATCATCAGCCAGGTGGCGATCCTCGCCGTGGTGATCGGGGTGATCGCCTTCGGCGGCTTCTTCCTGCAGGCGCTGATGCTCGGCCGCCGCGACTACCGCACCATCGGCGCGCCCTCGCAGCCACTGCTTTATCGGCTCGGCCGCTGGCGCCTGATCGTGGAGCTCGCATGCTGGCTGGTGATCGCGGCGATCCTGGTGATGCCGCTGCTGGCGCTGGTGGCGACGTCGCTCGTCAGCGCTTACGGGGTGCCGCTTTCGCCCGACACCTTCACCTTCGACAATTACGTGGAGGTGCTGATGCGCCAGCAGGTGACGGTGCGCGCCTTCCGCAACTCCTTCTTCCTGGCGCTTTCCGCCTCGCTCATCCTGATGGCGATCGCGCTGCCGCTCGCCTATTTCATCGTCTGGAGGCGCAACTGGGTGCTGACCGTGCTGAACCTCGCTGCCGAGCTTCCCTACGCGCTGCCGGGCGTGGTCCTGGCGATCGCCTGCATCCTCCTCTTCATCCTACCGCTGCCGGTCGTCGGCTTCAGCATCTACAACACGATCTGGATCATCCTCTTCGCTTATCTCGCGCGCTTCCTGACGCTGGCGCTCCGCCCGGTCGTGAGCGCCGTGCACCAGACCGACCGCAGCCTGGAGGAAGCCGCCCGCATGACCGGCGCACGCTTCCTCTTCCGCCTGCGCACGATCCTCTTTCCGTTGCTCGCGCCCGCCGCCGCGGCCGGCGGTATCCTGGTCTTCATGACGAGCTTCAACGAGCTCACCGTCTCCGCGCTTCTATGGTCGTCCGGCAAGGAGACGCTCGGCGTTGTCGTCTTCAACCTCGACGATGGCGGTTACTCGGTGCTTGCCTCCGCCGTCGCCGCCGTGACCGTCGCGGTCATCGTCGTCCTCATGCTGACGACCTCGCTCTTCGCCCGCGCCATGCCGCGCGGCGTTCTTCCCTGGACGAATTGAGCGTGCGCGGGGCGCGGCTCAGCCGCCGAGCAGCCAACCGTCGCGCAGCGTGACGCGAACGTCTGTCCCGCGCTGCATCGGCTCCTCCGCCTGAGCGACGAGCACCGCCTGAGGGTCCGCCGCAGGCGCCAGCTCGACCAGCACGTAGCCGCCTTTGTAGGTCGATTTCAGCACCCGCGCGCGAAAGCCCGCATCCGATCCCTCCGCCGACATCGCCAGATCCTCCGGCCGGATGCAGACATGCGTCGCCGCACCGCCGTTGCCGTTCCCGCGCACGACGAAGCGCGTTGAAAAAAGATCGATCTCGCGGCGGCCGTCGCCCGCGGGCCCGATCTCCCGGCAGGGGATGACGCGCCCTTGCCCGATGAAGCGCGCCACCTCCGCGACCGCCGGCTGGCGATAGAGCGTCATCGGATCCGCCGCCTGCAGGATCCGCCCGGCGTCCATGACGGCGATGCGGTCGGCGATCGCCATAGCCTCGCTTTGGTCGTGCGTGACGTAGATCATCGTCGCGCCGGTACGCTCGTGGAAGGCTTGGAAGACGTCCTCCATCGCCGCCTTGAGATGCACGTCGAGATTGGCGAGCGGCTCGTCGAGGAGCACGATCGAGGGGTCCATCGTCAGACAGCGGGCAAGCGCAACACGCTGGCGCTGCCCGCCGGAAAGCTCCGCCGTCCGGCGTTCCTCGTAGCCGGCCATGTCGACCGCTTCGAGCGCTGTGCGCACGCGTGCGCGCCGGTCTGCCGCCCCCAGCCCCCGCACGCGCAGCGGATAGCCGACATTCTCCGCGACGTTCATGTGCGGCCACAGCGCGTAGGACTGGAACACGATGGCGACGCCGCGGTCCTCCGGCGGCAGGTGCCGCCCGTCTCCGGCAACGACCGCGCCGTCGAACGCGATCGTGCCTTGCGTCACCGTCTCGAAGCCGGCGATCATCCGAAGCAGCGTCGTCTTCCCGCAGCCCGAGGCCCCGAGCAGCGCGACGAACTCGCCGCGCGAAATCTCAAGCGTCGCGCGGTCGACCGCGGTCGTCTCGCCGAAGCGCTTCGTGACGGCCGAAAGCGTGATCGCTGACATCGCAAAACCTCCGCCCGCCGACTATCGCATCCCGCCCCAACGCGCCACCCGCAGGCGGCATCCGGGTCCATCCCGCACGCTTCGCCGTCTCGGTCCTAGAGTTTCTTCTTCTCGCTCCCCAGCCGCTTCAGCTCATAGAGCGTTTCCAGCGCCTCCTTCGGCGAGAGCTCGTCGGGATTGATCGCTTCGAGCGCAGTCAGTGCCGGATTCTCCTTCGCTTCCTCCTTTTCGGCGCGAGCGGCGGAGAAGAGCGGCAAATCGTCGATGATGGAGACCGGCCGCGCGCGGTCGCCTTTTTCGAGTATGTCGAGCACTTGCCTGGCGCGCTTGACGACGACGGCGGGGAGTCCCGCGAGCTTCGCCACCTGTATCCCGTAGGAGCGGTCGGCGGCGCCCGGCGCCACTTCGTGCAGGAAGACCACGTCGCCCTTCCATTCCTTCACCATCATCGTCGCGTTGGTGACGCGCTTGAGCTTGGCGGAAAGCGCCGTCAGCTCGTGGTAATGCGTCGCGAACAGCGCGCGGGAAAAATTCACGTCGTGAAGGTGCTCGATCGTCGCCCAGGCGATGGAGAGCCCGTCGAAGGTCGCCGTGCCGCGGCCGATCTCGTCGAGGATGACGAGCGCGCGCGGCCCCGCCTGGTTCAGGATCGCCGCCGTCTCGACCATCTCCACCATGAAGGTCGATCGGCCGCGCGCAAGGTCGTCGGCCGCGCCGACGCGGGAGAACACGGCGTCGACGATGCCGATATGCGCGGCGCGCGCCGGCACGTAGCTCCCCGCCTGCGCCAAAATGGCGATCAGCGCGTTCTGGCGCAGGAAGGTCGACTTGCCGGCCATGTTCGGGCCGGTAAGCAGCCAGATCGAACCAGCCCCATCGACGCCCTCATCCTGAGGTGCGAGCGGAGCGAGCCTCGAAGGACCGAGATCGCAGTCGTTCGCGACGAAGCTCTGGCCTTCGCGCTTCAGCGCCTGTTCTACGACGGGGTGGCGTCCGCCCTCGATCTTGAAGGCGAGGCTCAAGTCGACCTTCGGCCGCACATAGCCGTCGCGCTCCGCCAGTTCGGCGAGCGCCGCCGCCACGTCGATCTCCGCAAGCGCCTGCGCCGCGCCGCGGATCGCCGTGTCCTCCGCCGCGACGCCCGCGCAAAGATCGTCGAAGATCTGAAGCTCGATTGAAAGCGCGCGCTCCGCAGCGCTCGCGATCTTCTGCTCAAGCGCGCCGAGCTCCGTCGTGGTGAAGCGCATGGCGCTCGCCATCGTCTGCCGATGGATGAATCTTTCGCCGCCCTCGGAGGTCAGCGCCTGCGCCTGGCCGGCCGTCACCTCGACGAAATAGCCGAGCACGTTGTTGTGCCGGATCTTGAGCGAGCGGATGCCGGTCTCCTCGGCGTAGCGCGCCTGCAGGCCGGCGATCACGCGGCGGCTCTCGTCGCGAAGACCGCGCGCCTCGTCGAGCGTTGCGTCGTGGCCGGCGCGCACGAACCCGCCATCGCGCTTCAGGAGCGGCAGGTCGTCGGCAAGCGCGCCGCCGAGCGTTCCGGCGAGCCGCGCCAGTTGCTCCCGGACGACGCCCAGAAGAGCACCCGGACCGGCGGCGGAAGATCGTGAGTCCGGGTTTTCGCCACGATCCGCATCTTGCAACGTCTGATAAATGTCTTGGCCGGCCTCCAGGCCGGCGCGGATCATGTCGAGGTCGCGCGGGCCGCCGCGGTCGAGTCCGAGACGCGAAAGCGCGCGCAGCATGTCGGAGAGGCCGGAGAGCGCTCCCCTGATCCCGGCCCGCAGCGCCGGCCGCTGCAGGAAGAATTCGACCTCGTCGAGCCGTTCGTCGACCTTCGCCGGATCGGCGAGCGGGCTTGCCAGCCGCTCCGCGAGAAGCCGCGAGCCAGCGGCGCTTTTTGTGCGGTCGATCGCGGCAAGAAGCGTCCCCTCGCGACCGCCCGAGATGGAGCGGAAGAGCTCCAGGTTGATGCGCGTCGCCGCGTCGAGGCGCATCGTGTCACGGTCGCTCAGGCGTCGCGGCGGCTCGATCGGCGGACGTTTGGTGACCTGCGTCTTGTCCACATAGGCGATCAGCCCGGCCCCGGCCGAGAGCTCCGCGCGGCTGAAATTGCCGTACGCTTCCATCGATTTGACGCCGAAGAGATCGGCGAGCCGCGCCTCCGCCGTCGCGGCGTCGAAGAAGGCCTGCGGCAGCGAGGTCAGCGCCGCACCTGACGCGCCGATCGTTGCGCGGAGCGCCGCATCCTCCGCCGCGCGTTCCGGAAGCAGCACCTCACGCGGCTCGATCCTCGCAAGCGCGGCGGCAAGGCCTCCGGGCGCGCATTCGCTCATGCGGAATTCGCCGGTCGAGATGTCGATCCAGGCGAGCGCGTGGCGGTCGGCGCCGTCGCTTGCCGCGCTTCTGACGATCGCCGCGAGGTAGTTGTTGCGATTTGAATCGAGCAGCCGGTCCTCGGTGATCGTGCCCGGCGTTACGAGCCGCGTCACCGCACGCTTCACCACTGTCTTCGAGCCGCGCTTGCGGGCTTCCGCCGGATCCTCGATCTGCTCGCAGACGGCGACGCGGAAACCCTGCGCGATCAGCTTCTGCAAATAGTCGTCGGCGGCGTGGATGGGCACACCGCACATCGGGATGTCGTCGCCGAGATGCTTGCCGCGCTTGGTGAGCGCGATGCCGAGCGCGCGTGACGCCGTCACCGCGTCGTCGAAGAACAGCTCGTAGAAATCGCCCATGCGATAGAAGAGCAGGCAGTCCGGGTTGGCCGCCCGGATTTCGACGTACTGCTCCATCATCGGCGTGACACGGGTCGCCGCATCACGCCCTGCCGCGGCGCTCGCTTCGGCAGACGACTCACCCGGCTCAAGCTGGTTCATGGGCGAAAGGCTAGCAGAGCCGGCGTGCTCCGGGCCAGAAGCCGATCGATGCGATGGCGAGACATGCCTTGCCGGGCGGCGAGCGTCGCGGTAGGGGTCAGGCGCGGACTTTGAGCAAACTCAATGACTTCAGGCGCCTGTCGGTCGAAGATGCTTGGCGCTGAGCTTCATTGAGGCTGAATCTGGAGAGCGAGCAATGGATACTGAAGCGATCCTGGAGCGTCGGCGTCTGCGCCGCCGCGCCAGCTTCTGGCGGATCACCGCGTTTCTGATCCTTGCGCTGGCGATCGTTGCAGGCGCGAGCCTTCTCTGGGACAAGGACGGCATCGGCCCCGCGGCGCGCGGCCAGGTCGCCGACATCAAGGTCGACGGCTTCATCACCACACGTCCCGATGCGGTGAAGGTCATCGACCGCGCCGCCAAGGACAGCGCCGTCAAGGCGATTCTACTTCATATCGATTCCGGCGGCGGCGCCGCCACGGGCGGCGAGGCGCTCTACAATGCCGTCCGCCGCGCCTCGGCGAAGAAGCCTGTCGTCGCGGTGATCGACGGACTCGGGGCGTCGGCTGCCTACATGACCGCGATCGCCGCGGACCACGTGGTCGCGCGCGAAACCGCAATCACCGGCTCGATCGGCGTGATCTTCCAGTTCGGCCATTTCGAGGAGCTCTTGCAGAAGGTCGGGGCCCAGTACGAGGAAGTGAAAAGCGCTCCACTCAAAGGCGAGCCGTCGCTTTTCAAGGCGCCCGATCCGGCGGCGACCGCGATGCTGAAATCGGTGGTCGACGACACCTATAACTGGTTCGTCGGCCTGGTCGCCGACCGCCGCAACATTCCCGAAGCCGAGGCGCGCAGGCTCGCCGACGGCAGCATCTACACCGGCCGGCAGGCGCTTCGCCTGAAGCTCATCGACGACGTCGGCAGCGACCCTGAGGCGCGCGCATGGCTGGCCTCTTCGAAGGATGTTCCGGAGGACCTTCCGACGCGGGAATGGAAACCCGACGAGTCCTATCTCGCCATGTTCCAGTCGAGCGCGTTTGCCGGCTTTGCACGGCTTCTGGGAATTGACGCCGGCACAGCCGGAATTCTATCGCGCGGACTTGCAGTTGACGGTCTCCTATCCGTTTGGCAGGCTCCGCTTTTCGAGCAGTCGGATCGCTAGGGGGGCCATCGGTGATCAAGTCGGAGCTCATCGAGCGAATTGCCTCGCGCAACCCGCATCTGTTTCAGCGCGACGTGGAGCATATCGTCAACGCCATCCTGGAGGAGATCGTGTCCGCGCTGGCGCAGGGCGACAGGGTGGAACTGCGCGGGTTCGGGGCGTTTTCGGTGAAGAACCGCCCCGCCCGCACCGGCCGAAATCCGCGCACCGGCGAACAGGTGGTCGTGTCGGAAAAATACGTGCCCTTCTTCAAGACCGGGAAGGACATGCGGGAGCGCCTTAATACCACCGGAGGGTGAGTTGCTCCGCACGCTCGGAACGATTTTGAAGTGGGTCATCCTGCTGCCGATCCTGGCCGCAGCGTTGGCGCTCGCCGTCGCCAACGGCCAGAGCGTGACGGTGCATCTCAATCCTTTTGACGGCGGCGACCCGGTCCTGAAGTTTGATCTGCCGCTCTATCAGCTCGCCTTCATCCTCTTCCTCCTCGGCGCTCTGGTTGGCGGACTGGTCGCCTGGATGAGCCAGTTGCGGCGGCGCTCGCGCGCGCGCCGCGATGCGCTCCCTTATGAAAGCCGGGCGGAGCGGCCATCGCCCAGCCCCGCACCTCCGCCTGAGACTGCCGGCTTCCTGCCTCGCCCCGGGCGCGGCTGAAGCAGGCGATGCGGATCATCTCGGCCGAAGGCCTTGCCGAGGCTTTCACGTTTCCCGCTTTGATCGAGGCGCTCCGCCGCGCCTTTCAAAGCGAGATTGAAGCGCCGACGCGCCATCACCACGCAATCGGGAGGCCGGGCGAGCCGCCCGCGACGCTGCTTCTGATGCCGGCCTGGAACCGCGACGGCTCGGAAGGAGCATTCCTCGGCGTGAAGATCGTCTCCGTCTGTCTTGGGAACGCCGCGCGCGGCCTGCCGAGCATCATGGGCACGTATCTGCTTATGAACGGGGCGACCGGCGCGCCGCTTGCGGCGATCGACGGGCAGGCGCTGACGCTCTGGCGCACGGCAGCCGCCTCGGCGCTCGCGGCCTCCTATCTCGCCGTCAAAGACGCGCGCCGCCTGGTGATGGTCGGCGCCGGCGCGCTGGCGCCTTATTTGATCGAAGCGCATGCGAGCAACCGCCCGATCGCAGAAGTCCTCGTCTGGAACCACAAGCCCGGACGTGCCGAAGATCTGGCGGAAAAGCTCACAGGGCGCGCCTATTCGGTCAGAGCGACGCGCGATCTCGAAACGGCAGTCCGCGCCGCGGACGTCGTCTCTTGCGCGACGCTTTCCACCGAGCCGCTTGTGAAAGGCGCGTGGCTGAAGCCGGGCGCGCACCTCGATCTGGTCGGCGCCTTCGCGTCGACGATGCGCGAGTGCGATGACGAGGCGGTGAGGCGCGCCCGCATCTTCGTCGATACGCGCGCGGGCGCCCTGCATGAGGCTGGCGATATCGTCCAGCCGCTCGCCGCCGGGATCATTGCCGAATCCGACATTGTCGGCGACCTCGCCGACCTTTGCCGGGGCAAGGTCGGCGGCCGGAAATCGGATGCCGAGATTACGCTCTTCAAGTCGGTCGGAACGGCGATCGAGGACCTGTCTGCGGCGATTCTCGCTTACGCAGCGTCAGGCTGAGCCGAGCCGCCGGCTCCGCGAACGGTTACGGATCGGTGGCGATCTGACCGCAGGCCCTGGCGATATTTTTCCGCCATCTGGCGTGCTCCTCGTCCACCACCTGCCCGAATGCGTGCTCTTGCGCTTCCAGGTTACCTGCCTCGACGATCTTCCGCTTGGAGCCGGGAGGAAGGTCGCCGAGCGTGTCGACCACACAGTCGGTCATCCGGCTGCGGCGCTTGGAATCCATCTGCGCCAGCGGGCCGTCGGTCTGGCGATCGAGGATGGTGCGGACGATCTTGGGGAAGTCGTCGGCGCTCGCCGCAGTCGCCAGGAAAGGCGTCGCCAGCAAAGGCGCTATCAGGAGCAAGGGACGGAACATTCTCACGCGCACCTCCTAGGGCTCGGCCTCGCAACGGACATCGCACATAGCATGTTCCTTAAACGCGCTCGTGTGCCTTTCGCTGCACAGGTCCGCAAAGCCGACCATTCCACAAGTTTGTGCCGTGATTCTGTTGATGAATTCCACGCTTGCGCGGGGCGGGCCTTGAGCCTATATCACGCTAACACATCTCGAATCCAATCGAGGGTGGGTCCCGCGGGGCCCGCTCTTTTTTGTTGCCCGAAGGGCGCTTGCGTCCGGGAGCCGGGCGAGAGGTTGAATGGACGGCCGTCGTCTGACGCGTGAAACGGGTATTGAGGCCCGCATCGCTAACATCGTGGAGCCGATCGCCACCGATCTCGGCTACGAGCTGGTGCGCGTGAAGGTTTCCGGCTTGAACGGGATGACAGTACAGATCATGGCGGAGCGCCCCGACGGCACGATGACGGTGGAGGATTGCGAGCTGCTGTCGCGCAACGTCTCGCCGGCAATGGACGTGGCCGACCCGATCAGCCGCGAATACCATTTGGAGATATCCTCCCCCGGTATCGACCGGCCGCTGACCCGCGCCAAGGATTTCGAGAACTGGGCCGGCCACGAGGCGAAGGTCGAGATGGAGACGGCCGTGAACGGGCGTAAGCGCTTTCGCGGCATCCTGCTTGGGGTGAAGGACGGTGCCGCAGGCATCCGCCTTGATGCTTCGAAGGAAGGCGAGGCGGACCAGGCCTGGCTGCCGATCGATCAGATCGGCGAGGCGCGGCTCGTTCTCACCGATGATTTGATCAAGGCGGCGCTACGTCGGAGCGCCGCCGCCCTCGAAAAGTCCGACGCTTGAATTTGACGAAACGGAGCTGAAGCAAGATGGCTGTCAGTGCAAACAGACTGGAACTCCTGCAGATCGCGGACGCGGTCGCGCGCGAGAAGACGATCGATCGCCGCATCGTCATCGGCGCCATGGAGGACGCGATCCAGAAGGCGGCGAAGTCCCGCTACGGCGCCGAGACCGACGTGCGCGCCGAGATTGACGAGAAGACCGGCGAGATAAAGCTGCAGCGGCTGCTCGAGGTGGTCGATCTCGTGGAGAACGACTCCGCTCAGATATCCGTCGACGATGCGCGTTCGCGCAATCCCGCAGCGCAGGTCGGCGACTATATCTCCGAGCCGCTTCCGCCGCTCGATTATGGCCGCATCGCCGCCCAGTCGGCGAAGCAGGTGATCATGCAGAAGGTGCGCGAGGCTGAGCGCGACCGCCAGTACGAGGATTTCAAGGACCGCATCGGCGAGATCGTGAACGGCACGGTGAAACGCGTCGAATACGGCAACGTCATTGTCGATCTCGGCCGCGGCGAGGCGATCATCCGCCGCGACGAGATGATCCCCCGAGAAACCTTCCGCTACGGCGACCGGGTGCGCGCCTATGTTTACGACGTGCGCCGCGAGCAGCGGGGCCCGCAGATCTTCCTCTCCCGCACGCACCCGCAGTTCATGGCGAAGCTCTTCACCATGGAGGTGCCGGAAATCTACGACGGCATCATCGAGATCAAGTCGGTTGCGCGCGATCCGGGCAGCCGCGCCAAGATCGCCGTCGTCTCGCACGACACCTCGATCGACCCGGTCGGCGCCTGCGTCGGCATGCGCGGCAGCCGTGTGCAGGCGGTGGTCGGCGAGCTTGCTGGCGAGCGCATCGACATCATCCCCTGGTCGCCGGACGCCGCGACCTTCATCGTCAACTCGCTGCAGCCGGCCGAAGTCACCAAGGTGGTTCTCGACGAGGAAGCGGAGCGCATCGAGGTGGTCGTCCCCGACGATCAGCTGTCGCTCGCCATCGGACGCCGCGGCCAGAACGTGCGCCTCGCCTCGCAGTTGACCGGCTGGGACATCGACATCCTGACCGAGGATGAGGAATTGGAGCGCCGCCAGAAGGAGTTCCAGGAGCGCTCGCAGCTGTTCATGGATGCGCTCGACGTCGACGAGATGGTGGCGCAGCTTCTCGCCTCCGAAGGCTTCGCCAGCGTTGAAGAGATCGCTTTGGTCGAGCGCGACGAGATCGCCTCGATCGAAGGCTTCGACGACGAGACGGCGGAGGAGCTGCAGGCGCGAGCGCGCGAATATCTGGAGAAGGTGGAGGTCGAGCAGGACGAAGAGCGCAAGAAGCTCGGCGTCGAGGATTCGGTCCGTGAGGTTCCCGGCATCACGACCGCGATGATGGTTGCGCTCGGCAAGAACGACATCCGCACGCTCGAGGACCTTGCTTATTGCGCCGCCGACGATCTTGTCGGCTGGAGCGAGCGCAAGGACGGCGAGACGAAACGCTTCGAGGGCGCGCTCTCAAGCTTCGAGATCCCGCGTCAGGAGGCGGAGGCGATCGTCATGGCGGCGCGGCTCAAGGCCGGTCTCGTGACCGAGGCGGATCTTGCACCGCCGCCCGCGGCAGAAGAGGCACCAGCCGAGACGGAGGCAGCGACCGTTTGACGGAAGCGCTGAAGGATAAGGAAGCCGCGAATGGGCATCTCAAGGGCCGCACGCGTATGTGCGCGGTCACCCGCGAGGTCGTGCCCGAAAACCGGCTGATCCGTTTTGTCGCCGCGCCCGACGGGACGGTCGTCGCGGATTTGAAGGCCAAGCTCCCCGGCCGCGGCATCTGGGTCGACGCGACGCGCGAAACAGTCGCCGAGGCGGTGAAGCGGAACGTCTTTTCGCGCGGACTGAAGCAGAATCTGCAGCCGTCCGCCGATCTTCCCGATGTGATTGCCGCGCGGCTCAAGGACTATGCGCTGGGCCGGCTCGGGCTGGCGCGAAAGGCCGGCGCGGTCGCCGCCGGATTCGCCAAGGTCGAGGCGGCGGTTTCGGGCGAACGCCTCGCCGCGCTCGTGATCGCATCCGATGCCGCGGCCGACGGCGTTCGCAAGATGCAGCAGGCGCTCAAGCGGCGTTTCGGAGCGGCCGTTTCGCTGTCCGTTATCCGCCTATTCAGCGCGGCTGAATTGGGTTTGGCAATCGGCCGGTCAGATGTGATACATGCAGCCGTGCTCCAGGGCCCGGCTGGCGACAGTTTCGTGGAAGCGGCCAACCGCCTCCAGCGCTACTCTGGCGCGAGTCTTGGTGAGATTGAGCACCGGGCGGTCGAGCCCTTGGGATCTGATGCATGAGCGATACGACAAGCAATGACAAGACGCTGCGCGTGGGGCGGAAGCCGCTTTCGCTGAAGCGTGACACCGACACTGTCCGCCAGAGTTTTTCGGGCGGGCGCTCGAAGGCGGTCACGGTCGAGCGCAAGCGGCGTCGCGCCGCCGGGCCGGGAGAACGGCCGGAAGCCGCGCCGGCCGTGGAGGAGACTCCGGCCGCCGCGCCGGAGCCCGCACGCCCCCGCGTCCTGCGCAAGCCCGACACGGAGGCGCCGGCACAGCCGCGCTCGCGCTCGAGCGGCGTCGTGCTCCGCACGCTCACCGAAGAGGAGCGCGATGCGCGTGCCCATGCGCTCGCCGAGGCGCGGGTCCGCGAGGCCGAGGAGCGTCGTGTCGCCGAGATCGAGACGCGCCGCCGCGCCGAGGAAGACGAGCGTCTCACGCGCGAGCGCACCGAGGCGGAGCGCCGCCAGATCGAGGAAGAGGCGCGTAAGCAGGACCGATGAGCAGGCCCGCCGCCGCGGCGAGGACGAGGCGCGCAAGCGCCTCGGCGAAGAAGCGGCGCCGGCGCCACGCATCGATCCGACGACCGATAGCCCGGCCGCCGCACGTCCCGCCGCTGTTGCGCTTCGCCCTGCGAAGCGGCTTGAGGCGCCGAAGCCGACCCGCACCAAGGCAGCGCCGGGCGGCGATCGTCGGCGCGGGCGGTTGACCGTGACCAACGCGCTTGAAACGTCAGAGAACGAGCGCGAGCGTTCGCTCGCCTCCGTCAGACGCAAGCGCGAGAAGCAGCAGCGCCAGATGCACGGCTTCATGCCGTCGCAGGAGAAGATCGTCCGCGACGTGGTGATCCCCGAGGCGATCACCGTGCAGGAGCTCGCGAACCGCATGGCGGAACGCGCCGTTGACGTGATCCGCCTGCTGATGAAAGACGGCCAGCTGGTGAAGATCACCGACGTGCTCGATGCAGACACGGCGCAGATCGTGGCCGAGGAGATGGGGCACCACGTCCGCCGCGTCGCCGCGTCCGACGTCGAGGAGGGGCTCTTCGATGAGCCGGATGCCGAGGAGACGCTGAAGCCGCGTCCGCCGGTCGTCACGATCATGGGCCACGTCGACCACGGCAAGACATCGCTTCTCGACGCCATCCGGGAAGCCAACGTCGTCTCCACCGAGGCCGGCGGAATCACGCAGCATATCGGCGCCTATCAGATCGAGAAGGCGGGTCAGAAGATCACCTTCATCGACACGCCGGGCCACGAAGCATTCACCGCGATGCGCGCCCGCGGCGCGCAGGCGACCGACATCGCGATCCTTGTGGTTGCCGCCGACGACGGCGTGATGCCGCAGACGGTGGAATTGATCAGTCACGCCCGCGCCGCCGGCGTCCCGATCATTGTGGCGATCAATAAGATCGACAAGCAGGGCGCCGATCCGAGCCGCGTCAGGACCGAGCTTCTGAGCCACGAGATCGTGGTGGAATCGATGGGCGGCGACACGCTCGAGGTCGAAGTCTCGGCGCTGAAGCACACCAATCTCGACAAGCTGCTCGAAGCGATCCTGCTGCAGGCGGAAATCCTCAACCTGCAGGCCAATCCCGACCGCCAGGCGGAGGGCATTGTGATCGAGGCGCAGCTCGACCGCGGGCGTGGGCCGGTGGCGACCGTGCTCGTGCAGCGCGGCACGCTGCATGTCGGCGACATCATCGTGGCGGGCGCCGAATGGGGGCGTGTGCGTGCGCTGATCGACGATCACGGCGAGCAGATCCGCGAGGCCGGTCCGTCGACGCCGGTCGAGGTGCTTGGCTTCCAGTCGACGCCGGAGGCGGGCGACCGTCTCGGCGTGGTGGAAACGGAGGCGCGCGCCCGCGAGGTGACCGAGTACCCGTCAGAATCTGAAGCGCGAGAAGGTTGCGGCGCACGCCGCCGGCATGCGCGGCTCGCTCGAGCAGATGATGAGCCGCCTTGGCACGCAGGGGAAGAGCCTCTTCCCGATCCTGATCAAGGGCGACGTGCAGGGCTCGGTCGAAGCGATCGTGCAGGCGCTGGAGAAGCTCGGCACTGAAGAGGTGGCCGCGCAGGTCATGCATGCAGGCGTCGGCGGCATCACGGAATCGGATGTCAGCCTTGCCGCGGCCTCCGAAGCCCCGATCATCGGCTTCAACGTGCGTGCCAACTCGCAGGCGCGCCAGGCGGCGGAGCGCGAAGGCATCGAAATCCGCTACTACAACATCATCTACGACCTGGTGAACGACATCAAAGCTGCGATGTCGGGTCTGCTATCGCCGGAGCGGCGCGAGACCTTCCTCGGCAACGCCGAGATCCTGGAGATCTTCAACATCTCCAAGGCCGGCAAGGTGGCCGGCTGCCGGGTCACCGAAGGCAAGGTGGAGCGCGGCGCGAGCGTGCGTCTGATCCGCGACAACGTCGTCGTCCACGAAGGCAAGCTCTCGACGCTGAAGCGCTTCAAGGACGAGGTGCGCGAAGTGCCGTCCGGTCAGGAATGCGGCATGGCGTTCGAGAAATACGAGGACATGCGGGTCGGCGACGTGATCGAGTGCTACCGCGTCGAGGAGATCGCTCGGACGCTCTAGGGCGTTGCGGAGCGTGCGCCTTCTCCGCTAGGGAGGGGGCGGCTGCCGAGCAGCCGGATGAGGGCTGCGGCCTTCGTGCCAAAACCGGCCGCGCTGCACGCCCACCCGTCGCCTCCGGCGACGCCCTCTCCAGCTGCGAGAGGGTTCGGCCAACGACAACGATAAGAAACAATGCCTAACGCTGACACGCACCGTTCCAAATCAGGTCCCTCGCAGCGGCAGCTCCGCGTTGGCGAACTTGGTGCGCCACGCGCTCGCCGAGGTCTTCGCGCGCGGCGAGGCAGGGCCGGAGCTTGATGGCGTGCTGATCTCCTTCGCCGAAGTGCAGCATGTCGCCGGATCTGAAACACGCGATGGTGCTCGTCGCACCGCTTGCTTCAAGAGACGATCCGGAACAGCTCGTCGCGACGCTCAACCACAGCACTGCGCGCTCTTGCGCGGAAGGATCACGCCGGCGCTGAAGCAGATGCGCTCGATGCCCGACCTGAAATTTCGCCTCGACACGCGCTTCGAGGATGATGCGCGGATCGACGCGTTGCTCCGTTCGCCGGAGGTGGCGCGCGATCTGATCCGGACAAGATCATGCTCAAGCGAAGAAGCAACGTGATGACAAGGATGACGACTGATGGGCCGCCGCGACAAGGGCAGGAAAGTCGACGGCTGGCTCGTTCTCGACAAGCCGGTCGGCATGACGTCGACGGCGGCGGTGGCGAGCGTGAAGCGTCTCTTCGACGCCGCCAAGGCGGGCCATGCCGGCACGCTCGATCCGCTCGCCTCCGGCTCGCTGCCGATCGCGCTTGGCGAGGCGACGAAGACCGTCAGCCTTGTCATGGATGGCCGCAAGGTCTATCGCTTCACCGTCCGCTGGGGTGTCGAGACCACGACCGACGACGCCGAGGGTCCTGCCGCGGCGACGAGCGATGTGCGTCCGACGGACGAGGAACTCCGCGCGATTCTGCCGGAATTCACCGGCGCCATTCAGCAGGTTCCGCCGCGTTTCTCCGCCATCAAGATCGCCGGCGAGCGCGCCTATGACCTCGCCCGCGAAGGCGAGATCGTTGAGCTTGAGCCGCGCGAGATCCTGATCCACCGCCTTGAGCTTCTCGAGAGCCCCGACCCGGACCACGCCGTTTTCCTCGCCGAATGCGGAAAAGGCGCCTATGTCCGCGCGCTGGCGCGCGATATGGGGCGGCGGCTCGGCACGCACGGCCACGTTGTCGCGCTGCGCCGGCTGGCGGTTGGCCCGTTCGCCGAGGCCGACATGATTTCGCTGGAAAAGCTGGAGGAGTTGCGTCATAAGGCCGGGACTTCCGAGGGCCTTCTGGCCGCGGAGGCTCTGCTTTCGGTTGCGACGGCGCTGGACGACATCCCGGCGCTCGCCATGACCGAGAGGGATGCGGCGAGGCTCAGACGTGGCCAGGCCGTCATCCTGAGAGGACGGGATGCGCCCGTCATGTCCGGCCCTGCTTACGCGATATTCGGCGGTCTTCCCGTCGCGCTCGGCGAGGTCGACAAGGGCGCCTTCAATCCCAAGCGTGTGTTCAATCTAGCTGCGGCGCGAGAGCGCTCCGGCACCGAAAACCGAGGAAAACCCGATGTCGATCACGCCTGATCGCAAACAGGAATTGATGAAGGAATACGCGACGAAATCCGGCGACACGGGTTCGCCCGAAGTGCAGGTCGCCATCCTGTCGGAGCGCATTTCCAATCTCACCGAGCATTTCAAGAGCCACGTGAAGGACAACCATTCGCGTCGCGGACTCCTGAAGCTCGTTTCGCAGCGCCGTCGGCTTCTCGACTATCTGAAGACGAAGGACACCGAGCGCTATCAGGCGCTCATCTCGCGCCTTGGACTGCGCCGCTAAGGCGGCGCATGGCGCTTGCGCTTAGGCGACAAGGGTCGCCAGCGCATTTGTCCAAGAACGCAGGAACCTGGGCCATGGCAGGATCGCCGGTCGCTTCATGAAGCTGGATTCCAGCCTCCGAAGCGCCCCGCCGTCTTGCGCATGGCCTATCCTGCATCCGAACGAAAGGACTAGGCATGTTTGATACGCAGAAAGTTGAATTGGAATGGGGCGGGCGGAAGCTCGTGCTCGAAACCGGGCGCATGGCCCGCCAGGCCGATGGCGCGGTGCTCGCCACCTATGGCGAGACGACGGTTCTCGCCACGGTCGTCTCCATGAAGGAGCCCAAGCCGGGCCTCGATTTCTTCCCGCTGACCGTGAACTACCAGGAGCGCTACTACGCCGCCGGCCGCATTCCGGGCGGCTTCTTCAAGCGCGAAGGGCGCCCGACCGAAAAGGATACACTGACCTCGCGCCTGATCGACCGGCCGATCCGGCCGCTCTTCGCCGCGGGCTACAAGAACGAGACGCAGATTGTCGTCACCGTGCTTTCGCACGACCTGGAAAACGATCCCGACATCGTCGGCCTGGTCGCGACGTCGGCGGCCTTGACGCTCTCCGGCGTGCCCTTCATGGGCCCGATCGCCGCTGCGCGAGTCGGCTACATCAACGGCAGCTACGTGCTCAATCCGCTGGTGGAGGACGTGAAGACCTCGCAGCTCGACCTCGTCGTCGCCGGCACGGCCGATGCCGTGCTCATGGTGGAGTCGGAGGCGCATGAGCTTTCCGAGGACATCATGCTCGGCGCCGTGATGTTCGGCCACCGCTCCTTCCAGCCGGTGATCGAAGCGATCATCAAGCTGGCGGAACGCGCGGCCAAGGAGCCGCGCGACTTCAAGCAGGGCGACGTTTCGGAGATCGAGCAAGCCATGCTGGCGATCGCCGAGACCGATCTCCGCGCCGCCTACAAGCACACCGTCAAGCAGGAGCGCTATGCCGCGGTCGACGCGGTGAAGGCGAAGGTGATGGCGGCGATGTTTCCGGAAGGCGCCGAGCCGCGCTTCGAGAAGGAGAAGGTGGCGGCGGTCTTCAAGGATCTGCAAGCCAAGATCGTCCGCTGGAACATTCTCGACACCGGGAGCCGCATCGACGGTCGTGATCTGAAGACGGTCCGCCCGATCCTCTCCGAGGTCGGCGTGCTTCCGCGCACGCATGGGTCGGCGCTCTTCACCCGCGGCGAGACGCAGGCGCTTGTCGTCGCGACGCTCGGCACCGGTGAGGACGAGCAGATGATCGACAGCCTGGAGGGCACCTACAAGGAGCGCTTCATGCTGCACTACAATTTCCCTCCCTACTCGGTCGGCGAGGCCGGCCGCATGGGCGGGCCCGGCCGCCGCGAGATCGGCCACGGCAAGCTCGCCTGGCGCGCCGTTCGTCCGATCCTGCCGGCGAACCATGAATTCCCCTACACGCTGCGCGTCGTCTCCGAGATCACCGAGTTCGAACGGCTCGTCCTCGATGGCGACGGTGTGCGGGACCTCACTGGCGCTGATGGATGCCGGTGTGCCCTTGAAGGCGCCGGTCGCCGGCATCGCCATGGGCCTCATCAAAGAAGAGGACCGCTTCGCAGTGCTCTCCGACATTCTCGGCGACGAGGATCACCTCGGCGACATGGACTTCAAGGTCGCCGGCACCGAGGCCGGCATCACCTCGCTGCAGATGGACATCAAAATCCAGGGCATCACCGAGGAGATCATGAAGGTGGCGCTCGACCAGGCCAAGGATGGACGTCTGCACATCCTCGGCGAGATGTCGAAGGCGCTCGGCCACGCCCGCGCCGAGCTCGGCGAGCACGCGCCGCGCATCGAGATGATCAAGATTCCGGTCGACAAGATTCGCGAAGTGATCGGCACCGGCGGCAAGGTGATCCGCGAGATCGTCGAGAAGACCGGCGCCAAGATCAACGTCGAGGACGACGGGACGATCAAGGTCGCCTCGGCGAATGCGGAGTCGATCCGCGCCGCGCTGAAATGGATCCAGGGAATCGCTGCGGAGCCGGAGCCAGGCGTGATCTATCAGGGCACGGTCGTGAAGGTCGTGGACTTCGGGGCCTTCGTGAACTTCTTCGGTTCGCGCGACGGGCTCGTCCATGTTTCGCAGCTCGCGCCGCATCGCGTCGCCAACGTCAAGGACGTGGTGAATGAAGGCGACAAGGTCTGGGTGAAGTTCCTCGGCTCCGACGAGCGCGGCAAGGTGCGGCTCTCGATGAAGGTTGTCGACCAGGCGAGCGGCCAGGAGATCAAGAGCGACGACGCGGCCGCCTGACGGCTCGTATCTCATCGCGAAAAAGAAAAGGGCGCCTCCGTGGCGCCCTTTTCTTTTCATTTCCCGACGGGGCGTCCGCTAGGCGCTCTGCGCCAACTTTGGCTGCGTCTGCTCCTCTTCCGCCAGGAGCTGATCGAGCGGCATGGGCGGCGCGAAGTAATAGCCTTGCGCCTCGGTGCAGCCGGCGGCGCGCAGAAGCTGTGCGTGCTCGATCGTCTCCACGCCTTGCCCGGCGACCTCAAAGCCGAGCGTGTGGCCGAGGCTGCAAATGGCGGCAAGCACCGCCGCGCTCTTCCGCTCGTCGTTGTTGAGCAGGAACGCGCGGTCGATCTTGATCTTGTCGAAGGAGTAGCGGGAGAGCAACCCGAGAGACAGCGTGCCGACGCCGAAGGAATCCATGACCACGCGCACGCCGGCGTCGCGGATGGCGGCGAGCCTTCCGAAGGCGTCGGTCTCGTTTCTCCCGAGGATCGTCTCGTTGACCTCGATCTCGATTCGGTCGGGCGGGATTTTGTGAATCTTCAGTGCGTCGAGGAGGAAGTTCTCGATGCCGTCGCGCTTCAGCTGCGTGGCTGAGAGGTTGATCGCGACGCGGCGGTCAGCCGGGAGCCGTTCACAGTCGCGCGCCGCCTGACGGATCACCCACTCGCCGATCGGGACGACAAGCCCCGTCTCCTCGGCGATCGACACGAAGACCGATGCCGGAACGAGCCCCTTGCCCGGGAGCCGCCACCTGAGCATCGCCTCGTAGCCGATCACCCTGCCGGTCGAGAGAGCCACCTGCGGCTGGTAGACGAGCTCGAAGTGGTCGTTCTCCAGGGCGTGGCGGAGACCGTCTTCGAGCGTCCGCCGGCTGGCGAGGTCTTCCGCCATCTTCGGGTCGAAGAAGCGCCAGGTGCGGCGCCCCTCGCTTTTGGCACGGTAGAGCGCGAAATCGGCGTTGCGAATCAGCGCCTCGAAATCAGACCCGTTGTCGGGAGCGACCGCGAGCCCGATTGAGCAGCCGACCTGGATCTCATGCCCCTCGACGCGGAACGGGCTTGAGAGCAGGTTCAAGACGCGTTCGGCGAGCGGCGCAAGCATGGCCGCGTCGGCGACGCGCGGCACGACGATGGCGAATTCGTCACCGGAAAGCCGGGCGAGAAGGTCGCCGCCGCGAAGCGAGGCCTTGAGCCGCTTGCCGCAGGCTTTCAAAAGCCCATCGCCGACGGGATGGCCGAGCGTGTCGTTGACGGCCTTGAAGCCGTCGAGATCGAGGACGAAGAGCGCCGCCTTGTGGCCCTCCTGCTCCACGCCCGCCAGCGTCTCGGCCATGAATTCCTCGAACTGCTTGCGGTTTGGCAGTCCGGTCAGCTCGTCGTGGAGGGCGAGGAGGCGGATAGCGGCGTTCTCGGCGGAGAGTTGCCGCTGCCGATAGTTGAAGCCGGCCATGAAGGAGACGAAGGTTATGAAGGCTACGCCGCCGCTGAACATCACCTCGCGCGCGAAGGACGATATCAGTTCGGTGATGGTCGCCGTCTGGTCGACGCGTACCGCGAGCCGCGTGGCGCCTTCCCGGGCCGGCGGCAGGACAACCCAGGTGTGGTACGGGTGGTGGGCGATCCAGCTCACCGAATCGAGCGTGTAGGAGCCGCTTTTCATGGCATAGAGCGGCTGCGGCGAACCCGCGATCTTTGCGACGACCTCGGCAAGCTCGGTGGGCGCCTTGTCGCCGTGAAAGCTTATCGGATCGCCGCTCGCGGGGATGAGGAGGACGCGGTCGATCGCCGCGATGCTGAGGGTGCTTTCTAGGGCTTCGGGACTGGTGGCTTTGAGCGTCGTCTCGAGATCGCCGTTGCGGTCGAGCGCGCGAGACCACAGCTCCGCCGTGCTTAGCGCGTCGTCCCGCATCATACGGCCAATCGCATATTCCCCGAGCCCGTAGACGGCGGCGAGAACGCCAACCGCGACGAGCACCAGGGTCACGACCGTCGTAAACGGCTTCTTCTCGGTTCCTCTCAACTCCCCCCGCCTTTCGTCACAGGCGCCCCTCCCGCGTCCGCTCCACGCCGCCTCTCAAGCCGATAGCAGCGTGTCCTTAGCCTCCGATAAAGTCGGTGCCGAAAATTCGAACGGATCAGCCGCTTGCAGCGGCAGCCGGCGCCTCCACCAGATCTGTTGTAGGTGCCTCGCCTTCCGCATCGCCGTCGGTCTTGCGTTTCGGGGCCCCGAACAGGAAGCCCTGCACGATGCTGCAGCCTGCGGCCCTGAGGAGTGTGACCTGCTCCGATGTCTCCACACCCTCGGCCGTGACGTCGACGCTCAGCGTGCGCCCGAGTGCGACGATGGCGGAGACGATGGCCGCCACCCCTGGATCCTCGGTAAGCTGGTTGACGAAGGCGCGGTCGATCTTGATCTTGTCGAAGGGGAACTGTGCGAGCGCCGCTAGCCCCGTATAGCCTCCGCCGAAGTCGTCCATTGCAACGCGGACGCCAAGCGCCTTGATACGCTCCAAGAGCGCGATCATTTCCCCCGCCTGGCTCATGAACAGGTGCTCGGGGACCTCGATCTCCAGCCGGCCGGGGGCAAGGCCGGTCTCTTCCAGAACCTTGGCGATTTTCTGGTCGACGTCGGGTGCGTAGAGTTGCGCAGCTGAGAAGTTGACGGCGACGACGCCGGAATCGAGCCATGCGGCGGCGTCGGTGCAGGCCCGCCGCAGCACCCAGTCCCCGATGTCGCGAATCAGGCCCGTTTCCTCGGCGACCGCGAGGAAGTCGCGCGGCGCCAGGATTCCTTCGTTCGGCCGCTCCCAACGCACCAGCGCCTCGTAACCGCGCAGCTGTTGCGTGGCGAGCTCGAGCTGCGGCTGGTAGAAGACCACGTATTCGTCGCGCGAAAGCGCAAGCCGCATGTCGCGCTCGAGTGCGGCCTTCTTCTCCATTCGCTCCTTCATCTCCGTGTCGAAGACGGCGAGCGAGTTGCGCCCGAGCTTCTTCGCCTTGGAGAGCGCGCTGTCGGCGGCGCGGAAGAGGAACTGGCCGCTCTCCGCGTTGATCGGGTAGAGCGCGGTGCCGATGGAGGCGCCGAGCAGGATCGCGGTTCCCTCGACTTCGAAGGGCTCGCCGATCGCGGCGCGGATGTCATTGGCGATCTTGTGCAGCGCCTGCGTGGCTTCGCCCTCGATGATGACGGCGAATTCGTCGCCGGCGACGCGCGCCACGCCAACCGGTCCGCTGGAGAAGGGGCGGAGCCGCTCCGCCGCCGTCTGCAGCACCTCGTCGCCTGCGGCGTGGCCCCAGATGTCGTTCACCGCGCGAAAGCCGTCGAGGCCGACGATCATGAGCGCGACCTGCTGATCGGATTCCGCCGCGCGCTCCACTGCGTCTTCGAGCGTCGCCGTCAGGCCGGAGCGCGTCGGAACGTCGGTTAGCGGGTCGCGCGGCAGCGTGCGCGGGTCGAAGGTCTTGTTCTGTCGGCCGAGACCGGTGCCACGCGTCACCACGAAGGCGACCAGGATCACCGCGAGCACGGCCAGCCCGACCGTCACCATCCCGACGACGCTGAAAGCGCGGGTGAGGGTCTCAAGCGATCGCGTCTGGTCAACCTCGACGAGCAGCGTTCCGACCGGCTTCCCGTCGGCGAGAACCGGAACGACCACCCGCTTGATCGCGTCCGACAGACCGAACAGGCTCGGCAGCAATGGCGTGTCGTCGATGACCGCGCCGCGCTTCAGCGCCACGTCGTTGAGTTGGCCGGGGGTGAAATCGCTGAGCTTCGCCGGTTCGCCCGCGCCCGGCGCGGCGCTCGAGACGACGTTCCCCGCGGTGTTGAAATAGGTGTACCGAATGATCGTGGAAAACGCGCCGGTCGACTCGATTGACCTGTTCTGAGCGAGCTCGACGGCGGCCTCCTCGGCGGCCGAGATCGCATCGCTGTTCAGGACAGAGCGCACGAAGAGCCGCGATGCGACAAACACCGACAACCCGAGCGCGAATCCGACGATGAAAACGACGACCACCGCGCGGAACTTTGTAATGGTCATTGACGACCCCGCTGACTACGGAGTCAACAAAGCCCAATTCATGTAAAGAATTCCCTTATCGAGCCGAGTTCACGCGTCTGTTACCGAAGTGAAAGACGGCTTATTCCGCTGCTTCTCGGGCGGCTTTTTCCTCGCTCTTCATCAGGTCGAGGCGTGGCATTGCAACGATATTGTAACCGCAATCGACGTAATGGATTGCCCCGGTGACGGCCTTGGAAAGGTCGCTGACCAGGTAGAGCGCCGCGCCGCCCACGTCCTCGATGGTCGTTGCGCGGCGGAGCGGAGCATTGTCCCTCTGATAGGCGAACATGAGCCGGGCGTCCGACACGCCGGCCCCGGCGAGCGTGCGTATCGGCCCGGCCGAGATGGCGTTGACGCGGATGCGGCGAGCGCCGAAGTCGGCCGCGAGGTAGCGCACCGAGGCCTCAAGCGCCGCCTTGGCGACGCCCATCACGTTGTAATTCGGCATCACCCGGGTCGACCCACCATAGGTGAGGGTGAGGATGCTCCCGCCGTCGGTCATCATCGCCGAGGCCAGGCGCGCCACCTCGGCGAACGAATAGCAGGAGATGAGCATCGTGCGGACGAAGTTCTCGCGCGATGTATCGGCGTAGCGGCCCTTGAGCTCCGCCTTGTCGGAGAAGGCGATCGCGTGGACGGCGAAGTCGAGGCTGCCCCACGCCTGCTTCAGCGCGTCGAAGACGGCGGCCATCGAGGCGCTGTCCTCCACGTCACAATCGTAGAGCATGGTGGAGCCGAGCGTCGCGGCGAGCGGCCTCACGCGTTTCCCGAAATGCTCGCCCTGATAGGTGAAGGCGATCTCCGCGCCCTCGGCTGCAAGTTGCTTGGCGATCCCCCAGGCGATCGAATGATCGTTGGCCACGCCCATGATCAGGCCGCGCTTGCCGGCCATCAATGTTCCCATTCGCGTCCTCTAGCCGGCGTAACGTTGAAACGCCAAGCTGGCGTTGGTGCCGCCGAACCCGAAGGAATTCGAAAGAACCGTATTGAGCTCCACCCCGTCGATGCGCCTGCGCACGATCGGCATGTCTTCGAATTTCGGGTCAAGCTCGTCGATATTGGCGCTCTCGCAGATAAAGCCGTTCTGCATCATCAAAAGGCAATAGATCGCCTCCTGCGCGCCGGTGGCGCCGAGCGAGTGGCCGGTCAGCGATTTCGTCGCCGCGATCGGCGGACATTTGTCGCCGGCTCCAAACACTTTGCGTATCGCGTCGATCTCCGGTCCGTCGCCGGCCGGCGTGGAGGTCGCGTGCGGATTGATGTAGCCGATCTTCTCGTGAACGGTGGAAAGCGCCATGCGCATGCAGCGCTCCCCGCCTTCGCCGGAAGGCGCCACCATATCGTATCCGTCGGATGTGGCGCCGTAGCCGACCACCTCGCCGTAGATCTTGGCGCCGCGCGCCTTGGCGTGCTCCAGCTCCTCCAGCACGAGCACACCAGCACCGCCGGCGATGACGAAACCGTCGCGCTGCGCGTCATAGGCGCGCGAAGCTTTTCCGGGCGTGTCATTGAACTTTGTCGACATCGCCCCCATTGCATCGAACAGCACGGAGAGCGTCCAGTCGAGCTCTTCGCAGCCGCCGGCAAAGATGATGTCCTGCTTGCCAAGCTGAATGGTCTCGTAGGCGTTGCCGATGCAGTGGTTGGAGGTCGCGCACGCCGACGAGATCGTATAGTTCACGCCCTTGATCTTGAACCAGGTGGCGAGCGTCGCGGACGCGGTCGATGACATTGCCTTCGGCACCGCGAACGGCCCGACCCGCTTCGGTCCCTTCTCGCGCGTGGCGTCGGCCGCCGCCACAATGGCGCGCGTTGAAGGGCCGCCGGACCCCATGATCAGGCCCGTGCGCTCGTGCGAGATTTCGTCCGGCTCAAGGCCCGCGTCGCGAATCGACTGCTCCATGGCGACGTGACACCACGCGGTGCCGCCGCCGTGAAAGCGCATCGCGCGCCGGTCGATCGACTGTTCCGGCTCGCCTTGCGGCGCGCCGTGCACCTGGCAGCGGAAGCCGAGCTCCTTGTACTTGTCGGCGGCCACGATTCCGGAGCGCGCCTCCCTGAGGCTCGCCAGAACTTCCTGCGTTGTGTTTCCGATCGAAGAGACGATGCCCATGCCGGAGACGACGACACGTCTCATGGCGATCTCCTTTTCGTCACCGGCCGCCGGAGGTGATCCGCGGCCGCTCCTCGGTGCTCAGGGTCTAACCCCGTGTGCCGAACCCGTGTCAGGTCTTGAACAGACCGACCCTGAGGTCCGCCGCCTCGTAAATGGTCTCGCCGTCTGCCTTTAGCCAGCCATTGCCGATACCGAGCGTCAGTTTCGAGCGGACGACCCGCTTCAGGTCGACGCCGTATTCGACCAGCTTGATGTGCGGAAGCACCATGCCGGAGAACTTGACCGCACCGACCGAAAGCGCCCGGCCGCGGCCCTGCCCGCCGAGCCAGCCGAGGAAGAACCCGAGCAGCTGCCAGAGCGCGTCGAGGCCGAGGCATCCGGGCATCACTGGGTCGCCCTTGAAATGGCAGGAGAAGAACCAGAGGTCGGGCCTGACCGCCAGCTGCGCGCGTATGAGGCCTTTGCCGTCGTCGCCGCCGGTCTCGGAGATTTCCGAGATGCGATCGAACATCAGCATGGGCGGCAGCGGCAGTTGCGCATTGCCTGCGCCGAAGAGCTCGCCCCGTCCGCACGCGAGAAGCTCCTCATACTCAAAACGCGTCTTGCGCTCTGTCATGCCCTGCAGCGACCTCCCGGCTCACGTCGCGTTACGATTCATTGCGGTAACTAACACAGCCCGCCGCCGCGCGAAACGCCCGAGCGGCCGGCCGCGCCCGCCTCGTCCCCGGCCATCCCGCGCGACTTGTGTCGATTGCGTCATTTCCATATAAGAAGGGAAAGAAATGCAACAATTCGGACGGACAAAGGTGGACGCGGAGATACGCGGCCTCGGCGAACAGGATCGCATGGCGGCGGAGCTTCGCCATGCCGGGCTCAGGCCGACGCGGCAGCGCGTCGAGTTGGGGCGGATTCTCTTCGCCAAGGGGCACCGGCACGTCTCGGCGGAGGACCTCCACGCCGAGGCCGAGCTTGCCGGCGTCCGGGTGTCTCTCGCGACCGTCTACAACGCGCTTCACCAGTTCACCGAGGCCGGCCTCCTGCGCGAGGTCGCGATCGACGGCAGCCGCACCTATTTCGATACCAACGTCAGCGATCACCATCATTTCTTCGTGGAAGGCGAGGGGCGGTTGATCGACATGACCGAGCACGTCGGCATCGACGGTTTGCCGGAACCGCCCGAAGGAATGGAGATCACGGCCGTCGAGGTTGTGGTCCGGGTCCGCCGCAAGCACGGCTGACGCCGCTTCCCTATCCGCCGAATTCCTCGTTCGGATAGACACCCCAGAGCCGCTCCTGCTCGATCCATCCGTGATAGCCGTGCCCTGAGACCAGGCACCAGCTGGCGTGGCATTCCGCAACGTCGGCAATCACTTTTGGCGTCAGGTAGGCGACGACGGCGGCTTTCTGGTCCGCCTCCGCCCGCACCGGATAGGGTCCGCTGTCGCCGCTCGTCTCCCAGGGCGCGACGAGCGCCGTGCGCCGGCCTGACAGGAGGCTGTGGAAGATCCAGCCCTCGGCGCCTTCCGAGTCACGAATCTTCCGCCAGTTGTCAAACTCCTGGGTGATCTCGACCGGCAGCCCCTCCTTCACGAACTTGAAGGCGACCTCGTATTCCTGGCCGGGGCCGCGACGCACATTGACGTCGTCCGACTTCAGGCTGACGAAGCGGGGCAGCGGCAGCCCGGTTCCGCGCACCGGGTCCTGCGCCGCGGCATTCCCGAACGGTAGAAGCGCCGCGAGGATGGCGGTTGCAGCAAGAGCGAGGAGGGTCAGGCGGGGCGTCTTGGTCACTGTGTCGGCTGGGACGAGCAAAATAGCGGCTCCTCCGAATCTCGGTTTGTTGCGTTTAGCCGACCTTTTGTTAAGAGCGTATAAGCGCGCCAAAAAGCGGCCTTAAACGGGCAAGCGAGGGTGTCCTGCCGATGTTGAAAGCCAAACCGTTGGTGGTCGTGACGCGGCGCCTGCCTGAGTCGGTCGAGACGCGCATGCGCGAACTCTTCCAGACGGAGCTCAACATCGACGACAGCCCGATGACGCAGGCCGGGCTGGTAGAGGCGATGAAGAAGGCCGACGTCATCGTTCCGACCGTCACCGACAGGATTGACGCGGAGATGATCGCACAAGCCGGAGAGCGGCTGAAGCTGATCGCGAATTTCGGCAACGGCGTCGACAATATCGACGTGGACGCGGCGGTGAAGCGCGGCATCTTCGTCACTAACACGCCCGGCGTCCTGACCGAGGACACCGCCGACATGACGATGGCGCTGATCCTTTCCGTGCCGCGGCGGCTCGCCGAGGGGGCAGGCGTGCTGCGC
This sequence comes from uncultured Alphaproteobacteria bacterium, assembly GCA_963805325.1. Classification (GTDB taxonomy): domain Bacteria; phylum Pseudomonadota; class Alphaproteobacteria; order Rhizobiales; family Afifellaceae; genus DASWJZ01. The sequence goes on along the minus strand of CAWDTS010000022.1, from coordinate 98,477 downwards.
GAGCGCAAGAAGTGGGACGGCTGGTCGCCGACCTGGATGCTCGGCCATCGCATCGGCGGCAAGAGGCTCGGCATCCTCGGCATGGGCCGGATCGGCACGGCGGTCGCGCGGCGCGCGCGGGCCTTCGGCCTCTCGATCCACTACCACAACCGCCGGCCCGTCGAAGCGCGTGTCGAGGAGGAGCTCGAGGCGACTTACTGGGACAGCCTCGACCAGATGCTTGCGCGGGTCGATATCCTCTCCGTCAATTGCCCGGCGACGCCTGCCACCTTCCATCTCATTTCGGCGCGCCGGCTGAAGCTCATGCGGCCGGGCTCGGTCATCGTGAACACGGCGCGCGGCACCATCATCGACGAAACGGCGCTGATTGCGGCGCTGGAGGAGGGGGCGCTGGCCGGCGCCGGCCTCGACGTCTTCGAGCAAGAGCCGGCGGTCGACCCGCGGCTGATCAAGCTCGCCAAGTCCGGCAAGGTGGTGCTCCTGCCGCACATGGGGTCGGCCACGCTCGAAGGCCGTGTCGACATGGGGGAGACTGTGATCCTCAACATCCGCAGCTGGATGGATGGCCACAAGCCGCCCGACCGCGTGCTTCCGAGCTTTGCCTGAGCCCCTCTGAGCAGGATGAAAGCCCGTATCGCGATCGACAGGGACTTCGCCATCGGCGAGATCGACGCGCGTATCTATGGCGCGTTCCTCGAGCACATGGGCCGTGCGGTCTATGGCGGGATCTACGAGCCCGGCCATCCGAGCGCCGACAAGGACGGGTTCCGTGGCGACGTGCTCGATCTGGTGCGCGGCCTTGATCCGCCCCTCGTGCGCTATCCGGGTGGCAACTTCGTCTCGGGCTACGACTGGGAAGACGGCATCGGCCCGAAGGAGGCGCGTCCGACGCGCCTCGACCTCGCCTGGCGCTCCACCGAGACGAACGCCGTCGGCACCGACGAGTTCGCGCGCTTCGCCCAATCCGCCGGCGCCGAGATGATGCTCGCCGTCAATCTCGGCACGCGCGGCATCGACGCGGCCCGCAGTCTCCTCGAATATTGCAACCATCCCGGAGGCACCGCGTGGAGCGACCGGCGTATCGCGAACGGCCGCAAGGAGCCCTACGGCGTCCGTCTCTGGTGCCTCGGCAACGAGATGGATGGGCCCTGGCAGGTCGGCCACAAGACCGCGCCGGAATACGGCCGCCTCGCCAACGAGACGGCGAAGGCGATGCGCACTTTCGATTCGTCGCTTGAGCTCGTGGCCTGCGGATCGTCGTCGATGTTCATGCCGACGTTTCCGGAGTGGGAATCGACCGTCCTCGACCTTTGCTACGACGCCGTCGATTACATCTCGCTTCACATGTATTTCGACGACAGGGAGAACGACTTCCTGAACTTCATGGCGAAGCCGCTCGCCATGGATACCTACATCAGGACCGTCGCCGGTATCACCGACACGGTGAAGGCGAGGAAGCGCTCGGCCAAGCGCGTGCACATCTGCTTCGACGAGTGGAACGTCTGGTACCACGACCGCGTGGCGGACGCGAAGCGCGTGGCGGAATGGGATTGGCCGGTCGCGCCGGCGCTGCTTGAGGAAGACTTCACGCTTGCCGACGCGCTGTGCGTCGCGCTCATCCTGAACACGCTTATCCGCAACGCCGACCGCGTGAAGATCGCCTGCATCGCGCAGCTCGTGAACGTGATCGCGCCGATCCGCACGAGGAACGGCGGTTCGTCATGGCGGCAGACGATCTATCATCCCTTGCAGCTCGCCTCGCTCCACGGCCGCGGCGAGGCCCTTTCTGTCGCCGTCGGGTGCCCGACCTACGACGCGCCGGCGGCGGCGAAGGTGCCTTATCTCGATGTCGCCGCGGTGCTGAACGCGGACGGAGCGACGCTGACCCTCTTCATGGTCAACCGCCACCCGGACGAGGCGTTGTCGATCGATGCCGCGCTGACCGGTCTCGCACCGCATTCGATCGCCGCGCACGTCGTGCTCGCACATGCCGATCCGAACGCGACGAACACCGAGGCCGCGCCGGACAACGTCGTTCCGCGGAAGGGAAAGGGGCTTGCGCTCCGCGACGGTCGGGTGAAGGGCAGGCTTCCGCCGCGCTCCTACACCATGCTGCGCTTGGGTCTTTAGTCCTCAGCACCACGGCGCGCGGTGTCCGATCCAATCGCGTGCCAGGCCTTCGGAGACGAGGATCGTGCCGAGCGAGCGCCCGTCGCGCTCAACGATCCTGAGCTTGCGGCCATAGCGGTCTTCGTCCGGGCCTTCGCTCCTGAGCGTGAACGGACCGGCGTTAAGGAGGGCCGCGAGACGCACGGTCGCCGCCTTGCCGAGCTGCTCTTCCGCGCCGCAGTGCGACGGATGCGTTTCCGGCGCATCGATGTCGGCGATGCGGATCTTGACCCCGCCGGCCCAGAACGTGTCGCCGTCGACCACGCAATCTTGGCGGCCGCCGGCCCCGCAGATCGAGAACGAGGCTCCCGCGTTCGTCTCCAGCCCGACCTTCGGCAGGGCGACGGTTTCGATTTCCGGCGCGCCGCCGATTTTCGGCAGCCTCAGCGACGGGCCGCCGTGGCCGACCAGATACTGTCCGCCGATGACGGCAAGCACGCCGAAGAGGAAAGCCCCGATGACGCCGCTCGGGAAGCCGCGTCCGCCCCCGCGAATGTGCATCTTGTAGGGACTGATCTTCGCCACTGCCCGATCTCCTCGAAGCCGCGCCTGACCATGCGGCGGCGGCTGTTAGCGAATTGTCTCTCGACGATGCACAACTGGAGATTGACGGAGGATTATGAGGCGACTGAATGTTGAGTCTTTTCAGACTTTCCGCCGCTTGTAGCGGATTTCGTCGAAACGCTGCGCCAGCCCGTCGTAAAGGAGCAGCCGGCCGATCAGCGGCTCGCCGATCCCGGCGATGACTTTCAGCACTTCGAGCGCCTGGATCGACCCTATGACGCCTGTCAGCGCGCCGAGAATGCCGGCTTCAGCGCATGTGGGCAGGAGCCCGTCCGGCGGCGGTGTCGGGAAGACGTCGCGATAGCCGGGGTTCTCGCCCTCATAGGGTTTCAGGACGGTGACGGAGCCGTCGAAGCGCCCGACCGCCGCCGTGACGAGCGGGATCTTCAACGCCGCGCAGATGTCCGCCGACAGATAGCGCGTGGAGAAATTATCGGAGCCGTCGGCGACGACGTCGTAGCCCGAGACGATGTCCGTGGCGTTCTCTGCCGTCAGCCGGGTCTGGTGCGTGACGACCGCGACATGCGGGTTGATTCCGGCGAGCATCTCTTTCGCGCTCTCGACCTTCGGCATTCCAACGCGCCCGGTCGTGTGGACGATCTGGCGCTGCAGGTTGGAGAGGCTGACCGTGTCGTCGTCGACGATGCCGAGCGTGCCGACGCCGGCCGCCGCGAGATAAAGCGCCACCGGCGCGCCGAGCCCGCCTGCGCCGATGACCAGCACGCGCGCCGCCTTGAATTTCTGCTGCCCCGGCCCGCCCACCTCGCCGAGCACGATGTGACGCGCGTAGCGCTTCAGTTCGTCGGGCGAAAGCGGCGCGTCGTTCATCGGCATCTCCACGAGGTCTGCGCCGGCATCATGTGTCCGACGGCTCGTCCTGCTCGGCGGCGATGATCTCAAGCAGGGACACTGGGCCGCCGCGCGGATTGTCCTCCAGGAACCGCGGATCGCCGATGCACTTCAGCGCCGCGTCGGCACTCGGGAACTCGACCATGGCACGCCGGAAAGACTTGCCGTCGGCCGTCTCGATTGGCCAGCGCTTGTTGAGCCCGCGCCCGCCGAAGCGGGCGAGGAGCGCGGCGTTGACCTGAAGGTAGCGGCCGTAGGCCGCGTCGTCGGAGGCGTCGACCTTCAGAACCCAATAGCCCTTCGACATGGCGCTCCTCCCTCAACCGACCCGCCGACCTTGAAGGCGGCACCTCGGCCATTACAGCAGGGAGCGGCCTCGCACTTTCAGGCGCCAGGCTGCGCGCCGTCGAAGCCTTCAACGACGAGAATCTCGCCTTCCGTCACCGGGTCGCGGATGGCCTTGGCCGCCTGGTATTTGGGATCGTTGAAGCAGTCGAGCGCCGCCTGGAAGCTCGGGAATTCGATCACCACGTTGCGCGCCCGCGCCTTTCCCTCGACCGCCTCCTGCTTTCCGCCGCGCACGAGGAACTTCGCACCGAAGCGCGCCAGCGGCTCCGCGTTCGCCTTGATGTAGCGGCTGTAGACCTCGGTGTCCGACACGTCGATGCGCACGATCCAGTAGCCCTTCGCCATCTGCTTCTCCCTAAATTGCTTTCTCGATTTCCGCCGCGATTGCCTCTGCCGCCGAAGCGGGGTCTGGCGCTGCCGTTACCGGCCGCCCGACCACCAGATAATCGGCGCCGGCCCCGATCGCCTCGCCCGGCGTAAGCGTCCGCTTCTGGTCGCCCGGAGATGACCCTGACGGACGCACCCCAGGCGTGACGATCGCCAAATCCGTGCCGACGATCTTCCGCACGGCTGCCGCCTCGAGCGGCGAGCAGACGATCCCATCCATGCCCGCCCGACGCGCGTCCGCAGCGCGCCGCGCGACAATCGTCGCCGCGTCGTCGACGTAGCCCGCATCCTTGAGATCGGCATCGTTCATCGAGGTGAGCACTGTGACGGCGAGGAGGCCCGGTCCATCGGCGGGACGGGCGGAGACCGCCGCGCGCATCGCCTTCGGATAGGCGTGGATCGTCGTGAAGGTCACGCCAAGCCTTGCGATGCTGTCGACGCCGCCCGCGACCTGATTGTCGATGTCGAGGAGCTTCATGTCGAGGAAGACGCGCTTTCCTTCACGCGTCAGCTCACCGATCAGCGCCAGTCCTCCCGCGAAGACGAGCTGCATGCCGATCTTGTAGAAGCTTGCGCGCCGGTCGAGCGCCGTCACCAGCCGCCGCGCCTCATCGACACCGGGAACATCGAGCGCGACGATCATCCGGTCGCGCGCATCGCGAGGTTGAAGCTCGGCGCGCATTCGCCGCTAGAGCCTCCTCAACGCGACTTCCTTGACCGCGTGGTGGGCGTCCTTCCTGAGGATCAAGTCGGCGCGCGGCCGCGTTGGCACGATATTCTCGCGCAGGTTCACCAGATTGATGCGCTCCCAGAGCCCCGTCGCGATCTCCTTCGCTTCGGCGTCGCTGATATTGGCGTAGTTGTGGAAGTAGGAGTCGGGGTCGCGGAAGCGCGTCTCCTTGAGCCGCATGAAGCGCTCGATATACCAGGCGCGCAGCGCCTCCTCGTCGGCGTCGAGATAGACTGAGAAATCGAAGAAGTCGGAGACGAACGGAACGGCCTTCCCGTCCTTCGGCAGCACACGCGGCTGCAGTACGTTCAGCCCCTCGAGGATCAGGATGTCAGGACGGTCGACGACGACCGTCTCGCCGGGCACGATGTCGTAGGTCAGGTGCGAATAGACCGGCGCGGAGACCTCCGACGTCCCCGCCTTGATGGCGGAGAGGAAGGCGAGCAGCGTCGCGACGTCATAGCTCTCCGGAAAGCCCTTGCGCTCCATAAGCCCTTCCGCATGAAGCACCGCGTTCGGGAAGAGGAAGCCGTCTGTGGTGATCAGCTCGACCTTCGGCGCCGAGGGCCAGCGCGTCAGAAGCTCGCGCAGCACGCGCGCCGTCGTCGACTTGCCGACGGCGACCGAGCCGCCGATCCCGATGATGAACGGCACCTTCGCGTCGTTCGTGCCGAGGAAGCGCTGCGTCGCCTCGAACACGCCCTGCGTCGCCGTCACGTGGAAGGCGAGGAGCCGCGAGATCGCCAGATAGACGCGCTCCACTTCTCCGAGCGACACCGGGTCGCCGAGCGAGCGCAGCGCGATGATCTCCGCCGACGACAGCGTCATCGGCATATCGGCGCGAAGTTTCGCCCACTCCTCGATCGAGAAGACGCGGTAGGGCGAGAGGCTGGGGCGTGCGACCTGGTCCATCAGGCTCCCTTCCGCCTCGCTTTTTCCTCAAGCCCGGTCTCCGCGGTGCGGCGCTGAAGCTCGCTCTTCACCGCATCGAACGGGACGCCTGTCGCATAAAGCAGCACGAGCAGGTGGTAGAGCACGTCGGCGGCCTCGTTCCTGAGGCCGTCGCGGTCGCCCTTGACCGCCGCGATCGCCGCCTCGACCGCCTCTTCGCCGAGCTTCTGGGCGCAGGCGCTGATGCCCGCGTCGGCGAGCTTCGCCGTATAGGAGGCGGGATCGCCGGAACGGGCGCGCGTCGCGACGATCTTCTCCAGGTCCTCGAGGGTGAAATCGGTCATCTGGCCGGTGATTCCGGGATTGCGGCTGCCTTTTAGACTGAAATGCGGCGGATCGGTATACCCGCGGCCGCCATTGCGGATTTCGCCTCGCCGATGGTGTGGGTGCCGAAATGGAAGATCGAGGCGGCAAGGACGGCCGTCGCGTGTCCGTCGCGGATGCCCTCGACCAGATGTTGAAGCGTGCCGACACCGCCCGACGCGATGACCGGCACCCGCACCGCGTCCGCGACCGCCCGGGTCAGCTGGATATCGAAGCCCTTTTTCGTGCCGTCGCGGTCCATCGAGGTGAGCAGAAGCTCGCCCGCGCCGAGCGATACAACCTCGCGCGCGTAGTCGACCGCGTCGAGCCCGGTCGGGCGGCGCCCGCCATGCGTGTAGATTTCCCATTTCCCTTCACCGGCCTGCCGCGCGTCGATCGCGACCACGATGCACTGGTCGCCGAATTTCTCCGCCGCGCGTGCGACGAACCGCCGGTCGGTGACGGCCGCCGTGTTGATCGAGACCTTGTCGGCGCCGGCAAGGAGCAGTGTGCGGATGTCTTCGGTGGTGCGCACGCCGCCGCCGACGGTGAGCGGCATGAAGCACTGCTCGGCGGTCTTGGCGACGACGTCGAAGATGGTGCCGCGGTCCTCGTGGCTTGCCGTGATGTCGAGGAAGCAGAGCTCGTCCGCGCCCGCTGCGTCATAGGCCTTCGCCGCCTCCACCGGATCGCCGGCATCGACGAGATCGACGAAATTCACGCCCTTGACGACGCGGCCGTCCTTGACGTCGAGGCAGGGGATCACGCGGGCTTTGAGCATGGTCGGGCGAGGGGGAGGGGCGATGCGGCGTCTCCTTAGCGCGCCGCCGCGCCGCATGACAGCGAAAATGGGCGGAAAGGCCCTTACGCCTTGTGCGACCTGGCGAAATCCGTCGGGCCGGGCGCCTTCGGCATGGCGGCGCGGAAGTCCTTCAGGATTTCGCTGGCGACGCTTTCGGCGGACATCGGCTTGCCGAGATAGAAGCCCTGCAACTCGTCGCAGCCGGCGCACGCCAGGAAAACCGCCTGTGCCTTCGTCTCCACGCCCTCTGCGTTGATGCGCATGCCGAGCGAGCGCGCCAATGCCACGATCGCCTCGATGATGGAGGCCGGGTGATTGCCGTCATCCCCGAGCGCGCGGACGAAGGACTGGTCGATCTTCAGCTTGTCGAAGGGGAATTTCCAGAGGTAGCTCAGGCTCGAATAGCCGGTGCCGAAATCGTCCATCGCGATGCGGACGCCAAGCGCCTTGAGCTCCGCCAGCTGCCGCAGGACGTCCTCGGTATGCGACAGGAGCAGTCCCTCGGTGATCTCAAGCTCCAGCCGCTCCGCCGCGAGTCCGGAAGCGTTCAGCGCGTCGCGCACGGTTTCCGTGAGCCGCCCGTCCTGAAACTGCGCCGGCGACAGGTTGACCGCGACGGAGAGCTTCGACGGCCAGGTCGCGGCGGTCGCGCAGGCGCTGCGGACGACCCATCCGCCGATCGCGCCGATCAGCCCGAGCCGTTCCGCGACCGGCACGAAAAGCGCCGGTGACACGCACCCCCCTTCCGCCTTCGGCAACCTGAGCAGGGCCTCGAAGCCCTCGAGCCTGATGTCGTCGGTGCCGCGGATCGGCTGGAATTGCAGCTCGAACGTCTCCTCGGCGACCGCGCTGCGGACGAGCGATTCGACCTCACGCCGCGCCTTGAGCTCCGCATCCATCTCCGCGCGGAACAGGCTCCGCATGCCGCGTCCCTCGCTCTTGGCGTGGAACAGAGCGATCTCGGCGCTCTTCACGAGGCCGGCAGCGTCGTGGCCGTGGGCCGGCGCGATGGCGCTGCCGATCGACGCGGTGATCTCGATGTCGTGACCGTTCACGCGGAAGGTCTCGCTGAGCGAGGCGATGACGCGCCGCGCCGTCCGCGATATCTGCCGCGGCGCGCGCACGATTTCGGCGAGCGCGAAGTCGTCGCCGCCGAGGCGGGCGAGCAGGTGCTGCTTCTCCGCGATCAGAAGCAGGCGCCGCGCGACCTGGCGCAGGATTTCGTCACCGATCGCCTGCCCGTAGGTGTCGTTGATCTCCTTGAAGCCGTTGATATCGACGATATGGACCGCGACCGGGCAACCGATGCGGATGGCTTCCTCGAGGTCCTGCATGAAGCGCGAGCGGTTCGCGATCTCGGTCAGGGCATCGTGGTGGGTGAGGAATTCGGCGCGCGAGTCGGATTGCCGTTTCTGCCGCGTCCGCCAGGTAAAGCCGAGCGCGGGCAGGGCGAAGGCGATCGCGATGATGCCGGCAAGCGAGAGCGCGACGCCTCCGATCCGCGCATTGAACGCGGCGCGCTTCTCGGACTGATCGACATAGGCCTCCATGATCCCGATGACTTTGCCGTCGACCATCACCGGCAAATAGGTCTCGGAGTAGAAGGCGGGGCGCTCAGCCCCGAAATCCGCGGCCTCCGCGATCTCCCCGGCCTCGGCGCCGTTCTTCAATTCGACGATCGTCTTGCCGGAAAGCACGGCCTTGGCGGCTTCCGGATTATGGAGAACGATCGATCCTGCCTTCGGATCGATTTTGTCGAGCGCGCGCGAGGAGAGCCTCAGACGGCCGTCCGGCGCGTAGATCTTGTAGAGGAAGACACTCCCGACCTGCTCGGCCTTCTCGAAGAAGGCCATGCTTTCGTCGGACGCCGGCGCGCCTGCGACGATCCGGCCGAGATCTTTCACATTGGCGGCGAGATAGTGCGCCCAGGACTCGCCTTCCGCCTCGGCGTCCTGGCGCAGCAACTCCTCCACGGTGTGCGACGTCACCAGGGCCGCCGACCAGACGGCAAAGAGGAGCAGTGCCGCCAAGCCCGCGAAAACGAGCACGTCGCGGCGAAAGATACGCATGAAGCCACGCCACCAGATGTGCGGGGCAGAATGTCCGAAAGTCCCTAAAGGAACCTTTCTATCCGCGATTGCGGTCGCGACGAGCACCACGCGCGGTGCTTTGAAAATGCCATGTGAACAACGGTTTGCGGCTATCTCGCCCTAGGAGCGCAAATTACGCCGTGCGCTCGCGCAGGAGGGCGAGCGCCGCCTTCGGATCGATGCGCCCGTCATAAAGCGCGCGCCCCGTGATCGCGCCTTCGAGCTTTGCGGCATCGGACTGCGTCATGCGCTCGATGTCGGCCATCGACGCGAGCCCGCCGGACGCGATGACGGGGATTTCGATGGCCTCGGCGAGCGCGATCGTCGCCTCCCAGTTGACGCCGGCGAGCACGCCGTCGCGGTCGATATCGGTGTAGATGATCGCGGCCACCCCGGCGTCCTCAAAGAGCCGCGCCAGCTCAAGCGCCGTCATGTCGGAGGTCTCCGTCCAGCCCTCGACGGCGACCTTGCCCTGCCGCGCGTCGATGCCGACGGCGACCTTGCCGGGATAGGCCGCCGCGGCCTCACGCACGAGATCGGGATCGCGCAGCGCCGCCGTGCCGAGGATGACGCGCGCAGCACCTTTCTCCAGCCAGCTGTCGATGGTGGCACGTTCGCGGATGCCGCCGCCGATCTGCACCTTCATCCTGTTGGCGACGCACCAGAGGATGGCGTCGACCGCCTCTTCGTTTTTCGTCTTGCCGGCGATTGCGCCGTCGAGGTCGACGACGTGCAGCCACGGAAAGCCGATCTCCATGAAGGCGCGCGCCTGCTCGCCTGGGTTCTCGTTATAGACGGTGGCGTCCGCCATCTCGCCTTTGACGAGACGCACGCATTTGCCGTCCTTCAGGTCGATGGCGGGGAAGAGGATCATCTGCCGTCGGCAGCTCTCAGGGCAACGCGCAGGTTCACGGCTTCCACTTCAGGAAATTCGCAATGAGCTTCAGCCCGAGCGTCTGGCTCTTCTCCGGGTGGAACTGCGTGCCGACGTAGTTGTTCCGCCCGACGATCGCGGTCAGCGGTCCCCCGTAATCGGTCGACGCCACGAGGTCGTCCGCGTCGCGCGGCGCGAGGTGGAAGGAGTGCACGAAATAGGCGTCGAGCCCGTCGTCGCCGGTCGGGATGCCGGCGAGGATCGGATGGTCGTGGACGACGTTCAGCGCGTTCCAGCCCATGTGCGGAATCTTCAGCTTCGGATCGTCAGGCGTGATCTCGACCACGTCGCCGCCGATCCAGCCGAAGCCCGCGCTCGTCTCCTTCTCCAGCCCGCGCTCCGCCATGAGCTGGCAGCCGACGCAGATGCCGAGAAACGGTTTGCCGCGCGTAATCACCTCTTCGTTGAGCGTCTCGACCATGCCCGGAACAGCGTCGAGCCCGCGCCGGCAGTCGGCGAAGGCGCCAACGCCCGGAAGCACGATCCGCTCCGCCGCCGCGACCGTCCTGGCGTCCGCGGTGACGACGATGGCGTCGCCGGTGTCGCGCGCCGCGCGCTCGAACGCCTTCGCCGCGGAGTGCAGGTTCCCCGAGCCGTAGTCGATGATGGCGACGCTTCCCATGCTCATGTCCCTCGAAGCATGGTCTCAACCGAAAACCAGTTCCCACTTTTCGGGACCATGCTCAGTGCTCCGGCTCGGGAAAGAGCCCGAGGATCGGCTCGTCGGCGCCATGCGCACGCGCTTCCGGCGAATAGGCGGCGCGCGCCATCGCGTCGCGCCGCGGCAGGGTGTTCAGCGCCTGACCCCATTCGGCGAAGAAGCGCGTCTCCGCCTCGTCGAGGTTCCGGCCCGACGCCGGCCCGAGGTCGTGCCAGCCGCGAGCGCGAAGCGCCATGCGGCGGAAATTGTTCGCCTCAAGCGCAAAGAGGACGGCGCCGAGGATTCCAATGACAGCCGCGACGTCCTGGTCGCCGAGCCGCCCGATCCAGGCGATGACCAGCGCGAAGATCACGTAGTAGACGAGCGTCAGCCACATCCGGTGCCACAGAATCCAGAGCACCGGAAAGAACAGCGCCGGCCAGGAAAAGCCGTCCTTCACGAAACGGAATTGCTCCGGCGAGGCTGGCTCGTCCGGCGGTGCGTGGACCGTATAGGCTCTCATGCGGGCGTCTTAGCCTCTGCGCGGTCGGTTATGAAGCCCCGGCGCGGCGACAGGTCAGCGCCACCCGAGGCCCGGCGCCACGTATTTGATGATCGTCTCGATGACGTGGGCGTTGTAATCGACGCCGAGCTGGTTGGGCACGGTCAGGAGCAAGGTGTCCGCCTCGGCGATGGCTTCGTCCTTCTTCAGCTCTTCGATCAGGACGTCCGGCTCCGCGGCGTATCCGCGCCCGAAGATCGCGCGGGTGTCCGCCTCGATGAATCCGATCTGGTCTTGTTCCTTGCCGCCGCGTCCGAAATAGGCGCGGTCGCGGTCGTCGACGAGCGCGAAGATCGAACGGCTGACGGAGACGCGCGGTTCGCGCGTGTGCCCGGCCGCCTTCCAGGCCGCGCGGTAGGCGCGGATCTGCTTCGCCTGCTGGATGTGGAAGGGCTCGCCGGTCTCGTCGAACTTCAGCGTTGAGCTCTGAAGATTCATGCCGAGCTTCGCAGCCCATTCCGCGGTGGCGTTGGTCGCCGCGCCCCACCAGATGCGCTCGCGAAGGCCCTCGGAGTGCGGCTCGACCCTGAGCAGCCCCGGTGGGTTCGGAAACATCGGCGACGGATTGGGCTCAGCGAAACCCTCCCCACGCAGCACCTCGAGGAACACCTCGGTCTTCTGCCGCGCCATGTCGGCGTCGCTCATCCCTTCGGGCGGCACGTAGCCGAAATAGCGAAAACCGTCGATCACCTGCTCGGGCGAGCCGCGGCTGATACCGAGCTGCAGGCGTCCGCCGGCAATGAGGTCGGCCGCGCCCGCGTCCTCCGCCATGTAGAGCGGGTTCTCATAGCGCATGTCGATGACCGCGGTGCCGAGCTCGATGCGCTTGGTCCGCGCCCCGCATGCCGCGAGCAGCGGGAACGGCGAGCCGAGCTGCCGCGCGAAGTGATGCACGCGGAAATACGCCCCGTCGGCGCCGACCTCCTCGGCCGCGACGGCGAGATCGATCGATTGAAGCAGCGCGTCCGACCCCGACCGCGTTGCGGAGTGCGTCGACGGGGTCCAGTGACCGAAAGAGAGGAAACCGATGCGCTTCATGGGAAGGGATGTAGGAGCGAGGCCCGCTTAATACACGGGCACTGCCATCGAGACATACGTTGCCCTTCACGATTTCGGGACTGCGGTCTCGCAGATCTACTCTGCGCTTTTCGTGACCCGCATCCACATCCCTCATGCTGAGGTGCTCTCCCGAGCCAGTCGAGGGGCCGCCCCTTCGAGGCTCGCTTCGCTCGCACCTCAGGATGAGGGCGGAATGGAGCCTCGAAGCACGCAGGAGCGGGCCGCTCAGCCGCCGAGCGTCCCCTTGGTCGAGGGGATCGCATCCTTGGCCCGCGGGTCGATGGCGAAGGCGGTGCGGAAAGCGCGCGCCACGGCCTTGAAGCAGGTTTCCGCGACGTGGTGGCTGTTCTCGCCGTAGAGGTTGACGATGTGAAGCGTGATGCCGGCGTTCTGCGCCAGCGCCTGGAAGAACTCGCGGAAAAGCTCCGTGTCGAATTCGCCGACCTTCGGCCGCTGGAAGGCGACCTGCCAGACGAGATAGGGCCGCCCGGAAACGTCCACGGATGCGCGTGTGCAAACCTCGTCCATCGGCAGGTCGATCGAGGCATAGCGCGTGATGCCCTTGCGGTCGCCGAGCGCCTTCGCGATGGCCTGTCCGAGCGCGATGCCGACGTCCTCGGTCGTGTGGTGGAGGTCGATATGCGTGTCGCCGTCGGCGCGCACCGTGAGGTCGATCAGCGAATGCCGCGAAAGCTGCTCGAGCATATGGTCGAGGAAGCCGATCCCGGTCTTGACGTCGTAGCGGCCGGAGCCGTCGAGGTCGACTTTGACCTCGATCTTCGTCTCGGTCGTCTTGCGGGCGATCTCCGCCTTGCGCATGGCTGATCCCTTGTAAATGCGTGGCGCTTTTATCAGCGCCGCCAGGCTCTGGCCATCGGCGCCTTTGCACACCCGCCGATCGGACCTACATAACCCCCAACGTGATCAGGGGTGGGGCCGGTGCTTCCCATGGAAGGCCGGCTTTATCCGCTGGAGGAGTATCCGAATTGGCTGAAAATTCCCCTTACGACGTCTGGCACGGGACAACGATCGTCTCGGTCAGAAAGGGCGGCAAAGTGGTCATCGCCGGCGACGGGCAAGTGTCGATCGGACAGACCGTCATCAAGCATAACGCCCGCAAGGTCCGAACCCTTTCCAAGGGTGACGTGATTGCCGGCTTTGCCGGCGCCACGGCCGATGCCTTCACGCTGCTTGAGCGGCTGGAGGCGAAACTTGAGCAATATCCGAAGCAGCTCATGCGCGCCTGCGTTGAGCTTGCCAAGGATTGGCGCACCGACCGCTATCTCCGCCGCCTTGAGGCAATGATGATCGTTGCCGACAAATCGACGACCCTGGTCCTGACCGGCAACGGCGACGTGCTTGAGCCGGAGCACGGCGTGACCGCCATCGGCTCGGGCGGCAACTATGCGCTCGCGGCTGCGCGCGCGCTCGCCGATACCGATCTCGACGCGGAGAAGATCGCCCGGCGCGCGATGGAGATCGCAGGCGAAATCTGCGTCTATACGAATGGAAACGTGATCGTGGAGACCCTCGATGCCGATCGCTAGCATGGCCAGAATGGAACCCGAGATGATCGAAGCCGAGAAGAAGGCGACATTCTCGCCGCGCGAGACGGTTTCCGAGCTCGATCGCTTCATCATCGGCCAGCACGACGCCAAGCGCGCCGTCGCGATAGCGCTTCGGAACCGTTGGCGCCGCCAGCAGCTGAAGGGCCCGATGCGCGAGGAGGTCCTGCCCAAGAACATCCTGATGATCGGCCCGACCGGCGTCGGCAAGACGGAGATTTCGCGCCGCCTTGCCAAGCTCGCCAACGCCCCCTTCATCAAGGTCGAGGCGACCAAGTTCACCGAGGTCGGCTATGTCGGCCGCGATGTCGAGCAGATCATCCGCGATCTCGTCGAGGTCGGGATCGGCCTCGTGCGCGCCGAGAAGCGCCGCGAGGTGCAGGCGCGCGCGCATCTTCAGGCCGAAGAGCGCGTCCTCGACGCGCTCGTCGGCGAGCACGCGAGCCCGACAACGCGCGAGAGCTTCCGCAAGCGGCTGCGTGGCGGCGAGCTCGACGACAAGGAGATCGAGGTCCAGGTCAAGGACACCTCGAACCCGATGGGCGCGTTCGAGGTTCCCGGCATGCCCGGCGCTTCGATCGGCGTGATGAATGTCGGCGAGATGCTCGGCAAGGCCTTCGGTCAGAACCGCACCAAGTCGCGCAAGGTCTCGGTCAAGGACTCCTACGGGCTCCTGATCGACGAGGAGGCCGACAAGCTGCTCGACGAGGAGGTGCTGATCGCCGACGCGCTGCGTGCGGTGGAGAATGACGGCATCGTCTTCCTCGACGAGATCGACAAGATCGCGTCGCGGAGCGACATGCGCGGCGCCGACGTCTCGCGCGAAGGCGTGCAGCGCGATCTCCTGCCGCTTGTCGAGGGCACGACGGTTGCGACGAAGCATGGCTCGGTGAAGACGGACCACATCCTCTTCATCGCGTCGGGCGCCTTCCACGTCTCGAAGCCGTCGGACCTGTTGCCCGAGCTGCAGGGCCGCCTGCCGATCCGTGTGGAATTGAATGCGCTGACGGAGGACGATTTCCGCCGCATTCTCACGGAGACCGAGGCGAGCCTCATCAAGCAGTACAAGGCGCTGATGGAGACGGAGGGCGTGACGCTCGACATTACGCCCGACGCCGTTGATGCGATCGCCCGCATCTCGGTCGAGGTGAACGCCTCGGTGGAGAACATCGGCGCGCGTCGTCTGCAGACGGTGATGGAGCGGATTCTCGACGAGATATCGTTCAACGCCACCGATCGCGCCGGCGAGACGGTGACGGTCGACGCGGCCTACGTCGAGAAGCACATCGGCGACCTCGCCAGGAACGCCGATCTGAGCCGCTTCATCCTGTAGCGGCCGATCTTGTCATTGCCGGGCGACCGGCATCCGGTCCGCGGATGACGCTCGGATTGCGTCCCGGCATGACGCTCGAGGTGCTCGCCAACGCCGTCCGGCCTGCCCCGCAAGCTGCTTCAGCGACTCGATCGGCCGCGCCCCGACATGCGAAATCACTTCCGCCGCGGCGAGCGAGCCGAGCCGGCCGCAGACGTCGTGCGGATAGCCGTTGGCGAGGCCGAAGAGGAAGCCGGCGGCGTATTGATCGCCGGCGCCGGTCAGGTCGACGAGCCGTTCCAGCTGCGCGGCCGGGATGCGCACGCGCTGGCCGCCGGAGATCGCCATCGAACCTTCTTCGCTCATCGTGACCACG
The DNA here is from genome assembly GCA_963805325.1 of uncultured Alphaproteobacteria bacterium. GTDB lineage: Bacteria > Pseudomonadota > Alphaproteobacteria > Rhizobiales > Afifellaceae > DASWJZ01. The sequence goes on along the minus strand of CAWDTS010000022.1, from coordinate 82,836 downwards.
GCGAGCGGGATGTCGTGCTGAAGCGCGTCGACCGCAGTTTCGAAATCGCCGGTCTGGTAGAGCGACAAGACTTCGTGCCGGTTGGCGAAGACGATGTCGAGCGTGCCGCTTCGCATCAGCTCCAGGAACTCGTCGCGGAAGCGGTCGACGCAGAAGGAATCGGAGAGCGTGATCGCCACCTTTCGGCCCGCGCCATGCGCGATATTGGCAGCGATGCGGAATGCTTCCTTCGCTTTCGGCGGGTCCCAGAGGTAGCCTTCGAGATAGGTGATCGACGCGCTCTCGACCGTCTTCCTGTCGATGTCGCGCGGGCGTCAGCTCCTGGCAGGCGGCGAGGAAGGTGTTCATGGTGCGCTCGCCGTCCGGCGTGATGAGGATCATGGAGCGCGCGGTCGGCGTACCGTCGGTCAGCGGCGCCGTCGGGAAGGCGATGCCGAGAGCCTTCATGTCGTGGCGGTAGAAGTGGCCAAGCTCATCGTCCGCCACCTTGCCGATGAAACCGGCGCGCCCGCCGAAGGAGGCGACTCCTGCCGCCGTATTTCCGGCGCAGCCCCCGGAGATCAGCTCGGCCGGTGCCATGTGCTCGTAGAGCCGGTCGGCCTCGGCGCCGTCGATCAGCCGCATCGAGCCCTTCACCAGGCTTTCCCTGACCAGGAAATCGTCTTCCGCGTGCGCCAGCACGTCGACGATCGCGTTGCCGATCGTCAGCACGTCGAGTTTCGGCTCTGTCATGAATCCCCACAAGAAAAGACCCGCCCGCCTAGCGAATTGGAAGCGAATTGGCAAATCGGCGCGTCCGCCTCCTGCCCGCCCGAGCCTCTGCCTTGGCCGCAATGCCGACGAGGCCGGCATTGCACCTCAGGGCGAGGTTGCTGATATGCGCACCACAATCGGATAGAGACCTGTCGGAAAATGCTCGACGCTGCGATCCTTGCCTTTCGCGACATCCTCTCGCCGCCCTTCCGAGGCGTGCTGATGAAGGCGCTGGCGCTGACCGTCGCGCTTCTCGTGGCGCTCTGGCTGGCGCTCGAATGGCTCTTCACGCACTACGTCGTGACGCCATGGCCGTGGCTCGATGCGACGCTCGACATCATGACGGGCGTCGGTCTCTTGGTCGGGCTCGGCTTTCTCGTGGCGCCGGTCGCCGCGCTCTTCGCGGGCGTCTTTCTGGACGAGATCGCGGAAGTCGTGGAGCGGACGCATTACCCGGGCGACCCGCCCGGTCGCGCTCAGCCGCTTTTTCTCTCCGTCGTCATGGCCATCAAGTTTCTCGGCGTCGTGCTTCTGGTAAACGCAGTCGCGCTGCCGCTCGTGCTCCTCCTCGGTTTCGGGGTCCTGATCTTCCTTGCCGCCAATGCCTATCTTCTCGGCCGCGAATATTTCGAGCTTGCAGCGCTTCGCCATCACGACGAGCTATTGGCGCGGCGGCTTCGACGCGAGAACGCCGGCACGATCTTCGCGGCCGGGCTCCTGATCGCGCTCTTCCTCGCAATCCCGATCGTTAACCTTCTCGGCCCGCTCTTCGCCACCGCTTTCATGGTGCATCTTGAGAGGCGCATCTCCGCCTCTGACGGTTTTCCGCGCGGCTTCATCGAACTCTAAGCCGGCAAACGCATTATCCCCCTGCATCCGTAGCCTGGGAGATCGTTCGTGCTGCCGAGACTTGCCGCTTTCTGGGAGCGCGTGCGCACCAGCCTCTGGTTCCTGCCGTTGCTGATGGTAGCGGGCGCGGTGTTCCTTGCCTGGCTTGCGCTCCAGGTCGACATCAACGTCAAGGTTCTCGGTTCCGTCTGGTGGATCAACCAGGGGAACGCGGGGGAGGCCGGGCGGCTCCTCTCAGCACTTCTCGGCTCGCTCATCACCATGGCGACGCTGGTGATCTCCATCACCATGGTCGTGCTCACGCTCGCCGCCGGTCAGCTTGGCCCGCGCCTGATCCGCAGTTTCGTCGGCGACCGCCGCACCCAAGCCGTGATCGGGCTCTTCATCGGCACGATCGTCTATATCCTGCTGATCTTCCGACTCCTCGACAGCGACTTGCCGAAGCAGGCCGTGCCGCATTTCGCGGTGACCTCGGCCAGCGCGCTGGTCTTGGTCTGCCTGCTGACGCTGCTTTTCTACGTGCATCATCTGTCGCGCTCGATCGTGGCCGACACGATGGTGAACCGCGTTGGCGCGGATCTCGATCGCGCGATCCGCAACAATCTCCGCGCCGCCGATGAAGAGCTGCCGACTGTCTTCGCGCACCGCGCCGAGACGCCGCCGGCGTGCTATGCACTGACCGCCAGCGGCTACGTGCAGACGATCGACTATTCCGGCCTCGCCGCCGCGGTCGCGGAGCGCGACGCGCGCATCGAGCTTCTGGTGCGCCCGGGGCATCATGTGCTTGCGGGCCGCACACATGCCTACGTCTGGCCGCCGTCGGCGCTCGACGATGCCTTGAGCGAGGAGATCGCCGACGCAGTCGCGATCGGGCAGGAGCGCACCGCGTATCAGGATGTGGAGTTCTCCATCCGTCAGCTTGTCGAGGTGGCGCTCCGGGCGCTCTCACCCGGGATCAACGACCCCTTCACCGCGCTCGCGGTCATCGACCGGCTTGCCGCGTCGCTCGCTCTTGCGATGCAGCGCGGCGATCCGCAGGGCATCTGGAACGACGACGAAGGCCGCGTGCGGCTCATCGCGGCGACTTCCGATTTCGACGGTCTGGTCGATCTGAGCTTCAATCAGATCAGACAGGCCGGCGCCGGCCATCCGGCCGTGCTGATCGCGCTTCTCGACACGCTCGGCGCGCTTGCCGAGACGCCCCGGACGAGTGCGCAGAAGGCGACGCTCCAGCGCCACCTTGACGCGGTGATGGAGACGGGCAGCGGCGCGCTCGCCCATGCTCAGGACTTGGCGGCGATCGAAGCGCGCTATCGGAAGGCGAAGGGCGGACCGGAGTAATCGCCGAGGACCGCGAGAGTGCAGATCGCGTCAGGCGAAGAGCGCCTTGAGCCCCGGATGCTGCTCACACGCGCGCGCCGCCCACCGGTCGAGCCCGAAGACATGGCCGGCATGCGTCGCGACCAGGAAGGCGAGAACAATCGCATAGACGAAGTGAAAGTCGATGATGAAGTTGTCGGCGCCGTCTACATAGGGGAAGTCCATGTAGGCCGCCCAGTAGAGCAGCATCAGGAGCGCGCCGATCGTCGCGCTGATCCGCACCATCAGTCCGACCAGGAGCGACACGCCGATCAGAAGATGCCCCCAGGCGACGAGGAAGCTCACGATCGCCGCCACCAAAGCGCCGGTGAACACGCCGTAGACGTCGTGGAACGTCGCGGTCGTGTTCAGGAAATCGGAGACGTTCCAGGTCGGGTTCAGAACCTGGCGCGAAGCCGCGTAAAGAAAGGTCCAGGCCATCGAAAGGCGGAAGAGAAGGGCGAAGGCGGGCTGAAAACGCATGGCGGGCATGGAAAGTCGCTCCCGGAGGGCTTTGTGCGGAGTAGGGCAGGTCTCTCATGGCGGCCTTGATTCAGCGCAACTTCTGTCTCAGCGGCTTTGAAGACATTTGTAATCAAAGGTGTCGCAAGTGGGTGACCCAAGAGTGACTCCAAGTTTCGGGAGTTTTTGCGCGCCTCGACTTTGCCCAATATGCTTCAAATTGGGCTGCCGCTTGGCAGGAGGATGGTCATGTACGGGATACCATTCGCCGTAGAGGCTTTCGCCGTCGGGCTGGGCGCGCTCGACTGGCTCATTTTCCACGGGCATTACACGTCCATGGTTTTTAACTGGCTCTAGGGCGGGCTGCTTAGCGGCACGGCTGCCGAATGACGGCGCCAACTTCAAACTCGTTCGGCAGAAAGGGTCCGGTGCGAGCCGAGGCCCAATGACGGGTCTGCCGGCTGACTTCGCTAATGCGCCTCTTCCCAATTGTCGGCGGCGCGAGCATCGACGTGGAGCGGCACGCGGAGCTGAACGGCCGGCAGCGCGGCGTTCTCCATCACCTTGCGGACCACCGGGATAGTATCGGCCACTTCCTCGTCCGGTACCTCGAACACCAGCTCGTCGTGCATCTGTAGAAGCATCCGCGCCCTCAAGCCCGCCTCTTCCAGCGCTTCGTCCATGCGGATCATGGCGCATGCGCGCGGCGGCCGAACAGCGCCTCGGCCCGCCGTCAACTGCCAAGAAAGAAATCATAGGTTGCATAAACACAATATTAAGTAGTAGTGTCTCGTGCTAGCCCGTTCATTGAGTTGATGACGAACTCGTTCCGGGGAGGCTTAGAACCAATGACAAGCCAAATAATGCGCATGCTGACAAAAATACAAAAGTATAATAACGGCGCAGCGACATCATATACTATCGCCGCAATGACCGTTATTTCTGTAGCAACATCGGTGTTTGATCAAGCATTAGCATCGAATATCAACAGCTATACAGCAGACAACACGACTATCACCATTTCATGGACGGAGTGGAACGGGTATCCTCACGCGGCTCATAGTACAACCCAATATCGGGTATGCTGGAAGATTGACAACACGTGGGGGGATGTCTGTAACCAGCATAAGTCGCTAACGATTACGGCTCGTAGTTACACAATAAATGGGTTGACGGCAGGTACTTCGTTTAAAGTAAGGGTAAAGGCGGAGACAAAATGGCCAGCCTTGCTGGGGGGGGCAACTGACTGGAGAACATTGGATACGGTAATAGTCTCGACATCGGGGAGCACATTACTTGCAGTCACGAATGCGCTTTCGAGTGAATTCGACCTTCAAATGACGTACATCGGGTTCACAAACTGGAATAATATTAGAGTCTGCTACAAGAAGGCAACACTTTGGACGATTCCAACGATAAATGATGTTTGCAGACTCGGGGATTAATCTCGGAAATTGGTCTCCAAGTTCAACGAAGGGATATTACGGCGATATAACTCCTAGCAGCTCAGGTATAACAAACTATACACTAAGTGATCTTAGCTCAAACTGTCCATACAAAATCGTTGGATATGGCATAAATTCTTCGAGTAAGAAAATTGGAGAGGTACAGTTCGATACAGATCACTCCGAAGGGCAAGTGCTTGGCTGGTTGAGGTGCAATGCGAAACCAATAATCACGGACGGAGGCGTTGTTGTCTCTGTGTTTATCGATCTATTCGGGCGTGAGAAGGAAAACAGCGATGCATGGTGGGGCGAGGTGAGCGAAGGCGCGTTGGGTGAGTACGGCAGGCTCGCACTAGAATATGAGAGCTCAGATGGCTGGAATAAGTACGTGGATGCGGTCTCTGGTTACTACGGTGGTGAATCAATATTGAGGGGAGTGGGAGAGCGTGGGGGGGACAAGGGAAGAAACGCATATGCGAAATTGCTCGACATCGAAAAGAAATATGATGTGAGCGTTTCTGACTTAGGTGGAGAGATTGATATGTTGCTGGCGACGAGCCCACGGATGTTTGAGGCATGGCAGACGCAGGAGCTTAAGGAAGGCGGGCTTGATTTGAAGACCTTTATCGAGAAGTCCCAGGGTTCCGAATTTCTTGGTGCTTTGGAGAAGCAAGCGGCGGTAGGCGGGGCCGAGAGTGGCCAGGCTCAGTCTGAGCCAAGTGGGACGGCTTGTGTGGCCGGGCTTCCCGAAGGTGATCCCGCGCTGAACTTGCGGTCCGAGCCGTCTGCTTCGGCAAAAGTGATCCAGCAGCTAACGTCCGGAACGGTGATGTCGGTCCTAGGACAACGAGGAAACTGGAATCACGTTCAGGTTATTTTCGACGGAAAGGAAGGGGCAGTCGGTTGGATTTCATCGAAGTTTAGCCAGCAGGTTGAAGCGCCTGAAGAGTGTGCGAAGTTCCTCCCTTAGGGTCGAACCAAAAGAAGCTGTGTTGCAATAGCGTCACCGTTAATGCGCCTCTTCCCAATTGTCGGCGGCGCGCGCATCGACGTGCAGCGGCACGCGGAGCTGAACGGCCGGCAGCGCGGCGTTCTCCATTACGCCCCGGACCACCGGGATCGTATCGGCCACCTCCTCGTCCGGTACCTCGAACACCAGCTCGTCATGCACCTGTAGAAGCATCCGCGCCCTCAAGCCCGCCTCTTCCAGCGCTTCGTCCATGCGGATCATGGCGCGGCGGATGATGTCAGCGGCAGAACCCTGGATCGGCGCGTTGATAGCCGCGCGCTCCTGAAACGCCCGGAGCGACGGCTGCGAGGCGCGAATGTCGGGATAGTGTGCCCGCCGCCCGAACAGCGTCTCCACGTAAAGATGCTCGCGGCAGAACGCCTTGGTCTGATCCATGTAGCCGCGGATGCCGGGGAATCGCTCGAAGTAGCGGTTGATGTAGTCGGCGGCTTCGCCGCGCGGGATGCCGAGCTGCACCGCGAGCCCGAAGGCGGAGATGCCGTAGATGATGCCGAAATTGATCGCTTTGGCGCGTCGCCGGACGTTCGGGTCCATGCCTTCCACCGGCACGCCGAACATTTCCGACGCCGTCATCGCGTGGATGTCGAGCCCCTCGTCGAACGCCTTCACGAGCTGCGGAATGTCGGCCATGTGCGCCAGCACGCGAAGCTCGATCTGGCTGTAATCGGCGGAGACGAGCTTGAAACCCTCCTCGGCGATGAAGGCGCGACGGATGGCGCGGCCCTCTTCGGTGCGGACGGGAATGTTCTGCAGGTTCGGCTCGGACGATGAGAGCCGCCCCGTCGAGGTCGAGGCGAGTGCGTAGTCGGTGTGGACGCGGCCGGTGTCCGGATGGATGTAGCCGGGGAGCGCGTCGGTGTAGGTCGATTTGAGCTTCGTGAGCTGCCGCCAGTCGACGATCCTTCGCGCGATGGGGACTCCTTCCGCCGCGAGGTCCTCAAGCACCTTCACGTCGGTCGACCATTGCCCGGTCTTGGTCTTCTTGCCGCCGGCAAGCCCCATCTTGCCGTAAAGAATGTCACCGAGCTGCTTGGTGGAGCCGATATTGAATTCCTGGCCCGCGAGCTCGTAGATCTCGGCCTCGGCCGCTGCTGCCTTCTGCGCGAAATTGCCGGAGAGCCGCGACAGGATCTGCCGGTCAACCTTGATGCCGCGCCGTTCCATCTTTGCGAGCACCGGAATCATCGGCCGCTCGAGCCGCTCATAGACGCGCGTCGCCTGGCTAGCCGGAAGCCGCGCCTTGAGAACGCTCCAGACGCGAAGCGCAAGATCGGAATCCTCCGCCGCGTATTGTGTCGCGCGCTCGATCGGCACGCGGTCGAAAGCCACCTTGTCCCTGCCGCTGCCGGTGACGGCTTTGAAGTCGATCCGTGCATGCGCGAAGATATCGCTCGCCAGCTCGCCGATCGCGTGACCGTGCCTCAGCGCGCCCGCGTCGAGCGCGTAGGACATCAGCATCGTGTCGTCGATCGGCGCCACCTCGATGCCGTGGCGCTGAAGCACCAGCCAGTCGTCCTTGATGTTCTGGCCGATCTTCATGACCGAAGGGTCTTCAAGGAGCGGCTTCAGCGCGGCGAGCGCTGCCTCGATCGGAATCTGGCCTTCTTCCAGTCCGCCACCGAAGATGTCGCCGTCGCCGGTGCGGTGGCCGAGTGGCACGTAGCAGGCATTTCCATGTTCGAGCGCGAGCGCGATGCCGCAGATCTCGGCGAGCATCGGGCTCGCGCCGGTGGTCTCCACCTCGATCGCAACGAGCCCCTGCGCGCGCGCCGCTTCAATCAGGCTCTGAAGCGCGCCGACCGTGCGAACCGTCTGATATTTCCCGATATCGATCTTCACGTCGCCCGCGCTCTTCAGCCGCGCGGCCGCAAGGCCGCCGGGTTTGCCGAGCGTGCTCGCAGCCTCCCGCCCTGCCGGCGGCTTGGCCGCCGCACGTGTTCGTGGGTCGGGTCCGAGCGGAAGCCGCCCCTGACCGCTGGAGGGCGCCGCATCCGACCTTTGCGATACGCCGATGTCCGGGCCATGCGCCGGCGCGCCCCCGCCGCCGGGCGGCCAGCCCGCAATCTCCAGCGTTGCCGGCTCGATCTCCGCCGGGTCGACTCCCGTCTTGTCGGCGACACGCTTCGTGAGCGCTGTGAACTCCATGGCCTTGCAGAATGCGACGGCCTTCCCTCCGTCGATTGCCTCGACCGCGAGATCGTCGAGCGGCACGTCGAGCGGCACGTCGGTGGAGAGCGTGACGAGCTTGCGCGAAATGCGCGCCTGCTCCGCATGTTCGATCAGGTTCTCGCGCCGCTTTTGCTGCTTGATCTCCGAAGCCCGCGAAAGCAGCGTTTCGAGGTCGCCATATTCGTCGAGAAGCTGCGCTGCCGTCTTCGGTCCGATGCCCGGCACGCCCGGCACGTTGTCGGTGGAATCGCCGACCAGCGACTGCAGCTCGATCATCTTCTCCGGATAGACGCCGAACTTCTCCTTCACCGCTTCGCGGTCGATCACGACGTTCTTCATCGTGTCGACCATGGCGACACCAGGCTTCACGATCTGCATCAGATCCTTGTCGGAGGAGACGATCGTCACCGACGCGCCGGCTTCGGTCGCCTGCTTCGCGTATGTCGCGATCAGATCGTCCGCCTCCCAGCCCTGCTGCTCAATGCAGGCGAGGTTGAAGGCGCGCGTCGCCTGCCGGATCAGCCCGAACTGCGGGATCAGGTCGGAAGGCGGCTCCGGCCGATGCGCCTTGTAGTCGGGGTAGATATCGCGCCGGAACGTCTTCGCCGAATAGTCGAAGATGACGGCAAAATGCGTAGGCTCGTCACCTTTCTCCGGCGACGGCCCCTCCTGCAGCATCTTCCAGATCATGTTGGAGAAGCCGGCGACCGCGCCGACCGGCAGATTGTCCGACTTGCGCGTCAGCGGCGGCAGCGCATGGAAGGCGCGGAAGATGAAGCCGGATCCGTCTACGAGGATCAGATGATCGCCGGACTTGAGGGGCGGCTTCGCGACAGGCGCGCGGGGTGTTTTCGGCATTGGAGAGATGTCGCCCGCCCGCCCGCGCTTTTCAAGCGACGCGTCGAGGTTCCTGGCGCCCAGTTGGCGTGGGCCTCGCCCGCCTATCGGAAGTTGTTGTGGCTTTGCGCGATACCGGAAAGCGCGTGAAGCGGTGCGTCCAAACGGAAGCTGCCGCTGGCTTTCCACAGGCAGAATGCCTTTCTGCGAGCGCGTGCCCTCGACAGGCCGACAACAATCTGAAAGCGTGAACGCCGTGTCTGGAGGGGGCGGACACGGCTCGCGCGGCCGACGCATGGCGCGCCAGGCGTCCTCAGTTCTTCATTAGTGCCGAGTTGAACTCGGTCATGTCTCTGCGGAGCGAATCCGCGGAAGGAGAATGCATGCTCGTTGGGTCCCGGAGTTTCGCCCGTCGATCGGCGCACGGCCGTCTGACGGCCCTAGCGTGCGCCGGCGCGTTCGCCTTGGCGGGCGCCGGAGCGGCCCGCGCGGACTGCAGCAATGCCAGCAACTTCAACGCGATACTTTTTCCTACCGACACCAGCTCGGCCGACGGCTTCGCTCCCGGTGATCAGCTGACCATTACGGCCACCTACGTTGCCGGCCCGGATACTACCACGAGCTACGCGGAGCTTGCGACGGGGGGCACGGTTCTTGCCAATCTCAGCGGACCCTTTCCGACCGTTTCCAGCTACACGGTGCCCGCGCAGTATGGACCGAGCACGCTGTTCACGATCGAGAATACAAACAATGTAAATGCGATCGCGATATCGGTGACCTGCGTCGCCGCCCCGGCGATGTCGGAGCCGACCTACCAGAGTGCAGTGACGAAGGCCTTTCTGCTGTCGCGCATCAACGGCCTTCTCCTGAATTCGCCCGGCGCGATGAGCCTGATCAATCGTGGCGACGGCGCGTCGGCCTCCGGCGGCGTGATCGCCGGCGTCGGGACCGACGACGCGTTTGCCCTGCGCGCCGGCGGCTTCGACGCGCCGGACGATGGCGCGCTCGACTCGCGCAGCATCCGCTTCTCGCAGAGCCTCGGACAGCTCCGCGCGTCAGCTCGACGCGGCGCCGGCGAATTCGGCCGGCAAGGGCCCGGGCGCCGGCGACGGCACCACGCTGCCGCTCGGGCCGGAAGCGCCGCCCCCCGTCGACATCTGGGTCGAGGGCCGTTTCTCCGGCTACACGGACGACACCGGCAATCTCGACCGCAAAGGATATACCGGCCTGCTCAGCGTCGGCGGCGACTATCGCGTGTTCGACAACGCCATCGTCGGCGTGATGGCGCAATTCGACTGGTCGAAGGACGAATCCGACGCGCTCGCAACGCGGGTCGACGGCCACGGCTGGATGTTCGGGCCATACATGTCGATGCAGGTGTTCCAGAACGTCTATGTCGATCTGCGCGGCGCCTGGGGCCGCTCCGGCAACGATCTGGTCATGACGAACGCGTCCGGGAGCTTCGATACGACCCGCTGGCTCGTGAAGGGAACGATCGCCGGGAACTTCGCCTACGACGCATGGCGCATCCGGCCGACGGCGGAGATCTCTTATGTGCACGAGAGCCAGGAATCCTTCACCGACTCTTCCGGCGCCTTCGTGGCCGCGCAGGACGTTTCGCTCGGCCGCCTCCAGTTCGGCCCGGAGGTCGGCTACCGCTTCGCGCCGGGGGACGAAGTCACGATAGAGCCTTTCGCCGCGGTCAAGGGCGTCTGGAACTGGGACAATCCGAACGTCGGCGTCGTCGGCGGCGTGACGGTCGAGCCGGCCGCCCTGTGGGGCCGGCTCGAGGGCGGCCTCAACATGACGATGGCGAACGGCGTGCTCATGCGCGGCATGGCCTCTTGGGACGGTCTCGGCGACGAGGATTACAGCGGCTATACGCTGAAAGGTATCGTCAGCATCCCGCTACCGTGACCCGTGTCACGGCAAGCGGACGCGGTGGCGGCGCTTCCATCGGCTGCCCGCGGATGCCGATCGTCATCGTCGGCGTGCGGATCGTGTAGGCGCTCGGCGCGCTGTTGCCGCTGATGAACCCCGAGGGACGGCGTTATTCGGCCGGCACCATCGCCTCTTTCGGCGGCTTGGCCTCGCGGTAGGGACGGTCGATGTGCGCCCATTGCGGACGCTCGAACAGGAACTTGCCGAAACCCGTCGCCTGCACGAAGGCATAGAAGAGCACCGGGCCGGCGATGCCGATCATCGTGACGAGCACGGAGATCGTGCCGACGTCGGTGATCACCCCCGTCTTGAGGAGCACGGTGCGCGAAAGCGCCATCGGCAGGAAGAAGGCGAGGTAGACGACGATCGAATGCTCGCCGAGCCACTGGAGCACCGGCTTCGCGGGCGTCCGTGCCAGGAGCGTGGCGGAGGTGACGACGGCGAGCGCGCCGGCAAAGCCAAGCCCGAGGCTGACGAAGGGCACATCGCCGTAGCCGCTGAACACGATGGTCCCGTGGATCACCGCCCAGAGCGCCAGCCCCGTCAGCGCGATCCCGCGGTCGGCGGTCGCTTCGTCGGCCAGCCGGAAGACGTGCTTCGCGAAGACGTAGCCGGAGTAGAAGTAGATAAAGCGCGACGCGAATTCGTCGATCAGCACCGAGCCGGTGTTGATGTGCGCAATCTCAAGCCCCGCCGCCGCAAGCCACACGATGACCCACGGCACGTTCCTCAGAAGCCGCGTGACGAGCAGGAAGAGCGCCAGGTGGTAGATGAACCAGAGCGTTCCCCACGGCTCGATGTAGGCCCAGAGATACTGGCTGAGGGCGCCTTCCCAGCCCACTTCCGCGGCGATACCCGGGGCCTTGAAGGCGAACTGGATGGTCAGCCACAGCGCGTAGAAATAGAGGAAGTGCACCACCTTGCGATCGAGGTAGGTGCGCCACGGCGCGTCGATCCGCCGCGCCAGGAAAAGGCCCGCGATCAGGAAGAAGTCCGGCATGCGGAAGGGGCGGGCGAATTCAACGAAATAGCCCATCCAGCCCGGCGCGCCCGCGGCTTTTTCGACGCCCAGCGTGGAGTGCATCATCACCACCATGATGATGCAAATGCCTTTGGCGACGTCGACCCAATCGACGCGTTCGGACATGGCAGGGCTCCTCGGAAAATGCCGCTTGTCCGCCGTTGTGGGGATTTCGCCTGCCCCTGTCGCGTCCTTCCTTAGGAGAAGGTAAATGCTGACAGGGTATTAACCGCCCCTCAATCGCCAGATTTATCGCCGACACGCCGGCCGGGGCAGAGCTGGAAAGAGAATGGCAGGCCGCAGGAAGCCGCGCAGGATCGAGCCGAATTTCGGGGGCGGACGGATCGCAGGAGCCTGCGGTTCAGGCGGAAGAGCGTCCGGCGCGCAAGCCGGCGCCCAGGAAGACCTCAGCGCGTCGCGCCAAGACGAAAAAGGCGAAGCGCGGATCGGGCGGGCGCCGCCGTCGCTCGATTGTCCTGAGGGTGTTCCGTCTGGCCGTCATGGTCGGCGTCTGGGCGGTGATCGGGGTCGCCGGCCTCGTCGCTTACTACGCCGCCGACCTGCGAAGCGCCTCCGACTGGAAGGTCCCCGACCGGCCGCCTAACATCCAGATTCTCGCGGTCGATGGCCGCCTGATCGGCAATCGCGGTGACACGGGCGGCGAGGCGGTGGCGCTTTCCGAGCTGCCGCCCTACGTGCCCAACGCGGTAATCGCCATCGAGGACCGGCGCTTCCGCAGCCATTACGGCGTCGATCCGATCGGCGTGATGCGCGCGCTCGTGGAGAACGTCGCCACGGGCGGCAGGGGGCCGGGCGGCTCCACGCTCACCCAGCAGCTCGCCAAGAACATGTTCCTGACGCCGGAGCGCTCGTTGAAGCGCAAGGTGCAGGAGGTCATCCTGTCGCTCTGGCTGGAGCGCAAATACACCAAGGATCAGATACTCGAAATGTATCTGAACCGCGTCTATTTCGGCTCCGGCGCCTACGGCATCGAGGCGGCGGCGATGCGCTACTTCAACACCGACGCGCGCGACCTGACCCTGGCGCAGGCCTCCACGCTCGCCGGCGTGCTTCCTGCGCCGAGCCGCTACGCGCCGAACAAGAATCCGGAAGCGGCACGCCAGCGCCAACTCCTCGTGCTCGCCGCGATGAAGGCCGAAGGCTTCATCACGGCGGAGCAGGAGAAGACGGCGCGCGACACGCCGGTCGACGCCGAGAACTATCACGCCAACCGCTCGGGCAATTACATCGCCGACTGGGTGATGGAGCTCCTTCCCTATCACCTCGGCGCCATCGAGCAGGACGTGGTCGTTGAGACCACGGTCGACCTCGACCTGCAGGCGGCGGCGGAGAAGGCGGTCGCATCGACGCTCGACGAGGAAGGTGAGCAGTACCGGCGCTGGGCAGGGCGCGCTCGTCGCGGTCGACGGCACAGGCGCCGTACGCGCGCTCGTCGGCGGGCGCTCCTATGCCGACAGCCAGTTCGACCGCGCCATCGAGGCGCACCGGCAGCCCGGCTCGACCTTCAAGCCGTTCGTCTACCTGACGGCGATCGAGAAGCTCGGCTACCGGCCCGACACGATGATGATCGACGAGCCGGTGACAATCGGCGACTGGACGCCGCGCAACGACGACGGAAATTATCTCGGACCGGTCATGCTGCGCGACGCGCTGGCGCACTCCATTAACACGGTCGCCGTGCAACTCGCCGATCAGGTGACGCCGGAGGCCGTCGTGCAGACGGCGAAGCGGCTCGGCATCAACTCCGCGCTTGCCGCGGTGCCCTCGATCGCGCTCGGCACGTCGGAGGTGACGCTGCTCGAGCTGACCGGCGCCTACGCGCCCTTCGCCAACGGCGGCTATTCGGTGCTGCCTTACGTGGTGCAGCGGATCAGGACGCCGCAGGGCGACGTCCTCTTCGACCGCTCGCAGAACACGGCGCCGCGCCGCGTGATCTCTATCGAGAGCGTCGCGCTGATGAATTACATGCTCCAGGCGACGGTGGAGATGGGCACCGGCCGGCGCGCCGACCTGCCCGGCTGGCCGGCCGGCGGCAAGACCGGCACGAGCCAGAATTTCCGCGACGCATGGTTCGTCGGCTACACCGCGAACCTGACGACGGGGGTGTGGGTCGGCAACGATTCCGACGCCCCGATGAAGCGCGCCTTCGGCGGCACCTTGCCGGCGGAGATATGGTCGAAGTTCATGAAGGTGGCGCACAAGGGCGTGCCGGTGCAGCAGCTTCCCGGCACCGACCTCGTCTCCTACCTCCTCGGCCAGCCGCCACCGACGCCGGGACCGGGCTTTGCCGGCTTCGGCGGAGGGAGCGCGGAAGAGCAGGCTGCGAACGAGCAGCGAATGCGCAACTGCATGCTTGACCGGACATCCCCGGAATGCACGCAGGTGCAGGCCGCGCCGGCGCAGCAGCCAACGAGGCGTCGCGGCTTCTTCGAGCGGCTGTTCGGGGGCTAGAGCAATTCCAGGAACCAGTTTTCCGTCCGGAATTGCGAAGAAATGAAAGAAACCGGTAGCCCGCTCTGACGCCCGCGCCTAGCCGCGCGAGCGGCCGACGGCGGCAAGCCCGATCCCCGCGCTGTTCAGCCAGGCGCGTGCGATCCTGTTGTCGGGGTCGAGTTCGTCGACCAGCGCCCAGAACCGCGGCCCGTGGTTCATGATGCGAAGATGCGCGACTTCATGCGCGGCGAGATAGTCGAGCACCCGCGGCGGCGCCAGCACCAGGCGCCAGGAGAAAGTCAGGACGCGGCTTGAGGAGCAGGAACCCCAGCGGCTTTTCGGGTCGGCGATGCGGATTTGCGCAGCCTTGCGGCCGACCGCCTTTTCGTGCCGGGCGACGGCGGCCGTCATGTCACTGCGCGCCTCGCGCCGCAGGAAATCGGTGATCCGCCGCGCCAGGAATTCCGGCTCGCCCGGGACCGAGAGCCGGTAACCGTCGCCGCGCCTCTCCAGGCTGATCACCCCGCGCCCGCGCTGCGCGCGGATGCGGCAGGGGCGGCCGCGCAGCGGAAATGTGGCGCCATCGACGAAGGGGCAGGGCGGCGAAAGCTGCTCAAGGCCCGCTTCGAGCCACGCAATGTGCTCGCGCAGGAAACGCTCGGCATTTGAAAGACTTGTGCGGCTCGGTAGCGTCAGGACCGGCAGCCCGAGCGCCTCGTCGACCCGCAGGATGAGACGCCGGGCCCTGGGATTACGCTTGATTGCCACCCGAATGCGCCGCCCGGCGGCAGCGATCAGGAGCTTTTCCGGGGTACGCTTTGGAACACTGGTCATGGTTAATGATTGCCAAGAGTTCGAGCCTCTTCGGAAGTGGCAAAAATGCAGACGGGGCCTCCTGGCCCCGTCATTTTCGTATGACCATGCGTTTTCGGGCGTTTTAGGGTTGTGCGGCCCTCAGGCAGGGGTGGCGTCACCCTCGGTCCGGTTGCGGAATTCGCGCATGAAACGATCGAATTCCTCCTGGTCCTTCGCGTGGCGAAGCTCCGCGAGGAAGCCCTCGAATTCGGCGCGCATCGCCTCCAGCTTGCGACGCTCCTCCTCAAGCCGGCGCAGCTCCTGCGTGCGGTACTCGTCGAAGGCGGCGTTTCCGGTCCTGCTGCGGAAGCCGTCCGCGCCCTGCCACCGCTCCGCGCGACCCGAGAACGAGCGGAAATGGCCCTTCACCTCCTCCACCTTGGCGGCGATCTCGTCGCCCCAGATGATCCAGGCCAGCATGGCAAGACCGAGCGGCCAGAACACGGCGAAGCCGACGATCATCAGCACGATGTTGAGAGCCGTCCAGCGGCCGCGCGTTACGGCACGAGGCGCAGTAGCGGTGTGGTTCATTGGACTCCCTTTCAGTCTAGCGACAGAAGAGAAATGGGAAGCGCCAAAACCCGCTTCAAGCAAAATCGGACAGGGCCGCACTGATGTTTTGGAGGCTTCGGCCGCCATCGACGGCGCGCTCTTCGTTAGTTCCGTTGCCGCACGCGGCCGCCACGTGCGCATACCGCGCACGGGTTGGTGTCGTTGGTAGGGACGGAAGCGGGGCGTGCCACCCCGGTACCGTCAAGCGCGAAGCAGCGAGGCAAGTGCGCGCACCGTCTTGCCGCCCGGTCGGCCGTTACTTCCGGAGATCCGCGAGTTCGGATCGTATGACTTTCCTAACCATCGACGTTTCCGGAACGCGCACCAATGACCCTAATTAATCAGAAAGATTTCCTTAATCGGAGGGCAATGTTCCGCTGACAGATTGCAATGGCGTCCCGATGCTCGAATGGCGCGACCCGCAGGGACGATCGAGGGGTCGGTGTCGCGAGGACAGATGAATGGCCAAAGATCTGTTGAAGAAGCGCGAAAGCGACCCGACAGACACGATCGGAGCCCAGTTGGGCCGCCTCGTCGCGGCCAATGAACTGGTGCAGACTGAAGCAGAAGAGCGGCAATGGTCCAAGCCGAGCCGCGAAGTCGAGCGCGCGCTGCTCATGGCGATCGTCAACCGGTTGCCGGAACTGGTCTACGCAAAGGACACCGATGGGCGTTTCGTCATGGCGAACGACGCCACCGCCAGGGACAACGGCCTTGAGCGGTCCGCGGACTTGATCGGCAAGACCGACTTCGACCTGTTCCCGCCGGATGTAGCGCAAGGTTTCTTCGACATCGAACAGCGGATCATCGCCTCCGGAGACTCGATGATCGACATGGAGGAAGAGAGGGTCGACGAGTTAGGGGCGGCCAAATGTATGCTTACGACAAAGATGCCGATGCGGGACGATCACGGCAAGATCGTCGGATTGATCGGCGTCGCCCGCGACATCACCGAGCGCAAGCGGGCCGAGCAGGATTGGAAGGCCGAGCGCGCCCTCTACCGCGCCATGATCGACCAGGTGCCGGACTACCTCTTCGTCAAGGACACCAACAGTCGCTTCGTCATCGTCAACCGCGCCGTCGCGGCCGATCTCGGCCTGCAGCCCGACGATCTGATGCGCAAGACCGATTTCGACCTTCACCGACGCGAGCTCGCCAGCAAGTTCTTCGCCGATGAACAGAAGGTGGTGAGTTCCGGAGAGCCCCTCCTCGATATCGAGGAATACGTGGTCGACGCCGCCGGCAAGAAGCAATGGCTGTCGACGTCCAAGGTGCCTTTGCGCAACGACAGGAATGAAGTCATCGGCATCGTCGGAGTGGCGCGCAACATCAGCGACCGCAAGCACGCCGAGGACCAGATCCGTTTCATGGCCCTCCACGACGTGCTGACAGGGCTGCCGAACCGGTCTCTGCTCATGGATCGCCTGGAACAGGCCCTTTTGCAGGCGAAGCGCAACAACACGCAGGCGACGGTGATCTTCATTGATCTCGACAACTTCAAGCTCGTCAACGACAGTCTCGGACACAATGCCGGCGACACGCTTCTTAAGGTCGTGGCGGAGCGCATGGTCGGGTGTGTGCGTGCAACCGACACGGTGGCGCGACTCGGAGGCGACGAATTCGTCATCCTGCTGAGCGATCAGGCCGCGAGCGCGGCGGTCTCAACGGAAATCTTCGATAGTCTCCGGGCGGCAATCGCGCGGCCGGTCACCATCGAGGGACAGCAGTTCCATGTGACCTGCAGCATCGGGGTCGCGAACTTCCCCGAGGACGGCGCGGATCCAGAAACGCTGCTCTTGAATGCCGATGTCGCCATGTACCAGGCGAAGGAGAACGGCCGGGACAGTCTTCAATTTTACACGAGCGAGATGAACGAGGCGGCGTTCGAGCGACGGCTGCTGCAGGAGGGGTTGCGCGAGGCGATCGCGCGCCAGGAGTTCGAGCTCGTCTATCAGCCGCAGGTCGATCTGCGCTCAGGTGCCATCTTCGCGGTCGAAGCGCTGGTGCGTTGGAAGCATCCGAAGCTCGGCACGATCTTGCCGACAAAGTTCATTCCGCTGGCGGAGGAGAGCGGGCTGATCGTCCCGCTCGGCGACTGGGTGCTGCGCGAAGCCTGCCGGCAAAACAAGGCTTGGCAGGATGCCGGCATGGCTCCGATCTCAGTGTGCGTGAACGTGTCGGCGCGCCAGTTCAGAGAGAAGAATTGGGTGAAACGGGTCGCCGAGACGCTGCAGGAAACCGGGCTTGAGCCCCAGTACCTGGAGCTGGAGCTGACCGAAAGCATGCTCATGCACGACGTCCCCGAGGCGATTGCCGCGATGCGCGGGCTGGGGACCCTCGGCGTGCATTTTTCTATCGACGATTTCGGCACCGGCTATTCGAGTCTCAGCGCCCTGAAAAGCTTCCCCGTCGGGCGGTTGAAGATCGACCAATCTTTCGTGCGCAATCTTACCGGGGACGCGAATGATCGGAAGATTGCCAGGGCCATCATCTCACTCGGCCAGAAGCTGAACATGAAGGTCATCGCCGAAGGCGTGGAAACCGACGAACAGATGGCCTTCCTGCGCGAGAGCGAGTGCGACGAAATCCAAGGCTATCATTTCAGCAAGCCGGTTGGATCGGAGGCGGTCGCCGTCATGCTCCGCAAGCAGGCGGCGGCGTGCCCAACCCCTGCGCGGGTGAGCGCCACGGCCGGCGGTGCGTCGAAGGCAGTGGCCGAACCCGACTTCTTCCTCGGCGGCGCTTGAAGACATCCGGGTGCCCCGCGTACCGCGGCGACGCTATGCGTAAAGTCGGATTTCCCTGCCGTCGGCTCAGCCGTCGGAATCTGCGAGCTTTTTCGCCTGGCCGAACCAGTTCTCGCGGGTCGGGCGGCCGTTCATCTTGTCGTCGAGCGCATGCATGGCGTCATCCGCCATCCCGGCGAGCTCGTTCACGTCGAAAATTCCGGCCTTGTTCAGCTCCGCCGCCATCTTGGGGCCGATCCCGGCGATCTCCGTCAGCTCGTTCGCCATGGCCCTGGTCACATCCGGCAGGCTCTTGTGGGATAGCGCCGTGAACCCGAAGGCATCGGCGAAGCGCGCCTCGAACGCCGCGGAGTGCTTGCGCGTGCCGATCGGCTTCGCCGCGCGCTCCAGGCTGCCGTTCGATCCGCTGTGGTGGTTGCGGACGAAGTCGCGGATGCGCGGCTGGATGTCGGAGCGGTAACGCGAGCCGTTGAAGACGCCGTAGTGACCGACGCCCATCGCCAGATAATGCTTCTTCTTCTCGTAGGGGAGGTTGGTGCAAAGCGCGTGCGCGGCCTTCGTCTGGCCGACGCCGGAAATGTCGTCGCGCTCGCCCTCGACCGTTAGAAGCGCGGTGCGGCGGATCGCTTCAGTCCGGATCGGACGCCCGCGATGCGTCATCTTTCCGTTCGGAAGCAGGTGATTTACGAAGACGGTGTCGACCGTCTGCAGATAGAACTCGGCGGTGAGATCCATCACCGCCAGATATTCGTCATAGAATTCGCGATGTTTCTCGGCCACGTCGCCGTCGCCGTCGACGAGGTGCTGATAGAACTCCTGGTGCGCCGTGACGTGGCGGTCAAAGTTCATGCTCATGAACCCGCTGAGCTGCAGGAAGCCCGGATAAACTCTGCGCATGAAGCCCGGATGCGGGAACGGCACCGTCATGATGGTGTTGTTGCGGAACCAGTCCGTGCCGCGCGCTTCCGCGAGCTGGTTCACGGCGGTCGGCGCAAGCCGCGTGTCGATCGGCCCGCCCATCAGCGTCATCGAGCAGGGCAAGTCCTCGTCGCGATCCTCGGAGAGAAGCGCCACGCTCGCAAGCACTGGCACGGAGGGCTGGCAGACCGCCATCACATGCGTGCCGGGGCCGAGGTGGTGATAGATCTCGATCAAATAGTCGATGTAGTCGTCGAGGTCGAAGGTGCCATCCGACACCGGCACCATGCGCGCGTCGGTCCAGTCGGTAATGAAGACCTCGTGCTCCGGCAGCATCGCCTCGACCGTGCCGCGCAGAAGCGTCGCGTAGTGGCCGGAGAGCGGCGCGACGATCAGGAGCTTCGGGTCGTGGCGCGGCGTCTCGAGCTCGCGACGGAAATGCAGGAGCGAGCAGAAGGGCTTTTGCCAGACCTCCTCCTCATGGACCACGACCTTCTTGCCGTCGACGACGGTCTCGGTCAGTCCGAATTCAGGCTTTCCGTAACGGCGCGTCGTGCGCTCGAAGAGTTCGGCCGCCGCCGCGATGGATCGCCCGAAGGGTGTGTCGGAGAGCGGATTGAGCGGGTTCTGAAAGGTCAGCCGCGCCGCGTCGGCCACGGCGCGCCAAGGCGCCATCGCCGCATGATTGAACTCATAGAGCTGATAGATGGACAAAATCCAGCCTGCCTTTCGGCACCCTATCGGCGCATTGTGCGCCGCGGAAAAGATTCCGCACTGCAAATCTAGCGCTTGAAGGCCACATGACAACCCGCATTCCGAAGATTGCGGCAATTTCGCCGGGAAAGAATAACCTCAGGCTGAGTTATTCGCCCGTCTGCATGAGCGCGCCATTGACGCGCGCGGAGCGCAAAAGCAGCCCGAAAGCGCCGGCTGCCGCGGCCAGATACACGATATTGAGGAGGAACGAGGTCAGGAGCGCGCTCCCGTCGAGGCGGTGCTCGAGAATGAGCGTCCGGAGCCCCTCGAAGATGTGAGTCGGGGGGAGGGCCAGCGATATGGTCTGCAGCCACCCCGGCAGAATGGCGACGGGGTAGTAGACGCAGCAGAGCGGCAGCAGGATGAAGGTTATCGACCAGGCGAGCCCCTCCGCCCCGAGTCCTTTTCTGAGCACCAATCCGGCCGCGATCAGCCCGATCGACCAACTGGTCAGGATGAGGTTGCCGAAAAAGAGGGGAACGGCGAGCCCGAGCGCCCAGAAATTGAAGCCGAAGAAGAAGATCGCCAGGATCGTCACCGGCACGAGTCCGATCAGCACGCGCACGACACTCATCACCATGAGCGCGATGACCAGCTCGAAGGGGCGAAGTGGCGTCATCATCAGGTTGCCGAGATTGCGCGACCATATCTCTTCGAGGAACGAGACCGAGAAGCCGATCTGCCCGCGGAAGAGAATGTCCCAGAGCAGCACCGCGCCGATGAAGGCGCCGCCCGCCTGCGCCGCCATGGATGTGCGGTCCACGAGGTAAAGCTGCAAGAACCCCCACATCACCATCTGCACGGTCGGCCAATAGATGAGATCGACGACGCGCGGCCAGGAATGGCGCAGGAGATACCAGTAGCGCAGCACCATCGCGCCGATGCGGCGGAAGGAGACGGCGTGGTATTCGGTGGCGCTCATTCCGTCACCTCGCGCCCCGGCTCTTTGAGCTTGCGGTTGCGCGCGACGTCGAGGAACACCTCCTCCATCGTCTCCCGCCCGTAGCGCGCGATAAGATCGGCCGGCCCGCCGTGGTCGACGATCTTCCCCGCCTTCATCATCAAGACGTCGTCGCAGAGCCGCTCCACCTCCGGCATATTGTGCGAGGCGAGCAGGATGGCGGCGTTGTGTTCGCGCCGATAGCGTTCGAGGTGCGAGCGCACCCAGTCCGCCGTATCGGGATCGAGTGACGCCGTCGGCTCATCGAGGAGGAGCACGTCGGGCGCGTTGATCAGCGCCTTGGCGAGCGCCACGCGCGTCTTCTGGCCGGAGGAAAGCTCGCCCGACGGGCGGTCGAGCAGCGCTGTCAGGTCGAGCTCGAAGGCCAGAGTGTCGATGCGGCGGGCGAGGTCGCCGACCCCGTAGAGCGCGCCGAAGACCTTGAGGTTCTGCCGCACCGTGAGCCGCTTCGGCATTTCCACATAGGGGCTCTCGAAATTGATGCGGTGCAACACCTTGCGCCGCTCGCGCGCCATGTCGACGCCGAGCACCCTGGCGGTGCCGGCGGTTGGCAGCACAAGGCCCATGATCATGGCGATGGTCGTGGTCTTGCCGGCGCCGTTTCCCCCGAGCAGGCCGACGATCGCGCCGCGCGGGACGGAAAAGTCGACGCCCGCGACCGCCTTGACGTCGCGATAGGTCTTGGTGAGGCCGGTGACGGCGATGGCCGGAATTTCCGCGCGCATGCCGATCACATAGAACCTCTCCGCCCTGGCGGCCAGTGGCCGCGCTTGCAATGTCTTGTGGCGGCAGCAGTGGGCCCTTAAAGGTCTGTGACAACAGGGAGGAAAGGGTAGGCATGTCGGGCGACAAGGGTTGGAAGGGAATCGTATCGGTTACCGACCAGGAGGCGCTGGAATTCCACACGCGCGGTCGGCCGGGGAAGATCGAGATCATCCCCACCAAGCCGATGGCGACGCAGCGCGATCTGTCGCTCGCTTATTCTCCCGGCGTCGCCGTCCCGGTGAAGCGCATCGCGGACGATCCGAACGCCGCCTTCGACTACACGACGCGCGGCAATCTGGTCGCCGTCATCTCCAACGGCACCGCGATCCTCGGGCTCGGCAATCTCGGCGCGCTCGCCTCCAAGCCCGTGATGGAAGGCAAGGCGGTGCTCTTCAAGCGCTTCGCCGACATCGACGCGATCGACCTTGAGGTCGACACGGAAGACGTCGACGAGTTCGTCAATGCCGTGCGCTTTCTCGGCCCGTCCTTCGGCGGCATCAATCTTGAAGACATCCGCGCGCCCGACTGCTTCGTGATCGAGAGCCGCCTGCGCGAGCTGATGGATATCCCGGTCTTTCATGACGACCAGCACGGCACTGCGATCATCTCGCTCGCCGGGTTGATCAACGCGCTGCTGCTGACCGGGCGCGACATCAAGAACACAAAGATCGTCTCGAATGGCGCCGGCGCCGCGTCGATTGCCTGCGTGGAGCTCGCCAAGGCCTACGGAGTGCCGCACGACAACGTCATCATCTGCGACACCAAGGGCGTCGTCTATAAAGGCCGCACCGAAGGCATGAACCAGTGGAAGTCGGCGCACGCGGTGGAAACCAAGCTGCGCACGCTGGAAGAGGCGATGAGGGGCGCCGACGTCACCCTCGGGCTTTCGGTTAAGGGCGCCTACACGCGCGAGATGGTCGCGTCGATGGCCAAGAATCCGATCATCTTCGCCATGGCCAATCCCGATCCGGAGATCACGCCTGAGGATGTCGCCGAGGTCCGCGATGACGCGATCGTCGCGACCGGTCGCTCCGACTATGCGAACCAGGTGAACAATGTTCTCGGCTTTCCCTATATCTTCCGTGGCGCGCTCGACGTGCGCGCCACCACCATCAACGAGGCGATGAAGCTTGCCGCAGCGGAGGCGATCGCGGCGCTGGCGCGCGAGGACGTTCCGGACGAGGTGGTTGCCGCCTATCAGGGCAACCGCCCGCGCTTCGGCTCGCGCTACATCATCCCGGTGCCGTTCGATCCGCGGCTGATCTCGGCGATACCGCCGGCCGTCGCCCAGGCGGCGATGGATTCCGGCGTGGCGCGGCGTCCGATCGAGGACATGGAGGAATACCGCGAGCAGCTTTCGGCGCGTCGCGATCCGATCGCCGGCACGCTGCAACAGATCACCGCGCGCGTGCGCCAGCATCCAAAGAGGATCGTGTTCGCCGAAGGCGAGGAGGAGCCGGTCATCCGCGCCGCCGTCAGCTTTGCGCATCAGCGCTTCGGAACGGCGATACTGGTCGGGCGCGAGGACCTCGTGGCGTCGCGCGCAAAGGAGGCCGGCATCGAGCTCAAGGGCGACATCGAGATCATCAACGCGCGGCTGTCGAAACGCCGCGACGTCTATGCCGAGTATCTCTACGAGCGCCTTCAGCGGGAGGGCTACCTCTATCGCGACTGCACGCGTCTCGTGAACACCGACCGCAATCACTTCGCCGCCCTGATGGTGGCGCTTGGTGACGCGGACGGCCTGGTCACCGGCATCACGCGCAACTACTCGACGGTGATGCAGGATCTGCGTCGCTGCATCGATCCGATGCCCGGTCATCGCATCATCGGCGTGACGATCGCGCTCTGCCGCGGTCGCACCGTCGTGGTCGCCGACACGGCGGTGCACGACATGCCGAACTCCGAGGAGCTTGCCGACATCGCCGAGGAGGCGGCGGGTGTGGCGCGGCGCATCGGTTTCGACCCCCCGCGCGTCGCCATGCTCGCTTATTCGACCTTCGGCAATCCGGCCGGCGAAAGGGCGGAGAAGGTGAAGGCCGCGGTGCGCATCCTCGACGAGCGCAAGGTCGACTTCGAGTATGACGGCGAGATGGGTGCAGACGTGGCGCTCAATCCGAACGTGATGGCGGCCTATCCGTTCTGCCGCCTCTCCGGTCCCGCCAACGTGCTCGTCATGCCGGCCCGACATTCCGCGGCGATCTCCACCAACATGCTGCACGAGCTCGGCGGCTCCACGGTGCTCGGCCCGCTACTCGTCGGCTTCAAATGCCCAGTGCAGATCCTGCCGATCTCGGCGCGCGACTCCGACATCGTGAACATGGCCGCGCTCGCGGCCTACAACATCAGCGGGTGAAGAGGGCTCAATCCTCTTCGCCGAAGCCGTCTTCGATCAGGCCTGAGAGCGCGTTCAGCGCAGCTTCCGCCTCGCGCCCTTCTGCCTTCAGCTCGATCGTGCATCCGGTCGAGGCAGAAAGCGTCATCAGTCCCATGATCGACGTGCCGCCGACGCTCTGCCCGTCCTTCACGACCGTCACTTCGCAGTCGAAGCCTTCGGCGCATTTCACGAAGCGGGCGGAGGCGCGCGCATGCAGGCCACGGCGGTTCACGATGGTGACATGGCGCGATGCGGGTTCTGTCATTCGTTGGCGAGAAGCTTGCTGGCGACGTTGATGTATTTTCGTCCTGCGTCCTGCGCCCAGCAAGCGACTTTGGCGAGGTTCGGGTCGCCGCGCACGCTCGCGAGCTTGATGAGCATCGGCAGATTGACCCCGGCCACCACCTCGACCTGCCCCGGCTCCATCACCGATATCGCGAGGTTGGAGGGCGTTCCGCCGAACATGTCGGTCAACAGGATCACGCCCGATCCGTCGTTGACCTTGTCGACGGCGGCGACGATGTCGCGGCGTCGCTCTTCCATATCGTCGTCCGGGCCGATCGATACGGCCTCGCAGGCGTCCTGATGGCCGACGACGTGCTCGAGCGCGGCACGGAACTCAGTCGCCAACTGCCCATGGGTAACAAGCACGAGACCGATCATGAAGATGCCGTAGAGGGTGGGAGGGCCGCCATCATCCCGAAACTGTCGCCGTTCGCAAGCCCTCAGTCGGCCTGCGACGGTACGCTCCGAGCGCCGTCTCCACGAGGACGACGGCGCGCTCTGTCGCGGTCGGAACGGGCTGACGCGGAAGCCTGATTCCGAGGATCGTGGCCGTAAGCTGGTGCGCCTCCGGCATGCGTTCAAGTCCCTCCGGATCGGCTCCCTCCGCGTCGACGACGTCGACAATCAGCCGGATTACGCCGCTGGGCTCGTGCGGCACATTGAGGAGCCCATGGCCGCGCAGTTCCACGAGCCCCGCGGTTGCGCTCGGTGCGCTGGCGACGAGGCGGCCGTGGCAACTTGAGAGTGTAAGGCGGTCGTCGGCGATGAGCCGGCTGCCGCGCTGCATCAGCGCCAGCGCCAGCGACGACTTGCCGCTTCCCAATTCGCCGCGGATCAGCACGCCGTCGGCGCCGACAAGGACCGCGGTGGCATGCACCGTTTCCGACATGCTTTATTCCGGCGTGGGGAGAACGACGGTGAAGCGCGCGCCCTCCACCCGGCCGTCATCGGGCGCCTGGCGGTTCTCGGCTTTTATCGTGCCGCGATGCGCTTCCACGATCTGCCGCGTGATGGCGAGACCGAGGCCGGAATTCTGTCCGAACTCGTCGCCCTCTGGGCGATCTGTGTAGAAGCGCTCGAATATGCTCTCGAAATTCTCAGCGCGGATGCCGGGGCCGTCGTCGTCGACCGTCACGACGATGCGCGCCGGCTCGCGCCAGGCGCGGATGCGCACGATCCCCTCCAGCGGCGAGAAAGACAACGCGTTGTCGATCAGGTTGTTGACGACCTGGCCGAGGCGGCTGTCGTTGCCGAGTACGTAGAAGGCGTCCTTGCCCCAGCGCCGCGGTTCGAGCGAGAGCTGGATCTGCCGTGTGCTTGAAACAAGGCGCGACTCGCGCGCGATCGCCACGACCGTCTGCAACAGCTTCGCCATGTCGACGGGGTCGCTTGTCTCGCGCGCAAGCTCGGCGTCGAGGCGCGAGGCGTCCGAGATGTCGGTGATGAGCCGATCGAGCCGCCTGACGTCGTGCTTGATGACGGCGAGAAGGCGTCCGCGCTGTTCGTCGTTCTTGGCGATCGGCAGCGTCTCCACTGCGCTTCGAAGCGAGGTCAGCGGGTTCTTCAATTCGTGCGACACGTCGGCGGCGAAGCTCTCGATCGCCTCCATGCGCTTGTAGAGCGCGTTGGTCATGTCGGAGAGCACGCGCGCGAGGTGGCCGATCTCGTCCTTGCGGTTGCCGAAATCCGGGATGTCGGCGCGCCGCTGCTTGACGCCGCGCCTGACCCGCTCTGCCGCCGACGCGAGCCGCCGGACCGGTCCCGCGATGGTGCTCGCAAGAAGCACGGAGAGGAGCACGGTGACGCCCGCCGCGACCAGGAAGACCCGCAGAATCTGCAGCCGCTCCGCCTGCACGATGGCGTCGATGTCGCCGGACTCGGTGGAAAGGAGCAGACTGCCGAGGATGGCACGATAGCGCTGCACCGGAACGGCGACTGAGACGATCAGGCCGCCATCTTCGCCGACGCGCACGACGCTTGCCGCCTGTCCGTTCAGCGCCGACGCCACCTCGGTGTATTCGCGGCCGTTGGCCGAGCCGATCTCTTCGTAGACGGGAAGCTCGCCGCGCCGGTACCAGAGCTTTATGGTGTCCCACCAGCGCTCGAAAGCGTTCTTCTGCTGGCCGAGCGGCGGCAGATCGACCGTCTGGATGAAGCCACGCATGTAGAGGCCGCGCGAATCGAGAATGAGCGCGCCGTCATTGTCGTAGATGCGCGCGCGTGTGCGTGTCGGCGAGATCAGGCGGCGAAGAAGCGGCGCCACGCGCTCCGGGCTGATCGGGAAATCCGTCGACGTGTCGCCGGAGCGGTAGGGCGCGCCGCTTTGGCCCGCCTGCAACTCGAGCAGCTTGTCGGGGTCGATTGTGATCGCGTCGGTGTCGGCCGTCGCCTGCGCCGCGATGGCGGCGGCGATGATCTGCCCCTGCACGAGCAGGCTCTGCACCCGCGTATCGATGAGGCCGGCGCGGAACTGGTTCAGATAGAGAATGCCGGCGACGAGCGCCACGAGCGCCGCGAGGTTCAGGATGACGATGCGCCGCGTCAGGCTCGACGTCGTGGCACGGCCGATGCTCGTCAGCCATTGCTGGACCGGCCGCAGGACATGCGCCCACGACCGCAGCCGCGGCGCAAGCGACCGCTTGCCCTCTACCTGATCTGGCCGATTGGTGTCGGCGACCATGGCTCGAATTCTACGCCTCGCGGAAGCGGTAGCCCACCCCGTAGAGTGTCTCGATCATGTTGAACTCGTCGTCGACGGCCTTGAACTTCTTTCGAAGCCGCTTGATGTGGCTGTCGATCGTCCGGTCGTCGACATAGACCTGATCGTCGTAGGCGGCGTCCATCAGCGCGTTGCGGCTTTTCACCACACCCGGCCGCTGCGCCAGCGCGAAGAGGATCAGGAATTCGGTTACCGTCAGCGTAACGTTCTGGGCGTTCCATGTGCAGGTATGGCGCTCCTGGTCCATGGTCAGCGCGCCGCGCTCCAGGATGCGGCTTTGCTCCGGCGGGCGGGCGGCAGAGCCGTCGCGCGGCGAGGCACGGCGCAGCACCGCCTTCACGCGCTCCACCAGAAGCCGCTGCGAGAACGGCTTCTTGATGAAGTCGTCGGCGCCCATCTTGAGCCCGAAGAGCTCGTCGATCTCGTCGTCCTTGGAGGTCAGGAAGATGACCGGAAGGTCGGTCGACTGGCGCAGCTTCCGGAGAAGCTCCATCCCGTCCATGCGCGGCATCTTGATATCGAGGATCGCCAGGTCGGGAGGATTGGTGGCCAGCCCGTCGAGCGCTGTGCTTCCGTCGTTATAAGTGGTGACCCGATAGCCCTCCGACTCCAGCGTCATGGAGACGGAAGTTAGAATGTTGCGGTCATCGTCGACGAGCGCGATGGTCGGCATGCCGGCTCCTAAAATTTCGGACCACCCGATACGGCAGCCACTCGCCCCTCGCTTTTGTAACAGAATGCGAACAGAATGTGGCAAGCATTTTCAACGGATCCCCGGAGACGCTTTTAATGACGGCAGAAACGCAGTCAAACCAGTCGCTTGCGCGTGATCTGCTTGTGGCTGGCGGGACCGCGACGCTGGCGACGCTGACGCTCAGCGGCGGGCCGTTCGCCTCCTATGTTGTGACTGCGCCGGGCGAGGGCGACGCGCCGCTGATGCTCCTTTCCGACCTCGCCGAGCACACCAAGAACCTGGCGCGCGATTCGCGCGCCTCGCTGCTCTTCGTGCGCGAGCCGGAGCCGGGTTCCGAGGCGATGACGGCGGCGCGGCTGACCCTGGTCGGCCGTGCGTCGAAGGACCCTGATCCCAAGAGCCGCGCGCGCTACGTAGCGCGGCATCCCGACGCGGCCCGCTACGCAGGCTTCGCGGACTTCTCGCTCTATCGGTTCGAGGTCGAGGCGGGTCACCTCGTCGCAGGCTTCGGGCGCATCGTCGGTTTCACGCCCGCCGAGCTTTTGGGAAGAGAGGTCGACGGCTCAAACGCGACCACAAAGTCACCACTCTAAAATGCACTGATCCCAGCGAGTGGTTGCTGAGGAAAGGTCGCGGCGATGTCAGTTTCCTGGATAACCGGAATCTACAACAACACGAAAACGACGTTCTACATGTGGGCGCGAGATGATCGTCATCTCGGCGTGTTTAAGGACCAGGCGGGTCGTCAAGTCGGCAAGAACGACAACGACGAAGTGCTCACGATTGCCCCGGGCGCTGATCTCGCCGCCGAATGGTGCGGTGTCCCCTGGTATGCTGACGAGCGGCACTACCGGGCCGTTTCAAGTCACCCGAACGACAGGTCGAAGGCCCTTCTCATATGGCAGAGCCGGATGGAGGATTCCGACGGCATCACCCTTCTTAACGGTCACAGCAAACGCGAGATCGCCCGGATACAGTTCGGGAAGGATACGGACCACCGCTACGCCCTGATTATCGACGAGAGCGATGGCCACTTCGAGGCCGAACTCCAGCTCCGCAACACTGACGACGCCCGGCAGCAGATCGAAAACCTGCTGAAGAAGATCGCTGTCGATTTGTATGAAGATATGCGCGAGCTGCGCAAAGAGGCCGGCAAGGCAATCATCGGAGCAGCGGTCACCGCATAGGGCGCGAAATGCCTCAGCCCGCCTTCCGGAATTCAAGGTAAGCCGCCCTGCGTCCCGCTCGTGCCGCCTTCGCCTCGTAGCGCGTGCCCGGCCAATCCGGCCAAGGCTCGCTCTCTGGCTCGCCGGTCGCGACGAGCTTTCCGTTCGTCGCGACCGCCTCGCGCGTCCATTCGGCGTAGTCCTCGATGTCCGTCGCGAAGCGGAAGCGGCCGTCGGGCGAAAGCACGCGCGCGATCCGATCGAGATTCTCCTGGCTCACGAAGCGGCGTTTCCAGTGCCGCTTCTTCGGCCAGGGATCGGGGAAGAGCAGGTCGACGCGCGCGATCGATCGCGCCGGCAGCCAATCGAGGAGGGGCCCGGCATCCTCGTCGTAGAGCCGGATGTTCCTAAATCCCTCGCGCAGGATCGCGGTGGCCGCTTTGGCCAGCCCGCTCTCGAAAGGCTCCACGCCGATGAAGCCGATCTCAGGATTCTCGCGCGCGGCGTGGAGAAGATGCTCGCCGCCGCCGAAGCCGATCTCCAGGCGCACCGCCTCGACCGGCACGGGGAAGAGCGTGCCGAGCGCGTCGGGCGCTGCGCGTTCAAGATCGATGCGCAGCGCCGGCAGCACCGTGTCGAGCGCCTGCCGCTGTCCCGGCCTGAGCGTCTTGCCCTTGCGTCGGCCGAAGAAGGAGCCGCTGCGGCGCTGCTCCTCGCTCACAGCCTAAAGCGACGCTTCGATCGCCTCGATGAGATCGGTCCGTTCCCAGGAGAAGCCGCCGTCCGCCTGCGGCTCGCGGCCGAAATGGCCATAGGCCGCGGTGCGCGCATAGATCGGCCGGTTCAGGCCGAGATGCTGGCGGATGCCGCGCGGCGAAAGGTCCATGGCCTCGGAGAGCGCGCGTTCCAGAGCGCTCGCCTCCACGCGCCCCGTGCCGTGCAGATCGATATAGATCGACAGTGGCTTGGAGACGCCGATGGCGTAGGAGAGCTGGATCGTGCAGCGGTCGGCGAAGTCGCCGGCGACAACGTTCTTCGCCAGGTAGCGCGCGGCATAGGCGGCCGAGCGGTCGACCTTTGTCGGATCCTTGCCGGAAAACGCGCCGCCGCCATGCGGGGCCGCGCCGCCATAGGTGTCGACGATGATCTTGCGTCCGGTCAGGCCGCAATCGCCGTCCGGGCCGCCGATCACGAATTTTCCGGTCGGGTTGACGTGCCAGACGGTGCCACTGTCGAGCCAGCCTTCGGGAAGAGCCTCGCGCACATAGGGCGCGACGATTTCCTTCACGTCCTCCGATTCGAGTTTCGGATCGTGATGCTGCGTGGAGACGACGACCGACGTGACGCCGGTCGGGACGCCGTCTTCATAGCGCACGGTCACCTGCGACTTCGCGTCCGGACCGAGCTCGGACTCGCGCCCGGCGCGCCGCGCTTCCGCCATCAGCCTCAGAATCTTGTGCGCATAGAGGATCGGCGCCGGCATCAGCTCCGGCGTCTCCTTGCACGCATAGCCGAACATGATGCCCTGGTCGCCGGCGCCCTCGTCCTTGTTGCCGGCGCTGTCGACGCCCTGCGCGATATCGGCCGACTGCTCGTGCAGGAGAACTTCCACCACCGCGTTCTTCCAATGGAAGCCGTTCTGCTCGTAGCCGATGTCGCGGATCGCATCGCGCGCGAGATTCTCGATCACCTGCGCATCGACGTCGGCGGAGCCGCGCACTTCGCCGGCGATCACCACGCGATTTGTCGTGGCGAGCGTTTCGCACGCGACGCGCGCCTCGGAAAACGCGCCGAGATGCGCGTCGACGACGGAATTGGAAATGCGGTCACAAAGCTTGTCGGGATGACCTTCCGAAACCGACTCGCTGGTGAAAAGATAGCTGCGACGTGACATAGGGCCCCTTGGCGGCGTTTCTACTGGGAAAGCGGCGTGCTTGTCCGCGGACGGGCGCGACTGTTCCCACCGTTTCGCTCGCAGTCAAGATGCTTGAGAGCCCGCGGCGCGGGCGGCTGGTCTATTCGGCGTTACCCTCGGCGAGCGCGCGCACCAGTTCGACCACCTTGCGGCGGACTTTTGGGTCCCGGATGCGGGTAAACGCGCGTGTCAGGTCGAGCCCTTCCGACGTGGAGAGGAACTCCATCATGTAGGTCGCGCTCTCTTCTCGCATGCCGCCAGTCGCTTCCGGCGTGCTCTCGGGAAAGAAGTAGGCGACGGGGACCTCCAGCGCATCGGACATCGCCTGCAGCCGGCTGGCGCCGACGCGGTTGGTGCCCTTTTCGTATTTCTGGATCTGCTGGAATGTGATGCCGAGGCGTTCCCCCAGCTTCTCTTGACTGAGTCCGAGCATCTTTCGCCGCATCCGAATTCGGCTTCCGACGTAGATATCCGTCGGATTCGGGCGCTTGCCCGTCTTTATTGGGCCGTCGATCACAACGTCCTCACGGTTCCGTTACCAATGGGTGGAGCCCCCGCCCCGGCAGACCAAGTGCCGTGGGCACAAGGTGGGAAAAAATCAGTGAGCCGCATCGCGAATATCGAGGCCGCGCGTCGCTGATAATGAACAAGTCAATCATACCGCGGACGCACGGTAAAGTTTCTTTGTAGCTGCCGCCAATATGCAGACAGCCATAGATAGAATCAGCAGAGCAAGCCGCCACTGAGCGTAGAAAGGAGGCGGGATCGGAGCGGGAAGAAGTGTTTCGATCATCGTCGATTCACCAAGTCGGGTCTGCGAAATACTCCGCCCGTAGGGATCGATCACAGCAGATATTCCTGTATTGGCGGCGCGCACCAGCGGTAATCCTTCCTCGACGCTTCTGACGCGCGCCTGGTGGAAGTGCTGGTAGGGACCGATCGTACGCCCGAACCAGCCGTCATTGGTGACGTTCAGCATGAACTCCGGCCGCGGGCCTTCGCCCAGCAAGGCGCCGGAGAAGATGCTCTCGTAGCAGATCAGCGGAAGGAAGCTTGTGCCGGAGGGGAGCGTCATCGTGCGGCGGAGCGGCCCGGACGAGAAGCCGTAGGGCACCATCTGTCGGATGCCGAGGCGGGCGAGCAGCCCGGCAGCCGGAATGTATTCGCCGAAAGGCACGAGGTGGACCTTGTCATAGGCGCCCAGAATGGTGCCGTCGTCGCCGACCACGTAGATGGAGTTATAGTACTGTGTAGGCCCGACGGGGGTGAATTCTTCGCGATACGCCCCGGTCACGAGTTCGGTCTTGGGAGGCAGCAATTCGGCAATCGCCGCCAGCGTGCCGGAATCCTCTGTCAGCGGAAACGGAAACGCCGATTCCGGCCAGATGAGGATTGTCCCCGGCTTGAGCGGCTTCGTGTCGGCTGCCGTCAGGCGAAAATAGGTGCTGAGCACCGCGTCCTTCTGCGCCGGATCCCACTTCTGCAGTTGCGCGAGCGCCGGCTGCACGATGCGCACGGTCACGCCCGGCACGAAGCTCTGCTCGGCATGCGCCAGGCGAATGAGTCCGTAGCCGCCGAGCGCCGCCATCGCGGCAAGCGCCAGCGAAGGGAGCACTAGGTTGCGGCGCCTCTCCTCGGCGAGCGGCGCCAGCGCGGCCGGTGCCGCGAAGATCACCACGGCGATCACGTTCAATGCATAGAGCCCGAAGAGCGCCGCCGACTGCATCATCACCTCGCCCGCGGTCAACGCATAGCCGAGCGCGTTCCAGGGGAAGCCGGTGAGGAGATGGCCGCGCAGCCACTCCGCCGCGCCGAGCCCCGCGGCGAGCGCGAAGATGCGCGCGCCAGTCGTCGCTCCACAGAAGCTGCGCCAGCATCACGCCAAATCCGAAGAACAGCGCCAGCCCGGCCGGCAGCAGCAGCACGGCGACCGGCATCAGCAATCCGATCTCGCCCGACTCCGCGAAGAAGGCGTTGCCGATCCACCAGAGGCCGGCGAGGAAATAGCCGAAGCCGAACCACCAGCCGATGGCGAAGGCCGGGCGGAGGCGCTGAACCCTGCCTCTCGGCGTTTCCGCGACCGCCCCGTCGATCAGCCAGACGAGGATCGGGAAGGTGATCCAAAGAAGCGGAAAGGCAAAGAACGGCGCCATGGCGAGCGACGAGACTGCGCCGCTTCCGAAGGCGATGCCGCGCCGGCGCCATCCCCATGAAAGGATGACCGCATTTGCCAGGCGATCCATGAACCCCGCATCGATTGGCGGCCGCCGATTCGCAGCCACCCCCGTTGCTGACGGGTGACGCGGCCAAAATCAAGGCGCACGGATCGACGCGAAATGCCGGTTCAAGACGCTTTGGAACAGGACCGCCCGTTACGGCGGGCCCTCCTGACCGCAATCGTAGAAGAGACTTACGCCCCGATCACGATGTGGGCGCAGCCCTTCGCGATCTTCTGCTTCCATTCGGCGTGGTTCTCTGTGACCACCTTGCCGAAGCGCGCTTCGATCTCGTCGAAGCTCGTGGCTGCGACCACGTAGCGCTTCTTGCCGTTCGGCAGGTCGGCGAGGACTTCGTTCACGCACACGATCAGTGCGTTCTTCTTGTCGGCCGGCAGGCGGCTGACGGGGCCGCTCTGCTGATGCCGGAGGATTTGTCCGACGGCCGCCGGAAAAGACACTCCCGCCGCCGCCGGCGAAACTGCCCCGATCGCGACTGCCGCAAGAATGCCGAGCGCCGAAGCGGCGCCAAGAATTGCCTTGCCACCCATAACCTTGGTCCTTGTCCCCACGCACTTGGCGTGCGTTTGGTCATGAGGGTTAGAGGATGTTCGTTTCGGCGCTCTTGCCGCATCTTTGCGATTTCGTTTCGTGGTGAGGAGGCGGTTAAGCGATGCGCGCCCGCCGGGCCGGCCCTGCGCCGATCGGCAACACTGATAGGGGTTCGTTTGCCTGGCACGCGCTTTGCTGTTGCATCTTCCGTCGGCGAATGAAAATTTGCAGTCGGGTAACGAAGAGCAGACGAGATGACCAAGACCACGCTTGCACGGCTGCTCGCCGCGGCGCTCACCCTCCTGGCTACGTCCTCCTTCGGCTTCGCCGAAAGCTCCAAGCAGGGCGAAGAAATCTACCGGTTGCTGCATGAATACCGGCATCCGGCGGTGCAGGAGGAGCCAAAGGCGCTTCTCGTCACCGGTATCATCGGGCCAGGCTCCTACAACGAGTTCCGCGCCGCCATTTCGCACGCCACGCCGGCGCTTGTCGTGATCGAAGGCCCTGGCGGCGTGCTCGGCGAGGCGATCCTGATCGGCGAGGAGATCCACCGGCGCCACATCGACACCCTCGTCGCGGCCAATCATTCCTGCGCTTCCGCCTGCGCCGTGGTGTTCCTCTCCGGGCACATGCGCTATCTGGGATCGGGAGCAAGCGTCGGGCTGCACTCCGCGTCCTATGCCGACGGTCGCGCCGATCCCGAGGCGACCCAGGTCATGGCGGCTTATCTGCAGCAGCTCGGGGTGCCGGCGTCGACCCTCCGCCGCATGGCGAAAACCGCACCGAGCGACATCCGCTGGCTGACAAAATCGGAACAGCAGGCGATCGGGATCAGGCGATACGCGGACGGCAGATAGCGGCTAACTCGCCGCCGCGCGCTTCTGTCTGACCAGCGGCGCGGCCTTGGCGCGGTCGCGAATCCTGACCTTCTTGATGCGGCGCGGGTCGGCGTCGAGCACTTCGAAGTCGAAGCCCGGCACCGCTTCGACCACCTCGCCCTTGGGCGGAATGCGACCGGTGACGGCGAAGACGAGCCCGCCGATGGTCTCGATCTCCTCGCCCTTGTCGCCGACCTTGAAGTCGGGGCCGATCACAGCCGCGGCGTCCTCCAGCTCGGTGCGCGCGTCGGCGATGAAGACGCCGTCGGCGACTTTCGTCATCACCGGCTCCTCGTCCTGATCGTGCTCGTCCTCGATCTCGCCGACGATGATCTCGACCAGGTCTTCGAGCGACACGAGGCCGTCGGTGCCGCCATATTCGTCGATGACCAGCGCCATCTGCGTGTGCGCCGCCTGCATGCGCTTCAGAAGCGCGCGCGCCGGCATCGACGGCGGCACGAAGATGAGTGGGCGCACGAGCTTCGCATGTTCGAGCGTGGCGGTAAGGTCGACGGCGCCGAAGTCGAAATGCGGCTTCTCCGCTTTCGCGCCGCCCTCGACGCCGTTCGCATGCTTCAGCGCGCGGTCGGCGATCCACGCCATCAGGTCGCGGATGTGCAGCATGCCCACCGGATCGTCGAGCGTCTCGCGATAGGCGGGCATGCGCGAGTGTCCGGACTCTCTGAAGATCGCGACCACCTCCGCGATGGTCGATTCGATGTCGATGGCCTCGATGTCGGCGCGCGGGATCATCACGTCGTCGACCGTCATGTCGCCGAGCTTCAGGATGGCGCGCAGCATCGTCCGCTCGTCGGCGGAGAGTGTCTCCCCGGCGGCTTCGTCGGCGGCGATCGCATCCTCGATGTCGGCGCGGGCGGAGCCGTTCTGCTTCAAACCCAGCGCGCCTAGAAGTGCGGCTCTAAGGCGCCCTACGATGTCGGATTGCTGGCCCCCCGGCGATCGGCTTTCTTCGGCCGGCGGGCCATCGGGACTTCGACCTTGGTCGTCGCTCATCATCCTCAGGCGCTTGCGTAGGGATCGGGAATCCCCAACGTCTTCAACGCAACGCGCTCCAATTGCTCCATTTTTTCCGCTTCGCGCCCCGTCTCGTGGTCGTAGCCCAGGAGATGGAGGAACCCGTGGATTATCAGGTGAGCCATGTGGTCTTCAAGCGGCTTGTCCGCAAGCGCGGCTTCGCCGGCCACAGTCTCCGCCGACAATATGACATCTCCAAGAAGCATCCCTGCAAGTTGCGGGCCAGCGACGCCGGCGGGCGGCTCGATCCCGGCCTGCGGAAACGAGAGCACGTTGGTTGCCGAATCCTTGCCGCGATAGGCCATGTTGAGCTTCCGCATCGCGGCATCGTCGGTGAAGACGATGGAGAGCTCGGGAGACAGCTCGGGCGCGCCGGCAGTCCCCCCCCGTTTGGGGGAGAGACGAAGATCGGCGAAGGAAATACCCTCCGCTTGCACACTTCCCCCCTCCCGCCTCCTCCCAAGGACACGGCGGGCGAACCCCCCGGCCCTCCCTCGTAATGAGGGAGGGTCGGTGCCCGCTTCCCCTCTCGCCCCTTCCGGGGGGAGAGCGGAGAGGGGGGAAGGGTCGCCGGCGGCGCCGATCGCCTCCACCGCCGCATCGACCGCGCGCCGCGCCAGCGCTTCGAGTGCTGGCTCCTGCGGCCAATCCCCCGCTTCGACCACGATCGCAATGTCCGGGCTCTTCATGCGTGCCCGGATAGCACACGATGCCGCCGCGGCGCGCAAAACGAAAATCGGCCCGCCAAGGCACAGATCCGGTAGCCGTCATCTGAGATTTGTGAATCCGTCACACGACCGCGCTGCAAACTCCGCGAATCGTGTAAGCCACCTTCAGTAGAACCGGGTGGAAGCCGATTCCTCTCCGCGTGTTCTCGAAGTCGGTCAGAGGCCGCTTCCGCCCCATCAAGGGGAACGCTCGATGATCCATGTCATCCGTTTGATCTTCACGGTCGTCTTCGGCGTGCTGTGGTGGTGGGTGTACCGCCGCGCCGGCGGCGACTATCTGATGATCCTCGGCTCCGTGCTCGCTGTCTGTGTCTGCTGCTGCCGCGGCGGCACGGAAGAGTATCGCGAGTGGAGCTTCGATCGCTATCTCGCCTGCATCAGGCGCTGCCGGCTCGCGACCCTCGTGCTGATGGTCGGGCTTTTCATCATCGGCATCGTCGTCTTCTTGATCGCGACGGGCGCATTCCCGCCCGCAACGGATCTGGTCAACATCTTGATCATGGCGATCGGCGCGCCGCTCTTCGTGCGCCTCATCTGCTGCGCCTACGACGCTTAGCGGCTCGGTGCCCCCTCTCCCCTTGCGGGAGAGGGCCGGGGAGAGGGGAAGGAAGAAGGCTACGGCAGGATTCTTTCCCCCTCTCCATCTCTCCCCCGCAAGGGGAGAGGCTCGCGCCCTTCACCTCCCGATCCACCCTTTCTTCATCGCCCATTTCCCCGGCCCGCAGGACGCGGCGAAGAGCAGCCCGGCGATAAAGGTGAAGTGGTCGACGAAAAAGCCGAACTCCATCTGGTTCCCGACCCAATGCGAGGGGCCGTGGAAGGCGAAGGCGAGGAAGAGCACGTAGAGCGCGCTCAGAAGCGCGATCTCTTCAAAATAGAGCCCGGTCAGGAAGCCGACGACGAGCAGGCACTCGAAGACCGCCGCAACGACGGCGAGGAAGAGCGGGAACGGAAAACCGGCTGCCGCGATATAGTCCGCCGTGGCGCTCATCCCGGCGAATTTGAATCCTGTCGCCATCGCGAAGACCGCCGCGAAGATGAGGCGGCCGGCGAGCGTCGCGGCAGATTTCCAGGCGGGCTCAGGCACATCTGAGGTCATTGTCGCTTCTCCATCCACGGCGCAGCGCCGTCTATCCAGACGACGAGCGGGGTGGTCGGAGATCGACACGCGAATTTCTTTTTGCAGTCAGCCGACCGAGGCCCTCGCCGCAGGTGGGCAAGGGCGAAAGAGCGAGGGGCTTTGACCGGAATTGGAGGGACTGGCGCGAAGCCGCCGACCGCTCAGTGCGTCTCCACCGAGATGCCGCCGTTTCCGACCCTCACGTCGATGCCGCTCTTGTGGCGCTCCTGATAGAAGAAATAGCCGCCGATCGCGACCACGGCGACCAGTGCGCCGATGATGAGATAGAGCCCGTTGCGATTTTTCATGTGCCCCGCCTTGTAAGCCCGGCCTGGAAGATTGCCGGCTATGCAACGCGGAAACCCGGCATTCGGTTCATCGGGCAAGGGAGGGAGGCCGAACCCGCCACGACGCCAACCTTCTCCCAAGCTTGGGAGAAGGTGTCCGCGGAGCGGACGGATGAGGATTGTGGGCGACGTTATTGGCAGCGGCGGTCGTGATCGCGCGTTCCAGCCAACTTCGGACCAGAACCCTCATCCGCCGTTTGGCGGAGCCAGCCGGCACCTTCTCCCGGTCGCGGGAGAAGGCTGGAGCCTTGCGGGGCTGCCTTGCCCCCGCCGCGTCGGGGGACGACCATGCAGAGGAAACTCACGAGGGGAACACCCATGGAGATCAAGCGGAACGGGTCGCGGGCTTCGGTCACGCCGCCGGAGAGTTATTTCACCGGGCGGGTGCGGCAGGACCCGGTGATCGAGGCGCCGGCGCCCGCGCGCATCCGTGCCGGCGTGGTCACCTTTGAGCCCGGCGCGCGCACCGCTTGGCACACGCATCCGCTCGGCCAGACGCTTTTCATCATGTCAGGCGTCGGGCGCGTGCAAAAGAAGGGCGGCCCCATCGAAGAGATCCGCCCCGGCGACGTCGTATGGATTCCGCCCGGCGAAAAACACTGGCACGGCGCCTCGCCGACCGTCGCCATGACCCACCACGCGATGCACGAGGCGCTCGACGGCAAGCACGTGGAGTGGCTGGAGAAGGTGACGGACGAGGAATATGGCGCGAAGGGCTGAACGCCAGGCCACAACTGTCAACCTTCTCCCAAGCTTGGGAGAAGGTGTCCGCGAAGCGGACGGATGAGGGTTGTGGTCTAACCCGGACTCGACGCCGACGTTATTGGCAGCGGCACTCGTGATCGCGCGTTCCACCCAACCTCGGGCCTGAACCCTCATCCGCCGCTTGGCCGAGCCAAACGGCACCTTCTCCCGGTCTCGGGAGAAGGTTGGAGCCTCGCGCGCCCTGGAGGCAATGCACTAGGGCGCCACCGATCTCTATTCTTAAGCCCCCCTATACCTCTCCGCCATCTCCCCGCTCACCCCCGCTCTGAACATCGCGTTCCGCCCCTCGCGCTCGCGCTCCGCAAGCCCCGCGATCTGACAGCGCCGGCAGGCAAATCACTTCCCCCAACTCCAGCGCCGCGAGCGAGGCCTGCACGACATCCTCCGGCTCGAGCAGCGGGATATTCGGCCTGATCTTCGGCTCGCCGTCGACATTGTGGAACTCGGTGCGCACCACGCCGGGGCAGAGCGCCTGCACGCGCACGCCCGTGCCGGAAACCTCGGTCGCCAGAATCTCGGTGAAGGCGTTCACGAAGGCCTTTGTCGCGGCGTAGTTCGCGCGCTTCGGCAGGAACGCGTCAGTCATCCCGGCGGAGAAGGCGAGCGTGGAGGAGACGTTGACGATGTCGCCCGCGCCGCGCGCGAGCATCGCGGGGAGCGCCGCGCGGCAGAGCCGCACGACCGTCGTCACCATCGCGTGAATTTGCGCCTCGGCGGCGTCGGGGTCGAGTTCAACGAAGGGCATGTAGGTCTGGTAGCCGGCATTGTTGACGAGCATCGCAATGTCGCCCGCGCCCGCGCGCTCCTCCACCTTGGCGAGACCGTCGCGCGTCGAAAGATCGGCGACGATGATCTCGGCCTTGACGCCTGCCTTCTCAAGCTCGGCGGCCAGGTCCTTCAGCCGCTCTTCGCGGCGCGCGGTCAGCACCAAATCGTAGCCATCCGCCGCGAGCCGCTTCGCGAAGACGCGCCCGATGCCGGACGACGCGCCGGTGACGAGCGCGATGGGTCTTTGCATTGTTCCCTCCCTCAAGTCCGTTCTCTTTCAACGCAACGGATGTCCAGAATGCCTTTCCTCTCCACCTGTCATCCCGGAAAGCGCGGCAGCGCTTGTCCGGGACCCATGAACACGGCTTCGGCGGGCGGGTGGCGCGGTTCAGCCTATGCGGCGGCGGGCGGTGCGCATGGGTCCCGGCCCTCGCTCCGCTCGGCCGGGATGACAAAAGGAGAGTGCAGGGACGCGCCCTCGCTCATCCCCCCAGATCCGTCTCTTCCCTCTCGTCCCGCTCGTAGGCATCGACGATCCGCTGCACCAGCGGGTGGCGCACGACGTCCGCGCCGGTGAAGCGCACGATCGACACGCCTTCCACCCCGTCGAGAATGCGCGTCGCCTCGTAGAGCCCGGAAACTTCGCCGGGGCGAAGGTCGCTCTGCGTCGGGTCGCCGGTGACGATCATCTTCGCCTCCTCGCCGAGACGCGTCAGAAACATCTTCATCTGCATGGAGGTCGCGTTCTGCGCCTCGTCCAGGATGATCGCGGCGCGCTGCAACGTGCGCCCGCGCATGAAGGCGAGCGGCGCCACCTCGATGATGCCGGAAGCGAGACCGCGCTCCACACGATCCGCCGGCATCATGTCGTAGAGCGCGTCGTAG
This sequence comes from uncultured Alphaproteobacteria bacterium, assembly GCA_963805325.1. Taxonomy (GTDB): domain Bacteria; phylum Pseudomonadota; class Alphaproteobacteria; order Rhizobiales; family Afifellaceae; genus DASWJZ01. The sequence continues at coordinate 42,512 of CAWDTS010000022.1, read as the reverse complement.
AGCGGGCGGAGATACGGGTCGACCTTCTCCTTCATGTCGCCGGGGAGGAAGCCGAGCCGCTCGCCCGCCTCGACCGCTGGGCGCGAAAGGATGATGCGCTCAACGTCGCCGCGCTCCAGCATCGCCGCGCAGAGCGCCACGGCGAGATAGGTCTTTCCAGTGCCCGCTGGGCCGATCCCGAACACCAGCTCCGAGCGATCCATGGCGCGGATATAGGCGTCCTGCATCGGCGTCCGCGCGACCACCGATTTCTTGCGCGTCGCGATCCGTGCGAGCTGCATGCGGCCGCCGTCGAGCGTCGGGAGCGGAAGCTGCGCCTCTTCTGCTTCGGCCATGCGCAGCGCGCCTTCAACGTCGCCTTGCAGCACGTCGTAGCCTTCGAGCAGCCGATCGTAGAGCGATTCGAGCACGCGCCGCGCGAGCTGCAACTGCTGCGGCGGGCCGGAGAGCGTGATCATGTTGCCGCGCGCCCGCGCGTCGATCTTGAGCCGCCGCTCGATCAGCGCGAGGTTCTGGTCGAACTCCCCGCAGAGCGCCGAGGCGAGGCGGTTGTTGTCGAAGACGAGATCGATCTGCGTCCCGTCCTCGCGCGGCGAATCGCCGTCGCCACGCTTGTCGAGCCGCGAAACGCTGCTGCCCCTCGCCATCAGGTGCGTGCCTTCACGGGCGTCAAGCGATCGCCCTTTCGCGCGTGGGTGCGTTCTGCAATGCGCCGAACAGACTGTTCGTGCCGACCGCCTCGATCGTCACCGGAGCGACCGTGCCGATGAGGCTCTGCGGCGCATCGGCATGCACCGCCTGCAGCCATGGCGAGCGGCCGACGATCTGGCCCGGATGCTTTCCGGGTTTCTCGAAGAGCACGTCGATCGTCAGCGCGCGCATGCGCGCGTTGAACGCCGCCTGCTGTTTTGCGAGCAGCGTCTGCAGGCGTTGCAGCCGCTCCGACTTCTCGTCTTCGGGCACTTGATCCATCTCTGCGGCGGGCGTGCCGGGGCGCGGTGAATATTTGAACGAATAGGCGCTCGCGTACTCGACCTCTTCGACAAGGCGTAGCGTCTCTTCGAAATCCGCTTCCGTTTCGCCGGGGAAGCCGACGATGAAATCGCCGGAGAGCGCGAGGTCGGGCCGCGCCGCGCGAAGCTTCTCGACGAGCCGCAGATAGAACGCGCAATCGTGCCCGCGGTTCATCGCCTGAAGCACACGGGTCGAGCCGGCCTGCACCGGAACGTGCAGATAGGGCATCAGCTTCGGAAGATCGCGATGCGCTTCGATCAGATCGTCGGACATGTCGCGCGGATGGCTCGTCGTGAATCGAAGCCGCTCGATAGCATCGATTTCCGACAGCCTTGCGAGCAGCGCCGCGAGCGAGCGTGTGCGCCCGCTGGAATCTTCGCCGTGATACGCGTTCACGTTCTGCCCGAGCAGCATGATCTCCTTCGCGCCGCGCGCGGCAAGAAGCTCCGCCTCTTCGACGATCCGTTCGACCGGCCGCGAAGCCTCCGCGCCGCGTGTGTAGGGCACGACGCAGAACGTACAGAATTTGTCGCAGCCTTCCTGCACCGTGAGGAACGCGGAGACCGGACCTTGGGCCGCGCTGGCTCGCGGCAGATGGTCGAACTTGGATTCGGCCGGAAACTCGGTCTCGACGGCGCCGCCCTCGCGCCGAAGCAGCTCCGGCAGGCGGTGGTAGCTCTGTGGCCCGACCACGATGTCGACGGCCGGCGCGCGCTTCCGGATCTCGTCCCCTTCAGCCTGCGCGACGCAGCCGGCGACGGCGATCGTCACGTCACGACCTTCCGCCCGCGCCGTCTGCTTGATGAGCCGCAGCTTGCCCACCTCCGAATAGACCTTCTCGGCGGCCTTTTCCCGGATGTGGCAGGTGTTGAGGAGAATGAGGTCGGCGTCTTCCGGCCGCTCCGCCGCCTGGTACCCCTCCGCCGCCAGGACGCCCGTCATCCGATCGGAATCGTAGACGTTCATCTGGCAGCCATAGGTCTTGATGAAGACTCGGCGGGTCTTTGTCGTCAAAGGCTTAGCGGCCTCCATGCGGACCGGTTCACACGCCATCCTTTAGCCGAAACGGACGAATCCGGCTAGGGGCGCGCGGCGTCATTCTGAACGAGAATCGCCTCCGGCCGCCGCCCCGAATTCACCCCCGCGACGAGCCGGCGCACCAGATCGCCCGCCTCCTGCGTCACCGCCTTGCGGTCGTCGCGCGCCGAAAGCCGGTGCGCCGGGCCGAAGACGACGTTCACGTCGACGCCGCCCTCGGAGAGAATACGCTTCAGATGCGGAAGCAGGCTCGCGCCACCGTACCAGGCGACCCACGGCCGGTGCTGGCGGCCGAGCGGCAGGCCGAGCATGCGCGGGTAGGCGATCGCGACCGGCTGCACCGTCGCGACGCCGCCGTCCGCGATCGCGCGCTGCGCTGCGCCGACCAGCGCCGAGCGGAAGGGCAGCACCTTGTTGCCGTCGCTCGACGTGCCTTCCGCGAAGAGCACCATGATGTCGCCTTTCGAAAGCCGACCCGCGACCTCGTTCGCCTGCGCGCCCGTGGCCTGCCGGCTGTTCCTGTCGACGAAGACGGTGCGCTGCGCGCGCGCCAGGAAGCCGACGACCGGCCACCCCGCGACCTCCTGCTTGGCGACGAAGGAGACCGGCGCGACCGAAGCAAGCACGGGAATGTCGACCCAGGAATTGTGGTTGGAGAGAAGAAGCAGCGGGCGGTCGTCCGCGGGTTTTCCCGTCACCGTGATGCGAATACCCATCAGGAAGCAGACGAAACGCTGCCAGAGCTGCGCCACCTTCATCGCCGAGCGCCCACCGATCCTGATCGCGACGAAATGGAACGGCAGGAGCACCGCGAGCGCAAGCGCGGCAAGGAGCACGGTGCCGAAGAAGCGTATCTGTCCGAGCATCGGGATGAGCGCTTTGCTCAACGCTCCTTGTCGAGTGGCACGACGTAAAGCTCCAGCCGATGGCCGACGAGCTTGTAGCCGAGCTTTTGCGCGATCCGCTCCTGGATCTTCTCGATCTCCTCGTCGCGGAACTCGATGACGTCGCCGGAGCGAAGGTCGATCAGATGGTCGTGATGCTCTTCCGGCAGCGTCTCGTAGCGCGCGCGCCCGTCGCGGAACTCATGCCGCTCGATGATGCCGGAATCCTCGAAAAGCTTCACCGTGCGATAGACGGTCGAGATGGAGATGTTGGGATCGACCGCGGAGGCGCGGCGGTAGAGCTCCTCGACGTCGGGGTGGTCGTCGGACTGTTCGAGCACACGTGCGATGACCCGCCGCTGCTCCGTCATCCGCATGCCCTTTTCCGCGCAGGCGGCTTCGAGACGGCGGTTGGGTTTATCGGTCACGAGGCTCTCCCGGCGGCCGGCCTAACGAAGTTGCCGAAGCATGACAAGCGCGCCTCCGGGCGTCGTCCGGCCCTCTCTATAATACCCGGCGCGGCGGCCGGTCTCGCGAAATTCCGCCCAGCGATAAAGCGCGATCGCGGCGCGGTTCGTATCCTCGACTTCAAGATAGATGCGCTCCGCGCCGTCCCGATAGGCGTGCCTGAGCGCCTCTTCGAGCAGTGCCCTGCCGACGCCACGCCGGCGGCTTTCGCGCGCGACGGCGACTGTCAGGATCTCCGCCTCATCGGCGACGATGCGATAAAGGACAAAGCCCGCCGAGCTACGTCGTCCGAAGCGATTGCGACGATGCGCGATCAAAGCGTGCGTCCCCGGCTGCATGAGCAGCGATTCGAACTCCGCCCCGCTCCAGCCGCGCGAAAAGGAGTCCGCGTGGATTTCGGAGAGATCGTCGCAGTCCGCGATCGACGCGCCGCGGATCGAGAATGCGGGGCGGCTGAAAAGCGTCATTGGCGGAGCAGCACCTTGTTGGCCTGCGGCTTCGCATCTGCGCCGCGGACATAGAGCGGAACGGGAGACGCCGCCTCCGTCGCAAGGAGCCCGAGGCGTCCCACGTCGACGATATCGGGGTGGTCGGGCGTTGCAGCGATTTCGACCTCGCGGCCGGAAAGGGCCGCGGCGAGGATGGCCGCGCCTGCACCGATCAGGATCAGCGGCGCCGGTGCGTTCGCGAGCTTCGAAGCGACCGCGTCAGCGGGTGCGGCCATCGCGTCGAAAATCATCTTGCCTGTACCGAGATCCCCGGCGAGCGCGTAGAGCTCGCCGCGTCTGGCGTCGAGTGTCGCGACGACCGCGCCGATTCTTCGCGCGTTCGCGACCGGCGCGGCGAGCGCATCGAGGCTGCCGATCCCGACCGCCGGGATGTCGAGCGCCAGCGCCAGCCCACGTGCTGCGGCAACGCCAACCCGGACGCCGGTGAAGGAGCCAGGCCCGGTCGTCACCGCGATGCGGTCGAGGTCCTTGAAAGCCAAGCCGGCCATGGCGAGCGCCGCCTCGATCATCGGCACCAGCCGCTCGGCGTGACCCTTGCCGATCACCTCGCTGATGCGCGCCAGAACGGCGCCGTCGCGAAAAATCGCCACCGCGCAAGCCGGCCCCGCCGTGTCGATTGCAAGAAGGCGCATCCGGATCGCTTACTGAAGCGATCCGGGACTGTCGAGGCTAAGAAGGGGAAAGGCTTAAACCGGGCGGACTTCCGTCACGTCCGGGACGAAGTGCTTGAGCAGGTTCTCGATTCCCTGCTTGAGCGTCGCCGTCGAGGAGGGGCAGCCGGAGCAGGCGCCGCGCATGTGGAGGAAGACCACACCGTCGCGGAAGCCCTGGAAGGTGATGTCGCCGCCGTCGTTTGCCACGGCCGGGCGGACACGCGTCTCGATCAGCTCCTTGATGACGGCGACCGTCTCCGAATCCGCCTCGTCGAAATTGGCGTCGTCGGCGTCCTCCGCCGAGCCTTCGTCGAGGACCGGGGCGCCGGAGAGGTAGTGCTCCATGATCGCGCCGAGCACCGCCGGCTTGATGTGCGGCCATTCGGCGGTTTCGCGCGTGACTGTTACGAAGTCACGCCCCAGGAACACGCCGGTGACTCCCTCGACCGCGAAGATGCGGCTTGCGAGCGGCGAGACCTCGGCGTCGTCGGCGCTGCGGAAGTCGCGGGTGCCGTCGTCGAGGACGACCCGGCCGGGTATAAACTTGAGTGTCGCCGGATTCGGCGTCTCTTCGGTCTGGATGAACATTCTCGGTCCTTTCTGCGCGTTCAAGGCGCGCAGGGGGTTCTAGCGACCGAAAATGGGCGCGCCGCGCAGTGCCGTCAAGCCGTGCCGCCGGCAATTCCGGCCTCCCAGCCCAGGATCGCGCGCTTGCGCGTCAGGCCCCAGTGGTATCCCGTCAGCGCCCCGGAACGGCCGAGCACACGATGACAGGGAACCACGAAGGAAATCGGGTTCTTGCCCACGGCCGCGCCGACCGCCCGCGCGGCGCTCGGTTTGTCGATCCTGCGGGCGACATCGGAATAGGTTGTGGCGCAGGCGAAGGGCACCTTGAGAAGCGTCTCCCACACGCGCACCTCGAAATCCGTCCCGATGAAGACGATGCGGAGCGGCCGGTCGGGCCGCCATTCGCTCGGGTCGAAGATGCGCCTGCGCGAGCTCTGCGGTCGCCACTTCGTCCGCGACGTACTCGGCCTTCGGCCAGCGCCGCATCATGTCGGCGAGCGCCGCCGCCTCTCCGCCCTCGTCGGCGAAGGCGAGGCCGGCGAGCCCATATTCCGTCGCCATGACCAGCGCCCCGCCGAACGGCGAGGGGTGGAAGCCGTAGCGGATGACCAGCCCTTCGCCGCGCGCGCGATAACTGCCGGGCGTCACCGCCTCGTGCGTCACGAAGAGATCGTGCAGCCGGCCCGGGCCGGAGAGCCCGACCTCGTAGGTAGTGTCGAGCACCGTTGCGGATTGCTCGAGCAGCGTGCGGGCATGGTCGAGCGTCAGGGCCTGCAGGAAGGCCTTCGGCGAGAGCCCGGCCCAGCGCGTGAAGAGCTTCTGCAGCCGCGTCGGCTCCATGCCGACCTTCGCCGCGATCGATTCCAGCGACGGCTGGTCACGCCAGTTGGCGGTGACGTATTCGATCACCTGACGGACGACGTCATAGTCGCTCGACGCCGCAGGGTGGCGCAGCGACGACTGCGCCTCAGCAATTTGCGCCTCGAATGCCATGGCCTTGCTCCTTTTCGCATCCGACATAGGCTCGGCGGGCATCGGCGGCCACCCGATTCTTGCGCGCTGGCTCAGCCGCGCGCCGTCGCGAGCGCCGCTCCGAAAGCGCGGGCAAAACTGCGGCGATCCTCGGGGTTCAGGAAGGCTCCGACCGGGACGCGGCGGTCGCGCGCTCGAAGCGTGACGCGGACCACGCCTTCATCCTCCACCTCCTCCACCTCAAGCCGCACCCATTGCGGATTGAAGCGAAGCTCCTGCGCGCGGCCGGAGGCCGTGACCTTGCGGACGACGACCTCGTTGCGGCTGACCGCCACGTCTTCGTAGCGGCGCGCGGAACGGTAGTTGAGCTTGAAGGCGAGATAGATTGCCAAAATGTCGACCCCACCGAAGCCGACGATCGGCCAGGCGCCGAGCGACCAGAACAAAAGCCCGAGCAGGAACCAGAGCCCGGCGATCCCGCCCATCAGAATCGAAAATCCACGACGGCCGAGCGAGCGGTGCGGAACCAGCGTCGCGGAGAAGATCACGTCGTCGAAGTTGTCGGTCGCCATCGCTCCGCAATATATGATCATTTACCCGGCTCGGGAGAAGGGAAAGGACAGCTAGATGGACGCACCCCTCGAAGGCGGCTGCTCCTGCGGCGCGGTGCGCTATCGGCTGCTATCGGCACCGATGTTCGTGCATTGCTGCCATTGCCGGGACTGTCAGCGGCAGACCGGCAGCGCCTTCGTGCTGAACGCGCTGATCGAGACCGGCCGCGTCGAGATCCTTTCGGGCGCGCCGGAGCCTATCTCCATGCCGACCGAAAGCGGCCGTCCGCACGACATCTACCGCTGTGTCGAATGCGGGATCGCCGTATGGAGCGATTACGGACGGCGCGGCGTCTTGCGCTTCGTGCGCATCGGCACGCTCGACGATCCGACCGCGATTGTGCCCGACGTCCACATCTACACACGCTCCAAGCTGCCCTGGGTCGTGCTGCCGGAGGGGGTGCCCGCGTTCCAGGAATATTACGACACGAAGTCGCTGTGGCCGGCCGAGAGCCTCAAGCGCCGCGAAGCGCTCCGGATGGCGCGCTGATATGCGGAAGTCGGTGGCCGCAAAACTCAAGAAGCCCGCGCGGAAGATCGGCCGCTCGAAGCTGAAGCCTGCCGAGATCGAGCTGCTCTTCTCACGGCTTCAGGCGAAGGACCCGAACCCCAAGGGCGAACTGCAATACGTCAACCCCTACACGCTGCTCGTCGCCGTTGTGCTCTCCGCGCAATCGACCGATGTTGGCGTGAACCGTGCAACGAAGCCGCTCTTCGCCAAAGTCGATTCGCCGCAGAAGATGCTCGCGCTCGGCGGAGCAAAGCTCGTCGAGGCCATCCGCTCGCTCGGCTTCTTCAACATGAAGGCGAAGAACGTGATGCGGCTCTCGCAGATCCTCGTCGACGAGTATGGCGGCGAGGTGCCGCGCGAGCGCGAGGCGCTGGAGAAGCTGCCCGGCGTCGGCCGCAAGACCGCGAACGTGGTCTTGAACATCGCGTTCGGAGAGCCGGTCATCGCTGTCGACACGCACATCTTTCCGCGTCTCGAACCGCACGGGGCTGGCGCCCGGGCCGGACCCCGATGCGGTCGCCGATCTCCTGGAGAAGGTCGTGCCGGATCGCTTCAAGCTGCACGCGCACCATTGGCTGATCCTGCACGGCCGCTACGTCTGCATCGCGCGCAAGCCAAAATGCCCCGAGTGCGTGATCGCGGACATCTGCCGCTACAAGGACAAGACGGAACCGGCGGGAGCGATGGTCGGGCTCGGCGGGCGATAGCCCTTTATCCGATCTCTTCGATCAACTCCTTCAGCTCCCCGATGTGCTTGAGCTCGCGGAACCGCGGCTGATCGACCGGCGCTTCTGCGTGTTCGAGGTGCCAGGTCAGGCCGTGCGGGACATAGACCCCCCAGCTTCCCGCCTCGATCGCCGGCACCACGTCGGATTTGAGCGAGTTTCCGACCATCATGCGCGCGTTCGGCGCCGTCGGCGTGGCTGAGCGAAGATGCGCGTCATAGGTTGTCGCCTTCTTGTCGCTCACGATCTCCACGGCATCGAACAGCTCGCCGAGCCCCGACTGTGCGAGCTTCCGCTCCTGGTCGAAGAGGTCGCCCTTGGTGATGAGCACGATGCGGTAGTTGCTGGCGAGCGCTTCCAGCGTCTCGCGCGCATGCGGCAATGTCTCGACCGGATGCGCGAGCATATCGCGGCCCGGCTTCGAGGATCTGCCCGATCACCTCGGCCGGCACGCGCCCTTCCGTCACCTCGATCGCCGTCTCGATCATCGACAGCGTGAATCCCTTGATGCCGAAGCCGTAGCGCTGAAGGTTCCGCCGCTCGGTCTCAAGCAGCCGCGCGCCGGTATGCTCCGCATCGGCATAGTCGCCGAGAAGCGCCTTGAAGCGCTCCTCGGTGAAACGGAAGAACTGCTCGTTCTGCCAGAGGGTGTCGTCGGCGTCGAAACCGATGGCGGTGAGGGAAGGGCGGCTGGGCATTCAGGCCTGATGACTCCTCGCGGGCGCTTCGTCCAGCCCCACGACCACGCCTAGCGGGTGAAGATCAGCGCCGTGCCGGCGATGACAAGCGCGGCGCCTACCCAGGCGCCAGGCGCCGGCCTTTCTTTCGTCCTGAGCCAGAGAAGCGGCAGCATGAGCGCCGGCGTCGTTGCCGAGAGGGTCGAGACGATGCCGACCTTGCCGCCCGAAAGCGCGAAGAGAAGCAGCGTCATGCCGAGCGCCATGGCGAGCAGACCGGAGAGCGCGATCGTTGCGGCGACGCGAAGGTTGAGCGGATTGGCGGCGCGGAACGCCCTGACCGGGAGCCCGGCGAGCAGAATCAGCCCGACCGAGGCGACGCCGACGCGGATCGTCGAGGCGACGACGGGATCGGTTCCCGCCTCCATCGCCGGCCGTGCGATCAGCGAGCCGACCGCCTGCGCCAGGGCCGCGAGGAAGCCCAGCGCGACGCCGATCCAAAGCGGGCCCTTGATGCTCTCCCAGGTGTGAAGCTGCGAGCGCCGCTTGCCAAAGAGGATGGCAAGCACGACGCCCGCAAGGGTAACGAGGATGCCGAGTATCGCGCGCGAAGACAGCGTCTCGTCGAGGAAGAGCCATCCGAGCAGCGCCGCCATGGGCGCATTCATGGAAAAGAGAATATTCGTGCGGCGCGGGCCCAGCCGGTTCAGCGTCAGGAAAAGCGCGGTATCGCCGACAAAGATGCCGACGAAGCCGGAGAGCGCCAGCGCTTCGCCTTCAGCCCATCCTATCCGGTGCCAGCGCCCAGTCGCCGTTACGAACGCGGCGAGCATGATGAACACCATGATCATCCGCGTGCGCGTGAAGGGGATCGCGCCGAGATGATTCGCTGGTCCGACGGAGAGAAGCGAGGTCACCGCCCAGCAGGCGGCGGCGCCGAGCGCTGCAAGCTCGAAAAGCGGCATGGGGGATTTTCAATGCGGGCGGCGGCGATCTCCGCCGTCCCGCCCGCGCGCTGAAGGTCAGGTCACGCTTCGAGCCCCTCGAAGAGCGCGGTCGAGAGATAGCGTTCGGCGAAGGACGGGATGATGATGACGATTGTCTTGCCCGAAAACTGCGGGCGCCGGCCGACCTTGAGCGCCGCGGCGATCGCGCCGCCGGAGGAAATGCCGACAGGGATGCCTTCGAGCCGCGCCGCGAGACGCGCGTATGTGAAAGCCTCCTCGCTCGTCACCGTCACCACCTCGTCGTAGATCTTCGTGTCGAGCACGCCGGGCACGAAGCCAGCGCCGATCCCCTGAATCTTGTGCGGGCCGGGCTGGCCGCCGGAGAGGACCGCGCTCTCCGCCGGCTCGACCGCGACGACATAAAGGTTGGGCTTCCGCTTCTTCAGGACCTGACCAACCCCGGTGATGGTGCCGCCCGTGCCGATGCCGGAGACGAAGACGTCGATATTGCCGCCGGTGTCGTTCCAGATTTCCTCCGCCGTGGTCTTGCGGTGGATTTCCGGGTTCGCGGGGTTCTCGAATTGCTGCGGGATGACGGAGCCGGGCGTTGCGGCTTTCAGCTCCTCGGCCTTGGCGATCGCCCCTTTCATGCCTTTCGGGCCTTCGGTCAGCACGAGCTCCGCGCCGAGCAGCCGAAGCATCTTGCGCCGCTCGATCGACATCGTCTCCGGCATGACGAGGATCAGACGATAGCCCTTGGCGGCGGCGGCGAAGGCAAGCGCGATGCCGGTGTTGCCGGAGGTCGGCTCGATCAGCGTGTCGCCCGGCTTGATGCGCCCGTCCTTCTCCATCGCCTCGATCATCGCGACGCCGATGCGGTCCTTGACGCTCGCGATCGGGTTGAAGAACTCAAGCTTGGCGACGAGCTTCGCGCTGACGCCTTCGGCCTTGGCGATCTTGTCGAGGCGCACGAGCGGCGTGTCGCCGATGGTCTCGGTGATGGAATCGTAGATCCGGCCCCTGCCGGGCGTGTGGACGGATTGGGGCTTCTGCGGGGCGTCGTTCATCATTGTCTCCTCTCATCCGCATGACCGTTCTGCGGGCATTCTAGCGGAGTTGGCCTCATTTGGGCGGCCTGCGATTCAGGGTTCCTTCGCAAATCTGGCGGAGAAACGAGTTAATAACAAAACATGCCGCAGGTGGTAGCGACGTGACCAGAAATGCAACGCAAAGTGTAGCCGGCTTCATCATGCGTCATCGGTTTACGATTTGGGACTCGCTCGTGTTCCTCGCCGCAGCGGCTGTCCTGCTTTTCCTAAGCGGAGAATACGACCTTCTTCGTGTCATCGGCCTGAGCCAGGGGGAGACCTCCGCGATTGAGCTTTACGAACTTGTCGTGATCGGCCTCGTTCTGAGCGGCTTTCTTTTCGTCACGTTGCGCCGCGTCCGTGCGCAGCAGCGCGAGGTGGCGCGGCGAACAGCGGCCGAGCACAAGGCGAGAGAGCTTGCCTTTCAAGACCCGCTGACCGGTCTTCCTAACCGCCGCCAATTCGACGAGGCCGTCGCTGCCGCGGTTGCGGCGCCCCCGGGCGTCGATCGCGTACATGCTGTCCTGCTTCTCGACCTGAACGGGTTCAAGTCCGTCAATGATGTCTTCGGTCATCCGATTGGCGATACGGTGCTGCGCGTCGTTGCGACACGGCTCGCCTCGGCGATGCGCGAGTCGGGCGACCTGATCTCTCGCCTCGGCGGCGACGAATTCGGCATTCTCGCCACCCATCTCCGCGGCGCCGAGGAGGCGAGCGGAATCGCCTTGCGCGTCATCGCGGCTCTGAAGGAGCCGATCCAGGCCGGCGACGCGGAGCACAATATCGGCGTGGGTGTCGGGATCGCGATGTTCCCGCGCGACGGCAACACGGCGCAGGAGATTATCCGTAGGGCGGACGTCGCGCTCTACCGCGCAAAATCGGAGCCCGGCTCCAATCTGCGCTTTTTCGAAGAGGAGATGGATGTTCGGCTGCGTGAGCGCGCCCTGATGGAAGGCGAGCTGCGTCGCGCCGTCGCCAACGGCGACATCACGCCCGCCTACCAACCGATTACCGACCTCGCGAGCGGGCGCGTCACCGCCTTTGAGGTGTTCCCGCGCTGGCACCACGACATTTTTGGCGAGGTCGCGCCTGACCGCTTCATACCGCTCGCGGAGGATACCGGCCTGATCCGCGAGTTGAGTGAGCAGCTGCTTCGCGCCGGCTGCGACGAGGCGTGCCGTTGGCCCGAAGACGTCATGCTGTCCTTCGACGTGTCGCCGAATTCAGCTTCGCGAGCAGGGTTTCGGCCTGCGCGTTCTCGCGATTCTCGGTGAAACGGGGCTCGCCCCGCATCGCTTCGAGATTGAAGTGGGCGAGAGCGCCCTGGTGCGTGACCTGCCCGGCGCGGAAGCGGCACTCGCTCCGCTGCGCGATGCGGGCATCCGGATCACGCTCGGCGATTTCGGCACCGGCTATTCGAGCCTCTATCACCTGCGCAATTTCAAGGTCGACAAGATCAAGATCGACCGGACCTTCGTGGCGAAAATGACCGAAGCGGGAGAGAACGCGGCGATCGTGCGGGCACTGCTCGGGCTCGGGCATGGCCTCGGCGTCAAGGTCACCGCGGAGGGCGTCGACAGCGCCGATCAGAGAGACGCACTGATCGAGGAAGGCTGCGACGAGGCGCAAGGTATCCTCTTCAGTCGTGCGCTCACGGGGGAGGAGACGGAGGAGTTGTTCCACACGGCCGCGCAGCGTGAGAGCGTGGTCGGCTGAGCGGAAAAGATCGCTCAGCCCGTCGATCCGAACCCGCCGGCGCCGCGCTTCGTCTCGGCGGAGAACGCGTCCACCACGCGAAAGCTCGGCCGAAGCAGCGGCAGGAATACCGCCTGCGCAATGCGGTCGCCCGGATTGATGACGACCGGCGGCGTGCCAATGGCGTTGCGGTTGACGAGCGGGATCAGCCACGGGCCGGCATAGTCCGGGTCGATGGTACCGACCGCCTGGCCGAGCACGATACCCTGGCGCGCGCCGAGCCCGCTGCGCGCCAGGACGAGCGCCACAACGTCGGGCCGGTTGATAAGGATGGCGACGCCCGACGGCACCATCGTTGCCGGCGCCTGCGGCTCGATCGCGATCGGATGATCGATACAGGCGCGAAGATCGAGCCCCGCCGCCATGTCGGAGTGATAGGCGGGAAGGCCCCATTCGTGGAGCCGCGGATCGAGTATCTTCAGTTCGAATTCGAAGTCCGCCCATGCGCACCGCCCCCGCCGCGCCGATTAGCGGCCGGCGCGGTGCGACGCAAGTCAGTTGGAGGGAAGCGTGTAGGCGATGATGGAGTCGCCCGGCTTCGTTCCCGTAGAACCGTGACCGCCGGCAACGACGACGAGATATTGTTTGCCATTCTCTTCGTAGGTCATCGGAGTCGCCTGGCCACCGGCCGGAAGCCGGGCTTCCCAAAGCTGCTTGCCGGTCGCGACGTCATAGCCGCGGACATAGTTGTCGATGTTGCCGCTGTAGAAGGCGACGCCGCCCGCCGTGATCATCGGCCCGCCGATGCCGGGCACGCCCAGTTTGAGCGGCAGCGGCAACGGGGCGCGGTCCTGCACGGTGCCGTTCTTGTGCATCCACACGATCTTGCCCGTCGTGAGATCGGCGCCGGCGACATAGCCCCACGGCGGCTCCTGGCAGGGAAGCCCGATCGGCGACAGGAAGGCATGCAGATCGACAGCGTAGGGCGCGCCGAAGTTCTCGTTGATGCCGACCGATTCCGGCGAGGACACGTAATGCTTCGTCGCATTTTCGCGCGGAATGAGCTTCGAAACGAAAGCCAGGTGGACCGGCGTCGCGAACACCATCTGGCGGCGCGGGTCGACGGCGATGCCGCCCCAGTTGAAAACGCCGAAATTGCCCGGATAGACGAGCGTCCCCTGTGTCGAGGGCGGGGTGAAGCGTCCTCCGTAGCGCAGCTCGTGGAACATCACGCGGCAGGCGAGCTGGTCGAAGGGCGTGATCCCCCACATGTCCCTGCCGGTGAGCGGCTTCGGGTCAAAGGAGAGAGCCGAGCGGGGCTGCGTCGGCGCAGAATGGTCGCCTTCGGCAGCGTCTTGCGGCGCGGGCCGCTCTTCGACCGGCAGGATAGGCTCGCCGGTCTCGCGGTTGAGCACGAAGAGCTCGCCCTGCTTCGTCGCCTGCACCAGCGCCGGCACGCTCTTGCCGTTCACCGTCAGGTCGACAAGCGTCGGCTGCGCGGGAACGTCGTAGTCCCAGAGATCGTGATGCACTGTCTGGAAGACCCAGCGCAATGCGCCGCTGTCGAGGTCGAGCGCCACGACGGAAGAGGAGAACCGCTCGACGCTCTTCGAGCGATTGCCGCCGAACTGGTCAGGAGGCTGATTGCCGAGCGGCGCGTAGACGAGACCGAGATCGGTGTCGGCGCTGAGGGTCGACCAGGCGTTCGGCGAGTTCGCCGTGTAGGTCTCGTTCGGCCCGAGCGGCTGCGTTCGGTCGGGATTTCCCGAATCCCAGTTCCACTTCAGCGCGCCTGTGTCGACGTCGTAGGCGCGGATCACGCCGGATTGCTCCATGGTCGAGACGTTGTCGTTGACCGCGCCGCCCACCACGATGAGGCCATGCGCGATCACCGGCGCGGATGTCGAGTAGTAGGAACCCGGATTCCAGTTCGGCATGTTCGCGGAGAGATCGATCACGCCATCCTTGGCGAAGCTCGTGCAGACGTCGCCGGTGTCGGCGTTCAGCGCGACAAGACGCGCGTCCGCCGTCGGCAGGTAGATGCGGCGCGGACACTCTGCCGCGACGGCGGCGCTGGCGGCGGCCGTTGCGGCCAGCGCCACTTCGGCCGGTGATTGCGTTGGTGCTGTTGTCTGAGCCTCGGCGGGCACAGGCGCCGTTGCAGCCGGTGCCGACGCCGCGGTGCCGGCCGGCGCCTCATAGTACGAGACCCCGCGGCAGGTCTGGTGCTGGCGGCTCTCGCTGGGCTTGATGCCGGGGTCGTAGCGCCAGCGTTCCTCGCCGCTCGCCGCGTCGAGCGCGATGACGATATCATGCGGCGTGCAGACGTAGACCGTGTCGCCGATTTTGAGTGGCGTGACCTCGTATGTGGTCTCGGTGGTGTCGCCCGGCTGCTTCACGTCGCCGGTATGGTAGTGCCAAGCGACCTGAAGATTTGCGACGTTCTCCGGTGTGATCTGCGTAAGCGGCGAATAGCGCTCGCCGGCGTCGGTGCGCCCATAGGCGCGCCACTCGCCGGCGGGCACTTGGCTGGCAAGCGTCGCTTCCGCAGAAGGATCTGCAGCCGCGATCGTGCCTTCGGTCCCACGCAGCGGATTGTAAATCGCGACCAGCGCGACAACGCCCGAGAGCAAGAGCGAGATAGAAAGCACGAGTCCCGCGCCGCGCCAGAAGGCGGGTGGCCGGTCGCCGTAGATCGGCACCAGCGCCCATGTCACCCATGGCATCAGGAGCCACAGCCCGAGGAGCACGACGATGTCGCCGCGCGGCGCCAGCGCCCACCAGTCGAGGCCCACTTCGTAATAGGCCCAGACGATCGAGCCGATGACGACGAGGGCGTAGACGAAGAGCGCCGCCGGACGCCGAAAGATCACAAGGATCGCCGTCAGGATGAATCCGGCCGCAGCGACCGCATAGTACAAGGAGCCGCCGAGAGCGGCGAGCCAGACGCCACCGATCGCGAGCAGCACCCCGACAAGGAAGAATACCCCGCCGGTGACCCAAAGCATCGGTCGCGTCTGAGAGATATTCCACATGAACCCGTCTCCTGCCTCGGAATGATGCGGGTTCAATGTGCGGATACCCGGAATGGTTCGCCGGGTTCGGAAAAAGGCTACCTTTTGTCGCGAGGCGCCCGCGGCGTGCTCAAATGGGCGGCGATCCGTTCGGCAAGCCTTGCCGCAACGTGGTCCTTCTCCATGTCGGGCCAATCCTCGACGCCGGAGGCGGTCACCAGATGCACGCGGTTTCGTGTGCCGCCCATGATTCCGGTGCCGGGTGAGACGTCGTTCGCGACAATCCAGTCGCAGCCCTTCTTCTTGAGCTTCGCCTTGGCGTTCTCGACGACATTGTTCGTCTCCGCCGCGAATCCGACGACGAGCCTCGGCCGCGGCTCGTGATGCGCGACGCTGGCAAGGATGTCGGGATTTTCCACGAGCTTCAGCGCGGGCGGCCCATTTGAGCCCTTCTTGATCTTCTCCCGGCCCGCCTCAACTCGCCAGTCGGCGACGGCCGCGGCCATCACGGCGATGTCGGCAGGAAGCGCCGCCTCGACCGCGTCCTTCATCTCGCGCGCCGTCGTCACTGGAACGGTGCGCACGCCGGGCGGCGGCGCGATGTCGACCGGCCCGCTGACCAGCGTCACTTCGGCTCCAACATTGGCGAGCGCGGCGGCGATCGCATGGCCCTGCCGCCCCGACGACCGGTTGGCGATGTAACGCACCGGATCGATTGGCTCCTGCGTCGGCCCCGACGTGACGATCGCGCGTAATCCCGCGAGCGGTCCCTTGCCTGAACCGAAATGCGCTTTGATGACGGCAAGGATCTCCGCCGGTTCGGCAAGCCGCCCAACGCCGGCTTCGCCCGCCTCGGCCATCTCGCCCTTCGCCGGCCCGATGAAGAGCACGCCGTCGGCGCGAAGTTGCGCAGCGTTTCGCTGCGTCGCCGGGTTCGTCCACATCATCGGGTTCATGGCGGGTGCTACGAGAACCGGCCCGTCGCGTGCCAGCAGGATCGCGGAGGCGAGATCGTCGGCGATGCCGTGCGCCATCTTGGCAAGAAGGTCCGCCGTTGCCGGCGCGACCACGATCAGATCGGCCTCGCGCGCCAGCCGGATGTGGCCGATCGTATTCTCCTCGTCCGCGTCGAAGAGGTTCTGAAAGGCGCGCTCGCCGGTGATCGCGGAAACCGAAAGCGGCGTCACGAAATGATGTGCCGCGCGGCTCATCGCGGCGCGCACATGCGCGCCTTCGTCCTTCAGGCGGCGGATCAGCTCCAGCACCTTGTAGGCGGCGATGCCGCCGCCGATCACGATCAGGATGTTACGGCCGAAGAGCGCCATGCCGCTAACGTAGCACCGAAACGCCTAGCGCTACGATTGCCGCGCCCGCCGCCGCGAGCGCGATCACCCAGAGCGCAATGCGGCCCGAGCGCCCGTAGCGCGCCACTTCGTGGCCGATCCCTTCGACGGTCAGCGGATCGAGGCGCACGCCGTGATCCGCCATGTGGTCGAGCTCCTTGCTGAGCCGTGCGGCGCGCTTGGCAAGCTCCGGCACCTGGGTAGCGAAATGCCCGAGCGATGATAGCGCGTCGCCGGCCTGTATCAGTCTACCGGTCGGCCCGAGGTTCCGCTCGATCCACGCGCCGACCACCGGCTCGGCCGTGCTCCACATGTTGAACTCCGGATCGAGCCGGCGCGCGACGCCTTCCACGACCACCATCGTCTTTTGCAGGAGCACCAGCTCGGGCCGCGTCTCCATGTCGAAGATGTCTGTCACCTCGAAGAGCAGGCCGAGGAGCTTCGCCATGGAAATCTCGCTCGCGCGGTGACCGTGGATCGGCTCGCCGATGGCGCGCAGCGCCTGCGCGAAATCCTCCGCCGAATGCACCGGCGGCACGTAGCCCGCTTCGATGTGGACCTCGGCGATGCGCTGGTAGTCGCGGCGGATGAAGCCGAACAGGATTTCGGCGAGGAAGCGCCGCTCCTTCGGTCCGATGCGCCCCATGATGCCAAGATCGACTGCGACGAGACGGCCTTGTGGGTCGACGAAGAGGTTTCCCTCATGCATGTCGGCGTGGAAGAAGCCGTCGCGGAGTGCATGGCGCAAGAAGCTCTGCACGACGGACGCGGCGATCTGTTTCGGATCGTGGCCCGCGGCGACAAGGGCTGCACGGTCGGCAAGCCGCGTGCCCTCGACCCATTCGGTGACGAGCACGTCGCGCCCGGTCAGTTCCCAGTTCACCGCGGGCAGACGGAAGTCGGACTCTTTGGTCACGTTCTCCGCCATTTCGGAATAGGCCGCTGCCTCGAGCCGGAGGTCCATCTCGAGAGACACGCTGCGGTCCAGGATTTCGACCACCGCGATGGGTCGCAGTCGCCGCGCTTCCGGCGCGTTCCGCTCCGCAAAGCGCGCACCCGCATAAAAGGTACGGAGATCGCGTATGAAACGCCGGCGTATGTCGGGACGCAGAACCTTGACCGCGACGACCTGAGGGCCTTCCGGGCGGCGAAGCACCGCCTTGTGAACCTGCGCGATCGAGGCGGCGGCGACGGAATCGGAGAAGCTCTCGAACACCGACTCGATCGGCTGATCAATCGAAGCCTCGACGATCTTCCGCGCCTCCTCGGTGGGGAAGGGGGGCAAGTCGTCCTTCAGTCCTGCGAGCGCATCGGCCATCTCCATGCCGACGATGTCGGGTCGGGTCGACAGGAACTGCCCAAGCTTGATGTAGGACGGCCCGAGTTTGTTGAGCGCGTCGATGATGCGGCGCCCGCGCTCCGCCACTGAAAGTCCGCGCGGCTCCAGGAGCCGGATGATCCGGAACGCCGCCTGCGCGCGCGGCGGCAGATCCTCGATGTCGATGAAGCCGAAGAAGCCGGCGCGGGCAAGCGTGGGGCCGGCGCGGATGAGCCGCACGAGATCACGCACGTCGTTGGCCCCTAGAGCTTCCAGCCGGAATGAAGCGCGGCGATCCCGCCCGAGAGATTGCGGTATGTGACGCGCTGAAATCCCGCCGTGCGGATCATGGCGGCGAAGCGTTCCTGATTGGGGAAGGTGCGAATCGACTCCACGAGGTAGCGATAAGACTCAGCGTCGCCCGTCACAGCTTGGCCGAGGCGTGGGATGACGCTGAAGGAAAAGGCGTCGTAGAGCCGGTCGAGTACCGGTGTATCGACCGTCGAGAATTCCAGGCAGAGGAAACGCCCGCCACGTTTCAGCACGCGAAAGGCTTCGTCGAGCGCCGCCTCGATCCGCGGCACGTTCCGGATCCCGAACGCGATCGTGTAGGCGTCGAAGCCGGCGTCCTCGAAGGGAAGCGCCTCGGCATTCGCTTCGCGGAAGACGATATTGGCGAGCCCGAGCTTCTCGGCCCGCGCCCGGCCGACATCCAGCATCGCCTCGTTGATGTCGGCGACGGTGATGTCGGCGTGGCCCTCGGAGCGTTCCGCGACGCGGAAGGCGATGTCGCCGGTGCCGCCGGCGACGTCGACGAGCCGCCACGGTTTGCCGCGCTTCGGCGGACTGAGCGCGGAGACCATCGTGCTTTTCCAGACACGGTGCATGCCGCCCGACATCAGGTCGTTCATCAGGTCGTAGCGGCGCGCGACGCTGGAAAAGACGTCGTCGACCATCGCCTGCTTGTCTTGAAGCGGGACGCTCTCGTAGCCGAAGGAAACGCGGTCACTCATGGTTCGGGGTGTTTTGCGGTATTAAGCCGGCGCGACCATAAAGGAACGCGCCTTGCTGCGCCATTAAGGCGGGGAAACCCCGAAAAGAGCCCTCCATGCCCGAGCTTCCGGAAGTTGAGACGGTGCGCCGCGGCCTTCTGCCCGTGCTGGAAGGCGCCGAGATCGCCGAGGTCGAGCAGCGGCGGCCGGACCTGCGCTTCCCGCTGCCGAGGCGCTTCGCCGCACGGCTTAAGGGCCGGCGCGTTGTCGCACTCCGCCGCCGCGCCAAATATCTGCTTGCCGAGCTCGACGACGGCAACGTGCTTCTGATGCATCTGGGCATGTCCGGCTCGTTCCGCATCGAGAGCGGACGGAAGGCGCGAGCCGCCGGGCTCGATCCCCGCTACTACCCGGCGGGCAAGGACGCCGCCCACGACCACGTCGTCATTCACCTGAAGAGCGGGCCGCGCATCGTTTACAACGACCCGCGCCGCTTTGGCTTCATGCTGCTGATCGCGCCGCGTGAGCTTGCGACGCATCCGCTTCTGAAAGGGCTCGGCCTCGAGCCGACCGGCAACGAACTGTCGGCTGACGCGATTGCGCCGCGCTTCAAGGGCCGCGCCGCTCCGCTCAAGGCCATCCTCTCCGACCAGCGCGTCATCGCGGGCCTCGGCAACATCTATGTCTGCGAAGCCCTGTGGCGGGCCAAGCTTTCGCCCCGACGCGCGGCAAACAGCCTGGTGCGCACCGACGGCAGACCGACCGAGCGCCTCGTGCGATTGGTAGCGGCGGTCAGAACGGTGATTGCCGACGCGGTCGAAGCGGGCGGCTCGTCGCTTCGCGACTACGTGCAGGCGAACGGCGAGCTTGGCCTCTTCCAGCATCGTTTCGCCGTCTATGATCGCGAAGGCGAGCCGTGCCCGAGAAACGACGGCGGGACGATCCGCCGTGTCGTTCAGTCTGGGCGCTCGACTTTCTATTGTCCCGTCTGCCAGCGCTGACACGTGCAGCGTCTGAGACATCCCTGGAGAAGCTGATGGCCTACGAGAATATCCTGGTGGAACGCCGCGGCGGTGCCGGGCTGATTACGCTGAACAGCCCGAAGACACTGAATGCGCTGTCGAAGGGCCTCGTTGCCGACGTCAACCACGCGCTCGCTGAGTTTGAGGCCGACGAGAAGATCGGCGCCGTCGTCATCACCGGATCGGAGAAGGCGTTCTGCGCCGGCGCCAATATTCGCGAGACGGCGAGCACCGACTTCATCGCGGCCTATGTCGGCGATCTCGTGCGCGAATGGGACCGCGTCGCAGAATGCCGCAAGCCGCTGATAGCCGCAGTCGCCGGCTACGCGCTCGGCGGCGGTTGCGAGCTCGCCATGATGTGCGACGTCATTCTCGCTGCCGACACCGCGAAATTCGGGCAGCCGGAGATCACGCTCGGCATCATCCCCGGCGCCGGCGGCACCCAACGTCTGGCGCATTTGATAGGCCGGACCAAGGCGATGGAGCTCTGCCTGACCGGGCGGCTGATTGAGGCGGAGGAGGCTGAACGCATTGGGCTCATCTCGCGCATCGTCCCTGCGGCCGAACTGGTTGGGGAAGCGCTGAAGATGGCGGAGAAGATCGCCTCCTTCCCTCGCGCCGCGGTGATGATGGTGAAGGAGACGGTAAACCGGGCCGAGGAGACGGCGCTTTCCGAGGGGCTGCGCTTCGAGCGCCGGCTCTTCCACGCGCTCTTCGCGACCGAGGACCAGAAGGAGGGGATGGCGGCTTTCCTGGAAAAGCGCCCTCCCAAATTCAGCGGCCGCTAGCCGCGAAAATCCCTGCTTTTCCTTGACTGCGGGCGTCGCGATACCTATAGGAACGCGCTGAATAGGGCGGCCGTGAGCCGCTTTTATCGTTTGTCGCGATCCGCGCCGTTTTGCTTTACGGCCGCGCCGCCGACCGAGAACCAAGGAACGAAGATGGCGAATACCCCTTCGGCCAAGAAGGCCATGCGCAGGATCATCCGTCAGACGGCGATCAACAAGGTCCCGCGGACGCGCATGCGCGGCTTCATCCGCAAAGTCGAGGAGGCGATCGCCTCCGGCGACAAGGCGGCGGCCCGCACCGCGCTTCAGGTGGCGCAGTCGCAGATCATGAAGGCGGCGTCGAAAGGCATCGTCCACCGCAACACGGCCTCGCGCAAAGTCTCGCGGCTCAGCCACCGGGTCGAGGCACTCGCCTGAGCGCGTGCAGAGATATCCGATGACCAAGGGCCTGTCCGGATGGACGGGCCCTTTTTCGTTAGTGCAAGATACGACAAGGACTTATCCGGAGTTGGGACGACGCCAAGCGGCGGTCTTTCCCGGTTTCCCGCGGGCCATGAGTTGGTGTGCCGAAAGCGGCTCTAAATTCCTTAATGATGGCAGTGCTTTAAGGATCGTCCGGGAGGCGGTGCCCGCGATCGATGCGAGTCAAGCGCCGTCACGAAAAAAAACTTGCTGTGGCATTCGCATCTCGAGCGTTGACGCACTCAGTGCAATTGCCTCGGTATTGCCGTGGCTTGCCATAATTTCGACGTCACAAAATTGACGCGGCATCGGACGCGCGCGCGCATCACCCCCCTTGACCCGTTTACTGCCGACCTCGGTTTGCTATGGTCTGAGCAGACGGGCGGGCCCGGCAACGGAACGAGTAATCTAGAGGCGGCGGGAGTCCCTGTTCAAAAAGCGTGATCCCGCGCGAACGCGTATTTCGTTCCTCATTGCGTTGAGTTGTCAGTCTCCGCGTCTCTCCCATGCGGGAGGTTCCTGACATGCCGTCCGTACCTGGAGGGCTGTCGCATCTATTTCGATCGCGTGAGGGCTCGGTTGGATTTGTTCCGGCCGTCGAGGGAGCCATTGTGTTTGATGATGCGGGGCTATTTCAACGACGCGACGCCTCAGGAGGCTTGGGACGCGCTGGCCAAAGAGCCTGGCGCGACGCTTGTCGACGTGCGGACCGCTGCGGAATGGAATTATGTTGGCTTGCCCGACATCTCTCAGACCGGCGCACCCTTGCATAGGATCGAATGGCAGAGCTTCCCGTCCGGCGCAGTCAACGCATCGTTCGTCGAGACGCTGAGCGACGCGCTCGAAGTCGACGGCGTGTCACGCGGCGCGCCGCTCTATTTCATCTGTCGCTCCGGTGCGCGCAGTGCGTCCGCGGCGGCTGCGATGACTGCGGCCGGCTACACGCGCTGTTTCAACGTCGCGGGGGGCTTCGAAGGCACGCGCGACGCGGAGGGGCATCGTGGTTCTGTTGATGGATGGAAGGCTGCGGGTCTGCCTTGGGTCCAGTCCTGATCGTGGTTCACATGCGTAAAGAAAAACACATGAGATATGAGCTTGGAGGCCTTGAATGTCTGCGGGTGCGGCAAGCGAGCGAGAGTTCGCAACGAAAGACTCGAGTGGGGTCGATACTGCCAGCCTAAAGGAAGCCGCCGCCATATGGGACCGCGTGCGGCGGCGCCTGAGAGCGGAGTTGGGCGAGGACATATTCGGTTCGTGGTTCGCCAGAGTTGATCTCGAAGGGACGAGCGCGGGCGTGGTGCGCCTCTCCGTCCCGACCGTCTTCCTGAAAGGCTGGATCAAGTCGCATTACGGTGAGCGGCTGCTCGCGCTTTGGCGCGAGGAGGACGAAAGCGTCCGTCGTGTCGATGTGATGCGCCGGACTGCTTTGCGGGTCGTGGCAGACGATACGACCATCGCGGCCGTGGTGAAGCCAGCCCCCGCGCCGCCCGTGGAGACGGGAATCGGCAACGATCGTGGCGCCGGCTCGCCCCTCGATCCGCGCCTGACCTTCGCGACCTTCTGCGAGGGGCGCTCGAACGACGTTGCGTGCCGCGCCGCGCGTGCCGTCGCCGCTGCGCCGCACGGCAGCGCGCCGGCCTACAATCCGCTCTACATCCATGCGGGTGTCGGGCTCGGGAAGACACATCTCCTGCAGGCGATCGCGCACGAGGCGCGGGCGCTCGATCCGCACCGCCGTGCGCGCTATTTGACGGTGGAGCGCTTCACCATCCAGTTCGTGGCGGCGCTTCGCGATCGCTCGGCCCTCGACTTCAAAGAGCAGCTTCGCTCGTTCGATATCCTCTTGATCGACGACATGCAGTTCCTGACCGGCAAGCAGGTGCAGCAGGAGTTCTGCCACATGCTCAATCAACTGCTCGACAGCGGAAAGCAGGTGGTTGTCGCGGCAGACCGCCCGCCGGCCGAACTGGAGGGCGTCGACGAGCGTGTGCGATCGCGTATGAAGGGCGGAGTGGTCGTCGGTATGGCGACGCCCGATCTCGCGATGCGCCGGCGCATCCTGGAGGGCCGGCTCGCGGCGGCCTGCGAGCGCAACCCGAGTCTCGTCATTCCAGACACCGTGCTCGACTACGTGGCGCAGGTCGTGGCCAGCAACGGTCGCGATCTGGACGGCGCGCTGAACCGCCTCGTCTGCCGCGCCGAGTTCTCCGATGCGCGGATCACGATGGAGATCGCCGAGATGGCGATTGCCGACCTCGTCGGGACGCGCGAACCGCGCCGCATCCGCATCGAGGACATCCAGAAGGTAGTGGCGAGCCACTACAATGTCTCCAAGCAAGACCTTCTGTCGGCGCGCCGCACCCGGGCGATCGTGCGCCCGCGACAGATCGCGATGTATCTCGCGAAGACGATGACGCCGCGTTCCTTCCCGGAGATCGGCAAGCAATTCGGCGGCCGCGACCACACCACCGTGCTGCACGCTGTGCGCAAGGTGGAAGAGCTTGCCGCCGCCGATGAGGCGTTGGCCCAGGAAATCGAGCTTTTGAAGCGCTTGATCCAGGACTAGCGTGTGGCGGCAGGAGCCGGAAGACGCTGTCGCGACCGACCTCCCTGGTCGCGACCGGCGGTCCTTCCGGCTCTTGTTTTTCAGATTTTGCCGGGTCAAGTTCGGTTCCCCTTTAGCGGCTGGGCAGGGCGGATTCGGCCCGGCTTCCATGGATTGAAATCATGCGCGTCAGAATTGAACGAGCGAACCTCCTGAAGGCGCTCAACCACGTCCATCGGGTCGTCGAGCGGCGCAACACGATCCCGATTCTCGCAAACGTGCTGATCCGCGCGGAAGGAAGCGATCTGTCGCTGAAGGCGACCGACCTTGATCTAGAGATCGTCGACAAGGCGCCCGCTGCTGTCGAGCAGCCGGGGGCCGCGACCGTTCCCGCCCACATGCTCTATGACATCGTGCGCAAGCTCCCCGACGGCGCCGAGATCGCGCTCGACACGGAATCCGGGCCGGCGATGGCGCTGAAGGCCGGACGCGCGCGCTTTGCGCTCCAGATGCTGCCTGACTCCGACTTTCCGGATTTGAACGCCGGCGACCTTCCCGTCGCCTTCACGCTGTCGGGGGAGGTTTTGAAGCGGCTGATCGACCGCACGCAGTTCGCGATCTCCACGGAGGAGACACGCTACTACCTGAACGGCATCTATTTTCACGTCATGGGGGAGGGCGCCGATGCTCGCCTTCGCGCCGTCGCGACCGACGGTCACCGCCTGGCCAAGGCCGAGGTACCGGCGCCGGCCGGAAGCATCGGCATGCCGGGCGTGATCGTGCCGCGCAAGACGGTCGGCGAGATCCAGAAGCTCCTGGAGGATCCGGCTGCCGACGTTGGCGTCAGCCTCTCCGATTCCAAGATCAGGCTGGCGATCGGCGACCTTGTGCTGACCTCGAAGCTGATCGACGGCACCTTCCCCGACTACGAGCGCGTCATCCCCAAGGGGAACGACAAGGTGCTGACGCTCGACAAGGCGGAGTTCAAGAGCGCCGTCGACCGCGTCTCGACGATCTCCTCCGATCGCGGCCGCGCGGTAAAACTCTCGCTCGCGGACGACAAGATGGTGCTGGCCGTGAACAATCCCGATTCCGGCAGCGCCACTGATGAGCTTGCCGTCGGCTACGAGGCGGAGCCGCTCGATATCGGCTTCAACTCCAAATACCTGCTCGACATAGCCGACCAGCTGACGAGCGAGGAGGCGATCTTCAGGCTCGCCGATCCGGGCTCGCCGACGCTGATCCAGGATTCCGGCGATAGCGACGCGATCTACGTCCTGATGCCGATGCGGGTGTGAGCCGGCGCGCTTTCGCCGACGAGGCTTGCCAGGCGGGGCCGATGCTCTGGTAAGAGGGCCCGTGCCGGACCCTTCGCCAAGCCCAGTGTCCCCGTCGACGCCCTCACGCGTGGCGCTGAGGTCGCTGACGCTGACCGATTTCCGCAGCTATGCGGTTGCGAGTGTCGCCTTCGACGCGCCGCTTGTCGCGCTGACCGGCGAGAACGGCGCCGGCAAGACCAATCTGCTTGAAGCGATCTCCCTCTTCACGCCCGGCCGCGGCCTGCGCCGTGCGCGCTACGAGGAGATGACGCGGATCGGCGCGGAGCGCGGATGGGTCGTCGCCGCGAGGCTCCTGCGCGACGGCGACGAGACGCAGCTCGGCACCGGGCTGGTCGAGCCGCCGGCCGGAGGCGAGGCGCGAACCCGCGTCGTGCACATCAACGGCGCGCCGGCCGCGTCCGCCGATCTTCTCCTCGACTATTCGCGCGTGCTGTGGCTGACGCCCGCGATGGACGGGCTCTTCACGGGAGCCGCTTCCGAGCGGCGGCGGTTCCTCGATCGCCTTGTCCTGACGATCGACGCCGCGCACGGACGCCGCGTGAGAGAATTCGATCGCCTGATGACGCAGCGGAACCGTCTCCTCGACGAGAACGCCAATGCGGGATGGCTGGACGCGGTGGAGGCCGAGCTTTCGGAGCGGGCAGTCGCCGTCGCGCTCGCCCGTGCCGAGACCGTGGCGCTTCTCTCCGCGCGTATGCAGCGTGCGGAGCCGGGTTCGCCGTTTCCGGTCGGGCGGCTGTCACTGCAGGGCGATTTCGATCACGCCGTTTCCGGTCGGAGCGCTACGGAGACGGAGCTTTGGTATCGCGACCGCCTCAAGACCGGCCGCGCCTCCGACCGGGCTGCCGGGCGGACGCTTGAAGGGCCGCACCGCAGCGACCTCGACGTCGTCCTTTCGGCGAAGGAGATGCCGGCCGCGCTTTCCTCGACCGGCGAGCAGAAGGCGCTTCTGATAGGCCTGATCCTCGCCCACGCCGGGATCGTCGCGGAGACGAGCGGAATGACCCCGCTGCTCCTCCTCGATGAGGTCGCCGCACATCTCGACGCCGGACGGCGCACGGCGCTTTTCCAGAAGCTTGCGGCCCTTGGATGCCAAGCGTTCCTGACCGGCGCCGATCCAGCGCTTTTCACGGAGCTGCCGGCGGACGCCGCACGTTTTCGGGTGGCGGGAGGGACGATCCGCCCGCTAGATTGAGCCAAAGGTGCTCGATGGATATCGCCGGCCTGCTTGTCTTCGCGCTCGCACTCTTCGTCGCCGCGGCTTCGCCCGGCCCGGCGATCACGGCGCTCGTTGCGCGCGTGCTGGTGCGCGGCACGGTCGGCGCGCTTGCCTACATGCTCGGCCTCGCCGTCGGCGACGTCTTCTGGCTCACCTGCGCCGTGCTCGGTCTGGCGTTCATAGCCAAGACGTTCGTCTGGCTTTTCCTGGTGCTGAAATACGTCGGCGCCGCCTACCTCCTCTATCTCGCCTGGCGCATGTGGACGGCGCCCGTAGAGGTCGAGACCGCCGATGCGCCAAAGGCGGAGCGGCCGTTCCGCCTGTTCCTGACGGCGCTTTCGGTCATGCTCGGCAACCCCAAGGTGATGGTCTTCTACCTCGCGCTGCTGCCCAATCTGATCGACCTCGCGGGCGTTTCCGCGCTTGGCTATCTGGAGCTTGTGGCGGTCACGTTCCTCGTCGTGACGGCGGTCGACGGCAGCTATGTATTGATGGCCTCGCGGGTCGGAAAGCTGCTCCGCCGGCCGGCCGCGCTGCGCTGGGTCCACCGCGCCTCGGGCGGACTTCTCGCGGGCGCGGCGGTCGTGATCGCAAGTCGCTGAAAAGCCTTAATTTTCTGGCAGCAATAAAGCGGTGGTGAAGGCCCTTTCGGGGCTTCATTTCCATGCCCAGCGGCACCATCTATAAGCTACCCTCGAATGCACGAAATCAGCTGATTCGATATGATGGAATCGCCCACCGAAGGCGCCCTTGCCGGCGCGCTGCCTGACCTGGAATACGGCGCCGAGTCGATCAAGGTCCTGAAGGGCCTCGACGCGGTGCGCAAGCGCCCGGGCATGTATATCGGCGACACCGACGACGGCTCCGGCCTCCACCACATGGTCTACGAGGTGGTGGACAATTCGATCGACGAGGTGCTCGCCGGCCACGCCACGAAGGTCGAGGTGACGCTGAACGCCGACGGCTCGGTGACCGTTACCGACAACGGCCGCGGCATCCCGACCGACATCCACAAGGGCGAGGGTGTTTCGGCCGCGCAGGTCATCATGACCCAGCTGCATGCCGGCGGAAAGTTCGACCAGAATTCCTACAAGGTCTCTGGCGGCCTGCACGGCGTCGGCGTCTCGGTCGTCAACGCGCTCTCCACTTGGCTGAAGCTTCGCATCTGGCGCGCCGGCAAGGCGCACGAGATGTCGTTCACTGATGGCGAGCCTGACGCCGACCTGAAAGTCACCGGCGACTCCGGCGGACGCACCGGCACCGAGGTGACGTTCCTCGCCTCGCCCAAGACGTTCACGATGACGGAATTCGACTACGCCACGCTTGAGCATCGACTGCGCGAGCTGGCGTTTCTGAACTCCGGCGTCAGGATCCTTCTGACCGACCGTCGCGGCCCCGACGAGAAGAGCGAGGAGCTTCACTACGACGGTGGGCTGGAAGCGTTCGTCCGCTTTCTCGACCGCGCCAAGAAGCCGCTCATCCCCGCGCCGATCGTGCTTCGTGGCGAGCGCGACTCCGTCACCGTCGAGGCGGCGCTTTGGTGGAACGATTCCTACCACGAGAACATGCTTCTCTTCACAAACAACATCCCGCAGCGCGACGGCGGCACGCATCTGGCGGGCTTTCGCGGCGCGCTGACGCGGCAACTGGTCGGCTACGCGGAATCCTCCGGCATCACCAAGCGCGAGAAGCTTTCGGTGACCGGTGAGGATTGCCGTGAGGGCATGACCTGTGTGCTCTCCGTGAAACTCCCCGACCCGAAATTCTCATCGCAGACCAAGGACAAGCTTGTCTCCTCCGAGGTCAGGCCCGCGGTGGAGGGGATGGTGAACGAGGCGCTCGGCGCTTGGCTCGAGGAGCACCCGGCGGAGGCGAAAGTCGTTGTCGGCAAGGTCATTGAGGCTGCCGCGGCGCGCGAAGCGGCGCGCAAGGCGCGCGACCTGACGCGCCGCAAAGGCGCGCTCGATATGGCCTCGCTGCCCGGCAAGCTCGCCGACTGCCAGGAGCGCGATCCGGCGCTCTCCGAGATCTTCATCGTTGAGGGCGATTCCGCCGGCGGCTCCGCCAAGCAGGGGCGGAACCGCGCCTTTCAGGCCGTGCTGCCGCTAAGAGGCAAGATATTGAACGTGGAGCGCGCGCGCTTCGACAAGATGCTTGGCTCCGAGCAGATCGGAACGCTCATCACCGCGCTCGGCACCGGCATCGGCACCGAGGAGTTCAACCCCGAGAAGCTCCGCTACCACAAGATCATCATCATGACGGACGCCGACGTCGACGGCGCCCATATCCGCACGCTGCTCTTGACCTTCTTCTTCCGGCAGATGTCGGACCTTGTAGAGCGCGGACACCTCTTCATCGCGCAGCCGCCGCTTTACAAGGTCACACGTGGCAAGTCCGAGCAGTACCTGAAGGACGAGCGCGCGCTTGAGCATTTCCTGATCGACGGCGGCCTTGACGAGGCGGTGCTGGCGCTGGCGACCGGCGAGGAGCGCGCCAGCAGCGACCTGCGTGCCGTCGTGGACGAGGCGCTGCAGGTGCGCCAGATCCTCGACGGTCTGCATTCACGCTACGACCGCAAGGTGGTCGAGCAGGCGGCAATCGCCGGTGCGCTCAATCCCGAACTTCTGTCGAATGACGAGCGGGGCCGCGAGGCGGCCGCCTACATCGCGCGCCGCCTCGACATCCTCTCCGACGAGACCGAGCGCGGCTGGAGCGGGAGCTTTTCCGATCAGACCGGCCTGACGTTCGAGCGCAAGGTGCGCGGCGTCAGCGAGGTTCAGACGATCGATGCGGCGCTGCTTCATTCCGCCGACGCGCGCCGCCTCGACCAGCATGCCTTGAAGCTTCAGGAGATCTATCTGGAGACGGCGACGCTTCGCCGGAAGGGCGCCGCTACGCCGATCCACGGCCCGCGCGATTTGCTCGAAGCCGTGTTCGCCGCCGGTCGCAAGGGTATCAGTATGCAGCGCTACAAGGGCCTCGGTGAGATGAACCCGGGCCAGCTCTGGGACACGACGCTCGATCCGAACGTGCGCTCGCTGCTCCAGGTGAAGATCCGCGAAGCCGACGAGGCCGACGACATCTTCACCAAGCTGATGGGCGACGAGGTGGAGCCGCGCCGCGAGTTCATCCAGGCGAACGCGCTGACTGTGGCGAACCTCGACGTCTGATCCAGCCCAAACGCCCTCGGTGACACCAAGGTGCGCAGGTTACCTGAAGGGTCCTCACGTTTTGATGAAGAGGCGCTTTCGGGATCGCGCCGGCACGAGGCTTCCCTAAGTAAGGCGGCGCAACATCCCGCAGGGGCCATGATGTCCGATCGCCTTTCCACCTTTTCGCCTTACGCGCTCGCCGTTCTCAGGATCGTGGCGGCGCTGCTCTTCATTGAGCACGGAACGATGAAGCTGTTCGGCTTCCCCACAGCGATGCCGATGCAGATATTGCTCTTCTCGCTGATGGGGCTGGCCGCTTTGTTGGAGATATCAGGCGGCCTCCTGATCCTGCTCGGGCTCTTCACGCGGCCCGTCGCGTTCGTTCTGAGCGGCGAGATGGCGTTCGCCTATTTCATGGCACACGCGCCGCAGAGCTTCTGGCCCGCCGTCAACCAGGGCGAAGCCGCGATCCTCTTCTGCTTCGTGTTTCTGGCTCTGGTCTTTGTCGGAGCCGGCGCTTTCAGCGTTGACGGGATGCGCGGCAGAGCCTGAGGCTCGGAAGGCGATGCTGGAAGGCGGATGGCCGTCTAATCCTCTCCCGTCGGCCTTCCGCGCAGCCTTTTCACACCGCTTCGCTCGCTCTTGCCTTTAAGCCGCCGTTCCTTCGACGCCTTCGTCGGCCTTGTAGGACGGCGCGGTTTCGGTGTCTCCGCGGCACGGCGGATCAGCGTGAGCAGCCGGTCGAGCGCGTCGGCGCGGTTGCGCTCCTGCGTGCGGAAGCGGTCGGCGAAGATCACCACCACCCCGTCCTTGGTAAGCCGCGCGCCGGCGAGCCTTTCGAGCCGCGCGCGCACCGGCTCCGGCAGCGACGGCGAGTGCCGCGCGTCGAAGCGGAGCTGCACCGCCGTCGCGACCTTGTTGACGTTCTGCCCGCCCGGGCCCGACGCGCGCACGAAGCTCTCGAGGATCTCGCTCTCGGAAATGCCGATGTCGTCAGTGACGGGGATCATACGACGAGCGTAGTCGACCGACGCGGCCCCCGTCATCCCTCCCGGCGCCCCCCTTTGCCGGCGCCCCCTTTGCCGGCGGTCGCGCATGCTTCAGATTGCGACATACGCCCACATGCGCTAAGAGCCGGACGCGCCTTGCGAAGTCCGAAGGCGCCGGTCAGGCACCCGTAGCTCAGCTGGATAGAGTGCTGCCCTCCGAAGGCAGAGGTCACAGGTTCGAATCCTGTCGGGTGCGCCATAACTATCTCATATTCAAATGCTTTTTGCGTTCTTTTGAAGCGAGAATTGTGACGCTTCAGGCCGTGTCAGCGCAGTGTCAGCGAGCTGACGTCGGTCCGGGTTGCATCGCCGGCCTTTGGGCGAGGTATGCGATCGGGCCAGAGCACGATTGTTTCCGCTTTTGAACGCCATAAACGGTCATTGCGGTTGGCGCGACCAACTTATTCAAATATCAACACGCGTCACGAGCCCGGGTTCACTTGCGCTCGCGGGCGTCCTTCGCTTGAACCTTCAGCCAATCCTCGTATTCAGGCCGAGCCGCATCCGAGAGGGGATAATAGCGGCGCAAGTCGCCGCCCTCCATCAGCCGCACCTTCGAGAAAATCTCCCACTCGTGATGCTCGGAGGCGAGCTCGATCAGCTCGGGCGCGAGCTTGACGGGGACGACGACGGCGCCGTCGTCGTCGGCGACGATGATGTCGCCAGGCATGACCAGCACGCCGCCGCAGGCGATCGGGACGTTCACCGCGAATGGCATGAGATCGGTCTGCGTGTGGAAATTCGGCGTCACCCCGGAAATCCACAGGCCGAGGTCGATCTTCTTGATGTTCGGATAGTCGCGCAGGCACCCGTCAACGACAACGCCGATCCCGCCCTTGCCCTTGAAGAAGGTGAGCATCATGTCGCCGAAAATGCCGCTCTTCATGTCGCCGCGCGCGTCGACGACGACGATGTCGCCGGGCTGCGTGTGATAGAGCGCGTGGCGGTGCAGTTGCTTCTCCGGCTCCGCGTATTCGTCGACGCCGTAGATGTCCTCGCGCTTGGGCATGAACTGCAGCGTGAGCGCCGGCCCGGCAATCGCCCGGCCGGGCGTGCGCGCCGTCGGGCCGCAGATGTGGGGATTGCGGATGCCCATCTTGTGGAGCGTGCTGCTCAGGGTCGCCGCGCCGATTTTCCTCAGCGCCTCGGACCATTCGGGTGGCGGACGGGTGATATCGTTTGTCTGGATCATCTGGATATCCGTGGCGGCCCTTCAGTCGAAAAACGAAGCATCTTCTTCCAACAAGTAGCGCTTGGCCTTTTCGGGCACGATCTCGACCCCCATCCCCGGTCGGTCCCATACGTCGATCATGCCATTCTTCACGATCGGGTCGGGCAGTCCGTCGACGATGTCGTACCACCAGGACGGATCGCCGATCGGGTATTCGAAAGCGATGAAGTTGTGCGGCAGCGTGGCGGAGACCTGGACAAGCGCGGCGAGCCCGAGCAGTCCGTTGCCGGTCCCATGCGGCGCCATCAGTATCCCGTGCAGATTGGCGTATTCCGCGATCCATTTCAGCTCGGCTATCCCGCCGACGTCACAAGGGTCCGGGCCGATCACGTTGACGGCATGGCGTTCGATCAGCTCCTTGAAATTCTGCCGGAGATAGATCTGCTCGCCGGTGTGGATCGGCGTCGACGTCGCCCGGGTCACCTCGCGATAGACGTCGGCGTTGACGTAGGGGACGTAGTCGCCGGTGATCAGATCTTCGAGCCACATCAAGTTGAGCGGCTCGACCGCCCGGGCGAAGCGGATCGCGTCCGGAACGGTCCAGCCCGGACCGCAGTCAAGGGCGAGGCCGACTTCGTCACCCAGCACCTCCTTCATCGCCTCGACGCAGGCGATGATGTGCTTCATGCCGCGTTCAGTGAGGAGACCGGAATCCAGCGCCCCGTGAAACGGGCTCTTCTCGGCCTGGCCATAGAACAGGTCGGGTATCTCGCGTTTCATGCCGCTGTGGAATGCGATGCCCTGCTTGACGAAGCTGAAGCCTTGCGGAAGCGCCTTCATGCGTCGAGCATCTTCCGCATAATCTTCGGGGGTGTGCGATTTGAAGGGAACGCGGATCGCGCCGTTGTAGACGCGAACCTGGTCGCGGACCTTGCCGCCGAGCAGCTTGTAGACCGGCACCCCTGCGGCCTTGCCGGCAATATCCCAGAGCGCATGCTCGATCACGCTGACCGCAGCGCCCCACGGCTTGAACGAGCCGCGCTGGCGGATGCGCATCATGCACCGCTCGACGTCAGTCGGATCCTGGCCGATCAGTCCGTCGCGAAAGTGCATGATGAACGGCTTCAGGTAAGGCTTGTACTGCTCGACCTCGCCGAAACCGCTGATCCCCTCATCGGTGACGACGCGCACGATCGGGTTCTTGCCGATGACTGCGCATTTCAGGTCGATGATCTTCATGGACGCATCAGTCTGGATGATGGCTGAGTTGAACCGACCGGGCAGTTGCCGTCAGGCCACTTCGACTTCGTTGGCTTCGAGGAACGACCGGTTCATCTCAATGCCGAGCCCCGGCAGGCGGGGAAGCTTGAGGCTGCCGTTGGAGTTGTCGAGTGGGGTCACGATGAAGTTGTTGTATTTGCTGAGGTTCCACTCCGACGTTTCGAGCTTGTAAAAGTTCGGAACGGTCATCATCACCTGCGCGCCGGCGACGACGTTGATGGGTCCGGACGCATCATGCGGTGAGACCGGTATGTAGTAGGCCTCGCAGAGCGCCGAAATCTTCTTGAGTTCGGTGATGCCGCCGGTCCAGGTGACGTCGGGCATGATGTAGTCGGCGAGCTTGTTCTCGAGCACCGGAACGAAGTCCCACTTTGTGTGGCCGCGCTCGCCCCAGGAGATCGGAGCGCTTATCTTCTCGCGCACCTGCTTCAGAGCATTGAGGCTCTCCGGGCGGCACCGGCTCCTCGAACCAGTCGATGTCGCCTGCTTCTTCCAGCGAGCGGCAGAGGCGGATGGCGGTCGGCACGTCGAACCGGCCATGCGCGTCGATCAGAAGCTCGATGTCCGGGCCGGTTGTCTCGCGGATAAGCGCAGTCAGCTCGGCAGCCTCGCGCTGGTCCTTGCGGGTCATGCTGCCGTCGAGATAGCCGTCGCGCTGCTCGCGCGCCATCTCGCCCTTCTTGCCGCGCCCCTGCTGCGGGAACGGGTCGAACTTGAACGCAGTGTGTCCGGACTTCACAATGTCGCGGATTTCGCTGACGACGGCTTCCTTGCTCGTGAACTTGCGCTGGTCAGGGTGGGTGTAGAGAGCGATCTCATCACGCACCGGTCCTCCCAGCAGCTCGTAGATCGGCAGGCCAAGCACCTTGCCGCGAATGTCCCACAAGGCGATGTCGATGGCGCTCACGCATTCGACCGCGGCCCCGCGACTGCCCATA
Source organism: uncultured Alphaproteobacteria bacterium (assembly GCA_963805325.1). Classification (GTDB taxonomy): domain Bacteria; phylum Pseudomonadota; class Alphaproteobacteria; order Rhizobiales; family Afifellaceae; genus DASWJZ01. The sequence continues at coordinate 8,519 of CAWDTS010000022.1, read as the reverse complement.
TAGGTGAAGCTGCGGAAGGTCTTGTGCCACAAGCGTTCGATGTCGGCGGGATTTTCGCCCACGAGGGCCGCGCCGATCTGGCGAACCATGGCGCAGAGCGCGCGGTTGGCGAGCTTCGTCGTCGTCGTGATCTCGCCCCAGCCGCTTACGTCTTCGTCCGTGGTCACCTCGACGAACAGGAACTCCCCCCAATACGACCCGCCGGACTTGACCAGCCACGGCCTCACACCCGTTATCTTCATTCAGTTCCCGCCCCTCGTTGTCTGAAGTAGCTCAAGCGCGCCGGCGCGGCGCTTACCTGGACTTTCGCTCTAGCTGGCCCACGCGGTGGTCGCCGCCCGCATATGCTCGAGAATATGACGGCCGGATCCCTCGACGTGTTGCGCCACCAAACTGGCGGCCTTGTCGGCTTCGCCGGCCTTGATGAGCTGGATAAGCTCGCGATGCTCCCGGATCACCTGCGTCCTGCGGATCAGCGTCGTGTTGAAGCGTTGGCTTACCGCTCGGAGCACCTCACGGTGCTTCCACCAGATTTCGGCCGCGTGGCGGTTATAGTGGCGCTGGTAGACGACCGTGTGAAACTCCACGTCCAGGCCACTGTGCAGGACCGGGTCCGCGAAATTGTTAGCTTCGATGAGATTCTGGATGCGCTGAAGCTCGGCGATGTCTTCATGCGTCGCCATGCCCACGAACCAGCGCGTCAGCATTGGCTCGATCAGCGCGCTGATCTCGTAGATGTTGCGGACGAAGTCGTGGTCGATCGGCCGAACGCGCGCGCCGCGGTTCGGCGAGAACACCACATAGCCCTCGCCGCGCAGCAATTGCAGGACTTCGCGCACCGGATTGGTCGAGGTGCCATGCCGCTCGGCCAGGTCGGCGACGACCAGTCGTTCATTCGGCTTCAGCCGGCCCGAGATGATGTCATCGCGGATGATTTCGTAGAGCGAAGCCGTCCGCTCGCTCGAAGCGTCGATCGCTTGGATGCCCTCCGGCGGACTGATCTTGTACTCTTTGCTCTGGCCCAAGCGCGTCCCCTAAACACCTCCCGACGCGAACGCGTATCATACGTACGGCGCCCCAAACAATGTATGATCAATCTTGGTTGACACGCAATCTGTGATCTGAAAACGTACAGGTCAATCGAGGGGACACACAAAGGCATCAAAGCGGTGACCCGCGGATGAATGGAAACCCGGTGCTCAAGCAGCGGGGAAGAATCGGGAGGATTCGAATGATGAGGTTGAATCTTGGCCGCGCCGTTATGCGCGGCACGGTTGTCTCCGCCCTGGCGGCATCACTGATGTCGACGTCGGCGTTCGGCGAGCCGCCCGTCGATCTCAGCAAATGGTCGCCGGAATATGTGCGCTCTATTGCGGGCACGGAGGATTTCGACACGGCGGCGGAATGCAGCAAGGTCACGCCCGCTCGACTACAAGGGGCATCTGACGTTCTGGTATCAGGGCGTGTTCGAGGGCGACCCCGACCTGTTGCGCCAGTACTACAAGGATTTCTTCGAGACCTTCCGCAAGACCTATCCGAACATCCAGCTCGAGGAACAGGCCCTCACCTATAACGACCTGCTCGACAAGTTCCGCACGGCGCTGCTTGGCAATGCCGGGCCGATGGCGATCCGCCTGCAGATTCTGGGCGGCACAGAGTTCGCCGCCAAGGGCTACCTCCAGCCGCTGAAGCCCGAGGATGTCGGCTGGTCGAGCGAGGATTTCTGGCCCGGCGCCATGAAGGCCGTGACCTGGGACGGGGTGACCTATGGCATCCCGACCAACAACGAGACGATGGCGCTGATCTGGAACGCCGATATCTTCAAGCGTGCCGGGCCTCGATCCGGACCATCCGCCGGCGACCTGGGACGATGTGGTCGCCTATTCCAAGCAGATCCACGACAAGCTCGGAATTGCCGGCTATGGCCTCGTTGCCCGCAAGAACGCCGGCAACACGCCGTACCGCTTCATGCCGCAGCTCTGGGGCTACTGGCGGCGGCGTATTCGACGAAGCCGATCCGAACCCGAACTATGGCGAGGTCCGGCTGGATAGCGACGCCAGCAAACGTGCCCTGCAGGCGTCGTACGACATGTATGTCCGCGACAAGTCGGTCCCCGTGTCGGCCCTCACCAACCAGCAGGCCGACAACCAGCCGCTGTTCCTGGCCGGCCAGCTGGGCATGATGATTTCGCACCCGTCTGACTACAACGTCATGCTCGACCTTCAGAAGAAGGCCACGGGCTCTGACAAGGACAAGGCGCAGACCGTCATCGACAACATGCGCTACGGCCTGATCCCGACCGGCCCCGACGGCAAGCGCGCAGTGGTCTTCGGCGGCTCCAACATCCACATCCTCAAGCCCGAATATGTCGAGGGCGGCAAGGTGGATGAGGCTGCCGCCAAGGCCATCATCTGCTTCTGGACGAGCCCCGAATGGTCGCTGAAGATGGCCTATGCCGGCTCGAACCCGGGCAACCTCAACGGCTTCAAGACCAAGTGGATGAAGGAACGTCTGAACGACATCAAGTTCCTCGACGTCACGACCTCCATGCTGCCCTACGGCATCCCCTTCCCGGCCCTGCCGCAAGCTCCCGAGATCATGAACATCATCGTGCCGGACATGCTGCAGAACGCCCTGACCGGCACCATGACCGTTGACCAGGCCGCCGATGACGCCGCCAAGAAGGTCAGAGACCTGATGAAGGGCGGCGGTCTCTAGCCCGTAACGCAAGATCCGGCCGGCTGCGCCGATGGCGTGGCCGGCCCCTTCCAAAAACGCAGGCGCGCGCCACAGTGACGACGGTCGAATTCGGCCCGCAGATCCGAACCGGAACGGTCAAGCACGCTGCAAAGAGTGTGGGTGCATCGCGCCGACTACGCGTACGTGCTCCCTGCGATCGTGGTGATGCTCGTCGTCATCGCCTATCCGATCTACTACACGATCGACCTGTCGTTCTTTGACACTCCCCCCGGCCTCCAGCTCCGCGACAAGACTTTTGTCGGCTTCGACAACTACACCGCCATTCTCACCAGCGCCCTGTTCTGGCATGTCACCCTGAACACGCTGATCTGGACGATCGGATCGACGCTCTTCTCCTTCGTGCTGGGATTTGGCTCTGCGCTGGCGCTCCACCGCGATTTCATCGGCCGCGGCATTCTGCGCGCCATCCTGATCATTCCCTGGGTCATCAGCGCGGTCGCCGCCTCCTATATCTGGAAGTGGATCTACCATTCGGACTTCGGGATCATCGGCGCGGTCCTGGTCGGCCTCGGATTGACCGACCGGCCGCCGAATTTCATCGACAACGTCAACCGGGTCCTGCCCGCCCTGATCGTCGTGAATATCTGGCGAGAGTTTCCATTTGCCATGATCATGATGATGGCCGGCCTGCAGACGGTGCCGGATCAGCTTCTCCGCGCGGCACAGGTCGATGGGGCCAGCGCATGGCAGCGTTTCTGGCACGTCACCTTCCCGCACTTGCGCAACGTTTCGACGGTCACGATCCTGCTGCTCGCCGTGTCCAACTTCAATTCCTTCATCATCGTCTGGATCATGACCGGCGGCGGGCCGTCGAACGCGTCCCATATCTGGATCACGCACATCTATGAGCTGGCCTTCGGCCGGCAGCGCTGGGGCGTGGCATCGGCCTATTCGGTGCTCCTGTTCCTTATCCTGATGACGTTCGGGTATTTCTATGTGCGTGCGCTCAGCGGCAACGACCGGAAGGAGGGACGCGCATGAGCGCGATTGCCGAGACAGTCCCGCTCGCTCGGACCCGTCGCCGCGCGCACGTCGACGGTTGGCGGTGGGCTGGGCGCATCTTCCTCGTGTTCATGCTGCTTTACACGGCGCTGCCGATGATCTGGATGCTGATCACCTCGATCAAATCCGGGTTCGCGGCGATGCAGCTCCCGCCGCAGTGGTGGCCGGACGAGCCTACGTTCGCAAGCTACCGGAAACTGCTCGATCCGCAGAACAGCGTCGGCCAGGACTTCCTTCGCTTCTTCTGGAACAGCCTGGTCGTTTCGACCCTCACGACAGTCCTCGCGGTGATCGTGGCGGTCCCCGCGGCCTATGCGTTTTCCCGCTTCAGTTTTCCCGGCCGGACCTTCCTGTTCTTCACTGTGCTTCTGCGCAACATGTTCCCGGCGGTGATCTTTCTCGTGCCGCTTTTCATACTGATGCGCGCGCTCGGCCTGATCAACACGCATGGCTCGCTGGTGCTCACCTACCTCACCTTCGGTCTGCCGCTGGCGATCTGGCTGCTCAAGGGCTTCTTCGACAACATCCCGGTGCAGCTCGAGCAGGCGGCGCGCATCGACGGGGCGACGCGGTTCCAGGCCTTCTTCCTGATCGTGATGCCACTCTCGACGCCGGGAATCATCGCCACTGCGATCTACTCCTTCATCGGCGCCTGGAACGAATACATCTACGCCTACACGTTTCTCACTCAGAACGAGCAGCTGACCTTGCCGGCCGGCATCCAGCGCTTCTTCTCGGAAAACACCACCGACTATCCGGGCCTGATGGCTGCCAGCTTCATGATGAGCGTACCCGTGGTCGTGCTGTTCCTCGTCCTGCAGAAATATTTCGTCCGCGCCCTGACCGAAGGGGCGGTCAAATCATGATGAAGACGCTCCGCAGGGCGGGCAGAGCGAAGCGGATCCGCGCGCCCGCCGCCATCGGCGTGCGTGCTCGGCGCTTCGCGCTGTTGCCCGCGCGATTGTGCTTTCCTCATCCGAAGGACCGGTGATGGCTCAGGTTATCCTGCAAGAGGTGGTCAAGGCTTACGGCAGCGTCATCGCTGTCAATCGCGTTTCCCTGACCGTCGAGGATGGCGAATTCGTCGCTTTGGTCGGTCCATCGGGCTGCGGCAAGACGACGACACTGAACCTCGTGGCGGGGCTCATTCCGATCAGCGCAGGCGACATCTACATCGGGGAAAAACCGGTGACAGATCTCGATCCCAAGGATCGCGACATCGCCATGGTATTCCAGAACTACGCGCTCTACCCGAACAAGACTGTCTACAAGAACCTCGCCTTTCCGCTGCAGATGCGGAAACTCGGCAAGGCCGAGATCGAGACGAAGGTCATGGCGACGGCGAAGGTGCTGGATATCGGGCACCTGCTGGCCCGCAAGCCGCGCGAGCTTTCAGGCGGCCAGCAGCAGCGCGTGGCGCTTGGACGGGCGCTGGTGCGCGATCCGCGCGCCTTCCTCATGGACGAGCCGCTCAGCAACCTCGATGCGAAGCTCAGGGTGCAGATGCGAACGGAGCTGAAGCGCTTCCAACAGGACCTCAACGCCACGGTCATCTACGTAACGCACGACCAGCTCGAGGCGGTCACGATGGCCGACAAGATGGCGGTGATGAACGGTGGAGTGCTGCAGCAATACGACTTGCCGAAGAGCGTCTTCGACCACCCCGTCAACGTGTTCGTAGCCGGGTTTGTCGGCAGCCCGGCGATGAGCCTTATCCCGCTTGAAGTCGCGACCAGCGGGACGGACGTGTCGTTGCACAGCCCCGATGGCTGGAACCTCGTCCTGTCGCCTGCGAACGCACGCAAGGCACAAAGTTCGACCTCGAAGCGCGTTGTGCTCGGCGCGCGGCACAGCACATTGCGGATTCACAAGTCGGCCGTGCCGGGGGCGGTGGAAGGCAGGGTCTATACGGTCGAGCCGACCGGCGACATCACGTTTGTGCAGGTCTACCTGGGCTCGTCGATCGTCGTCGTCAGCCTTGATCCAAATGTGCCGATCCAGCCCGACGAACCTGTTTGGGTCGCGTTCGACCAGGACAGGATCCATCTCTTCGACGGCGAAACGCAACAAGCCCTTGATGCGGTCCGCTAAGCCCACTCGTGGAGACAGGTGAGTCGAACCTCAGCGCCGTCGTCCTCGGGCACGGCGCACTTGACGATGATCGGATGCCGCCGTGACGAAGAACACGCCCGAAGAAGCCCTTGACCGGGTCAACACGAATTCAAGACCATCCGAGCTTCGCATCACCGATATGCGGGTTGCCGAAATCGTGGGTGCGCCGTTCGCATCAGCGCTCCTGAAAATCTACACCAACCAGGGCATCGTCGGGACTGGGCGAGGTGCGCGACGGTGCCAGCGCCACTTACGCCCTCATGCTGAAGAGCCGGCTGCTCGGCGAGAACCCCTGCGATGTCGACAGGCTCTTCCGGCGCATCAAGCAGTTCGGCGGTCACGGGCGTCAGGGGGGCGGCGTCTCCGCGGTTGAGATCGCGCTCTGGGACCTCGCGGGCAAGGCCTATGGAGTTCCGATCTACCAGATGCTCGGCGGGAAGTTCCGCGACCGTGTGCGCATGTACTGCGACACCGACGCGAGCAAGCCGAGCGGCATGGAGACCGGCAAGCGTCTGAAAGAGCGGATGGCGCTTGGCTACACCTTCCTCAAGATGGATCTCGGCCTCGCGCAGATCATGGACCAGCCAGGCGCCGTCGTCGCCCCCGCTGGCTCGCTGGAAGGATACCGCACTCACCCGGGGCGTGGGCTCGTCAATACGCTGGACGACCGGCGACGGCGAAATGCGGCCTACGACGTGCATAACGTCCGCCACCCCTTCACCGGCCTGCACTTCACCGAGAAGGGGCTCGACCTTCTGGAGCAATACATTGCCGAGGTTCGGGACATCATCGGATGGGAGGTTCCGCTCGCGATCGACCATGTCGGTCACATCTCGCTGCAGAACGGCATCCGTCTGGCCAGACGGATCGAGAAATACGCGCCGGCCTGGCTCGAGGACGTGATTCCCTGGCAATACACCGCTCAGTACGAACAGCTCCAGAAGAGCACCTCCGTGCCGATCTGTACCGGGGAGGATATTTACCTCAAGGAGGACTTCATGCCGCTCCTCCGAAGCGGCGGCGTGTCGGTCATTCACCCCGACCTGCTCACCAGCGGCGGCATCCTCGAAACCAAGAAGATCGGCGACGCGGCCCAGGACTACGGCGTCGCGATGGCGATCCACATGGCCGAGAGTCCAATCGCCGCGATGGCTGCCGCCCATGTCGCGGTGGCGACCGAGAACTTCCTGGCGCTGGAGCAGCACGCGGCCGATGTCCCCTGGTGGGATGACATCGCTATCGGCCTGCCGAAGCCGCTCGTCCGCGACGGGTTCATCGAGGTCCCCGACAAGCCTGGTCTCGGCATCGACGATATCGACGACGCGGTGATCGGGAAGCACCTGCAACCGGGCGTCTCCGGCATCTGGCAGCCGACCGACCGCTGGGACAACGAATGGTCCTGGGACCGGACCTGGAGCTAGGCGCACTGAAAGGCGATCGAAGGCTATGAATTGCTTCGCCTGGAACATCGCGCCGAGGAGAGGACTGACGAACACATGAAGATTACCGCAATCCGATCCTTCCCCGTCTGGGTCGGCACCCGCAACCAGCTCCTCGTCAAGGTCGAGACCGACGAGGGCATTTTTGGTTGGGGCGAGTTCGGGCCTGTCAGGTCGCGAGAAGGCCGTCGTTGGCGCGATCGAGCACTTCGCCGAATTCGCCGTCGGACGCGACCCGATGCGGATCGGCGCGCTTTGGCAAGAGATGTACCGCAGTCAGTATTTCGAGGGCGGTCGGGTTCTGTCGGCGGCGATCTCGGCCATCGACATCGCTCTCCACGACATCAAGGGCAAGGCGCTTGGCGTGCCGGTCTACGATCTCCTCGGCGGCAGGCAGCGTGACCGCATTCCGACCTTCGCCTCGACAAGTGCCGACCCCGGCCCGGAAATGATCGAGCAGGCCAGGAACCTTGTCAGCAGCGGCTGGAGCTGCGTGCGCCTGTTCCCGAGCGGCCAGCAGAGCCGCGAACTCTACGAGCCGCGCGAGCATATCGCGGCCTCGGCGAACTGGTGTGTCAAAGCCCGCGAGGCGCTTGGCGGCGACGTGGTGCTCGGCATCGACTACCACCATCGCCTGACGGTCGCCGAGGCGGCAAGCTTCTGCCAGAAAATGCCGCGCGGCACGCTCGACTTCATTGAGGAGCCAATCCGCGATGAGACGCCGGAGGCCTACGAGGCGCTCCGCCGGATGACCGACATTCCTTTTGCAATCGGCGAGGAGTTTTCGTCGAAGTGGCAGTTCCTGCCCTACATCGAGCGCGGCATCCACCAGTTCAACCGCATCGACGTCTGCAATGTCGGCGGTCTCACGGAAGCGATGAAAGTCGCCGGCTGGAGCGAGGCGCATTACGTCGACATGATGCCGCACAATCCGCTTGGACCGGTCTGCACTGCGGCCACCGTGCATTTCGCCGCGGCTGTCGGAAACTTCTCCTGGCTCGAATGCCGCGCGACGCCTGCTGAAAGCCATCTCGGCTTCGACGACACCGAGATATTTCCAGTGCAGGTCAAGCTGGAGAACGCCCACTACATCGTGCCGAGCACTCCCGGCCTCGGCGTCGAGGTCGACGAAACGCGGCTTGCCCGCGAAGCCTTCAAATTCTGGGAGGCGCCGCACCTGCGTCGGCGCGATGGCTCGTTCACCA
>CAWDTS010000021.1:0-58570 GCA_963805325.1 uncultured Alphaproteobacteria bacterium | reverse complement strand
AGCACCGGGGGATTGGGCATGGCCACAAAAACCGCACAGGCGCTATACGACAAGCTCATGGACCAAAGTCCGGAGAGCAATGAGAGTTTCGTCGAACTCTTTGCTTGGTTGATAGAGCTCACTAACGCAGCCAGGGCCGCTGGTGTCATCACCGGTAATCTGACTAACAGGATAGGTCCTATCTTCCTCCAAATCCGCAGGCCTGACAACACCCAGGAAACATGGCGCTCTTCAAGCCTCGGGGGGCTGGGATTGACCGCGAACCGCGGTGTGCGATGGTCAGAGTTCTGCTGGTTCCTTGCGTAAACGTCCACCAGCGCCGGATCGAGCCGTATGTGCCATATGGGCTGCTCGCGCTGCAGGCAGTCGCCGCGCGCACATTCGCGAATGCGGATGTCGATATCTTACGGTTCTCTCGCGGAGCGCTGCAGCAGGAATACTTTTCCGCGGACGAGTTGACGGCGGCGGTACTTCGCGAAGCCGACATATCCTCTTTCGACGTAATTGGTTTCACTACCGTCACCAGCTCGTTCTGCCAGACGCTGGAATTCTCGCGCTACGTCCGCGAGCGAGCCCCTGCCGTCCGGATCGTCTACGGCGGACCTGGACGTCACGAAGATGGCAGCGGATGTCCTCGACGCCTTCGATTGCGTCGACGCGATCTTCGTCGGCGAGGCGGAAATCTCATTCGCGGCCTTCCTGGAAAGGTGCCGTAGCGGCCGGATCGATTTTGAGAATTTCCGGGGGTGATGACCCGCGGGGGAAGGAGCTGCAGCGGGCTGATCGTCGAGGAACTCGATGCGCTGCCCTTCATAACGAAAGCGCGGGACTTCAGGCCTTGGCTGGACCTGGTGCGTGACACGGGGCGCGGTCGGGCGACCATTCCCCTGGAAGCCACCCGCGGCTGTCCTCTGCAATGCTCGTTCTGCTCGACCCGTCAGGTGTGGGCCCCGTGGGTACGCCGGAAGTCGCCGTCACGGCTGCTCGAGGAAATGAAGCAGCTCTCCGCGATTTGCGGCGGCCAGACTTTCTTCAATCTGATCGGTGATAACGTCGGCGTCCCCCGCGGACCGTTTATGGCCTTCTGCGAGGAGTTCGCTGAAATCAACACCGGCTGCACCTGGGGCTGCAGCCTCAAGCTCGACCGGCTCGAGCAGCCTCATTTGGAGCGGATGTGGGCCGCGGGCGCACGGGCGATGTTCATCGGCCTTGAAAGCGGCAACCAGACGACGCTCGACAATGTCCGCAAGAAGACCAACATTGCCAAGGAGCTGGCCAACCTGCGCGCCGCGATTGACCTTGGCTTCCGAGTCGACACGTCTTTCATCGTCGGGTTCCCTTGGGAGATGATGGACGACATCAAGAAGACGTTCCTGCTGCACAACGAGCTTCTGGCGATGGGCGCTAATCGCAGCCAGATCGGTGTTCTCTGTCCGATCCCTGGCACCGACATCGTCAAGGGAGGCCAGATTGCCTACGACGAGGAGTTGATGCACATGGTCGACGGGGATGTGTTCGAGACGTCAAGGCTGAAGGAATACATCGCGCAACACCCGGCTCTATTCACTCACCTCGGGTATTACGAGACGCCACTGGTCGCGCGGACGCGGGTCCTGGCTGTGCGCGATGCGGCGGCGCATACGGATGCGATGCACCGCAAGCGCAACCGTAACGACTGGAATTCATTCGAACCCCCCGCACCGCGACGAGCGATCGACGGACGGCGATCGGCCCAGTGCTAGACCTCCGCCTCCCCGTCGCGCACACCGTTGCGCTTCTCGGCGCGCCACCTTCGCGCAAGCGTTCCAGACTTCGGCTGCCGCCCTCCGGCAGCACGATGTGCGGCGGTACCGGGAAGTCGCCGCGGATGCCGCCGGAACGGCGGGAGGCTGCGGCCCTTGCGGCGGAGCGCGCAACAAGGCTCCACGCTGCTTTCAACGCACGCTGCTTTCAACGGGAGTAGGTGGCGGAGCGAATGATCGTTTCGTCGAGCTCGCCGCGTCCGCGGCGACCCCGGAATTTGCCGATCGGACGATGCCGCTCGTGCATAACGCCGTGGTGTTGATCAGGCGGGACTTCGTAGCGTGACCAGGAAACGATGGAGAACATCTACAAAGTAAACGCCAGCGGCAGTGGGTCGGCCATGGGCCTCAGTGAAGGGGCACTGTTACCATGACGTCAACGTTCGCGGCGTCGCAGCTAAGCGCGTCCAGTGCGACGAAATCGTCGCCAAGGCAAAAGCTGCTCCGGCAGAAGCTGGAGACGTGTGGACGTGGACCGCGATTGACGCCGATTCCAAGCTGATCGTCTCTTGGCTCGGTCGGTGTGTCAATCGGCGCCCAACATTGACCCCGTATCGGCGTCCAATTTTGACCCCCTTGAGCGACGGGTTTTGGCGGTAGCGGTCGCGCCGTCGGAGCTGGTCGGTGTTGCGGAGACGGGGCGAGCGCGGGTTGTTTGATCGTCGCCGCGGCTCTTGAAGCGCCAACTGTCGTTGCCGGTCTCGACGATGTCGCAGTGATGGGTCAGCCGATCGAGCAGCGCGGTGGTCATCTTGGCGTCGCCGAACACACTCGGCCATTCACCGAACGCCAGGTTGGTGGTGACGATGATCGAGGTGCGCTCGTAGAGCCGGCTGACGAGGTGGAACAGGAGCTGGCCGCCGGATTGGGCGAACGGCAGGTAGCCGAGTTCGTCGAGGACGATGAAGTCCATTCTGGTGAGGTGATCGGCGAGCCGGCCTTGCCGTCCATTGCGGGTCTCGGTCTCGAGCCGGTTGACGAGGTCGACGACGTTGTAGAACCGGCCGCGCGAGCCTGATCGGATGCAGCTTCGGGCGATGGCGATCGCCAGATGGGTTTTGCCGGTGCCGGTCCCGCCGACCAGCACGACGTTGCGCTCACTCGCAATGAAGCCACCACCGGCGAGGTCATTGACCAGCGTCTCGTTGATCGGCGTGCCGTCGAACTCGAAGTCGTCGAGGCCCTTGGCAAGCGGCAGCTTGGCGATGGTGAGCTGGTACTTGATCGAGCGCGCCTGCTTCTCGCTGATCTCGGCGGTGAGCAGATCGCCGACGATGCGCTGTGGCTCGTGCTGGCGCTTGATCGCGGTGGCCATGATCTCATCATAGGCGGCCTTCATGCCGTAGAGCTTGAGCTCGCCCATGAGGTCGAAGAGTTGGGTTCGTTCCATCAGAGGGTCCTCCTGAGGTTGTCGTAGCGGGCGCAATCGGCGACGGGCGCGTGGCGCAGTGTCAGCGCGGCCGGCGCGAGGATGGTGGCCGGCGGGCCTGGATCGCGCTGGCGGGCAAGGATGTTGAGGACGACGTCGGCGGAATGAACGCCGTGGGTCATGGCTTCGGCACAGGCTGCCTCGACCGCCGGCAACCCGTCGGTGAGCACCGCGGCGAGGATGTCGACCATCTGCCGATTGCCGTCGGCGGCGCCGGCTAGCTTGCGCCGCACGCGCTCCATCGCGGCCGGCAGCAGCCAGTCCTTGAACGGTGCGCCATTCCGCAAGGCGCCGGGCTTGCGGGCGAGCACCGGCACGTAATGCCACGGGTCGTAGACCGTCTCGCTGCGGCCGAACGAGCGCGGATGTTCGGCGACGATCCGGCCGTCCTGGCGGATCACGATGCGATCCGCATAGGCGTAGACCTCGACCGGACGCCCGACCGCGCTGGCAGCCACGGAGTATTTGTTGTTGTCGAAGCGCACCAGGCAGGTCTTCGAGACCGATGCCGGCACCGCGTGGAATCCATCGAACCGGCCCGCATAGGGAACGAGCTTTGGCCGCTCGGCCTCGAACACCCGCCAGATCGTCTGCTCAGTTAGCTCGGGATGACGGTGCGCCTTTGCGTAGGCAATGCATTTGTCGGTCAGCCAGGCGTTCATCTCGTCGTAGCTCTTGAACCGCAGCCGCGGTGTGAAGAAGCGCTGGCGGACGAGCCCGACCTGGTTCTCGACCTGTCCCTTCTCCCAGCCCGAGGCCGGCGTGCAGGCGACTGGATCGACGAGGTAATGGCTGCACATCTGCAGGAAGCGGCGATTGTAGAGCCGGTCCTTGCCGACGAAGACCGTCTCCACCGCTGTCTTCATGTTGTCGTAGATGCCGCGCTGGCAGGTGCCCTTGAACAGGGCGAAGGCCCGGTCGTGAGCGTCGAACACCATCTCCTGCGTCTCGCGCGGATATGCGCGCACGAACATCATGCGGCTGTGACAGAGCCGGACATGGGCGACCTTCACAATCACCGTGACGCCGTTCAGCAGGACGACTTCGTGGCTCCAGTCGAACTGGTAGGCTTCTCCCGGCGCAAAGCTCAGCGGCACATAGGCCGCGGCCGTCGTCTCGCCACGCTCCTTGGCCCAGCGCCGGGCGTAGCGCCGCACGGCGTCGTAACCGCCGTCATAACCGCGCCCGCGTAACTCCTCGAAGATCCGGATCAGCGTCAGCTGCGCGCGAGCAGCCTTGGCCGCATTGTCCGCCAGCAACGCATCAAGCTCGGACGTCCATCGCCCTAACTTCGGCCTCGGCTGGACCTCCCGCTCATACTCGAACGATGTCTCCCCAGAGCGCAGCACCTTGCGCACCGTGTTCCGCGACACCTTCAGGTCGCGGGCGATCTCCTTGATCGTCTTGCCTTTGAGAAAATGCTCGCGCCGAATCCGCCCGATCGTCTCCACCGTCAGCATTCCCTCAACGCCCGCTTTGAACCAAAGCAGGCAGCGCATCAGGACAGACTTCAGGGGGTCAATTTTGCACGCCGATCCCCCGCCTCAGGGGGTCAAAATTGCACGCCGAATGACATGCCGTGGCGGCGCTGTCAGACTCGGGTCCATCGACGGCACGCTGATGATCGGCGAGGGCATCGAAACCTGTCTGGCCGCGATGCAGGCGACCGGCAGGCCGGCTTGGGCAGCGCTTTCGACCTCGGGCCTCCGAAGCCTCGAACTCCCGGACGACGTCGGCGAGATCATCATCCTCGCCGACGGTGACGAGCCGGGCGAGGCAGCGGCCAATTACGCCGCTCGCCGCTGGCAGCGCGCCGGCCGTCGCATCCGGATTGCCCGTCCTCCGGCCGGCATGGATTTCAATGATCTGCTCATCGCCGACGCCGACGCCCGGCCGGACGGCACCCGATGAGCGCCGATGCGGGAACAGCCCGCGTCGCCGCCGCCATTGAGCACGCGGTGGAACCCGACAAGCAGGTCTTTGACGCCGACGCCAAGCCCAGGCTGTTTGTCGAAGCGGCCGCGCCTGACCGCACCGTAGCGGCCCTGAGGGACATCCTGGTCGAGGCCGGCGACCTCTATGACCGAGGTGTACCGGTCCGCCTCGCCGTCGATCAGACCCAGAAGGGAGCCGTGGCTCAAGTCTTGACGGCGGATGTTCTTGTGCTCCTCGCCCATGGTGTCTGCCGGCCCTATGCGCTGAAGACACAGCGGGACGGCAGCATCATCGAAGTTGACGTGCGGCTGCCACGCGCGTTCGCCGTCATGTACCTGGACTGGCGCGGCGAGTGGCGGCTGCCTCTGCTGAACGGAATTGCGTCCGCCCCTCTTCTTGACGAGAGCGGCGCGATCCTCTCGGGCGAGGGCTACGATCCCGCCTCCGGCATGTGGCGCGAACATCTTGCCGATCTCGCCGGCGTCGTTCCGGACCGCCCCTCGCCGATCCGATGCGGAAGAGGCGCTGCGACTGATCCGCGAGACGTTCAGGACCTTCTGCTTCGCAGACGCGCAGATCGTCGATGACGATGGTATGCAACTCGTCGATCTCGACTGCGCCCCGGGCAAGGACGAGTCGGCATTCCTCGCGGCGTTGCTGACCGCCGTTTGCCGGCCGAGCCTCGCTCTTGCACCCGCCGTCCTGCTTCGAGCCGCGCCGATGTCGGGCGCCGGCGCCGGCAAGGGACTCCTCGCCCGCTGTATCGCCATGGTCGCATTCGGTCGCGAGCCGCACGCCGTGACGGGCGGCTCCACGGCGGAGGAGCTTGAGAAGCGCATTTCCGCCGAACTCATGGAAGGCAATCCGGTTCTCTTCCTCGACAACCTCAACAACACGGCCTTCAGGTCCAATCTTCTCGCCAGTGCAATCACTGAGCGCCCTGCACGGGTGCGGGTTCTCGGACGCTCCCTGATGGTCCCGCTGAACCCGTCCGCCTTTGTGGTGCTGACAGGCAACGGGCTGACCGTCTCGGAGGATCTCGCACGCCGCTTCATCGCCATTGAGCTCGATCCGCGCACCGAGGACCCGGAAGCGCGGCGGTTCGCCAACAATATCCGCGCGGACGTGGCACGGGACCGGACGAAGCTGCTGGCGGCGGCTCTGACCATCTGGCGCTGGGGCCGGCTCGAATGCCTACCCGAAGGTCGCACGCTCGGCAGCTTCGAGACATGGTGCAGGTGGGTGCGGGACCCGCTTGTCGCGCTTGGCTGCAGAGATCCGGTGGAACGGATCGGTGAGGCCAAGGAGCGGGACGGACGCCGGCAATCCGCCGCGGAACTGTTCACCACCTGGTGGGAGAAGCACGGCGATCATCCGGTCGCCGTGCGCGATCTCCATCCCGATGTTCGGCATCTCATCGATGCCCAAGACCGGGGTCGCCAGTACGTCTCGGCACAACTCGAAAAACTCACCGGGACTCGGATCGCCAGTCTGGTCCTCACTCGCCAGGCAGCCGCCGGAAAATGGGGAGTCGCCACCTACGCGATGAAAAGTGCGGGCGGTCCGGATGGGCATAGGGACCATAGGGGGCATCGGACCGGCCCCGACGGCGCCGGCCCCGTGGCGACGTGCCAGGATGGGCCGTCGAGCGGCCCCCTCGACCCGATGCCCCCTATGGACCCGATGCCTTCGGGCGACCGTGCAGATTTCGAGCGAAACGATGGTTGGACCGATGAGGATCGGCAGGCGGCGTTCGAGGAGCGCGCTGCGATCATGGAATTCGACGGCGGTCTGTCGCGCGCGGAGGCGGAAGCGCACGCCGCCGCGGAAACATCCGGCATGCTGCCAAATGCGGATGCAGACGATGGCTGAGTGGAAGTGGGCGCTGGTCGAGAAGCGGCTTCGCGAAGCGGTAGCTCTCCGGGAGCTGATGACAGCAGCCCACTATTCGGAGGACGTGACAGATCGCGTCGTGACCGCCCCTCAATCGGATAGCTACGCTGTGGAGTCGGCGGCCGAGGCCCTGTCGTGGCTCAAGTGGCTTGAGCACGAAGAGGCGGGCCTCGTTCTTGCGCGCCTACAAGGAGCGCGATGGAAGCTGATCTGCTGGCGCTTTGGCATTAGCCGGCCCACGGCCCATCGGCGCTGGCGACACGCGCTCGAGCTAATCGCGTGGCGTCTCAATGGTCGAGCGGTTCCGACCGGTTGCTCTCGCCGACGGTTCGCCCAGCTCTCTGCCCGCATGTGAAACACTTTTGGACGCGACAGGCAGGCGCTGCCGACGCTAACCACCGAATGCGTATTTCCCGCAAGGCGAGAGTCTAGGCGGGACGTGGACGAATCCATGCACCATGCCGTCGGAAGATCGCAGCCGCTCAACGCCACGGGCATCACGCGCGCAATCGCGCTCGATGTCTCTCGTGGAGGCGGTCACGAATGTCGTCGTGGGCTACGGCATCGCGCTCCTCACGCAGCTACTGCTCTTCCCGGCTCTCGGGTGCATTTGGAGACGGGGCAGAACGTGTTCATCGCCGGGTGTTCACGGTTGTCTCGCTGATCAGGAGCTTCGTCCTGAGGAGAACGTTCGAGGCTCTTCGGGTCCGCAGGTGCCGGCGGCCACCGATCGCAGAGCGGCTAAAGAACCGAACGCTCGACCTTTTCCGAAACTCAGGCTGAGTACGTATCGGGCGACCTCCTGTAGGCCTCTTCGCATCGCGACGAACAGAACCAATGCCCAGTGCGACGCGTCCTGAGATAAGCCGAATATGGCGCGTGCATTTTGCATACCGGGTCGATCCACGCGGGATCGACGGCTTCCGCCAGTTGGAGCACGAACAGGGGAATCTTTTCGGCAATTGAGCGAAGCTGAATCGGTCCTAGCGGGTCCGCCGAGATCCCGTTCGCCTTGGCGATCTCGGCGATCGAGCCGGTTGCCACCAGTTGGCCGGCCTTGGCGACCGCCGTGATCCGAGACGCAATATTGACGGTTGAGCCGAAGACATCCTCGCCTCTGCGGATCACTGATCCATGGTTCAGCCCGCACCTTGTCAAAGGGATTCTCTTCTCGGCTCGACAGGCCGGTAAGAGGCGAGAAAGTGCCTGGAGAGCTAGATCTGGCTCCGGAAACAAAAGCATCGCCTCGTCTCCGATCCATTTCACGAGCTTGCCGTCGTCACCCACGGAATCGCGCACCAACTTCTCGAATAGCTCCAGCACCCCGATCGCTGCCGCGTCTCCAAAAACGTCCGCAATGGCGCTGAAGCCGGCCAGGTCAACAAATACGACCGTTGCCTTCGCGGCTTCGGTGGGGTGCCTCGGGCCAGCAGTTTCGTTGTCCATCGCGGCTACCCAGTCGGGGTTTGTTTGAGTGTTGCGTTTGCGAGCGACTTCGGCGGCAATCGTCAGCCCCATTTGGCGGCTGATGGCGGACCGGCTGCTTCTAGCGCCTTTCAGCAACGACTATCAAACCCGGCTCTTCCATCGCTAGCGCCTCGGTCGATACTGCCATTTCGCGATGTGAGACATTTTCTGAGCGGACGTGCCGCGTGCTCAAGAGTTATTGCTCTACCGCATGCGCAAGATGGCAATCGACTCGGAGCGGCAGCTTGCCGTCCAGTATCGCGCGCTCTCGGCGCTGATCCCCTTCGCGCGCAATCCGCGCACGCATTCGGATGCGCAGGTGGCGGAGATCGCCGCGTCGATCCGCGAGTTCGGCTTCACCAACCCGATCCTGGTCGATGGCGAGAACGGCATCATCGCCGGGCACGGTCGGCTGCTGGCGGCGCGCAAGCTCGGCATGAAGACGGTGCCGGTGATCGAGCTTGCCGGCCTGAGCGAGGCGCAGAAGCGCGCCTACATCATCGCCGACAACAAGCTCGCCCTGAATGCCGGGTGGGACACCGAGCTACTGGCGCTGGAACTCGGGGAGCTGAAGGACCTTGGCTTCGATCTCGCGCTGACCGGCTTCTCCGAGGAGGAACTTGCCGGGCTGCTGTCGTTGGGCACGGCAGGTCTCACCGATCCGGACGAGGTCCCTCCCCTTCCCGACGAACCGGTCAGCCAGGAGGGCGACCTTTGGCTCCTCGGTTCGCACCGCCTGCTCTGCGGCGACAGCACGAAGGCCGGACGATGTGGCGTGGGTGCTGGGAAGCGTGAAGCCGCATCTGATGATCACCGACCCGCCGTTTGGGGTGAACTACGATCCGTCCTGGAGGAACCAGCGCGGGCTGAACCACAACGACCGCAAATCCGGCCGGGTCGAGAACGACGATCGCGCCGACTGGCGGGAGGCATGGGCGCTCTTCCCAGGCGACGTCGCCTATGTCTGGCATGCCGGCAGATACGCCAGCACCGTGCAGGAGTCGCTGGAGGCCTCCGGCTTCGAGATCCGCGCGCAGATCATCTGGGCCAAGGACCGCTTCGCCCTCTCCCGCGGCCATTACCACTGGCAGCATGAGCCGTGTTTATACGCTGTGCGAGGCACAGCCCACTGGACGGGCGACCGCTCGCAATCGACGCTCTGGAACATCCCCTCGCGCGAGGATCGCGGGCATGGGCACGGAACGCAGAAGCCGGTCGAGTGCATGCGCCGGCCGATGCTCAACAACTCTTCCCCCGGCCAGGCGGTCTACGAGCCCTTCTGCGGCTCCGGCACCTCGATCATCGCCGCCGAGACGATCGGGCGGGTCTGCCACGCGATCGAGATCAGCCCCGCCTATGTCGATGTCGCCGTCACCCGCTGGCAGGATTTTACCGGCAAGCAGGCGACGCTGGAGGGCGGCGACCGTCCTTCGCTGAGGTCGCGGCCGAGCGCAATGATGTCAGGTCTGCCGCTCCGACTGCAGACCTTCAGGTGGCCGCCATGACCACCAAGGCCGGGATCCTGCGTGCGATCCGCCAGAAATGCCTCGACTGCTCGTGCTACCAGCCGAGCGAGGTCAGAGTGCCAGCTCACCGCCTGCAGCCTCTGGCCCTTCCGCTCGGCCGCGATCCTGAGCCCGTCCTGCCGCGGGTGCGCAAAACCTCCCTCCCCAGGCAAGGTTTCGACGAAGCGATGGGTGATGCGGTATCCGCCACTGTCGATACGCGGCATTCGCCAAATCCTTCCCTCCCGAGAGGCGATTCTGCCGAGCAAGAGCCCAATGAGCCCGCGGCTTCGCAAAACGCGACGGCTACACGGAGGATTTGGCCGAGGACGGTCCGCGGAGCAATACGTCGCCGTCCCTGCCCCGCCATTCGCCAAACCCCTCGTCTACACGCGCGGTTTTGGAGCGCGGCATGCCCTCCCCGCCCGTTGATCCGGTGCGAGGTTGAGATGGCGCGCCCGGCTCACAAGCCCGATCCAGCCATTCGGCGCCAGGTCGAGGCGTTGGCCGGTTACGGCGTCCCCGAGGCTGAGATTGCCGGGGTGATCGGAGTGTCTCCGAAGACGCTCCGGAAGCACTATCGCAGGCGAACTCGACCACGGACACACGAAGGCCAACGCCAAGGTCGCCGAGAACCTCTATCGCAAGGCCACCGGCGAAGGCCGGGAATCCGTCATCGCCGCCATCTTCTGGCTCAAGACCCGCGCCGGCTGGAAAGAGACGAATGTCACCGAGGTCGGTGGCATGAACGGGTCGTCGATCAAGCTGGAGGTGAAGGAAGGCGGGGCCCGCGAGGTCCTGCTGAGGCGACTTGAGCAAATATCCACCCGGCTGCCCGAGCCCGAGCCTCTTGAAGCGGACGCCGCGGCTGACGGCAGCATCGTCCCTCTGATCGGGCAACAGAAGGTGGCGTGAGATGCGCCGCCGCCACGCGCCCGATCCGGCGAACCGCCGTCAGGTCGAGGTCATGGCCGGGTTTGGCATGCCGGAGACCGGCATTGCCAGGATGGTCGGCGTGGATGCCCCAACGCTCCGCAGGCACTATGCGGACGAGCTTCAGGGCGGCGAGTTCAAGGCCAACACCAAGGTTGCCGAGAACCTCTACCGCAAGGCAACGGGCGAAGGCCGCGAGGCGGTGACCGCGGCGATCTTCTGGCTGAAGGCGCGTGCCGGCTGGCGGGAGACCAACGTGCACGAGCTGACCGGCAAGAACGCCGGCCCGATCATCGTCGAGCGGGTAAAGTTCTAAGGCCGGTCATGGGACGCCCAGCACATCGCCCCGACGCCACCACCCGCCGCCAGGTCGAAGCCATGACTGCCTATGGCGTGCCGGAGCTGAACATCGCGAGCGTCATCGGCATCGACCCGAAGACCCTGCGCAAGCACTACCGCCACGAACTCGACACCGGCCAGGTCAAGGCGACGGCGAAGGTCGCCGAGAGCCTCTTCCGCAAGGCGACCAGCGAAGGGCCGCAATCCGTCACCGCGGCGATCTTCTGGCTGAAGACCCGAGGAGGCTGGAAGGAGACGAGTACAGTCGAACTGGGCGGAAACTTCAGCCAACCGCTGATCGTGGAGTTTGTGAAGATTCAGGGAGTTTCCGCAGAACCGGGCGCCGGCCTGCCGCCTCCTCGCCAGATCGAGTATTCCCCTCAAGCAGGCGTCCAGGGCAGGAATGGCCCCCTCCCCACATGCTCAGGATCGGTGGGACGGACGCGAGCTCTGACGAAATCCATCTAGCTGAGCATGTCGCAGTGCAACGCCGAAAGTGCCACTAATCCAGACACTTAGCTGCTTTCTTGGCTTTTCACCAAACGGCAAACGGTGGTATGCGGTTTGGTCATGAAGCCCGCTGTCGCCTACTACCGCGTTTCCACGGAGCGACAGCGGAAGTCCGGCCTCGGAATTCGATGCCCAAAGAGCAGGCCGTCGCCCGCTTTGCCGAGGCTGAAGGCTTCGACCTCACAGCCGAGTTCGTCGAGGCAGAGAGCGGCAAGGGCGCGGACGCGCTCGATCGGCGGCCTCAACTGGCTGCGGCCCTTTCCGCCGCACGTCGCGCGCAAGTGTCCGGTGATCGTCGCCAAGCTCGACCGGCTCTCGCGCGACGTCGCCTTCATCTCCGGGCTGATGGCGCAGCGCGTGCCCTTCATCGTAGCCGAACTAGGCGCCGACGCTGATCCCTTCATGCTGCACCTCTACGCAGCGCTCGCCGAGAAGGAGCGACGCCTGATCTCGGAGCGTACGAAGGCAGCACTGGCTCAGCGCAAGGCGCAGGGGAAGCGGCTCGGGCAATCCGGCGAATGCCAGGCGAGGCCGCCGCACTGGGACGCGTCTGCTCAGATCTCGGAAGCAGACCGCTTCGCCGCGAACGTGTTGCCGATCGTCGAGACGATACGAGCCTCGGGTGTAACCACCCTTGCCGGAATCGCAGACGCTCTCAATGCCCGCGGAATCCGCACGCCACGCGGTGGAAGCTGGCGTATCTCGTCGGTGCAGAACCTGATCGCGAGAGCGGCAAGCGCAGGCTTTTAATAGGCGGGAAATTTGCAGCTCGCCGAATTTGTCCAGCGCGGTGTCCCACCGACTGCGTTGAACTGGCGGGGTTCCAAGCCACCGCCGGATTGTTGCGCGAGCCAAAGCCGAGCTGGCCGGAAAGCCCGCTGATGAGGCGCCGGTGTTTCTGGTGCCCGAGGCCGCCTGACCTCGCCACGATTCTCGCTGCCGTGGGTTGACGAGGATCAACGCAATGCGAATGACGACAGGCTTGTGCTTTTGAATACGCGCGTGATCGCGGGCCAACGCCTTCCGCCTCGGGGTGAGGTGTGCTGAGCAGTATTCGACCAGGCTGAGAAATTGCGATGAATGATTCTGCGATCATGGCAGTGGGGCTGGCTATTCTTTCCGTCGTTTCCGGAATGCTCGGACTTGGGGTGGCCTTTGCCGCCGTACCTTTTCTTGGGCTGTTTCTGAACGATCTCGTCAACCAAGTGCAGCCCCTCAGCCTCATTCTCAACGGTGTCACCGCTTTGTTCTCGCTCTTCGGCTTTGCGCGGAGCGGTCTGGTGATGTGGAGGCCTGCCATTTTGCTAGCGATTGTGACGACGGTCGTGGCTCCGCTTGGCGGCTATTTGGCCCAAATCGTCAATCCGAACTACCTATGGGCGCTCTATTTCGTGGCGGTCGCCTTCCTCGCGATCCGCATGTTCATGCCAGAGAAGGCTGCAGCGCCAGAAATCGCCGGCGCTGCAAGACGCGGCGTCGAGGGCACGGCCTGGGCGATCGATAGCAACCTGAAACTCGCGCTCCTGCTTGCTGTGCCGATTTCCATCATTGCCGGCATGCTCGGTGTCGGGCCGGGGTTCCTGCTTCTGCCGACGCTGATTCTCGTTGGATACGAATCCAAGCATGCTGCAGCCATGAATGCACTTGCCGTGACGCCGCCATCCTTCTCGGCGCTCCTGCCGCACATCGCCACGGCCAGCGTTGACCTTTACCTCGCTGCACTGTTGATTTTTGTCGGTGCGATCGGTTCGTTCGTCGGCGCGCGGATCACCAGCCTTTATGTGCCGGGCAAGCGGCTCAAGCAGATCTTCGGCGTGCTCATCGTCGTTATGACCGCATACAAACTCTATCAACTTGCTTTCTGACACGAGAGAGTCCGCCGCCCATGTCCCCTAAGGTCGTGATTCATATCTTTCATGCCGACGACAGTTCGCTAGGAACCGGCGCGCACGTCGCCGAGCGCATCCGGCAAGTCAAGGACGAGCGCGGGGTCGCGCTCGAAGTCTATGTTTTCGGTCCCGCGGAGAAGGCGCTGGGCGACGCCGCGCGATCTGGATTTCGCGACGATCTCGCTAAGCTGGCGAAGGCGGATGTGCCCGTCCACGTCTGCCGCAGCATTGCCGAAGACATGGGCCAGGCTGATGCGTTCGCGGGCCTCGGCTTCACATTGGAATACGCTCGCGATGCCTTCGCTCGATATGCGATCGAAGGTGCGACCGTCATTAGCTTCTGAGGGTCACGCGGCCCTGTCTCGTTCGGTTGAGATCGCCAATGCTGGAATACAACGTCACGGCCAAGCGGATAGACGCCCACGGCAGCCTCGCCCAGTGCGAAGGATGCCGAGATGCCGTCCTCGACCGGACCGTTATGCGGGCGGCCCGATGCCTTCAACCCGGCCGAGCTTTTCCTTGCGGCATTGGCCGCCTGCATGATCAAGGGCATTGAGCGCGCAATTCCGATGCTCAACTTCTGATCTTCCGTGGGCCCCGTCGAGGTGAAACTCCACGGTGATTCCGGCAGGACAGCCCGCCGATGATGGTCTCCATCGACTACGAGCTGATCGTCGACACCGACGAAATCGACCGTCGCCTCCCGAGCTTGTTGCACCTCAATATGCGCAAGTTCGGAACGATCTCGAACACGGTTGCCGCGGCAACCAAGCTCGAAGGCGTCGAATCAGAAGAAAAGAATACGAGTCGCTTTCTGAAGCCGGATTGTTCACGGCATGACCTCCAGGACAGGGTGCGACAGCATCCTGTCGGATTCTATGGGTCTGATAACTCGATCGCCGCCAGCCGAGTATCGACAACCGCGGCCGGATCGACCCTATGCCGTCGCAAAGAAAGTCGACGATGCTACCGCGGCGTGGCGGGCTCGCTATCGGTCAGGTCCGAAGCCGGAGCTTCGGCCCGGAGTCGGCCAAACAGCTCGATTGAGATGTCGCGTCATGAGGATCTGTCGACGAATGACCTGCTTTCCACCAGCGCCGGTGACATGTCGTTCCGAAGCCGGGCCTCGGCTCGGCGAAGTATTTCCACTGTCGGCTCCAGGTCGGTCACCTCAATCGCGAAGCGATTCCAACCGCCAGGCTCCTGCATGGTCCCATCGGGCATCGGCTGGCCACCACCGCCTGTCGGATTTGGCGCGCTCAGAACAAGTCGGAGATCGCCTCGCGACAGCATCGCAAATGGCGGTGCGGGGTGCATCTCAAGTTTGAAATCCAACTTCTCAGTGTAGAACGCGATCGCGGCGTCGACGTCGTGAACGATGTAGCGGACCTGAACCGTTGCCATCCGTCGTCCTCCGTGTGCCCTCGCACTTCCAAGTTTAATTATGAACCGTAGCCCTATCGCGGTGGTATCTTCAACGTAGCGAATAGCGGCGCTAGGCAAGCTGAGGACACCTACGGCGGGTTAGGGGATAAGCGGTCGATCTGTAAGGCCCCCCGCTAAGATGACCGGGCTTTGCAGGACCGGTCAGTCGAAAAACCAGACCGCAGGGCCGTCGAACACGCCCGAGGTTGCGGAGAAATCCTTACGCATTCACGTTCGCCTTTCAATCACCCGTGCTCGGGCCCCGGAGAGCTGTCAATGCCATCCCCCGACAAATCGAGGGAAAGGCGCATGCCTAATATTCCGCCGAAGGCCAATCGGCGTTGCGAGAACAGCTATCGAAACCGGAATGCCATCGAGCGCATGTTCGGTCGCCTTAAGGACTTCCGGCGCATCGCGACATGCTACGACCGATCCGCCACCAACTTTCTCGCTCCAGTCTGCATCGCCGCAACCGTCAGCTACTGGTTATGAGTCCGGACCCTAGTGCAGCGCGGTCCCTTCCAAGTGGCGCAGCTTCTCCGGATTGCGCACCACGTAGATGGCGGCGATCTTGCCGTCGCGAACTTCGATCGCGGTCGTTTGCGGCATGCCGTCGGGCTCAACCGTGACGAAGCCCGGCAATCCGTCGATGAAGCCGTATGACAGGCGCTTTGGCCGCGTCCCCGCGTAGAGCTGAGCGAGCTTCGTGAAGAGCAGCATCGCCCGGTCAATCCCGAAGACAGGAACGAGTGCGGCGGGCCGCTTGCCGCCGCCATCGGAGTAGAGGGTGACATCGTCGGCAAGCAGCGCCTTGAGCGCCGTCATGTCGCCGCTTCGCGAGGCGACGAAGAAGGCCTCTGCGATTTCAAACCCGTGTTCCTTCGGCAGATCGTAACGCGGCCGCGCCGCCTTCAGATGCGCGCGCGCGCGTCGCGCCAGCTGGCGGCAGGAGGCTTCGTCGCGCCCGATCGCCTCGGCGACCTCCGCAAAGGCGACGTCGAAGACGTCATGCATCAGGAACGCGGCACGCTCGAGCGGAGAGAGTCGCTCCAGCGCCATCATCAGCGGCAGGGTGATGTCGTCGATCTCGTCCTCGTCGGTCTCCACCAGCGGCTCCGGCAGCCAGGTTCCGACGTAGGTCTCGCGGCGCACGCGCGCGGATTTCAGCTCATCAAGGCAGAGCCGAACAACGATGCGGCGGAGAAACGCCTCAGGCACGCGCACCGCTTCACGGTTCGTCTCGTGCCAAGCGATGAAGGCCTCCTGCACGACGTCTTCCGCATCGGCGACCGACCCGAGCATGCGGTAGGCGATCCGCACGAGTCGCGGCCGCAGCGGATCGAATTCCGCCGCGGCCTCGGCGCGAACACCGGCGCTCGTCATGCGGCCTTCCTCTCGCCCACTTGGGTCGCGGGCATACGGAAGCCGACATTGATCTTGTTGAAGCTGTTGATGGCCCCGATCATGAGGGTCAAGATGATCTGCTCCTTCTCGCTGAAATGGGCGGCGACGGGAGCGTAGTCCACGTCCGGAGCGCGCGTCTCGGCGAGCCTGGTCAGAGCTTCGGTCCAGCCGAGCGCCGCCCTCTCGCGCTCGCTGTAGAGCGAGGATTCACGCCAGGCGTCGAGCATGTGAAGCCGGTTCGGCTTCTCCCCCGACTTCAGCGCCTCCTCAACGTGCATATGCAGGCAGACGGCGCAGCCGTTGATTTGCGAGGCGCGGATCTCCACGAGACTCACGAGGCTCTTCTCCAGCCCCATGCCGGCAACCGTCGTGGCGTAGTCGATGAGCGGCTGCAGGAGAGCGAGGTATTCCGCGGAGGCAGTGATGCGGGGCGTCATGGCAAAATCCTTTCGTCTTGCTTGAACCTGATGATGACAAGACGAGATGGAGGGTGCCTAACGTGACATGGCACACAGATTTTTTTGTGGCACGCCACAAGCCGGCAAACGGTTCGCCGGCTTGTGTGCGCTCCTACATTGGCAGTCATGCGGACGCCGTGCTGATCGACGCCGTGCGCGACGTGTTCGCCGGCTTTGCCGACGATATTGTGACGCAGCCGCGCGGGTCTGCGCTTCCGCGCGAGACTCGCGGCCAGAACAAGGATTGCCTGAAGGATCGGCGATCGCGAACGGGACAAGTCCCCATCCGCGCCGCCGGCATGTAGCCTGGTCCGCGCCTAGCGTGGCAAGCTTGTTCGAAGAAGAACGACGTCCAGTCACCGATCTGGAAGATCGCCACTAACACCGGCGGTGTGCAGTTTTGCACAGCTTCGTGTTCGCGATTGCGTAATAGTTTGGCGATTCTCGCCGCCGCTCCGTTGCTATCGCGAGCTCGACGCGGATGCCACGCGAATGGGGTCTGGAAGGCCACTCCCCGTGAACGACAACGAAAGCACCGAGCAACACAATGGCGAGATTTTCGTAGTCGATCAAGATTCGAATGTTCGTGACGTCCTGGCGCTTCTTTTTTCCCAAGACGGCTATCGGGTGACGAGTTTTGCGGACGGGCCGCCTTTCGTTGCAGTCGCGCGGACGCGGACGCCTGTTGGCGTTATCCTCGACCTCTTCCTGCCGAGCTGTTCGGCCCTCGATGTCCTCGAGGAAATCGATGCCCCGCACTACGGCGCACCTGTCTTGGTCACTTCCGCCAGCAGCGACATCCCGACGGCGGTTGAAGCGATCAAGCGCGGTGCCCACGATTTCATCGAAAAACGCTCCGATGCTATGACCTTCGCGGTCCGGGTTCGCGATGCGATCGCAAAGAATCTGAACGGACAACACAGCGGAAAGAGCCCCCGCCACGAAGCGCGATCGTTTCCGGGCGCTAAGCTCCTTACCGCGCGCGAACGGAGAGTGCTGCCGTTCATCATTTCGGGATCATCCAACCAGGCGACAGCAGATGAACTTGGAATCAGTCGGCGGACCGTCGAAGTGCATCGAGCCCATATTCTTGCGAAGCTCAATGCGAGGAACACGGCGGAGCTTGTGCGGAAAGTTCTGAATCGCGGGCGCGACTACTCCTGAGTTGCGAACTCACCCGCGAGGCTCGAGTAGCGACCGGCAAATTTGCGATCCGAGGGCGGTGCCTAAGACCCTCTTCCTCGCCGCGCCTTCAGCGCATTACTTCCACCCGGGTGCCAATGCTTACCCTTTCGTAGAGATCGCTGATGTCCTGGTTGTACATCCGGATGCAGCCGTATGACACGAAGCCGCCAATAGAACTCGGAGTGTTAGTCCCGTGGATGGCGTAGGCTCCGCCGGAAAGGGTCATTGCGGCAACACCCATCGGGTTGTTCGACGCCCCGCCGACGATGACGTCCGGCAAATTCGGCTTGTCGTGTTTGATCACCGGTGGCGGCGCCCAATTCGGGCGAATGTACTTGCCGATGATCGATGAAGAACCAACCCATTGTCGGCCGGCGCGACCGACCCCCACGGGATACCGCAGCGCATGCCCCTCGCCGAGCACAAAATAGAGACTCCGTTCGCTCGTTCGCACGACGATCGTGCCTGGTGCCGCCGCATCGGTGAAGTCGACCAGCAGGCCGGCCGCGGCGCTTGGAGCGGCCGCGAAAAGCCCGAGAATGACGGCGGCGCCGGCGGTCAGGAAAAGTTTGTAGATTGCGCACATTTGCGCGAGTCATCAGCCGAAGTCGTTATCGACAGGGTCGAAAAGCGGCTAAGATCAAGTGGATGCAGCATCGCTCGGAGAACTTGGTGTGAGTCCGATTAATCCGAAATAGACGAGTGGAGCATTGTCGCAGCCTTGACTACCAGCGATAGCTGAGCCGTGCGGTGCCCCGGTAGGTTCTCGACAGCCCGGCAAGTTCGCTTTCGAACGAACCGCTGAGGGCGAACCCGGAGTTGAAGCTAAACTCCGTGCCCGCGGACAGGAGCAAGGAATCGTGAGCTTGTTCCGCCCCGCCTACGGTGAAGCTCGCGCCGGGCAGGAACTGAAAGGTGGCGTCGATGCTCTGGTCGGACCAAAAGTCGTGCGCCCAAGCGGCGCGTGCACGCAGCGTGATGCTCGCGTCGTCGCGGATCGGGATCGTCCATTTAATCCTTGCGCCGAGCTCGGTTCGGATCGTGGTCGTCTTCTGTGCGTCGTAGTCGAGCGCGAGAACGGATACGCCGGTGTCGGCGCTTTCGCTGTAGGACGGCGTGCGAAAGATTTGTCCGCGCGCCGCCGCGTAGGGCGTGAACCAGCCGAAGCTGTACCCGCCTTCAATTTGCCCAGCGAGATTATGGGCAATGAATTCGGCCGAGAGATGGTCGACGGCCGGGAAGGTTATGTCGCGGTCGGTCGACGCATCATGCAAGGCATAGGCGATCACCGTCGCGAGATAGGCGGCGTCGAAATTCGTGCGGCTATAGAGAGCCACCTGGAACATATCGCTTTTTCCGCGGCCGAGGCCGTCCGACAGGCTGAACCGCGTACCCCCGCCGGCAATCGCGAAGCCAATCTTCGTGTCGGGCGTCACGAGGCGGTCGAACCCCGTCGCCGCGCCGAAATTGCTCGATGTTCTGTCGTGGGTTCCCGCTGAGGCGTCTCCATTGATAAGGCGATACCCTCCGAATCCAGCCGCCCAGACACGCCATCGGCGAAAAGTGGAGCGACCGGCGCCACGCCCTCCGCCGAAGGAGGCAAACGCCGCGTTGGCTGCCGGCGCGTCATCCGACACATAGCCGAGCACCCTGACGGTGTGTGGAGCATTTTCTTCGGGAGTGTTCGCTTCATCCGGGGCAGCGCCATCGGCGAGGCTGCCGCCGCCGTAGCCGGCATCGCTCACCAGATCCAGGAACGAATCCATTGCCTGCATTCCCGCTGGCGCAGTGCCGGTGCCGACCTCACCGGAAAGCTGCTTGAGCGCAAGGGCGAGTTCAGCCGGCGCCAGCGTGCTGGCGAAGAACTGGAACCCAAGCGGCAGCGTACCCCCCGCCGCGATGAAAGCATCGAGCGCCGCGGCGACCGCCCGCTCGTTTTCCGTGGCGGCGGCATCCAGTGCATTCCCGAACGCACCCGCCGCCAACGCAACCATGCAGGTACTGTCCGGAATCGAGATCGTGTTGCTGATCAACGTGACTGCGCCGTTTCGTGCCAGGGCGGCGCCGCAAGTGATCGTGGCACCGTTGTTTAGCGAGATGCTCGTCAGCGCAAGAATTCTCCCCGTGAACGCCGTGGTCGAGCCGAGTGTTGCGAAACTGCCGACGACGAAAAAAACGTTACCGCCCTGAGCGCCGTTCTGCAGCATGACCGTCGATGCGGCGGCGGTGATCAGTTCGCTTCCGATATTGAAGATGAAGACCGCGTTCGCATCACCGCCCGCGTCGAGTGTCAGGGTGCCAGTCAATGGCGCAATGCTGTCAAAGTGATAGACGCCGGGACCGAGAATTTTGCCGCCCAGATCCTGACCCGTCAAATCTTGTGTGGTCGGCCGGCCGGACAGAACTGTGTAGAGCACCGATAGGTCGCTCTGGGCTTGGCCCGCGACCGCATCGGCCGCATGGATCGTCCCGTTCGTCACCTGTGCCGGAAGAAGGCCGGTGACCGCGCTGCCGGGGCTTACCCCGACATTTCCACTGATCGCGGAGGCACCGGTGCTCGTAACTGTGGAGCCCGCCAGGACGCCGAAACTGTTCAGATCCTGAGCGAACACATGCGCAACGCTCAGGTGGAGTGAAAGGAGAGCAACAGCCCCGAGCGCAACAGGCCGAAAGCGGGTCTCTGAAGCGCGTTGACGACCGCCGTTCGCGCCGAACCGCCCACCGCAACGGAGAAAAGACAGCTGTCTTGAAAGCCTCCCTTGATTTGTCCGGCGCATCGGTCGCTCCTCCGCATCGCTCTCAATGGAGCCGAGCGAGTCTCTGCCGAATCACTTCTGCGTACGAATTTCGTCATGGAGTCTCTGGTAAAGAGGTTCCGTGATCGTAAATTCAAACTAAGTATAAATGCGTATAGGAAGGACCGACACCACATACGTGACATGTGTCCGCCGCCAGCAGACTCCGCTGGAGTTGACGTGAGCCCGCCGCAGCCGCGCACGATATTCCGCCCGTGAGAGATCAGTCGGGGCTCGAACCGGAGATGCTAAGCAGACCGGGTCCGGGGCAAATGAGGTAGCCAAAGCTGGCGGCGCTCATCGTCTCCTTTTCCATAGGGCGGCGAATTGTCTTCGAAATGCAGGCAATGGCTTAAGCGCGAGCGTGGGACTATGCGCCCGCCCACGTCGGCTTGAGGTCACGGGCGCAAGAGATTTCGTCCGATAAACGGGCGACCAGCCATCCTGGAGGTGGCTCCCATGAGCCATACGCATATTCGTTCGGGCGAGTCCGAGGCGGGACATGCGAGTACCATCAGAGCCGCCATTAATAGGCTCCAGTCGGAGTTCGGCGAGACAATCTCCCCAAAGGGAGAATGGCGAGCATTGCTCGATGAGGTGCGCATTTCCAGCGAACGAATCGAGCAGGAAGTTCGGTCGCTTGGGGAGAACCGCGAACTGCTGCTGGCAATCATTGATTTGATACCGGTGGCGTTCTTCGTGAAGGATCACCGGAGCCGTTTCTTCCTCATGAACCGCGCGTGCGAGGAACAATGGGGGATGTCTTTCGCGGATTTGCGCGACACCGACGCGAGCCAGATATTTCCTCCCGATCAGATGAAACATTTCCTCGCAACCGATCGATCCATCTTTGAGGGGCGGCAGCCCGTCGAATTCGAGGAGACGTTCTGGAGCGCGGCGAAGCAAGAGAACCGAACGGGATATACGTTCAAGAGGCCGATGTATGACGCGGATGGCAATCCGCAATACCTCGTGTGCGTCACCCTCGACATTACCGACCGCAAGCTGGCCGAAGAGCATATTCGTGAGAACGAGAGCACGATCCGGGGCCTTGTCGAGCAGGGTATATCGGGCATCTTTGTCGCCGACGAGGACGGAAAGATCGCCTACGTCAATCCACGTTTCGCGAAGATGATCGGATACGATTCGGGGGCAGAGTTTATCGGTCACTCCCTCATCGACTTTATCTCTGACGCCGACAAGCCGGCGGTGGGAGAAGCGATGCTCGGTTTGCTCTCAGGCAAAGTTGCCACTGTCGAGATCGCCGCCACGATCTTGCGAAAGCAGGACACCGCTATCGATGTTCTTGCACAGGGGTCGCTGACGACATTTCAGGGAAGGCGCGCGATCGTCGGTGTCGTTATGGACATAACTGAACGCAAGCGGGCGGAGGAGAAACTCCAATTCGGCAACACCCTCCTGACGGCTGCAATGGAGAATTCCCCTGACGGCATTCTGGCGGTCGACAGGGACGCCCGGATTATCGCGTCCAATCGCCGGTTCGGGGAGATGTGGCACATTCCAAATGCCCTCGTAGAAGCCGGAAGTGACGCGCCGGTGTTAGCGGCGCTGGCGGCCTCAATCAGAAAATCCTGAGGAGTTTCTCACGCGCGTTCGCCACCTCTACTCGAATCCGCATGAGACGGGACAAGAAGACCTGGAAACCAAGGACGGACGGTTCATCGAGCGCCACACTGCTGTATTGCAGGGCGACATCGGGCAGTATCTGGGCCGCGTGTGGTTCTTCCGCGACATCACCGACCGCAAGAAAGCCGAAGCCGAAAGTAGCCATCGCGCGCGCCACGACGCTCTTACCGGGCTTCTCAACCGACCCGTATTCCTGAAGGAGGTTCAGCAGGCGATCGCGCGAACCGAGCGAGGCGACAAAGAGTTTGCGGTACTCTTTCTCGATCTCGACCACTTCAAGGATGTCAACGATACACTGGGTCATCCGGTTGGTGACGCTCTCCTTCGCGCGGTCGCTGAGCGGCTCCAGTTGAATGTCCGCGCCTCGGATTTGGTTGCCCGCTTCGGTGGGGACGAATTCGCGGTGCTGGCAACGGTTATCGACGAGCCGACTGACGCGGCGACACTGTCGGAGAAGCTGGTGCGGGCAATCGGCAGTCCGTTCTCGGTCCAAGGCAACGATATCCGCAGTGGTGTCAGCATCGGTGTGGCGGTCTACGAGCGCGGCTGCCTCGATGCAGAGACGCTGCT
This sequence comes from uncultured Alphaproteobacteria bacterium, assembly GCA_963805325.1. Classification (GTDB taxonomy): domain Bacteria; phylum Pseudomonadota; class Alphaproteobacteria; order Rhizobiales; family Afifellaceae; genus DASWJZ01. Next base: position 35,384 of record CAWDTS010000021.1, on the reverse strand, counting down.
ATCGCACGCGGATGTGGCGCTGTACCGCGCAAAGGCGGACGGGCGGTCCTTCTACCGGTTCTTCACGGATGCCATGGATGCGGAAGTCCGGAGCAGGGTTACGTTAAGCACCGAGCTTCGCGAAGCGATCAACGCCAATCAGCTTTTTCTGGAGTATCAGCCGCAAGTCGATGTGGAAACGGGACGTGTGACCGGCGTTGAAGCGCTAGTGCGTTGGCAGCATCCCTCACGCGGGGTCTTGTCGCCGGGCGAGTTCATCCCGGCCGCTGAAGAGACCGGCCTTATCGTGGCGCTCGATCGCTGGGTCGGGAGGGAAGCCTGCCGGCAGGGCAAGGCGTGGCTCGACGCTGGCGTTGCCCCGCTCACTATCGCGGTGAACGTCTCGGGAGCCCAGTTCAAAAGGGCGCAAGCGCTGGAAGCGGATGTTGCCTTTGTTCTGGCCAGTTCGGGGTTACCCGCGCGGCTGCTGGAACTCGAACTGACTGAAACCTTTTTCACGGAAGCGACAGGTGAGGCGAGCGACGTGCTTGTCCGTCTACGCCAGAGCGGCGTTAAACTCGCTATCGACGATTTTGGCACGGGCTTCTCCTCGCTCGACTATCTGCGCCGGCATCCCGTCGATCGGGTGAAAATCGCGCAAGACTTTGTGGGGCAGATAACGGTCGACGCGGGCAGCGCGGCCATTGTCAGAGCGACAATCGGCCTCGTCCGGGAACTAGGCACGACATCCATCGCGGAGGGGGTCGAGACAGCCGAGCAGTTCGAGTTGCTGAAAGCCTGGGGATGCTCCGAGATGCAAGGCTTCTATTTCGCCAAGCCGCTCAGTCCCAAAGACGTTTTGCCCCTGCTGCGTCGCGGCAGGATCGCCCGGCCAGACGCGGAAGCAGCAACCGCGGCCTGAGGGCGATGGAGACCTTGCAGGGCCGGAACGCACTCGCCGGTAGCGTCGTGCCTTGCTGCCGCGCCTGCAGCGCGGTTCCGCCCCTTCAGGCTGACGCCGACCGCGGCGAGAATGGGAGAGAAGAAATCGTGGCCGGGCGCATTTCTTCCGGAGAATGTTGGATTTCAGTTTCTCTCCCTCCGCCAGCCGCCTTTTGCTGAGTATTCTCCGGTCAAAAATTGCGCATCATGGGGCGCGGAATCGCGCGCGTAGGGACTGTAAGCTCGCGACTGCAGCCTTGTCTGGCCAACTCGTTTCGCCTTCTCTCCTGCGAACCTTGTCCGAGGCTCGCGACTTGCCGTGAGGTTTGATTTCGGCGCTCAGCAGCCTTCAACTCTTCGCCGAACAAGGCGCGCATGAGCGGCCGCGACGACTTCTTCGTCGGTGACGGCCGCCTAGTACAAACCCATGTTCCGCTGAAGCGCATTCGCAAAATGCGTCGCGAGCGCTGCCTGCGCCTCAGCCGCGTCGCGCCGGCGGCACGCCGCGATGATGGCGAGGTGCTCGCGAAGGGAGCGGAGCGCGAGCGGCGCGGTCATCTTGCGATCGAGCCTCAGAATGCGAAGGTAATTGTGAACACGACGGTAGCTCCGGTCGATGAGTGGATTTCTCAGGCTCCCGACGATCGCGTTGTGCAGCAACGCTTCAAGCGCCTCCAGTTCATCACGCAACGCCTGCGTCAGTCCGTTCGCCTCGACCGCCGCGATCGTAAGCAGGTGCCGGCGTTCGACATCCTCCATCTCAGCCTCGTCGGCGGTTTCGGAATAAACCGCTACTGCGGCCGTCTCGATGATGCCGCGAAACTGGTAGGTGGCACGTGCCAGTTCTAGCCCGGGTTTGACGAACTCGATTCCGGCGCGCGGATGGATGGTGACGATTCCGTCGGCCTCCAGCGAGCGCAAGGCATCGCGCAACGGACCGACCGGCACGCCGGTCAATTCAACCAGTTCGTTTTGGGAAACGAAGGCTCCAGCGGGCAGCCGCCTCTCGAAGACTATTTCGAGCAACCGTGTGTAGGCGACATCGCTGAGCCTGATTCCGCTCCCCACCTCAGCGACCGACTGTTTCGCCACTTGCCAAATCCTTAGTTGATCTATTATCTATGCCAGTCTGATATATCAGAAGATCAATCTGGTCATAGCATGAAAGTCATTGAGTTTCGGCTTACGCGTTTTCAGTTCGCGCGGGACCGCGTCATCGGCGACAGTCAGGTGCGTGCGGATGACGTGAATATCGCGGCCCTCGAGCTGATCGACGACACCGGCAGCGTAGGGCTCGGATTCATACAAAGTCTCTTCCGCCCGCTTCCCGCAGCGGATGAGATTGTCCGGATTTTCCAGACAGAGGTTTGGCCCGACATCGAAGGTGAGGTGCCGCTCGCTCTCATGCACCGGGTCAACCGCCTGCGCGGTGGCAACCAGCGCGCTTACAGCCTGCCCTTCGAGGAGGCAATCCAGGTAGCCCTCTGGGACCTCGCGGCAAAACAGGTCGGCCTGTCGTTGCACCGCCTGCTCGGCAGCCGGCGCGAGCGCGTGCGCGCGTATGCATCCGGGCTCGATTTTCATCTCAGCGATAATGAATACACCGAGTTCTTCGGACATGCCGCCTCGATCGGCTACGAGGCCTTCAAGATCAAGGTCGGCCACTCGGATTTCGAGCGCGATCTGCACCGCCTCGAGTTGCTCAGACGGACCGTGGGCAAGCAGGCGCTGGTGATGATCGACGCCAACGAAGCCTGGGGTGCGAAGGAGGCGCTGGTCAAGCTGACAGCGATCCGCGACGCGGGCTTCCCGCTGACGTGGGTCGAGGACCCGATCCTGCGCAACGACTTCGAGGGCCTGCGGCTGCTGCGCCAGGGCGCGCCGTGGACCCTGATTAATTCGGGTGAATATCTCGACTCCGCGGGCAAGCGGCAGCTGATGGCGGCGGGTGCGACCGACATTCTCAACGTCCACGGACAAGTCACCGATGTCATGCGCATCGGCTGGCTCGCCGCTGAACTTGGCATCCCGGTGAGCCTCGGGAACACGTTCCTCGAGGTTGGCGTGCATATGGCTTGCGCGCTGCCCGAGGTCGAGTGGCTCGAGTATTCGTTCCAGAATTTCGATCACCTCGTAGAGCAGCCTGTCGAGATCCGCGACGGATGGGCTTACGCGCCCGACCGCCCGGGTCATGGGCTCGTCCTTTCAGAAGCCGCCCGCCTCGAATGGGCGCGCGCCTCTGTGCTGCCGCGCGAAGACCTCGGCCCGCCCCCCTTTAACCCCCGCGTTGCCCGTACTCCGAAACTCGCCGCGCAGCGGGGATGAAGCAAGAAGCCAAGTCGACAATAGGAGGAAGTGACATGGACAAGCTGAAAGTAGCGGCCGCCATTGCGGCCATGCTGATTGCTTCGCCCGCTTTGGCGGCGGAGATAACCGTTTGGGACGTCAACGTCGACGACGCGGCCCACGCCACGTACTACGATCACGCCAAGGCCGCATTCGAAGCCGCGCATCCGGGGGACACGCTCACCCTGCTGTCGCAGCCCGATGCCGAGTACTACACTCTGCTGGGTACTGCCATTGCTTCGAAGACCGGTCCGGACGTCATCTGGGCCAACGGCGGCGCCCAGGCCAAGAATCTGGTCGGCGCTCTCATCCCGCTCGACGACAAGCTGCCCGACGTGATTTCCAAGCTCGTGGGAAAATCGGCTTTCACCGGGCCCGACGGCAAGCTGTACTTCATCCCGACCACGCTTCAGGGTCACGTCGTCTACTACAACAAGAAGCTCTACGCGGACGCAGGGCTCGATCCGAATAAGCCGCCGACCACCTGGGCGGAGGTGAACAAGATGTGCGACGCCATCAAGGCGAAGGGCGAGGCCGCCTGCTTCATGATGGCCAACAAGGAAGGCTACGAGGCCGAGTTCTTCCTGTCGGAAATGGCGAACCAGTCGCTGACCGCGCAGCAACAGGCGGACTGGCTCGCCGGCAAGCTCCACTGGTCCGATGCGCCGATCAAGGCGATTCTCCAGACGTGGGTCGATACGTCCAAGAATGGCTGGTACCAGGAAGGCGGCAACTCGCAGACGATGTTCATGGATGAGTTCACCCTGTTCGAACAGGGGACGGCGGCCAACGTCTGGGGCCTGCTCTCCAACGTTGCCCACTGGAAGGTCTTCGAGGGGGACATGGGTGTCGACAACGTCGGTGTCTATCCGATGCCCTCGCCTACCGTCGCCGCCGACCAGCACGAAGGCGCTCCCGGCGTCCCGCTTGATGGCGGCGTCGGATATGGCGTGAACAAGGACTCGCCGAACATCGACCTGGCTCTCGATGCGGTAAAGATCCTCGCTTCGCCCGAAGTGTTGTCCTACCTCGTCAACGACTCCGGCGTGGTTCCGGCGAACACCGAAGTCGACACGTCGGGCATCGACAGCCCCGGCCTCAAGGAGATCATGGGCTGGCTGGCCAACAGGGCCGTGCCGACGACCCATGCGAACTCGTCCGCCGCCGAGCTCGACGAGTGGCATCGCCAGAGCCAGTTGCTGCTCAACGGCGACACGACAGTCGACGCAGCGGCAGCGGCGCTCGACAAGGTGCAGGCGCAAGCCAAGCCCCAGAAGTAGAGGTATAAGTGCGGGGAGCGCTTCGGGCGCTCCCCGTTCTTTTGCTCAGTGACCAGACCCATGACCGCCACGTCGTTGCCTCGGACCGGCGAAGCCTCACCGACCCGTTCGCGCTCACACCGCAGCCGTCGCGCGGAGGCTCGCGTCGCCATGCTGTTCCTGCTGCCGGCCATCCTGCTTGTCGTTGTGTTTCGTATCTTTCCCTTGTTCTGGGGCTTCGGCATCTCGCTGACGAGCACCACGTCGACCAGCCCAGGCGAGTTCATCGGTGCCGGCAATTATTTGCGCGCGCTGGGCGATCCGAACTTCCGCTCTTCCATAGCCAACGCGGCCGTGGTGCTGCTTTCCGTGCCCTTCTTCGTCACCATTCCGATGTTGCTGGCGATCCTGATCGACCAGGGCGTTCCCGGACGCGCGTTCTTCCGTTCGGTCTATTTCTTTCCCGTCGTCCTTTCGAGCGTGATCATCGGCTCCATCTTCAGCGTCGTCCTGGGCTTCAATGGCAGCTTCAACAGTTTGCTCAAGGTTCTGGGCATTCCCGGCGTCGACTGGCTCGGCCGTTCCGCCACGGCGCTGCCGGTGACTCTCGCCATCCAGTCGTGGTCGACCTTCGGCATGGGTGTGCTGATCTTCCTGGCGGGCCTGTCGACCGTGCCCAAGGACATGGTCGAGGCGGCGCGGCTGGAAGGCGCCAGGATGTGGCAGATCTGGTGGCACGTGATCATCCCGGAGCTTCGCCCGATCATTGAGTTCTCGACCGTCATCACGACCATCGGCCTGCTGACGTCGATGTTCGGCCTGATCTATGTCCTGACCGGCGGCGGACCCGGCACCGCAACCACGGTGCCCGAATATCTGATCTGGACCGCGCAGGGTCGACTCAATCAGCCCGCCTATGCAGCGGCTCTCTCGATCATCCTGTTCGTCTGCACGAGCATTCTCGCCTGGCTGCAAATCCGCATCATGTCGCGCAACGCTAGTCTTTGAGGTGCGTCGTGGCTGGGGCAGGAAAACGACAGAGGCTGGCCCTCCGGATCGCGGCAATTCCGATGGGATTGTTGGCGCTCAGTTGTCTCTATCCGATATTTTTCGCGGTCAACAACTCGCTCAAGACCCGGCACGACTACCTGCAGGATCGCTTCGGGCTGGCGACGAATCCCACGCTCGACAACTTCGTGCAGGCTTGGACGCGTTCGCATCTGGACCAGTACTTCCTGAATTCCGTGGTCGCGACGCTCGGGGCGGTGATCTTGCTGATGATCGTCTCGTCGATGGCCGGGTTTGCCCTTGCGGTGCTGCGTTTCCCCTATCGGCGCTTCTTCTTCGTCGTAATCCTCTCCTCGCTGATGATCCCCGTGCAGGTCGTGCTCGTGCCCTACATGCGCACGATGCTCGCCCTCCACCTGATCAACACGCACATCGGGCTGATCCTCTCCTACACCGCATTCTTCCTGCCGTTCTCGGTGTACATGATGACGGCGTTCTACTCCGGCTTGCCGCGCGAGCTTGTCGAGGCGGCGCGGATCGACGGCGCCAAGCTGCTGCAGGTTTGGTGGCATGTGATGGTGCCCCTGGGGATGCCGGCGCTGGTGACGCTCGGGATCATCAACACCCTCAACTGCTGGAACGACATTCTGATCGCCCTTCTGACAATGCAGAAGAACCGGACCCTCATGGTTGGGATTTCTGCGCTGAAGGGACAATATTCCGACCAGATACCTCTCTTTACGGCCGGCATCGTCATCGCCGCGGCTCCGATCGTGATCCTTTACGTCATATTTCAGCGGCGCATCGTCTCCGGGATCGCTGTGGGCGCAGTGAAAGGTTAGCGATGGCGCGCGTCGAACTGCAACAGGTCAACAAGAGCTTCGGAGCGACCGAGGTTATCCGCGACGTCTCCCTGGTGATCGAGGAGGGCGAGTTCTGCGTGTTCGTGGGGCCATCGGGCTGCGGCAAGTCCACTCTGCTGCGCATGATCGCTGGCCTTGAGGAAACCTCGTCCGGCCAGATCATTATTGGCGAGCGCAACGTCACCGACGACGAGCCGGCCGACCGCGGCGTGGCGATGGTGTTCCAGTCCTATGCGCTCTACCCGCACATGACCGTAGCCGACAATATGAGCTTCGGTTTGCGCATGACGCATCGACCCAAGGCCGAGATCGCCGAGAAGGTGGCGCGGGCGGCCAGCATCCTGCGGCTCGAGGAGTATCTGCAGCGCAAGCCGGCCCAGCTTTCAGGGGGTCAGCGTCAGCGCGTCGCCATCGGACGGGCTATCGTTCGGAACCCGAAGGTCTTTCTCTTCGATGAGCCGCTCAGCAACCTTGACGCGGAATTGCGTGTGCAGATGCGGGTCGAAATCGCCAAGCTCCACAAGATGCTCGGCAACACGACGATCTACGTGACACACGACCAGACCGAGGCGTTGACGATGGCGAACCGCATCGTCGTGCTGCGCGCCGGCAGGGTGGAGCAGATCGGACCGCCGGTCAGCCTCTACGAGGATCCGGACAACGAGTTCGTGGCAGGGTTCATCGGGTCGCCTCGCATGAATTTTCTCACTGCAACGGCGCTCGGAGGTGGTCGTTTCGCAGCCGCCGGCGCCGAGATGGATTTGCCATTGACGGCGGCGGTCGACTCCGGTGCAAAAGTGAAACTCGGCATCAGGCCGGAGCATCTTGAGGCGGATGAAGGCGTTGCGCTCGAAGTCACGATCGACGTCGTCGAGCAACTGGGATCGACATCGTTTCTTTATGGCACGACTGCCGGGGGCGAACCGATCGTCGCCGAGCGACGGCAGGGCAAGGCGCGACCCGCCGGCCGCGCTACGCTTCGATTCCAGTCCGGCCGACGCTCGACTGTTCGGTGCAGACGGAGGCAGAATTCGTTGACAGTTCAGCGCATGGCGACGGTGATCGGGGTCAGGCCAGAGAAGATCGTCGAATAGGAAGGCAACGCCCGCGATGTCCTGCTGACGCGACTTGGGCAAATATCCATCCGGCTGCCCGGTCCCGAGCCTCCTGAAGCGAACGCCTCCGCTGGCGGCAGCATCGTCCTTCTGATCGGGCAACAGAAGGTCGCGTGAGATGCGGCGTCGCCACGCGCCCGATCCGGCGAACCGCCGTCAGGTCGAGGTCATGGCCGGCTTTGGCATGCCGGAGGCGGGCATTGCCAGGATGGTCGGCGTAGATGCCGCAACGCTCCGCAGGCACTATGTGGACGAGCTACAGGGCGGCGAGTTCAAGGCCAACACCAAGTCCGAGAACCTCTACCGCAAAGCAACGGGCGAAGGCCGCGAGGCGGTGACGGCGGCGATCTTCTGGCTCAAAGCCCGGGCCGGCTGGCGCGAGACCAACGTGCACGAGAAGACCGGCAAGAACGCCGGCCAGATCATCGTCGAACGGGTAAAGTTCTAGGCCCGTTCATGGGACGCCCAGCACATCGCCCTGATGCCATCACCCACCGTCAGGTCGAGGCGATGACCCGCCTACGGCCTTCCGTATCGACCTCACGGCCGGCAGATCACCAAGAGCAATAGAGACCGTCCGTTCTCGGACCACAGAAGCAAGGGTCACTTCCGTGCTGCCTGCTTGTCCTTCGGCTGCTCCTGACCGCGATCGTCCCGCACGACTCCGTGCTGACCATCCGGGCCTGCGGGCTTCGGCTAGCGCGCTTCCCGCCTGTTCCTTTGCCGGGCACCCGCCCGGCCCGGCACTGTCTTCGTCTTCGCCTTCGTCTTCGCCATCGTCAGCCTCCCACGGGCATCAGCTACGGCCTTAAGGAACAGCGGCGGGGTGCCTGGAGTTCCAGCGCCGCCGCGCCGGAAACAGTCACGGGAGCGATGTCGCAGCGCGACAATAATAGTCGTTTATTTACAGTGCTTTAGCTATCTCTACTGACTTCAACCAAACGGCAAACGGTGGTATGCGGTTTGGTCATGAAGCCGGCTGTCGCCTACTACCGCGTTTCCACGGAGCGACAGCGGAAGTCCGGGCTCGGAATAGAAACCCAGAAGCCAGGCGGTCGCTCGCTTCGCCGAGGTTGAGGGCTTCGTCCTCACAGCCGAATTTGTCGAGGCAGAGAGCGGCAAGGGCGCGGATGCACTCGACCGCCGGCCACAACTGGCCGCCGCCCTCTCCGCCGCGCGTAGTCGCAAGTGTGCGGTGATCGTGGCCAAGCTCGATCGGCTCTCACGCGATGTCGCCTTCATCTCCGGGCTGATGGCGCAGCGCGTGCCGTTCATCGTGGCGGAACTCGGCTCCGACGCCGATCCCTTCATGCTGCACCTTTATGCAGCGCTAGCGGAGAAGGAACGACGATTGATCTCCGAGCGCACCAAGGCAGCGCTTGCGCAGCGGAAGGCGCAGGGCAAGCGGCTGGGCAATCCATCGACTGCCACCAAGGCCGCTGAGTTGGGACGAGTTGCACAAACCTCGGAAGCTGACCATTTCGCCGCGAACGTGTTTCCGATCGTCGATACGATCCGCGCTTCGGGCGTCAATACACTCGCCGGTATCGCCGAGGCACTGAATGCCCGTGGCATACGCTCGCCACGTGGCGCCTCATGGCGTGTCTCGTCCGTGCAGAACCTAATAGCAAGAGTTGGAGGCACCAGCCTTTAATAGGCGGGAAAATCCCGGACCGAACCAACCGCCGATACTGCCGCCCTTCTCGGCCGCAACTTTGGCACTCGCTCACGGATCGCCAGAAAGAGCTGGTCCTGGATTTTGAGACAGACGGCTAAGGTGGATTTGCCTTCGAGAAGGACGGTCCACCAAAAGCAGACCCACCTCTATCGGAATGGAGGATAGTTAGGAATTTGTTCCCGCTACAAACGATCCCGGCGAGCAGATCGTTGGCTTGCGCGTAGCGGCCGTAGCGTTGAGGAGTTAGCTTCGGAGGTTCGAGCCGTGCGCGGCCGCGCCCGCACATTCCATGTCGATGAGGCCGACAAGGCCAGCGTCAACCAGATAATCACCGACAACATCGACCGCGAGACTCGATTGATGACCGACGAAAGGTCAGATGTGACTGAGAACCTTGCTCAGAAAGGTCTTCGTCCGCTCATCGCTGGGGTTAGAGAAGAATACCTCCGGCGGCTTATCCTCGACGACGCGTCCCTGATCCATGAAAATCACTCGGTCGGCGACGCGGCGGGCGAAGCCCATCTCGTGTGTGACGACGACCATTGTCATTCCTTCTTTCGCGAGCTCGACCATCACCTGCAGCACCTCCTGGATCATCTCCGGGTCGAGTGCCGATGTCGGTTCGTCGAACAGCATGATCTTCGGCCGCATGGCGAGTGCCCGGGCGATTGCCACGCGCTGCCGCTGCCCGCCTGAAAGCTGCGCAGGAAAGGACTGCGCCTTGTCCGGAATGCCGACCTTCGCAAGCAGCTCATGCGCGATGGCCATTGCCTCGTCTTTGGGCTGACGACGCACCTTTCGTGGCGCAAGCGTGATGTTGTCGATGACGCGCAGGTGCGGGTAGAGATTGAACTGCTGGAACACCATGCCGACCTCGGCCCGCAGCTTGGCAATGTCGCGCATCCGGTCGGTGACCGGCGTTCCGTTGACGACGACATCGCCCGAGCCGATGCTCTCCAGCCCGTTGATACAGCGCAGCAGCGTGCTCTTTCCGGAGCCGCTCGGGCCGCAGATCACCACGACCTCACCCGTCTCGATCTTGAAGGTAATGTCGTCGAGGACGTGCAGATCGCCAAAGTACTTGTGAACGTGCTGAAACGAAATCATTGGTGAGGCTCCGACGCGCCTATTCGGTAAGCTGATACTTCGGATCGAAGCGCCGAACGATGCGGGCGATCACGAAGCAGCTGACGAAATAACCGCAGGCGAGTGTCAGGTAGAGTGGGTAGGGCGCGAACACGGCATTGTTGGTGACCGTGACCGCGCGGAAGAATTCCATGACCCCGATCGCGTAGACGAGCGACGTCGTCTTGAAGAGGCCGATGAGCTGCGCCATCAGCGCCGGCGTCATGTTCCGCAGCGCCTGCGGAAGGACGACGTAGATGAATGCGTTGAAGTGCGACATGCCGCTCGACAGGCTCGCCTCCGTCTGTCCGGGCGGCACGGAATAGAGGCCGGCGCGGATCACCTCCGCCATGTAGGCGGCGGCGATCACCGAAAGCGAGCCGATCGCGGCCTGCCAGCTCGACACCAGGCTGCCCGTGACGATCGGCAGCGTGAAGTAGACCCAGAAGATGATCATGAGCTCCGGAGTCGAGCGCACGGCCTCGATGAGGGCGACGGCGACGTGGCGCACGCCCGGCGGACCATAGACCCGCAGCAAGGCGAGCGGGGCCGCAGCCACGCAGCCGATCGCGATCGAGATGATGGCGAGGGACCACGAGCGGCCGAGCGCCTTGAGCAGGAACAGAGTGGAGGGATAGACCTTCTCCCACTGCAGGTTCCGCACGGCGAAGATCGCAGCGACGAAGAGCACGAGGCAGAAGATCCGCCAGGCGATGACTTTGCTGCGCTCGGAGCTTCGCGAAGTCAGAATGTCGAGGCCGGTTACGCTCATCGCCGGTTAATGCTCCTCTCGAGCACGGACATCCCGCCGATCACGACCATGGCGATCAGGACGTAGAGGACCGTCGCAACCGTGGCCGCCTCGAACCCGCGGAAGGTCGCGACGTTGACCTCCTGAGTCTCGAACGTCAGGTCCTGAATGGCGATCAGCGCGACGACCGAGGTGTGCTTGATGACCGCGACATATTGCGTGGTCATGGGAGGGAGGATAATGCGCACCATCTGCGGCACGATCACGTAGCGGAACACCTGCGTATAGCTGTGCCCGAGCGAGAGGCCGGCATCGAGCTGCCCTGTCGCGACGGAGCGGATACCGGCGCTCGTCACGTCGGCGATATAGGCGCTCTGGTGCGCGATGATTGCCACTATCGCCGCGGCATAGGCAGGGAAACCGGCGACGAAGTAGAGGAAGAATATCTTGATGACGACCGGAACATTCCGCATCGCCTCGATGTAGGCGTTCATCAGGCGCGGGATGAGGAACGACGGCCAGGACCTCAGGCATCCGACCAGAACACCGACGATCGGTACTGCCGACGATGCAGACCGCCGAGAGCCACAGCGTGATCATCAAGCCGCTGGCTATCGAGTTGCGGTAGTCCCAGACGGTGAGCCAGTCCATGGGTCGTGCTCCGGGGGTCGCCGGACTCTGCGCCGCCGCTTTGACGGCGCAGAGTTGCTTCCGATTGCCTGACGATCGGCGGGCACGCTACTTGATCGCGTAAGACTTGTCGCCGAGCAGCGCATCCATGAAGCCATCGGGCAGCGGCTGCCACGGATCGTCGGTCTTGCCGATGACTTCCACCCGCTGCTGCAGCTGTCCGTTGTCGCCCATGTTCCAGCCCGGATCGACATGGTACCACTTGTTGTAGAGCGCCTTGATGGTGCCCTCAGCCCACATCCGCTGCAGGGTCCAGTTGAGCCAGTTGCGCCACTTCGAGTTGTCCTGTCGCACCATCAGGGCGTCCTCGGACCGCTTCCACGGCTGGCTGACGGCCAGCCCCGGCGCGGCCTTGGCAAAACGCGCGGCGGTGAACGAGTTCACGAGATAGGCGTCGACGTCCTTGTTCTGCAGGGCGACGACGACCTCCGGCTCTTCGCGGAAGAGCTTGAACTTCGCTTCGGGGTAAGCCTTTTTCCAGTTCTCGACGAAGCCGTTGCCCTGGGTGCCGCCCATGACCGTGTCGGGCGTGCGGTAGTCTTCCGGATTGAGGCTCGACCCGTCGCGCACAAGCAGGACACCGTCGTCCCAGATATGGGCGTAGGTGAAGTCCACAACCTCGTTGCGTGCCTTCTGCGGCGTCGTGACTGCGATCTCGACGTCGATCCGGCCTGTAGTCAGCAACGGAATGCGCGTCGATGCGGTGATCTGAACGAATTCAAGATCGACGCCGAGCCGCTTCGCAATGTAGCGCGCGATATCGGGCGCGTAGCCGAGCACGTGGCCCTGCGCGTCCAGATAGCCGGTCGGCGGGGAATCGTAGGTCGTCCCCACGATGAGTTTCTTGCGATCGAGCACCGTGTGCAGGGTCGTCTCTGCGTTAGCGGTCGCTGTGTAGAACGCTCCAAGCGCGCCGGCCATCACGATGGTCAGCGCGGCGGCATGGGCAGTGTTCATCAAGGCCTTCATCAGCTTCTCTCCTGTCTGCATCGTGCTGCGAAGCACAGGGGTTTGAGTCGGTCTTCACAAAGTTCGTTTGTGTCGTGCACCGGCGTCACCACTTGCCACGGGAATAAACCCTGCGGGCGTTTCCTGAGAAAATCTTGTCTCTGTCCTCCTCCGATAGCCACGTTATTGATTTGACCATGTCCACTGTGTCGTCAAATCCTCGGCCGGTCATCGGATCGATGGCGTCGGCGGTGCCGAACATCTCCGTCGCGAACATGATCCTGTCCACGCCGATCTTGCGAATAAGCATTTCCACCGAGTCCTGGTCGTAGAGCGCGAGGTCGAAGAAGAGGTGCTTCACCATCTCTTCGAAGGGTCGGCGTCCGGCCTGCGTGTGCAACGAGCGATGCCGGTTGAACTGGTAGGGGATCGCTCCGCCACCGTGTGGGATGATCAGCTTCAGAGTCGGGAAGTCATCGAAGAGACGAGAGTTGCATATTTCGACGACAGCGGCGGTGTCCTGATTGACATAGTGCGATCCGTTGACATGCAAGGCGGGGTTCAGCGTCGAACTCGCATGAATCGTGCCAGGTACATCGAGCTCCACCATTTTTTCCCAGAGCGGGTACCACCACTCGTCGCCCAGCGATGGTGTGAACGGATCGACGCCGCCGGATACGTCCGGGTTGATGTTGCAGCCGACGAAACCAAGCTCGAGCACGCACCTCGCCAGTTCCTCGATGCAGTTGCGCGGACTGACGCCCGGCGACTGCGGGAGCTGGCAGACCGGCAGAAACTTGTCGGGGAAGAGCTGGCAGACACGTGCGATGAGGTCGTTGTTGACCTCAGTCCAATGGCGGCTGACGAGCTCGCTGCCGAAATCATGACCCATGCCGGACGCGCGCGGCGAGAAGAGGACGCGATCGATGCCGCGATCCGACATCTGCTGGATGTTCTTCTGCAACGATTGGATGATCAGATCGTCGCTGACCTTGAGCTGCTTCTTGACTGGCTTGTTGCGCCGCGAAATTTGCCAGCCGCGAAAGGCGTCGAGCTGGGGAGGCGCCTGCGTGTAGTGGACGTGAACATCAACGATCATTGAGACTTCCTGCCTGCGACGGATCGACCGCGTTCGAGTACGGAGAACGAAAGGACGGGCGCCGGCATCAGCCAGCGGTACCCCTGCTCGAGAAGGGTATCGACGTTGGCGCTGCTGACATGCGGATGCCCGCAGGGCACGTCGTGCTCTTTGCAAATCGTGAGGATGTCGTTGATGGCGGACGCCACCGTTGGGTGGTCGTACTGGCGCGGGTAGCCGAGGTCCTGCGACAGGTCGCCTTCGCCGATGAGCACCACGCCGATGCCCGGCACTTCCTCGAGAACCCGCGGTAGATTCCTTATCGCGCGCGCTTCCTCGCACATGATGATCACGAGGATCTCGCCAGCCGGATCGAGCGGCCAGACGTCGGCACGCTGATAGTATTCTGGTTGCGTCAGCCCCCAGTAGCGGGCTGCCGCCCTCGGTCCGTCGCCACGCAGTCCGGGCGGCTCGGGATAGGGGGCGGAGGGAGGTCGCGGGTAGCGGCAAGCCGCGACCGCGTTGCGCGCGTCCTGAACGGTGCTCACATGCGGCCAGACGACGCCGTAGACCCCGACGTCAAGCGCCTGCTTGGCAATCCACTGGTTCATCTCGCCGCCGTTGGGAGGAATGCGGACGAACGGCGTGACTCCCGGAGCAACGCTGCCTGAGTGCGCGATTGCACGCCGATCGAGCATCTGCTGCAGGCATGAGCGGAGTGCCACGATGTCGAGCGGATTGTGCTCCATCTCGAACACCACGCCGTCGTAGGGCGCGGCCGCAATGGCCTGCGCGCTGGCAAGATCGGCGTTCGAAAATGTGACGAATACCGGCTCACCGTTTTCGAGCGCCTTGATGGCGCCGTTGAGGCGCGGGATCGCCGTCATGCGATGCGCCTCCCTGCGGTGAGGCATGTCGTCGCTTGCGGCGAGCGATCGCTCATGCCGGGAAGATCTCGTCGACGGTGTAGGCCCGGGGGGTGATGTGCTGCTCGGCACAAAAGTTGAGCAGCATCTGCGCAGCCGCGCGGTTCTCCTCCAGTCCGTAAGGGAACGGTTCGTCGCCCAGCATCTTCGTAAGCGCGTCCTTGGGCGGCTGCGCCTCTTCACGCGCCATGATCTTGGCCCTGGTGAAGAGTGAGGTGATTTCTTCAGGGAGCCACGGATGCGCGTCGATCAGCGCCGTCTTCACAGCGACGACGTGATTGATCGGAAAAACGCCTGTCTTGCGGTACCACGCCGCCGTGGCGTTGCCGGCGTCCGGGATGAGCGAACGCACGTCGTTCGGATCGACCTTCCTGAGACCCATCACCGCGTCGACTTCGCCCGCGGCGAGCAGATCTTTCAGCCCCTTCCCGGGGGATGCGCGCACGACGTTGGGCGGATCCTGATATTCGCCGACATGCGCGTCTTCGAGTGTGACCCAGGTGATCGCGTCGATATCGAGCCCGTATTCGTGCTGGAGGATGCCGCGGAGCCAGACGCCGGTGGTCTGCGAATAGGATCTGACGCCGATCCGGCCGCCGGCGAGATCGCGCGGGCCGCTGAGTTTGGAGTCCTGCGCGCAGAGAAGATTGTCGTGATGAAAACGGCGCCACAGCCCGATCGGGAGCGCCGTGATCGGCTTTTCGAAACGGTAAGCCAGCGCCTGGGTGGCAAGCGCCATCTCGCAAAGGTCGAACTCGAGGTCGCGCACCATGCGCCGAAACACGCGCGGCAGCGGCTCGATGAGTGCGAGGTCGAGATGGATGCGTTCGGAGCTCACTGCCTTTTCCCACAACGGCCGCACATGGTCATGCGTGCCGATCGCGGTACGCAGCACAAGCGGTGAATCCATCAATCAAACTCCAATCGGCTCGCGTTCATCCTGAAAACGGAAGGAAATTCCTGGCTCCCCTGAGAACCGCCTGCACGCGCGCGACATGCGCCCGCATTGCGCGCTCCGCACCTTTGGCATCGCGCTTCACCATGCATTCCAGCACCTTGCGGTGTTCGATCAGCGATTCTTCCTTGCGGCCCGGCACGAGCACGAGCCGGAAGCGGTGGCGGATGAGCGGAAAGTGCAGGGCGTCGAGAGCCCGGCGGACGCCGTCATGGTCGGCAGCGTCGAGGATCAATTCGTGGAAACGCCCGTTCGACGCGGTGTAGCGAAAGAGGTCATCCTCGACGATGGAGGAAGCCATGTCGTCGACGACCTGCTTCAGCGCCTTGAGCTGGGTTTCGGTCGCGTTGATCGCGGCGAGCGACGCGGCGAGACCCTCGAGCACTTCGCGCACCTTGAGGATCTTCAGCGCCTCCTCGAGCGTAACCGAGCGCACGCGCGCGCCGCGCTTCGCCTCGATGTCGACGAGACCTTCGTCATTGAGCCGCACCAGCACGGTTCTGACCGTCGCGCGGCTGACGCCAAGCGAACGTGTGAGATCGGCTTCGACAAGTCGCTGACCGGGCGAATAGTCGCCGCTCATGATGCCGTTTCTGAGTTCCTGATACGCCTGCTCGAACCGGCTGAGCTTTGAGTTGGGAACTGCTTTCTTGCGCACCGACTTCGTAACGGGAGCGGGTCGCTTCTTGGTCGCGCGTCCTCTGCGAAGTGGCGTCGGCTTTGTTGACACTGGCATGAAGCGGACCATAAGCTCTGCAATACTGACGGTCAATATTGTCAGACAATCGTGCTATGCAAAATGACAAAACGGAGCAGGAGCCTCTGATGGTTGAGGTATCACAAGCTGTGAAGCGTCTTTCCGAATCGCAGCGCGCCAAGAAGTTGACGCGCCCGGCCTCAGACGTAGCCTCGCTTGCAAGTGGTGACCCGAGCTTCGACACGCCGGATTACATCCGCGCCGCTGCGACGGCGGCGATCCGTGAGGGGCATACGCACTATCCGCCGCCGATCGGAGAGACCGATCTGCGCTCGGCGATCGCGTCCTACCTAACGAAGAAGCACCAGAGCGAGTTCAAGACCGAGGACATCCTCGTCACCAACGGCGCCGCGGCGGGCATCTATGCGAGCATGGTCGCGTATCTCGACGCCGGCGACGAGGTGATGCTGCACGATCCGTCCTATTCGCTCTACTGGGACGTGGCACGGTCGATCGGTGCGAGTCCCGTCTTCGTTCCCTGGACCGAAGACCTGCGCCTCGATATCGAGGCCATGGAGCGCGCGGTGACGCCGCGCACGCGCATGTTCGTGCTGAACAATCCCGTCAATCCGACCGGCATCGTCTTCACCGAGGCGGAGATGCGCGCCGTGGCGGACTTCGTGAAGCGCCATGACCTGGTCCTGCTCGCCGACGAGGCGTACGATCATCTTGTCTTCGACGGCCGGCCGATGGTGTCAGCCGCGAGCCTCGACGCGCTCGCCGACCGGACTATCGTCGTCAACACCTGCTCCAAGACCTTCGCGATGACCGGCTGGCGCCTCGGTTACGTCGCGGCGCGGCAGGGCCTGGTCCGTGGGCCGGCGCTCCTTCATCGGACAATGAACCACACCGTCAACACGATTTCACAGGCCGCAGCGCTAGCAGCCTTCACCACGAGCTCCGATGCGCCGCAGCGCATGTGCGACGAATATGCGCGCCGCCGCGACCTGATGTGCGACATCGTGAACAGCATGCCGGGGCTGGAGTGCCGCAAGCCGGAAGGCACTTTCTATGTCTTCGCGCGCTGCGATGTGCCGATGAGCTCGCAGGACCTGACCGCGCATTGCCTTCAGCACGGCGTGGCGGTGCGCAGCGGCACGGAGTTCGGCGCGCGCGGCGAAGGCTATCTCCGCCTGACCTTCTGCGGCCAGCCTTCTGAGTTCGAACCCGCCTTGAAGCGCCTTGCCGCGGCGATGCATGCGGTTCCCGCGAAGAGGGGCGCTGCCTGAGCGGCTTCGGGCCCTTCGGCGCGGGAGCGCAAGGGAGCAGGACGCGATGAAGAGCATCCGCATCGACCGTGGTCTCCGGTTGAAGGAACAGCCGGAGACCGGGCACAATCGCTGGCATCCCGACATCCGTCCCGTGCTTGAGGTGGGCCCGGAGAGGAGGTCGTGGTCGAGACGCGCGACGCGCGAGACGGGCAAATTCGTCCGGGCACGACGATCGCCGATCTTGCCGCGCAGGATCAGAAATCCGGCCACCCGCTGACCGGCCCGATCTTCGTCGCCGGCGCGGAGCCCGGCGACCTGCTCGAGGTTGAGTATCTCGACATCGTGCCGGAAGCCTATGGCTGGACGCGCTTCCATTCCGGAGCAGGTTTTCTGCGCGACGCCTTCCCCTACTCCTACCTCGTGCACTGGACGATCGCGGACGGCTGGGCGGCGTCGGAGCAGATTCAGGTGTACGCATCCCCAATGGCTGCTTCATGGGAACGGCGGGGGTTGCGCCGTCGCATGCCCAGCTCGAGGAATGGACCACGCGCGAGGCGGACCTGCGTCGCCGCGGCGGCGCGGGCAATCCGCCCGACGCCCAGGATGCGGTGCCTGCCATCGAGCCGATCGCATCGAAAGGTCTCCGGACAACGCCGCCGCGCGAGAACTGCGGCAACCTCGACGCCAAGCAGCTCACGCGCGGCTCGCGGCTGATGATCCCGGTGGCGGTAAAGGGTGCGCTGTTTTCCGTCGGCGACGGCCATTTCGCGCAAGGCGATGGCGAAGTCCTGCATCAGCGCCATCGAGATCGGCGCCACCGTTTCGTTGCGCTTCAACCTGCACCGAGGAGAGGCGGCGCGGCACAAGATCCGCTGGCCCAGATACGCCTATCCGATGGGACGCGACGGAAACGCGACGAGCCGCGGCGGGCGCATCGCGACGATCGGCGTGCCGATCCGCGACGACGGGCGCCAGGAGGGGGAGGACCTCACTCTCGCGGCGCGCAACGCGCTCCTCAACATGATCGAGCTTCTGCAGGAGCGTGGCTTCACGCGCGAGCAGGCCTACGTCATCTGCAGCGTGGCGGTCGATCTCCACATAAGCAACTGCGTGAACCTTCCGAACGTCGCAGTCTCGGCCAGCCTCCCCGAATGCATATTCAATTGAGCAGGCATCACCCCCAGGTGCCGGCTCGCCAACGCGCGTGCAGCCAGTTTCTGGCGACGAGAAAGAGAAAGACCTGACCGTACTGGACAGCAATATCTCAGAAGAACATCGGAGCTTTGTGACTTATCTGGAGTGCTCGATGACTGGCGAGCGCCATGCCGCGGACGAGCCGCATGGGTTATCGAGGGAGGGGTGGCCGCTCCTCGTGCGCTACGACCTCGACGCGGTGCGCAGCTACCTGACCAAGGAGATTTTGGCGTCGCGCTCCGCCGACCTCTGCCGCCTGGAAAAGACGCTCGGCGCCGGTTCGGTCCTCGTGAAAGACGAAGGGCGGCTGCCGACCGGCTCCTTCAAGGCGCGCGGCGTAGCGCTCGCGGTCTCGATGGCGAAGAGCGCAGCAGCCGCCCACCACCGACCAGGGCGCCGGCGGTCTCGCGCCAACCGACACAAGAAAGGCTTTGTCAGGAGCTCGTTCGCTGTCCCGGCTGCGAGCGCATTTGTCACCGGCCCGACTCCGGGCCAGAGACACTCGGTTATGCCACTAGGAACCAGCCTGCCAGGCCGAACCCGGCGACCGCAACAGCGACGAATAGAGCCATGATGAGGCTCATGGGAGCCATGCGAGCGGCCGTGCGCGTTCGCATGAAGATAAAGCCCAGGACGATAAACACGATGATGTCGGCCAGGCCGTGGGTGATCCAATGATGACCGGTCAGGGCCGCCATGAAATCGTTGAGGGCGGGAACTGAGTCCTTGACCCACGCGAGCAGCGTACTGAACAGCACGGTCACCGCTGCCGAAAGCGCGAACGCCGCTGTTGTGACTGTCGAGTGCTTGATTGTCGTTGGCCATTTCCCCCTCCTCAAGCGCCGGTATGAGCGGCCAGGGCGACCTTTGCCCCATAGTTGATCGCCGCGCCCGCCCCTTCAATGGCGAGACCGGAAAGGGCAATCAGCGCGGCCACGGTTAGCACCATCATCCGCGCCGGCCGGCTCACCGCAAGATCGGCGCGCGCGGCGATTGGCAGAAACAGCGCGAGAATGAGCGGAATGAAGAAAAGGTGCTCTTTGGTCTCCATGAAGAAGCTGTGCGCCCACGGCCAAGGTCCAGCCAGGATAATTGCCTTCTCGGCTCCGTAGAAGTTCACGTACCAGTATCCGCCGAGTATCCAGGTCGCAGCCATAAAAACCGTCACGCTGTAGGCCGCGAGACGAAGTCGCGAGGCATTGGCGGCGCTCGCATTGAGCGCCTCGACGAACACCCATACCGCCATGATTATTCCGAGAACGCCGAACGTTGGGTGTGCAAACAGAATGATCTCTTTCATTGCCGCCCGCCCTCCTTGGCAAAGGCTTCCATCAGAAGAAAAAATAGGGCGCACGGTGGGGCAGGGATTTGACGCAGAACAAACTTCTCACTTTCCTTTTGAGGAGATCAAATCCGTCCCGAACCGGAGAGCTATTGACTCCGACGACTTGCTACAACCGCTTCGTCCGCTGGCTGCGATCGGGCGCCATTCGCCCTTGCCATCGACGCACAGCCGGCCGAAGCTCGCTCACCTAAAGGGATCATCAGCGAAACACAGAGGGCCCATGCCCCGTCTCGGGGTCTCCCGCGTGCTGCCGTACCGGCCCGAGCACCTCTTCGATCTCGCCGCCGATGTCGAGCGTTATCCAGAGTTCCTGCCGTGGTGGCTGTCCGCCCATATCAGGCGGCGCGAGGGCGAGATTTATTTTACCGACCAGGTCATCGGCTTTGGGCCGATCAAACAACACTTCAGTTCGAAGACCGTACTGCGACGGCCGCACGAGATCGAGGTGACCTCGATCGACGGGCCGTTCCAGATGTTCCTGCTGGTCTGGCGGTTCGCGTCGCTGCCGAAAGAGCATTGTGAGGTGGCGCTCACAGGCGCACTGGAATTCCGATCGCCGCTGCTGCGTGGCCTCTTCGGACGGGCGGCCGCAGAGAGCGTCGGCTCCATTCTTTTTCAGCGTTCGAGCATCGTGCGCAGCGCATCTATGGGTCCGCAGACGTGCGAGTTGCGAGGGTTGACCTGAATCAAGGTGGGCCCGCTTGATCGGGATGATAGGTCGGCAGTTGAGAAGGGCCATCGGGGGATTGCTGTTTGGTTTGGTCGAGAGCTGATTTACTTGCGCCCGGCAATTCGGTCGGCGATGTGTCGGCGAGTTCGGGCTGGTCCGCGGCGACGCCGAGGAGAGGACGCGATCCCAGAGTATCTCAGCACGCCCTATGGCTGGGCATATCTCAACCGAAAGAACGCCGGTCTGCTTGACCACGACGCCGTGGTGACAGCCATCCTGCTCGGCAATCATCGCCGACTCCGCCGCGCCGCGCTCTCCGAGGTCGCGGCCGGCCAAAGCGTTTTGCAGGCATCGCATGTCTATGGCTGCCTTATCCCGGAGCTCGCCCGCCGGATCGGGCCGAGCGGCCATCTCGACGTCGTCGATCTCGTGCCGCTGCAGGCCGCACTCTGCCGACGCAAGCTTCGACACCTCCCCCATGCCCGCGTGCGAGTTGCCGATGCGGCGACGGCGGGAGTTGCGATCTACGACGTTGTGAGCTGCTTCTTCCTGCTCCATGAAATCCCCGACGAGCGCAAATGCGCCGTCGTCGATGCGCTCCTCTCGCGGGTCGCACCGGGCGGGAAGGCGGTCTTCGTCGACTACCACGCGCCGGCGCGATGGCATCCGCTTCGCGGCGTCTATGGCCTGATTTTCGATTGCTTCGAGCCATTCGCGGAAAGCCTCTGGCATCACGAGGTGTGCGAATTCGCCGGTGCCGCGCATGCGTTCCGCTGGGAGAAGGCAACGTTCTTCGGCGGCGTCTACCAGAAGGTCGTCGCGCACCGCGTCTGACTCATGTCAATCCGGGGTCCGCGATCGGGAGGCTAACCGCCATGGGGCGATGAACGATACGCGCAGGGGCTCCACATTGTCGGCTCCTTTGGCGGCTTCGCTTTCTGCGACGGATTCCACTGGGTGCTCGAAAAGGCAACGTTTCATATCTCCCTGTCATGGCGAACGACAGGTCATGACCCGGACGCGTCCATCTAATCCGTTGCGGAGAGATGTCGGCTAATGGGATGGACCGGCTGCTTCCCCCGAAGCAGTCTGCGTAGACTGCTTCGCATCAACCGGAGAAGCAGCCCATGGACGCCACCACACCCCCCCTTAGCTCGATCGGGATCGATATCGGCAAGGAAGTCTTCCACGTCGTCGGCTTGGGCGGCGACGGCAAGATCGCCTTCCGCCGCAAGATCAAGCGTCTGGCGCTCGCCGAGACGTTCAGCAAGCTGCCGCCGTGCGTGGTTGGCATGGAAGCCTGCCTCAGTGCCCACTTCGTCAGCCGCGCCCTGCGCCAGATCGGCCACGAGCCCAGGATCATCCCGGCGATCTACGTCAAGCCGTTCGTGAAGGGGCAGAAGAACGACTTCAACGACGCCGAGGCGATCGCCGAAGCGGCGTTGCGCCCGAACCTGCGAACCGTGCGAGAGAAGACCCAGGATCAGCTCGACCTGCAGGCTTGCCATCGCGTGCGGTCGCGCCTCGTTTCCCGCCGGACGGCGACGATCAACCAGATCCGGGCCTTCCTCATCGAACAGGGCATTGCTGTCAGGACGGGCTCTCGATCCCTGCGCAACTC
Organism: uncultured Alphaproteobacteria bacterium; assembly: GCA_963805325.1. Lineage (GTDB taxonomy): Bacteria > Pseudomonadota > Alphaproteobacteria > Rhizobiales > Afifellaceae > DASWJZ01. The sequence continues at coordinate 12,923 of CAWDTS010000021.1, read as the reverse complement.
GCTGTTTGCAATTCTGAAGAACCGCGAGGAAGAGCTTTCGCCTCGGATGAGCGATCTCATCGTTGGCCTCTACGAAGACTGGCTATGGTTGGACGAGCGCATCGAGACGGTCAGCCGAGAGATCGCGGAGATCAGCGAGCAGGAGGCCAACTGCATTCGCCTGATGAGCATCCCCGGCGTCGGTCCGTTGATCTCGACCGCCGTGGTGGCTGCCATCGGAAGCGGCGAAGCCTTCGACCGCGGCCGTGACTTCGGAGCCTGGCTCGGCTTGGTCCCCCGGCAATACAGCACTGGCGGACGCTCGATCCTGGGCAAAATCTCGAAGCGCGGCAGTCGATATCTGCGCACCCTGTTCATCCAGGCCGCGAACGTCATCCTGATGCGACCGCAGAACTGGGAGAAGTTCAGCTTCGGAACGTGGCTGCAAAACGCGGCGCCTCGCATGCATCGCAACAAGCTCGCCACAGCCCTCGCCAACAAGCTCGCCCGGATCGCCTGGAGCGTGCTGAGCACCGGGAAAGCCTTCGATGCACACCTTCACGAGGTCTCGGCTATCTGAGAGCCGATGATCCTCAACCGAGTTCGCGATTGAGACACTGCATGGAACGGATCGATAGACGCGCCCTGAGCCTGATGACCCAAAGGGTTGCCTGCCAACCTGTCCGCTAATGAGGCCAAAGGCGCGTGCGTATTCCCATCAAGGCCACGGCCCGCGAGCCGAGCACACAGGCCGGATACATATCAGCGACTTCCGCAATCCACGCACACGCTCACTTGCGATCAGCAGCCGGTCCATACATTCGGGTCAGAACCGGGCGTCAGAGCGTCGACGCGGGTTAGCGTCAAGCGCACGCCTTCTGCACGAAGCTGCTTATCTGCTGGTCCCACTTTGGATTGTGAGCTCGAAGCGGCGCCATGATGTCGCCGGACCGCGAGATGGTGCTGGCCAGCTGCCGCGCGAATTGTCGGGCCTCTTCCCATTTTCCAAGCGCAGCATGGCAGCAGAGCGAGTTCGCGTTTCGGTTCGGCCGGGATACCGCGCTGGCGCAGCGAAAGGCGCAAGGGAAGCGGCTAGGAAATCCGAGGAACGTAGGTGCGGCCGCCGCACTCGGCCGTGCTGCACAAATGTTCGAAGCCGACCGGTTTGCCTCCAACATCCTTCCCATCGTGGCGGCAATCCGCGCTTCCGGTGTCTCCTCCCTTGCCGGCATCGCGGAAGCGCTGAACGCCCGCGGCATCCGCTCGGCGCGGGGTGGACACTGGCGCATCTCATCCCTGCAGAACCTGATCGCGCGGTCGAGGGCTGAAGTTCTTTAATAGGCGGGAACTATCCCTTCCTCGCGCGATGCCGCGCAAGATGTACCCGCCCACTGCGACTGAGCCGGGCGCCGCGGAGGGCCCCCTTCGACGGCCTCAAGCCGAGCGGTAGAGCTTCGTCATCACGAATTCGCGGTGACCAAGCGCCTCAGCCGCGGTGTTGCGACCGTTGGCTGTCCTGACGATCATCTCAATCAGGGCGTCGCCGGCTTGGTCGATGGTCATTTCGCGACGCAGGATGCCGGTCACGTCGAGGTCGATGTGCTCCGACATGGTGCGCAGCGTGCGCGGATTGCCGGAGATCTTGATGACCGGCAGAATTGGGTTTCCGATAACGTTGCCCTGCCCGGTCGGGAAGGTGTGGATCACGTATCCAGCGGCTGCCATCAGCGTCACGCATTCGGCAGCGGCCGACGAGGTGTCCATGTAATAGAGGCCGGGGCCCTTTGATGGCGTTTCCGCCGGCCCCATTGCGTCGACGTATTTCGACGTGCGGCCAATCTTCTCCAGATTGCCGAGCGCCTTCTCCTCGATCGTTGTGAGGCCGCCGAGGATGTTTCCCTTGGTAGGCTGGCTGTCGGAAAGGTCGGAAGTCTTGAACGGTTCGATGACCTCGTCCTGGTAAGCCTGAAACAGCTTCATGAACTTCTCGCCGGCCTCCGGAGTTGCAGCACGCGCCTTGCAGAGATGCTCGCCGCCGGTGATCTCGGAGGTCTCGCCGAAGCAGCCGTAGATGCCAGTCGGCAGAAGCTTGTCGTACATGTTGCCGACCGTCGGGCACGACGCGAGGCCCGTCGTCGTGTCGGACTCGCCGCACTTGGTCGAGATCCACAGTTCGGAGATGTCGCAGGACACGCGCGGCAGCTCGGTCGCCCAGTGGACAAATTCCTTCGCCTTGCGGGACGCTGTTGCGATCGTGTTGATGTCGCCATTCTGTTCGATAGAGAACCCCGCGACCGGCTTGCCAGTCTTCGCGATGCCATCGACGATCACTTTCGTCCACTCGGGCTCGATGCCGATCACCACGCAGGCTGCAACGTTCGGGTTGGCACCGGTGCCGATCATGGTGCGGAAAAACAGGTCGAGATCGGCTCCGAATTGTAGTCGGCCGTAGGCGTGCGGCAGAGCCATCGTGCCCTTTATGTTGTTCGCGACGGCCTCGCAGGCGGCGTTGGAGATATCGTCGAGCGGCAGGATCGCGACGTAGTTGCGGACCCCGACGCGACCATTTTCACGCCGGTAGGCGAGGATTTCCGGTTTGGCCATCGTACGTTTCCCTACCAGCGCTTGGTCTTGAGATTGTGGACGTGGACATGCTCACCCTTTTTGATCGGGGCGACGACCTTGCCGATGTCTTCTCCGTATTTGATCACCGTGTCACCGACCGCGAGATCGCGGAGCGCCACTTTGTGACCGATCGGCACGTCATTCTTCGACGTCAGATGAAAATCAGAATCATCCTCCGTGATGACGCACAACATGTCGGTGTTCGAAGATAGCCCCTCCACCACGACCACGCCGACATTGTCTTTGTGGTGATGGACGAGAAGATGGGGGATCGTCACGCAGCAATTCCTTTTTCCAATCGACGAAGTCTTATATAAGATAGCTTATATAGAAACGATCGTGCAAGACAAGCGCTGCGAGGAACCCTGATGGCTGAGACACTGGGTTATCGACCGCTCTATCAGCAGGTGCGGGAGACCTTCCTTCGCCGCATAGCCGAGGGAGCGTGGGCGCCCGGCGCGACGGTTCCAAACGAACACGCGCTCGCGCTGGAACTGGGCGTCAGCCAGGGTACGGTGCGCAAGGCGCTCGACAGCCTCGCTGCGGAAAGTCTTGTCGAGCGCCGGCAGGGCAAGGGCACCACTATCGCCGAGGTGACGCCGGCTCGCTCGCTCTTCAAATTCTTCCGGATCTCAAGGCCCGGCGGCGAGCGCCTGATACCAACTAGCGACAAGGCAACGACCCGACGGCGCAATGCGATCAAGCAGGAATGCAAGCGGCTAGGGCTGACTCCGGACGAGCAGGTTATCGAAATCTCGCGCGTGCGCATGGTCGACTCCCGACCAGCCATAAGGGAAACGATTATCGTTCCGGTGAAACGCTTCCCCGACCTCGACAAGAGACCGATCCCGAACACGATCTACGCACTTTATCAAAGCGGCTACGGCATCAATGTCGTTTCCGCCGACGAGAAGCTGAAAGCCGTCGCCGCCGCGCGGGGCGACGAAAGGGCGCTCGGCGTGCCGCTCGGAACGCCCCTCCTCGAGATCAACCGGATAGCCTTTGATATCGACGGCAAGCCGATTGAACTGCGATTGTCGCGTTGCGATACGAACCATCTCGTCTACGCCGTGACGTTACGCTGACGGAAATGCTTAAGCTCTAACACTCCTCACAATCGACCTTTAGCCTGAAGGTGCGCATCTGCCCCGCCGAGAAGCATCTCGAATGGCTCGATGATCGTCTGTTCTCTCGAAATCACGACCACCTCTCCGACTGGTATCTGACGCTCAATCCGAACGGCGTCGTGCCGACGCTCATCGATGATGGCCGTTCCGCTTCGAATCACCCGTGATCGTCCGGTGTCCGGAGCTGAAGTTCGGTCGCAGTGCACACCGTCATCTGCTGAAGGAGACGCCGATGAATCCGTTTGGAAGCTGCGATATCCAGTTGCCGCCAGACAAGGAAAAGGTCACATCGCCCACGAAGGACCAGGGCACTGACCAACGATCATCGGGATTGCGGGCCTGCCCGTGGCGCTCTTTGGGGCGTCGTCGCCGCGACGCCCCAACCAGAGCTGTCCGGAGATCAGTACTTCGATTCGTCGACCTTCCCGACGTTCTCGAGAACGGCGTCGACGTATGACCGATCGATGGTCTGGTCGTAGGCCGGGACGGTATCGATCTGGCCGAAGTCCTTAAGCTTGCCGGCGGTGAACTGGTAGGAGTCCTCGCTCGGCAGGCCATCGTTGAGGGGCCAGATCTTCCCCTTGATCATGAGGTTGTAGGCGTACTCGACGGCCGCGGGATCCTCGCCGCTGGCCTGGGCGCCGTCGGCGATGACCTTGGCCTTATTGGCCGGGTCGTACATCCAGCGGCTGGCAAGCACCAACGCCCTGACGAAGCGCTTGACCTCGCCGGGGTTCGCCTGGGCGTAGTCGTCGTTGGCAGCCAGAGCGCCATACCACCACTTGGGCAACGTATCCCACTCGTAGGCGAGAACGTGGACACCGGGGTCTTTCTGCAGGACAGTGTACGCGCCGTCGGCGTGGAAGACGGCCGCGGAGATACGCTTGCTAACCAGGGCGGGGACGAAGCCCGAGCGCTGCATGTTGATCTGCGTGACGTCCTTCATATCCACGTTGTCGGGCGAGAGGCAGGCCTGGAGCAGGGTCTGGGCGAAGCCGCCAGTATCCGTTACGCCGACATTCTTGCCGACCAGATCCTTGGCCGTTTTGATGTCGTCGCCGCCGATGCATACGGTGTCGAGCTTCAGACCGTAGGACCAGATCACGTGCGCGGCCTGTCCGTGAGAGGCAGCGATAATCGGGTCAGTGGCCGAGGTGAAGGAGAACTTTGTGGAGCCGACGACCGTGCTGAGGAAAGCCGGAACGCCGCTGGTCTCGGGAACCAGCTCGACTTTGAGGTGCTCCTTGTCGAAGAAGCCTTCGGCCTGCGCGATGAAAGGAACGAAGAACACGACCTTGGGCGGCGAGACCGCCACGGTGGCGCCGATCACTTGCCAGGGCGTGTCATCGGTTACGGTGGCCCAGTCATCCGAGGACTGAGCGCTGGCCGTGCCGGCCAGCAGGCCTGAGGCCATGAACCCTGCCGCCAGCGCTAGCGGCTTGCTCCTTGAACCATCCTGTCTTCAGATCTGTTCATTTGTTTCCTCCCTTTTCGTGCGCGGGAACGGACCTATTCCGTTCCCGTGACACCGATCGATTGCGAGCGCGCGCTGCGCTCACCGTCCCGTGTCCTTGTTGAACCAGGGGGCGAGGCGCTTCCTGAGCTGCTCGATGACCGTGCGGAAGAAGACCCCGAGGATCATCACCGTCAGGAGCACGGCCAGCATGTCGGCTGTCTTGTAGGAGTTGGCCGAGTAGGCCAGGAGCTGGCCCATGCCGGACAACGCGGTGTAGATCTCGGAGATGAACATCCCAACCAGACCCATGGCGACGCCCTGGGAGAGGCCCGTGACGATGTAGGGGACGACGCTCGGGATGATCACGTGCCGCCACATCTCCATCTCGTTGGCGCGGAAGGAACGCGCGACCTCGACCAGCGAGGCGTCGACGCTTCGCACGCCGTTGTAGACCGCGATGGTGACGGGGAAGAGGACGAACATCGAGATGATGATGAGCTGTGCCTCGATGCCAAACCCGAACCACAGCGAGATGAGCGGGATCAGAGCCACCAGCGGCGTGGAGTAGATGGCGTAGATGTACATGCCTACCGCAGCCTCGAAGTTCGCGAACCGCCCCATGGCGACGCCGAGCGTGATGCCGATGATGCTGCCGATCACCAACCCGCCGAGGAACATCGACACGCTGTAGACCAAGGCGCCGACGAGGGGCCCGCTGACGAGCAGTTGGTAAAGGTGCGCCATCACCGTCGTGAACGGCGTGAAGATGATCTCCAGGGAGTTCAGGCCGTAGATCTCCCAGGCACCCAGCACCACCACGAACGACAGCGCCCGGATGAGCAGGAAGCGGTTCCTCTTCTGCCGCTCGGTCTGCCGCCTGCGCAGCTTGACGCGCTCACGCAAGGCGGTACGCGCGTGCGGAAGGCCTTCTCCCGCGTCCATCACGTCCATCACACCGCCCTCCCGCTGCCCTTGAGCATGTCTTCCCAGATCCTCTCGCGCAGCGGCTCGTAGGCCGGGTGCTGACGGACGCTCGCGATGGTCCGCGGGCGGTCGATCGGCACGTCGAAGACGTGGTAGACCTCCCCGGGCTTTGTCTTCATAACCACGATCCTGTCGGCGAGGGTGATTGCCTCATCGATGCTGTGCGTGACGAACACGACGGTCTGCCGGAAGCGTTCCCAGATCGACAGCAGCTCGGCCTGCAGGAGCTCGCGCGTATAGGCGTCGACGGAAGCGAAGGGCTCGTCCATCAGGAGCAGCTCGGGGCCGAGGGCAAGAGCGCGGGCGATGCCGACGCGCTGGCGCATGCCGCCCGAGAGATTGTCGGGGTACGACGCCTCGAAGCCTTTCAGCCCGACCAGCTCGATGGCCGATTGCACCTTCTGATCGATCTGGGCTTGCGGCACGCGGTCGAGGACCATCGGGAAGGCCACGTTCTGACTGACCGTCTTCCAGGGGAAGAGGCCGAACTGCTGGAACACCATCGCCGCCTGGCGCGGCGGCCCGGTGATCACTTCGCTGTCCAGCTCGACCGAGCCCTCGTCGGGGAGGATGAGGCCGTCGAGGATGCGCAGCAACGTGGTCTTTCCGCAGCCGCTCGGGCCCAGCAGACACACGAACTCCTGCGGTAGATCTCGAGACTGACGTCGTGGAGCACCTCAAGGTCGCCGTACCACTTCGAGATATGGGTGGCGACGACCTTCGCCTTCGCGGGGCGTGTGTCCTGATTGGCCGTTTTTGGCTGTGCCCCACTCAACTTCTTTTACCCTCGCTTGCGAGGCCATACACACGGACCCCACGCACCGGAACGGACGGGCTCGATGCGTCTTGCGGGCGGCGGCGATGGCTCATTGAACGACATGCCTCGGCGGCTGGCCGTCGATCAGGACGCGCGTCACGTTCTCCCACGCGGAGCGGAAGAGCAAACTCCACGACTGGCGGGTAACGCCCGCGATGTGAGGCGTGAGTATGATTCTTTCCGCAGCGGCGTCGGAGAGGCGAAGCAACGGATTTTCCGCTGTCGGCGGCTCGCTCGAATAGACATCGACCGCGGCGCCGCCGAGCTTCCCTGACTCGAGCGATGCAGCCAAAGCAGCTTCATCCACAATCCCTCCGCGTGATGCCTGGATGAGCACCGCACCGGACTTCATCGACGATAGCCGCTTGGCGTCGATCAGATTTTCAGTGCCTGCCAGCAGCGGAACATGCAGAGACACGACGTCCGCCTGCGCGACGAGATCGTCGAGACTGATTGACTTCGCATCGAGCTCGGCCGCAATGGCAGGACTGACCGGCGCCGGGTCGTAGAAAGCGATCCGGGCGCCGGCTTGCGCGAATTTTCGCGCGACGGCGGTCCCGATGACCCCCATTCCGACCACACCGACAAGAAGGCCTTCGAGGCCATCGACGTTTTCGCTCACGAACCGACTGCGGAACGCGCTGTAGTCACCCTTGCGGATCGCAGCGGTAGACTGGGTGAACCGGCGCAGAAGCACCGTCGCGCACGACACCGCATACTCGGCGACGGCGTCGTTGCTACCGCCGGGAACGTTCGCGACTGGAATACCGATACCCTTCAATCCTTTTGCGTCGACACGATCGACACCCGCCCCGGTGACCTGCACGAGGCGAATCGACGTATCGACAAAGAGATCGAGCCGGAGCTTTGGACCGACAGCGGGGATCACAAGTGCGTCGGCAGCCTTCACGGCCTTTGGCACGGCAGCGTCGGCAGGCGACATGTAGGTGACGTTCAGCGTTTTGGGCGGGGCAACGCCGACACGGGTGAAATCGGCTTCCGGACGGAGGCAGAGCACATCGGGCATTGTCATGTCCCCTCGCCTGAGTCCCAAGACGCAAACTCGACCGTGCCGGGTCGGATGTCGTTCACGGGGAAGAAGCAGAGAAGTCGCAGCAAGCCCGTACCGGTGTTGTAGGTCGCATGCCGCTGTTCAGCCGGAACCAGAACCGTGTCCCCGGCCGCAACGGGATGTTCGCCTTCATCCGTGCGGGTCAGTCCCTCCCCGGTGAGGACGTGGATGCATTCCTCGAAGCCGTGATGGACATGCGGACCGCGCCGGCGTTCGCCGGCACGCTCCGGCTCGATCTCCACCAGGCGGAGGGTCGAAGCCGCAGCGCCTGTCCGGGCGCCAAGCATCTCGCGTGCCCGCCTGCCCGGCAGGTTCATTGCCTTCGTGTCTTTCAAAGCGATGACCTTGGCCATCAAGGGCTGACCTCACGCAGGTGTTTCACCTCCGCCGCACCGCCGAGCACACGGTTCAGTTGGCTGAATAGCTCGCCCGCCTCGCTCGCAATCGCATCGGCTATCTTCTCCATCATCGCGATGCCGCGCTCGGCGGTGGCCCCCGCTGGATCGCCGTACCATCCAGTCGGCGCGATGTTGCGAATGTCGGTCAGTACCGGCTGGTAGCTTCGTGTACGGCGGAGCTTGTCCATGTGGCGGCCCCGCTGATGGTCGGACGTATTTCCGATACGGTCGAGGTGGACCAGATCAGGCCGCGTGGCGAGCACCGCCAAGGCCTCGATCTCTCCGCCATGTGTCAGGCCGTTGCACTGCGCACCGAAGAGATCGTCAGCCACGTAGCATGCCTGCACGGTGACGATAGTCAGGCCGACGCGGCGATGCAGATCCTCCGCGGCGATGGCGAGCGAGGGAATGTTCCCCTCGTGCCAGTTGACGATCATCAGCATCTTCGCACCGTGCTTGGCCGCCGACTCGCAGATCTCGGTGATCACGCGGATGAACGTGTCCGGTGTAAGCGTAACGGTCGCCTCGTAGGGCATGTGCATCGGAGTCACCCCGACGAGCGGACCGGGCAGCACCAAGCCGTCCATCCTCTCGGCGACCGCCGCGGCCACCATCCCCGCTGCAAAGGAATCGGTGCCGGCCGGCAGGTGCGCGCCATGCTGCTCGACGCTGCCTGTCGGCATGATGACGAGCGGGTTCCGCTTGAACTGCCGAGCGATCTCCGGCTGCGTCAGCTCGGAGAATATGCGAGTGGGTATAGTCACGCGTCCTCTTTCACCTTTGCGCGCGCCTCGTCGCGCATTTCATCAAGCTTCACCAGCGCGCCGTTTCGATCGATCGAACGCAGCGCAGCGTAGACGCAGGCGACAGCCGCATTGGCGTTCGAGGCGCTGAGCTCGTTGGTCTTGCCCGAGCGGCAGCTTTCCGCAAAAAGCTCCAGCTCGGCGCGGAACATGTTCGATTCCGGCTCCTGCAAAACCTCGCGCTTGCCATAGCCGTCCTTGCCACGCTGAATGTAGAGCGTCGAGCTTGCTCGGATTTTCTCCGGCGTATCCCAGGTGCCGAAATCGATCTCGTAGTGCATCAGACCCTTTGACCCGAACACCCGCACGGAGAAGACGCCGGGAGAAGTCCAGCACGTGCCGACATAGGCCACCTTGCCGTCGGCAAACTTAAGCAGCGTCATCGACTGATCGTCGACTTCGGCGCCAACAGGCGAAAGCTTCGAGGCGACTGAACTGACCTCGACAACATCGCCGCCGAGATAGTGGACGACGTCGAACATGTGGATCCCGAGCTGGGAGAGCGGCCCCCCCGGCGCCCGGTCCTTGTACCAGCGCCACGTCTGGGGTGTCAGTTCGAGCGCACGTTCGTTGGAGAAGTTCGCCTCGATGAACCCGACCCGGCCGAGTTCACCGGCCTCGATCGCCCTGCGAATCTGGCGCATTCCGCCGAGAAGCCGGGCACTGTGACCGACCGTCACCGTGACGCCGTAGGTCTTCTCCAGCGCCTCTATCGCAAGCCCAGCCTCAAGCGTACTGGCGATCGGCTTTTCAGTGTAGATGTGCTTGCCGGCCTTCGCGACCTCGATCGCGACCGGCAGATGCTGCTCGTTCGGGACCGTGAGGATCGCTCCTTCTATGTCCTTTCGGGCAAGCAGCGACTTCAGGTCCGAAACGGGCTCAACGCCGGTATCGCGGGCGAAGGCCTCGCGCTTGTCCTGGGAGCGGCTGAAGCCGGCAACGATTCCCAGCTTGTCGGAGTTCTGCGCGGCGCGTGTCAGCACCCGCGCCCATCTTCCGAGGCCGATGATTCCGACCTTCACCTTTGATGCGCTCATTTCAGCGCTCCCTCCATAGCGTATTACGATACGACGGTGTGATCAGAATAGTCAATGGCGACTCGTGGCGAGAAGTCAGTCGTCACGCGGGACGCTTGTCGCGGCTCAAAAATCCATTTCGAGAATGTAGAGCCCCCCGGCGAACCGATCGACCGTGTAGACGACGCCCCGCTCGTCGGCGAAAACGTCGTTCAGCTGGATCGAGCCGACGGGCGACCTCTCCGGCGCGGGCGGCACGAAGCAGCCGATCTCTCGAGGCCGATACGCATCGGAAATGTCGTAGGCCCTGAGGCCGCCGTTGAAGAACGTCCCGACAATGATCTCCTCCGACTGAAAGGACATCGGGGTCGGGATGTTTTCGTGGATGTTGTGCGCGCCGTAGCGGCCGCCGCGATTCTTGAACCCTTCAACGGGCGGCAGTGGGCATGTTGAAATCGGAACGAGATTCTCTTCACAGCGTCCGTCAACTACCCACACCAGCTTCGGCCAGTCGCCCGCTGCGTCCTCGATCGATTCGTTTGTCACGACGAGAAGCTCGCGGTCGAATAGGGGCAGGACGGTATGCGCAAAGCCGAAATAGGGCGGTGAGTTGTTCCACCGAGAAACGACCTTCGGATTCGACTTGTCGGCGATATCGAGAATTACAACGCCAGCGTCGATACAGCCGAGATAGGCGCGATCCGGACGCCGCGTGTAAACGTTCGTATTGTGGACACGAAAGCCAGCGCCGGCCGGATTGTGCTGAACCGGCGGACCCTCGCTGTCACCGACGCGGACGCCCGGCACCCACCAGCGCCCGACCTCCACCGGCTTCGTAAGATTGCGAACGTCGATGATGCGATAGAACTGGTCGTCGCTCGGGCGGTGGGGTTGGAAATCCGCTGCGCCGGCGGACATGTGGACGTATTCACCATCGCAAAACCAGAGCTGGTGCACGCCGCGCGAGTGCGGGCCCGAGCAATCAAAGAACACAATGGACTTCGGTCTTTCGGGTTCCGCGATATCGAACAGCTCCAGGCCCGCCGGACCCTGGCCGTGTTGCCTGGTTTGATAAGCGACAGCCATGATATCGCCGACAACCTCAAGCGAATTGGAGCGCATAAAAGACTCGGGAAGATCGGTCTGGACAACGACCTCCGGCGCGCGCGGGTCGCTGACATCGACCCCGGTGAAATTCTTGGGCGCGGTCTCGTGCGCAAGCCACAGGATGCGACGGCCGTCGCACGTTCTCTGGATCGCGATCCCCTCGCCCAGATTCCCGAATCCGTTCAGTTCATGCTGCGCTAGAAACTTGAAGCCCTGGACGATCGGCATGTCTGCGTCTTCCGACTCGGTCATCACCGAACTCCCAAGAATGGCAGCTGTAATACGGTATGACCTGCGAAGTCAGCAACCCTCGCCGGGTGTGACGATTGACCCTGCTTTCGGTCTTCCGACGCTAGAGTGTCTCGGAGTGCATCTCGCCGAAGATTTGCATGATCTCCGCCGATGCGTTCATCGCCTCGCTCCGGGCGATCTTTTCGGCCAGATCGCCATCGTGGGCTTTCAGCGCGCGATAGAGATCGCGGAGCGCGCCAATGCTCTGTCGGGAGCGGACGGGCGAGCGGTTCGGGTGCCCGAGTCCCAGCGCCCGCCAGCGCCAGATCCGCGCGTAGAGCGTGGAGATCATTGCCGAAAGCGTCTCGCTGCCGGCGCCTGTGAAGAGGATGTTGTAGAACTCGTTCTTCACTTCGAGAATGCGATCTGGAGCGCCCTCCTTGTATGCCTCGGCCGTCTGGTCGAGCGCGTCTTTTAGTGCGGCGATGTCCTTCGGATTTCCGTTGGCGACGAACATTCGGGCCGCGAGCCCCTCCAGCACAGAGCGGATCAGATAGAGATCCTCCGCCTCAGCACGCGTAAGCTGCCGAACGATGGGTCCCTTGTTCGGGATCGTCTCGACGATCTGTTCCGACTCAAGCTGCCGCAGCGCTTCGCGGATTACCGTCCGCGATACGCCGGTCATGTCGATCAGCTTGCGTTCGATTAACCGCGACCCAGGAGCGAGTCGGCCCTCTATGATCGCCTTTCGCAGAGCATCGACGACGTCGCTGCGAAGCGGCGCCGCGCGCTTCTTTACGGCGGGAAGGATCAGGCCGGCCGATTTAAGCGTCGCCATGGGCTTCTTTTCGCTAGCACGAAGCATGTTGCGTGCGGGACTGAGCTGTTCACCGATTTCGGTTTCCCGATCGTGGATTCGTCTCCGATGCTCTTATTCCGGTACGCTTCCGCGCGCCAGTCTGCTTAGAGACGCAGCAATCGCCTGAGGTAATCGCCGGCGACTTTCGTCCTCCGCCCACCGACATTTCGCAGATTTAGGCGCACCGACTCCGGCTCCGCACAACTTCCGCCATCTCGGCAGAGAATGTTGGATTTCAGTTCCTCTCCTCCGCCAATCCCCGCGCCCGCGCACATTCTCTTGAACTCTTCTTGGCGTCCTGACCCGGCAGGTCGGCGGGCGTCCTGTCTGACAACTTCGGACCGCATCCCCCACTGGATTCCTGGGTGTTGGCGTTCTCTAACGCTTCGGACGAGTGTCGTCGGTCCGAGTGTAGAATCTCGGCGGCCTTCGGGGGTGCGCGATCGTAA
>CAWDTS010000020.1:0-228913 GCA_963805325.1 uncultured Alphaproteobacteria bacterium | reverse complement strand
ATTTCACTAATGCTCGTCTGTTAATGGGATGGACCGGCTGCTTCCCCCAAGCAGTCTGCGTCGACTGCTTCGCATCAACCGGAGAAGCAGGCCATGGACGCCGCCACACCACCCCTTAGCTCGATCGGGATCGAAATCGGCAAGGAAGTCTTCCACGTCGTCGGCTTCGGCGACGACGGCAAGATCGCCTTCCGCCGCAAGATCAAGCGTCTGGCGCTCGCCGAGACGTTCAGCAAGCTGCCGCCGTGCGTGGTTGGCATGGAAGCCTGCCTCAGTGCCCACTTCGTCAGCCGCGCCCTGCGCCAGATCGGCCACGAGCCCAGTGTCGTCGCTCTGAGTGTAGAATTCCTCGGCGTCTTTCGGGGGTGCGTGATTTGAAGCTCGAACTCGTGTCGCCAGACCAAGATACCGATTCGTCCGCTTCTGACCCTTGGGCGACCTTGGCGCGTGCGAGGCCAAAGGTCAGCTGCGCACCAATGTATGCCGTTTCCGATCCTGAAAGCCGACCCGAAAATGAGATATCTTCCCGCGGAAGCTCTGCGTGCCGGCGGACCGTGTCGCCCGACCAAGATGCCGATTCGTCCGCTTCTGACCCTTGGGCGACCTTGGCGCGCGCGAGGCCAAAGGTCAGCTGCGCACCAATGTATGCCGTTTCCGATCCTCAAAGCCGACCCAAAATCAGATATCTTCCCGCGGAAGCTCTGCGTGCCGGCGGACAAGATCGCGCGGGTGCTCACCATCGATCCGAAGACACTCAGGAAGCACTACCGCGACGAACTCGACACCGGACACATCAAGGCAAACAGCAAAGTCGCCGAGAGTCTCTATCGGAAGGCGCTTGGGGAAGGGCCGCAGTCGGTCACAGCCGCGATCTTCTGGCTCAAGACAAGGGCGCAGTGGAAGGAGACGACGGTCAGCGAGGTGACGCACGACAGCACCGGCACGCTGACCGGCCTGATGGAACGCATCGCCGAACAGGGACGCCGCCTGACAGACCCGCCTCCGGCTTCCCAAACCGATTCCGGATCTTGGCCAGGGCCATCCCCCACGTTGCGGCTGCTGCAAGCCTCGCGACTTGGGCAAATATCCACCCGGCTGCCCGGTCCCGAGCCTCCTGAAGCGAACGCCTCCGCTGGCGGCAGCATCGTCCCTCCGATCGAGCAACGGAAGGTCGCGTGAGATGCGCCGCCGCCGGCAATCTCTGAGTCGGACCGCAACTATGCCGTGATCTCAAAAACACCGCTCGTCAGCCGACCAGAGTCCGCTTTGTGATGAACTTCGGAAGTAACTGGGAGCTGACGACACTTCCGGGAATGCACCATAAGCGAACATGGCAAGGGAGAGCGCACAGGAAGGAGCGCATCGTGCCGCCATCGCGCCGAACGTAGAGTGGCTTATTGGATCAGGTTGTACTGACGCGCCTTGTTTCTGAGAAAGGGCAGCCCCTTGCCCATGACATGGGCTTCGCTCTTTGCGACCGGCCGCCAGACGGAAAGTCCCGCCCCGATCTCCGCCGGCAGGTTGATGAAGCTCTCCATGGCAAGCCCGCCTTTGAAGTCGATGGCGGCGAGCGCGGTGAAGATCGCGTCCCAGGGGCAGTTGCCTTCTCCCGGCGTGCCCCGATCGCTCTCCGAAAGATGGATGTATTTCAAGTGATCGCGCGCCACGAGAATACCGAGCGCCGCGCCCTTCTCCTCGATGTTCATGTGATAGGTATCGAGGTGTACGAAGACGTTGTCTGCGCCGACCCGCTCCACCAGATCGACGGCCTGTTGCGCCGTATTCACGATATGATTTTCGTAGCGGTTCACGGCCTCGACTCCGAGCTCGATCCCGCGCGACTTCGCGGTTCTTGCGGCCGCCACGAGCACGCGCGTTATGTTGTCGATCTCCCCTTGCGTCGGCGGCTTCCCTGTTCGCTCTCCGATCCCGCCGTAGATCACGCCGGATAGGGCTTCGCAGCCCATGTCGGCCGTCTTGTTGATGGCGACGTCGAGATACTCGATTGCCGCGTCGGGCCGGACGGAAGCCCACGCCCGCTCGGGCAGGCCGAGCGAGCACACTGCGACGAGACCGTTCTGGTCAAGCAGCTTGCGCGTGTGAGCAGCATCCGCTGCGGCCGGCTGCAGAAGCGCGATCTCGATGAAGTCGACCTCGTATTTCTTGGCCGCGGCGACGGCGCGCTCCGCCGCTTCGTGGGTCCAGCCCATCGCCCACATGCTCGTATGAACGCCGAACCCCCTCATCGCTCACCACTCCCGCCTTTGCCAAAAAAACCAAACCGCGCCGAAGCCCAGCGCAGGACCATCACCGCGATCAGAAGAATGCCCCACATCGCCGTCGCGAGATGCTGGTTTGCCCCGAGCAGGTTGAGCCCGGACGAAAGGACCTGGAGGATGACAAGCGCGAGGAAGACGGATGTGACCCTGCCGAAGCCGCCGAACGGATTTACGCCGCCGAGGAAGCAGGCGAGCACTGTGATCAGAAGGTACGACTCGCCGTGGCCGACGCGCACCGAATTGAACCGTGCAAGCATGATGATGCCGGCAATCCCGCACATGACGCCGGAAAGGACGTAGATCATGACCAGCACGCGCTTGGTGTTGACGCCGGAGTAGCGCGTCGCCTCGATGTTGGAGCCGATCATGTACGTGCCGAAGCCGAGCCGCCCGCGCGACATCATCACGTGCCAGACCACAAACGCGGCGATCAGGATGAGCATCGGGACCGGAATGCCGAGAAGCGTTCCGTGGCCGAGCGGACTGATGAAATCAGGGAAGCCCGAAATGTCTCCGCCGCGGGTGAGAAACTCTCCGAGGCCGCGTACGAAGATCATCATCGAAAGGGAGACGAGGATCGGATGGGCGCCGGTGAATGCGATGACCGTTCCCATGACGAGGCCGGTCGCCGCGCCCACGCACAGCGCAGCCAGCGCGCCCACAAGAAAGACCATGGGTCCGGCGTCCATCCCGCCATAGGCATGAAACACCCAGGCCAGCGTCAGCCCGCAAATGTTGGCGCTGAAAGTCACCGAGAGATTGAGGCCGCCGGAGATGATGGGCATCAGCATCGCCAGCGTCAGGAGCCCGAGCTCGGGCAACTGGAAGGCAGCGGAATTGAATGTAGCACGCGTCAAGAAGCGCGGACTGAACACGCTGAAGATCACAATGACGGCGATCAGGGCTACGGCGAGCCCGATGGTCTCGGGGCCGACCGCTGCGACCCGGCCTGCGAGGCCGCTCGCGCGGCGGCGTTTGCCGCGGAGGCCGGGGACCGCCTCAACCATGCTGGTCCGCCGCGCGCCTGCTTCCGCTGAGCAAACGCGTTAGCTGTTCGCTCGAAAGCGTAATTGCGACGAGAATGATCGCTCCGATGATCATCTTGAACGCATAGGGGGAGATTCCGAGAAGGTTCAGCCCGTTCTGCGTCACGGAAACCAGGAACACGCCGAGCACGCAGCCGAGCACGGATCCCCTCCCCCCGCCGAGACGCGCCCCGCCCAGCACGACGGCAGCCAGCACGTCGAGCTCTCGCCCGATGAGCGCGTTCGGCACGACCTCCTGCGTATAATGCACCTGCGCGAGGCCGCCGATCCCGGCCATCATCCCGAGCCAGCAATACGGAATGAAGTGCATCGCCGCGATGTTGATGCCGAGCCGCCGCGCGCCTTCGGGATTGTCGCCAAAAGCGTATAGCTGCCGTCCGGTCGTGGTGAAGCGCACCAGAACAAAGGTCGCGAACACGCAGATCGCCATGATCAGAACCGGAAGCGTGAGGTCGGCCCAAAGCCCGTTCGCCTGCTGAAAGCTGATGAGCGCCGTGCGGTGCGTCCACCATTCGGGCAGGGCGTAGATCGAAACGCCGTGCGTGACGAACATCAGCAGCCCGAAGAAGATGTTGAAGGTCGCGATCGTCACGACGATCGAGATGATGCCGAAGCCGTAGATGAAGGCGGCGTTGACGGCACCGAGCGCTATGCCCACTCCCGCCGCAAGAAGAACGCCGCTGACCCACCCGCCGCCGCCGACATCGATCAGGATCGTCGCCACGACGTACTGGACCACCGAGGCCGCAACGGCGAAGGAGATGTCGATTCCGCCGGAGATCAGGACGACAAGAAGACCGACCGCGAAGATGAGATTGACCGCGCTCGTGTTCAGCAGGTTGAAGACGTTTGCGAAGGTCAGATACTCGGGCGCCGCGAACGACAGCGCCACGGAAATCGCAACAAGAAGCCCGAGCAGCCAGGATTCGGTGGGATTGGCGCGCAGCGTTCTGGTCAGGCTACGCATAGACGGCTCTTTCGATCTCGGCGAGGCTCACGCTCCTCGGATCGTACTCGCCGACGATGCTGCCCGACTTCATGTGCAGGACACGGTCCGAATTGAAATACACCTCGGGCACCTCGTCGGAGATCAGCAGGATGGCGAGGCCTTCCGCTGCGAGCTGCCTGACGATCTCGAAAATGCCGGCGCGGGCGCCGACGTCCACTCCGACGGTCGGGCAGTCGAGGATGAGCAGCTTCGGCTCGGTCGCAAGCCACTTGGCGATCGCGACGCGCTGCTGATTGCCGCCGGAGAGGGTCGTGATGGGATCTTCCGCCGCGCCGACCTTGATCGCCAGATCGCCGATCCACTTGGCGACGAGCCTCTGCTTCCTGCGCGGGGAGATCAGCCCTGCTTCGAGGATCTTGCCGAGAACGGTGACCACGAGATTGTCGGCGATCGACTGCTGCTGAATGAGGCCGAGCGAGAGGCGGTCCTCCGAGACATAGCCGACGCCGGAGCGGATCGCGTCGCGATTTGAGCGCAGCCGGACCGGGGTGCCGTCGATTGCGATGTCCCCGCCTGCAGGCCGCGTCATCCCGAAGATCGACAGGGCGAGCTCCGTTCGCCCCGCGCCGAGGAGGCCCGTCAAGCCGAGGGTCTCGCCCTTGTGGATGGTGAAGGACACGTCCTTGTATTCGCCGTGCCGCGTGAGCCCGGAGACCCTCAGAACCGGCACGGCGTATCCGACATCGCGGGCGGTGACCGCCTGGTTCAAGGTCTTTCCGGTCATCAGCTCCGCGAGGTGCGTCTGCGTCATGTCCTTGGTCGGATAGACGCCGACCAGGCGTCCGTCGCGGAGCACGGTCACGCGCGTGGAAATCTCCAGAACCTCGGCGAGCCGATGGCTGACGAAAACGACGGCGATCCCGCTCTTGGAAAGCGTGCGCACGATGTCGAGGAGAAGAAGCGTCTCCTGCCGGGTGAGCGATGACGTGGGCTCGTCCATGAATATGACGCGCGCCTCGCGTACCAGCGCCCGCGCAATCGCCACGATCTGGCGCTGCGCCACGCCGAAGCCGCCGAGCCGGGCGTCGACGTCGAGCTGTGTCCCCAGCCTTTCAAGCACGGCAGTCGCGGTGCGGCGCATCGCGGCGTGGTCGACCAGCTTCGGCACGGCGCCGAGCACCGCCTCGATGGCAATGTTCTCGGCGACGGTCATCTCGTTGAACAGGGAGAGATCCTGCCAAATGACCTGAAAGCCCGCGGCGCGCGCCTGTCCGGGCGTCATGGCCTCCACCGTCTTGCCGCTGACCGAAAAGTTGCTGCCCGGCTCGGGCCGATAGACGCCGGTGATGACCTTGATCAAGGTGCTCTTGCCGGAGCCGTTCTCACCGGCGATGCACTGAACCTCGCCGGGCAGAACCTCGAAGCTCACCTCTTGCAGCGCTTTGACGCCGCCAAAAGTCACGCTCACATTGCTCAGCGACAGGATCGGCGGTGTCACTGGCGGCACATCGTTGGCAATCCCGTTCGTCAAGAGCGCCCGCCGAGAGTGGCCGTTGGAAGACAGGCGCCGGGCCGCCCTAAAGCAGCCCGGCGCAGAGCCGACGGATTTATCCGACTAGAGGCCCATTCCCGCAAGCTCGTCGACCGTATCGACGGTGATCGGCTGCAGGGCATCGACGATGATGTTGCCTTCCTTGAAGTCCGGATGCACGACACCGAGACCTTCGATCGTCATGCCGTCCGTGACCTCGCCGCCGCTGGCAAGCAGATCGCCGATGCGGACAAAGACGCGCCCTGCTTCCATCGGATTCCACATGAAGCCGCCGTCGATGCAGCCGGACTTCAAAAGCGCTGAGCCCTGCCCCGGCGAGAAGGAGCCGACGAGCGGAACCTTGTCGCAGAGGTGCTGTTCGTCGAGGGCGCGGCCGGCACCGATCGGACCCTGGCTCCCGAAGGTCAGGAAGCCCCCGATATCGGGATTCGCCGCAATCACGTCGAGCGCAGTCTTGCGGCTGTCGTCAACGCTCTCGGCGACGCCATAGCGATCTCCGAGCAACTGCATATCGGGATATTTGTCCTTGAGATACTTGATGGCGAAATCCGCCCACAGATTGTGAAGCGGCACCGTCAGAGAGCCGACGTACACGACATACTTGCCCTTGCCACCCATCAACTTGGCGAGCATCTCGGCATGTGCCTCGCCATAACCTTGGGCCGAGACCATCTCGAAGTCCCAGTCGGCGTTCTTCTGGTCGGGCGATTCGTGCGTCACGACCTTGATGCCCGCATCGCGCGCCTTCTGCAGCACCGGCTCGATCACCGCCGCATCGTTGGGCACGACGCCGATCACATCGACGCCCTGGGCGATAAGATCTTCGATGGCGCGAACCTGCAGTGCCGGATCGGCGCTGGTGGGACCGATCATGAAGGCGTCGTCGCCCATCTTGCCGCCTTCTTCCTTGATGCCTTGCTCCATCGCGTTGAACCACGGGATGCCGCCGATCTTCACGACGACGCCGATCTTGACGTCCTTGGCGCTCGCCCCGCCTAAAGTCGCAAGCGAAAGAGCCGCACCGATCGCGGCGAGGCACACTGTCTTTTTCAGCATTGCTAAAGTCCTCCCTATTGCAGGCTGAATGCCTTTTTGATTCTTCGACGGCTTCTTAGAGGCCGGAGTCTATTTGAGCTGCCATCGAGCAACTGACATGCGCCCATCGCGGGGTGGGTAGCGTTGCTCCTCTCGCCTCCCTTTCCAGTCATGCCGTCGCGCGAGCAATGGGCGGCGTCACATCTTTTGAATTCAGGCAAATA
Source organism: uncultured Alphaproteobacteria bacterium (assembly GCA_963805325.1). GTDB lineage: Bacteria > Pseudomonadota > Alphaproteobacteria > Rhizobiales > Afifellaceae > DASWJZ01. The sequence goes on along the minus strand of CAWDTS010000020.1, from coordinate 221,828 downwards.
GAAACCAACGCATTTGCATGGTCAAGCCGCTAAATAGATTTAGCATCGCGTTCTGCAGATCGTGCTGGGCGTGCGGATGAGATCGGCCGAATGGCCGGCAGGTCAGGAGACGGAAGCTGGTTCTCGACTGCGGCGGACGGCGTCGACCTCGCCGTTCCAATCTTCTTCGACGCCGTCGAGCTCTCCCACCTTTCCGAACTTGGTAGGTACCACCACAAGCGGACTGAAATCGAAGTTGTAAGCGTCGAGCAGCGCAAAGCCCTCGCTCATCATGACTTCGACATCCTGGCGCACCATCGTCACGTCGAAGGGCAGATGCGCTCCGAAAGGATCCCAGTCGAAGGTGCCGACGATAACCGAATGGAACTCGCTTGACGGAAGCGTGGAAGTGAAGCGCAGCGCGCCCTCCAGCGCTGTGACGCCGTTGACGAAGAGGCCGGACGGAAGACGCCCTAGCTGAGCGTAACGTTTGGCCAGCGACAGCGCCGCGTCGCTTGGCGGATAACCGCAACAGTCGATTGCGTGCGGTCCGAGCTTGATCCCATGCTCGGCCACCGCCTCCTTGAAACCTATCAGCCGATTGCGCGTGGCGTCGTCCTTGGCCACCCCGCCGAAAAAGAAAATCTCCGAGGCGTCGGCCCCTCTGCTGAGAAGTTTGCCGACGACCACCTTGGTAAGATCTCTTGCGCCTCCACGATTGTCGGAAACGACCGACGGTGCGCGCGTGCCCGGAAGATCGATATTGACGCACCTGACCCCGGCGGCCCGACACATGTCGTTGAGCAGATCCGGATTGTAAACTCCGGAGAAGAAAAGGAACTCGACCTGCTGGGCGAGCAAAGTCCCGGTCACGCTCATCTCGTTTTCCGGATTGCGATGTGTGCTCACCACGATCGGACAGAGCCCACGACCGCGCGCGTTCGCCTCAAACGCCTCGGCCAGGCCCGCAAAAAAACGATTGCGATAGTGCGGCAGAATCATGCCCGCGAGACCGGATCGCGACAGCCGCAATCCGCGCGCCTTCAAATTGACGGCATAGCCCAGACTCTCGGCGCATTTCAGGATTCGGGTCGCGGTCTCCGGCTTGATGCGATATCGCTGCCAGGAATCGTTGAGCACGAGGCTGACCGTTGTGGGCGACGCGTCAGCGGCTACCGCGATGTCGTAGATCGTGGACTTCCTACGTCGAGACAAGCACCCTCCTGAATCGCTCGTTGGCCAACGCAAATGGCCCCCCGACGCGCGCAGCCGCACATTCAGGCACCGGGGGTATAGCCGCCATCTCGGCACGCACGCCGCTGGTCGTAATCCATGGTCGGGCAGCGGTCCATGGCCCGTTTCGGCCGCAGGATTTGGGCGGCGCCCCTTAGTTCACCTTTGGGCGGATAGCACGCCGAAAGTCCAAAACTCTGCTCTCCCCGCTTGGTACAAAGACCGCCCAAACGATATGCCGTGGTTTCTGGGGGTTCGCTCCGCGCCGAGGTCCGGGTATTGCCGTCGGTCCAGCGAACGGCTGAGCATCGACACCGCACACTAATTTGAAGGGTAATGATACGCTGATCCGACGCCGCTTTGGAGCGGTCCATGTCATCTCTGGGTCAAAAAGTCCCCATACAACAAATCTTTAATAGACGGGAAATTCCACCGTCTCGGAGAGCTCAACCGAACGGTATCGGACGCTGTTCCTCAATCGCCTCCATGACGAAATAGGAGGTCACAAATTCGAGCTCGATATCTTCGATCAGTCGTTTGTAGACCTCGTCGTAACCCGCCATATCGTGCGTAATGATCTTGAGCATGTAATCGTACTCGCCGCCGATCCGGTAGAAATCCACCACGTCGGGAATGGCCGAGACGTGGTTCCGGAACTTCTTCAGCCAGCCTGCGGAATGATGCCGGGTCTTGATCATGGAGAAGACGACAAAGCCCGCCCCGAGACGATTGCGGTCGAGGACCACTGTGCGGCTCTTGATAACGCCCGAAGCCTCAAGCGCCTTTAGCCGCCGCCAGCACGCATTCTGCGAAAGCCCGACCTTGTCGCTCAGGCTTCGCTGCGACTGACCGGAATCCTTCTGGAGTTCCTCCAGGATGCGCCAATCGAAATGATCGAGTTTCATCGCCATTCTTCTATCATTTGATAGAAACCTGAGCGATTCAAGGGGAAAATATGTGAAAATTCATCCAAAACTCGTGTCAGACTACGCTTCGGCCTACGCTCTGCCGGAGTCCAGATGTCACCGCTCGACGATTTCGCCCAGTCACTGCGCCGCCCGGATTTGCGCGATTGGATTCGCGCCGGGTTGATCGGTGACGGCGTCGAGTTTGACGGCCCCTATGGAAAGAAGCCGCTACTTTACGCCGACTATGTCGCCTCCGGACGGGCCCTCACGCAGGTCGAGGATTTCATCCGGGACCGCGTCCTTCCCTATTACGCCAACAGCCACACGCGCGCCTCCTTCTGCGGGGCCTACACGACGCAGTTGCGCGAAGCGTCGCGCGCTGAGATCGCCCGGATCGTCGGCGCCGGCGAAGATTGCAGCGTGATCTTCACAGGCGCCGGAACGACTGCCGGCATCAACCGCATCGTGGGGCTTCTTGATCTGCACGCGATGAGCCGCGAAGGCCGCAGCGCAACGGTGCTGGTAGGTCCCTACGAACATCACTCCAATCTTCTCCCTTGGCGTGAAAGCGGAGTGGAGACGGTCGAAATCCCGGAGGGCTCCGTATGGCGGACCCGATATGGACGCTCTGGAAGCCGCACTTGAATCCGTCCAGAGAGCGGAACTGGTCGTCGGTGCGTTTTCTGCCGCTTCCAATGTCACAGGCATCGTCACTGATGTCGACGCGGTCACGCAGCTCCTGAAGCGTCACGGCGCGCTGGCCATCTGGGACTATGGCTGCGGCGGGCCCTACATGCCGATGGACATGAAGTCCGGGACCGATGCCGCCCGCGACGCGATCGTCTATTCCTCTCACAAGTTGCCTGGTGGTCCCGGCGCGTCGGGTGTCACCGTGATCCGGCAGGCGATCGTGCGCCGCGACACGCCGACCGCACCCGGCGGAGGCACGGTCGCCTTCGTCTCGCCCTGGGGGCAGGTCTATTCAGGCGATCTTGCCGAGAGGGAAGAGGGCGGCACGCCCAATATCACCGGCGACATCCGCGCGGCGCTGGTCCTCCTTGTGAAGGAGGCGCTCGGTCAGGACTGGTTGACCGAAAGGCAAGCGGCGCTGCGGCAACGGGCGCTCGCGGCATGGTCGCGCAATCCCAGAATTGAAATTCTCGGCTGCGAGCATCCGCGCGAGGCGCTCCCGATCTTCTCGTTCCGGGTTCGCGATGCAGAGGGTCGGCTGATCCATCATCAGCTCTTCACCCGTCTTCTGAGCGACCTCCACGGAGTGCAGGCGCGTGGCGGGTGCGCCTGCGCCGGCTCTTATGCGCACCGGCTCCTGGGGTTCGGCAAAGAGGAATCGGACGCCACCATCGCCGCGATTTCCGAAGGACGCGAGATCGAGAAGCCCGGATGGGTGCGACTGAACCTTTCGGCTTTGATGAGCGATGAGAAGGTTGATACCGTTGTCCAGGCGGTGGACAAGCTCGCCTTCGACGCCCCGGATTATCTGTCCGAGTATCAGGTCGATACGACGACAGCGCGGTTTTCTCGCCATGAAAGGTCCATGGAGAGTCTGGCGTCTTGACTGGCTCGCGCGCAAATCCCGCGTTTCGCAAGCTTTCAGGCGCAGCCGGCTACGCGTTTCGCCAAAAGCGTCCGGGCGCTCGCCATCGCTTGCTGGCCCGGCATGCCGGCCTGGCAGACGGACGAAGCATTCGAGGATGCCCACGATGCTAAAGGACGGATCGGCTTCACTCGACGCCAAGGGCCTCGATGCGCTGGAAGCGCGTCTCAAAGAGGACCTCGACTTCCTCTGCTATCCCGGCAAGGACTGGGTTCCGGCGCACGAGGGCATCACTGATGTTGTCATCATCGGCGCCGGAATGTGCGGGATGGTCGCCTGGCTCGCCCTGACGACGGGTGGCATCCGCAACATCCGCGTCCTCGACCGCAGCCCCGCCGGCTACGAAGGCCCATGGCTGACCTATGCGCGCATGGAAACGCTGCGTTCGCCCAAGCAACTGACCGGGCCGGCCTTCGGCCACGGCGCGTTGACCTTCCAGGCATGGTATCGGGCGCAGTTCGGCACACGGAAATGGAAGGACCTCGACAAGATCCCACGACCGATGTGGATGGATTACCTGCGTTGGTACCGCACCGCGCTGAACATTCCGGTCGAGAACGGCGTCTCGGTCGACCGCGTCGTGCCGGAAGGCCATTTGCTGCGCCTTTATCTTTCCGGCGCGCCGGAAGACTCGATCCTCGTTCGTAAGCTGGTCTTCGCCACCGGGCGTGACGGCCTCGGCGGACCCAATATTCCCGCCTTCGTCGACGGACTGCCCCGCAACCTCTGGGCACACACCGCCGACGACATCGATTTCGACGCCCTGCGGGGCAAGCGCGTCGCGGTGATCGGCGTCGGGGCCTCGGCGGTCGACAATGCGGCTGAGGCGCTCGAACACGGCGCGGCCGAAGTCCGTCACCTCATCCGGAGAAAGGAAATGCCGACCATCAACAAGATGATGGGCATCGGCAGCTTCGGCTTCACCTGCGGCTTCGCCGACTTGCCGGACGAATGGCGGTGGCGGTTCATGCAGTACTCGTTCACCACCCAGACCCCGCCGCCGCATGGCTCGACCCTGCGTGTGAGCCGCCATCCAAACGCTTATTTCCATTTCGGCAAGGGCGTGGCGAAAACGGAGAAGCGGGGCGACGCGGTCCGCATCGGTTTCGCCGACGGCAGCGCCTATGACGCCGATTTCCTGATCCTCGGCACGGGCTTCAACGTCGATCCTCTGGCGCGAACGGAACTGGGCGATACCGCCAACGAAATTCTGCTCTGGGAAGACGTCTATTCCCCGCCGGCCGGCGAGGAAAACGCCGATCTCGGCCACTTCCCGTACCTCAATAGCGATTTCACCTTTCGCGAGAGAAAGCCGGGCAAGGCTCCGTGGCTGAAGAACGTGTACTGCTTCAACTACGCAGCGAGCGCGAGCCTGGGCAAGGTGAGCGGCGACATCCCGGGGGTCTCGGAAGGTGCGGCCTGGCTGGCGCGGGCCATTGCGTCGACCTTCTATGCCGAAGACGTGCGGGTACACTGGCAGGGCATGCTCGACTACGCCACGCCGGAGCTCATCGGGGACGAATGGGAGTCGTCGTCTCTGGAAACCGCCGATCTGGAAGGGCAAGTCGCGTGAGCGCGAAGATCTTCGACATGACGACCCTCGCGGAAAGCGGCGTCACCGAGACCGAAGCGGCGGGCGCCGCGGCGTTGCATCGCGCCAAGGTCATGGAAATGACGCAGGCGGCCGAGAACGCGGTGCTGGCGCCGACGCGGCCGGGCGCCTGGTCCGCCGACATCCGTGCTGCGCTTGCCACGCGTATTGCCCGGTTGAACGGTGAAGCAGCTCTCGCCGGAAGGTACGCGGCGCGCATCTCCGACGAGAGGGCGGCGCCTCTCGCGGACCCGACGAATGACGGCGTGGCGCAGGACATGGGGGAAGTGATCGCTTTCATGGACAAGGTCGCCGCGCGCACGCGCGAGACGAAGACCGAGGACATCGAGACGCTGAAATCGGCCGGCATCGCCGATGCCGATATCGTCCGCCTTGCCGAGCTGAATGCGTTCCTGGCCTACCAGATCCGCGTCATCGCCGGGCTCAAGCTGATGCGGAGGGCGAAGTGAACAGGGTCGTCCATAAGTTCACCCGCAATGTTCCGTACTGGCAGCCGCGCGTGACGCCGGTCGATCTCTCTGAGGCGTCGCCGGAGCAACTCGACGCGCTGCAGGTCACGCCGTCCAACACCAAGGTATCCGAATACACGCTCGTCCTGGCGCACGACGCCGAGACGCTCAAGGTGCGCTCGCCGCTGTTCAACGCGATCATGTACGACGCGGGCGGGATGAGCCGCGCCGAGCGCGAGCTTGGCGCGATCGGCGCGTCGATCGTCAATCGCTGCGTCTATTGCGCCGCGGTTCATGCCGACAGGCACGCCAAGCTCGAGCACAGCACCGAGGTCACGGACCGGATTTTCATGGCCGGAGCGGATGCGGAGCTTCAGCCTCGCGACAAGGCGATCTTCAATTTCGCGATCAGGCTGTCGCAATGTCCGCCCGAAGCGGGCGACGACGATATGGCGGCGCTGCGCGACGCCGGCCTGGACGACAACGAGATTCTCGACCTGATCCTGTCAGCGGCGCTGTTCGGCTGGGCCAACCGGCTCATGCATGTCCTGGGCGATCCGGTGCAAAAGGGACCCGACGCATGAGCGCCGCCGTGACCAGGGCCGACACCGTGGGCCTGGGTTCGATCGCCTTCGCCAAGACGACATCTCAGCGGGCGAACTGTCGGAGGCCGACGCTCCGTCCTGAACGTCGCACATGCGAAGGGACACCAATCAGAGATGCTTGAACTCAAAGATCTAAGGCTGTCCTACGGAAGCACGCAGGTCCTGAACGGCGTCGATCTCTCCGTGAGCCGCGGTGACGTGGTGTCGATCATCGGCCCTAGCGGCACGGGCAAGACCACGCTGCTGAAGTGCATCAACTATCTGGCCAAGCCTTCGTCCGGAAGCATCATGTTTGATCAGATCCGGATGGACTACGGGCGCGTGGACAAGGCCGCCGTCCAGGCGATCCGGCTGCGGACGGCGATGGTCTTCCAGCACTTCAACGTCTTCAAGAACATGACTGTCATCCAGAACGTCATCGATCCGCTCGTGGTCGTGCAGCGCAAGTCCAAGGACGAGGCTCGCGAAATCGCCCTGCAAGAGCTCGATCGGGTCGGCCTCTCCGCGAAGCGCGACAGCTACCCGTCGCAGCTCTCCGGCGGCCAGCTCCAGCGGACCGGCATCGCACGTGCGCTGGCGGTTCGGCCGGACGTGATGCTGTTCGATGAACCGACGTCATCGCTCGATCCCGAGCTTGTGGGCGAAGTCCTGAAGGTGATCAACGACGTCGCCTCCTCCGGGATGACGTCGCTTCTCGTGACCCACGAAATGCAATTCGCAAAGAACATCTCGAATCGCGTCGTCTTCATGGATGGGGGCGTCGTGGCCGCAGAGGGCAGCCCGGCGGAGATTTTCGACTCACCCTCCAGCCCGCGCCTCGCCCAATTTCTGAAAACCGAACTTGAGTACCAATAAGGAAGGAGTCCCGTAAATGTTTATGATCAAATCAATATCGCGCCGTCGGTTCGGCCTCGCTATTGCCGGCGGTGTCGCAATGGCTCTCGCAAGCACGACGGCGAGCTTCGCGCAGGACTCGGTCAGGACAATCAAGATCGCGACGGCGGCGGAATCAAAGCCGCTGTCCTGGGGAGCGCTCGGCGAAGAACCGCAAGGCTATGAGCCCGACGTCCTGAGGGCGATCGACGAGAAGCTGCCCGAGTACAAGTTCGAGATGGAAGGCGCCGCGGATATTGCCCAGGAGACCGGCCTCGTAACCGGGAAGTACGACATGGCGGCCGGCGGCTATTACAAGTCCGACGCGCGCATGAAGCAGTTCCTCATTCCGGACAATCCCGACGGCGCCAGCCTGATGGAGATCTATTCCCGCAAGGACAGCGACATCAACGGGATGAAGGATCTGGTCGGCAAGAAGATCGTGCCCGTCACGGCCGGCGGCGGCGTCTTCAAGTTCGTGACCCAGTGGCAGGAGAAGAACCCTGACTCCAAGGTCGAAATCACGGCATCGAGCGCCGGCATCCCCTACCCGGATCGCCTGAAGGAGGTCCAGAACGGCAAGTACGACGCGCTGATCCTGCCGTCGAACCTGGGTGAGCAGACCGTGATCACCGAACAGAAGCTCGACATCAAGGCGAGCGAGCCGGTGGCCGTCAACAATACCTACTTCCTCATTCACCGGTCGGATGAGAACCAGAAGCTGGCCGACGCCGTGAACATGGCGCTCAAGGAGCTGAGGGACGACGGAACGCTGAGCAAGCTTTCGATGAAGTGGTTCGGCGAGGATCAGACCACCTACATGAAGTAAAGACGGCAAGCGAGATCGAGCGACCGTCAGCGGTCAACGCTGAGACTGCAAGAAGGAGTGCTTCAAAGTGGATCTCTCCACAATGGTTCCTGAGCTGCTCTCAGCGTTGCCGCTGACGCTCGCGATCACGTTCGTATCGATGATCGCCGGCTTCTGCCTGGCTCTGGTCGCGACGACATTCCGGGTTCGCAGGGTACCGGTGGTCAGCCATCTGGCTGACCTTTACGTCTCCTATGCGCGAAGCGTCCCTGTCGTCCTCCAGCTGTTCGTCGCCTTCTATGGCCTTCCGGTGTTCGTGGGCCTGTTCGGCGTCGGCGATTTCTTCTCCGCCAATGTCGCCGCGATGGTGGGCCTGAGCCTCTATCACGGCGGATATCTTTCGGAAGTCATGCGGCCCGCTTACCTGGCCGTCGATCGCGGTCAGCACGACGCGGCGGACAGTCTCGGATATACCTTCCTGCAGAAGGTTCTCCGCGTGATCGGCCCTCAGGCGGTGCACATCGCATTGCCCGGCTACGGAAACTCAATCATCTACCTGATCCACAACGTCGCGCTCGTGATGTACATCGGGGCGGCGGACGTGATGGCAACCGCCCATTTGATTATGGAGCGGGACTACAACCAGTACCAGTTCGGAACCTATCTGGTGCTGGCGGTCATCTATTCGCTTCTGTGTCTGGTCGCGTGGCTCATCGTGCGCTCCTTTGAGCGCCGGTCCCCCATGCACGTATCGGACGCGGCACCGCTCAAGGTTCCGCTCATGGCGAACGTCTGAGAGAGGGGAGCGTCCCATGTTGTTTGATGCCGATGTCTTGCTCCCGGACCTGCTGAGCATCCTGAGCGCCGTGCCGAGGACGCTCGCCCTAGCGCTCACCATCTTCGTCTTCTCGACGATCATCGGCGGCGTCTTCGCGCTCATCGAACATCGACGCATACCGGTGCTGCGGGAATTCGTCGTGGCCTACAAGGTCGCCTTCAAGGGCGTCCCGATGGTGATTGTGATTTTCCTCGCGTATTACGGTCTCCCGTCGACACTCCAGTTCCTGGGTTCACTGGTCGGCGCGGATCTCAACGCCCACTCACTGCCCAACTGGGTCACTCTCGTCGTTGCCTTGACCGCCTGTGTGGCCGCGTTCCAGGCTGAGGTTGTGAAGGGGGCACTGAACTCCTTCGACGCCGGCCAGGCGGACGCGGCCCATTCGTTAGGCTACACAAACATCCAATTGTTCCGGCGGGTTCTCTTCCCTCAAGTTGTCCTCGCAGCGATTCCGGACCTCGCAAATTCCATCATGGTCATCATGAAAGCTCTTTCTCTTGGATTTGCGATCGAGGTCGTCGATATCTTTGCTCAGGCGCAGCTGACTGCTGCTTTGAATTACTACTACCTTGAAGCCTTCTTGGTGGCCGTCGTGATCTATATGGTGATCGCGTACGTCGTCACACTGATCGCTGACAGGACCGAGCGAGCCCTCAGGGTACGGACGTAAAGGTAGCTTTCTCGCAAGTATCGTGGCGCGAGTCGGGCATTGCACGGCCGGAATGAGGCCCGTAGCGGCTTCCTTAGAGCGTGTTCGAGAGGGGATTCCCAGGGCGACTCGGGCGTGATTCATGGTGTGTCGACACGCACCATGTCGGGCAGGTGGGATCATGGGTTCCGCAATGGCCCATTCGGCATCGGGTCGGATCGCTCGGGTGACACAGGCTGCTCCGGTTCGCGGTTCGGCGATGTTCGGGTGTCCACATGGGACGCTCCTCAGCGCGAACTGGAGTTGGAGTTCCCCCGGTTGCGTGGACAGATACAGGCTTACAGACTCTAGCCTCTCGCGGGTGCTCCTTTCGTAATTGATGAGCGACATATAGCCGAGCGCCGAGTGGCGGCGCCCGGGGTTGTAACAACCCTCGATGAACTGCAAGACGGCCATGCGGGCCTCCGCCTTGATGTCGGCTTTCGATCTTCCTGATCTCGTCTGGGTTCCCAAGCCTCAAAGCTTGCAGGCATCTGCGTAGCCGAGGGTGCATGCTTTCTTGAGATAAAGTTGCGCGCGGACCTGGTCTGCGGCGACGCCTCTTCCCTGCGCGTATCGCAATCCCGCATCAGAACAGCCCTTGGCGTTGTTGCCGTCGCAGGCCTTGACGATAGAGCTGAATGGCGCGGGCCTGGTCCGCGGCGACGCCTTTTCCGTGAGCGTATTGCACCCCGGCGTTCAAGCAGCCCTTGGCAACACCGCCATCGCAGGCCTTGACAAAAAGTTGGGTGGCGCGGGTCTCGTCCGCGGCGACACCCTTTCCACTCTCGTAGCGCAACCCGGCGTAAACGCAGCCATGGCCGTTATCACCATCGCAGGCCTTGATGTAGAGCTGAGTGGCGCGGGCCTGGTCTGCTTCGACGCCTTTTCCTTGAGCGTATTGTACCCCGGCGTTCAAGCAGCCCTTGGCGACACCGCCGTCGCAGGCCTTGAGATAGAGCTGAGTGGCATGGGCTGGATCTGCAGCGACGCCGGCTCCCTCGTCATATCGCAATCCGGCGTTAAAGCACCCATCGGCGATATCCCCATTGCAGGCCTTGATATAGAGCTGAGTGGCGCGGGCCTGATCTGCGGCGACGCCGGCTCCCGCAGAATATTGCACCCCCGCGTCGTAGCAGCCATCGGCAAAATCACCGTCGCAGGCCTTGATAAAAAGTTGGGTGGCGAGAGTTCTGGTCTGTGGCGGTGCCTCGTCCGAGCGTGTGGCGCACTCCAGCATTAAAGCAGCCCTCGGCAATGCCCCCATCGCAAGCTTTCACGTAAAGCTGCGTCGCGTGGGCCTGATCTGCGGCAACGCCGTTTCCCTTCCCGTATTGCACTCCTGCGTTGTAGCAGCCGTCGGCATAACCAGTGTCGCAGGCCTTGAGGTAGAGCTCGGTAGCGCGTGCCTGGTCTACCGCGACGCCCTCTCCCGTCGCGTATTGGAGCCCGGCAGAGAAGCATGCCGCCGCATTGCCTAGCGCACACATGATTTCTTTAGGAAGCTGAGCAGCTTCTGCCGGCTGTCCGACAGAGCAGAAGCCGAGCAGAACGGCTGCAATTCGAGCATTTTGCGTCAACAACGACTGCGTTCTCCGTCAACAAAGTGAATGTGCATGCGCGGCAAGTCTGTAGCCCCGCAAGATCATAACTGCTCGGCGACTCGTGGCAACCAGGTCGGGAACTCATTAAATGCGCCGGCCATCAGCCGGCCGAGAGTTTGCTTTGTAGTGATGTTCGGAAGTCGCCCAAAGCCGACGGCACTTCGGGAATGCCCCAATTCCACGGGGAGACTGCGCAGGGGCTCAGGAGAAGCGCGGCGCTTCTCCGGGGGCCGGAGTGTATGGATAGCTGCCGCGCTTGAGAACCGCCTCGGCTCCGCCCAACTCCTCGATGCGCCGGTCCTGATCGTTAAATGCCCGCGCAGAGACTTCCGCCGGATCGCAGATGGCGCACAGCCGGCGTTTGCCCTCGGCGATCAGCGCGTCGTGACCGCCCACCAAGGCAAGGTCACGCGTTTCCATCGGATCAGCGTCGAGGTCGAAGAGCTGCGGCCGGTAGCCATCGTAGTGCACGTACTTATACCGCCCGAAGCGGACCATGAAGATGCCGGTCATCGACCCGACCGCATGGTACTCGCTGAAAACGGTCCGGTCCGCGTCCTGGCCGTCAAGGAGCCTCAGGAGCGATGTCCCAGGGAGATTGCGCTCCTCAGGCGCTGCGGTTTCGCCGACCGCGTCGATGATCGTCGGATACATGTCGACCAGCGACACTGGCGTCGAGACGCGATGACCGGAGGGAATACCGGGCCCCTTGAGGATAAGCGGCACGCCGACCGCTTCCTCATACATATTCGACTTTCCCCAGAAGGTGCGCGTTCCGAGATTGTCGCCGTGGTCGCTGGTGTAGATGACCAGCGTGTCGTCTTCGAGGCCGGTCTCGCGCAGCGCTTTCAGCACGCGCCCGATGTTGTCGTCGAGGAACGACACCATGCCGTAGTAGGCGGCAAGTGCGATGCGCACATGGTCCTCGCTACGGAAATGATCCTCGTAGTTCTGCACCTCGCGCAGCTTGCGCAGCACCGGGTGATCCGGGAAATCGGCGGGATCGCGCAGGCGCGGCAAAGGCAACGTCTTGAGGTCATAGAGGTTGAAGAACTCCGGCGGCGCCACAAGCGGGAAATGCGGGCACACGAATGAGATGAACAGGCACCACGGCTTGTCGGGTCGCTTCGCGGCGGCGTCCTTCAGCCACTGCACGGCCTCCACGCGAATGTTGCGATCGTACTGGAGGTAAGTGGAATTGCCCGCCCCCGCGTCGCCCGCCAGTTGCCCCGTGCTGTCTCGCGTGGGTGGCGGGCGGCGCAGCATGCCCTGCACGTCGCCTTCACCCTTGAGCACGTGCAGCGGCAGGATCTCGTTGTCGAAGCCGTTGGGATCGTCACTGCCGCGATAATGCAGCTTGCCGATTGAATCGCATCGGTGGCCGGTGTCGTGCAGCCGGTGCCCCCAGGACGCCGGCGTGCCACGATAGGGGAAGGCGTTGTCCCAATAGCCAATAGCGTGAACGTAGCGCCCGGTGGCGAAACTCGCGCGGCTGGGCACGCAGATCGGGCAATTGCAGTAGGCGTTCTCGAACAGCGTCCCACCATCGGCGAACGCATCGAGGTTGGGCGATCGGACAACACTGTTTCCGTACGAGCCGAGAACGCGCCGGCTGTGCTCGTCGGACATGATGAAGACTACATTGCGTCCCTGCATGGCTGCCTTCTTTTCACTGGCGTTCACGCGGCCGACGGGCCGTTGTCCGCATCCTCTGTCGATTCCGTTTCGTTGCTCATCAACACGCAGTCGGCGACCGGCACGGTTAGCACCACAGCGGTGCCCGCCTGGCGGAAATCCCTCCGGTCGCCCTGCACTCTCAGCATTAGTCCGCCGCCAACGTCGATCTGGTAATCGACGATGTTGCCGAGAAAGGCCGCTTCGCTGACCACACCCTTCAACTGATTGGTCCCGTCGGGGGCGTCCGCTGCGGAAGCGAACCGGATGGCCTCCGGCCGTATGGCGACAATCACGGGATCGCCCGCCGCATTGTCGCAGTCGGTCGCAATCAGGCGGTGTACTCCGGCGTTGACGACGGCAGTTTCGCGACCGCGCGAGACGATCGTGGCGGTGACCTGGTTCACCTGACCCATGAAATCCGCCACGAAGAGATTTGCCGGCCGCTCGTACACGTCGCGCGGCGAGCCGACCTGTAGGACCCTGCCGCGGTCGAAGACCGCGATCCGGTCGGAAAGCGCCATCGCCTCCGCCTGATCGTGAGTCACGTAGATGAAGGTGATGCCAGTCCGCCGCTGCAGGCTCTTCAACTCCGAGCGCATGCGCTCGCGCAGCTTCGCATCAAGATTGGAAAGCGGCTCGTCGAGCAGCAGGATCGAGGGCTCGACGACCAGCGACCGCGCCAGCGCCACGCGCTGCTGTTGGCCGCCGCTGAGTTGGCCGGGATGGCGGTCCTCAAGGCCCTCGAGCCCCACCGCCGCGAGAATCTTATCGACGCGGAGCCTTCCTGTCGCGTCGGTCGATTCGTGCGTAGCGAAGTCCGAACGCCACATTTTCCACCACCGACATGTGCGGCCATACGGCATAGTTCTGGAACACCATTCCCATGCGCCGGCGCTCGGGTGGCACAACGCCGGCCGGCGAGGAAAGCACGTCACCGCCGACGGCGATCGTGCCGTCGTCTGGTGTGAGGAAGCCCGCGAGAAGCCTGAGCGTCGTCGTCTTGCCGCAGCCGGAGGGGCCAAGAAACGTGACGAACTCTTTCTCTTCCACGGCGATGTCTATTCCGCGCAATGCGCGGAATGCCCCGAAATTCTTGGTCAGCCCATTGATGGTTATAAACGCCACGTCCTGCGGTCCTCAGATGGCCGGCGTGTCGCCGGTCGGCCTGATGCGGCTGTTGCCCGACAGCCAGTTGAGCGGCAGGCTGACCAGCAGCGTGACCACGATTGTGAACACCGCGAGTGCTGCCACCACCTCGAGCTGGCCGAGATCGTTCAGGCGGAAGATGGCGACGGCTATTGTCTCCGTGCCGCCGGAATAAAGAAGGATGGTGGCACTCAGCTCGCTCAGAGCCGGGATGAACACGAGCAGGAATGCCACCGCCAAACCGGGCCGCGCGAGTGGCAGAAGGATATGCCACAATGCGCGGAGTTGCGACGCGCCAGCGATACGCGCCGCCTCTTCCAGCGACGGGTCGATCTGGCGAAGCGTGGCATTGGCGCTGCGCGTCGCCAATGGCACGAAGCGCGCCACATAGGCGACAAGCAGAATCCAGATCGTGCCGTAGATGACGAAGGGCGGACGGATAAAGGCAAGCAGAACGCCGACCGCCATCACCGTGCCCGGAAGCCCGAGCGGCAGGATAGCGAGGTAATCGAGAAGCCGCCTGCCTTTCGCCTTCGTGCGCAGGTCCACATAGGCGACGGTTGCGCCGACGAGGACGGCGCACACCCCCGCCGCCGCCGCCAGGCGGAAGCTGTTAATGATTCCGCGCACGGCAATCTGGTTACTGAAGAGGGCTTCGTCGAAATTGGCCAGCGTGAAGTTGGCCGGCGTCAGGCCCTCGATCCAGCTCCGGCTGAAGGCGGCGATGGCAAGCACCCCCACAGGTGCGATGGCGCTGAAGAAGACCGCCACCATGCAGAACGCGAACAGCGGCCATTTCCATGCGCCGAGTCGCACCGTTTCGAGACGCAACCCGCGACCGCCAACCGTCGTGTGCGAGCGACGTTCCAGGTAGCCGCGCTGGACGATCAGACCGGCGGCGGTGAGGAGCACCAGCATCAGGGACAGCGCCGACGCTTCCGCCCAGCGCGGCGGGTAAGCGCCGATGACCCCGTAGATGCGGGTAGGCAGGAAAGTGATTTGCGCCGGCAGGCCCAGGAACGCCTGCGGTCCGAATAGCGCCATCGAATTGATCGCAGAAAGCAACGCCCCGCCGGTGATTGCAGGGGCGACCAGAGGCAGGTTGACGCGCGTGAGGACGCTCCAGCGGCGCGCCCCGAGGAGCTGCGCCGCCTCCTCATACGACGCATCGACGGAGCAGAGGGCGCTGTGAGTCATGAAGTAGGTGAACGGGAAGACGTGCATCCCGATGACAAAGATGACCCCGCCCATGCTGAAGATGTTGAGTGGCCCGCGCGCCAGCCCGAATAGCGACTGGAGGGCGTGGTTGAAGTAGCCGGCGTCTGGTCCGAGCAGGATAATGTAGGCGATCGCGGTGAGGTACGGCGGTGTGATGTAGGCGAGCGCGACGAGCGCCTGCACTGTCCGCCGCAGCGGAATGTCACTGCGGGCCGTCGCCCAGGCCAGCGGAACTCCGAGCAGCACGCTGATGATCCCGGCGCCGAGGGCGAGGATCAGCGTGTTCACAAGCGGCACGAAGTTCTGCGAACGCGTATAGACGCGCGCAATATAACCGAGTTGGAAGTCGCCGGGGATTCCGAAAGCCGCCATCAACAGCCACAGAAGCGGGTAGCCGACGATGAGGAGGAGCAGCCCGATCGCAACGGCGAATACGAGCGTGCTCCCCTGAAACCTGCCGTGGCGGCGCGCGAGTCTCTGTTCCGCCGACGCCACGATCACCTGTTCCACAGGCTCTTTGCGGACGAAGCTCAGATGCCCCACTCGCCGCCGAATACATCCGTCATGCGCTGCAAGATGTCCTGCCGCTTCTCCTTGTATTCGGCGTAGTCGAGCGTCAGCAGCTTGATCTGGTCGAGCGGCGGGCTGCCGGTCGGCGGTGCGACGTCCGTGCGGCTTGAGTATTTGCCGCCCTTGACCAGAAGCTCCTGCGCTTCCTTGCTCATCCAGTATTCATGAAAGAGGAAGCCTGCGTTGGGGCTCGCCGAATCCTTGACCAGTCCCACGGCTCCGGGCTCGGTCGGTACGCCTTCCGGTGGGTAGACGTAGTCGGTGGGTTTGCCCTGCTGCTTGGAGCGCCAAGCGATGTTGTCGTTGGTCGCGAAGGCCGCGCCGCGCTCGCCGCTCTCCAGGACCTGCGCGACCAGTTGCGGTGACGCCACGCGGATCGGCTCGTTTGCCGCAAGCGCTTCGAGCAACTCCCACCCGAGATGCTTGGCCATCGTGTAGAGGCGCGGCGCGCCATCACCGTTAGCGCTGCTGAAGAACGTGAGGCGCCCTTTGAACTCGGGCTTGGCGAGGTCCGCCCACGTCTTCGGGGCCTTGTCGCCGCCGAACTCGTCGACGTTGTACTGGATGACGCCTTGGGTCAGACGGTCGGCCATCCACGTTCCATCGGGGTCGCGCAGGTCCGGCGAAATCACCGCCTCGGCATCGGACTTCTTCTCCAGCAACAGGCCGCGTTCCTTCATCACCAGCAGTGCCGCGAGGTCCGACGCATCGACCATGTCCGCCTGTATATGGCCGGCGTCTGCTTCGGCCAGCACTTTCGACGTCACGTCCGCCGATCCGCCGCGGAAGTACTCAACGGCGATGCCGTGTTTCTCCTTGAATGGACCCACGATGGCATCGACGATCTTGGTGTCGAGGCTGGTGTAGAGCGTGACCTTTCCCTCGGCCTTGGCCTTTGCGATGTCGATGTCCGACGCCATGGTCGGCGCACCGTCCGCGGCCCAACTCCGGCGACCCGCGAGCAAGACCGGCGTCGCGGCAATACCCTTCAGAACGGTACGACGGGGCAGTTTCTTCATGGATATCCTCCCTTGAAGCTTCCGTGGTGAAGCCGGCTTCTTCTTGGTCGGAATATTGACGGCGGGCCATAATCGGGACAAGCACTAACAGGAAGATGAGCGATAACTCATGGTAATCGCATGTTCGATCTGCGCACCGTTGACTACTTCCTCATGGCCGTGGCTCGCGGCTCGCTCCGTGCTGCCGCACAAGACCTCGGCGTCACCCAGCCGGCGCTGACAAAGGCCATCCGAAGACTGGAAGATTCCTTCGGCGTTCCGCTCTTCGACCGGCAAGCGCGCGGCGTCACGCCGACAGTTTACGGGACAGCGATCTTGCGCCACGCGAAGGACGTCAAGGCCGCCCTTGGCGCCGCCTGGGACGAGGTGGAGGCGCTCCGCACTGGTGGCGCAGGCCTCGTGAAGATCGGTGCGGGGCCATCATGGCAGGACGCTGTTCTGCCGGAAGCAATTGCCGAATTGCGGACCGTTCGGCCGGGCGTGCGGGTGCACGTCACAGGGAGCAACGATGATCAGTTGAAGGAGCAACTGAAGAGCGGCGCGCTCGACTTCGTACTCGCCGCCGTTCCGGAGACGCAGAGGCTAGAGCCGGAGTTGGCGTGGCAGCCGCTGTTGGCGGACGAGTATTGCGTCATCGCCGACGTCAACCATGCCCTGCGCAAGCGTGGCAACGTGCGCCCCGAGGATCTCCTCGCCTATCCGTGGATCCTGCCCCCGGCGACCTCTTACATGGTCAGCCGACTCCATCACCTGCTGCGAGCGGCTGGCCTTCCGCCGCCGGTGCCCTCGATCGAAACCAACGTCATAACGTTGAAATTCGCGCTGATGCGCGACAACGATTACCTGAGTTATCACGCAGCCGCGCACCTCGCGAGCCTCAACCCCGGCTTCATCGAGCCAATCGAAGTGCCCGGCGTACGCACGGTCCGTCAGGCGGGCCTGATCAACCGCCGCGGAATTGATTTCAGCCCGGCCGCGACAGCGCTCATCAAAATCTTGGAGCGGCGGTGCCTTGAACTGCCACACTAGCTTTGCCCCGAAGCGCCACAGGGTCAGCCATTGCCTGCCAGCGTCTGCTGCCTGTCGTTTTATCGAAGCAGTCCACGAGGCTAACTGGCATGGCCGCCATGCCAACTCGTGGCGCTGGAAATGTTTGCAAACGGTCGAAAATCACCGGCCGGGGTTATCGCGAGCGCACCCGATCCGCCCTTGCCCGGCGAACCACGCTTCGGCGACTACGTCTCGGGAAAGACGACGACCAGCCAGTCCGCCACCAGCGCCGGCCGCGGTTCGCCCTCGATCTCGACAGTCGTATCGAGCACCAGCCGCCACTGTCCTGGTTTGCGCTCGGCGCAATCCTTGAGCGTGAAGTGGCCGCGGATGCGCTTGCCCGTGCGGATGGGAGAAATGAAGCGCACGGAATCAAACCCGTAGTTCATCGACATCCCGCCCGGAATTCGACCGAGCGCCGTCTGCAACATGGCCGAGAGCAGGGATAGCGCCAGGAAGCCGTGCGCGATCGTGCCGCCGAACGGCGATAAGGCGGCGCGTTTCGGGTCGACGTGAATGAACTGGGAATCGTCCGTCACCTCCGCGAACGCGGTGACCCGATCCTGATCGATCTGACACCAGTCCGACACGCCGAGTTCGGACCCGACCTTCGCCTGAAGGCTGTCGAGGTCGAGCACGCCCATCAAAAAACCTCGAAGAGCCCAGCTGCGCCCATGCCGCCGCCAACGCACATTGTGACGATTGCGTATTTGACGCCGCGACGCCGGCCTTCGATCAGCGCATGCCCCGTCATGCGCGCTCCGGACATGCCGTAGGGGTGACCGATGGAGATTGCACCGCCGTCCACGTTGAGGATCTCGTCCGGGATCCCCAACCGGTCGCGGCAATAGAGGACCTGCACGGCGAACGCCTCGTTGAGCTCCCAAAGGCCGATATCGTCCATCTTCAGGTCGAAGCGTTCGAGGAGCTTCGGAACAGCGAAGACAGGGCCGATCCCCATTTCGTCTGGTTTGGTGCCCGCCACAGCCATGCCGACATAGCGGCCGAGCGGCTGCAGGCCGCGCTTCTCTGCGAGCGCAGAGTCCATGACGATGCAGGCCGACGCGCCGTCGGAGAGCTGGCTGGCGTTGCCCGCGGCGACGCAGCCGCCCTCGCGCACGGGCTTCAGCGAAGCGAGCCCTTCAAGGCTGGTGTCAGGACGGTTCCCTTCGTCGAGGGAGAGCGTCACCTCGCGCTGCGAGATCACGCCGGTCGCCCTGTCCGTCACGTTCATCGTGGCGGTGGTCGGAACGATCTCGTCGGCGTAGCGGCCCGCCACCTGCGCCGCCGCCGTGCGCTGCTGCGACTGCAGCGCATACGCGTCCTGCCGCTCGCGATCGATGCCGTAGCGCTTCGCCACGACCTCCGCCGTGTCGATCATCGGCATGAACATGTCGTCGTGCAGAGCGACGAGATCGGCATCCATGTCGACGCGAAGGTCGTTCGTCTGCACCGTGGAGATGGACTCCACGCCGCCGGCAAGCACGATATCCATGCGATCGACGATGACCTGCTTGGCGGCCGTGGCGATGGCCATCAGCCCCGACGAGCATTGGCGGTCCACCGTCATGCCCGGAACGGTGACGGGCAGTCCGGCGCGCATCGCGGCGGTCCTGCCGATCGTGTGCTGATAGCCTTGCGGCAAGCGCCGCGCCGAGAACGCAGTCGTCGATCTCCGCGCCCTCGACGCCCGCGCGCTCGATCGCTGCGCTGATGGCATGCGCCGCGAGGGTCGGAGCGGGCGTGGCGTTGAACGCCCCGCGATAGGCTCTGCCGATCGGCGTGCGTGCCGTCGAGACGATCACCGCGTCACGCATCCTGCCTGCTCCTCGCCGGGACGAACCCCGCCTTCGCCAGCTCCTGATTGCCCTGCGCAGCCCCGTTCGCCGGGATGCGCTGCCCCGTCGTGTCGGCAAGCTGCTCGAAGCGATCGAGGATGGCTTCGGCGACGCTGTCTCCGGCGCCGAGATGCACCCCTTCGGTCAGTGTGATGTGCGCCACCTCGAAGGTGCCGGCGCCGGCGCAAAGGATCGCCTTGGTCGGCGCGGCGTCGGCGACCAACGCCAGGACGGCGGGCGAAACGAGGGCCGGATCGAGCGCGGCGAGTTGATCCTCCGGCATCAGGCCTTCGAGCATCCGCGTTCCCGCGGTGGGCGCCAGACAGTTCACCTTGATGTCGTATTTCGCGCCTTCGAGCGCGAGCGTGTTCATCAATCCGACGAGCGCCATCTTGGCGGCGCCGTAGTTCGACTGGCCGAAGCTGCCGTAGAGGCCGCTCGAGGAGGTAGTGAACACGATGCGCCCGTAGCCGCGGTCGCGCATGCCGCCCCACACCGCCTTGGCGCAATTGGCCGACCCCATCACATGCACATCGAGGACGGCGCGGAAGTCCTCCAGATCCATCTTCGCGAAGGTCTTGTCCCGCAGGATTCCCGCGTTGGCGACGAGGATGTCGACGCTCCCCCAGCGTGCTGCCGCCTCGGCGACCATCGCTTCGACCTGCGCAAAGTCGGTGACGGAAGCGCCGTTGGCGATCGCCTCGCCGCCGAGCGCCTCGATCTCCTTCACCACTCGCATCGCCGCCGTCGAAGACGCGCCGTCTCCGTCGAGCGCTCCACCGAGGTCATTGACGACGACTTTCGCGCCGCGCCGGGCGAGCGCCAAAGCGTGCTGGCGGCCAAGCCCACCCCCGGCCCCCGTCACAATCGCAACTCTGCCTCTCAGGTCGATCGGCGACATAAGCATTCCCATCCGTGTCCGTTGGAAGATCGGTAGTCCGGCGTTCCGATGTCAGAAGGCATTCACCGGAGCAACTACGCCAATTTGCTCAGGGCGGGCCGGTGGTCGCGTCCGCCGGATTCGGAGACGACCGCATCCGTGTCGGCGCCAAGCCTCGGCGCCTGGGGCAATGGCCTCCGCTTCGCGTCTTCCCAGCGAAACGCCGGCCCCACAGCAAGCGGCTCGCCTTCAATTCCGATCCCCGGCGTCTGCGGATAAAGATCGCGGAGATATTCGCCGAGGTCGCGCACGCGTGCTGCCGGCACGCCCGCCGCGTTGAGCGC
This sequence comes from uncultured Alphaproteobacteria bacterium, assembly GCA_963805325.1. Taxonomy (GTDB): domain Bacteria; phylum Pseudomonadota; class Alphaproteobacteria; order Rhizobiales; family Afifellaceae; genus DASWJZ01. The sequence goes on along the minus strand of CAWDTS010000020.1, from coordinate 200,874 downwards.
CGCTTCAAGCGTCGCCGCCTCGGCTTTCGCAAAAGCCTCGCTCAGCGCGGCACGCAGCTCGTCGGTCGCGACGTCGGCGAGGAACGCCCCGCTCGCAAGCCCCGGCGGCACGAAGGGCGGCGCTGCCAAATCGGGGCGGCGAAGCAGCCGGCAGAGCGTCGCGAACTGGCCCATCGTGTTGGCGGCGACCGAGATATGGCCGTCGGCCGTGGCGAAGGTCTCCGCGCCGGGGCTGCCGACGAAGCCGCGATTGCCCGCGCGGCCCGGCGCCTTGCCGGTGGCGAGCGTCATCGCAGCAGGCCCGGACATCAGCGCCAGCGCCGAATCGACCATCGAGACGTCGAGCGTGATTGGCGACGTGTCGCCGCGCAATCGGCGGATGAGAGCGGCGAGGATTGCCTCCGCGGCGCTGATGCCGGTGGCGATGTCGACCACGGGGAAGCCGACCTTGACCGGCGCTTTATCCGTGCCGTCGCCCTGCAGCACCATCATGCCCGTCGCGGCCTGGATCACATGATCGTAAGCGCCGAAACTGCTTTGCGGTCCGCTCTGCCCCCAGCCGGAGATAGAGCAATAGACAATGCCGGGCTGCACGGCGCGGACGTCGTCGGGACCAAGCCCGAGCCGCTTCGCGACCCCCGGGCGGAAGTTCTCGACGAAGACATCGGCGGTTTCCGCCAGTCGCAGCACGGCCTCGCGGCCCTCGCGCGTCTGAAGATCAAGGACTACGGATCTCTTGCCCGCATTCAGCGCCCGAAAGCCCGGAGGCACACCATCCAATTCCGGGCGCGTGGCGAGCACGCGCATGGGATCGCCGCTTTCGGGACGCTCGATCTTGATCACCTCCGCGCCAAGACAACGCAGATGCTGCGTGGCGCAGGGACCGGCCAGCACATGGGTCAGATCGACGACGCGGAAACCTTCGAGGGGCTGCATCACGCACTTCTCTTTTCAGTCGTCGCGCGACATGTCTGCGAAAGCGCGCGGCGATCGATGGGCTGCTCGGACATGGAGACCTTCGGATTCCTGGTTCGGGATGCTGCGGGCCTGGCGCGGCCCGCAGCTTTGATTGAGAGCGCGGGCGTTCAGTTCGCGGCGATGCCGGCGCTTTCCATGATCCCCTTGTTCTTGGCGTAGGTGTCGGCCATCTCCTTGGTCGCCTGGTCGACGTCCAGATACTTGATCGGGATGTCGGCCGCCTCGGCGACCTTCTTGAAATCGGGATCGGTCTCGCAGGCCTTCAGGGCCGCCGAGAGCTTGTCGAGGATGGCGCGCGGGGTGCCCTTGGGCAGTATGACCGTGGTGCGCGAATCCATGCCGAGCGGGAAGCCTTCCTCCTCGATCGTCGGCACGTCAGGGGCCGAAGGGTGGCGGAAGGTGGTAAGTGCCGACACCGTCTTCAGCTGATCGGGATAGCGGTAGTGAATGCCGCCCGAGAAGGCCATCATCACCTGCCCGCCGAGCAGCGCGTTGATCATGTCGCTACCGCTCTGAACCGGCACGATGTTCACCTGGATGCCCGTCTTTTTCATGATCTCGTTGATGTAGAGCCGCGCCTCGGGGCTAAGCGCGGCGTAGCTGGAGCCGGGGTTCTTCTTCGCCCATTCGATGTATTCGGTGATGTTGTTGAAAGGCGCGTTCTTGGGTGCCGCCATGCCGACCTGATAGGCGGTGATCATGCCGGCGTACTCGAAATCGTCCGGCTTGAAGTCGACGTTCTTCATGATGAAGGGCGCCGAATTCACCACCGTGTTGGAGTGGAACATGATCGTGTAGCCGTCGGGTTGGGCCTGGCTCAGCTCGCGCGCCGCAACGGCGCCGCCGGCGCCGGGCTTGTTGACGACGTTGATCGGCTGGCCGAGCTGCTTGGACATCACGTTGGCCGCAGCGCGGGCGACAAGGTCGGTCTGGCCGCCGGCGCCGTAGCCGACCAGCATCGTGATCGGAGCGTTCGGGTAGTCGTCGGCCGCCAGCGCCGGCGAGGCGAATGCGCCGAGCCCGAGCGCAAGCGTCATGCTCAGAACGTCTCTTCTTGTACGAAGTGTCATGCTCTTTCCTCCCTTTGGATATGAGTGCCGTTGCCGCCCGCCGGCTCCGATGTCGGTCCGGGCCGGGCAGGCGCTACCGTGGGCGCGTGTCCGCGTCCGACCCACCAGACCGTCACTGCCGTGAGCACGATGAAAGCCACCGCGATCGGGTGCTTCACGAGGTTGGCGGGGTCGTGGTTCAGGATCTGGATCGACTGGCGGAAGCTGAGTTCCAGGTTCGGCCCGATGACGAAGCCGATCAGAAAGGTAACGAAGGAGAAATCCAGCTTGCGGGCCAGGAAGCCGAGGGCGGTAAACGCCAGCATCACGTAAATCGAGAAGACACTGCTCGTTTCCATGTAGGAGCCGATCGAGCACAGAAGCAGCACGCCGGGGATGATGAGGCGAAGCGGCACGCGGATCACCATCGCGAACAGGCGCTGACCTGCCGAGCCGATCACCAGCATGATCAGGCTGGCGCAGATCATCGCCGCATAGACGTCGGCCACGAGCCGCGGCTGCTGCTTGAACATCAACGGTCCCGGCGTCAGCCCGTGCAGGATGAAGGCGGCGATCAGGATCGCCGCGATGACGCTGCCGGGGATACCGAGAGCGAAGAGCGGCACGAGGCTCGACGGCACGACGGCGTTGTCGGCGCTTTCGGCGGCGGCGATGCCCTCGATCATGCCGGTGCCGAATTTTTCCGGCGTCTTCGACGCCTTGCGGGTCGCGGCGTAGGACAGGAACGACCCGACGCTGGCGCCGAGGCCGGGCAGGATGCCGACGATCGAGCCGATCAGCGTGCCGCGCAGGATCACCGGAATGCAGCGGCGCCACTCCGAGCGCGAGATAACGCGGTCCTCACGCGCGGTGCCGTCCTTGATCTGCTCGAACTCCGCGTCGATGACCTTGATGTTGCCGGCCTGCGCGATCATCTCGGCCACGGCCAGCATCCCGATCGCCATCGGCACGAGCCTGATGCCGTCTTCGAGCTCCAGAAGGCCGAAGGTCAGGCGCGGGATGAAGGTCTCGGTCTCGATCCCGACCGTGGCGAAGAACACGCCGAAGGCCGCCGCGATCAGCCCCTTGATCAACGAACGGCCCGACAGGCCGCCGATGAAGGTGAGAGAGAACAGGAGGATCGCGCAGAGCTCGACCGGCCCGATCAAAAGCGCGTAGCTCGCAAGCGGCGCGGCCAATCCGATCAGCACGAGCGTCGACAGGAAGTCACCGATGACCGAGGCATAGAGCCCCATCTTCAGGGCCTTCTGCGCCTTGCCCTGGCGCGCGAGCGGATAGCCGTCGAGCGCGGTCGGCGCCGAGGCAGGCTCGCCCGGCGTGTTCAGGAGAATCGCCGAGACCGCGCTGCCGGCGGCGCTGCCCTTTGCGATGCCGATCAGCATTCCGAGCGCCGCGACCGGGCTCAGGTAGAAGGTCAGCGGGATCGACACCGCGACGCCGGTCGCCTTGCCGAGACCGGGCAGCGCACCGACGACGTAGCCGATCGTCACGCCGATCGTGATCCACATGATGGTGCCGGGTCTGAGGACGTCGACGAAGCCGGTCAGGATGTAATCCATGGGCCCTTTCAGACGATCGCCGTGCCGAGCACTTTGTAGAAAAGCACCCAGATCGCGAGCAGGAGCCCGGCCGGCATCAGCACGATGACCAGCGGTCGCCGCTCGCCGAGAACCAGGAGCGCGCCGGCGACAAGCGCCGCGCCGGCCGCCAGAGGCGAGACCCAAAGATACAACGCCACGGAAATCGCGAAGAGGCCGCCGATCTTGCCGACGGCCAACATCTCGGCGCGCGTGAAAGGCTGCGGTTCGTCAGGCTCGGCGCCCGCGCGAATGTTGTTCACGACGAGCAGCGCCGCGAGGCCGGTGATAAGCGCCATCATCATGGTCGGCACGAGGCGGGGTGACATGTAGCCCTCGGGCCCCGGCGCGATCTGCCACGGGATGAGGACGAAGATCGTCAGCAATCCCACCACCGCCAGCACGATGCCGGACACGATGTTCGTGCGTCTCATGCCATCCTCACGCAGCTCGCGACATTCGGTAGACACGACGCGCGGTGTCGGCGAGCAGTGCGCGCCGCGATGCGTCGCCATAGTCCATGGCGATTGTCTTGAAGGCGTTCCAGAGAACGGCGTAGCTGATCGAGACGCTGTCGACCGGAAAATTGCTCTCGAACATGCAGCGCTCCGCGCCGAAGCAGCGGATGGCATGATGGAAGTAGGCGCCGCGCTCCTCGACAAATTCGTCTGACGACGGCGGGTTGTCGCGCTTGTAGCCGTCGTACCCCGTGACGATGGAGGCAAGTCCTCCGAGCTTCATGACGAGGTTCGGAAGCGCGGCCAGCCGGCTGACGTGCTCGGCCCACTTGGAGTAGGCCGGACCACGCGACGAAGTCGGATCGAAGCCGAGCGCCCCGGCGAGGTGGTTCACCACGATCGTCGTTTGCTTCGCGGCACCGGCGAGCGCCGCCAGCTCGCCCAGCTGCGACTGGAACTGAAAGGCGTCGAACGTAAGGCCTCGCTCGCCAATCTGCGCGACACCACGCTGAAAGTCGGAATCGAGACAAAGGCCGGGCGGCGCGGCACCGGCGAGAACCCGCGCACCAGGATCCTCGATACGCGCCGCACTGTGCCGCACGCCGCGAAAGAGACCGCCGCCGGCCTTCTCGTGCGCATCGAGCACCGCTCCAAGATTCGGGCTGCGCACGTCCGCGTGGGCCACGATGGCGCCGATCGCCGGGGCGTCCGCTGCAGGGGCAAGCTCTTCGGCCAGCGACGCGGCGAACGCCGTCTCGCCGACGGTCCGCATCTCCGGCGGTCCGTCCGAAAGATACCTGGAGCCGGACTCGACATAGACGCAGGCCGTGACGTTGTGACCGTCGCGGTCGCGCAGATATTCGTCCGTCAGATACCGGCTGGTCCGAACCTTGGCGCTGTCATCCGCCGGGTCGGGGAAATCGCGTACGTCCCAGAAGTGGCAATGCGCGTCGACGATTTCCCATTCGGGCTCGATGACGGGCTCGCGCCGGCTATCCCACCACTCGCTGCGGGCGCCCATCTGCTGAACCCAGAAGTTCCGCTCCTGCGGAGTCATCCGACCGTCGACCTCCCTTGCTTGCGCGCTTCTCTGGCGACTGAAACCCCGCCCCGGCGCTGAATGCCAGCCCACTGAACACAGTGCACAGGCATTAGCGGTAGTTAAATTTGCTAAGGTGAGTATTATCGATCACTTAAATCGCGTACGGCTTCGCATGCACCTCAGGCAAATCCGGTACTTCGTCGCAGCCTGCGAAGAAGGCTCGCTTAGCGCTGCCGCGGCACGACTGAACTGCACGCCTCCCGGCGTGAGCCAGCAGATGAGCGCGCTCGAAGCGCAGCTCGGAGCCAGCCTTCTCGAGCGCACGCCGCGCGGCGTGACGCCGACACACGCCGGCCGCCGCTTCTACGATCGCTGCCTGGCCATCCTGAAGGCCGTCTCGGAGGCCGAGATCGAGATCGAGGACTTCCACGCCGGACTCTGCGGCTCCGCCTCCGCGGGGTTCGCGCCCGGCCTGGCGAAGGCCATTCTGCCGCCGGCACTCGCCCGGTTCACACGCGAGTTTCCCCGCGTCGACATTGAGATCGCCAGCGGAACGGGCGACAGCCTTGTGGCCGCCACCGCAGGCGGCACGCTGGACTTTTATGCCGGCCAAGTCCTGAAGGCGCATATCGGGCTGTCGGCCGTTCCCATCGGCCGATATCCGGTAGCGCTTATCTCCGGTTCGCGCCGCGGCTTCATGCCAATGAAGCCGCTTCGGCTCGATAAGGTGCCGCCGCTGAACCTTGTCATTCCGTCCGCCGCCAACAGCCTCAGACCCAAGATCGAAAGCGCTATCCAGAGCGGCGAAATTGTCGTCGAGCGGACGATCCTGATCGATAGTCTCTCGGCCGGACTGGAGTTCGTCAGCCAGACCGATTGGTCGTGGATCCTCCCTTACTGGCTCTGCCTCAAAGAACTCGGGAACGACCGGGTCACCATCAATCCGATTGCGGATTCGACGCTGAGGGTGGATGTCGCGCTGATCTTCTCGGCGCAGCGACCGTTGTCGCGGCCATCGCAAATTCTCTACGAATACTTCTGCCAGGAGCTGCAGCGCACTGAAGGCGAGTGGCAGAGGATCAATACGACAGCCTTAAGCGCGGATTATGCATCGCTTTAGAAGAAATAACTGCTCTTGAACGAGCACCGACATTACCGTCTCCACAACGACCATTGGGTCCGCCTGCTCGGCTAACGGCGATCCTCGCGCCCCAGCGCGAGCGCGGCGAGCAGTCAAAACAGCAATACATCCTGAGGCAGAACCTCGGATAGGAGGGGAGGAAAACATGGAAAGCGACAATCTGAACACGTGCCCTTTGTCGGCCCGGTCGGTGAGCCGTCGGACCTTCGGCGCGTTGTCGCTTCTCGCTCTCGCGGGCACGCAGTTGACCAGCGAAGCGGAGGCTGCTCCTGAACTGGAGCTCAAGATGCAGTTCGCCTCGCCGGACGGCACGCCGTGGAACGACATGGACCGGCGCTTCGCCGCACAGCTCGAGTTGATCACCGGCGGACGCGCGAAGGTGACTTTCTTCCCGCCGAACTCGGTCACGCCGTTCAAGGACTGGCTGCAATCGACCGGCTCCGGCCTCCTCGACATCGGCTTCGTGTGGCACCCGATCCTGCCCGGCAAGTTTCCGCAGATGGAACTCTTCAGCCTACCGGGCCTGTCGAAGAACCAGACGATCGCCAGCGTGGTCTACTGGCGCCTGCGCGACGCATACCCCGAGATGGGCAAACTGTTTACTGACGCCGACAACGTCGTCGAGCTCGCGACCTTCGTAGCGATGGGATCGCATCTCCACACCCGCAACCCGATCCGCAGCCTCGCCGACCTCAAGGGTAAGGTTTTCGCCGCCCAGGATTCCGCGGGCGTGAAAGCCCTCGAGACCCTCGGCGCCAGCGCCAGCGTGATGGTCGGGCCCGACAGCTATCTCGCAGCGCAGCGTGGAGCGATCGATGGAATCCTCTGCGCCTGGGGTTGGGTGAACAATTTCAAGCTCAACGAAGTGAGCACCTATCACACGCTGCTCAACCTCAATCCGGGCACCTACAGCACGGTGATGAACAAGGACACCTACGAAAAGCTGACACCCGAGGAGCAGGCGCACCTGGCCGACCTCAAGCCCCTCTACTTCTTCTACAACACGACCGACGGCGCCGCGCAGGCGACCGCCGACGTTCCGGCTGAGAACATCTTCAACATCTCCGCCGACGACCAAGCCGAGCTGACGAGCAAGATGGGCCCGCTGTGGGACGCGTGGGTTCAGACCGCCGACGCGTCCGGCATCCCCAGACAAAAGGTCATGGACGAGGCGGTGCGCCTGATGAAGCTTTATGACCGGAACTAGCCGAAACCCGCGCAGCATCTGCCACTAGGATCATGCGCCCGTCGCGTCGGTGCGCGGGCGCCGACGCGACGGGTGTTGTATCGTCGGCAAGGGTGCGAGCGTGAGCCAGGGACTTCCATTGGCGACGACCGGCGGGGCGATTTCCGCGTTCCTTGAAACATCTGCGACTGGCATCCGCAGGGCAATCATCTGGCCGAGCCGCGCGGCGATGTTCGTCGGCGGCGCGGCCCTTGTCGCGATGATGGGGCTGACCGTCGCAGACGTCGTGCTCCGCAACCTCTTCGCCATCGTCGTCCCGGGCGGTCTCGAACTAACGGGGCTCATGATGATCCTCGTCGCACTGTCGACCTTGAGCCTCGTGGAGCTCGACCAAAGCCATATCCAGGTCGACATGCTCCTCAAGGCCCTGCCGGACTTCGTCCGACTCCCGACGATCGCCGGCGGACTGCTGCTGACGCTTGCGACGATGGTCGTCGTAGCGGTCCGGATGCTCGGGCAGGCCGCCTATCTGAAAAGCAACGGCATCGTAACCGGGGTCTTGAGACTGCCCGAGTGGCCTTTCGTCCTCTTCGCTGCAGTCTTCGTCTTGCTGTTCGCATTGGCGCTCCTTGCGAATCTCCTGAAAACGCTCGGCGCCACAGCGAAGCTCAGCAGTCCGTATTCGGCCGCGATACTGTTCGTTTGGACGGCGGCGGTTGCCGCGATCCTCTGGCTCTCCCTATATCCCGGCTCCCTGCCCTTTGCGCTGTCGCACGGTCTCCGCGGACTTCTGTCGATCGGGCTCTGCTTCATTCTGACCTTCCTCGGCGTGCATGTCGCGGCCGCGATGGCGGTAACCTCGCTGATCGGCATCAGCCTGCTGATCGGAACGAAAGCCAGTCTGACCAGCCTGGGGACAACGACAATCGACGTTGTGAGCGATCCCACCTGGAGTGTCGTGCCGCTCTTCACCTGGATGGGGCTGATCGTCGTCGCGTCGGGCTTTGCCGAAGAGCTCTATCGCGCTGCCTACCGCTGGATCGGGCATCTGCCGGGCGGACTCGCCTCGGCCAGCACCGTCGCTTGCGCCGGGCTCTCCTCGATCGTGGGTGATACGCTTTCCGGCGTCTACAGCATGGGGTCGATCGCCCTCCCCCAGATGCGGCAATACGGCTACGACATGAAGCTCGCGACCGCCTCGATCGCCTGCGCGGCAACGATCGGCGTGATGGTGCCACCGAGCCTTGCCTTCATAGTGTACGGCATGATCACCGAGGTATCGATCGGCAAGCTCTTCATTGCCGGCATCGCACCCGGGATCCTCTTCACGATAATCCTGATCCTGCTTATCACCGTGCGCGCGGTGATTACCCCGAGCCTCGCCCCGCGCGGCGAAACCAGCACCTGGCCTGAAAGACTGGCGTCGGGCGCTCGCGTATGGCCGGTCCTGCTTTTGATGCTGCTCGTCCTCGGCGGTATTTATTCGGGCGCGGTCACGGCCAACGAAGCCGGCGGACTGGGCGTCTTCGGGGCGCTCGTGATCGCCGCGCTGACCAGGCGCCTCACCTTCAAGGCGATCTGGCAGTCGATCGAGCGGACCCTGCTCCTGACCGCCGGCATCATCGTGATCTTCATGTTCGCGACGGCCTTCAGCCGGTTCATTGCGATCAGTGGCCTGACGCAACAACTCGCCGACCTCGTCATCGGGCTTCACCTCGGCAAGTACCAGCTGATCGCCGCGATCCTTCTCTTCTACGTCTTTATCGGAATGTTCATGAACGCGCTTCCGGCGCTCGTTCTGACTGTTCCTCTCTTCTTCCCGATCGCCATGAACGCAGGTTTCGATCCCGTGTGGTTCGGCGTTCTCATTGTCATCATGGTCGAGCTCGGCGTTGTGACGCCACCCATCGGCGTGAATGTGTTCGCCATAGCGGCGCTCGCCAAGGACGTGTCGATGTACGATATTTTCCGGGGTGTCTTTCCCTTCTGGATCGCTTACCTGGCGCTCATCGTCCTGATCGTGCTGTTCCCACAAATCAGTCTCTTTCTGCCTTCACTGATGTGAAAGCGCCCGGCCACCTGCGCATATCCACTATTCGGGTCGGCGGCGTTCCTACATGACGGAGGCTACCCGGTTCGGTGTCGCCTGAACGCCTGTGTTGAAGCTCGGTAGCGATCTGGATTGCGATCGGCGGGCATGCTCAAGAGCCGTTATTCTGGCCTCACGCCTCTGATTCCCGACGCGACCGGGAACGCGTCTTCGATTGCAGTATAAACTAGGCCACTTCCGCCGAGTATTGGATCGCACAATGGCGCGATAGCTCCTTGAACAGCGCGTCGTTGTCGAGCGGCTTGGGCAGAACCGCCTCCGCGCCCGAGCTGCCTGCCCATTCTCGATCAGATTGCCTGTCTCTTCCGGACTCAAGGCGCTGGTCGGTGATCACGATGACCGGGATGTGCTTAGTTGCTTCCGTGCTCTTCAGTCGCCACAGGAGATAGTGGCCGCCGCCCTCCGGCATCACGTCGTTGGCGATGATCGCGTCCGGCCTTTCCCTTACGGCAATGCGGTAGGCTTCGACGCCGTTTGAGGCGGTCAGGGTCTCCGCCCCGCATTTCTTGAGACGTCGCGCCAGCGCGTGCGTCAGATCAATGTCGTCGTCGACGATCAGGATCTTGTTGCCCTTTTGCGCACCCAGCGCGCGGACGGTCATGCTCGGCCGCGCGTCGACAGCTTTGAGCGCCGCGCCGTCGATATCGAAGATTTCCGTCAGCACCGATCTGATCGCTTCCCAGGTATTCTGATCCTTGTGCACGAAGTAAGCGCCGAGCGAATCGCTGCGGTCGAGCACATCGGCGTCATCGGAACCGGTAAGGATGATGATGTCTACCGGTGATCGCTTCGAATTGAGCAGCCATTCGCAGACCCGGAAACCGTCAGCCTCCGGCATCTTGACATCGAGGATAAGAAGTCGAGGTGGGTTCCTCTGCGCTTTGAGAATGGCCTGCAGCCCGTTCGCCGCGGTCTCGACTTCAAGGCCAAGCTTCTTGCAGCGCACAGAGAGCGCCCTGACCACGGCAGGATCGTCGTCGGCGATCAGCACCCTTCGATTGGGTTCGACTTTGACCTCACTCGCCGTCGGCATGATGCGCTCCGGCGGTTCCATCGTGGACGCCGCGCGCTGTGAAGGTTTCACCGCGGCATTCAGCACTCCGATCAGATCTTCGGACCTGTAGGGTTTCTCGACGAAAAAGGTTGCGCCGCCGCGCATGGCTTGCAGCCGCGCCCGTTCAGCGGAATCAGCGGAAACAATGATTGCAGGAATGTTCGCCGTAAGGACGGAGTTCTGCAATCGCTTGAGCATTGTGAACCCGTCCATGACCGGCATGCGCAGATCCATGAGGATGACGTCCGGCCTGTTGCGCTGGGCCTTTTCAAGTCCCTCCTGCCCATCGAACGCCACGGTTGTGGCAAACCCGGAATTTCTCAGGCGGAGCTCGAGCGCCCGCACGATTTCTCTGTCGTCGTCGACAACCAGGACATCTACCGGAGACACGATTGCTGCTCCTCTTGCGTCGGGATCACGCCCGATCGGGCGCGACACAACATCCGGCGGCGCCATCGGAGCTGCCGCGGATTGCCGGCCGCCGGTTCTCTGCGGATCGCTGACGTTCGTCGGCCGCTCTCGATACAAGCGACGCATACGCAAGTCGCTGCTGCGGGGCCGTGACCGCCCTGCTCTGCCCAGGTGCGAATCAACGCACGGCAGAGCGGGATTTTGCGTCTTCTCCGTCCTCATTCTCACGCGCCAAGTCGTATGCCGCCAGCAAGCCCGCGACGGCGTCCGCCAATGCCGACCGGCGAAACGGCTTCTTGAGTATGGGAGCGGCTTCGTAGCCGTCAGGAATGTCTCGTCCCCCATAGCCGGTGGAGAACACAAACGGGATGCCGCGCGCGGCGAACTCGTCCGCAACGGGATAGCTCAACTCTCCGTCCAGGTTGATATCCAGGACCGCCGCGTCGATGCCTCCGCCGTCGATCATCTTCATCGCTTCTTTCACGGTGGTGGCCGTGCCGACGACTGCGTAACCGATCTCCGTGAGCATGCGTCGCAGCATCCCCGCCACCATCATCTCGTCTTCGACCAGCAGGATACGGCGGTCTGGAGTTGAGCTACCCATGGTGGCTCTCCTTTCTATCCTGGGACGGATAAGGCATGCCGATCCGGCAAACGACGCCTCCGACTTCGTAGTCGAGATGAACCTCGCCCTTCAGCTCTTTCGCCAGCCCACCCTCGATCAGCTGAGACCCGAAGCCCTGGTGATTGGGGGGGCTCACTGGCGGTCCCCCGCTTTCCTCCCAACGCAGTTGCAGCCGCGGATTCAACAGGCCCGGCAAAACCTGCCAGGAGATGCCAACGTGCCCGGTGTCTTTGAGGAGCGCGCCGTATTTCACGGCATTCGTCGCCAGCTCCTGGAACACCATGGCGAAGGTCAGCGCCGTCTTTGGCTTCAGGACAACGTCTTCGCCCTCTATCGAAAAGCGATCAGCCCGACCGTCATTGAGACCAAAGGGCCCCAGGATACCGGTAATGACGTCTCGCAGATCCGCTCCCGCCCAGTTCTCGCGCCCGAGCAGCCTATGGGCCTCTGAAAGCGCCAGAATGCGGCCCTCAAAGGCCGCAACCGCGCGCTCGTCGATCACCCCGTGCAAGGTCTGGAGGGCGATCGCCTGGACGGTGGCGAGTGTGTTCTGCGTTCGGTGATTCAGCTCGTTCAGGAGCAGCCGGAGATGCCGCTCCTCCTCCCTGCGGCCGGTGACGTCGAGAAACGAGACGAAATGGTGTGAGACATTGCCGCGCGCATCCAGCACTGGGCCATTGAAGATGACGGCCCAGAATGTGCTTCGGTTCTTGCGGTAATAGCGAATCTCCGCATGGCCGTCGTAGAAGCCGCCGGTGAACGATGCTTCGATCTGCGCCTGCGCGCCCGGATCGGTTTCGGGGCCCATCAGGAAATAACAATCCTGACCGAGGACTTCCTCCCGCTCGTAGCCGGTCAGCGAGAGGAAACTCTCATTGACGTAGATAATTGGATTGCCCGGAAGGTTAGGGTCCGAAAACAGCATAGGCATTCGTGTCCGGTCGGCGGCGGTGACAAACGGGCCACCTTCCTCCCGAACGGCGGTGATGCGATTCTCCGCCGCCGCCTGTCCGATCGATTTGATTCCCTTTTTCGGCATTGTCCTCAAACTCAGGATCCGAAGATCTGATACCGCCGCAGAGCGGCATCGGAGGCACCTCTGCACAGAAAATTTCCTGCAACTACAATGACATCTCGGCGTTTCGTTGTCTGAGCTAAATTGCTCACCCCTGGTTGAGCTGCGCTCCGCTGACGCACGGCGCCTGGAATCCCTCGGCTCCTGCCAAATCCTGGCGGAAATCTTGGGATGGTTGTTATTGCATGCAACCAAGGGCTTTCAGGCGAACCGGCCGCCTGATATTAATGTTCCTACCATTCAGCCGTTTTCCCTGAGGAAATGGAGGTCGAGGGAGGACTGGTACTATGGCGCGCAAACCAAAGCCGTTCGATATGAAAGCCCTGCTGGCCAAGGTGAATGGCGGCAACTCCGTTCAGGAATACGGCGCGAACCAGGTCATCTTTTCGCAAGGCGATCTTGCGGATGCCGCCTTCTACATCAGAAGTGGCAAGGTAAAGATCACCGTCGTTTCCGCGCAGGGCAAGGAAGCCGTCGTTGCAATTCTGGGGCCGGAGCAATTCTGCGGCGAAAGCTGTCTGAACGGGCAGCCGCTACGCATGGCTACGGCGACTGCAATGGGTGCTTGTGAGATCTTGCGCCTGGAGAAGGCGGCCATGATTCGCGTTCTCCACGACGAGCCGGAGTTCTCAGACATGTTCATTGCGCATCTCCTGCACCGTGCCGCTCGTGTGGAAGCGGACCTGGTCGACCAGCTCTTCAATTCGAGCGAGAAACGCTTGGCACGCGCCCTCCTCCTGTTGGCAAATTTCGGTAAGGAAGGCAGACCCGAGCCGGTCATTGCAAAAGTCAGCCAAGAAACGCTCGCGGATATGATCGGCACCACGCGTTCGCGTGTGAGCCATTTCATGAACAAGTTCCGGAAGCTGGGCTTCATCAGCTACAACGGCACTTTGGAGGTCCATAGCTCGTTGCTGAACGTCATTCTGCGTGATGAGCCGCACATTAAGGACTAGACTGCTCCGAAATGCTTCTGCGTTTAGAAAGTCTGGGCAATTCGCATTTCATGTGCGACGACATCCCAAGTTGTTGTTAACGCCCTTCGCAGTGAAGCGTCGCAGAACTGCGGCACAGACACGACATACTTGAGATGGAAGAACGTCGGACCACCGCGAGGCGACTGACGATGAAGGATGGAAAGGCCATCCTCAGCTCGTCAACGCTGATGAATTGCGTGCTCCGCAATCTAAGCGATGGTGGGGCTCGCCTTGAATTCGGTGGCCCAACTCCGCTTCCCCCAGGATTTAGGCTTCGCAGTGTAACTGCCGGGACCGAAGCCGCCGTGGAGCTGGCGTGGCAGCGAGGCCGCTCGGCAGGTGTTCGGTTCGAGAAGCCTCTCCGTTAGGCCGAACTCTTTTCGCTCGGTAGCCCGTACGGGCGCTGACCGAACGAGCCGTTATCAGGGCGTGACGACCGCCGGCCGAACGACCTGGCCTGCCTGCAGCCTTAGCGGTGCAGGCGCCGCGGTGCGCCATCTTGTGGAGTGACTGGATTGATTGATCAGCGAAAACCGAAAGTGCCAGGTGGGCGCATCCAATTCGCGACCGCCGTCCCGCATCTCTTACTTCCGGTGCTCTCGGCGTTTACGCCTTTGTCTGAGCGGCGCTCGCAGGTAATGCCGAAGCAGAACCGCCTTCCATATCCAGATATCCTCTTAGGACTGCTCGCAGGCATTTTGGTCCTGGTCGCTTTATGGCTTCTCATGAGTCGCTAAGTTCGCAGAAGCCAAGCGACGATCGACGCTTGTCCCGGCTTGGCGACGGCGGCGCCCGCTTTGAGTAGCGCCTCAGTGATCGCGAGCGGAAAAGAGATCTCGAGGACGGAAATCCGAATGCGCGACACGGAAGATTTGTTCGTCGTGATATCAAATAACGTACGAAATAAAAGCGTGCTTCTAGCGCCTTATATGGACACGGGCGGCCTTTCCTAAGAAAAAAGTCCGGACTTATTTTCTTGACCAATCTTCTTAATATAGTCCGTATTTGGAAAGTAGCCGTCGGCACCCCATATAAGGTCGACGGAAGATTTGGAACATCATGCGAAATTTTACGTTCTGGCTCAATTTTGCTTACGGTTGCGGCTTTGTGATCTTTGGAGCAACGGCCGTCGCTGTGATCGGGGTGGTCTGAGCGGCAGGGGCGACCCGGCGGGCACAGGAGGAAACAATCATGCAATATCTTGGCGGACTTCACGGTGCGGGCAATCTGACATGCGGCCCAGAGACGTTCGGCCGCGTCGCCTATGATATTGATGGCTACCTGATGAGGCCCGGCCAGGTGACTGGCTGCGGGGAAATCAGAATGTCGCCAGAGATTTTGAAGGAAATGTTCGGTCGAACGGATCTTCAGCTGATCACCGATGACGGGCGCGCTCTCAGCATTCGGTTTTCTGAAAAGCGACTGCTCCCGGCGAGCGATGCCGCCCATGTGAACGTGGCAGGCGAACTGCCGCTCGCATCAGAGTGGCGCCACTGAACCGGACGCAGACAATGCACCGATCCCCGGGTTAGTCGTCGCGTCGTCGCTCTTTATATGTTCGCGAAAAGGAACACAGGATGTCGCTCGGGCTCATATTAGCCTGGCTCCAAAGCTCGCTGACGAGGAAGTCTGCGTGAAAGCCCGCCATTGACCTCGGAGTTCAGTGAGAAAGCGTGAATTCTTCACAGGCAAGCACAGCGCGGAACTAAGAAAACGGTGCAAGAGACACCGTCGACAGCCGCAGCGCGCATAAGCCTGTAACAGCCAGCCGGCCGGAAAGGCGCGCATGAACTCGTTCCTCCGCTACGCTCTCGGCCATCGCTCTCCATCGCCTCCTTGGAACAGCAAAGCGCCGGTTCGCGAAGAGCTTTTCGGCGTCGAACGGCTCGAACAGCACGCGGAGAGCCTCGCCGCCGCACAGCCGGTCACAAAGAGGCCTCCGGCTGTCCTCTCCCTGCACGCTCGTCTCAAAGACAATGCTGCTGTCCTGCTCGCTGCATATCGCGCGACTTCCGCCGAGCTGGAGGGCGGTCGGGGCGTGGTACCTGCCTCGGAGTGGCTGCTCGACAACTACCATCTTGTCGAGGAACAGATCCGCGAGATCCGCGACGACCTGCCCACCGGCTACTATCGCCAGCTGCCGAAGCTGGCTGAAGGACCATTCGCCGGTTATCCGAGGGTATTCGGCCTGGCCTGGGCCTTTGTCGCCCACACGGACAGCTACTTCGATCCCGACACGTTGCGTCGCTTCATCGCGGCGTATCAGCGGGTCCAGCCTCTGACGATCGGTGAGCTGTGGGCCGTTGCAATCACGCTGCGCATTGTCCTGATCGAAAATCTTCGCCGGCTGGCGGACCAGATCACGACCGGACGAAGCGAACGTCGGGATGCAGATGCCCTGGCCGACCGGCTCCTCACGTCGGGAGGCGCCCGGTCCGCGCTCGAAACGGACATCGCAACGCGTTCATCCAGTCCATTGTCCGAGATCTTCGCCGCACAGCTCGCGAAGCGACTGCGGGATCAGGACCCAAGAACGACGCCATCGCTTGGATGGCTGGAGGAGCGGCTCAGGCTTCAGGGCACTTCAATCGACGACGTGGTGTCGCACGCGCAGCAAAGACAGGGCGCATCCAACGTCACCGTGCGCAACGTCATCACCAGCATGCGGCTTATTTCCGATATCGATTGGGCAGAGCTGTTCGAGAGTGTGAGCCTCGTCGATGCGCAGCTTCGGGCAGCGAGCAACTTTGCGGCCATGGATTTCCCGACCCGCGATCTGTATCGGAGCGCGATCGAGCAGTTGGCCCGAGGCTCGTCCAGCCCGGAGCTCGAAATCGCGGATGTTGCGGTTACTTCATCACGCGCGGCCGCGGCCGCCGTGACCGACGCTGCGGAAGCGGAGCGGGTTGGCGATCCAGGCTACCATCTGATCGCCGAAGGTCGGCCTGCACTTGAGCGGGCGATCGGGTTCCAGCCGCCGCCGCGGCTGCGGATCAGCCGCTTCAACGTCCGGCTCGGCATTGGCGGCTACATCGGTGCGATCCTCGTCGTCACGGCGGCGTTGCTGGCCGTTGCATTATGGACGCTCGCCGTACCCGGCGTTGCCGGCTGGCTCGCGCTCCTTGCAGCGATCGGATTCCTTCCGGCGACGGAGGTGGCGACCGCGCTCGTCAATCGTGCGGTGACGTGGAGCTTTGGCGCGGCGATCTTGCCGGGCCTTGAGCTCTCGGCTGGCGTTCCGCAATCGCTTCGAACGCTCGTCGCAGTGCCAACTCTCCTCACCAGCGAAGCCGATCTTCTTGAGCAAGTCGAAAGACTGGAGGTCCATCACCTGTCCGGCGCCGGGGGTGATCTTTGCTTCGCCCTGCTTTCTGACGGGATCGACGCCGATCGGGAAACACTGGAAGGCGATGCGCATCTGCTCGCGGTGGCCGCTGAAGCGATCGAGCAGCTGAACCGGCACTACGGCCCCGCCCCGGGAGGCGACCGCTTCCTCCTCCTGCATCGACACCGCGTCTTCAATGCGGGCGAGAACAAATGGATGGGATGGGAGCGCAAGAGAGGCAAGCTGCACGAGCTCAACCGGCTCCTGCGCGGAGCGACCGACACGACCTTCAGACCCATTGCGGGTCGCGCACCGCATGTTCCGGCCGATGTGCGTTACGTCATCACGCTGGATGCCGATACGAGGCTGCCGCGAGACGCTGCCGTGCGGCTGATCGGCAAGATGGCCCATCCGCTCAACCAACCACGTTTCGACGCGACGCAGCGACGGGTGGTGGATGGCTACGCAATCCTCCAGCCCCGTGTCACGCCTTCGCTCCCAATTGGCCGTGAGGGGTCGCTCTATCAGCGCGTATTCTCCAGTCCCGGCGGTATGGACCCGTACGCAGCTGCCGTTTCTGATGTTTACCAGGACCTTTTCGGTCAGGGCTCCTACACGGGCAAGGGTATCTACGACGTCGACGCATTCGAGGCGGCCCTGGCCGGCCGTGTGCCGGACAATACACTCCTCAGCCACGATCTCTTCGAAGGCATCTTTGCACGCGCAGGGCTCGCGTCCGACGTCGAGTTGGTCGAAGAGTTTCCCTCCCGCTACGACGTCGCGGCAAAGCGACAGCATCGTTGGGCGCGAGGCGACTGGCAGCTCCTCCCCTGGGTGTTGCATGCCCGCATCCCTTCGGTCGGCTTCGGGAAGATAACCGACAATCTGAGGCGCTCGGTGCTCGCACCACTGACGCTTGCCGCCTTCTTCATCTGTTGGCTCCTCCCGGCGCAGTCCGCGATCGTGGGGACTGCGATCGTCCTGGCGTCCCTCGCGATCCCGGCCTTTCTTCCCGTCTCGTTCGCCGTGTTGCCGCACCGCACGGGCGTTCGTCTGCGCAGCCATCTCGAAGCACTCCTCGGGGATATCCGGCTCGCCTGCTGGCAGATTGCGCTGGCGGTCGCGTTCCTCCCCGATCAGGCTTGGCGGATGGCCGATGCCATTACGCGGACGCTCTACAGACTCTATGTGACGCACCGCAACCTGCTGGAATGGACGACGGCGGCGCAGTCGAAAATCAGCCCGCAACCCGATCTGGCCAGCTCGTACCGGCAAATGGCAGGCGGCACCGCGCTCGGCCCGGCCGTCTCGGTTCTTGCGATGGCGACAGCCCCTCACGTCTGGCCGATCGCCGTCCCATTCGCGTGCCTCTGGCTGGCCGCGCCAGCGATCGCGTTCTGGGCAAGCCAGTCGCCGACGGTTACGCGACGCCTCACGCTGTTGGACCACGACGCGCGCGACCTGCGCCTTATCGCGCGGCGCACATGGCGTTTCTTCGAGGCGTTCGTAACGCCCACTGACAACATGCTGCCGCCGGACAATTTCCAGGAGGACCCAAAGCCGGTAGTCGCGCACCGGACTTCGCCGACGAACATGGGGCTCTATCTGCTCTCCGCCATCGCCGCTCGCGACTTCGGCTGGGCGGGAACGACGGAGACTGTCGAGCGGCTGGAATCGGCGTTCGGCTCCATGCAGAAGCTCGCGCGATTCAGGGGCCATTTCTTCAACTGGTACGATACGCGAGACCTGCGTGTGCTCGATCCCCCCTATGTCTCGTCCGTGGACAGCGGAAATCTGGCCGGGCATCTGATCGCCGTTGCCAACGCCTGCGAAGAGTGGATGGCTGATCCCGGCGTGTCGAATACCCGGATCGGGATGGCGGACAATCTCCGGCTGGCACACGAGGCCCTCGATGCCCTGCCCGTCTCCGCCGGCGAGCGCGGACTGCGACTCGCCTCAATTCTTACGGAGATCGAAGCCCTGCTGAACGGCGCTCTGACGATCGAAACGCTGTCGCCGACGCTGAAGCGGTTGGCGGAAAAGGCCACCAAGGCCGCCCAAGACATCCTACCGACCGCCGGAAACGACAACCCTCCGGGTCTGGTGCTCTGGATCGGGGCGTTGAGCAAGACCGCGAGCGAACATGACCGCGACCGGTTGCAGATCGCCGATGCGCCACAGGTCTTGAAGAGCCGACTGAAGGCGCTCGCCGACACTGCACGCGAGATGGCTCTGGCGATGGATTTTGCGTTCTTGCTCGACCCCGAGCGAAAGCTGCTGTCGATCGGCTATTCGCCCACTGACAACAGATTGGACCCCAACTGCTACGATCTTCTCGCGTCGGAAGCACGTCTTGCCAGCCTCTTCGCGATAGCGAAGGGCGACGTTGCGACACGCCATTGGCTCCGCCTCGGCCGAGCCGCGACACCGCTTGGGAGCGGGTCGGCGTTGATCTCCTGGTCCGGTTCGATGTTCGAGTACCTGATGCCGTCGCTGGTGATGCGCGCGCCGGTCGGAAGCTTGCTTGAGCAGACCAATCGGCTCGTCGTCGAGCGGCAGGAATCCTATGGCCGGTCGCTCGGCGTTCCGTGGGGCGTTTCGGAATCTGCGTACAGCGCCCGCGATCTGGAGTTCACATATCAGTACCTCCAACTTCGGCGTTCCCGGTCTCGGCTTGAAACGCGGCCTCTCCGAAAATGTGGTGATCGCACCCTATGCAACGGGTCTGGCGGCGATGGTGGACCCGCATGGCGCGCGAAAGAACTACGCCCGCCTTGCGGCGTTGGGAGCAAGCGGCCGCTATGGCTTCTACGAGGCGCTTGATTTCACGCGCTCTCGACTCCCCGAAGGTGAGAACGTCGCGATCGTGCGCAACTTCATGGCGCACCACCAGGGCATGACCATCGTCGCGATAGCGAACGCCTTGTACGATGGCCAGATGCGATCGCGCTTCCACCACGAACCAATGATCCAGGCCAGTGAGCTCCTGCTCCAGGAACGCATGCCCCGCGACGTTGCAATCGCGCATCCGCGGGCTGAAGAAGTGAGGGCTTCGACGGCCGTGGTCGGCACCGAGGCTTCAACCGTTCGCCACATTTCGGCGTCGGTGATCGGCGCCCCAACCACTCATTTGCTGTCTAACGGACGCTACGCGGTGATGCTAACGGCGGCGGGTGCGGGCTACAGCCGTTGGCGCGATATCGCGGTGACACGGTGGCGGGAGGACGCGACCCGCGACGACTGGGGCTCCTTCATCATCCTGCGAGACGTCCAGAGCCGAAGGATCTGGTCCACCGGAGCGCAGCCGATCCAAAGTGACGCGGACGACCAGGAGGTTATCCTCGGTGAGGACCGCGCCGAATTCATCCGCCGCGACGGCGCACTCTCCACAACCTTGGACGTTCTCGTCTCCGGCGAGGACGACGGCGAAGTCCGCCGCCTGTCGCTCACCAACAACGGACGCCGCACCCGCGAGATCGAGCTCACATCCTACGCCGAAATCGTCCTGGCCGCGCCGGCCACCGACAACGCCCATCCGGCTTTCTCCAAGATGTTCGTCGAAACTGAGTATCTCGCCGAGTTCGGGGCACTCGTCGCGACACGCCGTCTGCGCTCACGCGGGGAGCAGCAGGTCTGGGCCGCCCATTTCGCCGTCGTGGAAGGAGAAATCGCAGCCCAGCCGGAATACGAGACCGACCGGGCACGTTTTCTGGGTCGCGGCCGCACGGTCGGCACTGCCGAAGCCATCGTGGATGGCAGCCCGCTTTCCAACACCGTCGGGACTGTCCTCGACCCGATTTTTTCGCTACGCCACACCGTCGAGATTCTGCCCGGCAAGGTCGCGCGGGTCTCTTTTTGGACCGTCGTCGCACCGTCTCGTGCCGAGCTACTGGACCTGGTCGACAAGCATCACGATCGCAGCGCGTATGACCGAGCGAAGACCCTGGCTTGGACCCAGGCCCAGGTCCAGCTTCGTCATCTCGGCATCAAGGCGAACGAGGCGGCCGATTTTCAAAGTCTGGCCGCACCGATCCTTTATGCGGATCTACGCTTCAGGGCGCCATCGGAGACGATTATCCGTGGATCTGCTCCTCAGTCGAATCTCTGGCCACATGGCATTTCCGGTGACCTGCCGATCGTTCTCCTGCACATCGACGACATCGAAGACATCGCCCAGGTCCGACAACTGCTACGCGCCCATGAATATTGGCGCATGAAGCAACTCGGCGTCGATCTTGTTATCCTGAACGAGCGTGCATCCTCCTATGTGCAGGATCTTCAGATCGCGATCGAAACCGCAGTGCGGAGCAGTCAATCGAGGCCGCGCTTCGGCGAAGGGCTGGCGCAAGGTTCGGTCTACGCGCTCCGCGCCGACCTGATGAGTGTTGCGGCTCGGGCCTTGCTTCAATCAGCCGCCCGGGTGGTGCTGATCGCGCGCCGCGGGCCCATCGCCGATCAGCTTGCCCGCCTGTCGCAGACGTCGATGCTGAGATCGCATGCGCGTCCCCCGAAGCCCCAAATGCCCACGCTCCACCCGACTCAGGTCCGGTCGAATCTCGAGTTCTTCAACGGCCTGGGCGGCTTCGACAAGAATGGCCGGGAATATGTAGCCATCCTCGATGCCGGCCAGTCGACACCCGCGCCGTGGATTAACGTGATCGCCAATCCCCGCTTCGGTTTCCAGGTGGCGGCGGAAGGGAGCGGCTACACCTGGTCGGAAAACAGTCGTGAGAACCAGCTGACGCCGTGGTCGAACGACCCGGTCGGAGATCCAACCGGGGAAGCGATCTATATTCGAGACGAGATGACCGGAGATCTTTGGAGCGCAACGGCCCAACCGATCCGGGACGACGGAACCTACATTGCGCGCCACGGCTATGGCTACAGCCGCTTCGAGCATGCGGCGAACGGCATCGCCCTCGAATTACTGCAATACGTGCCGCTCAATGACCCGATCAAGATTTCGCGGCTCACGATCAAAAACTGCTCAGGCGCGCCGCGCCGGCTATCGGTCACGGCTTATGCTGAGTGGGTGCTCGGCACATCCCGCGGCGCCACGGGTCCGTTCATCACGACGGAAATCGACCCAACCACCGGCGCGTTGTTGGCCCGCAATCCATGGAGCATCCCCTTCTCCGGCCGTGTCGCCTTTGCCGATCTTGGCGGCCGACAGACGGCCTGGACGGCGGACCGCACAGAGTTTCTCGGCCGCCACGGTGGACTTGCGGCACCCGCGGCACTTGTCGGGGAGACTCCCCTGTCGGGAGCAACCGGGGCTGGTCTCGACCCCTGCGCGGCTTTGCAGAGCGTCGTGGAGATTGGCGCAGGCGAGACGGTCGAGGTCGTCTCCTTTATCGGAGAATGTGCCTCAGCCGAAGAGGCTCAGGCGCTCGTCATCCGCTGCCGCAAGAGCGACCTTGACGCTGTTTTGCAGGAGGTAACGGACCACTGGGACGCATTGCTTGGAAGTGTCCAGGTCAAGACGCCTGACCGCGCCATGGATATCATGCTGAACGGCTGGCTGCTTTATCAGACTCTTGCCTGCCGCATCTGGGCGCGCTCGGCCTTCTACCAGGCGAGCGGCGCCTATGGCTTTCGCGATCAGCTTCAGGACGGCATGGCGCTGACGTTCGCCAAGCCGGACGAGACGCGGGGCCATCTTCTGCGCGCCGCCGCACGGCAGTTTGTCGAAGGCGACGTTCAGCATTGGTGGCTTCCGCATTCCGGGCAAGGCGTGCGAACGCGCATCTCGGATGACCGTGTCTGGCTCGCCTTCGCGACTGGCACCTATGTCGCCGTTACGGATGACGCGGATATTCTCGAAGACACCGTGCCGTTTCTCGATGGTCCTGTCCTGCGATCCGGCGAGCACGACGCTTTCTTCCAGCCGATGATCGCGGACGAATCCGCGACGCTGTTCGAACACTGCGCGCGCGGCATCGATCAATGCCTCGGGCTCACCGGCGAGCGTGGGCTGCCGCTCATCGGCACCGGCGACTGGAATGACGGCATGAATCGGGTCGGCGAAGGCGGCAGGGGCGAAAGCGTCTGGCTCGGCTGGCTGCTGGTTCGAACCATCGAGCTCTTCGCGCCGCTGGCCGATGGCCGCGACGCCGACCGCGCGCGGCGCTGGCGAACCCACGCAGCATTGGTGCGGGAGGCACTCGAGCGGGAGGCCTGGGACGGCGAATGGTATCGTCGCGCGACGTTCGACGATGGAACCTGGCTCGGCTCGAAAGCGAACGGGGAGTGCCGCATCGATTCCATCGCCCAATCATGGGCGGTACTGTCAGGCGCCGCCGATCCCGTGCGCGCCGCGACGGCGATGGCGTCCTTGGAAAGGCATCTCGTCCGTCGCGACGACGACCTCGCCCTGCTGTTCACGCCGCCCTTCGACAAAACACCGCTCGATCCCGGATACATCAAGGGCTATCCGCCTGGGCTGCGCGAGAATGGCGGGCAATATAGCCACGCGGCCATGTGGGCGATCCTCGCCTTTGCGAAGCTGGGGGCGGGTGACAAAGCTGCCGAGCTGTTCGCGCTCATCAATCCGATCAATCATGCGCGCACGCCTGAGGAGAGCGAGCGCTACAAGGTCGAACCCTACGTCGTCGCGGCAGACGTCTATTCCGTCTCGCCCCATGTCGGGCGCGGCGGCTGGACCTGGTACACCGGTTCAGCCGCGTGGATGTATCGTGCCGGCATGGAGGGCATACTGGGAATCCGACGCGAGGGAGCGTCTCTTGTCGTCGATCCGTGCATTCCGGCCGCTTGGCCGGGCTTCGACGCAACTGTGAGACTGGGAGCGACCTGCTACGACATTCGCGTGGAGAACCCGTCACACCGCTGTCGCGGCGTCTCTTGCGCCATCCTTGATGGCACTCCAATCTCTTGTGCCGAAGGGCGCGTTCGTGTCCCGCTGGACATGGCAATGCATGATCTGCGGATATCGATCTGATCAGGGATATTGAGGCGCGAGGCGGCCATCGGCTTCGCCGAGGCGGCGTCGCTCTCAGCGCGCGATGCTCAATCGTGGCCGTCGAAATGGCACGGTCTTCGAGCCCGACTCCATTTCGCGGGACATCGCGTCAGCCGATGAAACGATATCCGCTTCTCTGACGGTTTGTTCGTGGCAATCCGACAGGCTGCGGATGCGGTAGCGCGGCTCGGTGGTGTCAAGGAAATGTCGTGCAATGATCGCGAACTCGCTCGCCGCGCCAGAAATCAAGTCGTCGAGCAGCCTGATCCGGGTGCCGATCGAGTATTTTGGGCGCTCGTTCATTTGTCTGCTCACGGTAGCAGGCCTGAGCGGCTCAGTGTTCCGATAGCCCCGCTTTGAAAGATCAGCACGGCGAGGGCAGCAACGACCAGTATCGGTACAAAGATGGCGGCATATGCGAATTTCCCCGGGGCCGCCGGTAAGGCGGGCTGGGGTGAAGCGCGCATTTTGGTCATGCATTACCTCTTCCGGCGCCCGCGCCGCCGATTGCGTCCCTGCGAAGGGCTCAGAGGGATCTGAGTGCCATTTTCATATGGTACGGCAGACACTTGCTTACAAGCGACCAACCGCTCCTGCCGACGTCTCGCCATCATCGGGTTCCGTGCAGAAGCCCTTAAGACGGCGCCAACCAAGTTGGACAATCGTGGGAACAAACCAGGCGGGCACAACTCTGCCGCCTATGTTGGCAGGCTTGAACTCATCCGCCTCCAGCCGCCTGTGCCAGCGAACCGCCGCCGCGATGAAGGCTGTTGCCTAGACCGGCGCTATCAGAAACTCGAGGCCTCTAGTTTGTAAAAGCCGCTACCTCGCCGGGAATACGCCTTGCGCGCAGCAGCAATGATGCGCTCGCGATTGCCGTCAAATGCAACGAGAAACCCATCTTCCGTCCGCGGCGTCGTCCGATCGATCTGGGTTAGCGCGTCTTCATCCACCAGGAACGACACTTCGCACGCTGCGTCGTGCCCCCAGAAGCGGACACAATGCTGCCGGGAATCATAGCTCCGACTTTGATTGGGGAATTCGAGCGCCATGCTGTCGTGTACACTCGTTTAGGTGCCGCGTCCGATTTAGTTCACGCGCAACGAGAATGGCGCGTAATCGCGAACTCTTGGCCTAGTTGAACAGCGCTCGTGAGTTGACCGACAACTGGAGCCGCCGACCTCAGGCATTGCTTCGTTCGTCACCCTCACGCTTCCATCACGCGCGCCGTCGGGCGAGGATGATAAATCCAATTGACGCGTAGGGAAACTTGGCGAGAAGTTGGTTGCGAAAGATCAAGATACAGGAACACCGGATGCGGGGTGGCCGGCCTGCATTGACCTTGCTGGCACTGGCTCTTAGCCGCACTGGTCGGCATGTTTCTCGGCAAGAGAGCCCAGATCATAGGACTGCTTCGTGCACCTTCCGCTCGTCCTCCCACGTGACTGAAGCGCCAAACGGCCGCAAGCCGAAGGCTACGCGCCATGCTATTTGCCTCAGTCGATCTCTCACCGCATCGACCGCATAATGCAAGCCACACGCGGCACAGGAACCCATGCTCGCATCAAATACCCCCGGCTCAGCTCGTCGATCGGAGACGCCGATGAGCCACGCGGCGATTATCGTGAGCCATGGAGTGGCGCTTTGGGGCCGCTGGTGCGAGCCGCTGAGTCCATCATGATCCGGTGCGGTCCGACGCCGGAAGCCTCCGAGTTCGAGGCCTCGGAACATGACAAGGGAGGACGGGGGTGATTTTCGAGGTCTGCGTGGATTCTGTCGCCAGCATCCGTGCCGCGCAGTCCGCCGGCGCCAATCGCGTGGAACTATGCGCCGATTTGCTCGAAGGCGGAATAACGCCGAGCCGCGGCACGATCCGGGAGGCGCGAAAGATCGCGGGGATCGGGCTTCAGGTGATGATCAGGCCGCGCGGCGGCGACTTCCTCTACGACGACGATGAATTTGCGATCATGCAGGCCGACATTGACGCCGCCAAGGCTGAGAACGCCGACGGCGTTGTCATCGGACTTTTGACCGCGGACGGCCTGGTGGACGTCGCGCGGACGCGCGAGCTTATCGCCCGCGCGCGCCCCCTTTCGGTGACCTTTCACCGGGCCTTTGACATGACGCCGAACGCGTTCGAGGCACTCGAGGTGCTTATCGGGCTCGGCGTCGACCGGGTGCTGACCTCCGGCCAGGAAGCGTCGGTGCTGGAAGGGCTGCCGCTGATCAGCGAGCTCGTCCGGCGGGCCGGCGAGCGGATCGTGGTCATGCCCGGCGGGGGCATCACCGTTCGAAATGTCGAGCGCATCGTCAGCGAGGCCAGACCGCGCGAGATTCATTTCGCTGTCCTCGAAGCCGCGCCCGGCGACATGCGCTATCGCCGCCCTCACGTCTTCATGGGGGGCGAACTGCGCCCCCCGGAGTTCGATCGCCTCGTCACCTCGGCCCCGCAAATCCGCTCGGTGATCACGAAAGCATCGGGCTGACACCACCCACGCCTCGGCGGAAAAAAACATGGCTACAGAAGATCTGGCTAAGACTGAGTTGGCCGCGAGCTTGGCGGCAAGGATCCGCCGAAAAGAGATATCGCCGGTCGATGTGGTGGAAAGCGCCATTGCCCGCATCGAGGCGCACAATTCGAAGATCAATGCGCTCATCATCTTCGGCTACGACGACGCATTGAAGGCAGCGAAGGCGGCCGAAGCGGCGATCATGCGCGGCGACGATGTCGGTCCGCTGCACGGCGTGCCCATGGCCATGAAGGACTGCTTCGATTTCAAGCCAGGATGGGTCACCACCTTCGGTGGCATCCCCGCGTTGAAGGACTACGTCGTCGACAATTACTGCATGTTCGTCGAGCGGATGGAGAAGGCTGGCGCGATCTTCGTCGGCAAGACCAACAGCCCGGCCTTCGGTTTCCGCGGCACTTGCGACAATTACCTCTTCGGCCCCTCCAAGAACCCCTTCGACCTGTCGAAGAACACCGGAGGATCGTCAGGCGGAAGCGCCGCGGCGGTCGCGGCAGGACTGCTGCCGATCTGTGAAGGCACCGACGGCGGCGGATCGATCCGCATCCCGGCGTCCTGGTGCGGCGTCTACGGCTACAAGCCTGCCTTCGGCCGGGTGCCGCTCGTGACGAGGCCGGAGGCTTTCAGCGGCGTCGTTCCCTTCATCTTCGAAGGCCCGATCACCCGCACCGTCGAGGACGCCGCCCTGTCGATGTCCGTGCTCGCCGGCTACGATTCGCGCGATCCTTACTGCATCGACGGCGACGTAGATTTCACGTCCGCTTTGCATGGCTCGTTGGCCGACAAGACGATCGCCTACACCCGCGACTACGGCATCTTCCCCGTCGATCCGCGCGTCACCGCCGTGGTCGACAAGGCAGTGGCGGCATTCGCGGAAGCGGGAGCGCACGTCGAGGAGGTGGAGATCGACATCCGGCGGTCGCAGCGCGAGCTCTCCGATGTCTGGTGCCGCTTCTGTGCCCCGAAGCAGGTCGCCGCTCTCGAAGGTTTCAAGAGTGAGGGAATCGACATCCTCCGCGACCATCACGACGACATGCCGCCGGAATTCTGGCATTGGGACGAGATCGGGCGGACGCTGACGGTGACGCAGTTCCTCGCGGATCAGGCGGTGCGCACCGAGGTTTTCGACGCGCTTCGAAGCGTGCTCGATCGCTACGATTTCCTCGTCTCGCCAACGCTCGCGTGCCTTGCCGTCGACAACGCGACGGATGGAAATACGCTGGGGCCGGCGACGATCGAGGGGGAAGCGGTGGACCGGCTGATCGGCTGGTGCATGACCTACCTGATCAACTTCACCGGTCACCCGGCGGCGACCGTTCCGGCGGGGCTGGCGGAAAACGGGCTGCCCGTCGGGATGCAGATCGTCGGCCGCCGCTACGCCGATGCCGACGTCATCGCCGCTAGCGCCGCGTTCGAGCGCCTTCGCCCCTGGCTGCACACCTACGAACGCTGCCGGCTCTAGCTTGCCGGAATTGGATCGGTCCGAGGATCGCCAACGCCGACGTGCCGGGGGCCGCGTCTCATCCCTTCACCACGCCTTCCGCCAATCCCTTGAAGAAAAGCTTCTGAGCGAAGGTGAAGGCGATGATGCCCGGCGTCACAACGATCACGTAGACGGCCGCGAGGTTAGGCCAGGCCCATTGCCCCTGCCCGCCCTGGGCGGCGGCAAGGACGACCGGCATGGTGCGTTTCGCCTCGTCATCGATGAGCGTCAGGCAGAACAGATATTCGCCCCATGCCGCCACGAAATTGACGATGAAGATGACGACCAGGCCATTCCGCACCATCGGTACGCCGATCGTGAGCAACGTCCGCCAATGGCCCGCGCCGTCGATCCGCGCGGCCTCGATCAGTTCATGCGGCACCAGCTGGAACATGCTGCGCATGATGAGGATGCTGATCGCAAGCTGCAGTGTCACATAAGGCAGGATCAGCCCGCTCGTATTGTTGATCAGGCCCAGCCAGTGCTGCGTCTCGTAGATGCTGATCACCGAGACGACGCGGACCGGGAAGTAGAGCGACACGAGCAGAACCACCACAACGAGGCCGACGCCCTTGGTCCTGACGTGCACGAGCGCATAGCCGGCAAGCACCGAGCAGACGGTGGTGATCAGAACCGTCGCCGACGTGACATAGACGCTGTTGAACAGATTGATCGGTAGCGTGTGGATGCGCTCGAAGACGAAGGAATAGTGGCTGAAATCGAACTTCCGCGGCCAGAAGTCGCCGCGCATGGAATCGGGGAGCGACTTGATGGACATCATCAGCACCCAGGCGAGCGGCGCCAGGATGATAGACCATGAAGAAGATGATCACCGTGTGACGGACGATCGCGGCGAGATTCTCCTTGAACCAGCCGGGGTCCTCCGCGGTGGCGGCGCCGGTTCGCTGGAGAACGGCGTTGTCGCCGGCAACTTCGAGCGCCATCCGGTCAGCCTCTCGGACGGAAGATGCGGATCAGGAAGATCATGACGAACATCATCGCGACCGCGCCGACCATTCCGATCGCGGAGGCGTATCCCTGCCGCCAGAGGCCGGTCTTGAACGCCTGATCGTACATGAAGATCGTCCAGGTGTAGGTCGGCGAGGCGCGGTTGAATCCCCCGAAGATAAGATATTCGTCGATCACGGCCATGGCCGTGCCGAAGCGCAGCACGACCAGGATCATCATGATCGGCGCGAGCCGCGGCCTCGTCACGTGCCAGAAGACCTGCCACTCATTCGCGCCGTCGATGCGGGCGGCCTCCGGCAGCTCCTTGGAGATCGCCGCGAGCCCCGCAAGGAAGAAGATCGTGTGGTAGCCGAGCCCCCACCAGACTTCCATGATCGCGATCGAGGGGAGCGTCAGCGCCGTACCGCCGAGCCATTGCGGCGCGTTCTGCACCGTGAAGAGGCCGGTGGTCGAAACCAGGAAGTGGTTTATCGGCCCGACCTGGTAGTTGTACATCCACTTCCACAGCACGAAGATGAGCGTGCTCGGAATGACCGCCGGAATGAGCAGCACGACACGGTAGACGTGTTGCGAGGCGCGGCTGCGTCACCCGGTCGATCAGGATCGCGAGGAGCAGCGGCAGGATGATCGTCCCGGGCAGGAACATGATGGTGAAGAGCGCCGCACGTCCGAGGCTCTGCCACATCAGCGGATCGCTGAGCGCCTCTTTGTAGTTGGCGATCCCGACCCAGTGAGCCGGGTCGTTGGTCAGGAACTGGTAGTCTGTGAAGCTTAGCCACAGGACGCGGATGATAGGCCAGACCTGGTAGCCGGCGAAGAAGAACAGCGCCGGCAACAGAAAGAGCCACGCGCCGGCGCCCTCTCGAAACACCGTGAGGTCGAGACGCCTCGGTCGGAGGCGCACCTGGTCGTGTGCGATGGTCTCGGCCATACCCTCAGTGAATCAGATCAGCCGGCAACATGCGCCAACGCCTCCGGGACGCCGGCACAAGCGAAGGATCGGCGCGCGACATCGCCGATCCTTCCTCGATTGCGGGCTGCTAGCCCTTCTTCATCTCCGCCTGCACGGCGTCGACCACCTTCTGCAGGGCCACCTTCGGATCGGACTCTTCGCCTTTGAGGTAGGTCTCCCAAATGGGCTTGCCGATCACGAACTGCTGTAGGCCGAAGATGTGGTTGGTGATGGCTCGGGCCTGATCGAGCTGGCTGCGCACAAGGCCGACGAAAGGCGGCATCCAGTCCGGCTTGTTGGCTTCCCAATCGGCGTAGATCGACTTGTAGGGCGGCAACTGCCCAGGGTGGGTGCCGGGCGTGCCAACGATCGAGTCCTTCCAGATCTGCTGATCGTAGGTGAGCGCCTTGATGTACTCGGCCGCCTTCTCCTTGTTCTTGCCGTGCTTG
The DNA here is from genome assembly GCA_963805325.1 of uncultured Alphaproteobacteria bacterium. Lineage (GTDB taxonomy): Bacteria > Pseudomonadota > Alphaproteobacteria > Rhizobiales > Afifellaceae > DASWJZ01. The sequence continues at coordinate 170,485 of CAWDTS010000020.1, read as the reverse complement.
AAGAGAGCGCATCCCGTCGTCCAGAACACGGTCGAGCCCGCGCCGTTGGCGAATTTCGGAAGCGGACCGAGATGCAGCTGGGTCGGGTCGTCCCAGCTCGCGGCCATGCGGAGCGGGGCGTTGAAGTACTTGAAATAGAGGGCGACGCGCTGCGTGGCGAACGCGACTTCGTCCGGCGTGCCGTTCACGCCACCGTCCGACGCACCCTCCAGAAGGATGTCCGGGTTGGCGACCGCCATGATCTGCTTCATCATTTTGAGCGCCTCGATCGAGGGCTCGCTGGTGAAGTCGAACAGACCTTCCGACGTGTAGCAGTCGGGGTTCATGCTGTGCGCGAGGGGAGCGAGCGAGCGCCAGCCGTGCGAGTTGAAGGTGCAGCCCCAGGGCGCCGCGCCAGAATCGACGACCTTCTTGCCGGCCGCCAGGAAGTCGTCCCAGGTCGCCGGTGCTGCGTCCGCGACGCCCGCCTTTTCCGTCAGTCCCGAGTGCCAGCTCGACCCGATCACGTCGAGCAGAAACGGCCAGCCGTACATCTTGCCGTTGACGGTGTTCTCCTCGCGTATGGAGGGAATGATGTCGTCGAGCACGTCCTTCGGGATGTAGTCGTCCCACGGCTCGATGACGTCGGCTGCGATCATTGCCGACATCTCGACGAACGGGGTTTGGCCGACATAGACGTCCCAGGTGCTTTCGCCGTTCTTCGCCTCGGCCACGAAGCGCTCGATACCGAAGCCTTCCACCGGCGCAATCTGGTAGTTGATTCCGGGGAATTTGGCGTTCACCGCGGGGATGCCGGGGTGAAGGTCCTGGATCCACTGATAGAAGGTCGGCGTCAGCGGCCGGTCCTGGGCGAAGGCCGTTCCCATGCCGGTCTTCGCCGCCGCCGCGACGCCGGCCATGCCAAGCCCGGCAACGAGACTGCGCTCGAGGAATTGGCGCCGGTCGATCTTACCGCGCAGCAGCTCCTCACGTGCGGCCTGCTGCAGAACGTATTCCAGCTCTTTCCGTTCGGTCATCGCTTCGCCTCCGAGGATTGGTTGCGGGTCTTTCGCAGACTTGTCTTCAAGGAGACTATCTTCGCAGCACGGCGGCCCGCAATAATAATCGCTCTTCGACAAGAGACCGGTGCGCCCTCCGCGTGTCTCGACGCGCGTCTCAGCCTATCGGACAATACGAACAGCCGACAAGCGGTCGCCGCGGAGGAATATGCATGCAAGTTCTGGAGCGGTTTCACCTCGACGGTAAGCGCGCGTTCGTAACTGGTGGAAGCCGCGGTTTCGGTCGCGTGATCGCACTTGCCTTGGCGGAAGCCGGCGCCGATGTCGCCGTCAGTGCGCGCGGCGCGGAGGATCTGGAAAAAGTCGCCAGCGAAATTCGGGCGCGAGGCCGAAAAAGCTGGGCTTTTCCCGCGGATATCGCCGACCCGGAGGCCTGCGAGGCACTCTGTAGGCAGGTGCTGACGAAGGTCGGCGACATCGACATTCTCGTCAATAATGTCGGCGGCCGGAATCTCGACGTCGCGATCGAGAACACCGATCTCGACACCTGGCAGAAATTCATCGACCTCAATCTCACGCATTGCTTCATCTGCACGAAGATGATCGGCGGCGCGATGCTGAAGCACGGATCGGGCCGCGTCATTAACATCGCCTCGATCAGCGGACTTGTCGCCAATCGCGGGATCGGCGGTCGGCACTACGAGACCGCGAAGGCCGCGCTCATTCATTTCACTCGCGCGACCGCCGCCGATTGGGCGCCGCGCGGCGTCAACGTGAACGCAATCTGCCCGGGTCTCTTCATGACCGACCCCAACCGCAAGTGGGCGAAAGAGCACCCGGAGGTGATCGAGACTTTCGTCAACGCGGTGCCGATGGGGCGCGCCGGCGACCCGGAGGAGATCGGGCCCCTTGCCGTCTATCTCGCTTCACCGGCGTCGAGCTATGTGACCGGCGCCGCCTATGTCATCGACGGCGGCTATACGCTCTGGTGAAGAGCACGATGGCGCGGAGATCGTTGAAGCCTGTTCGGCTCGCGCATGCGCCGCTAGGGTGACCCGATACGCTTGCCGTGTTGGGAGACTGAGGTGGTGTTCGAAGGGAAAGTTGTTGCGATCACCGGCGCTGCCGGCGGCATCGGTCGCGAGCTCTGTCGCGGTTTCGGCGCCGAGGGCGCTGCCATCGCGGCGCTGGATCGAAGCCCCGCGGTCACCGCCTTTGCGGAGGAGTTGCGAAACGCGGGGATCAAGGCGGAAGCCGCCGTCGCCGATATCGGCGATGCAAATTCGGTGAAGGAAGCATTCGAGCACGTCCAAAGCGTGCTGGGGCCAGTCGATTGCGGTCTCACGGCCGGCAACATCGTCATGGCGCGCGAGCTCACGCTCGAAGATCTGTAAGCAGGGGCACAGATGGAAAAAAAGCGCGTTCTCGTAGTCGGTCTCGGAACCATGGGAATGCCGCACGCGCTCGCCTACACGCGCATTCCGGAGTGCGAGGTCGCTGGCGTCTGCACGCGTCACATCGCCGACCGGCCACTTCCCGACGCGCTCGCCGGCGCCGCGCGGTTCTCGAACTACGAGGAGGCGCTCGCGGCGCTGAAGCCGGACATCGTTGCGATCAACACCTTTCCCGACACCCACGCGGATTTCGCCATCCAGGCGATGCAGGCCGGCGCGCATGTTTTCGTCGAGAAGCCGCTCGCCCAGACGGTAGAGAGCGCGCGGCGCGTGGTCGAAACCGCCAGGCGCACGAAGAAGAAGCTCGTCATCGGCTACATTCTTCGCCACCACCCCGCCTGGACGAAGTTCATCGAAATCGCGCGCCAGCTCGGCTCGCCGCTCGTCTTCCGCATGAACCTGAACCAGCAGTCGAGCGGCGAGACGTGGGCGATGCACAAGCGCCTGATGGAAACCGTTTCGCCGATCGTCGATTGCGGCGTCCACTATGTCGACGTCATGTGCCAGATGACGAAGGCCAGGCCGGTGCGCGTGCAGGCCATGGGCGCGCATCTCACCGACGAGGTGGCGGTCTACAATTACGGTGTCCTGCAGGTCGCCTTCGAGGATGGGTCGGTCGGCTGGTACGAGGCCGGCTGGGGACCGATGATGAGCGAGACCGCGTTCTTCGTGAAGGACGTGATCGGGCCGCTCGGATCGGCGTCGATCGTGATGGCGGAGGACGCCGTCGGCGTGAAGTCGGACGACATCAACGCCCACACGAGGAGCAACCAGATCCTCTGGCATCATGCCGAAATCACCAGACCGGACGAGCGGATCGCAATCTCCGACGAGCCCGATCTCGACGCACTCTGCGAGCGCGAGCAGCGCTATCTTTTGAGGGCGATCGACGAGGACCTTGATCTAAGCGACCACATGGATGACGGGGTGAAGACCCTGGCGATCGTTTTGGCCGCCGACGAATCGATCAGGACCGGAAACGTGATCGCTCTCTGACCGGGTTCATCGGTGGACTGCCTTCATTGTTCCTCCGCATGATCTTCGAGCTCCGCCGGGCATTCCCCCGTAGCGCCGAAATCTCGCCGTCAAACGCCTGAGCCCCTGCGTGTCAACGCGCTCGCGCTCCACGCAGCAGCTCCGCGATCCGCGGGACGGCGATCACGGCGATCAAGAGCGCGCCGATATAGACGCTCACGACCTGGCCCGGAATGTTGTTGAGAGACATGCCGAACGTCACGAGGCCGAGCACGAGGACAGCGAGGACAACGCCGACGATCGAACCCACGCCGCCGGCGATCGAGACGCCACCCAGGATCACCATGGTGACGATGTCGAGCTCCCAGCCCATCGCGATGTTGGATCGCATGGAGCCAAGTCGCGCGGTGAGGAGCGCCGCGCCGAGACCCGACAGCATGCCCGATACGACGAACAGCAGAAAGCGCAGCCGGTCGACCGGCACGCCGGAAAAGCGGGCCGCCACCGGATTCGAGCCGATCGCGAAGAGTTGCCGGCCGAGCACCGTCTTCTGGAGCACGATGCCGAAGAGGACGGCAAGAACCAGGAAGACGAGGAGGGAGAGCGGCACCGGCGGGACGAAGAGCCAGGGCAGGCTCGTCTCCTTCATGGGAATAAAGTAGCTCTGCCCGAGATCGAGAAAGGCTGAGGGATATTTCGTCTTCGCCTGATCGCCCAGGATCACCTGGGTCAGTCCGCGGAACAGCGACATGGTGCCGATGGTCACTACGATGGAGGGCAGCCGCGCCACCGTCACCAGCAGGCCGTTGAAGATGCCGCATACAAGCCCGATGCCAATTGCGACCGCAAACAGCGTCACGGGGCCGAAGCCTGCTTCCGCCGCATAGCCGATTCCCATGGCCGAGAGCGCCACGATGGCCGCCACCGACAGGTCGATGTCGCGCACCAGGATCAAGCACGCCATCCCAAGCGCGATGATCGCCTTCTCGGAGAAATTGAAAGTGGCGTCGGCGAGATTGTAAACGTCGAGGAAATAGGGCGAAACAATCGTGTTCACGACGATGGTGAGCACAAGCAGGATGACGAGGATCACTTCCCAGCGCAGGAGCACGTCACGAACGGTTCGCCGCGGCGCGTCGAGCACAGTGTAGCGATCCTGACCGCCCAGCGGGGCGGACTCCGGGCCTTGGGGAGTGAGGGGTGCATTCGCCGTCATGGCCGCCTCAAGCGCCGGGCTTCGGGAAGGATCAGCTTGTCGGGCCGGCGCTCCGCGCGCGAGTTGATCACCACGGCCGCAAGGATGACGGCTCCTGAGATCGCCATTTGCCAGAAGGGAGAGATCTGCATGACGGGAAGCGCCGTCATCACGATGCCCAGGAAGAGCGCGCCGAGCAGCGTTCCCACGACCGTCCCAACTCCGCCGCCGATCGAAACGCCGCCGATCACGCAGGCGGCAATGATTGTCAGCTCATAGCCGCTGGCGATCTCTGAATAGGCGACGCCGTAGCGCGCGACCCACAAATAGCCGCACAACCCCGCCACCGCGCCCGTAATGGCATAGGCCAGGAGTTGTTGTCTGCCCTGATCGATGCCGCAATAGCGCGCGGCGACAGGATTGCAGCCAATCGCGTAGAGGCCGCGGCCCGGGCGCGTGAAGTTGAGGAACACCGAGAACAGGATCGACACACCGATCGCGGTCCAGACAGGGCTGGTCAGGCCTAGAAGGACGTCCTTGGGGAAGGCCTGGAATGCCGTGCTCATCTCGGACGCGTTCACCTGGTCGCCGCCGGCCAGAATGATGATCATGCCGCGGAAGACGGCGAGCGTGCCCAGCGTGACCACGATGGGCGGGATGCTCAGGAACGCGACGAGCGCGCCGTTGATGAGCCCGAGCATGAGACCTGTCGCGACTCCTGCGAGGATCATGACCAGGAGTGGCAGCTCCGGGTGATACTGGCTGACGAGCGCGGCAATGAAACCCGAAAGGGCAAGGTTTGCGGCGACGGAGAGGTCGATGCCGCGCGTCAGGATGACCACCATCTGCGCCAGGGCCATCATCATGAGCACGGAGGTTTCGGTGAGCAGGTCGCTGATATTCTGCCATTCGAGAAACACCGGCTGGTAGGTGCCGATGCCGGCGACCCCGAGTATCAGGATCGCGGCAAGGATGACCTCGCGGGAACCGAGAAGCCTTTTCAAGCGGCCTCCTTGGCGGCGCCCGTTGCGGCCCCGACGATTGCTTCCGCGCTCCACTCTCCCCGCTTGAACTCTTCGACGATTCGCCCTTCCTTCATGACGATCACACGGTCGGCAAGCCCCATGACCTCCGGCAGTTCGGAGGAGATCAGCACGACCGCGAGGCCTTCGCCCGCGAGTTCGCCGATGAAATCGTGGACGGCGGCCTTGGAGCCGATGTCGATTCCCTTGGTGGGCTCGTCCAGGATGATCACCTTGGGCCGCGTGGCCAGCCACTTGGCGATCACGACCTTCTGCTGGTTGCCGCCGGAAAGCTCGCCGAGCCGCTGCTCCCAATTCGCCGCCTTCACGGACAACCGGCGGCCGAGCGTTCGTGTTTCATCCAGCTCGGAAGCCCGGGACAGGAAGAGCCCCCGAACATATTTGGAAAGGTTGGCGAGGGTCACGTTCTCGCGGATGCCGAGCGAAAGGATCGTACCCTGATCCTGCCGGTCCTCAGGCACATAGGAGATACCGGATCGAATCGCGTCGGATGGGGCGCCGATGGCAAGCTTCCGGCCCTCCAGCGTCACGGTCCCTCTTGTCGGCGGAGAAATGCCGAAGAGACCCTGCATGGCCTCCGTGCGGCCGGCGCCCACCAGCCCGTAAAGACCGAGGATCTCGCCCTTGCGCAGATCGAACGAGACATCGGCATATTCGGTGGCGTTAGAAAGACCCTCCACCGAAAGCACGGTCTCGCCGATGGGCACGTCGCGCTTGGGAAAAACCTGCTCGACGGGGCGGCCCACCATCATGCGCACGAGTTCGCCCTCGGAAACGGAAGTGGTCGCCCCTTCGCCAACCTTCTCGCCGTCACGCAGGCAGACGAAGTCGTCGGCGATCCGGAAGATCTCGTCGAACTTGTGGCTGATGAAGACGATCGCCCGGCCCTCGGCCTTGAGCTGATCCACGATGCGGAACAGGTCGTCGATCTCGTTGGCCGACAACGCGGCAGTCGGCTCGTCCATGATGACCACCCGCGCCTCGTGGCTGAGCGCGCGGGCGATCTCCACCAGATGCTTCTGAGCGACGGAAAGGCGCTTGAGCTTCAGGTCGGGCGGGATGGCCGCGTCGATCCGGTTCAAGAGCTCGGCCGAACGCGCGCGCATTTCGGGCCAGGCGACGAACCTTCCCGAACTCGTCGGCATGTGGCCCATGAAGATATTCTCGGACACCGACAGCTCGTCAAACATCACCGTTTCCTGGTGGATCGCGGCGATGCCGGCCGCCCAGGCGTCGCGCGGCGAGGCGAAGGATTTTTCCTCCCCGCCCACGCGGATCGATCCGGCGTCGGGCCTGTAGATGCCGGTGAGTATCTTCACGATGGTGGACTTGCCGGCGCCGTTCTCGCCGATCAGCGCGGTTACGCGCCCGGGCGTGAACGACAGGCTCACGTCGTGAAGTGCCCTTACGCCGGGAAAGCTTTTCGAGACGCCGGTGAGGGTGAGAACGGGTTCGGGCACGGCAATCTAGCGGAAGTTTCAGCGTTCTTGTGGGAGGCGGCAAGCAAAGGCAAGGCGCGGAAGGGCCGCGGGACGCGCCGAGCAAGGGAAGGAAACCGACTTGCAACGCGTCGCATTCGGCCGCCACGGTGCCTCATGCCATGGCCTGCGTTATGACAGGCCATGGCATCGTCGGCAGGCGCCTGATCAGAAGATCTTGGCGAACTCCTCGACATTGGTCTTGTCGAACACGAAGGGCTCGCCCATCACCGCCTCGCCGTTGGGGCCGACGGTCGTTTCGCCCTTCTTGCCCATGGAGAGCTTCGCGCCCTCCGAGGCGTCATCGCCCTTGAGAAGATCGGCCATGATCATCGTTGAGGAATAGCCGTACTCGACCGGGTTCCAGATCGCGAAGGTATCGCAGGCGCCCTTGAGCACGTAGTCCTTCATTTCCGAGGGCAGGCCGAGACCCGTGATGTAGACCTTGCCGATCAGGTCGCCGTCGACGATGGCCTTGGCGCCCGAACGGATGCCGATCGTGGTCGGCGAGATCACGCCGCGCAGGTTCGGGTGGGATTTCACCAGACCCTGCATCTCCCGATAGCTCTTGTCGTCCTGGTCGTCGCCATAGACTGTCGCCACCAGCGGCATGTCCGCGTATTCGGGCTTCTTCCACTCCTCCTTCATGGCCTCGATCCACGAATTCTGGTTGGTCATCGTGGAGGCAGCCGAAAGGATCGCGACCTCGCCTTTGTTGCCCAAGGTCTTGGCGATCATCTGCACTTGCTTCGCGCCGATCAGGGGCGTGGACGAGGCCGACAGATGCACGATCCGCCCTTCCGGCGCGATGGCGGAGTCGAAGCTCATCACCTTGATGCCGCGCTGCATGGCCTTCTTGCCGACAGGTACCAGCGCATCGGCGTCGTTTGCCGAAACGATGATGCCGTCGACCTTCTGCGCGATCTGGGCGTCGATCACAGCGATCTGCTCTTCAGCCGTGGGCTTGGCGGACGCTGTGTAGATGATCTCGAATCCGCCGAGTTCGGCCGCTGCTTCCTTCGCGCCGTTTGCACAGGCGTCGAAATAGCTGTTCCCGAGGTTTTTGACGATCAGCGCGATACGCTTGTTCGCCTGCGCCTGGGCGCCGCCCGAGATGATCGCCGGCGCCGCGAGCAGGACGCCCCCGCCTGCGCCGAGTTGCAGTACTCTACGTCGTGTAATCTTCATGGCAAATTTCCTCCCTGCCATCCCGTTTCACTTACATCCAGACCGGCGTTCGCCGGCCGCACCGCCCGCCGAACTCCCGGCGGATGCGATTCCTCTCAAACTCAGCGCCGCGCCCTGCGGCCGCGACGCTGCCAAGACAACGCAGACTTCGGCCTTCTCAGTTGTGCCGTCGCAGCCTCTCAAAGATCCCGGCGCTGATAACGGGCGTGACACGCCCGAGTCCACACAGGATGAGGCTTCCGTCGGCTTTCGTCTAGCGAGGGGATTTCTCCCCCGGGGTTGCGGCCCAGTTGTTCGGGACTGGAACGTAGCCGCTCCGCCAGAGCGGCGCCGCGCGGAACGGTCTGTTCCAGATCCAGGACAGCGACAGGGACCGGCAGCGCGCTTGCCGGCGAGGGTATCCTCGTTATACGCCCTTAAGACGCCCGCCCAGCGGATTTGCATCCGTCGAACCGGTTGCGCGGGACGGTCCTGTCGCGGGCATTTCAAGGCCAGATGCTGGTGGCTTGCCGTTGACCTCGGGCGGCACCGTGTCAGACTCGATTGGCCGGATGAGCCGGAGCCCGGAGCGGCTCTCGATTTCTCGCTGCCGCCCGAGCGCTGCGTGGTGCTGGCGAGCTAGATCAAAGAGGAATACGGGACGAAGACATGACGAGTGTCACAACAATCACTTCGACAGTGACGGCCGCCTTCCTCGCTTCCTTTGTAGAATTCGTCGAGGCATTCACCATTGTGCTCGCAGTCGGCCTGACGCGCAGTTGGCGGCCGGCCTTCGCGGGGACTGGCCTTGCGCTCGTGGTGCTTGCCGCTCTGGTACTTGCCTTCGGACCGCTGTTTTCGCTTGTTCCTCTTCACGCGCTGCAGTTTGCCGTTGGAGTCCTGTTGATCCTCTTCGGGATGCGGTGGCTGCGAAAGGCCATCCTGCGCGCGTCCGGCTTCCTGGCGTTGCACAACGAGGAAAAGACCTTCGCGGAGGAAACCGAGCTGCTCCGAAGTCAGGCAACCGATCGCCGCGCCGATTATCTGGCGGGCCTCGCGGCGTTCAAGGCCGTGCTGCTTGAAGGCGTCGAGGTCGTCTTCATCGTCATTGCGGTTGGCACCGCGCATGGCCTCACGGCCTACGCCAGCCTCGGTGCAGTAGCCGCCCTCGTTCTGGTGCTCGCCATCGGCCTTGTCGTGCATCGTCCGCTGGCGCGCGTTCCCGAGAACACGCTGAAGTTCGTCGTCGGGCTGATGCTGACCAGCTTCGGCATCTTCTGGACCGCCGAGGGCCTCGGCGCGGAATGGCCGGGCGCCGATCTTTCGCTGATCCTAATCCTTGCCGTGCTGGCGGCATTTTCCTTCGCCGCCGTAAGCTGGCTCCGCAGCGTCCGTCAACTCGCCGCGCCGGGAGTTGCCGAGTGACCGTCATCCGCATCGCAATCGCCGAGCTCCTGGGCATGTTCGTCGACGACGGGAACCTTGCGCTCCTTGCGCTCGTCCTGATCGCCGTCGTGGCTGCGGCCGTAAAGCTGCTCGGCCTTCCGCCGGGATGGGGCGCCGCGCTGCTCCTCGTCGGCTGCCCTGCGATCCTTGCCGGCAGCATTCGTCGAGCCTCGCGTCGACGCAACTGAAGCCGCCACCTGCCCTTCCGGTGCGGCCCGCCACGTCGTAGATACCGCGGCGACGTTCGGGTGCCGTTGTGCAACTGATCGATCAGGTGGGCTCTTTTCAAAAAGGCGACGGACATCAAACGGAAATCAAACGGATTCGACCTCCGGCGCATCGCCCACGACGCAATGGTGCAGCGCGGCCTTCTGCCGGATTTCTCCGAGGCTGTGCTCGCCGAAACCGCGAGGATCAAAGATCCAGCGCGGGCATCGGCATCCGACATCCGTGATCTGCGAGAGTTGTTATGGGCGTCCATCGACAACGACGATTCCCGTGACCTTGACCAGCTTTCGGTGGCCGAACCGATGGCCGAAGGAGTTGTCAAGGTTCTCGTCGCGATCGCCGACGTCGATGCGCTGGTGAAGAAGGACAGCGCGATCGACGGCCACGCTCGGACGAACACGACATCGGTCTATACCGCGGCCCGGATATTCCCGATGCTTCCCGAGAAGCTTTCGACCGATCTCACCTCGCTCGGTGAAGGGGACGAGCGGCTCGCAATCGTCATGGACATGACGGTCGCCGTCGACGGAAGGGTCGTCGCCGGCGACATCTATCGAGCAGTGGTGCTGAACCGCGCCAAGCTCGCCTACGACAGCCTCGCGGCGTGGCTCGATGGGCAGGGGCCGATGCCTGCGAAGATTGGGGCGGTGAAGGGACTCGACGAACAGCTTCGTCTCCAGGACCGCGCCGCGCAGGCCATGCGTGCCAAGCGGCAGGAAATGGGGGCGCTACGGCTCGAAACGATCGAAGCGCGGCCGGTCTTCGAGGCCGAAGAGCTGGTGGACATGCGACCGGATCTGCGGAATCGGGCAAAGGACCTGATCGAGGATTTCATGGTTGCCGCCAACGGCGTAAGCGCGAGATTCCTGGAGAAGAAAGGATACCCGTCGCTCCGGCGCGTGCTGCGCACGCCAAAGCGCTGGGACCGCATCGTTCAGTTGGCCGCGGAGTACGGCGAACGTCTGCCGGAGACGCCGGATCCCGTAGCGCTCGATGCATTTCTGGAATCGCGCCGACGGACCGATCCCGAGCGATTTCCGGATGTCTCGCTGTCCGTGGTTAAGCTCCTGGGCCGGGGCGAATACGCATTGGAGCGGCCGGGGCAGGACATCGAGGGGCACTTCGGCCTTGCTGTCCGCGACTACACGCATTCGACCGCACCGAACCGCCGGTTTCCCGACTTGATCGCCCAGCGATTGTTGAAAGCGGCGCTCGCCAAGAGCGGTGCACCCTATTCCGACGAGGAGCTCGCGGCGCTGGCGGGCCACTGCACGATACAGGAGGACAACGCGGACAAGGTCGAGCGCCAGGTGCGCAAATCCGCTGCAGCTCTGCTGCTGACGTCGCGCATCGGCGCCCGCTTCGACGGCATCGTGACTGGTGCCTCGGAAAAGGGAACCTGGGTCCGCATCTCCGGGCCGTCGGCCGAAGGCAAAGTCGTGCGCGGCTTCGAAGGCCTCGATGTCGGCGATTACGCCCGCGTCGAGCTCATCCGCACCGATGTGGCGCGGGGCTTCATCGACTTTGCGCGCGTAAAGGAGAGGCAATGAACGAAGACGCTTCGAAGCCAGCGCCGCTCGCCTACAAGAATGACGAGTTCCTGGACAGCGACGACGGCCGGCCCGTCCGCATCCTCGCCGAATACCTGCAGCCGATGCGCGCGTTCGAACGCGAACGCGTCTGCGACACTATCGTCTTCTTTGGCTCCGCGCGCATAAAACCCGACGGGGCCCTGGGCCGCTACTACGACGACGCGCGGGAGCTGGCGCGTCTGGTCACGGCCTGGTCGCAAAGCCAAGTATCGCCTTCGCGGCGCTATGTCGTCTGCACCGGCGGCGGCCCCGGCATCATGGAGGCAGCCAACCGCGGAGCCTCGGAGGCCGGGGGCAGAACCATCGGCCTCAACATAGGCTTGCCGCATGAGCAGCTTCCCAACCCCTACACGCCTCCGGAGCTTACGTTCGAGTTCCACTACTTCTTCATGCGCAAGCTGTGGTTTGCCCATCTTGCCCGTGCCTTGGTGGTCTTCCCCGGCGGGTTCGGCACGCTCGACGAGATGTTCGAAATCCTGACGCTCGCGCAGACGAAGAAGCTCAGCCGGCCGATCCCGGTGGTGCTCTATGGTCCCGGCTATTGGAACGAGATCGTCAATTTCGAGGCGCTGGTACGCCACGGCTCGATCGCGCGCGAGGACCTGTCGCTCTTCGACTTTGCGGACGATCCTGCAACCGCGCTCGCTCTTCTCCAAAAGGGAATCGCAACGGAGTTTGACGAAGGGCGGCCCGCCTTCGCGCATTCGAAGAAGCCGCCGCTCCGAGGGGCATAGTATCCGGGTCTCGGCCGCACACCGCAGGCCACCGCCCGCTCGAAGCTGAAATCCGCTCGCCGCCGCTGTCAGGCAACTGTCAGCGACCCGCTGATAGCCTGGCTCGTCATCACCGGCAGCAAGGGAAACGGGGCTCGCGTCTCGGTCGCTCGCGCGCCAACCCTTCAGCGAAATGCAATGAGCCTAAACTACGCCGTCAACACCGGAATCCGCCCGCACAAAGGCCGGCCGATGATGGCGGTATGGGACCCGCTCGTCCGTGTCTTCCACTGGCTTCTGGTCGCCGCTTTGACGGTGGCGCTGGTCACCAGCCTTTGGCTGCCGCCGACCTGGGTCAATGCGCATGTCATCGCCGGCACCAGCGCTGCCGCGCTGGTCTTGGTGCGGATCGTATGGGGTTTCCTCGGTCCCTCAGCCGCCCGCTTCTCCGGCTTCGTTCGCGGACCACGGTCCGTGCTGCATCACCTGGCAGAGCTCAGGACCGGTACCGGGCACCGCCATATCGGCCACAATCCGCTCGGCGCGGCGATGATCCTGGCGCTCCTGGCGACCGTCATCGCTGTCGCCGCCAGCGGGACGGTCGCGCTTGGCGGCGTGATCAAGTCCGGGCCGCTCGCATTCGCATCGAGTTTCGTCGTCGGCGAGGCGGCGCGCCAGATTCACGCTTTGCTCGCCTACGGCCTTCTCGTCCTGATCGGCCTGCACGTTGCGGGAGCGATCTTCGAGAGCCGGCGCACCGGCGAGAATCTGGTGATGTCCATGATCGACGGGCGCAAGGAACGGCGTCCCGGCGATTCTGTCCCCGCCAAGCGCACACCCTACCCCGTCGTCGCCGCGGCAATAGTCGCGGCTCTCTTTCTTGTCTCGACTGCCGCGGTTGCGACCCTCGCCAACCGGCCTGGGCTCGGCGTTCCGACGAAGCCGCTTGATCCCGTCTACGCGACGGAGTGTGGCGACTGCCATATCGCCTATCATCCGAGCCTCGCGCCCGCGGAGACATGGCGCGCGCTGATGGCCGGCCTGAGCAACCATTTCGGCGAGGACGCCTCGCTCGACGCAGGAACCGCTCAGACGATCCTCGCCTATCTGACCGCCAACTCGGCCGACGCCTTCGACACGCGCGCCGCAAACGTCCTGCGGCGCCGCAACCCCGACAATCCCCTCAGCATCACCGCGACGCCGTTCTGGCGCCACCGTCACGCCCGCATCCCCGACCGGGTCTTCGCCTCGCCGGCAGTCGCAAGCCGAGGGAATTGCGCTGCCTGCCACGCCGACGCCGCGAGCGGTCTCTTTCGTCCCTCCGCCATCGCGATACCGAAGGATGCCGAACCATGAGCCAGACCAAGCGAATGCTCATCATTTCCGCTCTCATTTTAGCCGGGTCCGCAGCCGCGAGCTTGGCAGCCGGGGTCGCACAGCAGACCATCCTCGATCACTACGCGCAGGAGGCGAAGGCGAGCGGCGATCCCATCTCCGGTTTCTCCGCCGACCGCGGAAAAGCCTTCTTCCTCGCAAGCCACGGCAGCGGCGACACGCCCTCCTGCAGCACGTGCCACACGACCGATCCGACCAATGTTGGCCACACCCGTGTCGGCAAGGCGATCAAGCCAATGGCGGTCTCCGCCAATCCCGACCGCTTCACCGACCCTGCCAAGGTCGAGAAATGGTTCCGGCGGAACTGCAACACCGTGCTCGGCCGCGAATGCACGCCCGCGGAGAAAGGCGACTTCATCGCCTTCATGGCGAGCCTCTGAAGGAGTTGATGACCGGAGCCGCCAAAACGGAGGAACGCCTATGAAGACGACCGTCATCGCCGGCCTGGCCGGCACGCTGTTGCTCTGCGGCCTTCTGGCCGTTGAGATAGATCTCGGATCGAGCGTGGCCGCCGAGGCCACCCCGCCCGTCGACAATTCCGCAACTGGTAGCGCGCCGGCCGCGCCCGACTCAACGCAAGCCACTGCCCCGGTCTCGGGCGAGCAGGCATTCAACACCGAATGCGGAGCCTGCCACATGGCGTACCCGGCGACGACGCTGCCGGCCCGATCCTGGCAGGCGCTTACCGCCAACCTCACCGACCATTTCGGCGAGGACGCGAGCCTCGATCCTGAAACGACACAGAAGATCAGCGACTATCTCGTCGCCAACGCTGCCGACGCGACCGACCAGGGCCGATGGGCCCTGCGTGGAGTTGCAGCCGACCAAGTGCCCCTCCGTATCACCGACATGCCATGGTGGCGGCGCGCGCATAACGAGGTTCCCGAAGCCGCCTTCACCCGTCCGGAAGTCGTTTCCAAATCGAACTGCCTTGCGTGTCATCGCAACGGCGCGAGCGGAGAGGCCGGGGAAGATTGAAGTAAAAGAGCTCAAGACGGGAGCGTAGGCCGCGCCTCCTTGACCGTGATCCGCCATAGCGTGCGCGGCCGGTCGACCGCGATCAGCGGCGCGCGATGCAGCAGCGTGCAATTGTCCCAAACGACCACGTCGCCCGGCCTGTATTTTGGCGTGAAGCAGACCAGCGGATCGGTCGCCTGTTCTTTTAGCTCGTCGAGGAGCGACACCCCCTCGCGGTCATCCATCCCCTCGATGCCGAATGATGAGCCCGACACCGCATAGAGAGCCTTGCGGCCGGTATGCGGATGCCTCCGCACGAGCGGATGGCGGACCCACTGCATCTTGCCTTTTTGATCGGTGTTGAGCGGAGACGCAGCCGTTCGGCTTTGTTCGTCGAGATCGTCGCGATTGCCGTAGTGATGGCGGCAGATCAGAGGGTCGATCCGCCTTTTGGTCCCCTCCGACAGGCCCTCATACGCCGCCCGCTGGTTGGCGAAGGTCGTGCCTGCGTCGTCACCCGGGATTTCGATGGCATGCAGGATGGTGCAGCGCGCCGGCACGTCGAGGTAGGAGTAGTCGGAGTGGAAATAGGTTCCACCGTCGGCGAGTCCCAACGGCTTCCCGTCCGCGTCGCGCCGGTTCGAGAGAATCAGGATGTTGGCGTCGTCCGGGTGGTGAAACTGGTCGATCACATGCGGCTCCGGCGCCCCGAACCGGCGCGAGAAGCCGACGAAGCTCTCCGGCGTCAGTTTCTGATCGCGGATCACCAGGACCAGATGCTCATGCAGGGCGCGCTCGACGCCGCCGAAGTCATCGTCGCTGAGGTTGTTAAGGTCGACCCCAGAAAGCACGCAGCCGCCCGCCAGAGACAGCGGGCGAATGACCGGTTCCGACATCGTCTCCCTCCCCTTCTCTTCTTTTGTGTTCGCTCACGATGAAGGCTCTTTGCCGAAGCAGCAAGAACCGGCGTGAGCGGACGCGCAGAAGAGTGGCGGCTGCCGCGCCGGCCGGCCGCGGAGCAGCGCGCGAATGGCGAAGGTGCTCGGTACTGATCTCGGTCGGTGAAGGTCTGGCGCCGTCGCCTTTGCCAGGCGGATTGGCCGATACATTCCGGCACATTGTACCGATTGTATCGTGCGCGGATCGCCGCTCAACCGCCGGTAAACACTGTAAGTCGCCTACGGAATCGCGGAAATCGAAACGGCTTGCAATCCCGGGATACATATTGTGCTATCGACGACTTGATACGAACGGAACGTCATCCGTCATTTCCAAGGGAGGGGACAGATGTTTGCAAGACTGGAACGACCCGGATTCCTCAGTGCTCTGACGGGTGCGCTACTCATGCTGGCCACCGCCGGCCAGGCCCCCGCCCAGGAGCTCGAACAAACGGAAGTGAGCCTGCACTTCCAGAACAACAACGTTTTCATCCCGCTCGCGGTCGCCAAGGAGAAGGGCTGGTTCGCCGACGCCGGATTCAAGGACGTCCAGTTCAAGTCCTTCACGGCCGGCGCGCTTGCCGGCGAGGCGCTCCTCGCGGGCGAGATCTCCGCGTGGATGCCGGGCAACGTGCCGGTCATCAGCATGCGCCACAACGCATTGCCCGTCGTCGTCGTCGGCAACATCGTGAGCGTCTATGAGAAGCTGGTGGTGCGCTCCGACGCCAATGTGAACAACCCGGAAGACCTCTACAACATCCGCATCGGCCTGCTCGAAGGCTCCACCGCATCGGCGATGCTCGACAACATCGCCACTCACTACAATCTCGATGCGAGCAAGCTGAAGACCGTCAACCTTCCGCCGCCCGAGCAGGTGACCTCGCTCGTTTCCAACGAAGTGCAGGCGATCATCGTCTGGGATCCGTTCGCCACTCAGGCGCGCGACGCGGCAGGCGGCCGTTTCCTCTATTCAGACAACATCAGCCACTTCAAGCAGGACGACGGCACGGCGTTCGCGGCCTCGCACACGCTGGTGCCGATCGTCTTCTCCGAGCAGTACCTGCGGGACAATCCCAACACCGCCAAGGCCATCGTGAAGGTCATCGTGAAAGCCACCGAGTGGGTGCTCGACCCCGCCAACAAGGACGAGGCGATCCAGATCTTTGCCAAGGCGACCGAGCGCAAGCCGGAGAGCATCGCTGCCGACTGGAGCGAGTATTTCTTCAATCCGGCGCTGGACCAGAAATATCTCGATGACATGCGCAACTACACCGCGTTCATGGAGAAGACCGGGCGGATCAGCAACGCCATCGATCCTCTCGACTACACGTACACGGGCATTCTGAAGGAGATCGACCCCAAGTACGCGCAGATCGAGGGCAAGTGGAAGCCGTGATCCCGCGCGCCGGCTAGAAGGTCCGCAACGGGGTTGGTGAAGCTCTGCCTCAACTCGATCACCATCCGGCAGGCCCCGACCCTGCGTGACAGGATCGCCATCGCCGCCGGGTGCGGATACGACGAGCTCGAATTGTGGATGCATGAAGTGGCGCCGGCCGACCTCACTGAGGCCGACCGGCGCGAGGCGCTGAGCCGCTACGGCGCCACGTGCGACGCCGACGAGGATGGCGTCGCCGCCACGCTGGCGCTGAGTAAGAAACTGGCGATCGGTGTGGCGGGTCTCTGCCCCGCCACCCACGCCGCGGTAAGCTGGCACGACTCGATTGAGCCCGCGGTCCTCAGTTCCCTGCACCGCACCATCGAGGTCTGCGCGGCGCTTTCGGGCCAGTACGTCATCATGCCGATGCTCGGTGAGCAGGGAACACTCGCCCGCACCGCCGACCATCTGGCGAGGCTCGCGGAGCATGCCGCCCGGCACGGGGTACGGCTCGGCTTCGAGCCGGTCGGACACGTCGCCAAATGTGCACGGCTGGAGGAAGCTTTGGAAGTACTGGAGCGTGCCGGCGCGCCCGAGCACACCGGCCTGATCCTCGACCTCTTTCACTTCTTCCGCGCCGGACAATCACCGGCCGATCTCGAAGGCCTGCCAGTCGACCGGGTTCTGGCAGTCCATCTCAACGATGCCATGGATTTGCAGCGCGAGCAGTTGCTCGGGCACCGGCATCGCGTCTATCCGGGCCGCGGTATCTGGGATACGCGCGGCTTCCTGCGCGGCCTCGCCCGCGCCGGCTATGAAGGCCGCTATGTGATCGAGATACTGAACCCCGAATACTGGGCCGAGCCGGCCGAAACGGTCGCGCGCACGGCCTTCGAAGCCGCCGCGGCCTTGCTTGCGGAGAACGCACCCGAAAAGGCTCCCAATCGAAGCGGAGCCGTCTAGAACGTCAAACGTCGCCAGCGTTGGCTGGCCCCGATATCTCTTCCCTGCCTGCCAGGAGGCCAGCACCCGATCATGACACGCCGGAACATCCTCTGGATCATGTGCGACCAGCTGCGGTTCGATTATCTCGGCTGCAGCGGTCATCCGCATCTGAAGACACCCAACATGGACCGCCTCGCCGCCCGCGGCGTGCGCTTCTCCCGCGCCTATGTGCAGTCGCCGATCTGCGGCCCCTCGCGCATGAGCTTTTACACTGGCCGCTATGTCCGCAGCCACGGCTCCACCTGGATGGGGTTCCCGCTGCGGGTGGGCGAGCCCACGCTCGGCGTTCAGCTCAACGAGATGGGCGTGCGCAATGTGCTGGTCGGCAAGACGCACATGACCGCCGACGTCGAAGGCATGCGCCGCCTCGGCATCGACAGGGATTCCTTCATCGGCGTCCGCGAGGCCCAATGCGGGTTCGAGCCCTACGAGCGGGACGACGGCCTGGTCCCCGTCGCCAATCCGGAGAAGCCGACCGCCTACAATGCCTATCTGCATGAGAAGGGCTATGACGGCGACAATCCTTGGGAGGAATGGGCCAATTCCGGAATCGACGAGGACGGGCGCCTGTTGTCAGGCTGGCTGCTGGCGCATGCCGACAAGCCGGCGCGCATCGAGGAGCCTGATTCCGAAAGCCCCTACATGACCCGCCGAGCGATGCAGTTCATGCGCGAGGCGAAGAAGGACGGGCGCCCCTGGTGCCTGCACCTCTCCTACATCAAGCCTCACTGGCCCTACATCGTCCCGCCGCCCTACCACGACATGTACGGCCGCGACGACATCCTGCCGGTCGTCAAGTCGGAGGTGGAACTGGAGGACCCGCATCCCGTCTTCGCGGAGTACATGAACGAGCGCGTGTCGCGCGCGTTCGCCCGCGACGAGGTGCGCGAGCGCGTCATTCCGGCCTATATGGGCCTGATCAAGCAGATCGACGACCAGCTCGGACTGCTCTTCGATTTCATCGAGGCTGAAAGCCTCGCCGACGACACCATGATCGTCCTGACCTCGGACCACGGCGACTATCTCGGCGACCACTGGCTCGGCGAGAAGGAGCTGTTCCACGAGATGTCGGTCAAAATTCCGCTGATCGTCTACGATCCCGATCCGCGCGCCGACGCGACCCGCGGCACGGTCTCCGACGCGCTGGTCGAAGCGATCGATCTCGCGCCGACCTTCGTGGAATATTGCGGCGGCAAGCCGAAGCCGAACGTCATGGAAGGCCGCTCGCTTATGGGTCTCTTGGAGGACCGGTCGCCCGAGGAGTGGCGACGCCACGTCATCTCCGAATACGACTACGCCATGCGAGGCCCCCGCACCCGCCTCAACATGCCGGTCGCGGATTGCGGGCTGGTCATGGTGTACGACGGCCGCTGGAAATACGTCTACGCAAAGCGCCTTCCGCCCATGCTCTTCGACCTGGAAAGCGATCCCGACGAGTTTGTCGATCTCGGTCGCGACCCGGCCTATGAGAGCGAGCGGCGGCGGCTCTACGACGCCATGACCCGCTGGTCGCTGCAGATCCATAACCGCATCACCATCACCGACGAGCGGATCGCGGAGATCGGCGACCGGGACCTGGAGGGCAATATTCCCATCGGCTACTGGGACGAGGAGGAACTGGAGCGCGTGCGGCGCGAGAAAGGGATCGTTCCAGGCTAGGCGCGCGACCCTGCGCCGGCCGGGGCCGGCGGCTCAGCGAGGATAAACGATCGTCTCGCGTCGGCCGGATGCGACGGACCGGTAAGCTGCATCGATCATCGCGAAGGCCCGCCAGCCGTCCTCAAGCGTGACCGGCATCGCTTTCCCGTTGCGCAGCGCGGTCACAAAATTCCAGGCGACATGCTCGTGGAAGACGCCGGTCTTGAAAGCGGGCACGGTTGGGGACGCCGTCCATGAGCCGCCTTTGTCGTCCCGCCGGAAGACCCTCAGGAAATCCTTCTCGCGGCCGGGGCGCGAAGCGATGTCCACCCCGCTCAACAGGATCGTCCCCGCCGTTCCGTAGATCTCGATCGACGTATCGGCGGCTGCGAAGGCCCAGCTCGTCGAGACTTCTCCGATCAGCCCGTTCGGCCAGGAGAAGATGGCGAGCGCGCTGTCCTCCACGCGCAGCCCGAGCGTCGCCGAGGAGATCGTCGCCGACACGCTTTCCGGCTCGCCGAACACCCATCTGAGAAAATCCGCCGCGTGGACGCCTTCATCGAGCAGCGTGCCGCCGCCCGCAAGCTTCGGATCGGTGAACCACGCATCGCCGAAGCCGGGCGTCATGGTGCCGTGATTGTGCCCGTGGCGCACCCGCACCATCGTTATGTCGCCGAGCTCGCCGCCGTCCACCAGAGCACGGAGCTCATGGTTGATCGGATCGAAGCGCTTCGGAAAGCTCTGCATGAAGGGGACGCCGCTGGCCGCCACGGCGTCATGGATGAGGCGGCATCCGACATCCGTATGGGCAAGCGGCTTTTCGCAGAGGATCGCCTTCCCCTTCGCCGCGACGCGCTCCACCAGTTCCACGTGGCGGGCGTTGGCCGAGACGATCGCCAGCGCATCGCACGCGTCGATCAGGGAATCGAGATCCGCAAAGCGCTTGATCCCGTATGTTTCCGCCGCCGTCTTGGCCAGCGCGTCGTCGGGCTCGAAGAAGCCGACATATTCGGCGTCTGCACTCGCCTTGAAGGCCTTCGTCCAGAAATTCGCGTGATAGTGCTCGAAGTAAAGCACTCCGATACGGACCGGATCAGCCATCGGCGGACTCCTTCTGGGCAACGACCTTGAGCACCCTGCCCTCGCGCGCCGACTGGTAGATGCGTTCCGCGACCGTCACGGTCGAAAGACCGGCCGCCGCCGTGTCGTCAGCGGGTTCGGCGCCTCGCACGACATTCAGCCAATGAGCATGATGCGCCTTGCCGAGCGGCTCTTCGGAAATGCCGACGGGCTCCCAGCCCGCGGGTCCGGCTGTCTTGCCTCGATTAACGAGCGCCGGCACGCCGCCGCTCCGCAGCCAGACCGTCGCCTCCTCGAAATACACTTCCAGCCGGAAGCGGTCGCAGCCCGCCACCTCCGTGAAGCTCATCTCGTGGCTGGCCGTGAATCGCGCGGCCATGTCGTAGGTGGCGAGCGCGTTGTCCTCGAGCTTGGAGATCACCTCCCTGCCATCGCCGAGCAGCCGCCGCGGTTTCATCGTGCGCGTGGAAGCCGACACGCTGTCGATCGACCCGAACAGGTGCTGCAAGAGGTCGATGCCGTGAACGCCAAGCTGCATCACGACGCCACCGGCTACCTGATCCGGTTTGAAGAACCAGTCCGCCCAGTCTGCGCCGGGGGTGGCGTTGCGAATGCGGACGAAATGGATCGGGCCGAAGTCTCCTTTGGCGATCCGTTCGCGCAGCCAGCGGACCTCGGGAAAATAGCGGTGCATGAAGCTGACGGTGAGCCGCGTGCCGGTCGCCTTGGCTGCCGCGATGACTTCAAGGCACTCCGCGCTGGTCATCGCCATGGGTTTCTGCAGAAGCACCGCCTTCCCCGCTCGCAGCGCGTCGATGGCAATCTCTTTGTGCGTGAAGTCCGGTGTCGCGATGACCACTGCGTCGACGCCGTCGTCCTTCAGCACCTCTTTGTAGTCGGTGCCGTGGCGCTCGATGCTCAGTGCCGCGGCGCGCTCGGCCGTCCGATCCGCACGCCTCCCTATCAGGTGGGTCACGACGGCGCCGCCCGCGGCGCGCAGGCCGTTGACGTGATAGTCGCCGATGAAGCCAGCGCCGATGACTGCAACGCGGATGTCAGTTTGCGGCATGGCCCGGTGTGATTTTCGTGCCGGTGTGATTTCGTGAATGCGTCTCGATCGGTTCGCAGCGCGCCACCCAAATCGCGCCCGGCTTGAGAAATTATATCGTCCGATTGTACCTGAGTGCGCGCCCCTTTGCAAACCCTCGACCTCGGCGGAAGTCCGCGGGATATTGCTGCAACGTCAACCGCGATTGACGCTGCGGGTACAATACGTCACCGTGTATCGGAATAACCCATAAACAGTCGGGCCGGGGCATGAGGCCGAAACTGGAAGTTGTCAAACTCACCAAGGATTTCGGGCGGGGAAAGGGCCAGCATCGCCCTACCCTCCTGGATATCGACTTTTCCATCGCCGAGAACGAATTCATCAGCATCGTCGGACGCAGCGGCTGCGGCAAGTCCACCATGCTCAACCTGATGATGGGACTTCTCGCGCCGACCAACGGCGAGATTCTGATCGATGGCAAGCCGGTCACCGCCCCCGGCACCGATCGCGGCATGGTGTTTCAGCAAGGCGGGCTGTTTCCTTGGCTGACCGCGATCAAGAACATCGAATTCGGCCCCAAGAACGCGGGCATGGCGAAGGAGGAGCGCCGCAAGCTTGCACTCTCGCTGATCGAGCTGGTGCATCTTCAGGGCAGCGAAGAAAAGTATCCCAAGGAGCTTTCCGGCGGCATGCAGCAGCGCGTAGCGATCGCCCGCGCGTTGGCGACCAACCCGGAAATCCTGCTGATGGACGAGCCCTTCGGTGCGCTCGATCAGCTCACGCGCGAAAGCATGCAGCGCGAGCTCCTGCGCATCTGGGAAAGCCGCAAGACCACCGTGGTCTTTGTCACGCACGGCATCATGGAGGCGATCTACCTCTCCGACCGGGTGCTGGTTTTCGGGACGGACCCCGGACACATCAAGCAGGATGTGAAGATCGACCTGCCGCGTCCGCGCCAGCCCTCCTCGCCCCGCTTCATGGAATACCATGATGAGATTTATCGAGCCATTTTTTAGGCGGACGCCCGAGGGCCGCTGGGCGCTCAGCGATCTTTCTATCAAGATCGTCACCATCGCGGTGCTGATCGGCATTTGGGAAGCCGCTTCGCAGCTCGACTACATCAAGGTCTATCGCTTCTCCCGCCCCTCCAAGCTCGCCGAGACGTTCGTCCAGCTGCTGACCGTGGGCTTTCCGAACGGGATCACCGTAGGGGTTCACATCGAGGCGACCTTCTTCCGCATTCTCATGGGCTTCGTACTCGCCTGCGTCACCGCGATACCCCTCGGTCTCTTCATCGGTCGCACGCGCTGGCTGGATCGAATGGTCGACCCGATCGTCACCTTCGCCCGATCGATCGCCACGATCAGCCTCCTGCCCCTTGCCATTGCGTGGTTCGGGGTCGGCGAACTCGCGCGTGTGCTCCTGATCTTCTACGGATGCTTCTGGATCGTGCTGACCAACACGGTCCAGGGCGCCAAATACGTCGACAGCGTGCTCATCAATGCCGGCCGCGTGCTCGGCGCGCGCGGCTGGAGCCTCTTCTTCCAGGTCATCCTTCCCGCCTCGCTGCCGCGCATCTTCGCCGGAATGAAGGTGGCCCTCGGCATGGCGTTCATGGTCATCATCGCGGTGGAGATGATCGGGACCATCAAGGGCCTCGGCGCGCTGATCCAGCAGGCGCGCACGCTCTACAACACCAGCATCGCCATCGACGGCATGATCTTCATCGCCCTGATCGGGCTTCTGATCTCCTACTCGATCGATTGGCTCGAGCGCCGGCTCCTTCCCTGGAGCGTGTCGTCACCGAAAGACCGCGATGGCTGAGTCGCGCCGCCTTTATTTCTGGATGCCGTGGATCGGCACCCTGGGCATCCTGCTCCTCTGGCAGTTCGTCTCCACCGTCGGCCTGATCAGCCCGAGCATTTTCCCCGGCCCGATCGCGGTCCTGAAAGCCGGATTCATCGGCATCCCCTTGCCGCGGCTTCTGGAGCATATGGGGATCAGCCTGCTCCGCGTTACCGAAGGATTCCTGGTCGGCGCTGCCCTCGGAATAACGCTCGGCATCACCGCCGGCTGGTACAGGCGCCTCGGCAACATCATCCGTGCGCCCATCGAGCTCCTGAGGCCCATTCCGCCGCTGGCCTGGATTCCGTTGGCTATCATCTGGCTGGGACTCGGCGAGGCCTCGAAGGTGCTGATCATCTTCTTCGGCGCGTTCTTCCCGATCTTCACCAACACCTTCAAAGGCATGCTCAACGTCGACCCCGTTCTGATGCGGGCCGGGCAAACCCTCGGCCTGCGCGGCAGCAGGTTGCTGGTGCAGGTGGCGATCCCGGCCACCTTCCCCGATATCGCCATCGCGCTGCGCGTCGGGTTCACCTATTCGTTCGGGGCCATGGTCGCGGCGGAACTGATCAATTCGAAGAGCGGCCTTGGCTACCTGATTATGAACGCGCGCAACTTTGGAGAAATCGGGATTGTCATATTCGGAATTCTCGTGATCGGGTCGTTGAGTCTGAGCATCGACTTCATTCTTCAGTGGCTCATCGGACGCAGAACTCCGCTGGATGCGCACCCGTGAGTGATCTGGTCGTGCGATGAGCTCTTCCGACCTCATCCTCTCCGAATTGCGCCAGCTGATCGAACAGCTCGACGACGGCGCGCGGCTGCCCACGGTCCGCGGCCTGATGCAGCGCTTCTCCGTTAGCCAGGGCACCGTCCAGGAAGCACTGCGCGAATTGCGTGACGCCGGCAGGCTCTCCTCGCAGGTCGGCCGCGGCACGTTCGTGGTCAAGTCACGGCGGCGCGAGGAGCGCCGGCCATCCCGCCGGGAGCGCAAGAACGGCGAAGTCCTCGACACGCAGCTCACCAGCTATCTGCTTCTCTCCAGCAGCCGCCTCAACGAACGCAGCGTGCTCGTGCAGAACGGCATTCAGACCACCCTCTCCGGTGAAGGCATCGATGTGGTCCAGATGTCGTACCAGGACACCGACCAGTTGCTGCGGCTGCTCCGCAACGCGCCCGAGTTCGGGGCCGCCGTCCTCCAGTCGCACTATGAGACCGTGCCTGTCAGGCTGCTCAATCTGCTGAAGGAGAAATCGCGGGCCATCGTGGCGGACGGCCACTCCATCTCCGGTATCGATCTCGACATTGTGGGCACCGACTGGACCGACGCCATCGACGACGCGGTCGGACACCTGACAGAGCTCGGCCACCGCCGAATCGGGCTGGTGACCATCGACAGCCAGGGCTGGCCGATTCTGGCGGCGCGGCGCTACTTCGCCAAGATGTCCAACTGGCGCGGAACCAAGATCACGGTTCACCCACCGATGACGCTCAGCAAGGTGACCGATCCGACCCGGCCGATCGCGGGCCCGCTGAGCGCACTGCTGAAGGAGTTACTGGCCGATAGTCGCCGTCTCCCGTTCAGCGCCCTCCTCTGCCTTGGCGTCACCGACGGCGCGGGTATCCGCCAGGCGATGCGGGAGGTCGGGATCGGCGTTCCCGAACAGCTCAGCGTCCACCTGCTCGGCCATTGCGACGTGCCGTCGGAGCACTATCAGGTCTTCTCGATGTCCGGCCCGACCTCGAGCGAGACGATTTCGGCGCTGATCAAATGCATCAGGGACAGGCTGACCGAGCCTAACGCGCCGCCCAAGATCACGTATCTGCCCGTCCACCGCAGCCTGCGCGAAAGCACAGCCGCGCCGCCCTGACCTGCTTCCGCGCCGGTCAGCGTTTCCTGCACGTCACGGAAAACGTGAGGCGGTAGTCCCGCTTGGCGCCTCCCGGCAAAGGCACGCTTCCGCCCGTTGTTCCATCCGGTGGCCGGTCACTGCTGCAGGGCTCGACGCCAAGAACGCACCGATGCGGCCGCAGGTCTCGCCAGACCTGGAAAAAGGGCAGCCGTTCGATGTCGAACGCGAGCGACATGCGGAGCTCTTCGTCGGTGCCGGCAAGCGGCGTGGCGACGACGCACGGCACCGAGCCCGACGACGCGTGGCACTCCACAATCGGCTCGCCCTCGGGGTCCGGCACTGTCATTGGTCCGGCGAGTATCCGGTCGCCAAGCTCGACCACCGTGCCTTCGCCGAGGGCGGGAAAGCCGAAATTGAAATGATAGAGGATTTCATGCGGCTGCGGCGCGGCGATGAGACTCACGACTTCGTCCTCGATGCGCAACTCGGTCCCGCCGATCGGCGCTTCGATGCGCCGGTGCAGGCGCAGCGCCTCGCCGCCCATCGAGGCCTGCGTCACCTCGCCTTCGCAGAAAAGCACCGGCTCGCCGCGGCGCCAGTCTTCGCCATGCGCAAGCAGCCGCGCCGGCGTGAACGGCAGGCGGCCATGCAGTGGCCGCCCGTCGCGCGGCTGGCGGATGTGCTCAAGCCCGCAGGTCACGAGCATCCCGGCGAAGCAGCGGTTGAACCCGAAGCCGCCCTCCGCATCCGCATCGTGCAGCGCCGGCGAGCGAAAGCCGTTCGCGCCTTGCCAGGCGATCGGCACCCCGCGATGCCAGAGCGGGCCGATATCGAGCGAGCGGTCCGTGAGCACCCAGAAGTCCAGCCCGCCCCCTGTGGAGAATGCGAGCGCGCGCACCCCGCGCTCCTGCCCGTCGTCGAGAATGATCGGCCGGACCGCAGCGAGCTGCCGCAAATCGCCAACGCGCGGCGCGAGCGCCGCATGCGTGGGAGGCTGACCGAACACCTGCGGCATCTCTGCGCTCAGGCCGCCTCCGGCTCTGGCTCGAGCTCAAGGCGCGAGAAGGCTTCCGGGGGCGCGTCGTTGCTCGCCATCAGCTCGCGCATCAACGCCGTCATGCGCAACTCGATCGCCGGATCGTCGATCGGTTTCTCCTGTCCCGGATCGCGCTCAAGATCGTAGAGCCGCGTCTCGTCCTCAAGCATCGCTCCCGGTCCGTAGTTTGTGTACATCGGCGACCGCTCGCCGACCGGCACCTTGAGCACGGGCGTTCCCTTGGTGAAGGGAAAGGGTCCGGCGAGACTGGCGGTCGAAAGCTCCTCCGGCGGAAAGTGATCCCAGATGTGTGTGGGCATCAGCGTGTACTGATAAAGCTCCTGATTCCTCAGGTCGGGCGGGTAGCGGTGGTACGTGTATCGCCCGTCGGTGACGTTCACCGCCCCGCCGAAATAGCCGAAGATGGCGCCGCGCCGCAGCGCGCGGTCGGCGTCCAGGATCGGCAGCAGCGAGTGGCCCTCCATCTCGTGCGGAGCCGGCCACGCCGAAGAGGTCGAGGAAGGTCGGCGCGAGGTCGATCGTCTGCGTAAGCGTGCTCCGCCGCTCGCCTGCCACGCTCTTGCGCGGGTCGTGCACGAAGAGCGGAATATGGACGATCTCCTGGTACATGTTCATCCGGTTCTTGGCCCAGAAGTCATGCTCTCCGAGCAGGAAGCCGTGGTCGGTGGTGACGACGAGCGCGGTGTCCTTCCACATGTCATGCCGATCGAAGTAGTCGAGCAGCTCGCCCATGAGGAAATCGCAGAGAGAGACGACCGCGTAATAGTTGGCGCGCAGCTCCTCGCATTCCTCCGGCAATTCGTCGACGCGGCCATAGCGCGGCCAGTCGCGGATCGGACCGTTCCAGCCGGTCTTGAACTTCTCTCGGAAGCGCGGCGGAGCCTGAAACGGCTCGTGCGGGTCAAAGGTCTCGATCTGCAGCAGCCAGTTGTCCGCGTCGCGGTTGTTGTCGAGAAACTCGAACCCCGCGCCGAAGCATTTCACGGAGGGGAAGTCCTTCTCCTCCTTGATGAACTCGCGGTTGACGATGTTGTGGCGCTTGTAGTCGCGCAGCGCCTCGCTGTACTGCCGCTCGTGATACATCTCGCGCAGCCGCTCCCAGTGCGGCTGCACAAGCGCCTTCCAGGGGTCGCCCTCCTGGCCGCGGACGAACTCGAAGGAATCGTAGCGGGTGTGATAGGTGGCGCCGCCGTCCTCGAAGTAGTGGAAGTGGTCGGTGATGAGATGGCTGTAGACGCCCGCGTCGCTCAAAAGCGCGGGAAAGGAATTGTCGAACGGCTCGAGCGGGCCCCAGCTCCTGTGCAGGAAGCTCAGCCGTCCGGACTGCATGTCGCGGCGCGCCGGCATGCAAGGGAGGCTGCCGACATAATGGTTGTCGAAGGTCGCCGCGCGCTTCGCAAGCCGATCGAAGTTCGGCGTCTCGATGCGGGTCCCGCCATAGGGGCCCAGCATGTGTCGGTTCAGCGAGTCGAACAGGACGAAAACGGTCTTCATGCGAGCTCCGGTGGACGATGAGGTATAGGTGCGAATGTGACGGGCGCTATTTCATGGCGCCCTGGGTCAGGCCTTTCACGATGTAGCGCTGTCCGATCAGGAGAAGCACGAGCGCGGGCAGGATCGAGAGCGCGGCGCTCGCCGCCATCTGCGTGTACTGGATCTCGAAATCCTGCGCGAACTTGGCGATGGCGACCGGCACGGTCGCGGTCTGCTTCATGGTCAGATTGAGCGCCACGGCGAACTCGTTCCAGCTGAACACGAAGCAGAGCACGGTAGTCGCGGCGAGACCCGGCATGATGATCGGCAGCACGACGCTGGTGAAGATGCGCGGCGGCGAGGCGCCGTCGATCCGCGCCGCCTCGACGAGCTCGTTCGGGACGTCGCGGATGAAGACGCCCATCAGCCACACCGCCATGGGAAGGTTCAGCGTCGCGTGCGCGAGAATCAGGCCGGTGAACGTGTTGTCGAGGCCGAGCGCGCGCTCCATCGTGAACCAGGCGCTTGCCAGCGCGATCGGCGGGATCATGTGAAAGACCAGCGCCCAGCCGAGGAAGACATGCACGACCCAGCGCGGCCAGTTCATCCGGTCGAGCGACCAGGCGGCGAGCGTCGCCGCGGTTAGGCAAAGTGCGGTCGAGAGCACCCCGACGATTAGCGAGTTTCGGTAGTTCAGCAGAAAGTCGGAGGTCTTCGAGAAGAGCACCTCGCGAAAGTTCATGAGCACCGGGTGGAACGTGACCTCGCCCATAAGGAGCGATATCTGCGTACGGAAGCCGGCGGCCACTACCCAAATGACCGGAAGGATGACGAAGGCCGTCGCGATAATCAGCACGGCATAGATGATCAGCGAGCTGCGCAGTCTCTTGACCGAATTCACGACGCGGTCCTCGCCGTTCGTCCCGCCGACAACGCCACGACCAGCAGAAGCGAAATCAGAAAGATCAGCGCGACCGACATGGCGGCGCCGTAGCCGACGCGATCCTCGGTGAAGAAGCGCTGGTAGAGTGTGAAGCTGATCACCTCGGTCGAAGTGCCCGGCCCGCCGCTGGTCAGAAGGTAGACCTCGTCGAAGACCTTGAAGGCGAGCACCAGGCGGAAGGCGAAGGTGACGAGGATCGTCGGGATCATCATCGGCACCGTGACGTAACGCAGTTCCTGCCAGATCGTGGCGCCGTCGATCTCGGTCGCCTCGAAAATGTCCTGCGGCAACGATTCGAGCCCAGCGAGGAAAAGCAGGAAGCAGAACGGTGTCCAGTGCCAGATGTCGACGACGATGATCGAGAGCAGCGCGGTCGACGCATCTCCGAGCCAGTCGAACGGACCGATGCCGACGAGGCTGAGCGTCTGGTTGACCAGCCCGAAATCGAAATTGAGCATGAGCTTCCAGATCGCGCCGATGACGATGCCCGGGATCAGGATCGGCAGGATGAACGCGGCGCGGAAGAACACGCGCCCGCGCGTCACCCTGCTGACCAGGAGCGCGAGGAAGAACCCAAGCACCATCTGTCCGCCGACCGCGCCAATCGCGAACATCGTCGTGTTGACCAGCCCGGCGCGGACCAGCGTGTCGTCAGGCAGCGCGCGATAGTGCGACAGGCCCGCCGGTGTCCATTGCGCGGCGCCGCCCGACCAGGCGATGTCGTAAAAGCTCGTCACGAACAGGTTGGCGAGCGGCAGCACGCTCATGCCGATCATGAGCGCCAGCGCCGGGCCGAACGCGACCCAGCGCCAGAGCCGTTCATTGTCCATCGCGGTCCCCGCCCGCGTCGACGGCTTTCCGCCGGCCGCGCTGGCGGAAAGCGAGGAGACGCTCATCGCGCCTCCGCGCTACGCCTTGAGCGGCGGGAGCTCGCCGGTCTTGTACTTGTATTTCTCCATCACCTTGAAGATGTCGTCGGACATGCTGTTCAGAGCGTCGGCCGATGTTATCTCGCCGGCGATGGCGCGGTTCAGCCCAAGCTCGAGCACGGCGATAACCTCGCTCGCCTCCGGGAAGGCGTAGGGGTTGATCGCGTGCGGAAGAGCGGCGGCGAGAGGCTTCATCCAGCGGAACTGGCGCTCCTCCGCCATCGGCTCGTCGTAGACGGAAGCGTTGAGCGGGATGCCGCCGACCTTGGCGTTGGCGATCTGCGCGTCCTTGGTCTGGAACCAGCGGAAGAACTCCACCGCGCCGCGCTTCCGGTCGTCGGGCACGTTGTGGGAGATGCCGCCAAGCCAGTGGCCGAGCGCCGGGCCGGGCGGAAGTCCGGGCGCATGCGGCGTCGGCGCGAATTCCATCTTGTCGACCACGATCGACTTGTTCGGATCATCCATCTGCGACCAGGCCGCGATGACCATGCTCGCATGCGCGGCGTGACCGGTGACGAGCGCCTGGATGATTTCCGCCTGGTCAAGCGAGGCGGTCTTCGGATGGCCGGCCTCCTTGGCAAGGGTGAGATAGTAGTCGAGCGCGGCCTTGCCCTGGTCGTTGTTCAGGACGATCGAGTAGTCACCCGCGGTCTGATCCTTGAAGACCGCCCCGCCCATGCCGAACAGGTAGGGATAGAAATCGTAGGAGACGGTGTTCGGCCCGCGCGCGCCGCGCTGCACCATCCCGTATATCTTCGGCGGATTGTGCAGGGCCTTGGCGTTCGCGAGCAGATCGTCGAAGGTCTCGACGACTTTCAGCCCCTTCTCCTTGTAGAGATCGCCGCGATAGAAGAGCATCGGGATGTTGGGCTGGATCGGCACCGACATCAGCTTGCCGGACGGCGTCATCGTCTTCTTGTCCGGATCGAAATAGATCGTGTCGCCGAGCGTGAAGAGATCAGGGTCGAGCTTGAAGCTCGGATCGATGTCGCTGATCGCGGTGACGAAGCCACCGAAATACATCTCCGCGAACCAGCCGGAGTTCATGATCAGGATGTCGTAGTCGCCGCTCGACGCGCGCACCGAATTGCGCTGCTTCTCGAGAGACCCGGCGAAGGGATTGACGTCGAGGTTGACCTTGTTGCCGCTCTCCTGCTCGTAAAGCTGCACGGTCTTCGAGAAGCTGTCGAACCAAGGCGACTGGTTGATGACGATGGTGATCGGCGCCGCGTTTTGCGCGCGCGCGAACGGGGTTGATGCCATCAGCGCCGTTGCGCCGGCACCGAGCAATGCCTCGCGCCGCGAAGGACGCCATCCGTTCCAGAATTTGCGTGTCATGCATTCCTCCCTGACAGGCTTGTTGGGCTCAAGCTCGCATGGTCGATCCATGCCCACAACTGAATTATCGTCAGCAACCCATAGACAGAATGAATGGCTTCAGTTTTCCTCCCCGTCGCGGCAGATCGCCTTCAGCTCCTCGGCAACGGAGTGCGCTCCGGGCGACAGCCTCGTGCCGCGCCGCTGCATAATGCCGGCATCGCGGCGGCTGCGAAGTGCTGGCACATCAAGGCTGGTCAGCCCCAAACCTCCGGGATCCGTAACTGTATTCGCGGTCGTGTAGGTGAGCGCGTCGGACGCGCGCAGCATGGCGAACGCGAACGCCATCGATTCCGTTTCCACCGCGGGAACAGGCGGCGTCATGTCGCGTGCAATGAAGAACGATTCCAGCTTGCGGCGGCTGCGCGGGTTGTTCGCCGGCAGCACCCAGGGAAAGGCCAGTAGCGCCTTCAGCTCGATCTTCTTGCGGCCAGCAAGCGGGTGGCCTTTTCGACAGGCGACGCCCAGCGCATCGGATGTGAGAGGCGTGATCTCCAGGTCGGACGCCATCTCGGCCCCCGGCAGCTCCGCGACCACGAAATCGAGTTCGCCGCTCCGCAGCGCGCGGAGCAGCGCCTCATCAAACCCTCCGAGGATATGGATCTTGAGCCGCGGGCGGCTGGACAGGGTGCGCGCAACGGCCAGCGGCAGATGCCGCCTCAGCCATGCGGGCCCCGCCCCGATCAGAACCTGGCCCTCCGCGCCGTTCCGCAGGCCCTCCAGTTCTCCGACGGCATCGTCAAGCTGCACCTGAACGGCCTGCGCGTGTCGCACGAGGCTATGGCCGAAGCGCGTGAGCTCGACGCCGCGCGGCAGCCGCTCGAAGAGTGGAACGCCGAGTTCCTGTTCCAGAAGCCGGACACTCTTCGTCAAGCGTGGGCTGAGTGATGTTCAGCTCCTCGGCCGCCGACGTAATGCTGCGTCGCTCGGCGATTTTCAGGAAATACTGAAGCTGACGAATGTCCATCCCGTCACCGCGTGCGCGCCTGCGCCATGAATGCTAGCGGAAGTTTCGGTTGTTCGGATACCATGGGCATGCCACGTCTCTCCGCCGATTCGACTTGGGCAGCAATTCGGCCCACTGGCATCAGCAGGGGAATCCCATTCACGCGAGCTTGCTGGGAGCCGTGACCGGATGTTGAAGCGACGACTGCCAGAGCGGCTGACGCCCGCCGCTACAAGACATGGACTGCGTCCGCTGTTTGGCGACATCCACAACCATTGCGGCCTTTCCTACGGACACGGCTCTCTGGAAGACGCGCTTCGGCGGGCGCAACGGCAGCTCGATTTCGTCTCCGTCACCGGCCACGCCCACTGGCCCGACATGCCGGTCGACGATCCGCGGGTGGCTCACATCGTGGCTTTCCACGTCGAGGGCTTCGCGAAACTGCGGCGGTCTTGGCCGTCCCATTTCGCGACGCTGGCAGCGCATGACCGGCCGGGCTCGTTCACCGTCTTCCCGGGCTACGAAATCCATTCCTGCGAGCATGGCGACTACACGATCGTCTATCGCGACGTGTCTCCTCACGACATGATTCTGACCGACAGCCCGGCGAAGCTTCTTGCAGCGTTCCAGGCGCAACTTCCCGGCCGTGCGATGGCGTTCCCCCACCACATCGGCTACCGCCAGGGCGCGCGCGGCATAAACTGGAAGAGCTTCGACCCCCGCTTGTCGCCGATCGTCGAGATGATCTCGATGCACGGCTGCGCCGAGACATCGCTGACCGACCGCCCGTACCTGCATTCGATGGGCCCGAGCGATGGCCATTCCACGATGCGGCACGGTCTGCGCGACGGCCATATCTTCGGCGTCGTCGGAAACAGTGACCATCACAGCGCCTACCCGGGCTCCTACGGTCATGGGCGGATGGCGGTCTATGCGAGCGAAAACACGCGAACCGCCATCTGGGACGCCATAGCGGAGAGGCGAACCAACGCGCTGACCGGTGACTGCATTCATCTGTTCGCCACCATCGGGGGCACCGCGCAGGGCGGCATCGTCCCGCCGCAGTCCGACGCCTCGATCGCGATCGAAGCTGTCGGCGGGAGCTTCATCGACGGGATCGACGTCATCCGAAACGGCGACATCGCCGCCCGCATCACGCCCGCCCTTTCGCCGTCCCCGATTGGCGAAGAGAACGGGCGGCTGGAGACGATACTCGTTCTGGAGCTGGGTTGGGGCGAGCGTAACACCACGCATCGCTGGAACGGCCGGCTCCGCCTCTCCGGCGGGGAGATTCTGGCGGTCGAGCCGCGCCTGCGCGGGCTGGAGGTCGTCTCACCGCTCGAAGGCGGCGAGGACGATGCGGAGGCCGCCGAATTCGAATGCAGCGGAGATGAGGTGCGCTTCAGTCGTCGTCGCCGCGGCAAATCCAAACAACAGGACACCGACGACGCAGTCGATCGCCCTCCATGTGAGCCTGTCTCCGGACGCCAGCATTGAAGCCGACTTCGGCGCATTGACGGTCAAAACGTCTGTCGATCGCCTGCTTGAAGGAGCCTTGTCGGGCAACATCGGGGCGATAGACAGCCCCGCCTTTCGCTTCCATCCTCTCCCGCGCCCCCATGAATGGCAGTGGCAGGGCAGCGTGCCGCTCGGCGCGATTTCCGACGGCGAGAGCGTCTATGTCCGCATCCGGCAGGCGAACGGTCAGTATGCCTGGTCCTCTCCGCTGTTTTGTCGGGCAGGCTGAGGCTCACCGCAGAGCCCCGCTGTGCTCCGCGCAGACGGACTTGATCTCGCGCACCAGGTCTTCTCCGACGGGCGGCAGCACGCCGCCCCTGTTGACGGCGATCCCGGCGACCCGAACCCAGGTCGCCATCGGACATTTCACGCGCGCTATCTCCGATTGGTCCGAGTAGGTCCTGGTGTTGGGCATCAGGCTGAGCAGGTCAGACTGACGGACGATCTGAAGAGCGACCGGCCGCGACAGGGTCTCCACGGTCGGCTCGGGAAGGACGGTTCCGTGAGCGCGGAAGACGCTGCTGAGGTAGCGCTGTTGCGGGTCGGTCTCGCCGCCAAGTACCCAGCCGTAGCCCTGCAAGTCCTCGATCGTCACCGCGCCCTTGCGTACCAACGGATGACCTTTGCGCGCAACGATATCCATCTCGTTGTTGATGAGCGGCGTCCATTCGACATCTCGCATCGAGGAGATGCCCGGCAGCTCCGATACGAAGACCAGATCGAGATCGCCGTTGCGCAGACTCTCCATCAGGGCCGCCACGGTATCGACCTTCATCCGAATGCGTGAGGCCGGCCGTTTCGAAACGACCCTTGCGATCGCGCTCGGCAGGAGCGCATCCAGGAAGGAGGCGCCCGCTCCGACGACGATGGTGCCCGGCACGTCGCTCAGCGCGTCGACCGCGTTCAGCGCCTCCTGGCTGTGGCGCCGAATGAGCCGCGCGTAGTCCAGAACCACCGCACCGATCTCAGTCGGAACGACGCCTCGCGGCCGCCGCTCGAAAAGCGGCTGCCCGAAGTCCTGCTCCGCGCGGTGCAAGGCCTTCGTCAGGGCGGATTGCGTCGCGCCGATCGCGACGGCAGCCGCACTGATACTGCCGCCCTCGGCAATCGCAAGGAGCACTGCAGCGTGTCGAAGTGGAACAAAGGCATTCCTGTCAGTCATGTCAAAGCCATTTTCATATTCTTGACAAAAAGTCCACTTTCCTGTCACGAGTCCCGGATCACAGACTACCGCCAAGTCGGAACGCAATTTCCAAGTCCCCGCACGAAGGGACATCGCAGCAGCGCTCAACGGCCGACTTTTCCGGGGGAGGAAAAGCCATGCAGAAGGCGACGATTCACGAGCTGACGGTCATGCTGGCGCTAATCGTGGTCGCGGCTGTCGTCTTCGTTCAAACCCGATCCTTGTCGACTGCGACGGTGGGCGAAATCGGGCCCGCGACTTTCCCGCGCCTGGCCGCCGGGGCGTTGGGATCGATGGCGCTGTTGCGGCTTTTCCTGATCGCCACGCGTCGCCATACCGGCCACGGGGACTACGACTGGAGCTGGTCACGCATCCGCAGGCCGCTCGCGGCCGCGATCCAGATCGTCGCCTATTATTTCCTCTTCGAACTCGTCCCGTTCGCGGTGCTGACCTTCGGGCTTGTCCTCCTCAGCTATCTCGCCTTCGGCATCAGGCCGCTGACAACGGCATTGATCGGCAGCGTCGTCGCGACGGCAGCCTTCTATGTCCTTTT
Source organism: uncultured Alphaproteobacteria bacterium (assembly GCA_963805325.1). GTDB lineage: Bacteria > Pseudomonadota > Alphaproteobacteria > Rhizobiales > Afifellaceae > DASWJZ01. The sequence goes on along the minus strand of CAWDTS010000020.1, from coordinate 135,083 downwards.
CGTCTTCCTGCTGCGCATTCCGGTTTGAAGGCTGAGATGCTGCATTTCATCGAAGCCTTCGCGACCACGTTCCAGCCTTACAATTTTCTGCTTCTGCTCCTCGGCAGCGCGCTCGGCCTTCTGGTCGGCGTCCTGCCCGGCCTGTCGTCGCCGATGGCGCTCGCCGTTCTGATCCCCATCACCTACGGCATGCCGCCGATATCCGCGCTGATGATCCTTATCGGCGTCTATGTCGGCACCAAGACCGGCGGCGCCTATTCCGCGAATTCTGATCCGTACGCCCGGAACGCCCGCCGCCGCAGCCACCGCGATGGAAGGCTATCCGATGGCGCAGCGCGGCGAAGCCGGTCGCGCCATCGGCCTGTCGATCGGAGCGTCCTTCTTCGGGGGCATGTTGAGCTGGCTCGTCGCCGTGCCGTTGGTCGGCGTCATCGGACGCTATGCGGTTCGCATCTCGGCCGCGGACCTCGCCACGATCGGCATCCTCGCGTTGATGGTGGTCGCCAGCCTTGGCGGCAAGGACTTCCTGAAAGGGCTTATGTCCGCTGCCGCGGGACTGATCGCCTCGACCGTTGGGCTCGATGAGCTGACCGGGGCGCCCCGCCTGACATTCGGCCATTACCAGCTTCTCGGGGGGCTCCCCTTCCTGGCCGCCATCATCGGGCTCTTCGCCATCGCCACCGTGCTCACCGATGTGCCGACCGAATCTGCTCCCGGCAAAATGCCCCGCCAGAACACGCGCATCGATTTTCCGGCGCTGCTGCGCGACCTCTGGAGGATGCGGCGCGTCATGACGGTGGGCGGCGTGATCGGCGCCGTCCTCGGCGTCATCCCTGGCGCCGGCTCCGATACCGCGGGCTGGCTCTCCTACGCCTATGTCCGGCGCCGGCTCGCCCGCAAAGGGCAGTTCGAGAACCGCGAATTCGGCGAGGGCGTCCCGGAGGGAGTCGCAGGCCCCGAATCCGCGAACAATGCCGTGACCGGAGGTGCCTTCGTGCCGATGCTGACGCTCGGCATCCCCGGTGACGGCTCCACCGCCATCATGCTCGGCGCCCTCGTGCTCTACGGGCTGCATCCAGGGCCGCTTTTCTTCCGCGACAGTCCGGACGTCGCCTATGGCGTGCTGGTGGCCTTGGGCATGGCCAACTTCACCACGATCATCGCCGCGCTCGCGCTCCTGCGTCCCTTCGTCTCCGTTCTCTACATCGACCGGCGAATGCTTTTGGGCGGCGTCCTGGTTCTCTCCCTCGTCGGCGCCTTCGCCAGCTCCAACGCGACCTTTGAAATGGCGGTCGCCATCGGCTTCGGCGTCGTCGGCTATTTCATGACGCGCTACAACTTTTCCATCCCAGCCATGGCGCTGGCGATCATTCTGGGTCCGTTGATCGAAAGCAATTTCCGCCGCGCTCTGCTGATATCAAGAGCGGACCCCACCGTTTTTCTCACCAGCCCGATCTCCCTGATCTGCATCGCCGTCATGGTGTTGATCGTCCTGAGGCTCGCCCACAGCGCCGTGCGCCGGTCGTCCCTGCCGGCGAACAATCGAAGTCCGCAACAAACCTGAAAGACAACCCAAAGGAGGAAAACGATGTCAGTTTCCAGAGTCACGAGATTGGTAGCAGCAGCGATGCTGATCGGTGCGACCGCACAGAGCGGAGCGTTCGCCCAGGATTTCCCGACCAAGCCCATCCGGATCATCAACTCGTTCGCGCCAGGTGGCGCGACGGACGTCGCCGTGCGCGGGCTGACGGCCCACGCCGCCGATTATGTCGATCAGACCATCCTGGTGGAGGACGTCACTGGAGCGGGCGGTGTGACCGGCCTTCTGAAGGCCAAGCAGGCTGCTGCCGACGGTCAAACGCTGCTCGTCGTCGACACCTTCATGGTGACCCTGCCGCTCTTTCAGCAGAACGTCCCCGTCAGCGCTGCCGACTTTCGCCCGATCGGCGTCTTCGCCACGCGCGGATCGTGGCTGCTCACGCGGCCGGGCAAGGGCTGGAAGACCCTCCAGGATTTCGTCGACGCTGCACGTGCACGGCCCGGCGAGATCACCGTCGGCGTGCCGGCGCTGGGTAGCCCACAGCAGTTGGCGGTTGTCGCCATCGAGCACACGTTCGACATCAAGGTGAACGTCATCCCCTATGGCGGCGGTGCACCAACCATGGCCGCCTTGCTGGGCGACCAGATCGACGCCGCGATGCCGGGCGCTCCCGCCGGCCTCGATCTGATCAAGGCCGGCGAGGCAGTCTTCCTCGTCGCCTCCACCGATCTGAAGATCGACGGATTCCCCGGCAAGATGATCTCGTTCAAGGATGCGGGCGTCCCCTACGATCTGAGCATCTGGACGGCTCTTTGGGCACCCAAGGACACGCCCGACGCGACGATGACCAAGTTGGCGGACATCTTCGGCGGCATGGCGAAGTCCAAGGAGTGGCTGGAATTCACCAAGGGTTACGGCGTCGCGCCCGTGTGGATGCCGCTGGATGAAGCCTCCACCTACATCAAGGCGTCCGGCGACAGCATGGCGGCGCTCGCCGCGATGATCAAATAGCCGCTTGCGGGGTCGCGCTCCGGCGCGACCCCTTTCTCCTCTCGACCTCCCTTATCCGCAGGACAGATCAATGCCACGCCGGCCAAATTTCCTTTTCATTACCGCCGATCAGCACCGGGGTGATTGCTTCGGCTTCGAGGGTCGGGCCGTGAAGACCCCTCACCTCGATCAGTTCGCCGCCGAGGGAACCGTCTTTCGCGACTGCATCACGCCGAATCCGATTTGCCAGCCGGCGCGCGCTTCGATCCTGACGGGGCTGCTTCCGCGAACGCACGGCGTGTCCGACAACGGCATCGACCTCGACCCCGAACTCGGCCGCCGCGGCTTTGCCGGATCGCTTTCCGAGGCAGGCTACGACACCGCCCTGATCGGAAAGGCCCATTTCGCGACCGCCCATACGTTTGCACCCACCGGCACGCCGGAATGCCGCGACAGCATGCCGAAATACGATGAGAACTGGTTCGGCCCCTATATGGGCTTCGACTATGTCGAGCTGGTTGTGGAAGGGCACAACGAGCATGTGCCGCTCGCACCGCCCAACGGTCAGCACTACGAGCGCTGGTTCTTCTCCGATGGGCACGGAGACGAGAAGAACGAGCTCTACCAGAAGAATCTGGGCCCCGACACGCACGGCGCCCCGCAGACCTTTCATTCCGGCCTGCCCGTCGCCTGGCATAATTCCACCTGGGTCGGCGACCGGACGATTGCCTATCTGAACCAGCGATCCGATAAGGACGCGCCCTTCTGCGTGTGGGCCTCTTTCCCTGACCCGCACCATCCCTTCGACTGTCCGCTGCCGTGGAGTCTACTTCACAGGCCGGAGGACGTGGACTTGCCGGAGCATCGCACGCGCGACCTCGACAGGCGTCCGTGGTGGCATCGCGCCTCTTTGGAGGGCAAGCCGCAGATCCGCGTCGACTTGGCGGAGTTCCGCGAGAAATTTTCGCGCCTGCCGCAGCTTCCGGATGAGCAGTTGCGGGAGGTCATCGCCAACTATTACGGCATGATCTCGCTCATCGACCACAATGTCGGGCGGATATTGATCGAGCTGCGCCGCCTCGGGCTGGATGAGAACACCATTGTCATCTACTCGGCCGACCACGGCGACTGGCTCGGCGACCACGGGCTCCTGCTCAAGGGACCGATGACCTATGAAGGGCTCCTGCGCGTCGGATGTATCGTCCGGGGTCCGGGCGTGCCGGCCGGAAAGGTGGTTACCGAGCCCGTCTCGACCATCGACATCGCAGCCACGATGCTCGACTACGCCGGCGCGACGCCGCTCATGCCGATGCACAGCCGCAGTCTGCGGCCGCTGATCGAGAACGACGACGCACATCGCGATTTCGCGCTTTCGGAGTGGGATCTGCGTCCGTCCCGAACCGGCATCGCGCTTCAGCTTCGCACCGTCCGCACCCACTTGCACAAGCTGACGATCGACGTCATCTCAGGCGCCGGCGAACTCTACGATCTGCAGAACGACCCCGACGAGATGGTCAACCTGTTCGACGACCCGGCCGCGAAGGAGATCCGCAGCAAGCTTGAGGCTATGCTCGCCAAGCGGCCCGATGATGCGCTTCCCGAGCTCCTGCCTCAAATCGGCATGGCCTGAGAAGGCCGCGCGGCGTCAGGATACGGCGATGGCAACGACTTCGCGCACCGAAACGGACCGGCCGGACGATCCTGGGGTCGCCCGCTCCTGTTGCCTTCCGTCCGCACCTCGGTCTGCTTCGGGCGCGCCGTCCGCCTCCAACGATCGGGTTAACTCCAACCAGCCCGGCGAGCGGCGCGCCGCGATCCTGCCGAAGCGTCTGGTTCACCTGCCCGGCGGGCCTTCCTATGTCGGGACGGACAGGCCGCTGCTGCCGATGGATGGCGAGGCGCCCCTGCGCGCGGTCGACGTGGAGGCGTTCGCAGTCGATCCCTTCGCGGTCACGAACGACTGGTTCGCCGAATTTGTGACGGAGACCGGATACCTAACCGAGGCCGAGCGGTTCGGGTGGTCGTTCGTTTTCTTCGACCTCCTGCCCTTGGACGCGCCGCCTGCGCAGGGCGTCGTCGGCGCGCCCTGGTGGCGGAAGGTGGCCGGCGCTCGCTGGCAGGAGCCGGAGGGGCCGGGTTCGAATCTCGACGAGCGCGGGAACCATCCCGTCACCCATGTCTCGCTCAACGACGCCCGCGCGTTCGCGCAATGGGCGGGTGGGCGATTGCCGAGCGAAGCTGAATGGGAATACGCCGCAAGAGGCGGGCTCGGTGACGCGCGCTATCCATGGGGCGATCAAGACCCGGACGATCGCGATTTCATGCCATGCAACATCTGGCAGGGCGCGTTTCCACAGCGGAACAGAGTGGCGGATGGCTGGTTCGGCTCCTGCCCCGTCGACGCGTTCCGTCCAAACGGCTTCGGCCTCTACAACATGTGCGGCAATGTCTGGGAGTGGTGCAGCGAGCCGCTGCGCACCGACACGAAACGGAAGTTACCGGCAAACGGTGGCGATACCGCCGAACCCGATCTCATGCTCACCAAAGGCGGATCGTACCTCTGCCATGCGAGCTACTGCCATCGCTATCGCATTGCCGCCCGCACCGGCAACACGCCCGACAGCACGACGGGTCATGTCGGGTTCCGTCTCGTGTTCGACCTGCCCCCGATTTGACCGGACGCTGAACGAACTCGGCTTATCCGCCCGGCCTCTTCCGGCATTCCAAACAACGCCAAGCTGAGCCTGAGCATGGCCCAGATCCATGCAAATCGCCATAGCCGTTGCACCAGACGAAACGCATTTTTTCTGTTGACGCGTCAGGGGTACTGCCGAATAGTTCTCGCCCGCGCATTGGGATATCGTGGCAAGCGCGCAACGCCATCGCCACGATCTTCTCGCGTCGGACACTGGAGCGTCGAATGCGAAGCGAGGATCTCCAGGCCGTTCCGCTCTAAAATCTCCCACGTCTTCCAGAACCTCGAGACATCCACTCAGGAGGCTTGAAACTCATGCAGCCGAGACATCTTTCGCTCTTCGCTGCTGCAGGTCTTGCAGCTGCGACGCTATTTCCCCAGATCGCCTCGGCCGCGGAGAGCGGCGAGCCGATCAATGTCGGTGTCATCGCCAACCTGACCGGATCGGACGTGAAGTCGAGCGTCGACATGGTCCGCGGCGTTGAGCTTGCTGCCGACAAGATCAACGCGGCCGGCGGCATCGACGGACGGCCGCTGAAGCTGATCGTGGAGGATGCCGAGTACCGCCCTCAGGCGGGTCTGGACGCGGCGACCAAGCTGTTCGACGTCGATAAGGTCGATGCCGCCGTGGTCTTCGGTGGCTCAAGCATCACGATTCCGATCGCGGAGATGGCGGCGCCGAAAGGCAAGGTCATCCTCAACACGTCTGCCAGCTCGTCCAAGCTCGGCGAGTATGCGGGCACCGTGTTCAGCACGCTGCCGCTCGACGACATCGTCGGCAAGGCGCTTGGCGACTACGTCGCCGGAAAGGGCGTCAAGACCGCCGTCTTCGTCGTGCCGAACAATACCTTCGGAACCGGGCTGATGGACGCGGCAACCGCCGCCTTCGAGGCCAACGGCGGAAAGGTCGTGCGCAAGATCGTCTATACCGAGGGACAGCCGGACTATCGTGCCGACATGCAGGCCGCGCTGCAGGCCAAGCCCGACGCAATCATGAGCGCGGGCTACGGCGACGACACGCGGACGATCTTCAAGGCCGCGCGTGAGCTCGGCATCGACGCTCCTTGGTACGCGGCCTATCCCTCCATCTTCTACGTCGAGAATCCCGAATGGATGAACGGAAAGCTCTCCGGCGTGGACAATGGCGGCCTCGATGCTCCCGTGGGCAAGGAGATCAAGCAGGCCTACAACGAGAAGTATCCGACGGACGGGGATCCGCTCCCGCACTACTACTACGCCTACGACGCGATGACCCTTCTGGCGAAGGCGATGATGGCTGGAGGCTCCGATGCCGCCGCGATCAAGAAGGCGCTACCCGAGGTGGCGAAGGACTATGACGGCGCAACGGGCCACGTCGAATGGGACGACCGCGGGCAGCGGATCAATCCGCCGATGGACTTCTTCGAATATCAGGACGGCAAGCTGCAGCCAATGAAGTAAACCCGTCTGAACCGGTGCGATGGGTCCGGCGTGGCCGGGCCCATCCGCATTCGGGTCCGGCGGGGTTGCGGCGGACAGCGCCTACTAGCGCTCACCGGGGATCCCTGTGCTCCAGGTCGTTTTCAACTCCGTCATCTATGCGAGCGAAATCGCGATCATGGCGGTCGGAGTGTCGCTGACCTTCTCGGTCCTCCGCTTCGCCAATTTCGCCCATGTCCAGTTCGCCGTCGTCGGCGGATACCTCACCTACGTGCTGTCGGTCCTGCTCGGCCTGCCCATCGTACTGGGTACGCTCCTGAGCGCCATCTTGACCGGTGGACTCGCGGTCCTCGTCGATCTGGCGGTTTTCCGGCGGCTCCGCGACATTTCGCCGGAAGGCAAGATGATCGTCTCCTGGGGCGTAGCGCTGTTCATCCGCTCGATGGTGGCGGCGATCTTTGGCGGCGCTGCGCGTGTCTTCGCGCTGGAGCCGAAGGCGCTCAGCTTCGGCGGTGCCTACTTTACCGCCCTCGACGTCGTGTGCGTGGCCGCGACGATCGTCGCCATGGTTGCACTACATGTCTTGCTGTTCCGCACGCGGATCGGAACGGCGCTCCGCGCCCTCTCAAGCAATCCGGATCTGGCGGTCACGCGCGGAATCCCCGGCGAGCGCATGATCGGCCTGATGTGGTTCATCTCGGGATTCTACGCCGCGCTCGGCGGCGCGCTCTTCGCAGCCGAAACCCGGCTGCAGCCGAACATGGATCTCATCATACTGCTGCCGATCTTCGCGGCGGTGACCATCGGCGGGCTCGGCAACGTGTTCGGAGCGGTGATCGGCGCGCTGATTCTGTCGTTCGCGCAGAACCTGCTCATCACGATCGACTTCGGATCGTTGATCTCTCAATCGCCCTGGTACGTGCCCACACAGTTCCGCGATTTCATCGCGGTCGCAGCGCTTGTGCTGCTGTTGCTGCTGCGACCGACCGGGCTTTCCCGACGAGCCGCGCGGTGAAATCGTCATGATCGATTTCGCCATCTACTCGACCACCATCATCAGCATCTGGGCGGTCCAGTGCCTCAGCCTCAACCTGCAATTCGGGTTGACCGGCTTGGTCAATTTCGGGCAGGTCCTCCCCTTCGCGGTGGGCGCCTACGGCGTGGGCTTCGCCGCTGTTCACGGCCTGCCGGCATGGTCCGGAGTCACGATCGGCATCGTTGTCGCCCCACTCCTCGGCGTCCTCGTCATCCTGCCCGTGCGCCGTATGTCGCAAGATTACTGGGCGTTGATCACGCTCGGCGCGAGTGAGCTTTTCAGGCTGACGATGGAGAACGTCCCGGCGATTGCCGGCGGGATCGAGGGCGCCTCCGTACATCGTCTCAACGATCGGACGCTCGCCATGGTCCTGTCTCTGGCGCTCCTCGCCGCCGTGTGGCTGGCGGCCTGGCGGATCGCGAGCGGCCCGCTGGGCCGGCTCCTGCGCGTGCTGCGCGAGGACGAGACTTCTGGCAGCGACGCTCGGACGCAATCCGATCCACTTCCAGGTGCTGATCACGGTGGTTTCCTGGATGGCCGCCGGCGCGGCCGGTGTTCTCTACGCGCACGTCACCGGCTACATCTCGCCGAGCTCTTTCATGGTCACCGAGACCTTCGTCATCTGGACGGCGGTCATCATCGGCGGGCCGGGCTCCAATCTCGGCGTCGTGTTGGGCGCCGCCCTGGTGGAATTGCTCAGCGTCTCCACCCGTTTCGTCGCGCAATGGACCGACCTGCCGTCGGACTTCGTCGCCAATCTCCGCCTGGCGGCCTTCGGGCTGGCCCTGGTGCTGGTCTTCCTCTACCGCCCGCAGGGCCTCATCCCGGAGGCCAAGAGAGTTCTACGATGTTGACCGCGAGTGAGATCAGCGTCTCATTCGGCGGGTTTCACGCGCTGCGCAGCGTCAGCGTGTCAGCCGCGCAGGGGAATATCGTCGGCATCGTCGGGCCGAACGGCTCCGGCAAGTCGACGCTCATCAACGTCATCTCCGGCATTCAGGTCCCCGATCGTGGCTCGGTGCGGCTCGGCGAGCGTCCGGTTCCTCTCGGCCGGCCAGACCTCATTGCCGCGCACGGCATCGGGCGCACTTTCCAGGTTTCGCGTCTCGCCCGCCGGCTCACCGTGCTGCAGAACATGATGGTCAGCGCGCGGAACAATCCCGGCGAAGGACTCTTCGCGCTTTTCCTGCAGCCGCGCAGCGTCGCATCGAGCGAGCGTCGGATTCAGACGCGAGCCGCCGAAATCCTTGAGCGGCTCGGCATCCTGCACAAGGCAAACGACCTTGCTGGCGGGCTGTCCGGAGGGCAGCAGAAGCTGCTTTCTCTCGGCATGCTTCTGATGTCGGATTCCGCCGTGCTGCTGCTCGACGAACCCGCCGCCGGCGTCAGCCCTGTGCTGATCGAGCAGGAAGTCGCCTTCCTCAAGTCGCTGCGCGACGAAGGGCGCACGATCCTCCTGATCGAGCACAACATGGAGCTGATCGCCAACCTTTGCGACCGCGTCTACGTGCTCGATGCGGGCGAGGTCATCGCCGAAGGCACGCCCGCCGAGATTCGGAAGAACGAACAGGTCATGCGCTCTTACCTGGGTGAGATCGCATGAGCGGATCGGCCAGCCTTGAGCTCTCCAATGTCAACGCCGGCTACGGCCCCATCACTGTGCTCGACGACCTGTCGCTGAGGCTCGACCGGCATGAAGTCCTCGCCGTGCTTGGAACCAACGGCTCCGGAAAATCGACAGTGCTGAAGACCGCCATGGGCCTGACCCGGATGAGCGCCGGCAGCATCGCGCTCGGCGGCGAAGACATAAGCCGGTTGCCGCCGCATCGGCGCGCCGCCCTCGGTCTCGGCTACGTGCCGCAGAACCAGAACGTGTTTCTCGATCTGACGGTGGCCGACAATTTCCGTATGGGCGGCTACCTAAGGCCGGACGGATTTGCGGCAGAGCTCACGTCGGTCTTCGATCTGTTTCCGCAATTGAAGGGACGCCAGCGCGACCGCGCCAGCAATCTGAGCGGCGGCGAACGGCGCATGCTTTCAATCGGGCTCACGTTGCTCCTGAAGCCAAAGGTGCTTCTGCTCGACGAGCCGAGCAGCGATCTGTCGCCGCTCATGGTCGATCTGGTTTTCGACGCGATCCGCGGCATCCACGAGACCCTCGGCATACCCGTGCTTCTGGTGGAGCAGAACGTCGAAAAGGCCTTGTCCCTTGCCGATCGCGTTGCGGTCCTCGTGCGCGGCCACGAGGCGCTCGACGTGCCGGTCGGCGAGATCGACCGCAATCAGCTTCACGACCTGTTTCTCGACGGCAGCGTCCGGACCGGCACGTCATGACGGCGGCAGCGAAAGTCAACCGCACTCGCGCAGACGCCGCCGGGGCCGATCATCCGGCCTCAGTACGCTCGGTCGGCCGCGCCTTCAGCATCCTGCGGGCCTTCACACCGGCCGATCGCTCGCTTCCGCTGGGCGAGATCGCCGGCCGCACCGGCCTCGACAAGGGCACCACACGGCGACTGCTGATGACACTGATGAGCGAGCGCCTGGTCGATCAGGACGCCGAGACCAGGAACTATTCACTCAGCTTCGGTGTGCTGGAACTGGCGGCGGGACTGCGACCCAGCGGGGGCATGGGCGAACGCGCCAAGCCAGTGCTTGCCGCGATCGCGCAAGCGACCGGCGCAACCGCATTTCTGGGCGTCGTCCACGACGGCGCGGCGCTTTGTATCGCACGCGTTGACGGCGACGATGCGATCCAGGTCCGCTTCTGGTCGATCGGCGGCAAGATGCCTCTGCACTGCGGCGCCGGTCCGCGCGTCCTCTTGGCACATCTGCCGAAGGCGGAACTCTCCCGGCAACTCGCTGCGCCTCTCGACGCGCTCACCCCCTTCAGTCCGCGCGATGCCGGCGCGCTGGAGAAGATCCTGGCGCGCATCCGGCAAAGAGGTTGGGAGATCGCGGCAGACGACGTCGTCGAGGGAATCGTCAGCGTTGCCGTGCCGGTGCGCGACCGCTCCGGCGCGGTTCGCGCCGCCGTCAGCATCTCCGGTTTGCGCGCCCGCATCCTCGACCGCGATCGGCCCCGGCATCTGGCGATCTTGCGGCAGAAGGCAAGCGATCTGGAGCGCGCCATCGCTTAGGCGTCCGGCGTCACGACACCGTCCGTGGACGCGGCTCGAACCGGGCCGCGTCGCGGGAACAAAGGAGCGAGAATGAAGATTTCTGATTCAGGGTGGCTACCTGATCCCCATGGCGGGAGCGGCGGAGATTGTCTCCGACGGGGCGCTGCTGATCGAAGATGACCGCATCGCCGCGGTCGGGACGCGCGACCAGCTTGCCATTCATGCCGCAGATGCCGACCGCATCATCGACGCGAAGGGCCACGCGGTGCTCCCCGGCTTCGTCAATACGCATACGCACCTCGCCGGCGCGCTCACCAAGGCGCTGACGGAAGATGTTCCGACCTACGGCGGTCCGTTCCGCATCGCGCTCGGCATGCATGAGAACGTCATCAAGAAGGACGATCTGCTGCTGCCCGGCATGGTGCACGGCGTGGAAATGCTGAAGACCGGCACGACCACGATCAACGAATGCTGGTGGCACCAGCCGCAATCCGCCCGGATCATCAAGGAGGTCGGCCTGCGCGGTGTCGTCGGAGCCGAGATCCGCGAGGTGGACAGTTCCAAGATCGGCTTCGGCCGTGTCGACCGCAACTGGGATTCGCGACTGGTCGAAGAGGGCCTCGAAGAGGCGGAGGATCTCTTCGAGAACTGGCACGGCGCCGCCGATGGCCGCATTACCTGCCGTGTCGCCCCGGACGGCCCGGACCGGCTGCGCCCGGAAACGCTCGGCCGGCTCGGCGAACTCGCGCGCCGGCACAAGGTCGGCCTCCATACCCATCTCTGCTCGGTCCCAGGCGAGAACGAGTTCATGGTGCAGGCCTGGGGCAAGAGGTCCGTGCCGCTGCTGAAGGAACTCGGCCTGCTCGGCCCGGACTTCATCGGCGCCCATTGCGTGTTCCTCGACGAAGACGACATCGCCATCATGGCAGAGACCGGGGCCTGCATGTCGCATACCGCGTTCCTGGTGGCGAAGCGCGGCTACTACCCGCCGATGAAGCAGATCTACGCCGCAGGCATGAGTGTCTCCCTCGGCAGCGACTGGCTGTCGAACGACATGTTCAAGGTCATGCGCTCGGCGATCGTCATCCCGCGTGCCGTGTTCCAGGACGTCAGCGTCCGCAACGCCCGTGACGTGCTTCGGATGGCGACAATCGAGGGCGCGCGCTGCCTCGGGCTCGACCACGAGATCGGTTCTCTCGAGGTGGGCAAGAAGGCGGACATCGCGATGGTGGACATGCGCACGTCCTGGTGCAATCCGCTCCGCCAGCAGAACCTCATCACCAACCTCGTCTACAACGCCAACGGCAGCGACGTTCGCTACGTCTTCGTTGACGGCGAGCTTCTGGTGGACGGAGGTACCCTCACCCGGTTCGACGAGAGCGAGCTGATCGCCGAGGCGCAGATCGTTGCGGAACGGGTCTGGACCGCCTCCGAACATCTCTTCGCAAAGGAAGGCATGGCATGACGACGACCGCATTCTATCAAGTCGACCAAACGCTCGGGCTACCCATCGTCGATCTCGACGGTCTCGGGTCTTCGGGACGCGGCGACGATCCGGACTCGCTGCGCGCTATCGCCGAAGCCTTCGACGCCGCCTGCCGGGAGTTCGGCTTCTGCTACATCGTCAACCACGGCGTCGAGCAGCAGACGATCGACAACGCCTTCGCCATGAACGCCGCATTTCACGCCTTACCGCTGGAGACGAAGCAACGGGTCGCGATCAACAAGGCGCACCGCGGATACATGGCGATGGCCTCCTCGCTGATCGTGACCTCGTCGATCGAGAAGGCGGTACGGCCGAACCTCAGCGAGTCCTTCATGCTGATGCACAACGTCGCGCCAGGGGCGGAAACATTCCCGCTCGACGGTCCGAACCAGTGGCCGAGCGAGCCGTCCGACTTCCGCGAGGCGATTTCTGCCTATGACGCGGCACTCGATCGCCTTTGCCGGCGGATGACGCGGATGATCTCCGTCGCACTCGGTCTTGGTGCGGACGACCTCGACCAATATTTTAAGCGCCCCACGACTTTCCTCCGGTTGCTGCACTATCCGCCGAGCCCGCCGAACGCCGACGACAAGCAGTACGGCTCCGCGCCGCATACCGACTACGGTTTCATCACCGTGCTTGCCCAGGATCAGAACGGCGGCCTGCAGGTTCGCGGGCGCGGCGGCTCATGGATTGAAGCAACGCCGCTGCGCGGAGCCTTCGTCGTCAATATCGGCGACATGGGCTCGCGCCTGACGAACGGGCTCTGGTCCTCGACCCCGCACCGGGTGATCAACCGGTCGGGCGCGGAGCGCTATTCGATGCCCTATTTCTACGATCCGAGCGCCGACGCGACCATCGGCCCGCTGCCCGTTTGTTGCAGCGAGGACCAACCGGCGCGCTTCGAGGCGGTCCGCTACGGCGACTACCTGATGGAGCGCATCGACGCCAACTACGCCTACCGCAAGAAGAGCTGACACACACGAAGGAACACCCATGTCCGGCAACAAGCTGTATTTCAAGTTCATCGAAGCTGGCGTTCAGGGAACCGTCCAGCTTTACGAGAAGGACGCGCCCCACACATGCGCCGCCATCTGGCAGTCGCTGGCGAAGCCGGTTCAGATCCCGGCCATGCATGCGATGTTTGCCGGCCCGGAGATCATGCTCGGGCTTCCGCCGGAAGCGCAGACTTTCGATCCAAGAGGCATCCCGCAGGAGAACCAGACCTGCTTTCCGGTGGCCGGGGACTGTCTGTGGTTTTACCAGGCCAAAGGCATGATGAAGGGATTGACCGACGAGCTCTGGGAAGTCGGCATGTTCTACGGCGACGGCGGGCGGATTTTCGGCCCCCTCGGCTGGACCCCCTGTAATATCTTCGGGCGCATGGTCGAGGGCTTGGACGCTTTTGCGTCCGCTTGTCAAAAAATCCGCCTTGAGGGCGTCAAGACGTTGGAGATCGGCCGGCTCTAGATCCTGAGCGCAAAGACGCATTCTCAGTCGACTGCCGCACCGCCAGTTCTCCCTGCCGGTGCGGTAAGCCCATCAACCCGGGAGCGGAATTCCGGATTGCGACGCCAGGGCCTTGAGCCCGGCGAGCACGACTTCGGGCAGCTTCAGCCCGTCGCGCTCGGCCTGCCGCTTGCGCTCAAGCGCCATTTGGCCGGGGAGCCGGACCGGACGATCGGCGTCGATGGGCGGCGAGCCAAGACAGGCGTCGGCGAGGAAATTCGTCTGGCGCAGGAAGGCATCGCTTCCGCCGAGCTTGGCCGGCGCGAAAGTCAGAACCAGCACGCCCGCGCCCCACTCCGTCGGGCCGTCAGCGCGCCCATAGCCGGCGACCGCCTGCGTCAGCGCCTCGACGAGGAGCCCGAGCCCGTAGCCCTTGTGCCCGTAGTCGACCCCGCCGATCGGCAGGATGGTCCCGCCGGCCGCCGTGACGCCTGGATCGTCGGTCGGATTGCCGTCCGCGTCGAGCAGCCATTTCGCGGGAAAGCGGCCGCCGGTCTCGCGCAGGCGCGCGCACATGCCCGACGTCGTGATCGACATGCTGACGTCGATCAGGATCGGATCGGGATCGCGCGGAATGCCGGCCGCGATCGGATTGGGCGTCATAACCGCCCCCCGCCCACCATAAGGCGCGACGGCGGCGGCGCTCGGGTCGGAGGAAAAGATGAGCACGACGTAGCCCCGCCGCGCCGGCTCTTCCAGGAAAGCCGCGAGGCAGCCGATATGGTGGCTGCGGCGCAGCGAGATGGCGCCCATGCCGAGCTTGTCGGCGCGCCGGATCGACTCCTCCACCGCCAGCATCGTCGTCCACAGCCCCGGCAGCCGGCGCGCGTCCCAAAGCGCGATCGCTCCGGCGTCAGCCACGACTTCCGGCTCGCCGGACTTCTCCATCGCGCCGCTTGTTCAGCTCTTCGACATAGTCGGGAAGCAGCGCCAGCCCGTGCGTCGTGTGACCGTAAAGGTCGCCTTCGACCAGCGCCTTCGCCACCGCCTCGGCCGGGATCTTCGGAAGCCCGGCGGCCTCGAGCACGCGGGTCGCCCAGTCGCGCCAGCGCGCGGGATCGATCGTGTCTTGCATTGCTTCTCTCTTGCGGTCGCTTGGTTCAGCGATTGCGGCGGACGGAGATGTGCCAGGGGATGGCGAGCCGCTCGGCGAGCGTTACCAGACCGAACAGCGCCAGGCCCAGCAGCGTGAGCAGAAAGATGCCGGCGAAGGCAAGGTCCGGACGCATGTTGCCCGTGACGATCTGGATATAGAAGCCGAGACCCTGGTCGCTGCCGATGAATTCCGCGATCGTAGCGCCGACGGTGGCGTTGATGGCGGCGTATTTGAAACCCACGAAGCATTGCGGCATCGCCGCCGGCAGCCGCACCTTGAGGAAGGCGCGCACCGGCCCTGCCCCGGTCGAGCGGCAGAAGCGCTCGAGCTCGTCGGGGAGCGAGCCGAAGGCAAGGATCGCATTCAGGACGACCGGGAAGAAGCAGACGAGGATGACGATGATCACCTTCGGCAGCATGCCGAAGCCGAGCCACGAGATGAACAGCGGCGCAAACGCGATCTTCGGCGTCATCTCCAGGCTGACGAAGAACGGATAGATCGTGCGCCTGAGGATGGAGGAGAACGCAATGGCAAGCCCAAGCGGCACCGCCATCATGACCGCCAGAACGTAGCCTATGACCGCCTCAGCGCCGGTGATGTAAGTGTATTCGATGAGGCGCGGGATGTCGGCGGAGGCATGGCGCACGATCTCCGTCGGCCGTGGCAGGATGTAGCGGGGGATCGAGAAGATATCGATCGAGTATTCCCAGAACACGAAGAAACCGACGAAGAAGACGATGAAGAGCCAGGAGCGCGCCAGACCCGACAGGAGCGGATAAAAGCGCTCTTGCAAGCTGCGGCGGACGGGTGCGTCAGATGACGCCGTAGCCATGGAAGATCTCCTGAATGTCGGTGACGAGTGTGACGAACTCGCGGCTCCTTTTCACCTCCAAAGTGCGCGGATAGGGAAGATCGACGTCGATCACCCGATCGATCCGGCCCGGGCGAGGTGTGATCACGCAGACGCGGCTCGAAAGCTGCACCGCCTCCTCGATCGAGTGCGTGACGAAGACGACCGTCGGCCGTTTCGCCATCCACAGCGCCTGCAGGTCGCTACGGATCTACTCGCGCGTCATGGCGTCGAGCTTGCCGAGCGGCTCGTCGAGAAGCAGCGTGTCGGGCTCGTGCACCATGGCCTGGCAGAAAGCGGCGCGCTGCTGCATGCCGCCGGAAAGCTCCCAGGGATGGCGATGCTCGAAGCCGGTCAGACTGACGGACGCAAGCAGCGTGCGGATGCGCTCCTCGATACTGGCGGACGTCGAGTCCCGCGAAGCTCAAGCTGCAGCGCTACGTTGTCCCAGACCGTGCGCCACGGCACCAGCGTATTGTCCTGGAACATGATGCCGATGTCGGTTTGCGGTCCCCTCACCTCCGCACCGCCGACCAGCACCTCGCCCCCGCTCGGCTCAAGCAGTCCGGCGATGATCAGCATCAGCGTGGACTTGCCGCAGCCGGATGGCCCGAGCAGCGACACGAACTCGCCTTCATGGATCGTGAGATCGGCAGGGCCGAAGGCGTGAACCGCCCCCGGCCCACTGCCGAATGTTTTCGAGAGTGCGCGAAGTTCGATGCTCGCGTTCATCCCGCACTCCAAGGCGCGACCCCGACCCTCTCCCAACGGGGAGGGCCGCTGCGTGGCACTTACGTCGTGCCTAAGGCACGAAGTCGTTGGTGTAGAAGGCAGTCGCCGGCAGGTCGGTCTCCAGGCCGTTATTCGCCTTCATCAGCGCCAGCATGTCATCCCAGTCCGACGGGACATTGTAGCCGAGACGCTTGTCCGTGTTGGCCTTCGAGTAGAGCATGCCGAGCGTGACATCGAGCACCGCGCGCGCCTGCGCCTTGCCTTCGTCTTCGGCCATCGTGCCGCCGACGATGTCGGCCATCGAGGCGACCGCGGCGTCGGGATCCTTCTCGGCTTCCTTGTAGGACTTCACGGTCGCCGCCATGAAGCGCTTCACGAGATCCGGCTTGTTGGCCACCTTGTCCTTGGTCGTGACGATGCAATAGCCGACCTGGTTCACGCCGTAGTCCGAATAGGGGAAGGTGACCGGGTCGGCACCGCCGTTCGCCTTGATCTCGGCCGGCTTGTCGTCGAGTCCGCCGAGGATGCCGACGGAGTCGCCCGCCCCCTGCAGATAGCTCGACACGAGCGCGCCTTCCGGCACGTTGGTGACGTGCACGTCGGCTTCCGACAGCCCGGCGTTCTTCAAGACCAGCGGGAAGAAGGTGTTCACGCCGGCATTGGCGGTCGTGAGGATGTTCTTGCCCTTGAGGTCCATGATCGTCTTCACGCCGGCATCCGGGCGCACGATGATCGCCTCCGTGCCCATCGCGTCGATGACGCCGACGGAGACGAGCGGTGCGCCGCCTGCCACGAGGTTGATCATCGCCGCGCAGGAGCCATAGGAGAAGTCGCTGTCGCCGTTGGCGACGAGCCGATGCGCGGAGCTCGATCCGTTGCCTGAGCGGATGTCGAGATTGATGCCGGCGTCCTTGTAGTAGCCCTTGTCCTTGCCGAGCGCGAAGCCCGCATGCGAGCCGTAGTACATCCAGTTCAGGCGGAGACGCACGTCGTCCTCCGCATGCGCCGCGCCGGTGAGCGCGACGAGGGCCAGGGCTGTCGCCCCGGCAATGAAGCTTCTCTTGATCGCCATCTTGCTCTCCCTCCTGCTTTCACCGCCGGCGCCCCGCCGGCCACTCTCCGCCCGAACCCTCAGTTCATGCTCAGACCGGCAGACAGGCCGGCCCGAGCGGTTCGTAGGTCTTGTAGTTCAGGACGAATTCCTGGTGCCCGAGCGCTTCCGAGCGCGTTGCCGCGCCGGATGCGACCTCGATGATCCTGCCGAAGATGCGCTCGCCGACGGCCTCGACCGTCTCCGCGCCGTCGGCGATCGTGCCGGCATTGATGTCCATGTCGTCGGAAAGCCGCTGGAAGACGCGGCTGTTCGAAACGCATTTGATGACCGGCGCGACGGCCTGCCCGACGACCGACCCGGCGCCGGTGGTGAACACGACGATATGCGCGCCGCTCGCCACCATTTCGGTGATCGTCTGCGTGTCGTTGATGTTCGGAATGCCGTAGCGAACGCCGCCGTCGTTGACGGTGTCCATCAGATAGAGCCCCGCTGCGGGCGGCCTGTCGCCCGGCTTCAGGAGCCCACGGATCGGCCGCGCGCCGCTCTTCGCGTAGGCGCCGAGCGACTTCTCCTCGATCGTGGAGAGCCCGTGCTTGATGTTGCCGCCGCCGAAGCTCCCGTGACCGAGATCGCGATAATAGGTGTCTGCTTTCCTGACCGCCGCGATGATCTCCGCCCCGAGCTCCGGTGTCACCGCGCGCGACGCCATGTGCACCTCGCAGCCGATCAGCTCGCAGGTCTCCTCGAACATGACGGTCGCGCCGGCATCGACCAGCCGGTCGAAGGCGTTGCCGACGGCGGGATTGGCCGTGATGCCGGAAAGTCCGTCGGAGCCGCCGCACTTCGTCGCCACGACGAGGTCGGACAGACGCAGCGGCTCGGCCGGCATGGAGCTCGCCTTGGCGAGTTGCGTTTCGACCCAGGCCCGCCCCGCCGCAACAGTCGACGCAGTGCCGCCCTCGTCCTGGATCACCAGCAGTTCGGCCATGCGGCCGCTGGCGCGGATCGCTTCAAGCAGCGCCGTGCGCCGGAACTCCTCGCAGCCGAGCGAGACGAGAAGCACGGAATGCGCATTCGGATGCGTGCACATCGCCTCCAGGATGCGGTGCGCGTACTGGCTCGGGTAACAGCCCGGAAAGCCGATGAGCTGCGCGCCGCTCTCCTGAAACGGCTCGACGATGCGGCGCGCCACGTGATGCGCGCACTCCACCAGATAGACGACGAGCACGTAGTTGCGGATGCCGAGGCGCCCGTCGGCGCGGCGGTAGCCGCGCATCGTCTCGACAGCGTGGCTGTTCCGCTCCGACAGGGCGTATGTGGATATTGCGAGGTCACTCATAGTGGTCCTCGATGTTGTCCAGATACTGGCTCCGCACATTATGGACGTGCACCAGAGCGCCCTGAGGGATCTCCTGCGTCGCAATGCCGACGGGCACGCGGAAGCGAACGATCCGCTCGCCGTTCGCGATCGGCCGAAGCGCGATCTTGTGGGCGAGCGGAATCGCTTCGTTCGCGGTCACGCTCGCGCCCGCCGCCGCGAACGCGACGTCGCCCGCAGCGATCTCCTGCACGGCGACGCCCACGTTGTCGCCCTCAGCCAACACGACGATATTCGGCGTCTGTTTCATCATCTGCCTGACCGGCCTTAACCGTGAGCCGCGGCACGCCGACGGTCTGCATCATCTTCAAGGCGTCTGCGCGATAGCGCTCGCGCACGTCGCGCGTCGGCGGCCGGCAGCGGCTCGAAGGCAGCCCGATCAGCTCCATGCAGAGCTTGTCGAGATAGCCGTCGCCCGACGTGTAGTTCCGCTCCATCTCGGTCCACAGGTGATAGTAGGGCATCGCCTCCTCCACCAGCATCCGCGCGATCTCCGGATAGTTAGCCGCCTTCACCTCGTCGATCAGCTTGATCCCCCACTCCGGCCAGTAATTGCAGAGATGCACCTCGAAGGCCCGCGCGCCGAGCGCCGGCATGGCGGAAAAGGCGAAGAAAAGGTTGTTGTCGATGATGGTGAAGCGGTCGGAGAAGTGCGAGGTGACGGTCTCGAACTCCATCGCATCGGTGCGCGGTGTCGCCCATTTGAGCCCGACCACGTTCGGGATGTCCGCGAGCCCCTCGACCATGTCGAGCGAGATGTTCGTCGCCGTCCAGAACGTGTTGTAGACGATGAGCCCGACGTCCGGCGCCGCCTCGGCCGCTGCCCGAATGTACTCCTCGAAGTCCGCCTGCGTGTGTGTGAAGTAGAACGGGCACGAGACCTGGATGAAGTCGGCGCCGAGACTCTGCGCCGCCTGCGCGAGCCGGATCAGCTCGAGCGTGCTTGTCGTCTGGCATCCCACCGCGACCGGAAGACGCCCGGCGCATTCTTCGATCACGATCGCCGCGACCCGAAGCCGCTCGTCGAAGGTCATGGTGGAAAAGTCGCCCGCCGCCCCGCCGGCAAGCAGCGTGGCGTAGCGCTCGTCAAGGCCGTTATCGATCAGGAAGCGCACATAGGTCCGAAGCGCCGGCTCGTTCACCGGCCAGCCCGGCTCGTCGCAAAACGGCGTCGGCACTGTGACGTAGCAGCCCTCAAGCCTCTTGCGCAGGTGCTCAGACACGGCCGGCGTCATCGGTTTCTCATCCACATTCTCCGTATCCCATTCTGGCGGAAGGTTTGCGTTATCGACTTTGCAGTCAGCGACGCGAACTTTCAGATATCGTTTGAAGCAGGCGGAGTGGCCGTATCACCCGGCGCTGGCGCGTCTTTGCCTACGCGTCGAGCCGCGCTGCGCCATGCGCAGCAAGCCCGAGCTGCTGCCGAAGCTCCGGACGGAAACGCTCCAGCCGGTCGGCTGAAAACTGCCGGCGGAATTCCCTCGGGCTGACGCCGAAGTGCTCCTTGAAGGCGCGCGACAGCACCGAAGGCGAGGAGAATCCGCAGGCCTGCGCGATCTCCTGGACCGGCATGTCGCCGTAGAAAAGATGATTGCGCGCGGCCTGCAACCGGAGCTTCAGATAGTAGCGCGACGGCGCTTCGGCGAGCGTGTCGCGCATCAGCCGTTCGAGCTGCCTGACCGAAATTCCTGCACGCGCGGCAAGCGCATCGGTCGAAAGCGGGGCCTCGAGATTGGCCTCCATGTCCTGCACGATGGCCGCAAGCCGGTGATTGACGAGGCCGAAGGCGTCGTCGGCGGAAACGCGCTGCCGCTCGCCGTCATGGCGGATGCGTCCGCGCACGAGGCCGTTGGCGACGACCTCGGCCAGTGAGCGGCCGTGCTTGTTGGCGATCAGATGCAGCATCATGTCGAGTGTCGCGACGCCGCCGGCGCAGGTGATGCGGTTGCGGTCGATGGTGAAGAGCGTGTCACGGACATCGATGGTCGGATAGGCTTCGCGGAACATCGCCATCGCTTCCCAATGGAGCGCCACCGTGTAGCCGTCGAGGAGCCCCGCTTCTGCAAGCGCGAACTGCCCCGTATCGACCGCGCCGATCAGCGCCCCGTGGCGCTCAAGGCGCCGCAGCCAGGCATGCAGCGCCTTGTTCAGATGCTTCGTCGGATGGTTGCAGGCGAAGACCAGAAGATTGGGCAGGAAAGGAACGTCGGCGATGCCGAAATCCGGCGTGACCGTCATCCCGTTGCCGGCGGAGACGGGGCCGCCGTCGAGCGAGATCAGGTGCGTGGAGAAGAGGCGCTGGCCGGCGTTCTGGTTGGCGACGCGTAGCGCCTCGGTCGCCAGGATGAAGGCGTAGATCGGAAACTCCGGCAGCAGCAGGAAGCCGAATTTCTCCGTCAACTCCGTGCCTCCGACCCGATCCGCCCACGCGTCCGGAGCGCTGCTCTCGGCGCCTTGCCGCCGTTCCGCGCTGACGGGCTTCGTCAAGTTCATGACGCCTCTCGCTAAGTCGAAACGACTTTTCTCATACATACTAATGATCGGTGGAGAGACGAGTTGTAAAGGGGCGATTCTACCGATGCCGCCTGAGAAGACGCAAGTAAAATAACCAGTCTTTGCGCTGTGCCTTCTAATAAACGCGCGGCGAAAGCGATGTTGTTTTCTCTCGCTCTGTCAATTCTTGGCGGAGCGGTACAGTATTTCCCGCGTTGGCCGGGCTCTTCGTTGTCGTATCGACCGACCCCCGCGCGAAAGCGTTCACCCGAACGCCCGGCGGCCCGGTCGACTGCGCCAGCTCGGATCAGGCAGGCGCAAACTCGGCTCTATTTCAAGCCGACGGTCACGAGGCCGCGCGTAACCGAACCCGACGTCGGCAGAAGCGGGATCAGGCACGCCTGCAGCGCGTGATAGAGGTCGGTTCGGGCGGGGAAGAGCGGCTTTGTTGCGTCCGCCGGCTCCGTCCGCCAGCCGCCGTGCTCGCGATCGATCAGCTGATCGGCGACGAAATCCCAGATGCGGCGGTACCATTCCTCGTATTTCGGCGCACCTTTGATGGCGTCTAAGAAATACGCAGCGCCGATGCCCTCAGCCGCTGGCCACCACAGCTTGTTCCTCATGCGCGGCTTCTGCGACCAGTCGAGGGTGTAGAAGAACCCGCCCGCCTCTGTGTCCCACCCTTCACCGACCGCGCGGTCGAAAAGCGCGACCGCCGCCTCCGGTAGCCAGTCGAGCCGCCGCCCGCCGAGCTCCCAGAGTTGCAGGCAAAGCCGCGTCCATTCGAGCGAATGACCGGGCGTCGTACCGTAGGGGCGGAAAATGTCGCCGTTTGAATATTCAGGCTCCAGCTCCCAGGAGAGACTGAAGTGCTCGGCGACGCGCCAGTGGTTCTCTCTCGCTTTCCTGCCGATAATGAGCGAGGCGACGCTCTCCGCCATGTCGAGCCACGAGCTGTCGCCGGTCGCCTCATAGGCGGCCATCATCGCCTCGGTCAGGTGCATGTTGGAGTTCTGGCCACGATAGGTGTCGATCGGCTTCCAGTCGGCGGTGAACTCTTCCGCCGAAGCGCCGTGCTCTGCTTCCCAGAAGCGCGTGCGGATGACCTCGCCCGCGTCAGCGAGGAGCCGGTCTGCGTCGGGATGGCCGACCATCTTGGCGCTCGCGCCGGCGAGCAGGACAAAAGCGTGGCCGTAGGCCTGCTTCAACGGGTCGGTAGGGCCATCGTCATCGACGCCCCAGAAATAGCCCCCGTTCTTCGTGTCGCGATGGTGCTCCCAGAGATAGCGCATGCCCTGATCGATGAACCTCTCCGCGCCCGGCCGCCCCAGGAGCCGCGCGATAGCGAAGCAGTGCACCATGCGCGTCGTGATGTAGATCTCGCGCGGCGGCTTCGGAGCGACGACGGCACGGCCGGCGTCGTCGAGGACATGGAAGCCGCCCGAGGGGTCGATCAGCTCGCGTTCGAAGAAATCGAAAAGCGCGCTCGCCTGCCCCAGAAGCCAAGTCTGGTGGTAGGGAAGCGCGGTCCACGTCTTCTGCGCGGCCGCCCCCTCCCGCTTCGTCTCGTTCGCCATCCCCGCCGCCTAGTTCACCAGCATGTCGTCGCGCGCACCGACCATGTACTGGACCAGCTCTTCCGTGTCGGTGTCGGCGGTCTTCTTCTCCGTCACCTTGCGTCCGCGGTGCATGACCATCAGGCGGTCGGAGACGGCAAACACGTCGGGAAGCGTATGGGTGATCAGGATCACCGGAACGCCCTCGTCGCGCAGCTTGCGGATGAGCTCCAGCACCTTCTGCTGTTCCGGCACGCCGAGATTGTTGGTCGGCTCGTCCATGATCATCAGCTTGGCATCCCAATAGACGGCGCGCGCGATGGCGACCGCCTGCCGCATCCCGCCCGAAAGGCTCTCGATTGGCTGCCGCAAATTGGGGAAGTGGATTTCGAGCTTGTCGAGCGCCGCCTCCGATTCGGTCAGCATCTTGTGTTCGTCGAGCGTGTTCACGAGGCCGCCGAGATAGTGCTTCTTCACCTCGCGGCCGAGGAAAATATTGGCGGCGACGTCGAGATTGTTGGCGAGCGCCAGGTCCTGATAGATGGTTTCGATACCCGCCCGGCGCGCGTCCATCGGGGTCGCGAAGTTGCGCGGCCTGCCCTCGAAAATGATCTCGCCCCCGTCCGCGTGATAGACGCCGGAGACGCACTTGATCAGCGTCGACTTTCCCGCGCCATTGTCGCCGAGAAGCGCGACGACCTCGCCGGGATAGATGTCCCAGCTCACCTCGTTCACCGCAGTCAGGCCGCCGAACCGCTTTACCAGCTTGCGGATGGAAAGGATCGGTTCGCTCATGTCGGCGGTCCGGACTTTGCGCGGCCGACGATCAGCTCGCGCGACTGATCGATCAGGACGGCGACGATGACGACGACCCCGACCACGATGAATTGCCAGAACGCCTGCACGTTGAGCATGACGAGCCCGGTGGTGAGCACCGCGATGATGAGGGCGCCGATGACGGTGCCGATCACCGTTCCCGCTCCGCCGAACAGGCTGACGCCGCCGATGATGACCGCGGCGATGGAGGAGAGGAGCAGCGGGTCGCCGATGACGGCGGAGCCGGCGGTAAAGCGCAGCGTCGACAGGAAGCCGCCAATACCGGCCGTTGCCGCCGACAGCACGTAGAGCATGATGATACGCCGGTCGACCGGAATGCCGGCGCGCCGCGCCGCTTCTATGTTGCCGCCGATCGCGTAGGTGTGCCGCCCAAACTGCGTCTTGTGCAGGATGAACCAGGCGATCGCCACCACGACCGCAGTGACGACGACGGGATAAGAGAGGATGCGGTCCATGCGGCGCAGGAGCTCGCCGGTCAGTTCCGAAGGTGGATGGACAAAGTAGAACCCGCCGCCCTCCCCGCGGATCAGATAGAAGAGCGACTCGTTGCCGTAGTCGCGAATGCCGCGCGGCAGGCCGATGACAGTCGTGTTCTCCGACATCAGAAGCGCGACGCCGCGCACGATGAAGGACGTACCGAGCGTCACGATGAAGGCCGGCACCTTGAGCTTGGCGATGATCGAGCCGTTGATAAGCCCGACGACCGCAGCGCCGCCCACCGCCGCCAGGAAGCCGATCACGACCGATGGGAAGAGCGGCAACCCGGCATTGAACGCTCCGCGGGTGGCCAGCGCGGAAAGCACCGAGCCGAGGCTCATCACCCAACCGACTGAAAGATCGATGCCGGCGCCGATGATGACGAAGGTCTGGCCGAGGCCGAGCAGCAGCACCGGCGTGATCGCGACCAGGATATTCTGCGAGTTGCGGACGGTCAGGAAATTGACCGAGCCGCCGTTGTAGATCGGCACCGCGATCACGAAGACGATGATCATCACGCCGAGGAACGCCCATGCCCAAAGGCGACTAAGCGTGAGGATCAGCCTCCGCCTTGGTGCAACAGCCGGCTTGGCGACTGGCGCTCCGATGTTCACGTCAGGAGTAGCCAAGACGTCTCACTTCCAAAGCCGAAGGCAGGAAAACGATGCCCCGGGAGGCGCAGTCGCGCCGCCCGGGGACGCATCTTTCAGGATCAGCCTACTCGGCTTTGTAGATGAAGCGCGAGTAGTTCGGATCGGTGACGTTGTCCTTGTCGATGATGGCGAAGCCCGTCTGCACGCGCTTCGGAAGGCTCGTCACGCCTGCCGCATCGGCAGCGGCGAACTCCACCGCCATGTAGCCCATGTCGAAAGGCTTCTGCGCCAGGACGAGGGTCACGTCGCCCTTGTTGAGCGATTCGATGGCATCCTTGGTCGCATCGTAGGCGACGACCTGCACGTGACCGCCGAGCCCGGCATTCACCACCGCGTTGCCCGCTCCCTGCGCGCTGAACACGTTGGTGCCGAACACACCCGCGAGATCGGGGTTCTGCTCGAGGACCGCGGCGGTCTGCTGCGCCGCCTTGTTGGCGTCGTCGAGGTTGTAGTCGGGGCCGAGCACCTTGATGTCCGGATAGTCCTTCGCCATCTCTTCCTTGAAGCCCTGCTCGCGGCCCTCGACCGAGCTGACGTTCGGGTTGGTGGAGTTGATGTAGACCGTGCCCTTGCCGCCGATCGCCTTGGCAAGGCCGCGCGCGGAGATGCGGCCGCCTTCCACGTTGTCCGATCCGATGTAGCTGATCGGGAACGTCACCGGGCCGTTCACATAGTCGCCGTCGCCGAGGAACGTGTCGACCGTGATGACCTTGATGCCGGCATCGAGGGCCGCCTGCAGCGCCGGGACCATCTGGTCCTTATCGACCGGCGCGGTGATGATGTAGTTCAAGTCGCCGCGTGCGATCATGGCGTTCAGGAGCGGCGCTTGCGCCTCCACGCCCCATGTCGGCGGGACCTGCGTCACCACCTCGAAGCCGAGATCCTTGGCTGCCTTCTCAACGCCAAGCTGCATTACCTGGTAGAATGGATCGACCACGCCCGGCAGGAAGCCGATCTTGATCTTCTCCTGGGCCATTGCGCCCTGCGAGCCTGCCGCCAGCAGGCCTGCGGTCGCGAGCCCGAGAATCAGTTGTCTCTTGGAAATCATCTGAAATCCTCCCGTTTTGGTTCTGTGCCGTCCTGCGTCGATCTGCCGGCGGTAGCTCGTTATTTCTCCCGATGATATCGGAGTGTGGAATCGCGCGCAATCGAAGAGCCTTTTTCCATGCGCGACAATGCGGTCGGCTGCGGTCGCGCAGACCCGGAAGAGACAAGATGGCGCCTGAAATAGGTGGTTCCGCCGACACCGGAGAGCCTGTCCTCGTCGGCATTGATGTCGGCACGAGTTCCGTACGCGCCATCGCTTTCGATCGGCGAGGGCGGCGCATCGCGGCAGCGACCCGCCCGACTCCGCTGCGGCTGACGGAGACAGGCGGCGAATACGACCCTGAGGCGATCTACGCCTGTGTCGAGGACAATCTCGCCGGCATCGCCAGGACGCTTTCCGGCAGGCGCGTCGCCGGAATCGCCGTGGCCAGCGTCGGCGAGAGCTGCGTCCTGATCGACGAATCCGGGCGCGCGCTTGCGCCGTCGATCGTTTGGCACGATCGCCGCACCGCGGCTGAAGCACCGGCGATCGAGAACGCCCTCGGCCGCGAGCGCGTTTTCGTACTGAGCGGCCACGCCGTGGAGCCGATCTTCACGCTCGCGAAGCTCATCTGGATGCGCGCGCATTGGCCGGAGGCGATGGCGAAGGCGCGTCGCGTGCTGATGATGGCGGACTGGATCGCCTACCGATTGTCGGGCGTGGCGGCGACCGATCCGACGCTTGCCTCGCGCACGCTCTATTTCGACGTCCGCCAGCGGCAATGGTCGGAGGAGCTTCTGGCGCTTGCCGGCGTGACGCCGGATTTCCCCGCGCCGATTGCCGCGAGCGGCACGCCGCTTGGTCGCGATGCGCCGCGATGTCCTTCAGGCGACCGGGCTCGCCGGTGCGCCGGTCGTTGCGGTGGGAGGACATGACCATATCGTCGGCGCCCTCGCGACCGGTCTCGGCGAGCCCGGCGCCGCGATCGACAGCATCGGCACGGCCGAAGCGCTGTTGCTTGCGACGCCCGAGCCTCTCGGCGATCCGGAGCTTCTTCGCCGCGGCTACGTCCAGGGCGCGATCGAGACCGACCGAAAACTCTCCTATGTCGCTGGCGCGCTCCAGAGCGCAGGCGGCTCGATCGAATGGCTACGCGCGATCGTCGGCGCCGCGCCGCAGGAGCAGTTGATCGCGGAAGCGTCCTCAGTCCCACCTGGAAGCCGCGGAATCGTCTTCCTGCCGCATCTTGCGAACGGACCGCCGCCGCTCTCCGATCCGAACGCGCGCGGCGCCTTCCTTGGCCTGACCCAGAATGCGACGCATGCGGAACTCTACCGCGCCGTTCTCGAAGGCGTGGCGCTCCAATCGCGCCTGATGCTCGACGGCATGACGACGCTCGCCGGCGTCGAGGACGCGCGGACGATCCGGCTGATCGGGGGCGTCTCGCGCAACCCGCTCTTCATGTCGATCAAGGCGAACGCTTTCGCCCGCCCGCTGGTCGTCGTCGAAGAGCCAGAGGCGACTGCGCTCGGCGCCGCTCTTCTCGCCGGTGTCGCGGCAGGAGTCTACGCGTCGGTCGATCAAGCGGTCGCCGGCCTCGATCGCAAGGAGCATGTCGTGGAGCCTGACGCGGAGGCCGAGCGCTACGCAGAGCTGCGGGCGCAGGTCTTCGAGCCGGTCCAGGAACACATGCGCAGCGTCAACGCCACGCTTGCCCGCGCAGCGGAAACGCAAAGCCCGAAAGGCTGACCCGCCGCGCTAGCCCTTGAGGGCCACCTCGGTGATGACGCGGTCCTTGGAAAGCGGCAGCGTCGGCTTCTTGCCCGCCTTCTTCAGCCGGTCGTGATAGGCCTTCACCGCCTCTTCCGGCGCGATCTCGCGCTCCACCACGGCGCGCATGAAGCCGACCAGCGCGATTGGGTCTTCCGCGAGATTGATCTTCCGACCGAACAGAGCGACGCGCGCACCGTGGCGCTCCGCCTGCGAGATCAGCTCGAACGTATCGCGCGTGGTGCCCTTGGCGCCGCCGAGAATGCCGACAACGAGCCGCTCCGGATCGTAAGCTGCGAGCTCCTCCATGGCGCGCGCGCCGTTGTACTGCAGCTTCAGGAAGTGCGGATGATCGTCGCGCATCACGCCAGCGAGTGTGCGCACGATGTTGTCGTTGATGAAGCTGCCGAGGTCGGCGCCGTCGGCGAGGCGGATGTCGAAGGCCGGATTGAAGACCTCGAGGAAGTGCCGCATCTTGTGCACTGCCGCCCCGGCGCGAAACGTGGAATAGGCCTCGGCGTTCTCCGCGTCGATGTCGCGGCTGTTCGAGAAGGTGATCGAGTAGAGCCCGAGGTCGACGTGCTTCCGCGCCTGGTCGATGCGCGCGGTGCGATGGTGGCGCGACGGCTCCTCCTTGTAGCGTCCACCACGTGCCGACCAGATGTCGGTCGTGTCGTTGAGGCGGATTGCCGGCGTCACCTTGCTCTTCTTGAAGAGCCCCTCCTCCGACAGCCGCTCCGCCGACGAGGCTGAGAGCAGCATGACGTCGACGAGGCCGGAGCGCGTCATCTCGCGGATCGCCTCAAGATGGGAAGAGCGCGGCTTCGGACGGCTCGGATCCTTCGGATCGGGTCCAGGCGCCATGACGCCGAAACCGATGTCGCCGTCCTTGGCGTCAGCGATGACGAAGTCCGTGGGCTTGTAGGCGCCGGAGCGGATCACGGCGAGTTTTTTGTCGAGGGTTTTCATGTCCTGCTGTTCTCAAGCGAGCGTGGCGGTCCACTGTGGCATCCGCGTATCGCATTCACCGGCGTGCGGAGACGCAATATCCGACCTCCGGGCGCGCGCGAAGCCCCTCCCAGAGAAAAATCGCAGAATCCAGGCTTCGGAGGGCTATCCGCTGCCGGTTTTCGGGTCGGCGAGCCGCATCTCTTTCACCGGCGGCTTGCCTTCCGCGACCTGCCGCTGCGGGGCGGCGCGCCGCCGCTGGGCAAAGCCGGCCAGGCCGATCGAGATGATCAGCGTCGTCCCGTTGAAGAGTGGCTCGACGAAGAAGGCCCCGCCGAACTGCTGGATACCGGAAATGCCGACCGCCAAGATCAACACGCCGCAGAGCGTACCCCAAACGTTGACGCGGCCGGGCTTGATCGTCGTCGAGCCGAGGAAGGCGCCAACCAGCGCCGGCAGCAGGAAATCGAGCCCGACGCTCGCCTGCCCGATACGGAGTTTCGACGCGAGCACGAAGCCGGTGAAAGCGGTCAGGGCGCCGGAGGTCACGAACACGCCGATGACGAAGCGGCGCACGGGAATGCCGTTCAGCGCCGCGGCGCGCTCGTTGGCGCCGATCGCATAAATCTGGCGCCCGAGCGGAAGTCGCTCGGCGATCACCCACATGACGAGGGCGAGGACGAGCACGTAAAGCGCCGGGATCGGCACGCCGAAGATCCAGGTAGCGTTGATCGCGATGAAGCCCGGCGACAGCGTGCCGATGACCTGCCGCCCTTCCGTGTGCCAGAGCGCCAGCGCATAAAGCACCGTGCCGGTGCCAAGCGTCGCGATGAAGGAATCGATCTGCGCGATCTCCACCAGGAGCCCGTTGATCAGCCCGGCGAGCGCTCCGCAGGCGATAACGATCACAAGCGCGATCGGCCAGGGCACGCCGTACCAGACCTGCAGGCTGATCGCGAGGATGTGCCACATGACGATGCCGAAGCCGACCGTCAGGTCGATGCGGCCCGCCATCATCGGCACCATTGCGGCGAGCGCCAGAAGCGCGATCACCGCCTTGTCGCTCAGGATCGAGCGGGCATTGAGCGCCGTCGGGAAGGTGTCGGGAAGCATGACCGAGAAGAGGATGATGAGCGCCAGCGTCAGGATCGGCAGCCCATAAACGGGCAAGAGCCGCAGCCCGGCGGAAAAGCGCGAGAGCTTTGCCAGCTCCGAGCGCGTCGGCTCGAGCGCATTCGACTTAATGGATTGCATCTGGGCCTCTTGAGGCGTTTCCTGCTGCCGTCATTTCTTGTGTCGTTACGTTGGCCGACGCCGCGGCGAGCAGATTGGCCATCGTGAGGTCGGCGCCGGCAAGCTCGGCGACGACGCTGCCCCGGTCGAAAACGATCGCGCGGTGACAGACCTTGGAGATCTCCTCGAAATCCGTAGAGATGAGGATGATCGCCGATCCGGCCTGCAGCGCGACGTCGAAGAGCCGATAGATCTCCGCCTTCGCGCCGACGTCGACGCCTGCCGTCGGGTCTTCGAAAATGTAGAGCTTGCCTTCGAGGTTCAGCCAGCGCCCGACCACGACCTTCTGCTGGTTGCCGCCGGAAAGAAGCTCGATGTGGAGCGCCGGATCGTTGGGCCGCAATCCCACCTTGGCGCCGAGCGCAAGCGCCGCCGCAACCTCGCGACGCGGATTTGTCCAGGTGAAGAGGCTTTTCCCCGCCGCGACCGCGTTCAGGAAGAAGTTCTCGCGGATCGTGAGGTTCGGGATGATCAACTCGCCGACGCGATCGGCGGAGACGAGCTCGATCCCTGCGGCCATCGCCTGTGCCGGCTTGCTTACTTCGATCGACCGCCCATTGAGCTCCACCTCGCCACTCGTCTTCGGCATGACGCCGAAAAGCGCACGCCCGACGGCCTCCTGCCCCGCTCCGCGCAGCCCGACGAAGCCGACGATCTCCCCGGCGTGGATCTCGCAGTCCACCGGACCGACGTCGTCGATCACCAGCGATCGAAGTGTGAGCAGAGGCGACCCCGCGCGCTCGGCCGGACGGCGAAAAACCTGTGACGGCTGCCGCCCGACGATGAGCAGGATCGTCTCCTCCGGTGTCGTCGCCTCGACCTCACGCTCGCCGGCGACCTTGCCGTCGCGCAGCACCACCATGCGGTCGGCGATCTCGAACACCTCGTCGAGCCGGTGCGACACGTAGATCATGCCGACGCCGCGGTCCCTGAGCCGCCGAAGCGCCGCGAAGAGGCGCGCGACCTCATCGGCCGGAAGGCTCGCGCTTGGCTCGTCGAGCACCAGGATTTCGGGTTCCGCCGCGAGCGCGCGCGCAATCGCGACGAGCGATTTCTCCGTGCGGCTGAGGCTCTGGATACGGATGTCGGGATCGATATCGGCGCCGATCACCTCCAGTACGCGTGCCGCACGCTCGCGCGCGACGCGCGTATTGATCGTGCCGGCGCGGCGCGGATAGCCGAGCGTCAGACAGATGTTCTCCCACACAGTCATCCATTCGATCAGTCCGATGTCCTGATGGATGTAGGCGATCGGGAGACGCCGCGTGCCGCCGGTCACGTCGCGCCCGTGAAAGCGGATCGCGCCGGAATCGGCGGTATGCACGCCGGCGAGAATCTTGATGAGCGTAGATTTCCCCGCGCCGTTTTCGCCGAGCAGCGCCAGAATCTCGCCGCGGCGCAACCCGAAGCTCACGTCAAAGAGCGCCTGCGTCCCGCCGAAACGCTTCGAGATTTGCTCAAAGCCCAGGAGATCGGACGCGCCCGCTACGCGCGTCGATCCACGGCCGGCCACCCCGACGCCCTCGTCAAATACCCCGGTCATGTCGGCGGCGGTCCTCCCAACCGGGGCCGGAAGCGCAGGTCATCCCGTGTATTCCGCGATGTAGAGACCTACGCTGAAGTCGGTAGAGTAGACGAGCCCCTGTTTATCTACAAACACATCCGCCGAATGAAGCACGAGAGGGCGATTCGGTCGCGGATCGACGAGCTTCGTCGGCGGCGGTGGCACGAAGCCGCCGACCTCGACCGGCTGGTAGGGGTTCTTGATGTCGAACACCCGCACGCCGGCATTCTGGTAGGTGGTGAAGATCAGCTCGGAGCTGACGAAATTGCCGGGCCGATTCTCGTAGACGTTGTGCGGTCCGAAATGCCCTCCGACCGCGACATAGTCCTTGTCGGAGGGAAGCGGAAAGGTGGAGATCGAAACCGGGTTGGTAGGCACGCGGTTGTCGAAAACCCAGATCGGCTTCATGCCGTCTTCCATGTTGTCGAGGACGGCCTCGTCGAGCACGAGCAGAAGGTCGCGGTCGGGAAGCGGCAGGCAGTTATGCGTGCCGCCGCCGAAGGGCGGCGACCAGCTCTTGTGCACGATCAGCTTCGGGTCGCTGCGGTCGCTGACGTCGACGATCGCCATTCCGGCGTCGCGCCAGGCGCAATAGGCGACGTCGCCGCTGACCACGCCGTGATGGCAGCCGAAGCGGCCGTTCTCCATCGGCCAGTTCGGCGGTCTCGCCGGCCGCGTGGTTCATGCCGGGAAGCCAGAAGCGGCCCGCCTCGCGCGGGTTCTTCGGGTCGGACATGTCGATGGTGATGAAGATGTAGTCGGTGAAGCCGTCGATCAGCGCCGAGGCGTAGGCCCAGCGCCCGCCCGCGTACCAGGCGCGATGCAGGCCGCCGCCTTCGACCGGCATGAATCCAATCTGCTTAGGCTTGCCCGGCGTCGAGATGTCATAGACGGCGAGGCCCGCCGACCAGTTGCGCTCGCCCTTGGAATGAGCGGTCGCGTGGAAGTCGGCCTTGCCCTTGTAGTAATTGCGCTCGTCGGCAAGCTCCGGCTGCGCCCACATGTTCCTGGCATGCACGACGAGAAGCAGGTCGTCGGCGGCCTGCAGATGCAGGTTCCAGGTGTTGTCCGGACAGGGCACGTATTCGACCGGGACGGGCTTCTTCGGGTCGCGCACGTCGATGACGCTGAAGCCCTGCGAGAAGAGGTGCCCGACATAGGCAAAGCCCTTCTCCACCATCACCTGAACGGCGTCGGGCCGGCCGCCCTGATCGCTCTGGCCGACAAAGCGCATGTTCTTCGCATAGTCCGGCTTGGTGATGTCGATCGCCATCGTGCGTCTCCGTCCTCGTTCTCTTCTATGCGTGCCTGCCACTTGGGCGGGCGCTCAGCGCCTAATCGCCTGCACGCCTGCCGTCCAGGAAAAGCGCATTCCGGCGCGGGTGCGCCGGAATGCGTCGGGGCAAGTGGGAGGACTACTTTCCCCAGATCTTCTTGTAGATGTCCTCGTAGCCGTTCGCCGGATCGAAGATGCCGCCGGCGCCGCGATCCTTGTCCACGTTGTCCGGCGTGAACAGATGCACCGGGAACGAATAGCCGCTCGGCGCCTCGCCCGCAAAAGCGCGGTTCAGCTCGTCGACCAGCTGGAACGCGTGGAGACGCAGCGGCTCGGCGACCGTCCCGAGCTGATACTGCTTCGACCCGATCCGCTCGAATGCCGACTCCGACCCGTCGCCCGCCGAGATGTTCTTCGGCGCGCCGTCGCCCGGCAGCCCAGCCGCCTGCAGCGAGGGAGCCATGAAGTCGTAGTAGAGGTCGTTGATCGCGACGGAGTGCGTCCATGCCTTGCCGTACTTCGTCAGCAGCGACGTGGTGAGCTGCGGCATGCGGTTTTGCACGTCGCCGAGCGGCGTGTCTTCGATGCCCAGCACCTTGCAGCCCGAGCAGCCCTCGATCGCCGCCTTCTCGGCGTTGGTCTTGGCGATGGTGATCGCATAGGCGCTGTCGGTGAAGAGGATGGCGCCGGCCGTGCCGTCGGAGTCCGCCACTGCGTAAAGGCCGGCGATGCGGCCGACTTCGCCCGGATCGGTCGTCACGTTGGTGATGATGTTGGAGCCTTCGATCTTGCCGGGCGTCATGCCAGAGTGCCACGACACGACCTTGATGCCGGCATCGATCGCCTGCTGGATCAGCGTATTCATCGCCACCGCGTCGACCGAGCCGAGGATGATCCCGTCCGGCTTCAGCGCGATCGCCTGCGTCAGCGCCGCGGTCTGGCCCTGCACCGTGCCCTGCCCATCAAGGACGCGGTAGTCCCAGCCGATGATCTTGGCAGCTTCCGCCGCGGCTTCGCCGACGCCGCGGCCGCCGCTGTTGCGCTGGTCGTAGTTGACGAAGACGACCGACTTGCCTTCCTGCGCCTTCGGTCCCGTCGTCGGGCCCGTCCACGGCGGCGCGGGCGCCGTCACCTGCGCGATTTCCGCCTTCGCCTTGTCGAGGTAATCGTCGGCCCAAGCAAAGCTTGTCACCGATGCGCCGGCGAAAAGGGCCAAAGCAATAGGCGCCCCCGCCCGCAAAAGCGTTCTTCTCTTCATCGCCCGAATCCTCCCTGCATGGTCTATTTGGCTGCACGCCCTGCCACGCAGAGGGAACGCTATCTTCCTCGCCGATTTGACGTACTATAAATGTTTCTGATGTTGCTGCGGTACAGCTTATGCGTGACAGCACAATCCCTTTCGAGCTCAGGTCGCTGGAGGTCTTTCTGACCGTCTGCGACCAGGGCACCATGGCTGCGGCGGCGCGCCTGCTCGGGCTGACGCAGCCGGCCGTGTCGCAGGCCATTGCCGAGATCGAAGAGCGCATCAAGACGACGCTCTTCGATCGCAGCGTCCGCCCGCTCGGCCTGACGCCAGCGGGCGTCCTTCTGCGGCAGCGCGCCACCGCGCTCATCGCG
Organism: uncultured Alphaproteobacteria bacterium; assembly: GCA_963805325.1. Taxonomy (GTDB): domain Bacteria; phylum Pseudomonadota; class Alphaproteobacteria; order Rhizobiales; family Afifellaceae; genus DASWJZ01. Next base: position 100,668 of record CAWDTS010000020.1, on the reverse strand, counting down.
GATGCCCGGCAAATCGCTCCGCTTCTTAGGGAGACGCGCCACGGAAAGCTCCCGCTGCTGCGTATCGGCTACGTCGATTCCCTCTGTCGCGCGCTCGTGCCGGAACTATCGGCATATCTCGCCACCAAGTCGGAATATGTCTCTTTCGTATGGGGACTGACGGCCCTTCACGCCGACGCCATCCTGTCGCGCCGGCTCGATGTCTTTGTCGGCGTCGACGACGTGGAGCTGCTTGAAGGCCTGGAGAAATGGCCGTTGATCGAGGAGCCGTATGTCGTCGTCACCCCGATCGGCGTCGACAAGATCGAGGACCTCTCCGATCTTGCGAAGCTGACGGAGACGCTGAAGTTCGTGCGCTACAGCGCGCGCACCAAGGTCGGCCGCGAGATCGAACGGCATCTTCGCCGCGTCGAGCTCGACCTGCCGCGCACGCTCGAATTCGACATCCCCTATGGCGTGACCAGCGCGGTCGCGAATGGCAACGGCTGGGCAATATCCTCGCCGCTCTGCATCTACGAATCCGCGATCCCGATGGACCGCCTGCAGTTCTTTCCCCTCCCCGGCCCGCAGATCCGCCGCCGCCTCACGCTGATTGCGCGCCGGCAGGAACTCGGCCGGCTGCCGCAGCAGATCGCTGAGTTCAGTCGCGAACTCCTGAGGACAAAATGCCTGCCCGCAATCACGCAAGTGCTGCCGTGGATCGGCGACGAGATGATCGTCGGGGGCGGAAGTGGGGGAGAACGGCCGGAAAACTAGGTTGGCAATTCAGCTCTTGTCGCCCCGCGAGCGACGCCAGGCCTCGTATTCCGCCCGAGCCTCCTCGTTCGGCGGATAAAGGCCGGGAAGCCGCCGCCCCTTCTCCACCTCTCCCATCATCCAGGTGTCGAGCAGCTCCGTCTCGCTGCCCGTCTCGACGACCCTGCCGACCATCGCCGCCGGAATCGCCACCGCCCCGTCGCCATCGAGCACGATCACGTCGCCGGGCAGCACCGCTACGCCGCCGCAGCCGACCGGCTCCTGCCAGCCGACGAACGTGAAGCGGGCGACCGAAGGCGGCGAGGCAACGCCGTTGCACCAGATCGGAAGCCCGATGGCTTTCACGCCGGCAAGGTCGCGAACCGCACCGTCCGTCAACAGCGCCGCGACGCCGCGATAGCGCATCCGCGCACAGAGGATGTCGCCAAGAATGCCGGCGTCCGTAATGCCCATCGCGTCGACCACCGCGACGCAGCCTGCCGGCATCTCCTCGATCGCGCCGCGGGTGGAGCGCGGCGAGGACAGAGACTCAAGCGTCGAGAGATCCTCGCGCCCCGGAATGAACCGCATGGTGAAGGCCGGTCCGACGACCCGCGGCGCGCCCGCGTCAAGCGGCCGCGCGCCGCGAACCCAGTGATTGCGGAGCCCCTCTTTCATCAGCGCCATGGAGATCGTGGCGGTCGAAAGGGCGGCGAGCCGGGCGTGAGTCTCCGGGTCGAGTTGCGACACCGCCTCCACGCCTTCCGTCTGCTTGTTCATCAAACGCCTCGCCTAGACGCTCGCAATGAGCCCGCCGTCGACGCGGAACACCGCGCCGGTAATATACGAAGCCCGCTCGCTGGCAAGAAAAGCGACCGCGTCGGCATATTCGTCCGGGCTTCCGTAGCGACCTATCGGGATCGAGCCTGTGCTTTCCGCAACGACGTCCGCCACGGCGCGCCCTTCGCGCTTGGCCTTGGCCTCGTCGAGGAAGGTGATGCGGTCGGTTGCGATGCGGCCGGGCACGATGACATTCGCCGTCACCCCGTCGCGCCCGATCTCGCGCGACAGCGACTTCGACCAGCCGAGCAACGAAAGCCTGAGCGCGTTCGAAAGCGCCAAATTCGGGATCGGCGCGACGATGCCCGACGAGGTGCTCGTGACGATTCGGCCCCACTTCCGCTCTCGCATCTTCGGCAGCACAGCGTCGGCGACGGCGATTACCGAAAGCACCATCGACTGGAAATGCTCGCTCCACACAGCCGGATCGTTGCCGCTCGCCGGGCTCGGCGGCGGGCCGCCGGTGATGTTGACGAGAATGTCGACGACCCCGAGGCTCTTTTCGATTGCAGCGATGTGGCCGGGAATTGAGGCGAGGTCGGCGAGTTGCCAGGTCAGGGCGATGGCCGTCCCGCCTTCGCGCTCGACCGCCGCTTTCGTGGCGCTCGCCGCATCCTCGCGGACATCGGCCACGGCGACCTTCGCTCCTTCACGGGCGAGGCTCCGGCAGATGGCGCTGCCGAGCCCGCCGCCCCCGCCGAGAACGAGGGCTACGCGGTCCTTAATACCGAGATCCATCGGCTGTTTCCTCGAGGCGCCTTCTTCGCGTGACGTGATTTTTCCATGACAGCGTGGAACGCTGCCGCGCCCAGAGGAAGGCTACTGTCGCCGTCGATTTTGGGTTCGATAAGTTTTTCTAATCTCTTCGCGGTCCGTAGCCACGTTACGAAGGTTGTGCCGCGGCCTGCGGCCGCTCTGCGCGGCGGTGCTCCACGATCTCCGCAAGGATCGAGAGCGCGATCTCCTCCGGCGTGATGGCGCCGAGATCGAGACCCGCGGGAGATTTCAGCCGCGCCAGCGAGGCGGAATCGACCCCTTCCCCGGCTAGCTTGGCGCGAAGCTTCTCAGCCTTCTTGCCGCTGCCGACGAAGGCGACATAGTCGGCCTCCACGGCAAGCGCGGCCCGAAGCGCGGCCTCATCGCCACGCCCCTGCGTCGCGACGACGACGAAGCGCGCGCCGGCGCTTTCAACAGGAAGCGTGTAGCCTTCGATGCGGCGGTCGACCTCACCGAACGCCGCCTGCTCCTCGCCCGGCGCGCAGGCGGTGACGGTGAATCCGAGCCGCCGGCCAAGGTCGGCAAGCGCCTGCGCCACAGGACTTGAACCGCAAAGCACGATCTCCGGGCGCGGCAGCACGGGCTCCACGAAGATGTCCATCGTCCCCTTGCTCGGGCACATGTTCTTGGCAAAGCGCACGCCCTCCCGCTCCTCGCCCGCCGAAATGCCCTTCGCCTGCAACACATCGGGCGGCTCGACCGAGACCAGCCGCGCCTTGCCGTCGGCAAGCGACTCGTGTGCCGCCTTCAACACCGCGGCGCGCGCGCAGCCGCCGCCGATCCATCCGCCGGAGACCGAGCCGTCGGGAAGGATGATCGCCTTGGCGCCTGCCTTGGCGGCCGTCGCGGCGACGGTTCTCACTACGGTCGCAAGCGCGAAACGCTCGCCCTCTCTCCTTCATCGAAGCGACGAGATCGTGGATGTCGGATGCGGGAATCATGCCTCATATCCTTTCGAGATAGGGCTCGAGCGCCGCGAGGCTTTCGAGATTGTGAGCCGGCGCGAAGAGATCGACGAAAGGCAGCGCCGCCTGCATGCCGCGCGCCGACGGTGCGTAGTCGCGCCAGCCGATCAGCGGATTCAGCCAGACGATGCGCCGGCAGCGGCGGCGAAGACGCCGCATCTCGTTTGCCAGACGATCGGGCTCGCCGGTGTCATAGCCGTCTGACACGATCATCACGACGCTGCGCGAATTGATGACGCGCTCGGCGTGCCAGCGGTTGAAGGTGGCGAGGCTCTCGCCGATCCGCGTGCCGCCGCCGATCCCTTGCGCCATCAGTGCAAGCTTCTCCACCGCGCGCGTAACGTTGCGGTCGCGCAGCGTCGGCGAGACATGCGCGAGCCGTGTGTGGAAAACGAAGGCCTCGGCCTCACGAAAACTGTCGACGACGCCGTGCAGGAAACGCACGAAGAACGCCGTGTAGAGGCTCATCGAGCCGGACGCATCGAGAAGCACGACGAGGCGGAGCGGCTTCTCCTTGCGCTTCCGCCAGAGAAGCTCAACCGGTGTGCCGCCGTGCGAGACGCTTCGATGGATTGTGCGGCGGATGTCGAGGCGGCGGCCGCGGCGGCGCGCACGTTCGCGCCGCACGAGTCGGGCGCGCATCCGCTTGGCGAGCCGCGCCGCAAGCGCATGCGTTTTGGCGATCTCATCCGGATCGACGATGTGGCGGATGTCGACGGATTCAAGCGCCTCGGCGCTGGTCGCGCCCTCGCGCCGCGCGCGGCCCTCGCCTGACGCCTCGCCATCGCCGCCGGTGCGCAGCTCCGCGGCCTCGGACTTCGATTCCGCACCGCGTTTCGTGGTGGCCTGTTCCGTTCCAGACGTCTTCGGCATTCCGGAGACCTTCGCCCGGGTATGCACGTGCTGCCCGCCCCAGAAGGCCGTAAAAATCTCGTCGAAGCGCTCGAAGTCTGAATGATCTGCCGAGAAAAGCGCACGGAAGCCGGGCTTCAACGTCGCGGGACGGCGCGCGGCGGGCGAGGCAAGCAGCGCCAGCGCGTCGCGCGATTCCGCCAGGCCGATGGTGAAGCCGTTGTCGCGCAGCGTCGCGACGAAGCCCGCGAGCTTCGTGCGCATTGCCTCGCCGATGGGGCCGGCGTGGCTGCGTCCTTCGAGGCTCGGCCGCTCGATAAGCTCGCGGCCTCGCACCTCAGGATCAGGAGCGCGAGTGGGTTCCACCAAGGTCAGAGGATCGTCCAGCGTTCGCGGCAAACCCAAACCTCCTCATCCTGAGGTGCGAGCCGCGACGCTGCGAGCCTCGAAGGACGCAATCCGGCCGGTCCCGTCCATCACGCCACCTTGCCGAGGAGGCGCTCGGTCACCTCGCGGGTGACATTCGACCGGTCCTCATGCGTCTTGAGCAGACAAATCAACGTCTCCTGCACGGCCTCCGGCTCCTGCCGAAGGTCATGCACGCCGAGTCCGACCAGCGTCGCCGCCCAGTCGAGCGTCTCGGCGATGCCCGGCACCTTGCGCAGATCCTCCCTGCGGATCGCCGCGACCATGCGCGCGATCTGCTGCGCGAGATTGGAATCAATGTTCGGAAGCCGCGTCAGCAGAATGCGCGCCTCGCGGTCGACCTCGGGGAAATCGAGATAGTGATAGAGGCACCTACGACGGAGCGCGTCTGAAAGCTCGCGCGTCGCGTTCGAGGTCAACACCACACGCGGAATTGAAATCGCCTTGATCGTCCCGAGCTCGGGAATCGATACCTGCCAGTCGGAGAGAAGCTCCAGCAGGAACGCCTCGAACTCCTCGTCGGCGCGATCGACCTCGTCGATCAGAAGCACCGGTGGCGTGGTGCGCCGGATCGCGGCGAGGAGCGGCCGCTCGAGCAGATAGCGCTCCGAGAAGATGTGCTCCTCGACGCGCTCCGGGTCTTCGCCCGCGCCCTCACGCGCCTTGATGGCGAGAAGCTGACGCTGGTAGTTCCACTCATAGAGCGCGGCGTTCTGGTCGAGCCCTTCGTAGCACTGAAGGCGGATCAGCTCCGTCTTGTGGACTTGCGCCAGCGCCTTCGCGACCTCCGTCTTGCCGACGCCCGCTTCGCCCTCGATCAAGAGCGGCCGGCCCAGGAACTCCATCATCCAGAGCGCGGTCGAAAGATCGCGGTCGGCGATGTAGCCGGCCTCGGCCAGACGCGAGGCGATGTCTTCACGGGTCAGGGGCATGCGCACCCCCTTCTCCCATGGGGAGAAGGTGCCCGCGAAGCAGGCGGATGAGGGGTTGCCGGGAGCGAAATTTGGCCATCGCAGTCGTAAGAGACTTATCCCACAGGCAGCACCCCCTCACCCGGCTGCTTCGCAGCCGCCCTCTCCCTGTGGGAGAGGGTTGGTGCTCATCTTTCTCCTTAGGTAGGAGCAGCAGCAGCGCTTCGCCATGTCCACCGCAGCACATCATAACGGAGCCTCAGGTATGCAGCCCGAGGCGCTCAGCCGCCTCCCAGGTGCGCCAGGAATCGTGCGGCATCTGGATGTGGGTCGAGCCGAGGAAGGCGAAGGCGTCGTTCACCGCGTTGGAGAAACACGGTACGCCACCGACATTCGGGCTCTCGCCGACGCCCTTGGCGCCGATCGGATGATGCGGCGAGGGCGTCGTGGTCCAGTCGGTCTCCCATTTCGGCGTCTCGACCGCGGTCGGCAGGAAGTAATCCTGGAGCGAGGCGGTCAATACGTTGCCGGTCTCGTCGTAGAAAATCTCCTGCCCCATGGCGATGCCGAACGCTTCCGTCAGCCCGCCATGGATCTGGCCCTCGATGATCATCGGATTGATGCGCGTGCCGCAATCGTCGAGCGCATAGAAGCGCCGGGTCTTGCTCTCGCCGGTGTCGACGTCGATGTCGAGAACGCAGATGTAGGCGCCGAACGGGAAGGTGAAGTTCGGCGGGTCGTAGTAGTTCACCGCCTCAAGCCCCGGCTCCATGCCGGCTGGCACTTCGTGATAGGCCGCCCAGGCGAGCTCCGTCATCGTCTTGAAGCGCTCGGGATTGCCCTTCACGCGGAAGCGGTCGACGTCCCATTCAAGGTCGTCGTCGTGCACTTCAAGCATGTAGGCGGCGATCATCTGCGCCTTCGCCTTGATCTTGCGGCAGGCCATCGCCGTGGCCGCGCCTGACACGGGCGTCGAGCGCGAGCCGTAGGTGCCGAGTCCATAGGGCGCGGTATCGGTGTTGCCCTCCTCCACGGTGATACCGTCAGCGGCGATGCCGAGCTCCGTCGCGATGATCTGCGCGTAGGTGGTCTCGTGCCCCTGCCCCTGGCTCTTCGTGCCGAGCCGGCAGATGCCGCTGCCGGTCGGGTGAATGCGGATTTCGGCGGAATCGAACATCGCGATTCCCAGAATATCGCAAGCGCGCGACGGCCCGGCACCGACGATCTCGGTGAAAAAGGCGACGCCGATTCCCATCAGCTCGCGCGTCTCGCCGCGTTTGAAGGCTTCCTGCTTCGCCTTCTGCTCGACGCGAAGCTTGGCATACCCGACCGAGTCCATCGCCTTCTTCAACGCGGGCTCGTAGTCGCCGGAATCGTATTCCCAACCGAACGCGGAGGTGTAGGGGAACTGCTCCCGCTTGATCAGGTTCTTCATACGGAACTCGGCCGGGTCCATGCCGAGCTTCTGCGCCATGATGTCCATGGCGCGCTCGATGGCATAGGCCGCTTCCGTCACGCGGAACGAGCAGCGATAGGCAACGCCGCCCGGCGCCTTGTTGGTGTAAACGCCGTCGACCAGGCAATAGGCGGCCGGGATGTCATAGGACCCCGACACGATGGAGAAGAGCCCGGCCGGCCATTTCGAGGCGTTGGCGCAGGCGTCGAACGCGCCGTGGTCGGCGATCGTGTAGACGCGAAGTCCGGTGATCCGCCCGTCCTTCGTGCAGGCGATCTCCGTCTCCATGTGGAAGTCGCGCGCGAAGGCGGTCGAGGAGAGATTCTCGATCCTGTCCTCGACCCACTTCACCGGACGGCCCGTGACGATCGAAGCGACGATTGCGCAGATGTAGCCGGGATAGGCGCCGACCTTGTTGCCGAAGCCACCGCCGATGTCGGGCGCGATGACGTGGATCTTGTGCTCCGGAATCTTCGAAATCAGCGAACCGACCGTACGGATGACATGCGGCGCCTGGAACGTGCCCCAGAGCGTCAGGTCGCCGGTGATCTTGTCGAACGAGGCGACGCATTGGCACGTCTCGAGCGGGCACGGATGCACGCGTGGATACTGGATGAATTCCTTGATCTTTACCTCGGCCTTGTCGAAAGCCGCGTCGGCCGCCGCCTTGTCGCCAGCTTGCCAGGCGAAGACGTGGTTCGGATGCTTGCGCGGCCCGTGCGCGCCGTCCTTCTTGTCCTTGATGTCCTCGCGGATGACCGGCGCATTCGCGTCCATTGCTTTCATCGGATCGACGAGGACGGGAAGATCCTCGTAGTCGACCTCGACCAGCTCCACCGCGTCTGCGGCGGCCTGCCGATTCTCGGCGATGACGAAGGCCACTTCCTGGTTCTGGAACAGAACCTTCCCGTCGGCGAGGACCATCTGCACGTCGCCGGCGAGTGTCGGCATCCAGGCGAGGTTGACCGTCTTCAGCGTCTCCGCCGTGATCACGGCGACCACGCCCGGCACCGCCGCGGCCTTCGTCGTGTCGATCGACTTGACGCGGGCGTGCGCATAGGGCGAGCGCACGAGATCGCCGTAAAGCATTCCGGGCAGGTTCAGGTCGTCGACATAGTTGCCTTTGCCCTGCGTGAAGCGCACATCCTCGACGCGCTTCCGCTTGCAGCCAATGCCTTCGAGCTTCTCGGCACGGGCTTCTGAGGTTTCGGTTACGGCGTTCATTCTGCCGCCTCCTTGATTTGACCGCCGGCCATTTCGGCCGCGGCGGCCTGGATCGACTTCACGATGTTCTGATAGCCGGTGCAGCGGCAGAGATTGCCGGAGATGCCCATGCGGATCTCGTCGTCGGTCGGGTTCGGGTTCTCCTTCAGGAAGCGGTACGCGCGGGTGATCATGCCTGGCGTGCAGAAGCCGCACTGCAGACCGTGATGCTCGCGGAACGCTGCCTGCAGCGGATGCAGAGTCCCGTCGGCCTGCGCCATGCCCTCGATCGTCAGCACGTCCGCGCCGTCCGCCTGCACGGCGAAGACTGTGCACGACTTCACCGACTTTCCGTCGAGATCGACGGTGCAGGCGCCGCAATGCGTGGTCTCGCAGCCGATATGCGGGCCGGTGAGCCTCAGGTCCTCGCGGAGGAAATGGATGAGCAGCGTGCGCGGCTCGACCAGCGCTTCGACTGGCTTGCCGTTCACCTTCAGCGAGATGTGTGTCTTGGCCATCGTCGTCTCCCCTTACGCGGCGCGGGATTTGGCGCGGGCAAGCGCGCGAGAAAGCATCACGCCGGCCATCTTGGTCCGGTATTGCGGCGTGCCGCGGCGGTCGGAGGCGGGCGAAGTGATCGCTTCGGCGGCGGCAACGGCCTTCTTCACCGTCGCGGCGTCGAGCGCCGAGCCGGCGACGATCTTCCCCGCCTCCTCGGCGAAGAGCGGCTTATCGGCGACGTTGGTCAGCCCGATCGAGCAAGAGCCCACCTTGCCGCCCTCCCAGGTCAGGATCACGGCGGCAGCGGCGGTGGCGTAGTCGCCAACCTTCCGCTTCAGCTTTTCGTAGGCGTAGCCATGCTTCCCCAGCGCCGGGATGCGGATAGCCGCGACGATCTCGCCGGGCTTGAGCGCGGTGTCGTAGGTGCCGTTGTAGAAGGCGCGCGCTGCGACTTTCCGCGAACCGGCCTTGCCAACGAGTTCATAGCTTGCGTTGAGAGCCATCATCACCGCCGGCATGTCGTTGCCCGGGTCGCCGTTCGCGACGTTGCCGCCCATCGTTCCGAGATAGCGGACCTGTGGATCGGCGATCTGCCGTGCGGCCTCGGCGAGAAGCGGCGCCTTCTGGGCGAGAAGGTCGGATTCGATTACCTCATGCTGCGTCACGCCAGCGCCGATCACGACGTCGCCGCCGTCGGCGCGGATGCTTTTCAGGTCGGCGATGCCGCCGAGGTCGATGAGATGCGCGGGCGCTGCGAGCCTGAGCTTCATCAGCGGAATGAGGCTGTGGCCGCCGCCGAGCGGACGCGCGTCCTCGCCGAGATCGGCAAGCAGGGCGACAGCTTCGTTGACGGATTTCGGGCGGTGGTAGGCGAATTCGCCTGGAATCATGGCTTCCTCCGGAGCGGCTTTGTACCGGCCGATCTCTGCCTGCCGGCACGCGCGGCCCATCTTCTGAATGGTCCGGTCGACGTGAATCTGTGCATGTTGCGATGCACCGGCAAACGGGCATTCACGAGCCGACTCCAGCCAGCACGAAACGCCGCCAGCCTTGCACGAACTGCGTCAGCTAAGCTGACGCTTGGCGTGGGAGCGTTGGAATTCCTGGGAATTGGCCGTGCAGGACGCGCACAGTGCCCGCATCATGCTGCGGCGCAAAAAGATTCGTGTGAGAAGCTGGCCTACGAAAGTGCGAGCAGCTAGGAGACCGCTTCGCGCGGGCCCAGTCCCAGCTGCAGCTTCAGCCCGCCGAAGCGGCTGCGGCTGACCGGCACCGTGTAGGGGTCGTGTCCCGAAAGCTCGATCAACCCGTGGTCGCCACTTCGCTTCAGGCCCACGACGCGCTCGAGGTTGACGATGTGGCTGCGGTGCACGCGAACGAAATGCGCATGGTCGAGCCGGGCTTCCACTTCGGAGATTGGAAGCGGACAGAAGAGCTTCGATGTCCCGTCGAACACGGTTGTGTAGTGGGCGTTCGCGTGGATCGCGACGATGTCGCGGACGGCGACGAAATGGGTGGCGCCCTCGCGCAAAACCGGCAGAAGCCGCGCCGGATTGGCGGACGGCGCCTCGAGCGGTACGCCGTTGTGCACCGCCGCCTCGTTCCGCGCCGTTGCTCTCGGCAAACGCCGCGCTGATCGGACGCGCGCCGTTGCCTGCCGCCTGTGGCGATTCCCGCGAAGCTGCGGCCGCGGCGGCTTGTGGCACATGCAATTCGATTGGCACAGCGCCCGCTCTCTCCGCCGATCCGGCACCAGCGCGAGCAAGAATATGCCGGAGACGGCAAACGCCACCACTGCGACGACGATGGCGAGAAGATCGGTCGAGAGGGCGGGCGCATCGAGAAGGATTTCCTCGTGCGGCGTGATCGTGAGGCCCGCCATCGCCGTGTAGTGCATCCCCGATATGGCGCAGCCGAGCGCGATCGCGGAGAGGATGAGCGGCGGACGCCCGCTCCGCCCACCGGCGAGGAAGAGGGCGAGGCCAGACGCTGCAATTGCGATCACCACGCTCGCCGCGACGAAGGCCGGCGCATGCGTCATGTGCGCGCTCGCGTGAAGCGCCCACATTCCGATGTAGTGCATGGAGACGATGCCTAGGCCCATGAAGACGGCGGAGGCGCCGAGGCGCGGCGGTGTCAGCGGCCCGGCGCTCGCTGAAAAGACCGCCGCCCCGACCACGATCACACAGACCAGGAACGAGAGCAGCGTCGGCAGCACCAGATAGTCGACCGGGAACGGCAGCCGCGCGGCGAGCATCCCGACGAAGTGCATGGCCCAAATCGCGACAGCGAGCGAGAGCGCGGCCGCGGCGAGAAGCAACCGTCGGCGAACGCCCGCCGCTTCGGCAACCTGCGCCGCCAGGCTCAAGCCGACATAGGCTCCCTGGATCGCCACGATGACCGATAGCACGACGAGCCAAGGCTCGTGCGTCACGCGCATCCGGTTCCTCCCGCGCCAATTATTTGCGCAGTCAGCCGGATTGTAAATCGAATTGGGGACATCCAAAGGCCGCGCGCGCGGCTTTCAGTCACCCCAATTTCACCATGACGTGTCTCGCGACCGTGTAGTCCTCAAGCGCGTAGATGGAGAGATCCTTGCCGTAGCCCGACTGCTTGAAGCCGCCATGCGGCATCTCGCTGGTCAGGTTGAAGTGGCAGTTGACCCAGGTGCAGCCGTATTGGAGCCGCGCCGCGACGGCCATCGCCCGCCCGACGTCCTTGGTCCACACCGAGGAAGCGAGGCCGTAGTCCGAATCGTTCGCCCATTGGATCGCCTCCTCTACGTCGCTGAACGGCGTGACTGAGACGACCGGCCCAAAGACTTCGCGGCGCACGATCTCGTCGGCCTGCTTCGCGCCCGCGACGACCGTCGGCTCGAAGAAGAACCCCTTGCCTTTTCCGGCCTTGCCGCCGGTTGCGATCTCCACATGCTTGAGCTTCTGGGCGCGGTCGACGAGCCCGTCACGCGCTCGCGTTGCCGCGACGAGATCAGCGGCCCGATCTCGTTCTCCGCGTCGTCGGGCTTGGCGTAGCGGATCGACGAAGCAGCGGAAGCGAGGTCGGCGACGAGCCGCTCGTAGATCTTCTTGCCGGCATAGATACGCGAGGCGGCGGTGCAGTCCTGCCCGGCATTGTAGAAGGAGAACGCCTTTAGACCGGACACGACCGAATTGAGATCGGCGTCGTCGAAGACGACGACCGGCGCCTTGCCGCCGAGTTCAAGATGCGTCCGCTTGATCGATTTCGACGCGGCTTCGAGCACCTTCTGTCCCGTCGCGATCGAGCCGGTCAGCGAGATCATGGCGACACCCGGATGATTGATCAGCGCATTGCCGGTTGTCGCCCCTCGCCCGACGACAACGTTGAACACGCCCTCCGGATAGATCTCCGCGATCAGCGCCGCGAGCTTCAGCGTTGTGAGCGGCGTCAGCTCCGACGGCTTCATGACCATGGTGTTGCCGGCCATCAGCGCCGGGGAGATCTTCCAGATCGCCATCATCAGCGGGTAATTCCAGGGTGCGATCGACCCGACGACGCCGATCGGGTCGCGGCGGATCATCGACGTAAAGCCCGGCATGTATTCCGCCGCAGCACTTCCCGGCATGACGCGCCCAGCGCCCGCGAAGAAGCGCAGACAGTCGACGATCGCCGGCAATTCGTCGCCCTTCACCGCGTTGACGGGCTTGCCGCAGTTCAGCGCCTCGAGCGCGGCGAAGTCGTCGCCCTCCGCCTCGATGCGGTCGGCAAGCTTGAACATCAGCGCCGCCCGCTGACCGGGGGTGGTCCGCGACCACGTCGCGAACGCCTTCGTCGCCGCCGCGACCGCCTGATTGACCTGCTCGGCCGTTGCCTCTTTCAGGTTGACGATCTTCGCCCCGGTTTTCGGGTTGATCACCGGCTCGGCATCTCCCTTCCCCTTGGCGAGCTTCGCCCCGATCAGCATCTCGGACTGCATTTTGCTCCCTCCTCAAGCGCAGGCTTGTCTCACTTTACGCGCGTTCTCGCCCGAGCAACCAGGCAAAGGCCCGGCGCACAAAGACCATTCCGTCCGCCGTCACCGGATCGCCATGCGCCATGATCACGCGCTCGATCGGCCAGGCGAGAATGCGCTGAAACGCAGCGCGCGCCGCGCGGCGGTTCGTGAAGCTCCAGCGGAACTCGCGCGGCGCGCCGGGGTTGGGCGCGACGATGCCGTCAAGCCGCGCGACGACCCCGCGCCAGCCTTTGAACCAGTCGGGTGGAAAATTCTCGATCAGGTCGGCGAAGATCACCGTGCGGCTCAGACGATGGAAGAACACGACCTCGGTCATCGCGAAGCTGCCGCGCATCATGACCTGGTCGATATCGGCCGCCCATTCGGGCTCGGGCTCGTCGCCAAGCTCCGCATCGAAGGCAAGGTCCGTTCGCTTCTTCTTCAAGTTCGGCGATGCGTAAAGGCGCGCCTCCGGATAGGCGGATTTCCATTCGGCGAGGAAGAGGTGGTGGATCGCATTGGGCGAGACGAGATAGCGGACGGTCCCAAGCGCATCGACTTCAGCCCGAACGCTCTCCGAAAGCGCAATCGGCGACCAGATGAAAAGACCGCCGTCCGCAAGCCGGATCACCGCCATGCGAGTTGGATAGGGAAAGCCGTAGAACGGCACGACCGGGCCTTCGCCGACCCAGATGCCAGGTCCGAATTCGCGCAAGGCGGCGTCGGCCATGCGTTGCCTCTATTTCCCGTGCCCGGCCACACTTTCCCCCTCGCGCGTCAGATAGTAGGCGGCGAGGATCGGCAGGAACGTGACGGCGATGACGAACACGGCGACGACGTTGGTAACCGGCCGCTGGCGCGGGCGGATCAGCTCAGTCAGCATCCAGATCGGCAGCGTCGTCTGCTGTCCGGCCGTGAACGTTGTGACGATCACCTCGTCGAAAGAGAGCGCGAAGGCGAGCATGCCGCCGGCAAGAAGCGCCGTGCCGAGATTGGGCAGAAGCACGTAGCGGAAAGTCTGGAAGCCGTCGGCGCCGAGATCCATCGACGCCTCGATCAGCGAGCCCGAGGTGCGCCGCAGCCGCGCCACGGCATTGTTGTAGACCACGACGATGCAGAAGGTCGCGTGGCCGAGAACGATGGTCCAGAACGAGAAGGGAATCTCGGCAAGTGCGAAGGCGGAGCGCAGCGAAATGCCGGTGATGATTCCGGGAAGCGCGATCGGCAGGATCAGGAGCAGCGAGATCGCCTCGCGCCCGAAGAAGCGCGAGCGGCTGACCGCCGCAGCGGCGAGCGTGCCGAGCGCCAAAGCGAGAAGCGTCGATATCGCGGCGACGCGGACGCTGAGGAGCAGCGCGTCCCAGATGTCCTGCCTCCCCCACGCCACCTGGAACCAGTGAAGCGTGTAGGCGGGCGGGGGAAACTGGTAGCTCTTGTCCTCGGTCGTGAAGGCGTAGACGAGGATCAGGAGCAGCGGCAGGTGCAGGAAGAGAAGCCCCGCCGCCGCGGCGAGCTTCAGCCCAAGCGGTGCGCGCGGGCCGTCGGTCATGCGTCATGCTCACAGCGCATCGAAGGCCCCGAGCCGTTTGGCGACCGTCAGGTAGATCGCCATGATGACGATAGGGACGACAGTGAAGGCGGCGGCGAGCGGTATGTTGCCGGCCGTGCCCTGCTGCGCATAGACCGCCTGCCCGATGAAGAGCCGCGAATTGCCGACGATCTGCGGGATGATGTAGTCGCCGAGCGTCAGCGAAAAGGTGAAGATCGAACCTGCCACAATCCCGGGAAGCGCCAGCGGGAAGATGACGGTGCGGAAGGTCTGGCCGGGATGCGCTCCGAGATCGGCCGAAGCTTCGACAAGACTCGCCGGCACGCGCTCAAGCGCCGCCTGCACCGGCAGGATCATGAACGGCAGCCAAATATAGACGAAGACGAGGAAGGTGCCGATATAGCTGATCGAGAGCGACGGCCCACCGATGACGGGGATCGACAGGATCGCGTTGAGCAGCCACGAGAGATGCAGCTCGCCGGCGAGCCAGGTCGCGATCCCTTCCTTCGCGAGGATCAGCTTCCAAGCATAGACGCGCACCAGATAGCTCGACCAGAGCGGCAGCATGACGCCGAGATAGAAGAGCGCCTTCAGCCGGCCGCGCGCATAGCGCGCCGCGTAGTAGCCGATCGGAAACGCGACGATCGCCGCGGTGACGGTGACGAGCGCCGCCATCAGCACCGTGCGGACGATGATATCGCGGTTGGCCGGGGCGAGCAGTTCCGCATAGGTTGCAAGCGTCGGCTTGTAGACGATCTGGCCAGAGAAATAGTCGAGCCGGAAAAAGCTCTGCGCCAGGAGCGCGATCAGCGAGCCGATATAGACGACCACGAGCCAAAGGAGCGGTGGGCCGAGCAGGATGGCGAGGAACACACGCGGATGCCGGAAGAGCGCATCGGACACACGGCAGGAAAGGCTGCCCCGGCCATGCTCCACGACGCCCGTCGCAACCGCCGCGTCGCTCATTCGGGATCCAGCTTCTGCAGCGCGTCCTTGCGCCACGACAGCGTGACCCGCTCGCCCGTCCGCGCGCCGAGCTGGCCGGCAGGCACGATGACGCCGACCGCCGTCCCGTCGACGTCGACGGTCACGCGCGTGACCGCGCCGTGATACTGGATCGCGCTGACCTTGCCCTCCGGGTTCGTGCCGTCGAGCCGCCTTCCGTCCGGCATGTAGATTCCGGGCGGGCCTATGACGATCGATTCCGGACGCAGGCTCGTCCAGCATTCGGCGCCGCAATGCCGTCGCGAGAACGCCGGATCGAAGACGTTGGACGAGCCGACGAAATCCGCGACGAAGCGTGTCTGCGGCCGCTCGTAGACGTCGCGCGGCGTTCCGAGCTGGACGATGCGGCCCTCGTTGAAGATCGCCAGCCGGTCGGCCATCGACAGCGCTTCGCCCTGGTCGTGGGTGACGAACACGAAGGTGATGCCGAGCTTCTGCTGCAGCGCCTTCAGCTCCACCTGCATCGCCTCGCGGAGCTTCAGGTCGAGCGCCCCGAGCGGCTCATCGAGAAGCAGCACTTTCGGCTGGTTGACGAGCGCGCGCGCCAGCGCCACCCGCTGCCGCTGTCCGCCGGAGAGCTGCGCCGGCCGGCGCGTCTCCATGCCTTCAAGCTTCACGAGCGCCAGCGCCTCGGTCGCGCGCGCCTGTCGCTCGGCTTTCGCGACGCCCTTCACCATCAGCCCGTAGCCGACGTTCTCCAACACGCTCATGTGCGGGAAGAGCGCATAATCCTGGAAGACCGTGTTGACGCTCCGCCGATAGGGCGGGACGCCCTCCGCGGTCTCGCCGAAGATCTCGATGTGGCCGCTCGTCGGCTGGTCGAAGCCGGCGATCAGCCTGAGGCACGTCGTCTTGCCCGAGCCCGACGGTCCGAGCATCGCGAAGAACTCACCCTCCGCAATTTCGAGCGACACGTCGTCGACCGCGCGCACCTGGCCGAAATGGCGCGAGACGTTCTGAAAGGTGACGGCGAAGACCATGGGCGGGGATTCAGGAAGGAAGCCGCGCGTCCTGCAGGCTTCGGCCTTCCCTCAAGGGGGAGGTCGAAGCGCCGGGCAGATCAATCCTCATCTGGCCGATGGTCGGTGCGACCTAACGCCCGCCCATCACGGCAATGTAGTCGGAGACCCAGCGGCTGTAGGGTACGCAGTTCGCCTGCGTCTCGCACTTGCCGATCGGCGTCCGCCAGAAGTGGATCTTGTCGAAATTGTCGTAACCGTTGGTGACGCAGCCTTCGTCGGTCAGAAGCTCGTTGCCCTTGCAGGCCGCCGGCACCACCGGCACCGAGCCGAACCACGCTGCGAGATCGCCCTGCACCTTCGGATCGAGAGAGTGCTCGATCCACATATAGGCGCAGTTCGGATGCGCGGCGTCGACATGCATCATCGTCGTGTCCGCCCAGCCCGTCGCGCCCTCCTCCGGCACCACGGAATTCGACGTGCGCGCCGTTCGCCTTCAGAAGATTGACCTGGAACGGCCACGACGAGGAGGCGACGACCCCCTCGTTCGTGAAGTCGTCGACCTGCACCATGGCATCGTGCCAGTAGCGGCCGATCAGCTGACGCTGCATCTTCAGGAGATTGATCACCGCGCCGTATTGCTCTTCGCTCAGCTCATAAGGGTCCTTGATACCGAGATCGGGTTTCTTGGCCATCAGATAGGTGGCGGCGTCTGCGATGTAGATCGGGCCGTCATAGGCCTGCACACGACCCTTGTTGGTCTTGCCGTCGGGAAGGATCTGCTCCTCGAACACGACCGACCAGCTTGTCGGCGGCTTATCCTTGAATGCGTCGGTATTGTACATGAGCACGTTCGGGCCCCACTGATAGGGCACGCCGTAGCGCACGCCGGCGACCGTGTACCAGGGCGCGTCCTTCAGACGGTCGTCGACCGTCGACCAGCTCTTGATGAGGTCGACATTGACCGGCTGCACCTTGCCGCCGGCGACGAGGCGCAGCGAGGCGTCGCCCGAAGCGGTGACGAGATCGAACCCGCCCTGGTTCATGAGCGTCACCATCTCGTCGGACGTGGCGGCGGTCTTCACGTTGACCTTGCAGCCGGTGTCCTTCTCGAACTGCGTCACCCAGTCATAGGCGGCGTCGCTCTCGCCACGCTCGATGTAACCGGGCCAGGCGACGATATCGACCTCGCCCTCACCGGGGCCGACCGCCGTCATCATCTCCGCGCCGAAGCTCGCAGCCGGCACCGAAAACGCCGCAACCGCGGCGACGAGGCTATGCAACGTCCGTTTCATGGAACCCTCCCAAAGGCCCCGCATCGCGGGGCGCCCTTGCCCGCAATGTACTCCGGGCCCGCACGCGATATCCAGCCAAGCCCGAAAAATGAACGATGCCGCAGTGCAGCATCCTCGAAACCCGTCACTTCAACGACGGGGCGAACCGGGTTCAGGCTCAGCGACGCTGTTTCGTGAGCGCCCCCGCCCCCGCCGCAAGCTCCACGATCTCCGTGGTGATCTCCTCCTGCCTGAGCAGTCGCTCCCGCTGGGAGAGCCCGGCAAGCTTCGATTCGATATTGGTCTTGGCCGCGGCCATGGCGAGCAGGCGCGCCTCATTCTCCGCCTCGAAGGCATGCAGCGCCGCCTCGCAAAGCTGCGCGAAGACATATTCGGCGGCGAGGCGCTCCAGCAGGAGCTCGGGCGCGAGCGTGATCAGCGGCGCCTGCCCCTCGACCGGCCGTCGGAACCGCCCAAAATCGACCGGCAGAAGCGAATGGCGGTCGACGCGGATCGCGCCAGCGATCGAGCGCGAGAAAAGCAGATCCACCTTCGTCACTGCGCCGCTCGCGACATATCCGTAAAGCGCCTCGGCAAGGCGGTTCGCGAAGCCCGGTATCGCCTCGATATGCGCCGCCATCGGTGTCGACCAGGCAGGCGCGAGGCCGCGTTCGCTCGCCACGGCGACGCCGCGCATCCCCACCATCAACACCGTCGCGTCGCTGACGTCGCCGGCTGCGTCGAGCACCCGCCCGCTGAAAGCGCCGGCAAAGCCCTGCTCCGCGCAGAAAAGGATGAGCCCCAGTTTCGCCTTCTCCGATGCCGGCGAAGCCGCCATGTCGGCTGGCAGCAGGTTCAAGGCCTGGCCGATGGCGCTTGAGACCACGCCGCTATAGGCGTCGACGCCGGCAAGAAGCGAGCGGCTCTTCTGCGCACGCGAGGCCGCGATCCCCCGCATCGCGGTGACCACCGCCCCAAGCTGGCGAACGTTCTGAATTTGCGTGACGATATCGGCGAGACGCTCCGCCATCACTTGGTCCCGGACTCAGGCGCGGCCGGCGGCGCGACATGCGCAACAAGCGCGGCGAGGGTCTTCTTCAGCTCCGCAGCCGCCTCCCCCTCCAGCGCTCCGCTCGTCTCGACCGCAGCGACAATCGGCGCCGCCGTCCGCCGCAGCCAGCCCGGCAGCTCGGAGCGAAGCGCCGCGATCTGGTCCGGCTGCAGAGTGTCGAGAAGGCCGGCCTGCAATGCCAGCACCAACGCCACCTCGTCTGCGAGGCCCAAGGGCGCGTATTGCGGCTGCGAAAGCGCCGCGCGGATCGCCTGGCCGCGCGCGATCTTGCTCTTCACCTGCGTATCGGTGACGCCGCCGAACCGCGTGAACATCTCAAGCTCGAGGAACTGCGCGTAATCGAGCCTCAGCGTCTCCGCCGCCTCGCGAAGCGCCGGCGCCTGCGTCTTGCCGCCGACGCGGCTGACGCTCGTCCCGACATCCACCGCCGGCTTGTGCCCCTCATGGAAGAGCCGCGCATCGAGCACGATCTGCCCGTCGGTGATCGAGATCAGGTTGGTCGGGATGTAGGCGCTCAGGTTCCCGGCATCCAGTTCGGCGATCGGGAGCGCGGTGAGCGACCCGCCGCCGCGGGCTTTGGAGAGTTTTGCCGCGCGCTCAAGAAGCCGCGCATGCACATAAAACACGTCGCCCGGATAGGCCTCGCGGCCCGGCGGCTGCCGCGTCAGAAGCGCGATCTCGCGATGTGTCGCGGCGTGCTTGCTCATGTCATCGATGACAACCAGCGCATGCTGCCCACGGTCGCGGAAATACTCCGCCATGGTGAAGCCGGCGAAGGGCGCGATCCATTGCAGGCCCGGGGGCGCCGAGCCGCTTGCAACGACGAAGATGCAGCGCTCGGGCGCGCCATGCGCCTGGATCGCGCTGATGACCCGCTTCACGGTCGAGGACTTCTGCCCGACCGCCACGTAGACGCAGATCATGTCGCTGGATTTCTGATTGATGATGCAGTCGACGGCGACGGCGGTCTTGCCAATGGCACGGTCGCCGATGATGAGCTCGCGCTGCCCGCGCCCGAGCGCGAACATCGAATCGATGACGAGCAGCCCCGTCTGCACCGGCTCGCTGACGAAGTCGCGGTCGATGATCGCCGGCGCCGGCTGCTCCACCGGCTGACGCTCGTCCGCGTCGATCTCGCCGCCCTCGTCGAGCGAGCGTCCGAGCGGATCGACGGTGCGGCCGAGCAGGCCGGGCCCGACCGGCACGCGCACCACTTCGCCGGTGCCCCTGACCCGATCGCCGGCCTCGATCCCTTCGATGTCGTCGAGAAGCACGCAGTCGACGATCCCCTGCTCAAGCGTGAGGGCGAAGCCGACCTGCCCGCGCTCGAAATGCACAAGCTCGTCGAGCCGCACGTTGGGTAGCCCGGAAACGAGCGCAATGCCGTCGGCAACGGCTTCGACGCGGCCGACCTCTTCGGCGACCGGCGCAAGCGATGCCCCCTGGACGCGCTCGCGCGCCGCGCTCAGCCAGGCGTCAAGGCTCGTGGTGGTGTTGGCCACGGCCAAGCTCCTCGCGAATGCTTTCGATATCCGCCCGCCAGCTGTTGCGCACGATCGTGTTGCGGCCATTGACCTCGAAGCCGGCGATCAGCCCCGCATCGCTCCGAAACGACAGCGGCACCTTCGCCCCGAGCGCCGCTTCGAGCGCGCTCGTTATCTGTTGCATCTCTTCATTCGAGGGCGTCGTCGCCGTCACCACTTCGACCGGGTGCTCCGCGGTCGCTGAGACGAAGCCGGCTTTTTCCTCTGCAGGCAGCGCGCGCAGCTTCTCGCAGGCGCCCTCAAGAAAGGCTGGCTCGGCGGCATTGGCCGGAAGCCGACCGAGCAGCCGCCTGGCGATGTCGATCGCAAGCGCCCCCGCATGCTCGACTGTCGCCTGCTCCGCCGCGGTTCGATCGCGTTCGATGGCAGCCTCTGCATCGCTCCGGAGCCGGGCAGCATCCGCCGATGCCTGAGCCAGCTGGTTCTCTTTCTCGGTGCGCGCCGCCTTTTGCGCTTCGTCGAGCAGCCGGTCACGCTCCGTGCCGATTCCGGCGCGCATCTTGGCAAGGTCCGCGCGCGTGTCTGCGGCCTCCTTGCGAGCCGCTTCGGCGTCGGACAGAAGCTTTTCCGCCTCCGCCTGCCGCTTCGCGACGACGTCGGCGACGGGCCGGAAGAAGAACCGCGCCAGTATCCAGATGAGGACGAGGACGTTGACGGTCTGGAGCGCCAGCGTCCACCAGTCGAAGTTCATGGCTCAGTGGATAAAGGGATTGGCGAAGAGCACCAGGAGCGCGATGACCAGACAGTAGATCGCCATGGTCTCGATCATGGCGAGGCCGACGAATAGCGTTCGCGATATGGTGCCTGCCGCTTCCGGCTGGCGCGCGATGGCGTCCATCGCGGCGGCCACGGCGCGCCCTTCGCCGAGCGCGGGCCCGATTGCACCGAACGATACCGCCATGGCGGCAGCGAAGATGCTGACGATCTCGATCCAGTTCATGCTCTATCCGTTTCCTTTTTGGCGTCGCCGCGTCTTTCGCCCAACGCGCTGCCGATGAAGACCATTGCCAGCACCGTGAAGATGTAGGCCTGCACCGCCCCGGTCAGGAGGTCGAGCGCCATCAGAGGAATGGGCACGAGCAGGCCGGCGAGCGAAAGAACGATGCTGATGATGAACACCCCGCTCATGACGTTGCCGAAGAGACGCACGATGAGCGAGAAGGTGCGCGTGAACGTCTCGATCACATTGAGCGGGATCATGATGAAGGTCGGTTCGGCGAAGGTCTTGAGGTAGCCGCCGAGCCCTTGCGCGCGGATGCCGAAATAGATGATCGCGAAGAACACGATCAGCCCGAGCGCAGCATCCGTTTCGAGATGCGCCGTCGGCGGATCGACGCCGGGGATCAGCGACGACCAGTTCGCCGCAAGGATGAAGAGGAACAAGGTGCCGATCATCGGTATGTAGGGTCGCGGCGCGATTCGCATCGTGCCCTTGATCTGCTCTTCGATGACCACGACGATGAGCTCAAGCACCGTCTGGTAGCGCGAGGGCTTGAGCGTAAGCGAGCGCGTGGCGGCCCAGCCGGCGAGCGTCAGCGCCGCCATCAATCCCCATGTCACGACGACGGGCTCGGTGATCGGCACCGGGCCGATCGTGAACCAAGTCGGGGCAGCGAGCGGCGAGTCGATCATGCAAAGCCCCCAAGCCGGACGACCGCCGTTCGCATGATGAGGATGCCGGCGGTCGCGACCAGAAGCGGCAGCGCCCCGAAAGTAATCGCGACGGCAGTGAGCGCCGCAGCGACCACCGCGAAACGCCCGAGCTGCAGCGCCAGTGCAAGGAACAGCGATCCCCCGTTCGCCAGCATCCGGACGTTCAGGCGCAGCGTCAGGAAGTGGAAAGCGCCGACCAGCGCTCCGGCGGCAAGCCACCCGCCAAGGCCCAGCACGAACCAGAGCGAGCCGTGGGCGAAAGGGTCCAGCATCACTGCTTGTGCATCCACTTCCAGGCAGACCAGAATCCGATGACGACGCCGACGAACAGCAGCGGCGCGCTCCAGAAGATGCCGGTGCCGAGCTTCTGGTCGATCCAGCGCCCGACGAAGAGGCCGATCAAGGCCGGGATGACGATCATCCAGCCCAAAACCCCGATCTGTCCGACGAAGCGGATGACGGACTGTTCACCCTCCTCCCGCCATTCGCGTTGGCGCTTCTTCTCCTTGCGGACGGCGTCGGCCATCCCGTCCGGAGACTCAGGTTCCGTCGGATGCACGGTCACGGCCCGTCTCCGAATATCCCCGGCCGGTCGGGCCGCAGATAGCGGACGATCTGCCGGATCGCATTCATCTGCAGCTTAAGGCTTTCCGTGCGCGCCGTCCGCTCCGCCTCGCGCGCCTGGCGAAACTCCGCCAGCACCACCTCTTCGAGCTGGTCGAGGTCGTCGCCGGAAATCGCTTCGCGCGTGGCGACGGCAACCTCGTTTCCGTTGGTCACCGACAGGACCCCGTGGCGCACCGCGCAGTAATGCTCGCGGCCGTCGCTCTCCCGCCAACGCACGATCGAGATGGTCAGAGCGGTCAGCAGGTCCGCATGACCTTTCAGAATCCCAAAACTTCCACTCTCGTCCTCGGCACGCACCGCGACGACATTCTCGGCGTCGACCACCACGCTTGTCGGCGTTGTGATCAAGAGCCTCATGACTTCGCCCCCGCGCCTGCGCGGCCTTCCTTTTCGCGTGCTTCGGCAAGCGTGCCGACCATATACAGCGAGCTTTCCGCCCATGCGTCACAGTCGCCATCAAGGATCGCGCGGCAGCCCTTGATCGTCTCGCCAAGCGGCACCGATCGTCCAGGCGTGCCCGTGAAGGCCTCCGTCACGGTGAACGGCTGCGTCAGGAAGCGCTGCAGGCGCCGCGCTCGAGTCACGGCAAGGCGGTCGCGCGCCGAAAGCTCCTCGATGCCGAGGAGCGAGATGATGTCCTGCAGCTCGCGATAATGCGCGATCGTTTCCCGCACCTCCTCCGCGACGCGGTAATGCTCCTCGCCGACGACCGTCGGGTCGAGCAGGATCGAGGACGAGCTCAGCGGATCGACCGCCGGGTACATGCCCTCCGCGGCCATCTGCCGGGAGAGCACGATCATGCTGTCGAGATGGCTTGAAATGGCGGTCACGGCGGGATCGGTGAAATCGTCGGCCGGCACATAGACAGCCTCGATTGCCGTGACGGAAATGCCGGAGACCGAGGCGATCCGCTCGTGTAGCGCCGCGACCTCGGTCGCAAGCGTCGGCTGGTAGCCGACGCGCGACGGCAGCCGACCGAGGAGACCGGAGACCTCGCTACCGGCCTGCACGAAGCGGAACACGTTATCCATGAGAAGCAGGACGTTCTGCCGCTTCACGTCACGGAAATACTCGGCGATCGTCAGCGCCGTCAGCGCGACGCGCCAGCGGGCGCCGGGCGGCTCATTCATCTGGCCGTAGACGAGGACGCTCCGTTCGAGCACACCGGAGCGCTGCATTTCGGTGAAGAGTTCGTGGCCCTCGCGCGAACGCTCGCCGATGCCGGCGAACACCGAGATGCCTTCGTAGCTCTGCACCATCGAATGAATCAGTTCCATGACCACGACGGTCTTGCCTACGCCTGCACCGCCGAACATCGCCGCCTTGCCGCCCTGCGCGAGCGGCGCCAGGAGATCGATGACCTTGATGCCGGTCTCGAAAATCGCCGTGGCGGGGCTGCGCTCGTTGAGAGGCGGCGACGCCCGATGGATCGGCGCGCGGGCGATGTCGGCCGGCAACGGCGGGCCGTTGTCGCGTGCCGCACCGGTCACGTCGAGAAGCCGCCCGAGCACCGGATCGCCGACGGGCACGGTGATGGGACTGCCGGTAGCGCGCACGCCGACGCCGCGCTTCAGGCCGGCGGTCGCCTGGAGCGGCACGCCGCGCACCGTCGTCTCGTCGAGATGCGCTTGCACCTCCACGACCAGCGGCCCAGCCTGATCCCATTCGACGAGAAGCGCTTCGTTCAATCGCGGAAGCGGCCCGCCTTCGCCGAAGGCGACATCGACCACCGCTCCACGCACGGCGACGACTTTTCCAGTCGCCTGCCCCGTTTCCTGCATCGGCTCCGTCACTTTTGGAGCACGTAGCTTCCGGGCGCATCGGCGATCGGGGCGTAGCCGGCAGCGCCCATCGGCGGCGGCGCTTGCGGCGCGCCGGACCTCTCCTCCAGCCACGAAACCCATTCCGGCCACCAGGAGCCGTCCTTGCGCGGCGCTTTGGCCAGATAGCTCGCCGGATCCATATAGCGATCGTCCGACTTCTTGCTCATGACCTGGAAACTCCGATGGCGATGCCCGGGCTCCGACACGATCCCGGCATTGTGTCCGCCCGACGTGAGGAGATAGGTCACATCGGTGTCGGTCATCAGGCCGATCTTGTAGGTTGAGCGCCACGGCGCGACGTGATCGCGCACCGTCCCGACCGCGAAGATCGGAGCACGGATATCGGTCAGCGCCACAGGTTTCGCGTCAACCATGAAGCGGCCTTCCGCGAGGTCGTTGTCGAGGAAGAGGCGGCGCAGATATTCCGAATGCATGCGGTAGGGCATGCGTGTCGCATCCGCGTTCCACGCCATCAGGTCGATCATCGGGCTACGCTCACCCATCAGATAGTCGCGCACCATCTGCGACCAGATGAGGTCGTTGGAGCGCAGCATCCGGAAAGCGCCCGCCATCTGCGTCGTATCGAGGAAGCCCTGTTCCCACATCGTGTCTTCGAGAAAGGCGATCTGGCTCTCGTTGATGAAGAGCATCAACTCGCCCGCTTCCGTGAAATCTGTCTGCGAGGCGAGCAGAGTCATCGACCGAAGCCGCTCGTCGCCGTCGCGCGCCATCGCGGCCGCGGCGATCGCAAGCAGCGTGCCGCCGATGCAATAGCCGACCGCATGCACCTTCTTCCTCAGGCGCCACGGCGCGCACCGACGTCGAGCGCCGCCATCACGCCGTGTTCCCGGTAGTCGTCGAGGCTCAGATCGCGGTCGTCCGGGCCGGGGTTCTTCCAGGAGATCATGAAGACGGTAAAACCCTGCTCGGTCAGGTATTTCACCAGCGAATTGTGCGGCGACAGGTCGAGGATGTAGTACTTCATGATCCAGGCCGGCACGATCAGCACCGGCTCGGGCCTGACCTTGTCAGTCGCCGGCGCGTATTGGATCAGCTCCATCAGCCGGTTGCGATAGATCACCTTCCCTGGCGTCACCGCGACTTCCTGGCCGGGGCGGAAGTTCTCCGCGCCGGGAAGCGGCTTGCCGCTCGCCGCCCGCTCCCAGTCCTCCATCAGATTCTGGAAGCCGTTGACGAGATTCATCCCGCCTTTGGCGATCGTCTGCTGCAACACCTCGGGGTTGGTCAGCGGGAAGTTCGACGGCGACATCATGTCGAGCACTTGGCGCGCGGTGAACTCGATCATGTTCTCGTGCTGCTTCGTGACGCCGCGGATACCGGTCGTGGCGTTGTGCCACCATTGCTGGTGAAGCAGAAAGCTCTGGTACATGAGATTGTACGGCCACGTCTGCCACGCTTCGGCAGCGAATCGCTTGTCCTGCGGCAACGGCTCGATGCAAGGCTCCGCCTTGGTGCCACCCGTGCCTGACCGGTAAGCGTAGCTCGCAAGCCGCGTCGCCTTCCGCGTTGCCTTGTCGACGAGTTGCAGGCGCTTGCCGGGCGAAAACGCCAGATGCGTCGCCCAGTCGAAATAGGCTTCCGCCAACGCTGCCGGCGATGCGCCGAAGGTAAAGCGCGCGGCGGTGGCGTGCAGCGAGCGGTCGATGATGTCGGCAAGTGCCGTGACCGCGTAGGAATCGCGACCGTCGCCGTCATCCGTCGGCGACTGTTCGGCGTTCTTC
Organism: uncultured Alphaproteobacteria bacterium; assembly: GCA_963805325.1. Lineage (GTDB taxonomy): Bacteria > Pseudomonadota > Alphaproteobacteria > Rhizobiales > Afifellaceae > DASWJZ01. The sequence goes on along the minus strand of CAWDTS010000020.1, from coordinate 74,781 downwards.
CGCGTGCCCCGTAGCGGCTTCTCGGTCCCGTCGGCGCTTCTCCGGGTGCGCGGATTGATCGCAACGACCTTCGCGCCCTTTGCCGAGCCCTTTTCCACGCGGTCCGCCGCCTCCTTCGAGACAGCCATGACGCACTCCTCCGAGGATTTCGAGGAAGACCCTATTCTCCGCCGCCTGCCGCCACTTGACCTGGATCAACGGCAGCAGCCTTAACGCGAGGTTCACGGCGCCTTCGGCCGCCGCAGCGGCCGAACCCGAACCGCCGCCTTCCCATGCCGCTCGAAGGGCAGCGGCCGCGGGAAGCGGAACCCGCTAGCGTTCGCAGAAGGCCTGATAGAGCGAGCTCACGACTGCGACCACTTCCGGCCTCGCGATCGAATAGTAGATGTTCTTGCCGTCGCGCCGCGCCTCGACGAGATCGTCGGCTCTGAGCCTTGCCAATTGCTGCGAGACGGCGGACTGGCGAAGCTTCAGGATCTGCTCAAGCTCGCTCACCGTCCGCTCCCGCTCGATCAGGAGGCAGAGGATCAGGAGACGCGATTCGTGCGCAAGCGCCTTCAGAAGCTCCGTCGCGTCGCGCGCACTGTCGAGCATCTCGTCGACCTTGAACGTCTTCGATTCGCGAGTCGGCGCGCCCTTCAAGGCCTGCGTCGAGTGTGGCATGGGGGGTACCTACGTCTTCAGCGTCCTGCTTCTTAAGCGCTGTTTGCCCCGCGCTTCAATAGAGATCGGCGGTTCGAGGAGGCCGCCGGGGCGAAGCGCCGCATCGCACAGCCGCGTCTGGTTAACTCATTGCTCGGCAAGCGATGCCGCCCTGGTGGCGGCCGGAGCCGCCGCCTCCGAGGTGGCCGGTTCGGCTTCTGCGATCGGAAGCAGAACCTCGAAGACGGCGCCCCTGCCGTTCGCCGGCTTGACCTCGATCCGCCCACCATGGCTGATGACGATCTGTTTTGAGATCGCGAGTCCGAGTCCGCTTCCCTCGCGGCGCGAGCCGCGGCGTGAGAACTTTTCGAAGATCGCCGCGCGGTCGCCCGCCGGAATGCCCGGCCCGCTGTCGTGCACCGAAAGCACCACCCACTGGCCGCGCGTCGCGCCGGAGACGATGACGCTCGCCCCGGGCCGGTCGTTGAACTTGATGGCATTGTGAATCAGGTTGATCAGCACCTGCTTCAGCCGGTCCGCATCGGCGCGGACATTTGGAAGGCTCGCCGGCAGCCGCTCCTCAAGCTCGACCCCACCCTGATGCGCAAAGCCGAGCATTGCGGCGAGCGCACCGCGCACGGCCACCGCCGGATCAAGACGCGCGAGCTTCAAGGACTGTTCGCCACTCTCCAGCCGATTGAGATCGAGAATCTCATCCAGCAGGCGCGTGAGCCGCTGGCTCTCCTGATAGATGATACTGATGAAGCGGCCGCGCTTCTCCTGCGGCAGCACATCGGAGTCGAGCAGGACCTCGGCGAAGGAGCGGATCGAGGTCATCGGCGTGCGAAGCTCGTGGCTGACGCGAGAGAGGAAATCGTCCTTCATCGTGTCGATCTCCTTGAGCCGCGCATTCGCTTCGCGAAGCTGCGCAGCGATCGCCTCGAGCTCAGAAGACTTCTGCTCAAGCTGCCGGCCGTATTCGATTGCCTGCTGCGTCTCATCGAGGATGGTGATGACTTCGTCGAGACTGATCGTCTCGCCGCCGGCGATGCGTGACACCAGCACGCGCGCCGAAGCGGCGCCGATCGAGCCGGCGAGCTGGCGTTCGACGAAGGAGATCAATGGCGTGTCGGCGACGAGCTCGTGCATCTCGCGCCCTTCTCCCTCCGCGTAGTCGCGGAAGGCCCGGTAGGCGCGCTCCGGTCCGATGATGCGCCGCGCCAGCGCCATCAGGTCTTCCACCGCCGTGTCGCCGGTCCATGCGCGTGTCGTCTCGCGCGGAAGGCGTCCGAATGCGTCGACGAAAAGTGCGCTCTGCAGCCGCTCGATCGGATTCTGGTTGGAGAACAGCGAGACGAAGATGTAGGCGCCGACGTTGAGCGCAAGGCTCCAGAAGAGCGCGTGCACGAGCGGGTCCCAGCCCTCGAGATGGAACAGCGCCTCCGGTCTCAGCCAACGAAGGCCGAAAGGCCCGTCCGTCAGAAGTCCCTGCATCGCGCCTCCGACCCGGATGATGCTCGGAAGAAGGAGCGTGTAGCCCCACATCACGAACCCGGCGATCAGGCCGACCACCGCGCCGCGCTCGGTGCCGCTGCGCCAGTAGATGCCGCCGATCATGGCCGGCAGGAGCTGTGCGGCGCCGGCGAACGAGATGAGACCGATCGCGGCGAGGGCGTCGGAGCGCGCCCCGACGCGATAATAGAGAAATCCAAGCGTCAGGATCAGCACGATCGACAGGCGGCGGACGGCAAGCAGAAGACCCGTCAGATCGCGCTTCTCGTGCAGCTTGAGCCGGCTGCTTCTCAAGAGCAGCGGCATGACGATGTGATTGGAGATCATGATCGAAAGCGCGATGCAGGCGACGATCACCATCGACGTTGCCGATGAGAAGCCGCCGATGAACGCGCCGAGCGCAAGGAACTCCCGACCGGCCTCCATCGGAACGGTAAGCACGTAGAGATCGGAATTGGCGTCGGCGCCGACCGTGCCGAGACCGGCGACGGCGATCGGCACGGTGAAGATGCTGATCAGAAACATGTAGAGCGGGAAGAGCCACGCCGCCGTCCGCAAGTGCCGTTCGTCCGTGACTTCCACGACCGTCACCTGGAACTGCCGCGGCAGGCAAATGATGGCGCTTGCTGCAAGAAAAAGCGTCGCCGTCCAGCGCGCCGGATCGCTGCCCCAGAACGGCGGCGTGTTGCGAAGGGCGGGATCGAGCCACACGGCTCCCGAATAATCCGCCTTCGTGACCTTCAGCCCTATCACCACGAAGAGCCCGACCGAGACCAGCGCCGCCAGCTTCACGAGCGACTCGAAGGCGATCGCCGCGACGACGCCCGGATGATGCTCGTCGGCGCCGATATTGCGCGTCCCGAAGATGATGACGAACGCTGCCATCGACGCCGCCACCCAGAACGCCGTGTCGCCGAAGAGGCCGTGCGCCTCGGCTGAGATAAGGGAGCGGCCGATGGTCAGCGTGTCGAGGCTCGTCGCCACCGACTTCAGCTGCAGAGCGATATAGGGCGTGGTGCCGACCACGGCGATCAGCGTCACGATCGCGGCGACGCGCGTGCTCTTGCCGTAACGCGAGGAGATGAAGTCGGCGATCGAGGTGATGCGGTGGGTCTTTGAGATGCGCACGAGCTTGCGCAGAAGAAACCACGCGCCGACGAAGACCAGCGTCGGGCCGAGATAGATCGCCGCGAACTCGGCTCCGTTTCGCGCCGCCGAGCCGACCGCGCCGAAGAAGGTCCACGAGGTACAATAGACTGTGAGCGAGAGCGTGAAGACGACGGGTGAGCTGATGAGCTTGGCGCGGCCCTTCGCCGCCATGCGATCGGTAACGAAGGCCAGGACGAAGAGAAGCGCGAGATAAGCGCCTGCGATCGGGAGGACGAAGCCCGGGGTCAGCATGGCGTCGCCGTCAGCGGTCGTCGCCGTCGCGGGCCGGCGCGTTCTGGGGGCGCGCGTCGCCCGGCCACTGGAGCCGCCACGCCACCAGCCCGCCAGCGATGATGAGTAAGAGCCAGCACACGAAGAGATAGATGATGAAGAGCGGATAGTCGGCGGCCCGTGCCCAGGTCTGCCAGATGATCACGACCGGCGGCGTCAGCAGAAAGACTTCCGACCCAGGGGAGCAAAAAAGCCAGCTCGACCACGCGGCGCGAGGTCATTCCTGCGTCCCTTCCCGGGTCTCGGCCCCGGCGACGCCGGCAAGCGCCAGGGTCCGCTTCACGAGATCCTGGTTGGAGAACGGCTTGGTCACGAAGGCATTTGCGCCGAGCGAAAGCGCCATCTGCCGGTCGTTCTCCTGGCCGCGCGCGGTCAGCACCAGAACCGGGATATCGCAAAGCTCGCGGGTGCTCTTCACGAAGCGCAGCACCTCCATGCCGTTCTCTTCCGGCAGCATGATGTCGAGGATCACGACAGCCGGACGCAGGGTCTGGATTGCCTCACGCGCGAGGGCGCCGTCCTTGGCGACGGCGACCTCAAACCCTGCGCGCTCGATGAGGAACGTCAGCGATTCAACGATGTAGGGTTCATCCTCGGCGATCAACACCAAAGGGCGCACATCAATCCTCCCGCTGCCGGCTCTTGTTGCAGACCTTTGCAGCATCGCCACTTTAGGCTGATCTGACATGTTCCGACAGGCCTGATTGGGGTGCGTTCACGTGCGGAAACGCCCGCTGCGCACAGCCTTCGCGCGGACATAGGTGGCAGTTGATGCCGGCTTCGAGCGTCAGGCCTGAGCCACTGCGCAACGCCTCGCCGTAGACGAGGCGCTCTGCGTAGACGGCATCGCAGGCGATCATCACGCTGAAGCTCTCGGCGAGCGCACCGAATCCGGGCGCCGGCTTGGTGAGCATGCGGGCCATGAACAGGAATTCGCCACCGTCGGGCAGCCTGACCCGTTGCGTCACCAGGGAGCCGGGATTGAGCGACGTGCGGTAGATCGCCCAGAGCGGACAGGCGCCGCCGTAGCGCGGAAGCCTGAGCGTCGGAAGGCTGAAACGCTTCGAAATGTTTCCGGCCGGATCGACACGCAGGAACGCAAACGGAATGCCTTCCGCGCCGGGGCGGCGAAGCGTCACCAGCCGGTGACAGACCTGCTCCATGCTTGCGCTGAAGAGCGCGGCGAGCCGCTCAAGGTCGTAGCGCACGGTTTCCGCCGCGCTCCGGAACGCATCGTAGGGAAGGACAAGCGCACCCGCCCCGTAGCTGTAGAGCGCCTCGGTCGCCCGCGTGCGCGCGGCATCCGAGGTCAGCCGCGGATCGCGCACGAGCTGCGCGACGAGCGCCGCCTGATCGACGGCGAAGGCGAGCCGCGCAAGCTGGAAACGGTGCGTCGCCGGCGCCAGCCCGGCGGGCAGCGTGAAGACGCGCGCCTGGCGATCGAACGTGCCTCGTCGCTGACCGAGGCGCTTCGGCGTCGCGACGCCGCCCGTCGCGACTCGGATTCCGCGCTCGCGGTCGAGCCATTCGATGATGGCCGCCTCGCTCGGCGCGCCGTCCGCCCGCATCGTCTTGACGAGCGCCTCGGCCGCTGCCTCAAGCTCGGCGAAGAAGCTCCGCCGGTCGATGATGAAGTCGTCGACCTCCTCGGCCGGCGTCGTCGGCCGCGCGCTGTCTCCGAACTCGCTCAGGCGATCGAAGACGGACTTTGCGATATCGCCGAGCTTGCCGCTCTCCTCCGCGATCAATGCCGTGAACCTCTCGCGCTGCGGCGGCGCGATGTCGGGATGCTCGCGCAGGATCTCGGAGAACGACCGGATCGAGGTCATGCGGGTCAGGAGCTCGTGGCTTGCTTCCAGGAGATCGGAATCGTGCCCGAGCCGTTCCGCGAGCGTCTCCGACAGCATGCTAGCCCGCCGATAGGAGCGATGCAGCCGCACCAGCGCCCGCCCCCAGACCGGCTGCCGCCCGACGATCTCCTGCGCACCGGTCGGGTCGATCCCGAGATCGCGCAGAATCGGGTCGGCGGTGATCTCCGTCAGGTCCTGGACAAGTCGCGACGTCTCCGCTCCGTTGATCTCGTCCATGTCGAGATCGAGCGCATCGGCGAGGCGGCGGAGCAGCGCCCCGGCAATCCGCCGCTTTCCCTGCTCGATGAGATTGAGATAGCTCGGCGATATGCCGGCCGCCGCGGCAAGCGCCGCCTGCGTCACGCCGCGCTCGCGCCGTATCTGGCGCAGGCGAAAGCCGGCGGTCGTTCTCTCCATAGGCGCTTCCTCACCATGCGGCGCTTGACAATGTTTACAGTCTTATTGCGCCGCACGGCGGGATATTTACAAAAATTGCGTGTGCAATCAATCGCTTCTGGCAGGAATTACGCGAGGGATTTACAATCTGCGCGGTTCGCTTTGCGCACCCACCCGTCGCGGCAAGACAGCGACTGGGAAGATACCCAGGAGGAAACTGATGAGAATCTCCGACAAACGCCTCTCTCGGCGTGGGCTCCTCAAGGCTGGAGCCGCGACCTCGCTCGTGATGGCGGCGCCCCTGCATTTTGTGCGTGGCGCCTGGGCTGAGGAAATGCCGATCGGCAACTACCCGTCCAAGACCTCGGGTTCGAGCGTCACGTTCGGCTTCAACGTGCCGCAGACCGGGGCCTACGCCGACGAAGGCAAGGACGAATTGAAGGCCTATCAGCTCGCCGTTCAGCACATCAACGGCGAGGGCGACGGCGGTATGCTCAACACCATGACGCCCAAGGCGCTCAAGGGAAATGGCGTCCTCGGCAAGAAGATCGAATTCGTCACCGGCGACACGCAGACCAAGTCGGACGCCGCACGCGCCTCCGCCAAGCAGATGATCGAGAAGGACGGCGCGATCATGATCACCGGCGGCTCGTCGTCGGGCGTGGCGGTCGCCGTTCAGTCGCTTTGCCAGGAGGCCGGCATCATCTTCATGTGCGGCCTGACCCACTCGAACGACACGACCGGCAAGGACCGCCGTCGTTATGGCTTCCGCCATTTCTTCGACGCCTACATGTCCGGTCAGGCGCTCGGGCCGATCCTCGGTGAGGAATATGGCAAGGACCGTGTCGCCTACCACCTGACCAGCGACTACACCTGGGGCTGGACGCAGGAAGAGTCGATCAAGGACGCCACCGAGGCTCTCGGCTGGAAAACGCAGGCGACCGTCAGAACACCGGTCGGCGCGCCGGACTTTTCGCAGTACATCACGCCGGTCCTCAACTCCGGCGCCGACGTGCTGATCCTGAACCACTACGGCTTCGATATGATCCATTCGCTCACGCAGGCGGTGCAGTTCGGCCTGCGCGACAAGATGGCGAACGGCAAGAAGTTCGAGATCGTAGTGCCGCTCATCTCCGAGCTGATGGCTCAGGGCGCCGGCGACGCCATCAAGGGGATCCTTGGGACGTCGAACTGGAACTACAAGCTTCCCGACGATGCCACCCAGGCGTTCACCAAGTCGTTCGGCAGCGCCTATGGCGCACCGCCCTCGCAGGCAGCGCAGACCTGCTACGTGCAGGCGCTGCTTTACGCGAACGCCGTGGAGACGGCCGGCACCTTCTATCCGCCGGACGTGATCAAGACGCTTGAAGGCCTGAAATTCGACGGCATGGGCAATGGGCCCACCGAATACCGTGCAACCGACCATCAGTGCTTCAAGGACGTGCTGGTCGTGCAGGGCAAGGAGAAGCCGGAGAACCAGTTCGACATCCTCGACATCGTCAAGGTCGTGCCGCGGGCGCAGGTCGAATACGACCCGAACATCCCGCAGTTCAATCCGGATGGGAAGGCCGATCTTGGCCCCTACATGCCGTCCTAGTCTTCAAAACGGCTTTCCAGCCGGCCGCTCGTTTTTGCGAGCGGCCGGCCATTTGATTGTCTCGTTGCACAGACGCGTATTCGTGTAAAACTGACCGCTTGGGGAATAGGCGGACTGGGCAATGCTGGATGCAATCGTCCTGCAACTCCTGAACGGGCTCGACAAAGGGGGTGCCTACGCGCTGATCGCGCTCGGGCTGACGCTCGTTTTCGGGACCCTCGGCGTCGTCAACTTTGCGCACGGCGCGCTCTTCATGCTCGGCGGCTTCTGCGCCGTTGCCTTTCAGAATCTTCTGACGATCTCCACCAGGATCAAGGACCCGGCGATCACCTTTTTCGACGCCTATAAGGAGGTCCCCTATTTGCGGGTCTGGCTCGGCGATTTCGGGCAGACGATCATCGACTATTCCGCGCCACTCTCGATTCTCCTTGCCGTCCCTGTGATGCTCCTGATCGGTCTGGCGATGGAACGCGGCCTGATCCAGTTCTTCTACAAGCGCACACACGCCGAGCAAATTCTCGTGACGTTCGGCCTTGCGATCGTGCTTCAGGAGATCGTCAAGGCGATCTGGGGCGCCAATCCTGTGCCGGTGACCGCGCCGCCCGCTTTTGCCGGAAGCGCCGACGTCGGCGCCTGGTTCGGGCTTGGGGCCGGTGTCGTCTATCCGTGGTGGCGGCTCATCTACTTCGCCTTCTCCGCGCTCATCATCGGCTGCGTTTTCGCCTTCCTGCAATTCACCACCTACGGGATGGTGGTGCGCGCCGGGATGCGCGATCGCGAGACCGTCGGCCTGCTTGGCGTCAACATCCAGCGCCGCTTCACCGTCGTCTTCGGCCTCGCCGCGGTGGTCGCGGGCCTTGCCGGCGTAATGTACGCACCGATCGTCTCGCCCGACTATCGCATGGGGATGGAATTCCTCGTGCTCTCCTTCGTCGTCGTCGTGGTCGGCGGCATGGGATCGCTCCCCGGCGCGATCCTCGCCGGATTTCTGCTCGGCGTACTGCAGTCCTTGGCGGCGATGAACGAGGTCAAGCAGATCATTCCCGGCATCGACCAGATCATCATCTATCTGGTCGCCGTCATCGTGCTCCTCGTTCGCCCACGCGGCCTGCTCGGGCGTACCGGCGTGATGGAGACCTGATCGATGATAATGAGCCAGGGCACGCCACGCCGCGACGCGGTCCTGATGGTCGCTTTCACAGCGGCCGTGCTAACGATGCCGTATTGGCTGGCGCCGATTGGGGCCGGCTATCCCGATCTTCTGCAGCGCTTCGCGATCTACGGAATCTTCGCGATCGGCTTCAACATCCTGTTCGGGCTGACCGGCTACCTTTCGTTCGGTCACGCCGCCTTCCTCGGCGTCGGCTCCTACGCGACCATGTGGTCGCTTAAGCTTCTGACAATGAACGCGCTGCCGGCCATCATCTTCGCTGTGCTCTTGTCTGGGGTTGCCGCGGCAATCATCGGCTATGTGAGCCTGCGCCGCTCCGGCATCTATTTCTCGATCCTGACGCTTGCCTTTGCGCAGATGTCCTACAACCTCGCCTATTCGGTGTTCACGCCGATCACCAACGGCGAGACCGGGCTGCGCGTCTTGCGCGGTGACCCCCACATCATCGACGCGGCCTTCGGCTGGACGCCGGCGGCGAGTCTTCCGACGCCGGAGTTCTTCGGCATCAAGATGAGCGGGTATGGCGGCTTCTACTTCTGCGCTGTGATGCTCATCATCGCGTTCTTCATTGCGCTTAGAATCTTCCGCTCGCCTTTCGGCATGGCGCTACGCGCCATTCGCTCGAACCAGAACCGCATGGGCTACGTGGGATTCAACACGCGGCCCTATGCGCTCGCCGCTTTCGTCGTCTCCGGCATGTATGCGGGGCTGGCGGGCGCGCTCCTCGTCGTCACGGACCCGCTGGCCGGGGCAGAGCGCATGCAGTGGACGGCATCCGGCGAGGTCGTGCTGATGACCATCCTCGGCGGCGCCGGCACGCTTCTCGGGCCGCTCGTCGGCGCCGGGATCATCAAATATTTCGAGCATATCTTCTCCGCCTTCAACGATCAGACGCTCTATCAGGCCTTCTCCTTCCTCCCGACGCCTGTGCAGGAAGTCGCCGTCGCGATTGCCAGCCTCTTCGTCGGCGGCGGCTGGCAGCTCACGCTCGGCGTCGTGTTCATGCTGATCGTCATCTTCCAGCCGGGTGGCATCATGGCGGGGGTGCGACGCATCGGCCGCCTTTTCGATCGCGGCACGCCCGGCGCCATAGGCCCGGCAAAGCCGGCCGAGCAACCCGCGGAGTGAGCGTATGACCGTGAGCCACCCGGGAAACGTCGTCCTCCACGTCGCCGACGTGTTCAAGAGCTTCGGCGGCCTGCACGCTCTGAGCGACATCGATCTTGAGATCGAAGAGGGTAAGACACGCGCGATCATCGGGCCGAACGGCGCCGGCAAATCGACGCTTCTCAACATCTGCGTGGGCCGCCTCAAGCCGGATTCCGGCACCGTGGTCTTCGACGGGCAGATTCTGACGGGCAAGACGCCCTACCAGATCAACCAGATGGGCGTGTCGCGCGTGTTCCAGACGCCGGAGATCTTTCCCGACCTTTCGGTGCTCGACAACGTGATTATCCCCGCCTTCGCCAAGCGCGACGGCGCGTTCCGCATTCGCGCGTGGCGGAGGATGACCCACGAGGCTGAGCTTCGCGACAAGGCCGAGGCGACGATCGAGGATGTCGGGCTTCAAAACCAGCTCCACCACGAGGCGGGGAGCCTGTCGCGCGGCGACAAGCGCCGGCTTGAGCTGGCGATGTGCCTGGTCCAGTCGCCGCGGCTCCTGCTTCTCGACGAGCCGACCGCCGGCATGTCGCGCCTCGACACCAACCGCACGATCGATCTTCTGCAGAAGATCAAGGCGCGCGGCATGACCAAGGTGATCATCGAGCATGACATGCTCGTTGTCTTCAGCTTGGCCGACCGCGTGACGGTGCTTGCGCAAGGCCGAATTATTGCGGATGGTTCGCCCGATGAGGTGCGGGCCGATCCAAGCGTGCAGGAAGCCTATCTTGGGGGCGCCCATCAATGACGGTCATGGCTGAAGTCGCCACTCCGACGGTTGCCGTGTCAACGCCGAGCGATGCGACCGCTGCGCGGGCCGCGGCAGGCGACGCCTATTTCTCCTGCCACGACCTGCACGCTTATTACGGCGAGAGCTACATCGTCCAGGGCGTCTCGTTCGAGGTGCGGGAGGGGGAGGTGCTTGCCCTTCTCGGCCGCAACGGAGCGGGCAAGACCTCGACCTTGCGCACCATTGCCCGCACCGACAATCCGGCGCTTAAGCGCGGCGAGATTTTCCTCGCCGGCAAACCGGTCCATCCGCTGCGCGCCCATCAGGCGGCGCGGCAGGGAATCCAGCTCGTCCCCGAGGACCGCCGCATCATCGGCGGGCTGAGCGTGGAGGAAAACCTCTTTCTCTCCCAGGTCGCGCCGCCGATCGGCTGGTCGCTGGAGCGAATCTACGAGCATTTCCCGCGCCTCGCCGAGCGCCGCAAGCAGGAGGCGACGACACTCTCCGGCGGCGAGCAGCAGATGCTGGCGGTCGCCCGCGCGCTCGCCCGTGACCTGAAATTGCTGCTCCTCGACGAGCCTTATGAGGGGCTTGCTCCGGTGATCGTGCGCGAGATCGAGAAGATCGTCGCGGAGATCAAGGCGCTCGGCATTACCACGATCATCGTCGAGCAGAACGCCATCGCCGCGCTGCAACTCGCCGACCGCGCCGTCATTCTCGACATGGGGACGGTTGCCTATCAGGGGCCCGCGCAAGAGGTGCTGGAGAACACCGATCTCCGCCACGAATATCTGGCTGTCTGAGCCTCTGCCGCCGTCGAGAACGTCTCGGGCACATCCCGGATTTCAAAGATCGATGGAGATCCGGACGACCCCGCCTTCCGTGCCCTCGCGCCGGAAGCCGAGTTCTTCGGCCATCAGAAGCATGGTCGTGTTTTCGCTCAGGACGTCGCCGTAGATCGTCTTGATACCGCGCCGCCTCGCGCAGGCCAGGATGTCGCGCATGAGCTGGAAGCCGAGCCCTCGCCCCTTCAGATCGGAGCGCACCATCACGGCGAACTCCGCGCGTTCGTTGTCGGGATCGGCGATGAAACGCGACACGCCGAGAATCTCGCCCCGGCTCGGCCCCTCCCGGTCGTCGATCGCGATCAGTGCCATCTCGCGGTCGTAGTCGATCTGCGAAAGCCGCGCCGCGAGAAGGTGCGGCACTTCGCGGAGCGGCCCGAGAAAGCGCAGCCGGATGTCCGCTTGCGACGAGCGCGCCACCATCTCGACGAGCCGCACCTCATCCTCCGGGCGGATCGGTCTGACTTCGAGCCGTAATCCGTCGTTGATCTCGATCTGATGCTCAAGCTCCGAGGGGTATGGTTCGATCGCCGGTCGGCGGCGCTCGGACCCCGGCGGTCTGACGGCAACTCTTGCGTCGAGCGCGATCACCCCGTCCGGCCCGGCAAGCAGTGGGTTGATGTCGAGCTCCGCTACCTCCGGGAGGTCGATCAGAAGCTCCGAAAGCCGCACCAGGGTCCGCGCCACGGCGTCGACGTCGACCGGTGGGCGGTCGCGATATCCGGCAAGCATCTTCGATACGCGCGTGCGCGCGATCATCTCGCGCGCCAGCACCAGGTTGAGCGGCGGCAGGCCGATGGCCTTGTCGTTGATGATCTCGACCGCCGTGCCTCCGTGACCGACGAGCAGGATCGGCCCAAACGCAGCGTCCTCGCCGATGCCGACGATCAGCTCCTGGCTATTCGGCCGGTTTACCATCGCCTGCACCGTGAGACCGGTGATGCGCGCTTTCGGGGCACGTTCGCTGACCGTCGCAAGGATGTCGCGCGCAGCAAGCTCCACGACCTCCGGCGAACGAAGGTTCAAGCGCACGCCGCCGATATCGGATTTGTGCGTGATGTCGGGGGATAGGATCTTCACCGCGACTGGCCCGCCGATCTTCCGCGCAAAGGCCGCGGCTTCCGCCGGATCGTGCGCCGTGAATGTCTCGACGACGGGGATGTCGAAGCTTGAAAGCAGCGTCTTCGCCTCCGGCTCCGTCAGGAGCGTGCGCTTCTCCGCGATCACCTTCGCGATCAGCGCGCGCGCCGATGCCCCGTCCGCGCGGCGAAGCGCGGGGATCGCCGGCGGCGTCTCCATGAGGAGATCCTGGTTGCGCTTGTAGTTGACGAGATGCATCAGCGCCCGGATCGCCTCGTTCGGAGTCTCGTAGCTCGGCAGACGACGCGCCGCGAAAAGCCGCCGCGACTCTTCCGCCGCCCCCTCGCCCAGCCAGCAGCTCACGATCGTGGCGCGCGGCGCCTTCTCGGCAACGCTGAGCACGGCGCGCGCTGCGTCGGCGCTGTCCGCGACCGCCGTCGGGCAGTTCATGACAAGAACGGCGTCGACGCCGCGGTCGGCGAGAATCGCTTCGAGCGCGACCTGGTAGCGGTCGCCCTTGGCATCGCCGAGGACATCGACCGGATTGCCCCGCGACCAGGTTTTCGGCAGCGCGCCGTCGAGCTTCTCGATCGTCGCCTGCGAGAGTTCGGCGAGCGTGCCACCGAAGTCGGCGAGCGCGTCGGTGGCGAGCACCCCTGCCCCGCCGCCGTTGGTCAGGATCGCAAGCCGATCGCCGGCCGGACGCACGCCCGCGGCAAGGGTCACCACCGCCTCGAAAAGCTCGCGCAGCTCATAGACGCGCAACATCCCGGCGCGCCGGAACGCTGCGTCGTAGACGGCATCGGAGCCGGCGAGCGCGCCCGTATGCGAGCGCGCCGCCCGCGCGCCGGCGCTGCTTCGCCCGGCCTTGATCACCACCACCGGCTTGGTGCGCGCGGCGAGCCGGCCGGCGGACATGAACTTGCGCGCATCGGTGACGCTTTCAACGTAGAGCAGGATGGCGCGCGTGTGGCGGTCTGCAGCCAGATGATCGAGCATGTCGCCGAAGTCGATGTCGCTCATCGCGCCGAGCGAGGCGACGTGCGAGAAGCCGATGCCGCGTGCCGTTGCCCAGTCGAGAACGGCGGTCGCGAGTGCGCCCGACTGCGTCACGAAAGCAAGATCGCCGGCCTTCGGCGTGAGATGCGCAAAGCTCGCGTTGATGCCAGCGGCAGGCGAGATGAAGCCGAGGCAGTTCGGGCCGATGATCCTGAGGAGATGCGGCTTCGCAGCTTCAAGCATCGCCTGCTTCAGCGCCTCGCCGTCGGCCCGCTCCCCTTCGCCGAAGCCGGCGGTGACGACGACCGCCGCGCGGCAGCCGCGCTGCCCGAGTTCGGCAACGAGACCGGGCACGGTCTGCGGCGGCGTCGCGATGACTGCCAGGTCCGGCACCATCGGGAGTTCCGCGACCGAGTGGTAATTGACCGACGAGCGGATCGCCTCCTCGTGCGGATTGACGGTCATCACGGGACCGTGGAAGCCGGCTTCAAACAAATTCCGGGCGAGCACCGCACCGACTGTGTTCGGGTGGTTGCTGGCGCCAAGGAGCGCGATCGCCTTGGGCTCGAAGAGTGCGTCGAAATTACGTGTCGTCATGCTTGCGGCTGGGAGGGGCCACGGGAGCTTCTGCCATCGGATGATGGCACAGCCCCGGTTAGTCGATCCTTGATAGCGCGCAAGGGCGAGAAAATCATGACGGACCGCGCAACCGCGGCTGCGCGGTGGCTATTGGCCGCGGGGCGCCAGTCAGGCCGCGCGCCCGCGGGCAGACTGCGGCGCGCGTTAGTGATTCGTTAGTGATCTAGAGAGCGGCGGAAATCGGCCGGCCCCCCGCCACATCGAGCGGCTTGACGGCAGAGTCGGACGAATCGGCGCCGTGTGAGAGCGTCAGCGCATAGACCGGCGCGCGCGTGAACTCGTCCCCAAGCGCCAGCCAATTGCGAATCTCCGCATGGCTGAGCGCTGCCGTGGGGCAGGCCGTCAGCCCGTGATGAGTCGCCGCCAGCATCAGATTCTGCCCGATATGGCCGGCTTCGATCAGCACCACGCGATAGGCGTTGGCGTCGTTGTACTTCCACATCGAGCGCTCAAAGAAGGCGCAGAGGACGATGAGGCAGGGCATGTCGTCGGCCCAGTCCTGACCGCCGATCAGTTCGGAAGGCTTGGGCAACACGTTGGTCGGAAGCCTTCCGAGCGAGTGTTCGAACGCGGAGTAATGATAGAAGCCGGGGTCGAGGCCCTCCACCGAGCGCGCATAGACGTACGCCTCATAAGGATTGCGCGCGCCGCCCGACGGCGTCATCGAGAGCGGCAGCGTCCCGGCGCAGTTCACCGTTTCGCCGGTGATTCCCATGCCCGCGAAGAGGCAGTCTGAAAGCTGCTTGAGCGAGACCGGTTGCGGCGTTGGAGATCGGTTCGTTCGCCGCCGCGCCATCAGTTGCAGGAGCTCGTTGTGGTCGAGCGCCGGTGGCAGCGGCAGCGCCGTGCCGCACAGGCGCGTGTTGGTCACGTGCAGCGGCGGCTGGCGGCATTGTTCCAGTTTCGCGCGCTGCAGGTCCTCCGACTGCTCGAGCGTGAGATAGTCCTTGTCCTGAACGCTGAAATGAAACAGCGCCGAGGGCAGGCCCCAGCTCCAGCTCGCCTCGAACGTGTCCTCGGCCTGCGCGAAATCCGAGTTCTCCTCCGTCACCGCGTTGACCGAGACAAGCGCTTGAATGTTTGAACGGAGCTCTTCACGCGACATGGCGGGCAGAGACGCGGCGATGTCGTCGAATTCCGACCAGTCGTCCATCATCTCCAGCAAGGCAAGGAGATCGGGGCTGCACGAGAATTCGGATCCCGAAAGAAAATTGAAGGCAAGAAGGCCCGCCTCCCGTCTCGAAAACACCAACGTCCGTGCCGCTCGCATGCGCATTGCTGTGATCTCCTGAGCCTTCTTGCTATCGGAACCGCCGCCGACCACGCTTCGACGCGGGCGGCGGCGGTAATCGGTTCTTCAGACCTTGTTGAAGAACATGCCCGGGGTAACGAACGTGCGCTGCGACGTCGCGGGCTTGACGGAAAGATTGAGCTTCATCTGAAATCCCCTCTCTGTTTGACACGTTGACGGGACTCGCTGTCCCGCGTGTGAGGGAACGTCGGTCGCCCGCCGCCGGCAAGTAACGGAGCCCGCGAACGGCGCGCGGGAAGCGTACAGATGCAGCACTCTCTTTCGCGGCT
Organism: uncultured Alphaproteobacteria bacterium; assembly: GCA_963805325.1. Lineage (GTDB taxonomy): Bacteria > Pseudomonadota > Alphaproteobacteria > Rhizobiales > Afifellaceae > DASWJZ01. The sequence continues at coordinate 59,138 of CAWDTS010000020.1, read as the reverse complement.
TTCGCGAACCTTCGCGCCTTTAGGTACGGTAGTGGTCTTGGAACGTTTTCCGGTCGCCCGGTAGTGTCACGCTCCGATGCGCAAGGCTCAGGAGTGGAGCGTAGAATGACCCGCGATCAGCCCGACGACCTGCCGACTAAGCCGAGCAAGGAAGCCGCGGACACGGTTCTCAGCACTGCCGACATCGCGGCCTATATTGCAGACATGGTCAGCGGAATGCGGGAACTGACGAAGGGGCCCGGGACGAGAGAACTGGGCTTGCTCGACTACCTATTGGCCGTGGCCGAGGACGAAGCGTCGAAGCTAGCCGTCAACGTCTACCATTGAGCACGCTTCTCTCGCCGAGCACGCGCTTCGGGTTGAGTTCGGGCGTCACGGTGAGATCGAGTCGGCGAACCGTCGCGATGAGGCGTTCGCACTGCTCGTCGAGCGCGTCGAGAATGATCGGATCGATTCGCGCGTCGTCGACCGAGTAGACGTGCGACGATCTAAGCACCGTCCGCAGTGTCGCGCGCGGACCGCAGGAGTTCAGCACGACGGCCGTCACCGTTGGGCCGTCGGGCGTCAGGATCGTGGCGAAGCCGCCGAGCATCGGCTCGGCGTCCGGTACCCACCGAAGCACCATTAGGGTCGGCTCCTGGCTGGCGACGTTGTTCAGCCCGTCGAAGTAAAGCCAGCCCCGGCGTTCGAGCACGATACCTTGATGATCACCGTGGAAATGCGACCACCATGAGCCCGAGGGCTCGGCGAAGCCGGTCAGCCGGCGAAAGGTCGTCAAATTCCCCTCACGCCGCACGATGACCGTCGAGCGGACGACGCTCCCCGGATCGGGCGGATAGGCAAAATGCGCGAAGTAGAGGCCCGGCTGAACGGATGAGGGTGTCTCCCTGTAAAGCCTCTTCAGCGTTGATCGCAGGTCGGTATGCGACCACGGCTCCCCGTCATTGTCGGAACGCGCGCGCGCTTCCTCAGACGGCTTTCTAAAAAGCTCAGGCTCGTCGATACCGAAGTGACGGCAAATTTTTTCCAGATTGCGCGCGCTCGGGATCGAGCCTCCCGACAGGTACCGGTTGAACTGCTGCCGGTTGATCTGAGTCGACCTGCAGACGGACGCAATGCTCCGCTCTCCCTCGCACAGGCGCGACAAGTTGGCGGCAAAGGCTTCGCGAACAGACATGGATGCCCCGATGAGTTCTGCCCGATCCGGGCGGCTTACCTCTCGGGGACCGGACGGGCAAACGACGACGACATCTTTCGCATCTGCGCGAGGTCGGTCAAAGAGAAAAATATTCCCCGCCCCCCGCAGAATGCCGCGGTCCGCGCCGCAACTGATGGTCGAGCGCAGGGGCCTAGCCTCGCCGATAAACCCGGCACCGGTGGTAGCCTGATCGGCTCCGGAGGGCCGTGTCGTCGAAATCTGTAGGAAGCTTCCTTCAGCCGTCCGGCACGTTCACGTCCAGTTCCTCGAGCCAGGCGCGCGCGTTGCCATCGGAGGGCGCGCGCCAGTCGCCGCGCGGCGAGAGCGCCCCGCCGGCCGAGACTTTCGGACCGTTCGGCATCGCCGAGCGCTTGAACTGGCTGAAGCCGAAGAAGCGCTGCAGGAACACGCGGAGCCAGCTCTTGATCGTCGCGAGGTCGTAGGCACGCCGCCGGTCGGCGGGAAAGCCGGCCGGCCAATCGCCGTTTCCCGTGTCCCCCCAGGCGTGAAGCGCCAGGAACGCGATCTTCGACGGACGGAAGCCGTAGCGGGCCGTGTAGAAAAGGTTGAAGTCCTGCAGTTCGTAGGGGCCGACCTTGGCCTCCGTGCTTTGCGGCGTCTCGCCGGCCCCGACCGGAACGAGCTCTGGCGTGATTTCCGTCTGAAGGATCGATTCGAGCGTTTCGCCGACGGTTTCATCGAACTGACGAGAGCTCATCACCCAGCGGATCAGATGCTGGATCAGCGTCTTCGGCACCCCGGAATTGACGTTGTAGTGCGCCATCTGGTCGCCGACGCCGTAGGTGCACCAGCCAAGCGCCAACTCCGAGAGATCGCCCGTTCCGATGACGATGCCGCCGTGCTGGTTGGCGAGGCGGAAGAGGTAGTCGGTGCGAAGACCCGCCTGCACGTTCTCGAACGTGACGTCGTAGACCGCCTCACCGCGTGAGAAGGGGTGGTCCATATCTTTGAGCATTTGCTCTGCCGCCGGGCGAATGTCGAGATCGTGCGCGGTCACGCCGAGCGCGCGCATCAGCCGGTCGGCATTGCCCTTCGTCAGTTCGCTCGTCGCGAAGCCCGGCATGGTAAAGGCAAGAATGTTTTCCCGCGGCAGCCCGAGCCGCTCAAACGCCTTCGCGGCCACGATCAGCGCCTGCGTGGAATCGAGACCGCCGGAAACGCCGATGACGACGCGCTTCGTGCCGATCGCCTCGAGCCGCTGCGCGAGGCCGGCGACCTGGATGTTGTAGGCCTCGTAGCAATCGAGTGCGAGGCGCTCCGGATCGGCCGGCACGAAAGGAAAACGCTCGACCCGGCGCAGAAGCCCGACGTCGGTGCTCGGCGGGTCGAGTCGGAAATGAATGCGCCGGAACGCGTCGCTTGCCGCGCGATGCCGGCGGCGATTGTCGTCGAAGGTTCCCATGCGCGCCCGTTCCTGGCGCAGCAAGTCGAGGTCCACATCGGCAAAAGCTATCTGCATCGCCGTCGGAAAGCGCTCGGTCTCCGCGAGCAGCACACCGTTCTCGAAGATCTCGGCCTGGCCGTCCCACGACGAGATCGGTGGTCGATTCGCCGGCGCCGGCCGCGGCGTAGAGATAGGCGGAGAGGCAGCGCGCCGATTGCGACTGCGAAAGGAGCCGCCGCGTCTCCGCCTTGCCGATGGTGATGTTCGACGCGGAGAGGTTCGCAAGCACCGTCGCACCGGCAAGCGCCGCCTGCGATGAGACCGGAATCGGAATCCAGAAATCCTCGCAGATCTCAGCATGCACGACGAAGCCCGGCAGATCCTCCGCAGCGAAAAGCAAATCCGGGCCGAAGGGCACTTCCTGCCCGGACAAGCGCGATCGAATCGCCTTCCGCGCCATCGCCGGAGGCGAAATGCCGACGCTCGTAGAACTCGCGATAGTTCGGCAAATGCACCTTCGGCACGACGCCGAGGAGCCGGCCGCGATGCACGGCGACCGCGCAATTATAGAGCCGCCCGCGATGGCGCAGCGGCGCGCCGAAGAGGATCAGCGGAAAGAGATCGCGCGAGCCCTCGATCACCCGCGCGACGCCGGCCTCGACCGCTTCGAGCAGCGCGTCCTGCAGAAGCAGGTCGTCGATGGCATAGGCGGAGAGCGCCAGCTCGGGCAGGAGCAGAAGCGCGGCATGGCTCTCGTCGGCGGCGCGCGCCGCGTCGAGAATCGCCTCCGCATTGGCTTTCGGATCGGCTATTCCGGCCTTGATCGTGCCGGCGGCGACACGCGCAAAGCCGTGCCGGTAGATTGAATGGAATGACATCCCCGTCACAAGACCTCGCGCGCCTCCACCTTGACGCCATTCACGATCTGGTCGCTCGGATGGAGAATGACGACATCCCCCGGCTGAAGGCCATCGAGAACTTCGGCGAAGTGGGTATTGCGATGGTCGATTGTGACGGGGGTCGCGACCGCCCTTCCCTCCACGACCTTGAAGACGGTCCAATCCTCACCGCGGCGGTAAAGCGCCGCCAGCGGCACGCGGACGACATCGGTTCCACGCCAGACGACGATGCGGACGAGCACGCGGAATTCGTGCCCGAGCGACTTCCATGCCGAACGCGGATCGAGCAGGTCCAAAAGCACATTCACGCGCTGTTCCTCGATCCCCAGCGCCGAAACCTTGGTAAACGCTGATGGCTCCACCCGGCGCACCTTCGCGGAGAGCGCCCTGCTGCCGCCCCAGCCTTCAATGTAGGCGGAGTCGCCCGGCCGCACACGCACGGCGTCAGCCGAAAGAAGATCGACCGCGACTTCCATGTCGGAGGGATCGCCGACCTCCGCAATCAGCGCCCCGGCGGGGACGACCTGCGCGCTCTCCGCATGAACCATCAGCACCACGCCGTCGATCGGCGCGCGGATCTGCACGCAGCAGGTGCCGGCCGCCGACCCCTCCTCGCCACTCGGCTGGATGAGGCGGGCCTCCGCGCTCCCAAACTCGCTGCGGCGAAGCTCCAGATTCGCCTCCGCCTGACGCACGGCGGCACGCGCCGAATCCGCTGCTGTCTGCGCCTCGTCCATGGCCTTGGCGGAGATGGTGCCACTCTCACGCAGCTTCTCCGAGCGGTCGAGATCGGAATCGCGCATGCGCAGGTCCGACTGCGCGCGGCTGAGTTCCGCCTCGGCAAGCCGCACCGAGGCGGTCGCCGCACCGACCGCGGCTTCGAGCTCACGGCGTGAGCGCTCGTCGAGGAAGGCCGGCGCGCTTGGCCGAATCTCTGCGATGACGGTCACGCCGCGCTTCACCGGGTCGCCCACTTCCAGCGGAAAGCGATCGAGATTGCCGCCGACCGTCGCGGAGACCTTGTAGACGTCGCGAATGCGCGCGACGCCCTCCTCGTCGATCGTCACCTCGATCGCACCGCGATCGACGGTCGCAAGATCGGCAGCCACCGGCTTCGGCATCAGCGCATAGACCGCTCCGGCGACGACGATCGCCACGAAGAGCAGCATCAGGCCGCGTCTTAGCCAGATCACGTGCTACTCCCGCGTCTTCAGGACTTGCACGAGATCGAACCGGTCGATCCTGCGCCGCACCACCAGGGCCGAGACCACGCCGGCGGCGAGGACGATCAGGCTCGAAATGGCAAAAGTGCGGGTGGAGATGACAAGCGGCACGCGGAAGAGATCGCTCGCGAATCCAGAGATCAGGGCGACGGAGAAGCCGTAGCCGATCAGCCAGCCAAGTGGCTGGGCAAGCGCAACCACGACGCCGAGTTCCGTCAACAGCACCTGCGAAACCTCCGCCCGCGTGAATCCCAGCACCCTGAGCGTTGCGAGTTCGCGCGCCCGCTCTGAAAGCTGGATGCGCGCCGAATTGTAGATGACGCCGAAGGCGATTATCACGCTCAGCGTGACGTAAAGCGTAATCATGGTGGTAAGGTTTTCGCGCATCGTCTCCTGAAAACGCTGGCGCGAGACCGTCTGCAGCACGACGCCGCTGACGCTCGGCGTCCCCTTGACGCTTTGGTAGAGCGCGTCGAGGCGCGACCGATCGAGCGAAAGATGCGCGCCGGTGATGCGCGGCCCGATGCCCGCGAGCCGGTCGAGCGCGTCTATATCCATGAAGATCGACAGGCCGATATAGCTCTGGATGATCGTGGTGACCGGAACCTCGACCGTACGGCGGTCCCCCTCCAGAAGCTCGACTTCGACGAGGTCTCCGCGGCGTACGTCGAGAATCTGCGCCACGCGATCCGAGAGCGCCAACCCCGTCTCCGGCAGAACGACGGGATTGAGATCGAGATCGAGGACGCGGCTCAAGTCCGTGCCCGCGGGCTTACCGATGATCGAGAGCCGCCGCTCGCGCGGGCCGTTCCGCAGCTTCACGGACACAGCCCGGTAGGGTTCCGCGGCAAGAACGCCGGGCAGCCTCAGCACAGCCTGCATGACCGATGGCGGCCGCTCGCTCGCGAAGTTGATCGTCGCATCCTGCCGGTCGGACTGGAAATAGATCACTTCGATCATGAACGCGACCGAATCGAAGGTGAAAAGCGCCAGCACCAGGAGCGCGACCGACAGCGCCGTCCCGAACATCCCCATCGCAGCGCGCACCGGCCAGCGCAGGAGGTGGCGAAGCGCCATCACGGTAAGCTGCGGGAAGATCCTGAGGCGTGCGATCAGCCCTCCCATGAACTCCCGGAACACCGGCGGCGCCGGCGGTCGCATGGCGACGGCGGGCGGCAGCGACAGCACCGAATAGACTGCGCGCGCCGCACCGGCGACCGCGGCAAGAACCGAGATCCCGGCGGCAATCGCATAGATGTCCGGGTTCGAACGGAAGATCAGGAACGGAAAGCTGTAGAACTCCGCATACATGCGGGTCATGCCGCGCCCGAGCCAAGTGCCGGCGACAAAGCCGATTACGATTCCCACCGCGGTGATCAGAAGCACGAGCTTCGTGTAGTGCCAGGCAATCGCGACCGCGCGATATCCAAGCGCTTTCAGAAGGCCGATCTGCTCGCGCTCCAGAGCGATCAGCCGCGACAGGATCATGTTGATCAGAAACGCCGAGACGAAGAGGAAGATCGGCGGGATGATCCGCGACATGGCCGCAAGCTGCGTCAACTCGCTGTCGAGGAAGGCATGCGAAACCTGGTCGCGGCGCGCATAGGCGCCCGTGCCGCCGTAGGGCCCAAGGATACGATCGACCTCGTCGATGACCGGCGCTTCGCTTGTCCCGCGCAGCAGCCTCAGGCTGAGCGAGTTGAAGGCGCCGTCGAGATCGAACAGCGACGCGAGGCTTTCCTCGTTCATCCAGAGCACGCCGAAGCGCCGGTCGTCAGGCATCAGGTCGCCCGGCCCGAGCGCGTAGACGTATTCCGGCGAAAGCGCGATACCGACGACGCTGAGATCGACGCGCGCGCCGCCCATGATGGCGCGGAAGGTGGAGCCAGGCGAAAAGTCGTGCGCCTTGGCGAAGTTCTCGTTGACCACGACTTCCAGCCTGCTTCCCGGTTCCGGCAGCCGGCCATTGCGCAGAAAGATCGCATTCACCGCCGGCTCGCCGCCCTTCGGCAGCGACACCGTCACCCGGTCGCCGGCTCGCGCATGCCGGAGATGTCGAGGAGCACCGGCTTCACGATACGAAGCGCCGAGGCGGCGACGCCGGGAATCGCGCGAATCTGGTCGTCGAGTGTCTTCGGCGCGCGCGTCGCTGAGGCGAAGATGTCGCCGAAGCGGTAGCGCTCGTAATAGGCGCGCCGCGTCTCGTCGAGCGAGCGATAGGCGCCGATCGCGAGAATGAGCGTCGCGACGCCGCAGGCGAGGACCAGCGCAACGGCGAGCGACTGCGCCCAAAGCCGCCGAAAATCGCGCACGAGCTTGAGGTCGAGCGCGCGCATTCTCACCACTCGATATCGGCGGGCTTCAGCCGCTCGGCGTTTTCGGAGGTCTCCGTAATCCGCCCGTCAGCGAAATAGAAGACGCGGTGCGCAATCTTCCGGATCGCCGCATTGTGCGTGATGATCGCCGCGGAAGTGCCGATCTCGGAATTGACCGTGGTCAGCGCCTCAAGCACCAACACCCCGGTCTTTGAATCGAGCGCCCCTGTGGGCTCGTCGCACAGAAGGATCTCGGGCTGCTTGGCGATCGCCCGCGCGATCGCCACACGCTGCTGCTCGCCGCCGGAAAGCTGCGCGGGGAAGTGCGAGAGGCGATCCTTGAGCCCGACGAGCGCCAGCGCATCCTCCGGCTTCATCGGACGGCGCGCGATCTCCGTCACCAGCGCCACATTCTCGCGCGCCGTCAGGCTCGGAACGAGATTGTAGAACTGGAACACGAAGCCGACATGGTCGCGTCGGTAGAGCGTCAGTGCGCGGTCGGAGAGCCGCGTCAGCTCTTCGCCGCGGAAGGCGACCGATCCGGATGTCGCGCTGTCGAGACCGCCGAGGATGTTGAGAAGCGTGGACTTGCCGCTGCCGGACGGCCCAAGCATCACCGCGAGCTCGCCTTCGAAGAGCGTGGCATCGACGCCGCGAAGTGCCTCGATTGTTACCTCGCCGCTCCGATAGACCTTCGTCACACCACTGATCGCAAAGAGCGGATCGCCGGCGGCCCTCCGACCGGGCTCAGCTGCGGCGACGCCGTCGCTCACACGGCAACTCCGTTCGTCACCTTGTAGAGACGATTCACATCCTCCGCGTAGCAGAGCTCCGTGCCGGGGGTCATGATCGTCGCAGTTCCCGCGGCAACGCCGTAGCGCACAACCTCCGCCAGGCTCCATCCCTTCTCAAGCGCGAACACCATAGCGCCGACCATGCTGTCGCCGGCCCCGACCGCGCTCTCGGCCGGAACCTCAGGCGCCTGAAAATGCTCCGCCAGGCGCTCGGTCACGAGCAGCGCCCCCTCCGATCCGAGCGATACGACGACGACCTCCGTACGGCCTTCGGCAACGAGCGAGCGCGCCGCGGCGATCGTATCGGCGCGGGTCTCGATCGGGCACCCGAGCATCACGGAGAGTTCGTGGATGCTCGGCTTCATCAGGTAGGTTCCGCGCAGCGGCGCGTGTCGCATCGCCATCGAGATATCGAGGATCAGACGGGCGCCGATCTTCTCGGCGACCTTCCCGATCTCGGCGCAAAGCACATCGGCATTGGTGCCCGGTGTAAACCCGCCGCTGACGACGAGATAGCTCGGGCGGGGCTCAAGCGCTGCGATGGCGTCGAGGCATTGGTGTTGCTCAAGCTCCGTCAGCGTTGGCCCCGGAAGGACGAAGCGATACTGGTTGCCGGTCGCCGTCTCATTCACCGTGAAGCTCTCGCGCGTCATTCCGGCGATCGGGACGACGCGCTGTGCGAGGCCGAGCGCATCGAGACTCCGGTGGAGCATAACGCCGTGCGGCCCACCGGCAGGATAGACGGCCGTCGCGTCCCCGCCGAGGACTTTCACGACGCGCGCCACATTTATCCCGCCGCCGCCGGGATCGAAGCGTGGCTCGCCGCATCGCAGCTTATGCGTATGCCCGACGCGCTCCGTCGACGTCGAAAGGTCGAGCGCCGGGTTCATCGTCAAAGTCGCGATGGGATGCATTCACCGCTCCAAGCTCTTGGATCGAGACCAGATTGTCCCCGAGGCCCCCTGGCCCTGTTCTATTCCGGCTCCAGGGCGACCACGGAGGCAGGAAGCACCCGCAGATGGTCCCTGACTGCCCGAACGCCTTCGGTCGTTTCGGCACAGACACGAACGGCATCGCGTTCGGCTTCCGACGCGACGTTGCCCCAAAGATGCACGACGCCGTCCGCCACGATCACATCGACCAGCGAGGCGCGCACGCCGGCATCCTCCTTCGCGGCCGCGAGGATCGGCCGCGCGGATCGCGCTGTCATCCGGACCTATCCCGCCCGACGTGCCTGCGGCGAGCCCCTGCAGAATGTTGGCGCGGCTCACGATGCCCACGATCTTCCCGTCGCGCAAAACCGGGGCGCGCTTGATCCCGCGCGCTTCAAAGAGCATTGCGATCCTGTCGAGCGGCTCGTGCTCGTCGATCGTCACGACGTCGGTGGTCATGATGTCGCCGACCTTGAGCCCGTGCGTCTTGACATAAGCCTTCGCGGACTCCTCGGCGGAGGCGGTCGAATCCGCCCACAATGGGCGCCGCCCTGTGACAAGCTCGGCTCGCCGCATCAGGTCGCCCTCGCTGACAAGACCGACGAGGCTGCCTGCAACGTCGACCACGGGAACGCCGCTGATCCGCCGCTCGAGCATGAGCTTCGCCAGCTCCGCGACGCTAGTCCCGGGGCCAACCGTCACCACGTCCGTGGTCATGACGTCGCCTGCCCTCATGTCGTTCCCTCCTAAGTCCCGTGCGCACGACCCGCCTCAAGCCGGGGAGGCGCGAATCGGCTTCCGGCGGCTCAAATATGGGCGACCACAGTCTGCAACATCTTTCGGACGGTCTCTGCAACCTCCTTCAGCTTCGGATTCTCGACCGCGGCCATCGAGGCCACGGGGTCGATGGCGGAAACTTCGGTGTCGCCGTCACCCGTTGCCCGCACGATCACGTTGCAGGGAAGCATGGCGCCGATCCGCGGCTCCAGCTTCATCGCCTCGTGCGCCATCTTCGGGTTGCAGGCCCCGAGGATCACATAATCGTCGATATCCGCGCCGATCTTGGTTTTCAGCGTCTTTTTGACGTCGATCTCGGTCAACACGCCGAACCCGTGATCGGCGAGCGCCTTCTTCGTGCGCTCGATCGCCTCGGCGACCCCCGTGTTCGGAATTGTCCTGTCAAATGTGTACATGTTGACTCCTTGCTGCGCGGCACGCACCGCCGACTTGCACCCCGGGAAACGTAGAGCGGCGCGCCTACTCGGACTCAGAGACAAGCCATGTGCGCGCCTTCGCCGCTTCCTTGAGCGGGAAGACACGGACGGCGGCCGGCATCATGAAGCCGAAGGCGCGAATTCCGTGCGCGACCCACTCGATATCGGTGACGACGGCAACACGCTCCCATCGAAGGAAATGCCCCATCCCGACCTTGAAGTCCTCCCACATCGCGCCGGGTTCGAAGCCGGTGAACTCCGGATCGATCTCGTAGTAGAGGCGAAGCTTGTCGTGCGTCTTGAGCGCGCGTTCGACCGCCGGCACGAGCACATCCTCATAGTCGCGGCGCGTCACGAATCCCTTGCAGACGAAGCCGATGACGTCTCCCGGGAACCCTTCAAGCTTCTCGATCACTGGCAATCCTCAACGGTTTGAGCCAACGCCGGCCGTTTCTCAGCCGGCGCGCTTCTTGGGTTTGCCCCCCGCCTTCTCGCTCTTCGCCACGATCGCCTTGACTGCGGGGAAGCTGTCCGGGCTGACCGAGATGGAGTCGATTCCGCAACTGACCAGAAACTCGGCGAACTCCGGATGGTCGCTCGGCGCCTGGCCGCAGAGGCCGATCTTGGCACCCGCTTTGTGTGCCGCCTGGATAACGCTGCCGATCATCCACTCGACCGCTTCATCCTGCTCGTCAAACAGGCCGGCAAGCTCGCCCGAATCGCGATCGACGCCGAGGGTCAGCTGGGTCAGGTCATTGGAGCCGATGGAGAAACCGTCGAAGCGCTCGGCGAATTCACTGGCCAGGATGACGTTCGAAGGAATCTCGCACATCACGTAGACCTGCAGACCCTTGACGCCGCGCTTCAGTCCGTTCTCGGCCATCACCGCGAGCACACGGTCGGCCTCTTTCACCGAGCGGCAGAACGGGATCATCATAATGACGTTGTCGAAGCCCATCTCCTCGCGCAGGCGCTTCATCGCCTTGCATTCGAGCGCGAAGCCTTCCTTGTAGCGCGGCGAATAGTAACGCGACGCGCCGCGGAAGCCGATCATCGGGTTTTCTTCCTTCGGCTCGAACTCCAAGCCGCCGACGAGCCCCGCATATTCGTTGGTCTTGAAGTCGCTCATGCGCACGATAACCGGCTTCGGGTAGAGCGTCGCGGCGATGCGCGCGAGGCCGCGCGCCAGATGGTCGACGAAATACTCCGTCTTGTCGGTGTAGCCGGCGGTGATCTCCGCTATCTCCGCCTTCGCGGCCTCGTCCTTCAGCGTGTCATATTTGACCAATGCCATCGGATGAACGCGGATGTGATTGGAGACCACGAATTCCATACGCGCCAAGCCGACGCCGTCGGCCGGGATCCGCCACCAGCGGAATGCCGCGCCCGGATTGCCGAGGTTGAGCATGATCTTGGTCTTGGTCTCGGGAATATGGCTCACGTCGATGGTTTCGACATTGAACTTGGCGATCCCCTGGTAAATGAAACCTTGGTCGCCTTCGGCACATGAGACCGTGACTTCCTGATCGTCATGCAGCAGGTGCGTGCCGTCGCCAGTGCCGACGACCGCCGGAAGCCCGAGCTCACGGCTGACGATAGCCGCGTGCGAGGTGCGTCCGCCGTGATCGGTCACGATCGCGGAGGCGCGCTTCATGATCGGCACCCAGTCCGGATCGGTAATCTTGGTGACGAGGATCGCACCGTCGACGAAGCGGTCGATCTCGCTCGCGTCGTCGATCAGGCAGACACGTCCGGTTGCGATCGCATCGCCGACGCTGAGGCCGGTCACAAGCTTCTTGCCGTGATCGCCGAGGCGATAGCGGCGGAACGCCCCGGTGTCGCGGCGCGACTGCACCGTCTCCGGCCGCGCCTGGACGATGAATATCTCGTCTGTTTCACCGTCTTTCGCCCATTCCATATCCATCGGGCAACCGTAGTGCTTCTCGATGGTCGCCGCCCACCGGGCCAGTTCCACGATCTCAGGATCGGACAGCACGAATGCCGCGCGCTCGGCCTTCGAGGTCGGCACGTTGCGGGTCGGATTCGCGCCGCTGTCGTAGATCATCTTGATGGCTTTCTCGCCGCGCTTCTTCTCGATGATCGGAGAGAGCTTCTTGTTGGCGAGCAGCGGCTTGAACACCTGGTATTCGTCAGGGTCGACGGCGCCCTGCACGACATTCTCCCCGAGCCCCCAGGCGGCATCGATGAGCACCACCTTGTCGAAGCCGGTCTCCGTGTCGAGGGAGAACATGACACCGGAGCCGCCGACGTCGGAGCGCACCATGCGCTGCACGCCGATCGACAGCGCCACCTTCATATGGTCGAAGCCCTTCGTCGTGCGATAGCTGATGGCGCGGTCGGTAAAGAGCGAGGCATAGCAGCGGCGGCAGGCTTCAAGCAGCGCCGTCTCGCCTCGGATGTTGAGGAAGGTTTCCTGCTGTCCGGCGAAGCTCGCATCGGGCAGATCTTCAGCCGTAGCGCTCGAGCGGACGGCGACGTCGAGTTCCTTCCTCCCGCTCCGGCGGCTGAGCTCGCGATAGGCGACGCGAATCGCCTCTTCCGTCTCCTTCGGCCAGTCGCCGGTAAGGATCGTCTTCCGGATCGCCGCGCCTGTCTCGGCCAGCGTCGCCTTGCCAGACACGAACTCCGCAAGGCGCGCCGTCATCGTCTCCTCAAACCCGTTGGCCTGGAGGAAGCGCCAGTAGGCGCCCGCAGTGGTGGCGAAGCCGTCCGGCACCTTGACGCCCTTCTTGCCGAGCGTCCTCACCATCTCGCCGAGCGACGAGTTCTTGCCGCCGACGCTCGACACATCGCCTCGGCTGAGGGTCTCGAACCAAAGCACCTGCGGCGCCTGACGTACGTCCATGTTATCCTCCGGAAGCCATTGCCCGCATCAATCTGCGCTTTCTCGTCCGGGGCGAGGCCAATCGGATCGAGCCGCTCCCACCTTCGACGCGCGTTCGCAATCCGCGTTCGAACATGATCAAGAGGCATTGTGCACGCAACGCGCCGGAAGTCGCTTGACGTAGGTCAAAGCCTCCTCAAGTTTCATCGGTCATATTCACACAGAGGAATATGTCTGAATCATCGTCACGGGAGGTAATCGTGGCACACATTGTGGTCCTCGGCGCGGGTCTCGGCGGCATCATCATGGCCTATGAGATGAAGGCGAAGATGCGCGCCTCCGACAGGCTGACCGTGGTCAATCAGGGCGGCTCTTACGCCTTCGTTCCGTCCAACCCGTGGGTGGCCGTCGGCTGGCGCACGCCCCAAGAGATTTCGGTCGAGCTCGCGCCTGTGCTCTCGAAGATGGGGATCGGCCTCAAGCCGCAGGGTGCGAAACGTGTGCATCCCGAGCAGAACCGGATCATGCTCAATGACGGTTCCGACCTCGACTACGATTACCTTGTCATCGCAACGGGGCCGGATCTCGCCTTCGACGAGATTCCGGGGCTCGGTCCGGACGGCCACACGCAGTCGATCTGCCAGATCGACCATGCCGTGCAGGCGCACATAGAGTTCGAAGCGCTTGTGAAGAAGCCCGGCCCCGTGGTGATCGGCGCGGTCCAGGGCGCCTCCTGCTACGGGCCGGCCTACGAATTCGCCTTCATCGTCGACACCGCGCTGCGGCAGAAGAAGAAGCGCGATCAGGTGCCGATGACCTTCGTCACGGCGGAGCCCTATGTCGGCCACCTCGGCCTCGACGGCGTCGGCGACACCAAGGGGCTGCTTGAGAGCGCCATGCGCGACCGCCACATCAAATGGATCACCAACGCCAAGGTGACCAAGGTCGAGCCGGGCAAGATGTTCGTGGAGGAAGTGAACGAGGACGGCTCGGTCAAGCAGACCCATGAGCTGCCGTTCGCCTACTCCATGATGCTGCCGGCGTTCAAGGGCGTCCCCGCCGTCCTCGGCGTCGAGGGGCTCACCAACCCGCGCGGCTTCATCACCATCGACAAATACCAGCGTAACGCGACCTTCCCCAACGTCTTCGGGATCGGGGTCTGCGTTGCCATTCCGCCGGTCGGCAAGACGCCGGTTCCCGTCGGCGTGCCGAAGACCGGCTTCATGATCGAATCCATGGTGACCGCCACGGCAGAGAACATTGCCTCGCTTCTTAAGGGCGAGGAGCCTAAGGCCGTCGCGACCTGGAACGCGGTTTGTCTTGCCGATTTCGGCGACGAAGGCATCGCCTTCGTGGCGCAGCCGCAGATCCCGCCGCGCAACGTGAACTGGTCCGCCCAGGGCAAATGGGTTCACCTCGCGAAGATCGGTTTCGAGAAATACTTCCTGCGCAAGATCCGCCACGGCCAGAGCGACACGTTCTATGAGAACCTCGTGCTCGACGTGCTCGGTATCAAGAAGCTGAAGGAAATCCACCTGGAGGCCGCCGAGTAGCGGCGATCAAGGAGAAAGCAAATGACCGTCGGTCGTGCCGTCACCGCATTCGCGGGATTCATGGTGCTCCTGTCCATGGCGCTCGGATATTTCGTGTCGCCTTATTGGTATTGGCTGACCGTCTTCGTCGGCGCAAACCTGCTGCAGTCCGCCTTCACCGGCTTCTGTCCCGCCGCGATCATCTTCAAGAAGCTCGGCGTGAAACCGGGTCTGGCGTTTCAGTAAGGCGCGGGCCGCGTACGCCTGTAGCAATTCAGGGGCGAGAATTTCGATGACGAGAACCGCGTGGCGCGGAGCCGCCCTCGCCTTTCTGGTCTGCGTCGCGCCTGCGGCGCCGGCTGCCGAGATCGTTGCGCATAGCGAGACGGTGGCCGAGACCAAGGCCGTCTTCGGCCAGGTCGAAAGCCGCAATGTCGTCGCAGCGCGGGCGCGAATCGGCGGCACGATCCAGTCGATCACAGTCACCGAGGGAAGCGAGGTCAAGGAAGGCCAGGTGATTGCCACCGTGGTCGACGAGAAGCTCGCTCTCCAGCGTGAGGCCGCCGAATCGGATGTCATGGCGCTCCGCTCGCAGCTCGAGAACGCCACGACCGAGCTCGACCGCGCGCAGCAGCTCCTGTCCCGCGGCGCGGCGCCGCAAAGTCGCGTCGATACCGCGCGCACGCAGGCCGAGGTCTATGCGAACCAGCTCGCGGCAGCCGAATCCAATCGCGCCGTCATCGAGCAGCAGTCGCGAGAGGGCAAGGTGCTGGCCCCCGCCACCGGCCGCGTCCTCTCCGTTCCGGTGACCCCCGGCTCGGTCATCCTCGCCGGAGAGACGATCGCCCGTGTCGCCGGCGGCGGCACATTTCTTCGGCTGTCGCTGCCGGAGCGACATGCCGCCCAGATTGTCGAGGGAGACACCGTCACCGTCGGCGAACGGATGATCATGCAGGGCGGGAACGACGGCGCCATCAAGACCCGACTCGGAAAGCTCGCAAAGGTCTATCCGGAAATCGTGTCCGGTCGCGTCGAGGCGGACGTTGATGTGGAAGGGCTCAGCAACTACTTCGTCGGCGAGCGAACGCTCGTCTGGATTCCGGTCGCCAAGCGCTCCGCGATCATGCTTCCCATCAAGGCCGTGACTACGCGGCATGGTGTCGATACCGTTCGCGTCATGACCGATGCCGGCGAGGTCGAGGTCGCCGTCATCCTTGGCGAAACCTACGCCGACGATGGCAACGCACGCGTTGAGATTCTGACGGGAATTCACGAAGGCGACAAGGTCGTCGTACCGTGAAGCCTGCCACATGAAGCTTGGAATCGCCGGCGGCCTGACGCGGAGCTTCATCGGCTCGCCGCTCACCCCGCTCTTTCTGCTGGCCGCCTTTGCCTTGGGCGTGGTCGCGCTGATCACGCTGCCGCGCGAGGAGGAGCCGCAGATCTCCGTGCCAATGGTGGACATCCACGTCCGCGCTGACGGCCTGAAGGCCGAGGACGCAGTCAAGCTCGTCACCGAGCCGCTTGAGACCATCGTCAAGAGCATCGACGGCGTCGAGCACGTCTATTCGCAGACCAAGGACGACGGCGCGCTGGTCACGGCGCGCTTTAAGGTCGGCACCAGCGCCGACGCCGCGGTCCTTCGCGTGCACGACAAGGTGCGCGCCAATCTCGACCGAATCCCGGTCGGCATTCCCGAGCCGTTGATCGTCGGGCGCGGCATCGACGACGTCGCGATCGTCGTCGTCACGCTGACGCCGACGCCTGAAGCGGCCGCACGCTGGACCGCCAACGGGCTGACCAGGCTTGCCCGCGAGCTGCAGGTGGAGGTCGCGAAGCTCCCCGACATCGGGCTCACCTATATCGTCGGTCAGCAGCCTGAGGAAATTCGCGTCGAGCCCGATCCGGAGAAGCTTTCGCTTTACGGCATCACGCTGCAGCAGCTCGCCGGCAAGATCGAGGGCGCCAACCGCTCTTTCGAGGCCGGAATGGTCCGCGAGGATGGCCAGCAGCGCGTTCTGGTCGGAGGCCAGACGCTGCAGACGTTGACGGAGATCGGCAACCTGCTTCTGACCGCGCGCGACGGCCGTCCGGTCTACGTTCGCGACGTCGCCAACATCGTGCTCGCGACAGACCCGAACGAGACGCGCGTCAACAACGTGTCGAAGACGGACAAGGGCCTGGAGCGCGCGCCGGCCGTGTCGCTCGCCATTGCCAAGCGTCCGGGCACGAACGCAGTCGTCATCGCCGACGAGATCGTGAAGCGGCTCGATGCCGTCCGCGGTCAGATCTTCCCTGACGACGTCGAGCTGACGATCACTCGGAACTATGGGGAGACAGCCAACGAGAAGGCGAACGAGCTGCTCTTCCATCTCGGGTTGGCGACGATCTCAATCGTGGTGCTCGTCGCGGTGTCGATCGGCTGGCGCGAGGCGATCGTCGTCGCGGTCGTTATCCCGACCACGATCCTGCTCACGCTCTTCGCCGCGCGACTGATGGGCTACACGTTGAATCGCGTCAGTCTTTTCGCGCTGATCTTCTCGATCGGCATTCTGGTCGACGACGCCATCGTGGTAATCGAGAACATCGCCAGGCACTGGGCGATGGGCGACGGCCGTTCGCGCCGCGAGGCGGCGATCGATGCCGTCGCCGAGGTCGGCAATCCGACCATCGTCGCGACGCTCACGGTGGTCGCGGCCCTGCTGCCGATGCTGTTCGTGTCGGGGATGATGGGCCCCTACATGAGCCCGATACCCGCCAATGCATCGGCCGCGATGCTCTTCTCCTTCTTCGTCGCGGTGATGCTGACGCCGTGGCTGATGCTGCGGCTCGGCCGCAAGGATCATGCGGCGCACGGCGCGCATGGCGGGATCGGCTGGCTCGGGCGAGCCTACATGGCCGTCGCCCGCCCGATCCTGAGCTCGAAATCCCGCGCCTGGACCTTCCTGATCCTTGTCGGCATCGCCACGCTCGCCTCGCTGTCGCTGCTCTACACGAAGAGCGTGACGGTCAAGCTCCTTCCCTTCGACAACAAGGCGGAGCTGCAGGTGGTCGCCGATCTGAAGGAAGGATCGTCGGTGGAGGACACCGACCGTGCCCTGCAGATGATCGTCGACCGGCTGGCGCCGATTCCCGAGATCGTGTCCTTTGAGACCTACGCAGGCACTGCGGCACCCTTCAACTTCAACGGCCTGGTCCGCCACTACTATCTGCGTTCGAGTCCCGAGCTCGGCGACGTCCAGATCAACCTGACGCCGAAAAGCGCACGCTCGCGCGCCAGCCACGCCATCGCGCTCGAGATTCGCAAGCGGCTTGCCGGCCTCGATCTGCCGGACGGAATCGCGCTCAAGGTGGTAGAACCGCCGCCTGGCCCGCCGGTGCTTTCAACGCTCCTCGCCGAGATCTACGGGCCTGACCCCGAGACGCGGCGCGCGGTCGCGACGAAGGTGCGGGAGGCCTTCGGGCGCGTTCCCTTCATCGTCGACACCGACAATTCCTTCGGCGAGCAGGCAACGCGGGTGCGCCTCGGCATCGATCAGGACAATCTCGAATACTACAAGGTCGAGGAGAGCGACGTGTACGACACGATCAACGCGCTCTTCCTGGGAACGACCGTCGGCTATTCACATCGCGGCGGCGGCCGGCAGCCGATCCCGATTCGCCTGGCGCTCTCGAAAGGCGCGACGACGATCGGCGAGGCGGCACTTGCAACGCCAGTTCCCGCCAACGTCATCCCGGGCGAGCGCTCCGTGGTCGAGCTCGGCGACGTGGTCTCGGTGACGCATGAGCCGGCGTCCTTCCCGATATTCCGCCACAACGGACGCGCCATCGAAACGGTGACGGCGGAGCTTGCCGGCGAGTTCGAAGCGCCCGTCTATGGCATGATCGCGGTCGGGGACGAGATGAACGCGATTGACTGGGGCAACATCCCGAAGCCTACGGTCAAGCTTCACGGCCAGCCCGACGACGAATCGCACCCCACGCTGCTTTGGGACGGCGAATGGGAAGTGACGTGGGTCACGTTCCGCGACATGGGCGCGGCCTTCATCGTGGCGATCATCGGCATCTACATCCTGGTCGTGGCGCAGTTCGGCTCGTTCAAGCTACCGCTCGTCATCCTGACGCCGATACCCCTCACCTTTATCGGCATCATGATCGGGCATTGGCTTTTTGCGGCGCCGTTCACCGCGACCTCGATGATCGGCTTCATCGCGCTTGCCGGCATCATCGTCAGGAATTCGATCCTGCTGGCGGATTTCATCCGCCACGCCCGCACGCCCGATCGGCCGCTCATCGACGTGCTGCTCGAGGCAGGAGCTATCCGCTTCAAGCCGATCCTTTTGACCGCGCTCGCAGCGATGATCGGCGCGGCCGTGATCCTTGCTGATCCGATCTTTCAGGGCCTCGCCATCTCGCTTCTCTTCGGCCTCGCCTCCTCGACTGCGCTGACGGTGCTGGTGATCCCGGCGATCTATGTGGCGCTGAGCCGCGGAAAGCCCGTCGCGCCGCAGGCGTAGCGACACCACGACGCGGCGGGTAGCGACGCCACGACGCGGCGGCACGATGCCTACTGCGGCAGAGACTCGCGAAGCGGGAAACGTTAGACGGTAGCGCTGTGCCGCGCGGCGCCTTGCGCGAAATAAGGATCGAGCGCCGCACAGATGGAGCGCACGAACGGCCGGCCCCGCTCCGTCACGCGGATAGCCCCTTCGTCTTTGAACAGGATCCCGTCCTGGTCGGTTTCGGCGAGACGGTCGGCGTCAGCGAGAAGCGCTTCGGCGTCGGCTCCGAACTGACGCCTGATATCGGCCCGACTCAAACGGAAGTCGCACATCAGCCTCTCGATCGCATAGGCGCGCACGCGGTCCTCCTGGTCGAGCTCGATGCCACGGTTTGCGGCAAGCTCTCCGGCGCTGACGCGGCGTGCGTAATCGTCGACCGGCACCACATTCTGCACGTAGCCCTGCGGCAGCCGGCTGATCGCCGAGGCGCCGAGCCCGATCAGCGCCTCGCACCTGTCATCCGTGTATCCCTGGAAATTGCGGTGAAGGCGCCCTGCCCGCGCGGCCACGGCAAGCAGGTCGTCGGGCAGCGCGAAATGATCGATGCCGATCCGTTCGTAGCCCCAGGCGACCATGAGTTCGGCCGCGAGGCCGGAGGCGCGGAAGCGCTCGGCGGCACCCGGAAGTGCCGTCTCATCGATCATGCGCTGATGGCGCTTCAGCCACGGCACATGCGCATAGCCGAAGAGCGCGATGCGGTTCGGCTCAATCTGCAGCACCTTCAGGAGCGTCTCGACCAGGATGCGCGTCGATTGATGCGGCAGGCCGTAGAGCACGTCGATGTTGACCGCCGGGACCCCGGCATTGCGCAGCGCGTCGACCGTCGCTTTGGTGAGCGCCAGAGACTGCTCGCGGTTGATCGCCTTCTGCACTGCCGGATTGAAGTCCTGAACGCCAATGCTCGCCCGCGTCAGCCCGGCTTCGGCGAGCGCGGCGATGCGGTCGTGCGTCAGGCTGCGCGGATCGATCTCGGTCGCGAATTCCACGTCGGCGGCAACATCGAAGCCGCTGCGGATCGCCGTGGCGAGGGCCGAGATGTCCTCGCTCGTCAGCATCGTCGGCGTGCCGCCGCCCCAATGGATGCTCTTGACGCGGCATCCCTTGGGCAGCGCCGCGCTGACAAGCGCGATCTCCTCATAGAAGTCGCCGCAGATAGGCGGCGACCGGCGCGTATTGGCGTGTCGCCTTGGTGTGGCAGCCGCAAAACCAGCAAAGCGATTCGCAATAGGGGATGTGCACGTAGAGCGAGAGCGGCGTGCCAGCAGGAAGCTCCTGCAACCAAGCGCGATACCGCCCGGAATCAATTCCAGTGTGGAAATTCGGGGCGGTCGGGAAGCTCGTGTAGCGCGGCACGGAAGCCGCGCATTTCTGCAGAAGATCGGTGTCCAAGCGGAAGCTCCCGGGCCAGATGCCAGCTTCCCACAAGGAGCGGCGATCCGCGGCGTCGGGTCCTTGATCTGCGTCAAAGCCATCAAGCGCCCGTCGGCTAGCAAATGGTGCGTCTGCCGCTTCTCTTGCGGCCGCTGGGGGTCTCCTGATGCAGATGCTGCAAGCTTGGGTGTTCTTTGCGTTCGCGCTCCTTGCGCTTCTCGCATCGGCCAAGGCGCACGATCCGCTCTTCGCCTTTCATATGGGGCTCGTCGCCGTGATCCTGCTCGGCGCCATGATCTGGCGCCTGAGGACTATGGACGTCACGGCGAAGAACATTCCGTTCCACGAAAAGCCCGACGGCTACATGGACGACGTGATCCGCGCCGGCGTCATCGCGACGGTGTTCTGGGGCTTGGCCGGTTTCCTGGTTGGCCTCTATATCGCGCTTGAGCTGGCTTACCCGGCCCTCAATCTCAACCTCCCATGGACGACCTTCGGCCGGCTGCGGCCGGTCCACACCTCCGCGGTGATCTTCGCCTTCGGCGGCAATGCGCTGATCGCGACAAGCTTCTATGTCGTGCAGCGCACCTGTAGCGCGCGCCTCTTCGGCGGCAGGCTCGCCTGGTTCGTCTTCTGGGGCTACCAGCTTTTTATAGTGCTCGCTGCGACCGGCTACGTTCTCGGCATCACGCAATCGAGGGAATACGCCGAGCCGGAATGGTACGTGGATCTTTGGCTGACCGTGGTCTGGGTCGCCTACCTGGTGGTGTTCCTCGGTACGATCTTCAAGCGCAAGGAACCGCACATCTACGTCGCCAACTGGTTCTACCTGTCGTTCATCGTGACGATCGCGATGCTGCACGTCGTGAACAACATGGCGATGCCGGTCTCCTTCCTCGGCTCCAAGAGCTACTCGGCCTATGCCGGCGTGCAGGACGCGCTGATCCAGTGGTGGTACGGCCATAACGCGGTCGGATTCTTCCTGACCGCCGGCTTCCTCGGCATGATGTACTATTTCGTGCCGAAGCAGGCGAACCGGCCGATCTATTCCTACCGGCTGTCGATCGTGCACTTCTGGTCGCTGATCTTCCTCTACATCTGGGCCGGCCCGCACCACCTGCACTACACGGCCCTCCCCGACTGGGCGCAGACCCTCGGCATGGTGTTCTCGGTCATGCTTTGGATGCCCTCCTGGGGCGGCATGATCAACGGCCTGATGACGCTCTCCGGCGCCTGGGACAAGCTCCGGACCGATCCGATCCTGCGCATGATGGTCATCGCCGTCGCCTTCTACGGCATGTCGACCTTCGAAGGACCGGTGATGTCGATCAGGGCGGTGAACTCGCTCTCCCACTACACCGACTGGACCATTGGCCACGTGCATTCCGGTGCGCTGGGCTGGGTCGGCATGATCTCCTTCGGCGCCGTCTATTTCCTGACGCCGCGCCTTTGGAACCGCGAGCGCCTCTACAGCCTTCGCCTTGTCAACTGGCACTTCTGGCTGGCGACCATCGGCATCGTTCTCTACGCCTCGGCGATGTGGGTCTCCGGCATCATGCAGGGCCTGATGTGGCGCGAATACGATAGCCTCGGCTTCCTCGTCTATTCGTTCGTCGAGACGGTGCAGGCCATGCACCCCTACTACCTGATCCGCGCGCTCGGCGGCGTCCTCTACCTGACCGGCGGCCTGCTCATGGCCTTCAACGTCTGGAGGACGATCGCAGGGGATTTGCGCCAGGAGCGTCCGATGGGCGCCATTCAGCCGGCGGAATGAAAAGATGATCACTCACGCGACAATCGAGAAGAACGCGACGCTGCTTCTGGCGCTCAGCCTTGGCGTCGTGACCATCGGCGGCATCGTCGAGATCGTGCCCCTGTTCTATCTACAGAACACGATCGAGCACGTGGAGGGCATGCGCCCCTACACCCCGCTCGAGCTTGCCGGCCGCAACATCTACGTGCGCGAGGGCTGCTATCTCTGCCACAGCCAGATGATCCGCCCGATGCGCGACGAGGTGGAACGCTACGGCCACTACAGCCTCGCGGCGGAATCGATGTACGATCATCCCTTCCAGTGGGGATCGAAGCGGACCGGGCCGGATCTCGCACGTGTCGGCGGGCGCTATTCCGACGAATGGCACGTCGAGCATCTGATGAATCCGCGCGCCGTCGTGCCGGCATCGATCATGCCCGGCTACCCGCACCTCGCTGAGACGGACCTCAGGTACAAGACCATCGCCGACGATCTGACGGCGAACGCCGATGTCGGTGTCCCCTACACTAAGGAGGAGATCGACAACGCCGTTGCCGATCTGCGTGCGCAGGACGATCCGAACGCCGACTTAAGCGGCCTCATCGAGCGTTACGGCAACAAGGTCACCGTGCGCGACTTCGACGGCGACCCGACCCGGGTTACCGAGATGGATGCGCTTGTCGCCTATCTGCAAATGCTGGGCACGCTGGTCGACTTCACCAGCTACGAACCGCGCTCCGAAGCCAATCTGAGGTGAGGCACGTGGACTACGATCAACTGCGGCACTTCGCCGATAGCTGGGCGCTCCTCGCGCTCACGCTGATCTTCGCCGGAGTCATCCTCTGGGTGCTGCGGCCGGGGGCGAGCCAAGGCTACCGTGAGCAGGCCGATATCCCCTTCAAGCACGACGACGAGGGAATGAAAGATGGCTGATCGCGGCGAAAAGGGCGGCAGCGGAGTTGAGGTCGACGAGCCCACCGGACAGAAGACAACCGGCCACGAATGGGACGGGATCAGAGAGCTCAACACGCCGCTTCCGCGCTGGTGGCTGTGGACCTTCTATGCCTGCATAGCGTTCGCGCTGGTCTACGTGGTGCTCTATCCCGCCATTCCGCTCGTGCACTCCGCAACGCGCGGCCTTCTCGGCTATTCGACGCGCGCGGAGGTCGAGAAATCGCTGACCGAGGCTGTTGACGCCCAGTCCGCCAACCTTCAGCAGATCGCGTCCATGTCGGTGGACGACATCGCCAAGAACGAGGATCTGACCCGCTTCGCCGTGGCTGGCGGCCGCTCCGCCTTCCTCGTGAATTGCGTGCAGTGCCACGGCTCCGGAGCCGCGGGCTCGCCCGGCTACCCGAACCTCAATGACGACGACTGGCTGTGGGGTGGGACGCTCGACGTTATCCACACGACGATCACCCACGGCGTCCGCTACGTGCAGGACCCTGATACGCGCGTCTCGGAGATGCCCGCTTTCGGCGACGGCATCCTCGACCCGCAGCAGATCGAACAGGTCGCGAACTACGTGCTCTCGCTTTCAGGCTCCGACCATGACGCCGCGCTGGCGGAACAAGGCAAGCAGCTTTTCGCCGACAATTGCGCCGTCTGCCATGGCGACGACGGTGGCGGCAACCACGAGCTTGGCGCGCCAAGGCTGAACGACGCGATCTGGCTTTATTCCGGCACCTTGAAGGCGATCGAGGCGCAGATCACCAAGCCGCGGCATGGCGTGATGCCTGCCTGGGCGCAGCGGCTCGACCCGACGACGATCAAGGAGCTGGCCCTCTTCGTCTTCTCGCTCGGCGGTGGCGAAGCCGCGACGGCTGCCATCGACCCGGCGACGGAGCTGGCGAAAAACTGATGCGTCGCCCGGTTACGCCGGGCGTCGCCATACCGTCAGCGTGACCTCGGCTTCCGGGTCGATTGGTATTTCCTCGCCCGCAAAGAGGCCGCCGGCTGCAAGAATTGACGCGGCCGGCACGCCGCTCTCGCATGCCGCGAACAGCCCGCGGCCTGCGGGCAGCCGCACGCGATGCGACCGCGCCAGGTGGAAGGCGTCGAACCCCGCCGCTCCGACGAGATCGAAGACTCCCTGCCCGCCGACCACCGCGACCTCTCCGCCCTGCGGCAGGATGCGGTCGAGCGCCACAGTGAGCGGCATTTCTTCGGGATTGAGCCAAACGCCGTCGGCGCGCTCCTGAAGGCCGCTTTCGCTTCGCGACACGATCAGCCGCCGGCGCTTGTTGCGATTCGGCGTCGCCTCGTGGCTGGCCCTCCCGATCAGCATCAGCGAAGCCCGGTCGAGCGCGGCCTGAAACAGCGCCCAATCCGCCTCGTTGCGCAGCTCCTCGGGATAACGGCCCGCCGCGTCGGCAATCCGATCGTCTGCGGAGACGATGGCGTGTCCAATCAGATGATGCATGCGACATCCTGCTCGCCGCGAGCCGCCCCTGTCACGGCGTCCTCGCGTCGCCCCTTGAGGCAGATCAAAGCCTTGGCCGCCACCTGATGCGACCGGTTTTCCTTCGGAAGTCGTCCCGAGGCCTCAGGACGTGGAAATGAACGAGAGCACCTACGCCGGCGGCCCCGAGGTCGTCCGCCACGATGTCGAACCGGTCAATGCCCGCGTCCGCCAGAAGTTCTATCAGGCGCGCATCAAGATCTTCCCCAAGCGCACCTGGGGATCGTTCCGCAAGCTGAAATGGTGGATCATGGCCGTGACCCTCGGCATCTACTGGGTCACGCCGTGGATCAGATGGGATCGCGGGCCGAACGCGCCCGACCAGGCGGTGCTGGTCGACCTCGCGAACCGCCGCTTCTACTTCTTCTTCATCGAGATCTGGCCGCAGGAATTCTACTATATCGCCGGGCTCCTGATCATGGCCGGGCTCGGGCTCTTTCTGGTGACCTCGGTCGCCGGCCGTGCCTGGTGCGGATACACCTGCCCGCAGACCGTTTGGACGGACCTCTACATCTGGGTCGAGCGGCTCGTCGAAGGCGACCGCAACGCCCGCATGCGGCTCGACAAGGCGCGCTGGGGCTTCGAGAAGATATCGAAGCGCGCGGTCGTCTACGCAACATGGCTCATCATCGCCGTCTGCACCGGCGGCGCCTGGGTTTTCTATTTTGCCGACGCCCCGACGCTCTTCCGCGATCTCTTCACAATGCAGGCGGCGCCGGTTGCCTACATCACCGTCGGCGTCCTGACCGCCACCACCTTCACCTTCGCCGGTTTCATGCGCGAACAGGTCTGCACCTATATGTGCCCCTGGCCGCGCATCCAGGGCGCGATGCTCGACGAGGATTTGCTTCTCGTCACCTACAATGGCTGGCGCGGCGAGCCGCGCTCGCACGGCAAGAAGCGGGCAATGGCGGACGGCATCGAGGCGGGCGACTGCATCGACTGCAACGCCTGCGTCGTCGTCTGCCCGATGGGAATCGACATCCGCGACGGCAATCAGCTCGAATGCATCACCTGCGCGCTCTGCATCGACGCCTGCAACGACATCATGAAGAAAGTGGACCGGCCGGAGGGGCTGATCTCCTACACGACGCTGCGCGACTACAACACCCACGCGGCGGAAGCGCAAAGCGCCGGCCGCGAGGTGGCGACCGGACATCAACGCACCGTCGGCGTGTCGCACATCGCGCGCCCGCGCACGCTGATCTACGCGGGCCTCTGGTCGCTGATCGGCCTTCTCATGCTCTTTGCGCTTTTGACGCGCGACAGGCTCGATTTGAACGTGCTGCCCGACCGTAATCCACTTTTCGTGACGCTTTCCGACGGCTCGATCCGCAACGGCTACACGCTCAAGATCCTGAACATGCTGGCCGAGCCGCGCAAATTCACAGTCTCGATCAAGGGCCTTCCGGATGCCAAGATGTGGCCAGCCGGTTCCGACGAGGCGGACGCTTCGACCAGCCTTATGGTCGATGTCGAGTCCGACCGGCTGAAGGAGATCAAGGTCTTCGTGACGCAGCCCCCCGAAGCCGTGGACAACGGCAGGACGCCCTTCACCTTCGCAGTCGCCGAGGATGGCGGCGCCGGCGAGACCACGGCGACTTCGACAGAGTTCTTCGCACCCGAGGATCACGAGCACGGTAAGAAACATGAGCGCGAGCACTAGCCGGGAATTCACCGGCCGGCACATGCTGGCCGTCGTGCTGCTGTTCTTCGGCACCATCATCGCCGTCAACATCGTGCTGGCTTACGCCGCCACGAGCACCTTCCCCGGCCTCGTGGTCGAGAACAGCTACGTGGCGAGCCAGCACTACGACGACCTCCTGGAGAGGGCGCGCGCGCAGGACAAGGAACACTGGCAGCCGCAACTCACCGCCGAGGGCGCCAAGCTCCGCTTCGTGCTGCAAGACGCTCAGGGCCGGCCCCTCCCCGCCCTCTCCGTCTCCGCGCATGTCGGGCGGCCGTCGACGACGCAGGAGGACCGTTTCATCGACTTTGCAGCCGCCGACAGCAGCAGCGCCTATCAGGCACTTGAAACGCTTCCCCCCGGTCTCTGGGAGGTGGACCTTGAGGCGAAGCGCGACAACCATATTGTCTTCCGCCAGACGCAGGAGATCTTCGTGAAGCCGGCGGGGGTGTCTCAATGAGCTGCTGCGGCGGATCGGCGGCCAACGTCACGGTCGACCTCCGTCCGGAGGATACGATCGTCGGGCGCGTCGATCCGACCTTCGTGCGTGAAGTCGCGCCGGGTCGCGCGCACGTGGATTTCCTCGTGCCGGACATGCATTGCGGCGGCTGCATCGCGGCAATCGAACGCTCGCTTGCAAAGCAGCCCGGCGTCGCCGCGGCGCGCGCCAATCTGACGTCGCATCGCGTCGGCGTCGACTTCGACACGGGCGCTGGCTCGCCCGACGCGTTGCTCGAGGCGATCGAGCGACTCGGCTACTCCGCGCGTCCCTTCGACGCCGCGGCGCTCGCCGCCGCAGACAACGACGAGACGGGCAAGTCGCTGCTCCGCTCCATGGCGGTCGCCGGCTTCGCCGCGGCCAACATCATGCTCCTTTCCGTCTCCGTCTGGTCGGGAGCGAGCGACGCGACCCGCGACCTCTTCCACTGGATTTCGGCGCTGATCGCGCTCCCCGCGATCGTCTATGCCGGGCAACCCTTCTTCCGCACCGCCTGGCGGGCGCTGAAGGGCCGCTCGCTCAACATGGACGTTCCGATCTCGCTCGCCGTCATCCTCGCCGCCGGGATGAGCCTGTTTGAGACCGCGACGCACGGGACGGATGCCTGGTTCGACGCGTCAGTCGGTCTGCTCTTCTTCCTGCTTGTCGGCCGCTACCTCGACCACCGCATGCGCGGCGTGGCGCGTTCGGCGGCCGCGCGGCTCCTCGCGCTCTCGGCGCGAAGCGCCATGCGTGTCGAGGCCGACGGCACGGCGATCCACGTTCCGGTCGGCGAGATTGCGCCGGGCGACCGTGTGCGCGTCGCCGCAGGCGAGCGCGTGCCGGTCGACGCGACGATCGTTGAGGGAGAGAGCGACGTCGACAAGTCGCTGCTGACCGGCGAGACCGACCCCGAACGCGTCGTCATGGGCGAGCGCGTTTTTGCCGGCACGCTCAATCTCACCGGGCCGCTCCTCGTCGACGTCACCGCGAAATCGACCGATTCCCTCCTCGCCGACATCGCGCGCCTGATGGAGTCGGCGGAGCGGAGCGGCAGCCGCTTCGTCCGCATCGCCGACCGCGCAGCGCGCATCTATGCGCCGGCAGTGCATGGTCTTTCCGCTCTCACCTTCGTCGGATGGCTACTTGCCGGGGGCGGATGGCATCAGGCGCTGACCGCCGCGATCGCGGTTCTGATCATCACTTGCCCCTGCGCGCTCGGCCTGGCCGTCCCGGCCGTGCAGGTCGTCGCGAGCGGCATTCTCATGCGGCGCGGCATCATGCTGAAGGACGGCGGTGCGCTCGAAAGGCTGGCAACCGTCGACACCGTCGTCTTCGACAAGACCGGGACGCTGACCGAGGGCCGGCCCGAGCTGACCGAGGCACCCCTGACCGACGTGAATAGCTGGGCGATCGCCGCAGCACTCGGCCAGGCGAGCCGCCACCCCCTTGCCCGCAGCCTCGCGCGCGCCGCCGCGGCGCGCGGCATCGCACCTGCAGCGCTAAAGAACATCGTGGAGCAGGCCGGCTCCGGCATGGAAGGCGCGTGGAACGGCCACCCCGTCCGCCTCGGACGGCGCGAATGGGTCGGCGGCAAGGCCGAGGAAGGGCAGGAGCGCCGTTCCGAGATCTGGCTACGCATCGGTGAAGCGCCTGCGATTGCGTTCCGCTTCGATGACGCGCTCCGCGCCGACGCCGCTACGACCGTGGCAGCGCTTAAGGCGCAACATCTCGGCGTCCTGCTTTTTTCGGGCGATAATCCCGAAACCGTCGCGAGTTCGGCGAAACGCGCCGGCATCGCCGAATGGCATGCCGACGCCCTCCCGGCCGACAAAGCCGGAGCGCTCTCGGTGCTGCGTGGCGCCGGCAAACACGTGCTGATGGTCGGCGACGGCATCAACGACGCGCCGGCACTTGCCGCAGCGGACGTCTCGATGTCGCCGGCAAGCGCCTCCGACATCAGCCAGACGGCTGCGAGCTTCGTCTTCACCGGCCCGCGGCTTGAGCCCGTGCTGACGGCCCTCAAGGTCGCGCGGGCGGCGCGGCGCCTGACGCTTCAGAACATAGGGCTCGCCGTCGTCTACAACGCCTGCGCCGTCCCGATCGCCATGCTCGGCCACGCAACGCCACTGATCGCGGCGATCGCAATGTCGGCCTCCTCGATCATCGTCACCGCCAACGCGCTCCGCCTGTCGCTCGCCTTCCGCAACAGAAAAGGCGCGAAACCCGCTCCTGTGACGGCGCTCCGCGAGGCGGCAGCGTGACGGCGCTCCTGATCCTGATCCCGGCCGCCCTCTTCCTGGGCGGCCTCGGCCTCTTGGCGTTTCTCTGGTCGCTCCGCTCCGGCCAGTACGACGACCTCGACGGCGCTGCTGTCCGCATCCTCACCGACGACGACAGGCCGGCGGAAGCTCGGGACGCGACGAAGCGCCGCTGAGCGCCGCTTGGCCTTTGCGGCGATTCACGCGCCGTTGCCATAATCGGCAGATAACCGCCTCCCGTCGCCTTTCTCGTTCTATCGAGGTGCCCTAGATCAGATCTACGGCGGCCGATTCGCGGGATTCCGGGGTTCTTGATGCTGGAGGATCGATGGTGAACGCGCGGCCACGTCTCTCGCGGTCCATGAGCAGTGGGCGCCTTGAACTGACCGCCGCGGGCTCATGGACAGCGGCGCACGCGGAGGAAGCCGATCGGCTTGTCGCCGCAGAAGCGTCAGGCGCGGACGCCCGTGGCCTGGTTGTCGACGTCGCGGGCGTCACCGCGCTCGACACCTTTGGCGCATGGCTGATCGAGCGGCTCGCCCGCAGCACCGCAGCGCATGATGGCAAAACCGAGATCGTCGGCGTGCCGGAGCGCTTCCGCGGCCTCTTCGCCAAGGTGCACGACGCCAACCGCAAGGCGGCGCGTCCCCGTCCGCGCCTCGGCATCCTCGGCCGGGCCGACCAGACGATCGCGCGACTTCAGGCGGACACGCTCTCCTTCCTTGCAATGCTCGGCGCGCTCGGGCTCGCGCTCGCCCGCGTCGCCATTCGCCCGCGCACCTTCCGGCTCACCTCGGCGGTCCATCAGCTCGACCGCGTGGCTTGGCAGGCCATTCCGATCATCCTGCTCATCACCTTCCTGATCGGCGGCATCATCGCGCAGCAGGGCATCTTCCATTTCCGCAAGTTCGGCGCAGAGGACTATGTCGTCGATCTCCTCGGTATCCTGATCCTGCGCGAGATCGGGGTCCTGATCGTCGCCATCATGGTGGCCGGCCGCTCAGGCAGCTCCTACACCGCCGAGATCGGCTCCATGAAGATGCGCGAGGAGATTGACGCACTGCGCACGATGGGCCTCGACCCGGTCGAGATTCTGATTCTGCCGCGGGTCGTGGCGCTGGTCATCGGCCTTCCGATACTGACCTTCGCTGGCTGCATTGCCGCGCTCTACGGCGGCGAACTCGTCGCCTGGCTCTACGGCGGCATGAGTCCGGCCGTGTTCCTGGCGCGGCTCAAGGAGGCGATCTCGATCACGCATTTCGAAGTCGGCATGTGGAAGGCGCCGTTCATGGCGCTCGTCATCGGTGTCGTCGCCTGCGCCGATGGTCTGCGCGTCGAGGGAAGCGCCGAATCGCTCGGGCTGAAGACGACGACGTCGGTGGTGAAGTCGATCTTCCTCGTGATCGTGCTCGACGGGATCTTCGCCATCTTCTTCGCCTCGATCGGCATGTGACGCGATGAGCGCGCCAGCCGCAGAGGTCGTGGTCAAGGTCAACGACCTCGTCGTCGGGTTCGGCGACAGGGCCGTGCTCAACGGCCTGTCGCTCGAAGTACATCGCGGCGAGGTGCTCGGGCTGGTGGGCGGGTCGGGCAGCGGCAAGTCGGTGCTCCTTCGCACCATCATCGGCCTGATCCCGAAGCGCGCCGGCAAGATCGAAGTCTTCGGCATCGACCTCGATCGCGCCGCGGACGCGGAGCGGCGGACGCTGGAGCGCCGTTGGGGCGTGCTTTATCAGGAGGGCGCGCTCTTCTCCTCGCTCTCCGTGATCGAGAACGTGAAATTCCCGATGCGCGAATATCTCGGGCTCTCCGAGACGCTCATGCGCGAAGTGGCGATGGCGAAGCTCGAAATGGTCGGGCTCAACCCGGACGACGTCGAAAAGCTCCCTTCGGAGCTCTCCGGCGGCATGACCAAGCGCGTAGCGCTCGCCCGCGCCTTGGCGCTCGATCCGGAGATCGTCTTCCTCGACGAGCCAACTTCCGGCCTCGATCCGATCACCGCGAGCGACTTCGATTCCCTGATCGAGACCTTGACGGAGACGCTGGGCCTGACCGTCTTCATGGTCACCCACGACCTCGACAGCCTCTACACGATCTGCACGCGCATTGCCGCGTTGGCGGACGGGCGGATCGTCGCCGACGGTCCGATCTCGACGATGTTCGCCTCCGAGCATCCCTGGGTGAGAGCCTATTTCCACGGAAAGCGCGCGCAAATCGGCGCGGCGATAGCGGAAGAGAAAAGGATCGGTTGATGGAGATTCGCGCGCGCTTCGTGCTGGTCGGCGTCTTCGTGCTCGCCGTGGTCGCCGCCGGTTTTGGCTTCGTCTACTGGATGGAGAACACTACCGGCCTTGCCAAGCGCGCCGCCTACGAGATCCGCTTTGAGCAGTCGGTGTCGGGGCTGCTTCTCGGCTCGGGGGTGCAGTTCAACGGCATCCGCGTCGGCGAAGTGACCGATCTGCAACTCGACCCGAAGAATCCAGGCGGCGTAGTCGTCACCATCGCGGTGACCGGCGACACGCCGGTCCGCTCCGACACCAAGGTCGGCCTCGCCTTTGGCGGCCTGAGCGGCGTGCCTGAGATCGCACTGACCGGCGGCTCGCCCGATGCGGCGCCGCTTGCGGCTTCTGACGGCGGCCTGCCGGTGCTGAACGCCGGGGCAAATGCCGGCCTCGACTGGACGGTCGCGGCAAGCAACGCCTTCTCGCAGGTCCAATCGATCCTTACCGACAATTCCGACTCCTTGAAGGACGCGATCTCCAATATCGACACCTTCTCCAAGGCCCTCGCGAAGAACTCCGACAAGCTCGACGGCATCATGGACGGCCTGGCGCGCCTGGCCGGCGCCGGGGGTACGAAGTCTTCCGGCAGTGCGATCCTTGCCGCGCCGACCGACTTCCCGCCGCTCGCAGCTCCGCCCGAGAAACAGCTCGTGATCGCGCGGCCGACCAACGTCGTTGCGCTCGAGACGCAGCGCATTCTTGCGCAGACGGGATCAACCCTCGCTCCAGCCTTCCCGGACGTGCAATGGAGCGACAGCACGCCGCTTATTCTTCAGTCGAAGCTGGTGGAGAGCTTCGAGAATGCCGGACTTCCGAAGGTCGCCAGCGACGCCTCCGGGCTCACCGGGGACTATACGCTCCTGGTCGAGCTGCGCGCCTTCCAGATCGTGTCGGGCGACAGCCCGACCGTCGAGGTTGATTTCACCGCCAAGCTGACCGACGCGGCGGCAGGCACAATCGTTGCGACGAAACGCTTCCACGAGAGCGCGCCACTCTCCGCGATGCAGGCGGATGACGCGGTAACCGCCTTCGACAAGGCGTTCGGCGCAGCGGCGCGCGCGCTCGTCGAGTGGACTCTCCCTCAACTTTCGTGACATCCCGGTGCCCGTGGGGAGGAGGCAGCCGATGCGGGTTCTGATCTGTGGGGCCGGTGCGATCGGCGCGTCGATCGCCTACTTCCTGAGCCGTCGCGGCGCGGAGGTTGTTGCCGTCGAGCGCACTGGCGTCGCCTCCGCTGCCTCGGGCAAATCGGGCGGCTTCCTGGCGCTCGACTGGTGCGACGGCACGCCGCTCCAGGCGCTGGCGCGCCGCAGCTTCGCGCTTCACGCCAGCCTTGCCGAAGAGATCGACGCCGATTGGGGTTATCGCCGCATGACGACCTACGGCGGTTTCAGTGGAGCGGGAGCGGAATTCGGATCCGGCCCTGAGTGGGTGGGAAGGAACGTCGCCCTCGATCGTCGTCTTGGCACGACGGAGACGACCGCGCAGGTGCATCCCGGCCTTTACAGCAAGGCGATGATGCACGCTGCGGAGCAAAACGGTGCGAGGCTCGTCGTCGGCGAGGCCAAAGGCGCCGTGCGCGACAAAGGCGGCTGGCGCATCGAAGGCGTCGAGGTCGACGGTAAACCGCTCGTCGGCGATGCAATCGTGATCGCGATGGGGCCCTGGTCGCTGCTTGCAGCACGCTGGATGCCGATCCCGGCCGTGTTCGGACTGAAGGGGCACAGCCTCGTCTTCGCCACGGGAACGCAGATTCCGGCCGACGCGCTTTTTCTGGAGGTTGTGGAATTGACGGGCGCCACGTCGTCGCCCGAAGTCTTTCCCCGCACCGACGGCACGACCTATGTCTGCGCGATTTCGAGCGACGAGCCCGGTGCCCCTCGACCCGGCGGATGTCAGCCCCGACCCCGGCGCCATCGAGCGCCTCGAAGCGATCTGCCGCGATCTCGCCCCTGCGCTGCGTGAAGCGCCCATCGTGGCGCGGCAGGCCTGCTTCCGGCCGGTCACGCAGGACGGACTGCCGCTGATTGGCGAGATTGCGGAATCGCCCGGCGCCTATCTCGCCACCGGCCACAGCGTCTGGGGAATCCTGAATGCGCCGGCGACCGGCGAGGCGATGGCCGAGCTGATCCTCGATGGCGCGGCGCGAACCGTCGACCTCCGCGCGTTCGACCCCGGCCGCGCGTCGCCGCTCGATCCCGACGCGCATCCGCTCCGTGGCTTCATAAGGCCAACGGTGCCTGGCTATCGGTCCTGAGGAGATGGTCATGAAACCCGCTTTGGGGGTCTGCTACTACCCGGAGCAATGGCCGGAGCGGATGTGGGCATCAGACGCCCGCCGCATGGCGGAAGCCGGCATCACCTATGTCCGGATCGGCGAGTTCGCCTGGAGCAGAATCGAGCCGGCGCCAGGCAAAATCCGCCTCGAGTGGCTGACACGCGCGATGGAGGCGCTCCACCAGCGTGGCCTGAAGATCGTGGTCGGCACGCCGACGGCAACGCCTCCGCGTTGGCTCGTTACGAAGATGCCGGACATGCTGCAGGTCGACGCCGCGGGCCGGACGCGGAAATTCGGCTCGCGCCGGCACTATTGTTTCTCCCACAAAGGCTACCGCACCGAGTGCGCGCGCATCGCCACCCTCGTCGCCTCTACGGCGAAGCGGCATCCGGGACTCGCCGCCTGGCAGATCGACAACGAATACGGCTGCCATGACACGACGCTCTCTTATTCCGAGGCTGCGCTCCTCGGCTTTCGCGAATGGCTCGTCGCCAGATACGGCACGATCGACGCACTGAACGCCGCCTGGGGCAACGTCTTCTGGTCGATGGAGTATCGCGACTTCGACGAGATCGAGCTCCCGAACCTGACTCCGGCAGAAGCGAGCCCGACCCACTGGCTCGATTTCCGCAGATACTCTTCCGACCAAGTCGTCGCCTTCAACAAGGTGCAGGTGGACGTCCTGAGATCGATCACGCCGAACGTGCCGATCCTCACCAACTACATGGCCGGCATGACGGCGTTCGACCATTTCAGGCTGGGCGCCGACCTCGATCTGGCAAGCTGGGACTCCTATCCCGTCGGTCAGATCAACAGCTGGCGGCGGGTCGCCCGAGCGCAAGGCGCGCTATGCGAGGCAAGGCGATCCCGACCTGCAGGCCTTCCACCACGATCTCTACCGCGCCGTCGGCAAGGGCCGCTTCTGGATCATGGAGCAGCAGCCCGGCCCGGTGAACTGGGGGGCGAGCAATCCCGACCCGCTTCCCGGCATGGTGCGGCTTTGGACATGGGAGGCGTTCGCGCACGGCGCGGACGTCGTCTCCTACTTCCGCTGGCGGCAGGCACCCTTCGCCCAGGAGCAGATGCATTCCGGGCTCGTGCGGCCGGACGACAAGCCGGCGCCGGGGCTCGACGAGGCAACGACAGTCGCGACCGAAGTCCGCGCGCTCGAACTCGCGCCGCCGGAACGAGCCGAATGCGCGATCGTCTACGATTACGAGAGCGCATGGGCCTGGCAGATCGAGCCGCAGGCCGAAGGCTTCAGCCATCTGCAGGCAGCCGCGATGCAGTATCGGCAATTGCGCAAGCTCGGGCTCGACGTCGATATCGTCTCCGCCGATACCGCCGACCTTTCCGGCTACAAGCTCGTTTTCGTGCCGGCGCTCTTCGCCTGGACCGATGCGCTGATCGAGGCGCTGTCGCGCGCGACCGGCCTTGTCGTCGTCGGTCCGCGCTCCGGCTCCAAGACCAAGGATTTTCACATCCCCGCCGGTCTGCCCCCCGACCTCCCCTCGCAGCTTCTCGACGTGAAGGTCGTGCGCGTTGACAGCCTGCCCGACTATGCGCCGGTTCCGATCAAGGGCGGCGGCAATGTTTTAAAATGGCGCGACAAGATCGAGACAAGTGCCGATGTCCTTGTCGAAGCAGAGGACGGTTGGCCCGTTCTCGTCGGCCGCGAGCGCATCTTTTATCTCGCGGCGCTTCTCGACGACGAAGCGCACGCGAAGATCACCCGCCAGCTCGTCGAACGCGCAGAACTTGAGACGGTCGATCTGCCGCCGGGCGTGCGCACGCGCAAATGCGGCGCGGCCACCTTTGTCTTCAACTACGGGCTTGAGACCCACGACCTCGAAGCGCTCGGCTTCTCAGGTCCGTTCGGACTCGACGGCGCTAAGCTTGGACCGGCCGGCGTCGCGACGGCGATGCGCGGCGAAACTACGCGAGAAGCCGCCGCATGACCTTGCCGAACCGCGCCCGGACTAGGTCGCGGGCGCGGTGGCGGCCGTCCGCGACCTGTTTGACCCCCCGCGCCCAGACGCAATCCACGACGGGGCCCTTCGACGCGAATATCCAGCCGTCGAGGATCCGGTCCCCCGTGCGGCCTTCGATCATGGTGCCCTCGGACTTCAGCGAAACGATATCGGCCGGCGCGCCGGGCGCTATGCCGGAGGCTGGTTCTCCGAGCGCCTGCGCGCCGCCCGACACGGCTTCGTCGTAGACGACGCGCCCGGTCGACTTGCCGTCGGCGGTGATGATGTTGCGCGTGCGGTTCCGAAGCCGCTGCGAATATTCAAGCTGCCGCAGCTCACCCGCCACGTCGACGAGCACGTTCGAATCCGATCCGATGCCGAAATGCCCGCCGCGCAGCAGGAAGAGTTGACCGTTGAAGATGCCGTCGCCGAGGTTTGCCTCGGTGATCGGGCAAAGGCAGACCGCGGCGCCTGAGTCCGCGATGGCTTCCGTCTCGGCGGGGGTCATGTGGGTCGCGTGGATCAGGCACCATTCCGGCCCAATCTCCGCGTTGTCGAGCAGCCATTCGACCGGCCGCCGGCCGGACCAGTCGACGCACGCCTCAACCTCCCTCACCTGCTCGGCGGCGTGGATGTGGATTGGCGCGCCGCCGGCCATGGCGACGACAACGCTCAGCTCATCGGGCGCCACGGCGCGCAGGCTGTGCGGCGCGACGCCGACGGTTGCGCCGGGAAGCGCCGCGGCGGCTGCCCGGCTCGCCTCAAGCAGACGCGCGAAGCCGTCGAGGTCGGAGATAAAGCGGCGCTGGCCCGCGTTCGGGGGCGCACCGCCGAAACCGCTGTGCGCGTAGAAGACCGGAAGCAGCGTCATGCCGATGCCGGTTTCCGCCGCCGCGGCAAGAACACGCTTCGCCATTTCGGCATGGTCACCGAATGGCACGCCGTCGCGGTCGTGATGCAGGTAGTGGAACTCGCCGACACGGGTGAAGCCGGCCTCCAGCATCTCGATATAGACTTGGCCCGCGATGGCTTCCACGTCGTCCGGCGTCACCGACAGCGCCACCGCATACATCGCCTCGCGCCAGGTCCAGAAATCATCGGCCTCGGCGCTGCGATGCTCGGCAAGCCCGGCCATGGCGCGCTGGAAGGCGTGGCTGTGCACGTCGGCGACGCCGGGAACGGCGATCGCGTGGCGCTCGTCGCTAGCCTGCGCCGGCGTGTCCGGCATGACGGAGGCGAGCACGCCGTCCTTGATCTCTACGCGGACGTCGTCGCACCAGCCCTCCGGCAGCAGGGCAGTGGCGAAGTGGAGGGCGCGCTCAGCCATCGAGGATGCCCGGCAGATCGAGCCCGTTCTCGCGCGCGCAGTCGATCGCGATGTCGTAGCCGGCATCGGCGTGGCGCATGACACCGGTCGCCGGGTCGTTCCACAGCACACGTTCGATCCGCTGCGCCGCCTCTGGCGTGCCGTCCGCAACGATCACCATGCCGGCATGCTGCGAGAAGCCCATGCCGACGCCGCCGCCGTGATGCAGCGACACCCAGGTTGCGCCCGAAGCGCAGTTCAGGAGCGCATTCAGAAGCGGCCAGTCGGAGACCGCGTCGGAGCCGTCCTGCATCGCCTCCGTCTCGCGGTTCGGCGAAGCAACTGACCCGGAATCGAGATGATCGCGGCCGATGACGATCGGCGCCTTCACCTCACCCGAAGCCACCATCTCGTTGAAGGCAAGGCCGAGCCGGTGCCGGTGGCCGAGCCCCACCCAGCAGATGCGCGCCGGCAGACCCTGGAACTTGATCCGCGCCTTCGCCATGTCGAGCCAGTGGTGCAGATGTTTGTTGTCGGGCAGGAGCTCCTTCACCCGCGCATCGGTCCGAAAGATGTCCTCCGGATCGCCGGAAAGCGCCGCCCAGCGGAACGGACCGATGCCGCGGCAGAAAAGCGGGCGGATATAGGCGGGCACGAAACCAGGGAAGTCGAAGGCGTCGGCGACGCCGTCCTCCTTCGCCATCTGGCGGATGTTGTTGCCGTAATCGAGCGTCGGCACGCCGGCATGATAGAAATCGAGCATGGCGCGCACGTGCTCCGCCATCGAATGCTTCGCGGCGTTTTCGACCGAGGCGGGATCGCTCTCGCGCCGGTTCTCCCATTCGGCGAGCGTCCAGCCTTTGGGGAGATAGCCGTTGCGCGGGTCGTGGGCGGAGGTCTGGTCGGTGACGACATCGGGCTTCAGGCCGCGGCGGACCAGCTCCGGAAAAATCTCGGCGGCATTTCCGAGCACGCCGACCGAAAGCGGTTTCCTCTCCTTGCAGGAGCACTCGATCATCTGAAGCGCCTCGTCGAGGTTCTGGGCTTGTGCATCGAGGTAGCCAGTCTTCAGTCGCATCTCGATGCGGCTCGGCTGGCATTCGACCGCAAGCATCGACGCACCAGCCATGGTCGCGGCGAGCGGCTGTGCGCCGCCCATCCCACCGAGCCCGGCGGTCAGAATCCACTTGCCTGAGAGGTCGCCGCCATAGTGCCGCCGCCCGACCTCGACGAAGGTTTCGTAGGTGCCCTGCACGATCCCCTGGCTGCCGATATAGATCCAGGAGCCGGCGGTCATCTGCCCGTACATCATGAGGCCGAGACGATCGAGCTTATGGAAGTGCTCCCAGGTCGCCCAGTACGGCACGAGATTGGAATTGGCGATCAAGACGCGCGGCGCATCGGCGTGCGTGCGGAAGATGCCGACCGGTTTGCCGGATTGAACGAGCAGCGTCTGGTCTGCCTCGAGCTTGCGAAGGGCCGCGACTATGCGGTCGAAGCTTTCCCA
The DNA here is from genome assembly GCA_963805325.1 of uncultured Alphaproteobacteria bacterium. Classification (GTDB taxonomy): domain Bacteria; phylum Pseudomonadota; class Alphaproteobacteria; order Rhizobiales; family Afifellaceae; genus DASWJZ01. Next base: position 20,865 of record CAWDTS010000020.1, on the reverse strand, counting down.
GTCGCGCGCCGCCCGCCCGATTCCGCCATAGACGACGAGTTCGCCCGGCCGCTCCGCCACCTCCGGATCGAGGTTGTTCATGAGCATGCGGAGCGGCGCTTCGGTCAGCCACGACTTGGCGGAAATCTCCGGCCCGCGCGGCGCACGGATGACGCGGGCATTGTCGATACGGGTCATGCGGTCCTCTTCTCGGCGCCACGCCTGGCGAAGGAAAGGCAGGCCTTAAGTGCGGCCTCCAGCGTGTGGCGCATTCTTTTCGCGTAGGTCTCGTCGTAGGCGGGCGGCCAATTCTTCTCGGTCAGCTTGGCAAGCGGCTCGACAACATACGACCGGCAAGCGAGCTCCATCTGGATTGCGTGCACGCCGAGCTCCGGCTGGCCGTAGTGACGCGTGATCCAGCCGCCCTTGAAGCGCCCGTTCACCACCCAGGAGAATTCGGAAGCGTCGCAGACGGCCTGGATCACATGCGCGAAGGCGGAATTGCAGCTCGCGCCCAAATTCGTACCGATGTTCATCACCGGCAGTTCGCCTTCGAAGAGCCGTGGGATGATGGAGCGGATCGAATGGCAGTCGTAGAGGACGAGAGTTGGATGCGCCGCAGTGAGCCGCGCCACCTCGCCGAAAAGCGCGCTGTGGTAGGGTTCGAAATAGAGCTTCTTCCGTCGGGCGATCTCCGCCGCATCGGGCTCCTTTCCGGATTTATAGAGTGCCTCGCCGTCGAAGGTTTCCGTCGGGCAAAGCCCCGTCGTCGCTTGGCCGGGATAGAGCGAAACGCCGGAAGGACTTCGGTTCACGTCGATGACGGTCCGCGAGTGCGTGGCGCGCACGACCGTCGCGCCTATCTCCGGGGCGAAATCGTAGAGCCGTTCGATGTGCCAGTCGGTGTCTTTGCGCGCCAGCCAGGGCGAAACGAGATCGTCTTCGATCGTCGATGGAATGAGCGTTCCCGTATGCGGGATCGAAAGGATAAGCGGCGCATCGCCGCGCGCGATCTCGACAATGTCGCTCATCGGCAGCGCCTCATCCGATCCCGGGCAGAACCTCGGCCCCGGCCGCAGCCGCGACCGCACCGCTTCTGACCAGCGTTATCGCTGCCTCGATGTCCGGCGCCAGGTGGCGATCCTCTTCGAGCTTTGGCGCCCGCTTCCGGAGTGCCGCGCGAACGGCTTCCAGCGGCGCGCTCGAAAGAAGCGGCGCGTGGAACTCGCAGCCTTGCGCCGCTGCGAGAAGCTCGATCGCGACCACGGCGAAGAGGTTCTCCGCCATCGACACCAGCCGCCGCGCGCCGTGCGCCGACATGGAGACGTGGTCTTCCTGGTTCGCCGAGGTCGGGATCGTGTCGACGCTAGCCGGAAATGCCTTCTGCTTGTTCTCCGAGACGAGTGCGGCCGCGGTCACCTGCGCCATCATGAAGCCGGAGTTGAGTCCCGGGCTTGGGTGTCAGGAAAGCCGGCATCCCGGAGAGCGCCGGGTCAACCAGCATCGCGATCCGCCGCTCCGTCAGCGAGCCGATCTCGCAAAGCGCGATGGCAATGATGTCGGCGGCGAAGGCGACCGGCTCGCCATGAAAATTGCCGCCGGAGAGCGCCTCGCCCTCTTCCGGGAAGATCAGTGGATTGTCGGAGACACCGTTCGCCTCGGTCTCAAGCGTCGCCGCGGCAAAACGAAGGAGGTCGAGCGCGGCCCCCATGACCTGCGGCTGGCAGCGGATGCAATAGGGGTCCTGCACGCGCTCGTCGCCGATGCGGTGCGACTCGCGGATCGCGCTTCCAACCATCAACCGGCGCAGCGCGTCGGCCGCCTCGATCTGCCCCTGGTGGCGCCTCAGTCGATGGATGCGCGGGTCGAAGGGCGCATCGGAGCCGCGCGCCGCGTCGGTCGCGAGCGCCCCGGTGACGAGCGCCGTGCGGAACGCAAGCTCCACCTCGAAAAGTGCCGCGAGAGCAAAAGCGGTCGAAAACTGCGTGCCGTTCAGGAGCGCCAGTCCCTCCTTCGGCCCGAGCACGGCCGGCTTGAGACCGGCAGTCTTAAGCGCCGCGTCAGCCGGCCAGCGCGCGCCGTCGACGAAGACCTCGCCGACGCCGAGCATCGCGGCGGTCATATGCGCGAGCGGCGCGAGATCGCCGGACGCGCCGACCGACCCTTGCGACGGCACGACGGGAATGATGTCGCGCTCGAGCATCGCGCCGAGAAGATCAAGCGTCTCGAGCCGAACGCCAGAGGCGCCCTGCGCCAGGCTCGCGAGCTTCAGCGCCATCATCAGCCGGGCGACGGATACGGGCATCGCCTCCCCGACTCCGGCGGAGTGCGAAAGCACGATGTTCTTCTGAAGCACGGCGAGATCGGCGGCGTCGATCCTGACAGTCGCGAGCTTTCCGAAGCCGGTGTTGATCCCGTAGACCGGCTCGCCCTTCGCCACGATCGCGGCGACGGCGTCTGCGGCGGCCTGGACGCCCGGCCGGCAGCCCGGATCGAGCGAAACCGCCGCGCCGCGATAGATCGCGCGCCAGTCCGCAAGCGGTGTTGCGCCCGCTTTCAGCACGATCGTGCTCAAATTCCCCCCCGATAGCGGCGATGCAGCGGATTGAAGCCGATGCGATAGACAAGCTCAGCCGGCCGCGCCGCGTCCCAGACCGCGATGTCGCACCGCTTTCCGGCTTCGAGCGTGCCCATTTCCGACAGTTTGCCGAGAGCGCGCGCCGCATTCCGGGTCACGCCGAGGAGGCATTCCTCGACCGTCATGCCAAAGAGCGTCGCTGCCATGTTCATCGCAAGGAGCAGCGACGTGAGCGGCGATGAGCCCGGATTGCAGTCGGTCGCGACGGCGATCGGCACGCCCGCCTGGCGCAACGCCGCGACCGGCGGCTTCTGCGTCTCCTTCAGGAAATAGAAGGCGCCGGGAAGAAGCACCGCGACTGTCCCGGCCCCCGCCATTGCGGCGACGCCCGCCTCGTCGAGATATTCGAGATGGTCGGCGGAGAGCGCACCGTGGCCGGCCGCGAGCTTGGCGCCGCCGAGATTGGAAAGCTGCTCGGCGTGGAGCTTCACCGGCAATCCGAGCGTCCGCGCGGCACCGAAGACGCGCGCCATCTGCTCAGGCGAAAAGGCGATCGTCTCGCAAAACCCGTCGACCGCATCGGCAAGGCCCGCCGCTGCGACATGCGGAAGCTGTACGTCGCAGACCTGATCGATGTAACGATCCTTGTCGCCCTCCGCTTCCGGCGGCAGCGCATGCGCGCCGAGAAACGTGCGCGAGACGGCGATGTCGCGCGCTTCGCCAAGCCGGGTCGCCGCGCGCAGCATCTTCGCTTCGCTCTCGCGGTCGAGCCCGTAGCCCGACTTGATCTCGATCGTCGTGACACCCTCGGCGATGAGTGCGTCGAGGCGCGGCAGCGCCGCTTCGACGAGCGCATCCTCGCCCGCCTCGCGTGTCGCCCTGACCGTGGAGAGAATTCCGCCGCCGGCCCGCGCGATCTCCTCATAGGTCGCGCCCGCCTGCCGCATCTCCCATTCCGCGGCTCGGTCGCCGGCAAAGACGATGTGCGTGTGGCAGTCGATCAGGCCGGGTGTGACGAGGCGCCCCTCGCAGTCAATGCTCTCCGGCGCCGCCCTGAAAGCCGGCGGAAGCTCCGCCTCCGGGCCGGCATATTGGATCAGGCCGCCGCCCACGGCGAGGCAGCCGTTCTCGACAAGGCCGAGGCCCTCCAGCCTCGGATCGCAGGTGACGAGCCGCGCGTTGCGGAAAATCCTCTCGCACGCCACTTTCACCATCGCCCCGCGTCCCTCCCGCCAGCGCATCTATGAATTCTCGGAAGGGGCCAGGCAAGCGCACGCGGCCGTGAGACCGGCGAATGACCTGACGCAAGTGCGAGTATCCGATACCGCGGACGTTTGTGCCGACGCTCCTTGAGCTTCAGGCGGGGATTAAGGCGCCGGCGCCACGTTAGCCGGTCGCCCCGGCTGGCACCGTTTCGCACGCTCCGCGGTTACGATCCGGACGCCCTGGGTTTCTTAGGTCCCGGTCCGAGGGTCAGCGCTCGTCGCCCGTCCGCGAGGTCACGCTTTGCAGGTGACGAGCAACGCCCGGCGCCGTCTCAGCGGAGCGCTCGGCGAAGTAGTGCAGCGTCGCCGCTTGGGGAAGCAACGGGGTTGCGTCGCCGTTCGTCTCCACGTCCCCAAGAAACGCGCCCGCGCCACCGTCCTCGATGGCGTCCGCAACGGCCCGCAACAACATTGCGGCCGGCGCGCTGAACGGCTCCACATCGCAGGCAAGGTAGAAGATCCTCGCCTTCACGACATCGAGCGAAGATGGGAGACTGACTTCAGCGGTCACTTCGATCCTCCGAACACAGTTGGCTTTCGCCAGGCGGCCGCGAGAAACATTCAACCCGCCAAGGCGTGACAAAAGCGTGACACGCCGCTAGCAAAGCCGCCCCCCGCTAGGCCAGCCGGGCGGCGGCGCAGGGTCGATCGAGATCGGCTCGAAACCCATGTGGCTCCCATGTTGGGAGGCCATGGCCCAGCCCGCCGCGCCGAGTTCAGCGGCCTGCGGCTCACGCACCGGCACGCTCCGACGCGACACGACAGCAGGTACCTGTCCTCCGGCGCCAGCGCGCGCCCGGACCCGCGCTCGCCGGGATAGACGGCGGGCGAGAACCCGTCACGATCTGCGCCCGCCAACAGCTTGCCGCGAACGAGCGTGGAATTCGCAGGCAGATCCGACTGCTTCACAGCCTGCCACCAAAGCGCGGCCACCCCGGCGACGTGCGGCGCCGCCATGCTCGTCCCACTTTTCACGGCCAGCCCGCCGCCGGCGGCGGCGGAGGCAATGTCACGCCCCGGCGCGGTAATCTCGACACCACAATTCGAGAAGCCGGAGACCCGATAGCCGGCGAGCCCCGCGGCGCGGTCGAGCGACCCTACGGAAACGATCCTGTCCGAGCCGCAGGGCGGACAAGCCGTCATCACGTATTCGCCCTCTGCGTCGCGGCGCGAATCGTCCCCCGCCGGTGCAATCAGAATGGACCCGCCGGTGAAAGGCTCTTGCAGGCGAAGCATGTGCAGGAGGCGGTCGAGGAGCTTGAGGTTGGCATCGTAAGCCTCCAGGGCGACGGCCGCTGCGCGCTCATCTCCCCATCCCTCATCAATGCGCTCTCGCACCGTCGCTGCGAAGTCGAAGCCGACCGACATCGAGATGACATGCGCGCCCTGCTCGTGCGCCCATACGATGCTGCGCATCAGCATGTCCGAGTTGCCACCGTCCGTGGCGAGCACCCGGCCGATCAGCGCGCGGCGCACGCCAGGCGCCACCCCGATCCGCACGCCCTCGACGTTGCGGCCGAATACGATGCCGGCGCAGTGCGTTCCATGCCCGATGGAGTCGCCATTCCCGTGCCCGGTGAAATCCTTCTCCACCAGTTCGACGTTGCGAAATGCCGGATGCGCGGCGTCGATACCGGTGTCGAGAAGCGCCACCGTCACGTCCGCTCCGGTGTACTTCGTGCGATCCGCGCCGACAGCAGCGATGCCCCAGGACTGCCCTCGCTGGGTCCCACCTACAACCGCATCGCGAAGTGATGCCTCGCTGGCGACCGACGAGAGAAGCCGCGTCGACATGACCTCCGCAGCCGCGACGAAATCCGGCTCCGCCGCCAGCTCGTGCAACTCCTGAGCTGTAAGCTTCTCACGATGGATCGCCGGACGAGACGGCTCGCTCAGAAATCGTGGTGAAGACTCAAGCGCTTGGCTGAACACCCCCCGATTTGGGGGGTTGCGCACAGGTGCACCTCCGCGGTTGAGAAGGACGGTGTAGGTTCGTTCCATGGGCCTCGTCGCTCAACTTGTTTGGAGCGATTAAGAAGCGAAGCGCGTTCCCCGAGCGTGCCCAGGCGTGGCAAGACCGTGACAAATCCAGGCCACGCACCGGCCGGGTGAATTTACACATGGTTAACGCGTCACTATCGTTTGCGTAGCAAAATCCCTTCTCGGCCGGCTTGTTCGGAGAGCAGGGAGCGTTGAACGAGGGGCGCCCGCGCGCCGCGACTTGGAGACCTATTTCTGCATGTCATGCAGGCTTTCACTCTTCGGTCCACCGGCTCTGCTTGATGGCGAGGGCCGGCCGGTCCCGATCCCTGCGAAGGCCTTTCCGCTCGTCGTCTATCTGACTTTGGCGGGTAGCAGCACGCCGGCTGCGCGCAGCTCCATCCGGCATTTTCTTTGGGGAAGCGCCGAAGCCAAGACGGCCGCGGCCAACCTTCGGAAATTCCTGTCGCGCGTGCGCGTGCGCCAGCAGGAATTCGGCTTCGAGCTGATCCACGAAGACCGCAACCACGTGCGGCTTGCGAACACTCTGGAGACCGACCTCGCGCGGTTTCTCAAGATCGTCTCGACGCAGGATCCCGCCGCCGTCCTCGCACTGTGCGACATCTATCGCGGAGACCTGCTTGAAGGTGTGCTCTTGGAGGAACCCGAGGCACGCGAATGGCTCCAGGTTCAGCGCACGCGGTTGAGGGACATCTTCATCGGCGCAGTAGCGCCGCAGCTTGAGGCGTCCACGCCGGGCGCCGGCGGGATGATGTTTCGCGTCGCAGCGCGCAGGCTTGTCGAGGTCGACCCCTACAATGAGACCGGCCATCGCGCGCTGATGCGGCTCTTTGCGGCGGAGCGGGAGCCGGCCCGCGTGCGCGAGGTCTACTTCAACCTGCAAAAGCGGCTGCGTGACGACCTCGGCGTAGAGCCGGACGTGACCACGACAGAGCTCTATCGCGCACTCGTGCCCATGAAGACGCAGGCGGTTCAGGCTCCGAACGGCGAGATCGGGCCGGCGCGCGCTGCGGTGACAGTGTCACCGTCGGAAGAATCTTCCGAAGCGTCCGCCCAAAGCTCGGCGGACGACGGCGCCAGGACGGGTGCGCCGAAGGTCACGGTGCTTCCGCCGCCGCCGACGCCGGAACTCAACTATCATCATCACATGGCGGTTTCGCTCGTCGAAGACGTGGCGATCGGCCTCTGCCGCTTCCGCGGGCTCACCTCAGTTGCGCCGCACACGTCGGCCGAGTTCAGTCTCGGCGGCAAGAAGGCGCTGATGGAGACATTCGGCATCGACTATGCCGTGGAAACTCAGCTGCAGGATCGCGGCGGTGAGGCGTGGCTTTCCGTGAAGCTCGTCAACGCCCGCACGCGAAAGATTCTGTGGGCCGATCAGTACGAGTTCAATCGCGACACGATCGCCCGCCAGTACCGCGAGCTTTCGCTGCGGATCATCCTCCTGCTCGTCGACCGGATCGAGCGGACCGAGCTCTCGCGCTACGAAGCCGAGCCCAACAAGACCGCCTACCATCTCTTCCTCGCCGGACAGCGTCACTTGAGAACGCTGGGGCTCCCGAGCGTGCGCAGAGCACGCAGGCACTTCAAGGCGGCAATGAGCGCATGTCCGGATTTCGTGCCGGCGATCAGCGGCCTCGCCCGGACCTACCAGCAGGAATGGCTGCTGATGGCGCGCGGTGACCACGATCTGTTGGCGGAGACCGAAAAACTCGCGACGCTGTCGTGCGAGATCGATCCGGACGATGCGCGCGGCTACCGCGAGCTCGGCGTGTGCCGGCTCTATAACGGGCGCTTCGACGAGAGTATCGCGGCGCTGGCGCAGGCGGAGAAGCGCAGCCCGCAATTCGCCGATCTGCTCAACGATTTTGCCGACGCCTATTCGCACACCTGCGACTTCCCGGCGGCACTGCAGAAGATCAACAAAGCGATCGAGCTCAACCCGCTCTGCCCGGATCACTATTGGTGGACGGCCGCCGGCGCGAACTATCATCTGCAGCAGTATCGCGAAGCGATACGCTGCATGTCCCACATGCGCGACCAGAGCGCCGCCTATCGTCTGATGGCGGCTTGCTACGCGATGCTCGGCGACCGCGAGCACGCGCGGATGTTCGTCAAGAAGACAAAAGACATCCACCCGGACTTCACGATATCGGGTTGGCTTTCGATCGTGCCGATCCAGGATCCCCATTACGCAAGGCACTACGAACAGGGTCTGCGCGAGGCGGGTTTCAGTTGACCGAACTCAAGGATTGCGAATGGCAGCGACGCATATCGTTCAATCACGTCGGTTGGGATCGCCCCGCAGTGGCAAGAGGATACATGGCCGCTGGTGCGGATGAGACCGACCTGACTGGCGCTCAACCGCATGAGGTGGAAGCGGCGCACATAGAATGAGGCAGTGCGGCTGAGCCGAAATCACGGCAGCCGCGCGTTCCAAAAACGAAAATCGAAATGCACTCCAGGCCGAAGTGGCCTGCGCGTGTAGGCGGCGTATTGCGCCAAGTCTGACCCGAGAGAAGGAGAAACTGCATGAAGAAACTTGTGATTTTCCGCCTGGCCGATGACGGCTCGGTGTGGCTTGCCGATCTTGAGGCAGGCACCGTCGAGCGTGCGGACGACTTTGAGATCGGCGCTGACGCGTCGAAGGGAGTCGATTTCGCTCAGGCGGTCGAGACCCGCTCCGATGCGGCGTCGCATCAGTACTTCCCGAGCCGCGGCGTCGATTTCGCCCAGGCCGTGGAGACCCGCTCTGACGCGGCATCGCATCAGTACTTCCCGAGCCGCGGCGTCGATTTCGCCCAGGCCGTGGAGACCCGCTCTGACGCGGCATCGCATCAGTACTTCCCGAGCCGTGGCGTTGATTTCGCCCAGGCCGTGGAGACTCGTTCGGATGCGGCATCGCATCAGTACTTCCCGAGCCGTGGCGTTGATTTCGCCCAGGCCGTGGAGACTCGCTCTGACGCGGCATCGCACCAGTACTTCCCGAGCCGTGGCGTTGATTTCGCCCAGGCCGTGGAGACTCGCTCTGACGCGGCATCGCATCAGTACTTCCCGAGCCGCTGAGGCCTGACGTGCAAGCAACGCGAATTTCGGATCATCTCGACGCGGAAATCGCGTTGCTAAGGAAGCGCGGTGCAGCTGAGACGAACTCGGATCGGCTGCACCGCGCCACCGAGACTGTGGCGCGCATGCGCCAGAATTTCGCGCGCTTCGGCATTACCCGGCTGGCCGACGTAACGGGCCTCGACCGCATCGGAATTCCGGTCTGGATGGCCGTCCGCCCGAATTCGCGGACGCTCGCCGTCAGCCAGGGCAAGGGATTGAGCAGCGCCGCCGCTCAGGCATCCGCGATCATGGAGGCGGCCGAGATCGCCATTGCCGAGCGCGTCGATCTCCCGAAACGATTCTGCTCGATGCAGGAGCTTGCAGCCGGCGGCGAACGGGTGATGCACTGCAGCGGGTTGCTCGCGCGCGGCGAAAAGCCGGTCGGCGAGGATGAGTCGATCGACTGGGTCGAGGGATACGACCTCCTGCAGGAGGCAACCGCCTGGGTCCCGGCGGAAGCCGCCACGCTCAGCGCAGCAGGCGCCTACGGACGCAAGAGCCGCTACTGGCAGTCGAGCGACGGGCTTGCCTCCGGCAACATTCTTCTTGAGGCCGTTGTCCATGGCCTTTGCGAGCGCATTGAGCGTGATGCGAGCGTGCTCTGGCAATTCCGCAACGACACGGCGGTGTTCGATTCCTGCATCGATCCCGCCTCGCTCGAAGACGAGGCCGTCGACGGGCTTGTCGCGAAAATCGACCGCGCCGGCTTCAGGGTGCGGGTTTTCGACATCACGAGCGATATCGGTGTTCCTGTGTCCTTCGCCGTCGTTGCGCCAAAACCCGACGGCTTCGAGCAGCACTGGAAACATTTCGACCTGTCGAGCGGGTCGGGCTGTCACCCCTCGCACGCGCGCGCAGCGATCCGCGCCATCACCGAAGCCGCTCAGAGCCGGGTGACGTCGATCACCGGCGCCCGCGACGACTTCGACCCGAACCTCTACCGGACCCAGTTAAAGGCGGACCTAACGGCCTATCTCCGGGCCGAGCCGGTTGGGCGAGCGATGAAGGCGGGGGGCGACATCAGAAGTGAGGAGAACCTCGCATTCATGCTCGACAGGCTCCGCAACGCGGGCGTTGGCTCTGTCATCGTCGTTCCGCTCGAAGCTGACGATTCCGATTTCGCGGTCGCCAAGGTTCTCGTTCCGGAACTCGAAAGCCCGCCCGGCGCGCGCCGCCAGCGGTTTGGGCGCCGCGCTCTGAAATTCATGGCGAGAGTGCAATGAAGGTCATATTCGCCGGGCCCAGCCTTTACGGCGCCGACTTCGCCGCCGCGGCGAAGGACGCCGTCGAGTACCGCGGCCCGGCCGCGCAGGGCGACATTACCCGCGCCGTGCTCGAAGGCGCGACAGTGATCGGTCTGATCGACGGACGCTACGAGGACACCGCGGCGCCCTGGCACAAGGAAATCCTCTTCGCGCTTGAGAACGGCGCGCAGGTGTTCGGTGCGGCGAGCATGGGCGCACTCCGCGCCGCCGAATGCGCCGACTTCGGCATGATCGGCGTCGGCACGGTGTTCGAGCGCTACCGTCGCGGCGAATTGGAGGACGACGCCGCTGTCGCGCAACTCCACGGACCGGAGGAGCTCGGCTACCTGCCGCTCACCGAAGCGCTGGTCAACGTCGAGGCCACGATCGAGCGCTTCACAAAACTGCAGGCGATCACTGAAGAGGAAGCCGCCCGCCTCGATGCAAGCGCCCGCGCGCTTTTCTTCAAGGAGCGGACCTACCCGCGCGTCCTTGCGGAGGCGGGGTTGAACTCAGGGGAGCGCGGCAAGCGGCTTGCCGACCTGATCAGGCGGTGCCGTGTCGACAGGAAGCGCGAGGACGCTCTGATCCTTTGCGCCTACCTCGCCTACGTCGATCCCGTAAAGGTCGCGCCGCCGCAAGATTGGCGGATGGAATCGACCTACACGTTCGCGCTGACCGTCGATCGCGCCCGAAGGCTCATCGAAGGCGCCGAGCCCAGCAGCAGTTCGATCGCCGCGTGAGCTAGGCCGTCAGGCCACGCGCTCGAAGGCCATCGCGACGCCCTGCCCCACGCCGACGCACATCGTCGCGAGCGCGTAGCGCCCGGCGCGCCGGTCGACCTCGCGAACGGCGGCGCCTGCAATGCGAGCGCCCGACATGCCGAGCGGATGACCGAGCGCAATCGCCCCGCCGTTCGGGTTGACGTGCTCCGCGTCGTCGGCGAGGTTGAACTGACGCAGGCAGGCCAGCGCCTGGCTGGCGAAGGCCTCGTTCAGCTCTACGACGTCGAAGTCCGACACTTTCATCTGAAGCCGCGCGACGAGCTTGCCGACCGCCGGAACCGGCCCGATCCCCATGATGCGCGGCGGCACTCCCGCCGAGGCCATGCCGAGCACGCGCACAAGCGGCTTCAGGCCGTGCTTCTCGACCGCCGCCTTTGAGGCAAGGATCATCGCCGCCGCCCCGTCATTGACGCCGGAGGCATTGCCCGCCGTCACCGTGCCGTCTTCGCGCACGATCGGCCGAAGCTTGCCGAGCGCTTCGATCGTCGTATCGGGGCGCGGATGCTCGTCGATCTCGACACTGGTCGGCGGCCCTCTGCGCGAGGGCACGTCAACGGGCACGATCGCATCGTCGAACCGCCCCGCCGCAATGGCCGCCCCCGCCCGCTCCTGCGAACGCAGCGCGAAAGCATCCTGGTCGGCGCGGCTGACCTGAAAATCCTGCGCTACGTTCTCGCCGGTCTCCGGCATGGAATCGACGCCGTATTGCTTCTTCATCAAGGGATTGATGAAGCGCCAGCCGATCGTCGTGTCGTAAACGTCGGCGCTCCGCTGGAATGCGTCCGTCGCCTTTCCCATCACGAAGGGCGCACGCGACATCGACTCGACCCCGCCGGCGATCGCAAGGTCGATCTCGCCGGCGCGGATCGCGCGCGCCGCCGCGCCGACCGCATCGAGACCCGAGGCGCAGAGCCGGTTCAGCGTAGCGCCGGGCACGCTCTCCGGCAGCCCGGCAAGGAGAAGCGCCATGCGCGCGACGTTGCGATTGTCTTCACCGGCCTGGTTGGCGCAGCCGAGATAAACCTCGTCCACCACCTCAAGGATCGACGGATGCCGCTCGACAAGCGCGCGGATCGGGATTGCGGCGAGATCGTCGGTGCGCACGCGCGCCAGCGCACCGCCGTAGCGGCCGATCGGTGTGCGCACCGGCTCGCAAACAAAGACATCCATCGCGTGAGCTTACGACGAAGCGGGAGAAAGTGCGAAAGGCGCCTGTGTCAGGGCACGTGCCGCTCGGTTGCGCCAGTATAAAGCTGGCGCGGACGGCCGATGCGCTGCGTCTCGTCCTCCACCATCTCGTTCCACTGCGCCACCCAGCCGACAGTACGCGCCACAGCGAAGAGCACCGTCAGCATGTTGTCCGGGAAGCCGAGCGCACGGAGCGTGATGCCGGAATAGAAGTCGACGTTCGGATAGAGCTTCCGCTCGACGAAATACTCGTCGGTGAGCGCGACGTGCTCAAGCTCCATGGCGACTTCGAGCAGCCGGTCGTTGACGCCGAGTTCATCCAGCACCTGATGGCAGATCTTCTGCATCACCTTGGCGCGCGGATCGTAGCTCTTGTAGACGCGATGCCCGAACCCGGAGAGGCGGAAGGGATCGTTCTTGTCCTTCGCCCGCTCGATGAAATGCGGGATGCGGTCCTTGCTGCCGATCTCCGCGAACGTCTGCAACGCCGCCTCGTTGGCGCCGCCATGCGCCGGGCCCCAAAGGCTCGCAATGCCGGCCGCAATGCAGGCGAACGGATTGGCGCCCGACGAGCTCGCAAGCCGCACGGTCGACGTCGACGCATTCTGCTCATGGTCGGCGTGCAGGATGAAGATGACATCCATGGCGCGCGCCAGGATCGGGTTCAGATTGTAATCCTCGCACGGCACCGAGAAGCACATGTTGAGGAAGTTCGATGCGTAATCGAGGCTGTTCTTCGGATAAACGAAGGGCTGGCCGATCGAGTATTTGAACGCCGCCGCGCCGATCGTCGGCGTCTTCGCGATCATGCGGATCGACGCGACCATGCGCTGGTACGGATCGGAGATGTCGGTGGAGTCGTGATAGAAGGCCGACATCGCGCCCACCATCCCGCACATCACCGCCATCGGATGCGCGTCGCGGCGGAAGCCGGTGAAGAAGCGCGTCATCTGCTCATGGATCATCGTATGGCGGGTGACGCGGTAGTCGAAGTCGGTCTTCTGCTCCGGCGTCGGCAGCTCGCCGTAGAGAAGCAGGTAGGCGACCTCCAGGAACGTCTTCTTCTCCGCCAGCTCGTCGATCGGATAGCCGCGATAGAGCAGCACGCCCTCGTCGCCGTCGATGTAGGTGATGGAGGAGGCGCAGGAAGCGGTCGATGTGAAGCCAGGGTCGTATGTGAAGCGGCCGGTCTTCTGGTAGAGCTTGCTGATATCGATGACCTGCGGACCGGTCGTTCCGTCGAGGATATCGAAATCCCAGCTTTCGTTGCCGATTGTCAGCTTGGCCGTCTTGTTGCTCATTTTCACCTCAGCGCGATCCTCAGGCCCTAACGGCCGATGCTGTGCCTGTCGAGAGGCGTCTGACTCGCGCGAGTGTCGATTGAGTGCAAACTCTTCCAGGTCGGCGCGTGCAGCCCCCAAAGCTGCAGCATAATGTTGCAGCGCACGCAAATTCACAAGGGCATCTCGCGAGCGCAGCAGAAATGACACGCGGTGCGGTTGCCGCTGCAGCGCTCTAAGGGAAAAAACATGCTCAAATCAGGCTATTGCGGAGGAGTCCCCCGCCTTGCGCCGGGCGCTTGGATTAACGAAATTCCCCGCCGTCTGGTCAAAGATCGGCATCCCGTGATATCCGCCGCCCAGGCGGGCGCCCGGCACGCTCTGACCCACCAGTTTCCAGACGAAACGCAACAGCCGGAGGCGGCGAAGAACTATGAGCCTCGGTGACACCACCGAACGACAGACGGCGCGCCCGCGAGCGGGCGCCAAGCTGCACAGGACGGCGCTCGTCGTCCGTTTTGCAGGCGATTCCGGCGACGGCGTGCAACTCGCCGGCCACCAGTTCGCGACTGCGGCCGCATCAACGGGTGCGGACCTGATGACGCTGCCGGAGTTCCCGGCCGAGATTCGCGCGCCCGCGGGCACGACCTTCGGCGTCTCCGCCTACCAGGTGCAGTTCGGCGCCGGCGAGGTGCTGACCCCCGGCGACGAGGCGGACGTGCTCGTCGCGTTCAACCCCGCGGCGTTCGTCACTAACATCCAGTTTCTGAAGTCCGGCGGCACCGTCGTCTACGACGAGGGCGCCTTCAACGAGCGCGCCTTCATGAAGGCCGGTCTCGCGGCGAGCCCGGTCGACGACAGCGGCGCTGCGCCCTATCGCACGATCCCGATCGCAATGACGCAGCGCGCGCTCGAATCGGTCACCGAATTCGGGCTCGGCCGCAAGGACGGCAGCCGCGCCAAGAATTTCTGGGCGCTCGGATTGTCGCTCTGGCTTTGCGGCCAGTCGCCGGACGCGACGATCGCCTGGGTCGAGCGGCGTTTCGCCAAGGAGCCGTCGCTGCTCGGCGGCAACCGCGCGGCGCTCAAGGCCGGCTACGCCTACGGCGAGACGATGGAACTCGCGATCCCCGAGGTCGTGGACATCGAGAAGGCCGATGCGCGTTCGAACCGTTCGCGCATGGTGTCGGGCACCGATGCGATGGCGCTCGGCGTTGCCGCAGCCAGCGCCCTCTCCGGCCGACCGATTTTCTACTGCTCCTATCCGATCACGCCGGCCTCCGCGCTCCTTCACGCGCTGGCCAAGCTGAAGGCCGGCGTCAAAACATTCCAGGCCGAGGACGAGATCGCCGCCGTCTGCGCCGCGATCGGCGCCTCCTATGCCGGGGGGCTCGGCGTCACCGCATCGTCCGGTCCGGGCCTCTCCTTGAAGACCGAGGCGCTCGGCCTTGCCGTCACCGCCGAACTGCCGCTCGTCGTCATAGACGTGCAGCGCGCCGGCCCCTCGACCGGCATGCCGACCAAGCCGGAACAGGCCGATCTCGACATGGCGGTGCTCGGCCGCCACGGCGAGGCGCCGCTTCCCGTGCTTGCGCCCGCGACGCCCGGCGACTGCTTCGATATCGTCGTCGACGCGGCGCGTATCGCCATCGAAGCGATGACGCCCGTCATCGTGCTCTCCGACGCCTATCTCGCCAACGCCATCAGCGAATGGGAGACGCCGGACGTGGATGCGCTCATCGCTTTCCCGCCCCGCGTTTCAGGCAACGGCGGAGATCCTGTTACCGCCTTCACCCGCGACCCCGAGACGCTCGGCCGCCAATGGATCGCGCCGGGAACGCCAGGCCTCGTGCATCGGGTCGGCGGCATCGAGAAGGACGCCGTCACCGGCAATATCTCCTACGACCCCGACAACCATGAGCAGATGGTGCAACTGCGCGCCGAAAAGATCGCGCGGGTCGCGGAACGCAACGACCGCGCGCTCATCCACGAAGGCCCGGACTCCGGCGATCTCCTGGTCATCGGCTGGGGCTCGACCTTCGGGCCGATCCGCCAGGCTGTGCGCAATCTCGAGGCCGACGGCCACGCGGTCGCGCATCTCCATATCCGTCAGCTCTCACCGCTCCCCGCCGGGCTTGAGGCAATCTTGAAGCGCTACAAGAGAATTGTGTGCGCCGAGATGAATTCAGGCCAGCTGACTGCCATGCTGCGGGCGAAATATCTTCTGCCGGTCGAGCCGGTGACGCAGATCACCGGCCGGCCCTTCCTCGTCTCGACACTGGAGGCGGAATTCTCCGCGCGGCTAAAGGGGCGCGTGCAATGAACGTGATGCCGCTTTCATCGAAGGACTTCACCTCCGACCAGGAGGTGCGCTGGTGCCCAGGCTGCGGCGATTATGCGATCCTGAAGGGCGTGCGCGCGGCGCTCGCCGAAATCGGTCGCCCGCCGCACGAGGTCGTGTTCATTTCCGGCATCGGCTGCGCCGCGCGCTTTCCCTATTACATCGCAAGCTACGGTTTCCACACGATCCACGGCCGCGCGCCGGCTGTGGCGACGGGCACGAAGCTCGCCAATCCCGACCTCGACGTCTGGGTGGTCGGCGGCGACGGCGACTTCCTGTCGATCGGCGGCAACCATCTGCTGCATGCGCTGCGCCGTGACGTCGACCTGAACCTCTTGCTCCTGAACAATGCGATCTACGGCCTGACCAAGGGCCAGTATTCGCCGACCTCGCCGATCGGCACCCGCTCGCCCTCAACGCCCGGCGGCTCAATCGAGCGGCCGGTGAACGCCGCGCTCCTTGCACTCGGCTCCGGCGGCTCGTTCATCGCGCGCACCGTCGATTTCATGCAGGATCACATGCCGGAGATGCTGGTGCGCGCGCACGCGCACAAGGGCGCCTCGCTCGTGGAGATCCTGCAGAACTGCATCATCTATCACGACGGCGCCTTCGGGCCGCTCGGCGAGAAGGCCACCGCCGCCGATGTCGGGATCAGGCTGAAGCACGGCGAGCCGATGCTCTTCGGCAAGACGAAGGATAAGGGCCTCGTCTTCGACGAAGGCGCGTGCCGCTTCCGCGTCGTGACTGTCGGCGTCGATGCGCCGCTTGAGGCGGTCGCCCGTCACGACGAGACCAATCTCCCCCGCGCAATTGCGCTCGCGGGCCTTGGCGGCGGCGACGAGCCGACGGCGCTCGGCGTGATCTACGCCCGTCCGCTCGACGCGGCACACCCCGGCTTTGCCGAGCTGAAGCCGACGGCACCGATGAGCCGCGATCAGCTCTCCGCTCTTCTTTCGGCCAGGGCCCCCGGTTGAGGGAATTGACTCGGCGGACCACTTTCCGCCGAAGTCCGGTGCTTGAACGTCACGCGGGACGCATTCGAAATGCAGGACAAGGTCGCGCACGCCGCCGTTGACGCGGACTTCGATACGCTGCTTGCGCGAATCGCCAGCCGGCGCGCGACCGTCGCGGTGATCGGGCTCGGCTATGTCGGACTTCCGCTTTCACGCGCCGTCGCCGGAACCGGCCACAAGGTCATCGGCTACGACGTGGACCCCGCGAAGGCGGAGAAGCTCAATTCCGGCGTCTCATACATCAAGCACATCACCGACGAGAGCGTGCGGGAGATGCGCAAGAACGGTTTCGAGGCGACCGCCGACGTCGCAAGGCTTGCCGCGGCCGACGCCATCCTGATCTGCGTCCCGACGCCGCTCAACCGAAACCGCGAGCCGGACCTGTCCTACATCCAGAAAACGGCGGAGAGCCTTGTGCCGCATCTTCGCCCCGGTCAGCTCGTCGTGCTGGAATCGACGACCTATCCGGGCACCACGACCGAGGTCCTGAAGCCGATTCTTGAACGGAGCGGCCTTCGCTCCGAGGAGACGATATTCGTCGCCTATTCGCCGGAGCGCGAGGACCCCGGCAACATCGAGTTCGGCACCTCCGGCATCCCGAAAGTCGTCGGCGGCGAAGGGCCGAAGGCGGCGGAGGCCGTCGCTGCACTCTATGGGCAGTTCATCGACAAGCTCGTGCCGGTCTCGACCACCGCCACGGCCGAGGCCGTGAAGCTGACCGAGAACATCTTCCGCTCCGTAAACATCGCGCTCGTGAACGAACTGAAGCTCGTCTATGACGCGATGGGAATCGACGTCTGGGAAGTGATCGACGCGGCGAAGACTAAGCCTTTCGGATATATGGCTTTCTATCCCGGCCCCGGCCTCGGCGGGCACTGCATTCCGATCGACCCGTTCTATCTCACCTGGAAGGCGCGTGAGTTCGAGGTTCCGGTGCGCTTCGTCGAGCTTGCCGGCGAAATCAACACCGCCATGCCGAGGGTCGTTGTCGACCGCGTCGCTGCGGCGCTCGACGCGAAGACCGGCAAGGGCCTGAACGGCGCGCGCGTCCTCGTCGTCGGCATCGCCTACAAGAAGAACGTCGACGACATGCGCGAAAGCCCGGCGCTGAGAATCATCGAGCTCCTCGAAGGCCGTGGCGCCAAGACGGATTACCACGACCCTTTCATCCCGGTGATCGGCCCCACACGGGAACATAGTGCGCTCGCCGGTCGCCGGTCGGTACCGCTTTCGGGCGCGCCCGACTACGATCTGACCCTCATCGTGACGAACCATGACGGCATCGACTGGGAGGCGCTGGTCGCCGCGGCGCCGCTCGTTGTCGACACCCGCAACGCCACGCGCGACGTCAAATCCAATCGCGACCGCATCGTGAAGGCGTGAGTTCTCAACGCCGGGCGACTGTATCAATCCCCCTCATACTGAGGTGCGAGGGCGAAGCCCGAGCCTCGAAGGAGGGCTCCCGAATACACGGGGATTGTCGCCTTGCGTGCATCGAAGCTCGCTGCGCTCGCACCTCAGTATGAGGAGATTGGGTGGCCTCCAGGTCCCGTCGTCACCGTCCCGGCTCGCGCACGTTCAGAAGCAGCACGAGGCCGATCACGAAGAACACGATGATCGCCGCGATCCCGGCCCGCTGGCTGCCGCTGACAGCCGTGATCGACGCGACCGTGGCCGGCCCGAGAAACGCCGTCGCCTTGCCGGAAAGCGCATAGAGGCCGAACGCGCCGGCGCGCTTCTCCGGCTCCGTGAGCCGCGCCATCAGCGAACGGCTCGCTGCCTGCGCCGGGCCGACGAATATCCCGATGCCGATCCCCGCAACCCAGAGCCAGAAGAGGGTCTGCGCAGCGACGGCAAGAAGCGAGGCGGCGATCAGTCCGACGAGCGCCAGCACGATCACGCGCTTCGATCCCAGCCAATCGTCGAGCCAGGCAAACGCCGCCGCCCCTGCCCCTGCGGCGACGTTGAGCGCGATGCCGAAGACGATCACCCCGGGGAGGCTGAGCCCGAACGCGCCCGCCGCATAGACGCCGCCGAAAGCGAAGAGCGTGATCAGCCCGTCGGCATAGATCATGTGCGCAAGCAGGAAGATCGCAAGCGGCCGGTTTGAGGGAAGCGTCGCCAGGGAGCGCATGAGATCTGCAATGCCGGACTTGAGGAGAGAACCGATCGGCGCACCGCGCGACGGCCTGTCCGGCGTGAAGAGAAAGAGCGGGATCGAGAAGAGAATGAGCCAAAGCGCCACCAGCGGGCCCACAACACGAACCTGCTCCGCGGATCCCTTGTCGAGCCCGAAGAGTGGCGGGTCCGGCCAGATGAAGACTACGAGCGCGACGAGAAGCGCCGCGAGCCCGCCCGCATAGCCGAGCCCCCAGGCCCAGCCCGAGAGCCGCCCCAGCCGCTCCTCGGGTACGATGTCGGGCAGCATCGCGTTGTTGAAGACGACGCCGAACTCGAACCCGACATTGGCGACGATGACGCATCCGAGGCTGTAGCCGATGAAGGCTGACGACGGCGCAGCGAACCAGAGAAGCGCCGAACCCGCGGCGCAGACCACAGTGAACGCCAAAACCCACGGTTTCCGCCTCCCCGCCGCATCGGCGATGGCGCCGAAAACGGGCGCCGTGACCGCGATCAGAAGCCCGCTCGCCGCAACCGCGTAACCCCAGAGCGCCTGGCCGGCGACAGCGTCCTTTACGATGCCCGCCTGGAAATAGGCGGGAAAGATGAAGGTGATGACGAGTGTGGTGAAGGGCGAATTGGCCCAGTCGTAGAGCGCCCAGGAAAAGCGCCCACGCGCGGAATTTGATGCGCTCATGCGAATCGACCGGCTCGAGCCCGCTGCAATCTCACCGGTCGGCGGCCCCGCCGCAACCGTTTGCCACAGCCTGTCGCGTGGCGGAGGGCCGCCGCCCGGCTTGCGCGTTTTGCCGCAAGCGTGCATTCGAAGCGCCGAGCGAGCACAGGAGCGCCCTTTGGACGCAACAGAGAGAAAGCTGCGCGAGGCCATCATCGCCAAGGCGCTTTGGATGAACGCCGCCGGCCTGAACCAGGGCACGTCCGGCAACATCTCCGCGCGTTTCGGCGACCACATGCTCATCACGCCGACTTCGATTCCCTACGACACCATGAAGCCGGCCATGCTCGCGGCCTTCGAGATCGACGGCGAATACGGCGCCTATGAAGGGCCACGCCTCCCCTCTTCGGAATGGCGCTTCCACCTCGACATCATGAAGGCGCGGCCCGAGATCAATGCGATCGTGCATACGCACTCGACCTTCGCCACCGTGCTTGCGATCGCCCGCAAGCCGATCCCCGCCTGCCACTACATGGTCGCCGCCTTCGGCGGCACCGATGTGCGCGTCGCCGACTACGCAACCTACGGCACCAAGGCGCTCGCCGAGCATGCGGTGAAGGCGCTCGAAGGGCGCACCGGTTGCCTTCTCGCCAATCACGGCATGATCGCGCTTGGACGCAATCTCGACGAGGCGATGTGGCGCGCCGTCGAGCTGGAGACGATCGCCAAGCAGTTCTATTACACGCTGGCCCTTGCCGGCGGCCCTTTCATCCTCCCGGACTCCGCGATCGAGGAGACGCTGAAAGCGTTCGTCACCTATGGCGTGCCGGGCGCCAAGCGGATCGAGAAGCCGGCTGCGAAACGCTCCACGGCCAAGCGTCCCGCGAAAACGAAAAAGGTGGCGCCGCGCGCCAAGCGACGCTGAGCGAAGGCCCGTGATCACCTGCCCGAAACCCTGACGACGCCAAGGAAGGAAGTATCAGATGAGCATCGAGCGTTTTGGACCGCCTGCGACCGGTGGACCGCCCTTCTCGAAGGCCGTGCGCGCCGGCGATCTGGTGTTCGTCTCCGGGCAGGTCCCCTTCGGACCGGACGGCACGGTCGTTCCCGGCGGCATCGAGGCGCAGACCCGGCAGTCGATCGAGAACATCAAGACGATTCTCGGCTCCATCGGGCTTGGCCTCGCGGATGTCGTGAAGGCGACCGTCTGGCTTGACGACACACGTGACTTTGGGGCGTTCAACCGCGTCTACGCGCAATATTTCGGCGAGGCGCTGCCAGCGCGC
>CAWDTS010000019.1:0-13865 GCA_963805325.1 uncultured Alphaproteobacteria bacterium | reverse complement strand
CGTCACGTCGTAGACGACGCGGTTGATGCCGCGGACCTCGTTGATGATGCGCGTCGCCGCCGCGCCTAGGAACTCCATGTCGAAATGGAAGAAGTCCGCCGTCATGCCGTCGACGGAGGTGACGGCCCGCAGCGCACAGACGAAATCGTAGGTGCGATAGTCGCCCATTACGCCGACGCTCTGCACCGGCAGGAGCACGGCGAAGGCTTGCCAGATGGCGTCGTAGAGCCCCGCCTTCCTGATCTCGTCGAGATAGATGGCGTCGGCCTTCCTCAAAATGTCGAGCTTTTCGCGCGAGATGGCTCCCGGAACGCGGATCGCCAGCCCCGGACCGGGGAACGGGTGCCGCCCGACAAAGGTCTCCGGCAGGCCGAGCTCGCGCCCGAGCGCCCTGACCTCGTCCTTGAAGAGCATGCGAAGCGGCTCGACCAGCTTCATGTGCATGCGCTCCGGCAGCCCGCCCACATTGTGGTGCGACTTGATGGTGACCGAAGGCCCGCCGGAGAAGGAGACCGACTCGATCACGTCGGGATAGAGCGTGCCCTGCGCCAGGAAATCCGCCGCCGCCCGAGCTCCTCGGCCTCCGCCTCGAACGTCTCCACGAAGAGGCGGCCGATCGTCTTCCGCTTCTCCTCCGGGTCGGCGACGCCGGCGAGTGCTGACAGAAACGTCTCCTCCGCATCGACGTGCACCAGCGGGATGTTGTAGTGGCCGCGAAAGAGCGACACGACCCCCTCCGCCTCGTTCAGCCGCATCAGCCCGTGGTCGACGAAGATGCAGGTGAGCTGGTCGCCAATCGCCTCGTGGATCAGCACCGCGGCGACGGCGGAATTGACGCCGCCGGAAAGCCCGCAGATCACCCGGCCCCGCCCGACCTGCTCCCGAATGCGGGCGATCGCCTCGTCCTTGAACTGCGCCATGGTCCAGTCGCCGGGAAGCCCGGCGACCTTGCGCACGAAATTCGCGATGAGCTGCGCGCCGTCCGGCGTGTGCACCACCTCCGGGTGGAACATAAGCCCGTAGAAGCGGCGCTTTTCGTCCTCGATCAACGCGTAAGGCGCGTTCGCGGACGTGCCTTTCACCTGAAAGCCCGGCGGTAGCCTGGTAATCCGGTCGCCGTGGCTCATCCAGACGGTGTGCTTCTCGCCCGGGCTCCAGATGCCCTCGAAGAGGGCCGAGGACGTGTTCACGTCAAGCAGCGCCCGGCCAAACTCACGGTGGTGTCCGCTCTCCACCTCGCCGCCAAGCTGCGCCGCCATCGTCATCTGCCCATAGCAGATGCCAAGCACGGGAATGCCCGCCTCGAAGACCTCCTGCGGGGCGCGCGGGCTCCCCCCTTCCGGCACGGAGCCGGGGCCGCCGGAAAGGATGACGCCGCTCGGCTTCAGCGTCGCAAAGGCCACGGAGGCCTTGTCGAAGGGCACGATCTCGCAGTAGGCCCCTGCCTCCCGCACGCGCCGCGCGATAAGCTGGGTCACTTGGCTGCCAAAATCGACGATCAGAATTGCGGGGTGCGTCGCCGCGACGGGCTTGGTCATGCGGTGCGTTTAAGAGAATGCCGCGGCTGCGGCAACGGCGAAGGCGCAAACGCGGAGCAGACGCCTCCGCGACCGTCTACCGGCCCGCGTTCATTGGGCCGGCGTCTCAGATTGTCTCGTCTAGGCTGGATCGGGCACGATGGACCTGTATCGAATAGTGCGCCTGCGCGAGCATCCGCTCGGAGCGTGGAGCTTCGCCGTGGCTGCATTTTTGGCCGCCCTCGGCCTGCGCTTCCTTGTCGAGGATCAGGTCCCTTACGGCATCCCCTACCTGACCTTCTTTCCCGCGGTGATCCTGACCGCGTTCGTCGCCGGCCTCTGGCCGTCGATCGCGGTTGGAACGGCTTCGGCGCTCGCCGCCTTCTATTTCTTCCTCCCGCCCTACCGTTCGTTCGAGATGCAGTTCGACACTGTGCTGTCGCTCGGCCTCTTCGTCATGGTCGTCGTGGTCGACATCGCCGTCATCCATTACATGTACCGCACGCTCGACGACCTGCGGGAGGAGAAGGCGCGAAGCGCCGAGCTCGCCGAGCAGCGCGAGCTCCTTTTCAGAGAGCTTCAGCATCGCGTCTCCAATAATCTTGGCGTTGTCTCCGCGCTCCTCAACCTGCAGCGCTCCGGCATCAAGGACGAGAAGGCGCGACAGGCGCTCGGCGAGGCGACGACGCGGCTCGCGTTGATCGCCAAGCTGCATCGAAAGCTGCACGACCCGGCGTCCGCGGGGCTGCGCCTCGGCCCGTTCATGGAAGAGCTGTGTCACGATGTGCTGGAGGCTTCCGGCGCCAGAAACATCGTCTGCCTCGTCTCAGCCGTCGATACCAAGCTCGCCGCCGAAAGAACCGTGCCCTTCGCGCTGATCGTCGCGGAGCTGATCAGCAATGCGCTGGAGCACGGCTTCGGCGGGGAAGAAAGCGGTACGATCCGCGTGAACCTCGAAGCGGTCGGGGACGAGCACGTCCTGACCGTCGCCGACGACGGCAAGGGCCTGCCGCAGGACTTCGCCCTGGAAGAGGCAGCAGGAATGGGCCTCAGGATCGTTCAGTCGCTCACCAACCAGATCAACGGTCAGTTCGGGATGGAAGAGCGCGACGGCGGAACGCTCTGTCGCCTCACCTTTCAGGCGTGAGCGCCTAGGCCACCACGCCGGGCTTCTTGACCAGATAACAGCCGGTGATCTTCCACGACCCGTCCGCCTGTTGGGCCAGCGTATAGACTGCGGTCCAGAACACGCCGTCGCTATCGACGATGTCGACGGACTGCTCAAGATAGCCCGGCTCTTCCTTGAGCTCCCCGAACGAATGGCTCTGCGACCGATAGACCGGCCGATAGCCCTGGCGGACCATATCCATGAAAGAGTCTGCCGTCGGGAAGACCGCGGTGATGTTCGGCGCCGCGAAGGAATAGGCGGTCGCGCCGTCGTCGGCGAGGAACGCCTGAAGCTGCCGCTCGATGGTGTTCTGGATCGCAGCGCGGTCCGCATCGCTGAATGCGGCCGCCCGCCCAACCAGCCCAAGAACGACGAGAAGAACGAGAAGGAACCGCATTTCCGGGCCTCCCTGCACGCGGTTGCGAGGATACCCCCAGATACGACCGCGACAAGCGTCCGGTTTCAGTCGATTTCGAGCTTCGCCTTCAAAAGCGCGTTGACCGCCTGCGGGTTGGCCTTGCCCTGGCTCGCCTTCATGACCTGACCGACGAACCAGCCGAGCATCGCCGGCTTCGCCTTCGCCTGGCTCACCTTGTCGGGGTTCTCGGCAATCACCTTGTCCACGATTGCCTCGATCGCCCCGGTGTCCGTCACCTGCTTCAGCCCGCGCGCCTCCACGATCTCGCGCGGATCCCCGCCTTCGGCGAGCATGATCTCGAACACGTCCTTGGCGATCTTGCCGGAGATCACGCCTTCCTTCTGAAGGTCGAGGAGCGTTCCGAGCTGCGCGGCCGTCACCGGCGACGCCTCGATGCCGGTGTTGTTGCGGTTCAGCGCGCCGAGAAGCTCGTTGATGACCCAGTTCGCCGCCTGCTTGCCGTCGCGGCCGCGCGCCACGCCCTCGAAGAAGTCGCCGGTCGCGCGCTCCGCCACGAGCACGTCGGCATCGTAGGGCGAGAGCCCGTATTCGCTCATGAAGCGCGCGCGCTTGGTGTCGGGAAGCTCCGGGAGCCCCTTCTCCAGCGCCGCGACATAGGCATCGTCGAATTCGAGCGGCAGAAGATCCGGGTCTGGGAAATAGCGATAGTCGTGCGCCTCTTCCTTGGAGCGCATGGAGCGCGTCTCACCGCGGTTCGGATCGAAGAGCCGCGTCTCCTGGTCAATCTTCCCACCATCCTCGAGAACCGCGACCTGCCGCCGCGCCTCGTGTTCGATGGCCTGCGCGGCGAAGCGGATCGAGTTCACGTTCTTGATCTCGCAGCGCGTCCCAAGCTTCTCACCCGGCCGGCGGACCGAAACGTTGATGTCGGCGCGGAGATTGCCCTTCTCCATGTCCGCGTCCGAGGTGCCGAGATAGCGAAGAATTGAGCGGACCTTGGTCAGGAACGCACGCGCCTCGTCGGACGAACGCAGATCCGGCTTCGACACGATCTCCATCAACGCCACGCCGGAGCGGTTCAGGTCGACGAAGCTCATTGTCGGGTTCTGGTCGTGCAGGAGCTTGCCGGCGTCCTGCTCAAGATGCAGTCGCTCGATCCCGATGCGGACTTCCTCGACACCGCCCTTCGCGTCGGGGACCTCGACCACGACGGTCCCCTCCCCGACGATGGGCTGGTCGTATTGCGAGATCTGATAGCCCTGCGGCAGATCGGGATAGAAATAGTTCTTCCGCGCGAAGACCGAGCGGTGGTTGATCTTCGCCTTCAGCCCAAGCCCGGTGCGGATCGCCTGGCGGACGCACTCCTCGTTGACGACGGGAAGCATGCCCGGCATGGCCGCGTCGACAAGGCTGACATGCGCGTTCGCGTCGCCGCCGAACGCCGTCGCCGCGCCGGAGAAGAGTTTCGCCTCGGAGGCGACCTGCGCATGCACTTCCATGCCGATCACGATCTCCCAATCGCCGGTCGCGCCGGGAATCAGGTTCTTCGGATTGGCGTTGCGGGTCTCTTCAAAGGGCATTGGCGTCAGCGGGTTTGCACCCGCCTTCGGTTAGTGCCTCGCGCGGGCGACCGCAAGCGTCGGGGCACGCCAAAACGCCAGCAAAATCCGTGCGTCAGCCCCCGCGAAAACAAAAGGCCGGGCGTCGGCCCGGCCTTGAAACCCGCGGTGCTTTCGGAAGCCTCAGTGGCAGCAATATTCCGGCGGCGGAGGGATATCGCCAGGAATGAGCACCTCGCCGGTGATGCACGTGTAATAGGGCGTGCGCGCCGGCTGCGTCGGGTTTCCGTATTTGTCGAAGAGGATGACGTCCTGCTCCGTCTGGCCACAAGCTGAAATATGACGAACACCCGGCATGCCGCCCGGCAGATCGGCAGCATGTGTCGGGCCGATCGCGCCAATCATCGCCGCGATGGCCAAAGCGGAAAGAAAAATCGCAGCTGCAAGCTGGCGCATGAGTTCACCGTTCTTCCTGCGCATCGTCGCCCCCGAAAAGATTCCCTTCGGAGGAACTAGCGCGTGGGTGGCATCGGACCGTTAAGCCACGAGCAATTCGCTCATCAGCTTCGGCATTTATGGTTACGATCCGATTAATCCGCGTTGCATTGACGGCATGGTGACAAAGCAGCCGCTTCAGACGAAGTGAAACTTCTCCATCTTCTTCAGCCACCGGTCGAAGACGTAGCGCACGACGCGCTCGGCGATAGGCCGCACGTGTTGCATGGTGCTCTCCAGCCCTGATCGAACGCACGCTGCGCCCGACTTCTTGCGGTCGCGCGACTTGCGCCGCGCCCCCAAAACCGCAAGCCGCGACGATGGGACGGTATGGTTAATGCATGATAAATTTGCGACGACAGTCCCCGGACACGCTGCGTGCTTCCTAATCGCCGTCGCCACCGAGCGCCTTGGCGATTGCCTGCCGCTCTGCTTCGAGATCGCCCGTCGCGACAGGCTTGCCCGCGCGCCGATACCAGTAACCGGCGTTGCCGAGGTCGCCTTCGACACGATGCAGATGCGCATGCACCCATGCGGCCTCGGCCGACGGATCGCCCTGCACGATTCCGTGCGCGCCGTCCCAATCGCCTGAGGCGGCAAGCTGCAGGGCTTTCAAAGGTCCTTCCGCCGGCATGTGCGCCTCCCTGAAGAAACATGGATTCGTCATTCTCGCGAAAAAGCGCAACGACGAAATAACATCGGGCGCGAGGCGCAATATCGCGGAAACGCGCACCGGGTCGAATTGTCTCCGGAGGGAACGAATCCCAAAGGAGAAGCACCATGTCGGAGAACACTTTGAGCCGCCGCCAAGCCCTCGTCGCGGTCGCCGGAATGGCCACCGCCGCCGCTGCCGTCGCAGCAACCCCGGCGCACGCCGAATTCCAGCCCGCAATGCTCGCCGCGCGCGCAGCGCTTCACGATGCGCGTCAGAAGCTGCTTCTGGCAACCGCCGACAAAGGCGGCCATCGCATCCTCGCCATCGGACACATCGACAAGGCGATCACCCAGGTGAATCTCGGCATCCACTGGGACAACACGCACTGAGGCGTCCACCTCTCGCCGGCGGGCGGCGATGCCGTCCGTCGGCTACTGCCGGGTCACCACCATCTCTGCGGCGAAAAGTGCCCCGCCGCATTTTCGATCACCTGCGCGGCACGGAATAGCGTCACTTCGTCGAAGGGCCGGCCGATGAGCTGAAGCCCGAGCGGCAGGCCGGCGGAATCAAGACCGGCAGGAACGGCGATGCCCGGCAGCCCCGCCATGTTCGCAGTCACGCAGAAGACGTCGTTCAAGTACATTTCGACGGGTGAAGCCATCGACATCGACGCAATGCCGAACGCCGCGCTCGGCGTAGCGGGCGCGAGGATCGCGTCGATTCCCGCGTCGAACGCCTTCTCGAAATCGCGCTTGATCAGCGTGCGGACCTTCTGCGCGCGCGTGTAGTAGGCGTCGTAATACCCTGCGGAAAGCACGTAGGTGCCGATCAGCACGCGCCGCTTCACCTCTTTGCCGAACCCCTTGGCGCGCGTCTTCTCGTACATGTCAATGATGTCGTCGCCATCGACGCGAAGCCCGTAACGCACGCCGTCGTAGCGCGCGAGATTCGACGACGCTTCGGCTGGCGCCACGATGTAGTAGGCGGGAAGAGCATATTTGGTGTGTGGCAGGGAGATGTCGACGATCTCCGCGCCCGCCGCGCGATACCATTCGATGCCCTGCTGCCAGACCGCTTCGATCTCATCGGGCATGCCGTCCATGCGGTATTCTTTCGGCACGCCGATCTTCATTCCCTTGATGTCCTGACCGACCGCTGCTTCGTAGTCCGGCACTTCGAGGTCGGCGGAGGTCGTGTCCTTCGGGTCCACCGAGGCCATGGACTTCAGAAGAATTGCAGCGTCGCGCACCGTTCGGGCGATCGGCCCCGCCTGGTCGAGCGACGAGGCAAAGGCGACGATGCCCCAGCGCGAGCAGCGGCCGTAGGTCGGCTTGATCCCGACGGTGCCAGTGAACGCCGCGGGCTGGCGGATCGAGCCGCCGGTGTCGGTCGCGGTTGCGCCGGCGCAAAGCATCGCTGAGACGGCGGAGGCAGAGCCGCCCGACGAGCCGCCGGGCACGAGGTCGGCGTTACCGCCGCGCTTCCGCCAGGGATTGACGACCGGGCCGTAGTAGCTGGTCTCGTTCGACGAGCCCATGGCGAACTCGTCCATGTTGAGCTTGCCGAGCATGACGGCGCCAGCGTCCCAAAGGTTTTGCGTGACGGTGGATTCGTAGGTCGGCTTGAAGCCGTCGAGGATATGGCTGGCCGCCTGGGTATGGACTCCGCGCGTCGCGAAAAGATCCTTGATGCCAAGCGGCACGCCTTCGAGTGCGCGCGCCTCGTCCCGTCCGATCCTGACGTCGGACGCGATCGCCATGGCGCGCGCCTTGTCCGCGGTCACGACGATGTAGGCGTTCAGAGACGGATTCGCCGCCTCGATCGCCTTCAAGTAGGCGTCGGTCAGCTCGAGCGCGGAGAAATCGCGCCGGGCCAGCCCCGCCCGAATCTCGGCGATGGTGAGCGCAGTGAGGTCTGTCATGCGGCGTGCCTACTCCACCACTTTCGGCACGAGGAAGTAGTGGCTCTCGGTGAGCGGCGCATTGGCGACGATATCGTCCGCCTTGCCGCCGTCGGTGACGCGGTCATCGCGCTTCTTCATCGGCATCGGGAGGACCGAGGTCATCGGTTCGACGCCGCCGACATCAACCTCGTTCAGCTGCTCGACAAATCCGAGGATAGCATTGAGCTCGCCGCGGAGTGCTTCCGCTTCCTCGTCGCTGACGCGGATTCGCGCCAGATGCGCCACCCGCTTCACGGTTTCTCTGTCGACGGACATGGTTTCCCAAGGTCTTTGAAATCAACAGCTTGCCTATAAATTGCCGCCGCCCGCGGTTCAACGGCCGATCGGGCCGAGCGCTCCCGCGCCGGCGTCGTAGCGATCCTGCCGCTTTTCCTAGGTCGCGCGCGCTTCGTCGCCGTACGGATGCACTGGATAGCCTGGCCCTATTTCCACCGCGACGCGGTCAATCCAAGCCTGCACCGCTGGACAGGCACGGAGCACGAATCCGCAGTCCTCGGCCCGGTGGGTGTAGGCATAGAGCGCAACATCCGCGATCGTAAAATTCTCGCCGGCAAGAAACGGCGTTTCCGCGAGCCCACGCTCCAAAGCGGCAAGGGCGCGGCTCCCGGTCTCGCGTTTGCCGTCCACCAAGGCGGCATTCCGGGCCAGACGTCCGGTGAGCGTCCAGAACCGCAAGGAGCCGATGACTGGCTCGACATAGTATTGCTCAAAGAAGAGCCACTGCATCACCTTGGCGCGCTCGAAGCGGGCATCCGGCAAGAAGCGCGATCCTTCCGCAAGGTAGGTCAGGATTGCGTTCGATTCCGCGATCGCACGACGGTCCTCCAACTCAAGGACAGGAATAGCGCCGGCAGGATTGAGCCTCAGGAACGCGTCTGTCCGACTTTCGCCGGCGAAGATCGCCACCGGCTTGGTGCGGAATTGAACGCCGAGAAGCCCCAACAGGACGCGCACCTTCCAGCCATTTTGCGAGGGGAGGTAGTCGTGCAGCGTGAGCATGAGCGGGCCCTTATCTGGACAATCCGCCGCGATACCACCGGACGTCGCGAATGGTCATTCCGATTCTTGCGCTTGTCAGTTTTTGGGCGAAAACTATGCCGCACCGACGCACCTCAGGGCATCTCGGCCGCATTTGATTGGACGGCAGCCGGCCATCCCGCCCAAAATCCGACGTCCGCGTCTTCGGCGCGGCCGTCGTCCCCGAACGCCAACGGAGTTCGCCAAAATGCCTGCACCCGCGCGCCTTCTGCAAGCCGCACTCTTCGCCGCGTTCCTCGCGCTACCCGCGTTCTGCGCCCAGGCCGACGAGGTCAGCAATTACGTCGCGGACGGCTACGCCATCGGCGGCACCGACCCCGTGACCTACTTCACCGACGGAGAGCCTAACCAGGGAAAAGACCAGTTCACGACTGAGTATCAGGGCGTGAAATGGCGCTTCGTGAGCGCGGCGAATCGCGACGCTTTCCTCGCCAACCCGGAGAAATACGCGCCGGCCTATGGCGGGTTCTGCGCGACCGGTATGAGCTTCGGCCAGAAGATCCCGATCGACCCGACCTATTGGAGGATCGTGAACGGCAAGCTCTACCTGAACAACTCCTCCGCCGCACAGCGCGTCTTCCTGCAGGACGTGCCAGGCACGATCTCGCGTGCCGACGGGCATTGGGCGGAGGTCAAGGATGTTCCCGCAGGCCAGCTCAACTAGAGCTCGACCGGCTTCCCCTTCTCCGGGACGAGCACCTTGCCGCCGTCCGGCCCCATCTCGGCGATGAACTTGTCCGCCGTCTGGTCGAGGATAGGAAACGTGCCGTAGTGACAAGGGATTACGGTGCGAAACTTGAAATAGAGCCGACAGGCAAGCGCTGCCGTGTCGCCGCCCATCGTGTAGCGGTCGCCGATCGGCACGATGCCGATCTCTGGCTGGTGAATCTGATGAATGAGCGCCATGTCGCCGAAGACGCCGGTGTCGCCCATGTGATAGAGCGTCGGCTCGCCTTCCGCCTTGACGATCAGCCCAAGCGGATTGCCGAGATAGACAATCTTCCCGTCCTCGGTGTTGTAGCTCGAAGAATGGAGCGCATTGACGAATGAGACGGTGAAGCCGCCGCAGTCGACTGTGCCGCCGTGATTGCCGGAATTCACCTTCTCGATGCCCCTCATCTGCATGAAGTCGCCGATCTCGGCATTGCCTACCAGCATCGCGCCGTTCGCCTTGCAAATCGCCTCGGCGTCGCCGACGTGATCGTTGTGACCGTGCGTGAGGAGCACATGCGTCGCGCCTTCCGAAGCCTTTTTCGGATCACCCTTGAACGACGGGTTGCCGGTCAGGAACGGGTCGATCATGACGCGGCAATTCCCGAACTCCACGCGGAACGCGGAATGCCCGAACCATGTGAGCTTCATCGGTCCTCTTCTCCTGTTTTCGCCGATTGTTACTTAAGCGACCGCTTCAACGGCACGCGATACGGCCTTGAGAAAATTCAGCCTAACCTCCGGCAGCCCCTCACCTCGCACATCAAACACGTGCCGTTCGAGGAAGTAGCCGGTTAGGAGAAACGCCTCCATCAGCCGCGCCTGCTCGACCTCCTGCGCCGACGGATCGAGCAGAAACGCCGGGAGCGGCAAGCAGCCGGTCGCGATACGGCTCCCCCGCCGCGCGGCTGACCGCGCGCCCACTTTTCGGCGACACGAAGACGAGATCTTCGACCGCGCCGGTCGCGGCACAGCTCTCAAGGTCGAGCCCGAACCCCATCTCATCGAGAAGCAGAAGCTCGAAGCGCACCATCATCTCGGCCGCGAGTGCAGGCGTCTCAAACCGCTCAAGCATCACGAACAGGGCGTCGTAGAGCCGCGGATGCGGATCGCGCTCCGGCAGGAGCCGAAGATGCGCGCCGGCAAGCGCCAGTCCGAAGGCGCCGACCGGCGAGGCCATCAGCTCGGCGCTCCGTTCCGCCACGGGCTCGGCGCGGAAGTTGCCGAGATGCTCGTGAAGGCGCGCACGCCAGGTCAGCGACAGCGTGTTCCCCGGCTGCAGGACCGGTCGCAGCCGGCGCGAGCGCCCGCCCTTGACGAGCCCGAGATGCCGCCCATGCCCGGCGGTCAGAACCTCGATGATGACGTCGGTCTCGCCGTGGCGCCGCGCGCCGACGACGATGCCTTCCTCCGACCATTCCATGCCGCTGCCCTATCATGTTTTTGCGGCTGTTGAAGGGCCTTCAACCGGGGCGCCCTTGCAGTCGGCGCTGCATGGCTCCAATTGCAGAGACACCCACCGCCAGCAGCTTTCCGGCCCCCGATGATCCCCTTCTCCATCCTCGATCTCGCCCATATCGTCGAGGGCGCTGCGCCCGCCGACGCGCTCCACAATTCGCTCGACCTCGCGCGCCATGCCGAGCGCCTCGGCTACCGCCGCTTCTGGCTCGCCGAGCACCACAACATGACGGGGATCGCGAGCGCCGCCACCTCGGTCGCGATCGGCTATGTCGCCGGCGGGACGCAGACGATCCGCGTCGGCGCGGGCGGCATCATGCTGCCGAACCATTCGCCGCTGGTCATCGCCGAACAGTTCGGCACGCTCGCCGAGCTCTATCCCGACCGCATCGATCTTGGCCTCGGCCGCGCGCCCGGCACCGACCAGATCACACTCCGCGCGCTGCGCCGCGATCCCATGACGGCGGAGAATTTCCCCCAGGATGTGCTGGAGCTGCAGGCGCTGCTCGCGCCCGCCGGCCCCGATCAGCTTGTCCGCGCGGTGCCGGGCGCCGGCACCGAAGTGCCGCTCTATATCCTCGGCTCCAGCCTCTTCGGCGCGCAGCTCGCGGCGATGCTCGGGCTGCCCTACGCCTTCGCCTCGCACTTCGCCCCCGAAGCGCTGATGCAGGCGCTTCAGGTCTATCGCGAAACGTTTCGTCCTTCGGAGCAGCTCGACAAGCCCTACGCGATCGTTGCGTGCAACGTCATCGCGGCCGACACGGACGCCGAGGCGCGCCGCCTCTTCACCTCTGCGCAGATGTCCTTCGCCAATGTGATGCGCGGCACGCGGAGCCGGCTTCAGCCGCCGACCGACGACATCGAGAGCTACTGGACGCCAGCGGAGAAGGCGCAGGTCGAATCACGCTTCAAATACGCCTTCGCCGGCGGACCGGAGACGGTGAAGAAGAGCGTCGAAGCCTTCATCGCCAACACCGCCGCCGACGAGATCATCGTCGCCGCCGCGATCTACGATCACAAGGCGCGGGTCAGATCGTATGAGCTACTGGCGGAAGTTCGCGAAGCAATGCAGCACCTGGAAGCAGTTTAGACCGCCCAGGGATCAATGAGCGACAGCCCGATCCCCCGGAAGTGACGAATATTTCGAGTGGCTAGCGTTGCCTTGCACGCGCTCGTGATCCCGGCGATTTGCACGTCACGTATCTCCATCGGTCGCCCAGCTGCGCGCTGCGTCGCGGCAACGATACTGGATGCTTCCGCCGCCGGCCGATCGAACGGCACAACACGATTGGCCAGAATATCCGTGAGCAGCCGCGCGAAGGCAGCCTCGAGATTCCTTCTTCGGCGTCCTGTGGCCAATATCTCAATTCCAAAGAGCGTTTCGTAAACGGTGACGGAGGTTGTCCATACCGATGCGGAAGGCTGCTCGTCGAGCCACCCTGTCACCGCCGGATCGAGCCCCATCAGCGCGGAGATCACATTGGTGTCGAGGATGATCACCGATCGAAATCGATTGGAATCGCCGGATAGCCACGCTGCTCCGGTATCTCCTCTCCTTCGCGCAGGCCGATACCCTTGAAGAGTTCCGCGATCTGCGTGCCGAGCCCAGGCTGCTTGCCCTCATCCCTCACCGCATTGCGCAGGATATCGCGCACCTCCTCCTCGGTGCTGTGACCGTGCCTCTTGGCGCGCTTCTGCAGCTTCGCCTTCACGTCGTCATCGAGATTGCGCACCACGAGCTGAGCCATCGGTGCCTCCATTTGATATCATGATATCAAATGGAGGCTACAAGCGCAAGCGACTGACCTTGTCGAGAGGCTGATGCTCTACTTCGGAAACTTCACGCCCATCTCGCGATATCGCTCCGGGTCGTCGCTCCAGTTCTCGCGCACCTTTACGAAGAGGAAAAGATGCACGGGCTTCTCGATGAGCTTCGATATCTCCTCGCGCGAAGCCATCGAGATCGCCTTGATCGTCTCGCCGCCTTTGCCGAGCATGATCTTCCGCTGCCCGTCGCGCTCCACGTAGATCGTCTGGTCGATGCGGACGCCCGTCTTCGTCTCGGTCCACTTTTCCGTCTCGACGGTCGCCCTGTAGGGCAGCTCGTCGTGGAGCCTGAGCGTCAGCTTCTCGCGCGTGATCTCCGCCGCAAGAAACCGCAGCGGCAGGTCGGTCATCTGCTCCTCCGGATAGAGGAACGGGCTTTCAGGCATCGCCGCGGCGAGATGGTCGAGGAAATCGCGACACCCCGTCGCCGGTCAGCGCCGAGATCATGAAGGTGCGCGAGAAGCGCGCCACCTCGTTCGCCTCCTTCGCGAGTGCAAGCAGCGTGTCGCGCTTCACGAGATCGACCTTGTTGAGGACAAACACGCGCTCGCGCTTCGCCGGGAGCTCGGCGAGCGTCTCAAGGATCGCGCGGTCCTCGTCGGGTAATCCCCTTCTTCGCGTCGATCAGGACGGCGAGCACGTCGGCGTCGGCCGCGCCGCCCCAGGCGGTCGTCACCATGGCGCGCTCGAGCCGCCGCTTCGGCCGGAAGATGCCGGGCGTGTCGACGAAGATGATCTGCGCTTCTGCCGTGGATCACGATGCCGCGGATCAGCGCGCGCGTCGTCTGCACCTTGTGCGTGACGATCGAGAGCTTGGTGCCGACGACGGCGTTCAACAGCGTCGATTTGCCAGCGTTCGGGGCGCCGATCAGAGCGGCGAATCCGGCGCGGGTCGGGGCTTCGCTCACGCTTCCCACACGCCCTCGCGGCGAAGCAGGGTCGCGGCTGCGTCGTGCTCCGCCTCGCGCTTCGAGCCGCCTCTCGCCCTGGCAGGTTCAACGCCGCCGACCGAAACCTCGATCTCGAATTCCGGCCGATGGTCGGGACCGGTGCGCTGGACCTCCACATAGGAGGGCATATCGAAGCCGCGCTTGT
>CAWDTS010000018.1:0-120598 GCA_963805325.1 uncultured Alphaproteobacteria bacterium | reverse complement strand
GATGTTGAAGATGTACACTCCTTCGGCGGCTTCCTCGCTTGAGATCATGCGGCTCTGCCGCGAGATCGGCGTGCTCTATATCGATACGGTCGTCGAGCCGTGGCCGGGCTTCTATTTCGACCGGCTCGGTCTCGCCGAGGCGCGCACCAACAACGCGCTGCGCAACACGGTGCGCGACGGAGAAGGCGCAAAAATCCCGGCGGCACGACCGCGGTCTCCTGCTGCGGCGCCAATCCCGGCATGGTGTCGTGGTTCGTCAAGCAGGCGCTGGTCAATCTCGCGGGCGACCTCGGCCATGCTTTCGACGAGCCGGGCGTCGCGCGACCGCGAAGGCTGGGCGCGGCTGATGCGCGACCTCGGCGTCAAGGGCGTCCACATCGCGGAGCGCGACACGCAGCGCTCCAAGAGCCCGAAGCCGATGGACGTCTTCGTCAACACCTGGTCGGTCGAAGGCTTCATGTCGGAGGGCATGCAGCCGGCCGAGATGGGCTGGGGCACGCACGAGAAGTGGCTGCCGGAGAACGGGCCGCCTGCACGAGATCGGGCGCCAAGGCCGGCGCCTACCTGCTGCAGCCCGGCGCCAATACGCGCGTCAGGACCTGGTGCCCGACGCCCGGCCGCAATACGGCTTCCTCGTGACCCACAACGAGTCTGATCTCGATCGCCGACTTTTCACGCTGAAGGAGGGCGGCAAGGTCGTCTACCGCCCGACCTGCCACTACGCCTACCATCCGGCGAACGACGCCGTGCTGTCGCTGCACGAGGTCTTCGGCAGCGGCGAGCTGCACGAGAAGGCGCAGCATATCCTCGACGAGAACGAGATCGTCGACGGCGTCGACGAGCTCGGCGTGCTCCTCTACGGCCACGCCAAGAACGCCTATTGGTACGGCTCGCAGCTCTCGATCGACGAGACGCGCGACCTCGCGCCTCACCAGAACGCGACCGGCCTGCAGGTGACCTCGGCGGTGCTCGCCGGCATGGTCTGGGCGCTGGAGAATCCGCAGGCCGGGATCGTCGAGGCCGACGAGATGGACTACCGCCGCTGCCTTGAGGTGCAGCTTCCCTATCTCGGACCGGTCAAGGGCTACTACACCGACTGGACGCCGCTCACCGACCGGCCGGGGCTCTTCCCGGAGGACATCGACACGAGCGATCCGTGGCAGTTCAGGAACGTGCTGGTGCGGTAGAGCGCGATCAGCCGCGTCCGAGCCAGTCTTCGACTTGCAGGCCCGCTACGCGACGAAACTCGCGTGTGTTGTTGGTGACGAGCGTCAGGTTGCGGGCCAGCGCCTGACCGGCGATCAGGATGTCGAACGGGCCGATCGGCGTGCCTCTGCTTTGCAGAGACGGCGCGAGCTTCTCCTGCATGGAACGCATCGTTCGCGTCAAAGGGCAGGATCGCGAAACGAAGTGTATCGAGCACAGCAAGGTTCTCGTTTCGCCGCGCACTATTGAACGCCCCGAAGTAGAGCTCGAACGCGACGATCGATGAAATCGAGATTGCGTCGGCTTGCTCGGCACGAATTCGCTCTTCGAGCGCCCGGTGACGGCCCTTCAAAAGGGCGATCATCACGTTCGTATCGAGGATGTAGCGGCTCACTTGAAGAGCTTGTCGAGCTCAGGTCGCTCCTGCGTCTCCGGCTGCTCGCGCCCCTCAGGCATGAAGTCGCCCCCGAGCTTTCCGGCAATCTCGTCCAGCCAGGCCCAATCCTTGGTGGTGTCCTTTGCGAGGGGTTCGAGAACGACAGCGTTGCCCTGGCGACGGATTTGCACCTCGTTGCCCTCGAAACGGAATTCCTTCGGCAGGCGAACCGCCTGGGAACGCCCCGTCCAGAAAAGCTTGGCCTTGTTCACGTCGCACCTTTGATATCTACCAATGATAGATATCGAAAAGCACCTGTTCTTTCAAGGGTTAGATCGCAAGCTGCCGCAGCCACGGGCGCGTGCCGGCTCGGCGCTTCGTGCGGGGCGGTCGGGATCGGCTGGTAGATAGTGGTGCATCTCGGCGAGACGCCCGGCCCGGAGGGCGGCGCGGGTCGGCGCGTGGTGGACCTCGAAGCTCGTGATGCCGCAGCGGCGCATCAGCGGGATCTGGTCGGAGAGCACGTCGCCCACGGCGCGAAGCTCGCCCGTAAACCCCAGCCGTTCGCGCAGAAGCCGCGCCGTGGAATAGGCGCGGCCGTCGGAGAATTTCGGAAAGGCCAGCGCGATCAGCGCGAGCCGCTGAAGATGCGGCGTCAGCGAGTCGACGGAGTCGCCCGCTGCGATCTCGACCCGAGCGGTCCCTCGTGCGCGAGGAAACGCTCCGGCTCGGCAAGGAAGTCCTTCGAGCGGCACGAGCAGCGGATAGTCGCCGGCGACCAGTGCTGCGTCGGGCGTGTGGCGGACCCATTCGTCGGGATGGAAAGCCGCCGTCGTGCCAGATCGGATTGGAGACCTCGCTCATATGCCGCTCCCGTCCGTCTCGAAAGCGGCGAGGCCGAAATGGATGCCGCACTCGGTCTTGTCGCGGCCGCGCCAGCGTCCGTCGCGCTCGTCCTCGCCTTCGCCGACGCGCGTGGTGCACGGCATGCAGCCGATCGAGCGGAACCCGTCCGCGACGAGCGGGTGCTCGGGAAGATCGTGAAGCTTCCGATAGGCGGCGAGATCGTCTTTCGACCAACCGGCGAGCGGGTTGATCTTGATGCGCTCGCCTTCCGCCTCGACCAGAGGCAGCGCGGCGCGCATGCCGCCCTGATAGCGCTTGCGCCCGGAGATCCAGGCATCGAAGCCCGACAGAGCGCGCGCCAGCGGCGCCACCTTGCGGATTGCGCAGCATTTGTCGGGCTCGCGCAGCCAGAGGCCGGAATTGGTGTCGTGCGTCGCGAGCGTCGCCGGATCGGGTCGCGCGGCGCGGACGTCCGTCAGTCCGAGCCGTGCAATAAGCTCATCGCGATAGCGCAGCGTCGAGCCGAAGATTTTTCCGGTGTCGATGAAGATCACAGGAACCGCGGGCGCAACGGACGCGGCGAGATGCAGGAGCACGACGGAATTGGCGCCGAAGCTCGAGACGAGCGCGATGTGGCCGTCGAACTCGTGGTTGATGACATCGTCGAGCACATCGCGCGTGCGCCAGTTCGCGTAGCGCTCACTCAGGAGCGCGGCGTGCGCCGCAGCTGGATTCTGCTCGTCGAGCAGATGGGCGAAGACCTCAAGCAGCGCCATAGAGCGCCTCCTTGAACGGCGCCGGACCGAGACGGCGGTAAGTTTCGAGGAACGGCTCGGCCGCGCTTGCGCGCCTTTCGACATAGGTGTCGACCAGCGTCTCGACCGCGTCGACGATCTCGTCGGTGGAGAAGCCCTTGCCGACGATCTCGCCGATCGAGGCGCGTTCGTCGCCGGAGCCGCCGAGCGTGATCTGGTAGAACTCCTCGCCCTTCCGATCGACGCCGAGGATGCCGATGTGGCCGGCATGATGATGGCCGCAGGCATTGATGCAGCCAGAGATCTTGATCTTCAGGTCGCCGATCTCCTCCTGCCGCTGCGGTTCGGCGAAGCGCTCCGAGATGCGCTGCGCGATCGGGATCGAGCGGGCATTGGCGAGCGCGCAATAATCGAGACCGGGGCAGGCGATGATGTCGGTGACGAGCCCGGCGTTGCCTGTCGCAAGACCGCGCACGACGAGCGCGTCGTAGAGCGCCTTCAGATCGTCGAGCGCGACATGCGGCAGCACCAGGTTCTGCTCATGGCTGACGCGGATCTCGTCATGCGAGAAGCGCTCGGTGATGTCGGCGATCGCATCGAGCTGATCCGCCGTCGCGTCGCCGGGGACGCCGCCGATCGGCTTCAACGAGATTGTCACGATCGCGTGGCCGGGGACGCGGTGCGCGTGGACGTTGCGCCGGAACCAGCGGTCGAAGGCGGCGTCGCTCTTGCGCGCAGCGTCGAGCATCGTGCTCGTAGCGGAGCGCGTCTCATAGGCAGGCGGCGCGAAGTAAGCGGCGATGCGCCGGAGCTCATCCTCGGGAAGGCGCAGCACGCCGTTCCTGTTCGCCTCGAACTCGGCCTCGATTTCCCTGCCGATGTTCTCCATCCCCGTCTCGTGGACGAGGATCTTGATGCGCGCCTTGTATTTGTTGTCGCGGCGTCCGTGCATGTTGTAGACGCGCAGGATCGCTTCCGAATAAGCGAGCAAATCCTCTTCCGGCAGGAAATCGCGGATCTTCTTGCCGAGCATCGGGGTGCGCCCCATGCCGCCGCCGATAGTGACGGCGAAGCCAAGCTCGCCCGCCTCGTCCCGCTTCACCTCGTAGCCGATGTCGTGAAACTGGATCGCGGCGCGGTCAACCGGTCCTCCGGCCACCGCGATCTTGAATTTCCGCGGCAGGAAGAGGAATTCCGGGTGGAGCGACGACCACTGGCGGAGAATCTCCGCATAGGGCCGCGGGTCGGCGACCTCGTCGGCTGCGACGCCGGCGAAATGGTCGGCGGTGACGTTGCGGATGCAGTTCCCCGAGGTCTGGATGGCGTGCATCTCGACCGAGGCGAGGTCTTCGAGGATGTCCGGAACGTCCTTCAGCTGCGGCCAGTTGAACTGCAGATTCTGCCGCGTGGTGAAGTGGCCGTAGCCCTTGTCGTATTTGCGCGCGATATGCGCGAGCATCCGCACCTGGCGCGGATTGAGCGTGCCGTAGGGGACGGCGATTCTCAGCATATAGGCGTGGAGCTGCAGGTAGACCCCGTTCTGGAGCCGCAGCGGCTTGAACTGCTCCTCGTCGAGCTCGCCGGAAAGCCGCCGACCCACCTGGTCGCGGAACTGCGCGACGCGCTCCTTCACGAACGCATGGTCGAATTCGTCGTAACGGTACATCGCAATACCCTCAGGCCGCGCTGCCGCGCGCGCTCGTCGCGGCGGCGGGCGCATGGCCCTTCTTTGAGTTTCCGGTCGTCGGCCCCTCGGCGCGGATGCGCTCGCGCAGCTTGACCGGCACGAGACGCCCGCCCTCGCGGCGGACCTCGATCGCGGTCGGGTCCACGACCACGTTCTTTGCCTCGTCGGCCTTGGCGCGCTGAAGCGCTGCCTCAGAGGCTTCCTTACCCTCCATGATCGCGGCTCGGTCGATGTCGCGCGTCCAGCCGGAGGAGGTCTGGAAGACGACGAGGCCGTCGGCGAGCTCGTTGGCGATGATGACGTTCATTCCGGTGCCTCAGGCGGCCAAGACGTTGGCGTCGGCGCGCGGAACCGGCACGCTCGGCACGATCTCGAAGGGTATTTTTGCTGCGGTGAGGGCGGCGATTGCAGCGCCCTCCGAGGCAGCCGGATCGTTTGCGGTCAGTCGCACCACGCGGCGCCCGGCACCGGCCTCGCGAGTGATCGCCTCGCGCGCCGCGTCGCGCCGCGTGCCGCGCCCGCCGACTTCGATCCGCTCGGCGTCGCGGCGGCCCATCGCGATCACGTCGTCTGCCACCTGCCCGTCATGAACGATCACGTCGGCTTCCTGCAGGGCGCGCTGCGCGCGAAGCGTGAGCAGATCGGCAGGAACAGCCGCGCCGACCAGCCAAACGAAGCCGTGCCTTTCAGAATCCGCCTCCGTCAGAAGCCGCGAGGCGAGCCGCCGTGCCTCCTCGACCCGGCCGGATAGCACCG
Source organism: uncultured Alphaproteobacteria bacterium (assembly GCA_963805325.1). Classification (GTDB taxonomy): domain Bacteria; phylum Pseudomonadota; class Alphaproteobacteria; order Rhizobiales; family Afifellaceae; genus DASWJZ01. The sequence goes on along the minus strand of CAWDTS010000018.1, from coordinate 114,972 downwards.
CGTCGGCGACCCGGCCCTCGAAGAAGGCCGACCAGAAGCGGCGGCGCGGCTGGCCCTTCGGGAGCACACGATCCGCGGCCCCGCGGAACGACTCGCCGAGGCTCGCCAATGCGCCGAGGCGCGGGGAGAGCATCGCCTCGATCCTGGCGCGGAGCTTTTGCGCAAGAACCGGGCCGGCGCCGGTCGATGTGATGGCAATTGCGACCGGCGCGCGATTCACAATCGCCGGCGTGTAGAAATCGCAAAGATCGGGGATATCGACGGCGTTTGCGGGGATGTTCCGCAGGCGCGCCGCGGCGACCACGGCTTGGTCCGCCTCGCGTGCCTCATTTGCCGCGAAAGCGAGCACTGCTCCGTCGAGGTCCGCAGCGCGAAAGGCGCGCCGGACGTGCTCGATGCCGTTAGCTGCCGCCAGCGTTGAAAGCGCTGCCGTCGGGGCGGCCGAAACGAGGCGGATTTTCGCCTCCGTCTCAAGCAGCAGGCGCACCTTCGCAACGGCCGCCGCGCCGTCGCCAACAACGAGCACGACGCGACCGACAACCTTGTGGAAGGCGGGAAATACTGAAAGCCGTTCCATGAGCGCATCTCGGCGGGTTGGCCTTTCAATATGGGTGACAGGCACTTGGCCCGACAGAAACGGCTTGCTCAGTTTGTCGATGAAGGAGGAAAACTTTCGGGTCCGCACCTGCTACGGGGGGCAAATTCCCTTCTCGACGAGGGGTTGCGCGGCGGCTCGTGTGTTGCCCTCGCGCCCCAGGGGGCGCCGACCTGGACCGCACTGCGCCGGGGCGCTTTCCCGTGCCGCGCGATCGTGGTTAATAAATCGTTAAGAGATTGGGTTAAATCGTCTGATTGTCGCCACTTCCGGCAGGCAAAAAGGTGGTGGAGGCATCCGCGCTGGCGGATGCGGTGTGGGTGGCGTGCGCTTCGGCGGTGGGCGCGGTTGCCCCCGGAATCGGGGAGCGGGTGGCGTAGTGAGCTTCGCGGGGGCCGAGCCTTTCCTTTGTTTCGTCCCGGGGCGGCGGTTTCTGGCGCTTCTGACGGCCGTCATGCTGTTCGTGGTCAGCGCCAGCCTCCCGGCGCTTGCATTCGAGCTTTTCGGACGGAAATTCTTCGAGAAGAACGACGCCACCGCCGTCGTTCCCGATGCGAAGCCCTACACGCTTGAGGTCAAGGTCGCCGACGGCGATCGCGACCTCGAAAAAGCGATCCGCAACGCCTCCGCGCTGGCGCGCGACCTGAAGAAGCCGCCGCCCGGCACGGCCGGACTGATCGCCCGTGCGCGCGGCGACTATGGACGCATCGTCGCTGCACTCTACGGGCGCGGCTATTATGGCGGGACCATCGTCATTACGATCGAGGGCCAGCGGGCGGAGACCTTGCGCCCGGACGCGACGCTTCCGGACAAGGCTTCCGTCGCCATCTCCGTCGATCCCGGCCCGCTTTTCAAGTTCGGCAAGATCACGGTCGACGGCATGCTGCCGGAGCCGCTGACGCGCCGCGAGGCGAAGGCGCTCGACCGCAAGGAATGGGAGCTTGAGGAGGGCGCGGTGGCGCGCTCCGGCGCCGTGCTCTTCGCCGAGCGCCGCCTGATCGAAGCGTGGCGCTTCCACGGGCATCCGAAGGCCGCGATCGCAAAGCGCGAGGTCATCGCCGACCACCGCACGAATCTGGTCGACGTCACGCTCGTCGTCGCACCCGGGCCGCAGGCGCGCTTCGGCGAGGTCACCGTGACCGGCACCGAGCGGATCGACCCGCAATATGCGCGCTTCATGACCGGGATCACGCCCGGCGAACCCTACGACCCAAACAAGCTGGAACGCGCCCGCAAGCGCATGCAGGACATCGGCGTCTTCGCCAGCGTCGGCATCGTCGAGGGTGATACGGTCGGGCCCGACGGGCTGATGCCCATCACGTTCAACCTGACGGAACGGAAGCGACATCTGATCGGCGGCGGCGTCTCTTATGCGACTGTCGACGGGGCGACGCTCGAAGGCTACTGGATGCACCGCAACCTCTTCGGCCATGCGGAGAGTCTGCGGTTCGACGCGGCCGTGAGCCGCATCTTCGCCAACGATTTCACCGATCTCTCCTACGATCTGGCGACCACGTTCCGCCGTCCCGGGGTGTTCACGCCGGATACCGATGCGACGCTCAGGCTTTCCGCGCAGCGGGAGTTCGTCGACACCTATGAGAGCCGCACGGTCGCCGGCCGGGCCGGCTTCGAGCACCGCTTCAATCAGAAGCTGACGCTGAGCTCGGCGGTCAACGTCGAATGGGACCGGATCGAGGACGCCTTCGGCAGGAACCGTTTCTTGCTCGTCAGCCTGCCGACGAGGCTCGATTACGACGCGCGCGACAACAAGCTCAATCCGACCGAGGGACTGCGCGGCACGCTCGATGCGGAGCCCTTCACCGACATCCTGAGCGGCACGGTCGCCGTCGTCGCGCAGGGCACGATCTCCGGCTATTACGCGGTCGGCGGCAATGACCGCATTGTGTTCGCGGCGCGCGGCTCCGCAGGCAGCATCGTCGGCGCCGACGTCCAGGACGTGCCGGCGACGCGGCGCTTCTATCTCGGCGGCGGCGGCTCGATCCGCGGCTACGAATACCGGAGCGTCGGGCCGAAGGTCGGCAGCGACGTCATCGGCGGGCTTTCCTTCCTGGAGGCCTCGTTCGAGATGCGCGTACGCGTGACCGACACGATCGGCGTCGTTCCCTTCGTCGACGTCGGCGCCGCCTACGATAATCCGCTGCCCGATTTCAACGAGGAGTTTCGCATCGGCGCCGGCATCGGATTGCGCTATCATACGCCTCTCGGTCCGCTTCGCTTCGACGTGGCGGTGCCGATCAACCGCAAGAGCGGCGACCCGCATTTCGCGTTTTACGTGGGGTTGGGGCAATCTTTCTGACGATGCGGCGGCAATTCGTAAGACTGACTTTCACCCTTGCCCTGGCGGTCGGCCTTCTGGCCGGTGCGGCGAGCGCGGAGGTCGATGGCGGCCGCACATGGTTCTCCGCGTACCTGGAATCGTTGCTCTCGACTCCGGATCGGCAGGTCAGGCTCAGCGGGCTTGACGGCGTCTTCTCCGCCAATCCGAAGATCGAGAAGATCACGGTCGCCGACCATGATGGTGTGTGGCTCGAGCTTGACGGCGTCGAACTTGCGTGGAACCGCGCGGCGCTTTTCGACCGCACCATCGACATCGAGAGCATCAAGGCGGCGCGGGTCGCCGTGCTCAGAAAGCCGGCAGCCGCGGCCGGCGAGGCGCCGTCGGGCGGCGGTGTTTCGCCGCCGCCACTCGCAATCCAGATCAAATCGATTTCCCTGCCGCAGATCGTGCTCTCCGCGCCGGTCGCGGGCGAAACGGCGGAACTGACCGCCTCCGGGTCCGCCGGCATCACGCAGGATGTGCTTTCGGCGGAGCTCAGCGTCGACCGGCAGGACCGCGCCGGTTCGCTCGTCGCGAACCTTCGGCTGGAGCCGAAGGCGAACGTGCTGACCGCGGACGTCAAGCTCGAGGAGCCGGCAGGCGGCCTCGTGGCGGAGCTTCTCGGGTTGCGAGACCGGCCGCCGGTCGCGGTCACGCTCTCCGGCAGCGGCCCGCTCGACGCCTGGCGCGGGACGACCGAGGTCAAGGCCGGCGGAACGCGCGTCCTCTCCGGCGGGATGGCCGTTTCGCGCAGCGACCAGGTTTATCGTGTCCAGGCGGAGTTCGCGGCCGCGCTGCAGACGATCGTGCCAAGTGGCTATGCGATGCTTCTCGCGGGCGAGAGCCGGCTGGCAATCGATATCTCCCGGTCCGACGACGGTGCAATCGCAATTCACTCTGCGACGCTTCGCTCCGAAGGCGTGGATTTTTCCGCAAGCGCGGCGCTTGGACCGGACATGGTACCGCGCAGCGCGGACCTGTCGCTGAAGCTCGGCCAGGCGGGACGCGCCGCGCTGCCCTTCGTTCCGGGCGGCATCTCCGTCGCCTCGCTTTCCGCGGATATCGGGCTCGACGCGGGCGATGCCGCGCCGTGGAAGGCGATGGTCAAGGCGCAAGGCGTGGAAGGAACGTTCGGTCGCGTCGACGGCGTCGCGCTCGACGCATCGGGGCAGGCCAAGGATCTTGCGCTGCCGGACGCGCGCTCCACCAGCTTTCGCTTCGACGCGTCGGCGGACGGGCTCGTGCCGACCGATCTGGCGCTGCGCGATGCGCTCGGACCGACCTTCGCGGCGAGCGGCTCCGGCTCCTGGTCCGCCGGGCAGCCGATTGCGTTCAAGAACCTCGGCGCTCTCCTGACGGGCGCGACTGCCGCTTTTACCGGCACCGCCACAAGCGATGCGCTCGACGGAAACTTCGCGGCAACCGTCATGGACCTTTCGCGCTTCTCGCGGCTTGCCGGACGCAGCCTCGGCGGACGCGCCGAGATCAAGGCGAAGGGCAGCGCATCGCTCGGCGGCGCGCTCGACCTGAAGCTCGACGGTGAGACGACCGATCTTTCGCTCGGCATTGCGGCGCTCGATCCGCTCGTTACTGGCGCGACAAAGCTTACGGGCGGCCTGGCGCGCAGCGATCAGGGCTTCCGCTTCGACAAGCTCACGCTCGCCAACGAAAGGGTGTCGGCGGAGCTGAACGGAAGCCTTTCCGACCCGGCGATCGATCTCAACGTCAGCGCCAGCGTCGCCGATCTTTCGCTCGCAACGCCGCGGGCGGCAGGCGCGGCGAAGATTACGGCGCGTGTCACCGGCTCGCGCGACGCGCCGAAGGTCGAGGCGGAGGCGTCGGGCGACAATGTGGTGCTGATGGGGCGTCCCTTCGCCGATGCGACGGCGCGCTTCTCCGGGACGGTCGCCGGTCCTTCCACGGCCGGAGAAGCGGAGATCTCGGGCAAGCTCGGCGACGCGCCGGTGCGCGGCAAGGCGAAGCTCTCGGCCGGTGCGGATGGCGCGCGCCTGCTCAACGACGTGCGCTTCGCCGTCGGCGAAAGTCAGGTCACCGGCGATCTCGTGATCGGCGGTGACGGGCTTCTGAAGGGCAAGCTCAACGTCGTCTCGCCCGATCTCTCAAAGGTCGCGCCGCTGTTCCTGGTCGAGGGGAGCGGCTCGTTGCGTGCCGATGTCGCGCTCGACGCGCAGGACGGCGGGCAATCGGCGACCTTCTCGGGCACGGCGAGCGATGTCGTCTACGGTGGCACGTCGTTGAAATCGGCGACGATCGAAGGACAGGCGAGCGATCTCTTCCGTGCGCCGAAGATCGAGGGCGATTTTGCGCTCGACAATCTGAAGGCCGGCGGGCTCACCATCGTCACCGCCAAGGGCACGGCGCAGCGCTCCGGCGACGCGACGGCGTTTACCGTCGATGCGTCGCTTGCCGACGGACGCGCCAATCTGAAGGGCAATCTCGCGCCGCAGGATGGCGGGCTGGTGATCGGCCTTGAGAGCCTGCTCTACAAACGGACGGGGATCGACGTCGCTTTGGCCGCGCCGACGACTGTCACCATCAAGAACGGCGTCGCGCAATTCGAACGAACAGTCCTCAAGACCGGCGGCGGCAGCGTCACGCTCTCGGGGAGCGCGGGACAGAAGCTCGATCTTGAGGTGGTGCTCGCCTCGGTTCCGGCTGCGCTCGTCAACGCCGTGTCGCCGGCGCTCGGCGCCGAGGGCACGGTGTCGGGTCTGATCTCGGCGACCGGCAGCGCGTCCGCGCCGGATGCGAATTTCGAGATCACGCTGGCCGGCGCTTCGCTTGCAGCGTCCCGGAACGCGGGCCTCGGTCCGCTCGGCGTCTCGGCGCGCGGCAAGCTCGCCGGCAAGAAGGTCAATCTCACGAGCGAAGTTTTTGGGCCGGACGGGATGTCGGTGCAGGTGGTGGGCACCGTCGGCACGGAGCCTGGCGCTCCGCTCAATCTCAAGGTCTCCGGCGGCGTGCCGCTGGCGCTCGGCAACCGCCAGCTCGCTTCGCGCGGCGCGGCGCTGCAGGGCGCGCTCAACGTCAACATCGCGGTCTCCGGCACGACCGCGGCACCGAAATTCTCCGGCCGCGTCACCGCGGAAGGCGGCGGCTTCGTCGATCCGGAGACGGGGATCGTTCTGAAGAACCTCTCGCTCGTGGCGAACGTCGCGGGCGACCGCGTCGTCATCGAAAAGCTCGGCGCGGAAAGCGGCGAGGGGACGGTATCGGCGACCGGCCGCGTCGGCCTCGATCCGAACGCGGGCTTTCCGATCGATTTGACGCTACAGGTGCGCAAGGCGCGCTACGTGAACGGGACGCTCGTCGCGGCCCGCTTCGACGCCGACCTGACGCTGACGGGCAGTTTCGCGGAGGGGCCGCTTCTGAAAGGCGCCGTCAAGCTCGACCGCACCGAGATCACGGTGCCGGACAAGCTGCCGAAGGATTCCGTCGCGGTGTCCGTGGAGCATGTCGATCCGCCAAAGAAGGTCGAAGAGACGCTTGCCATCGTGCGCGCCCCCGACGAGGCGGGACCGGGCGCCGGCCGGCGCGCCGACATCACGCTGGACGTCGCCGTCTCCGCGCCGAAGCAGATCTTCGTGCGCGGGCGTGGGCTCGATGCTGAGTTCGGCGGCAAGCTGGCGCTCCGCGGGCCTGTATCGGGGCTCGGCGCGACGGGAGCGTTCGAGATGGTGCGCGGACGCCTCGATATCCTGACGCAGCGGATCGCCTTCGACCGGGGCGTTATCACCTTCGCCGGCGACCTCGATCCGATCCTCGATTTCTCCGGATCGACGCGCTCTGGCGACACGACGATCACCGTCACCGTCTCGGGCCGCGCTTCTGATCCGCAGGTGACGTTCTCCTCGACACCGGAGCTTCCGCAGGACGAGATCCTGGCGCGGCTCATCTTCCAGAAGGGGATCGGCGAACTCTCGCCGCTGCAGATAGCGCGGCTCGCCGCGGCGGCGTCGGAGCTTTCCGGCGGCTCGGGCGGACTGCTTTCGCAGCTTCGCGCGACGACCGGCCTCGATGACCTCGACATCGTGACGGACGAGAAGGGCCAGACCTCCGTCGCCGCCGGACGCTACGTGACGGAGAACGTCTATGTCGGCGTGCAGCAGGGGACGTCGGCGGAATCCTCGCGCGTCACAATCGACCTCGACGTGACGAAGAACGTGAAGGCGCGCGCCGGCTATTCGGCGGAGGGCGAATCGAGCCTCGGGATCTTCTTCGAGAAGGAATATTAGGGCGCGGCGGCGCTCACTCCACGAACACCGTGCCTGACGCTGCGCCGCCCTTCGCGTCGATCACCATCAGCCGGACGAAGCCGGGTCCCTTCGGCTCCCATGACAGCGCGCCGCCGAAGGACGCCGTGCCGATCGGTGCGCCGTCGGCGAACCAGGTGTAGGGCGGGGCGCCGTCGCGTGCTTTCAGGACGAGCGGCATCGGATCGCCGTCGCGAATGCCGAGATCGACGCGCACGCCGGCCGGCGGATAAGCGATCTCCGGCGGCGCCGCCGCGGCGACGGTCGGCGCGTTGGGCGAACGGAAGCGGCGGAGCGGCGCGGGCAGGCTCGCGGCGCTCGCCTCGATGATCCCCGGCGGCGCGGCGCGAAGCGGCGTCGTCGGGCCCAAGCCTTGCGAAGGCGTCCATCAGGATCGGCGCCGCAGCGTCGATGCCGATCAGTCCCGGCACCGGCGCGCCGTCCGGCCGCCCGACCCAGACGCCGATGACGTGCTTGCCGTCGAAGCCGACCGCCCAGGCGTCGCGATAGCCGTAGGAGGTGCCGGTCTTGAAGGCGATCGAGCCGGGCGAGACGTGATCCGGCCCCGGTGCGCCGGCGAGGATCGACGCGACGTACCAGGCGGCGCGCTCGTCCAGCACCTTCGCGGGCATGCCCGTCACCGGGGGCGATCGGGATTGAAGGTGAGCGGCACGGCAAGCCCGCCGCGCGCGATCGCCGCTTCGATCTCCACGAGATCGGTCAGCGTCACGCCGACGCCGCCGAGACCGACGGCAAGGCCGGGCGGAGAGATGTCGGGAAGCAGCGGATTGGCACCGGCGCGCCGCATGCGCGCCACGAGCCGCGCCGGGCCGACGGCTTCGAGAAGCTCGATCGCCGGCACGTTCAAGGAAAGCTGCAGCGCGCGCCGCAGGGTGACGGTGCCGTGGAAGGTGCGGTCGAAATTCTCCGGCGCATAACCGGCGAAGTTGACGGGCTTGTCCTCGATCAGCGTTTCGGGATGCGCGATGCCAAGCTCGAAGGCGAGGCCGTAAATCAACGGCTTCAGCGACGAGCCCGGCGAGCGCACCGCGCGCGTCATGTCGATGAAGCCATCGCGGCGCTCGTCGAAGAGGCCCGATGAGCCGACCGAGGCGAGAACCTCTCCTGACTCATGGTCGGCGACGAGGATCGCGACGGAGACGGAATCGGAGAGTCGCGGCGGCGCGTTCCGATGCGAGCGACTGAAGGCGCGACTGGAGCCCGGCGTCGATCGAGACGCGATAGATCTGGGCGTCGGGCGATTGCGCGATGATGCGCTCGGCGGTGTGCGGGGCGAGCATCGGAAACGGGCGGCGCACCTTCGGCACCGGTTCGGAGCGTGCCGCCTTCACGTCGTCAGCCGTCAGCACTCCGGCTTCCTCGGCGCGCTCCAGCACGCGATCGCGCGCCACCTGCGCCGCCGCGGCATAGCGGTCGGGGCGGCGCGCCTGCGGCGATTGCGGCAGCGCCACCAGAAGCGCGGCCTCGGCCGGCGTCAGCCGGCGCGGCTCCTTGCCGAGGTAGGCGAGCGAGGCGGCGCGAATCCCCTCGATGTTCCCGCCATAGGGCGCGAGCATGAGATAGAGATTCGAAATCTCTTCCTTCGACAATCGCTTCTCGAGCGCGAGCGCGGTCAGGATCTGATTGAGCTTGCCGGTGACGCTGCGCGTCAATTCCTTGTCGAGGAGCCGCGCCACCTGCATCGTGATGGTGGAAGCGCCGGAGACTGGGCGCCATTCGGTCAGAAGCTGGAAGCCGGCGCGGAAGAGCGCGCGCACGTCGACGCCGTGATGCACCCGAAAGCGCCGGTCCTCGAAGGCGAAGAGCGTCTTCAGGAAAAGCGGGTCCACGTCTTCGACCGTGACCGGCAGCCGCCAGATCCCGTCGGGCGTCGTGAAGGCGCGGAGCAGCACGCCGTTCTTGTCGACGACGATCTTTCCGGTCGCCGGTGTCAGCGAAGGGAGCTCGACGTTGGCGACCGCCGCCCGCAGCGCCAGCGGCGCGGCCGGCGCGATGAGACAGGCGAAGATGAGCGCGAAGGCAATGCGACGCCCTATGCCGCCAAACCTCCTCATCCTGAGGTGCGGGTCCGACGCAGTCGGAGCCGCCTCGAAGGAGGTTCCAGAAGAAGCCGGATCGGCGCGGTGCGTGCTTCGAGGCCCGTCCTTCGCTTCGCTCCGGACGGGCACCTCAGCATGAGGGGGGTGGGTGGGCTCCATGCCAGGTGGGCCGCCTAGCGCAGCGGGCCGACCACCTCGACGGAGCCCGTATCCGTGCGGGCGCGGCGCTCCGGCCGATACATGTCCTCGATCAGCGCCGCCGGATGCAGGAACGTGCCGGGCGACGTGGCGCGGACGATGTAGGCGAACTGGAACTCGGTCGCACCGCCGGCCGAAAGGTCCCACGCCGCGACGAAGCGGTCGGAGCGGAACTCCACATGCGCCGGGTTGTCGACCAGCGACAGCCAGTCGAGCGCCGCCACGTCGCCGCTTGCCAGGATGTGCGGGTTGTCGATTTCGAAGCCCGCGGGGAGCGGATCGTCGAGCACAAGCCGTGCGCCCTGGCTCTCGGTCGTGGTGACGTTGAGCACAGCAACGATGCGCGCGCCCTGCTCGACGGTCGCGAGGTCCACCGGCTCGCCGTCGAGCGTGTAGTACTCGCGCTTCAGATCGTAATAGTTGCCGCCGGCGGGCTCGGGTGTGGCAGGCACGCCGCGCACCGTGACGCCGACCTCGACAGGCCGCTCACCCTTGTTGGCGATCGTGAGCGGCGCGATCGCGAGGCTCTGATCGTCGAGGCTGCGGAAGAGCGGGCCTTTGAGCGGCTCGCCATCGACCACGAGCTTCGGCTCCGACAGGCTCTCCATCAGCGCATGCGCCGCCATCAGCGACCACGCATCCTCCTGCGTGCTCGTATAGGAAGACGCAAGGCGTTCCGTCTCGACGCGGCCCGAGAGGCTCACGAGGTCGATGCCGGAGCGCGTCTCCGATGCGAGCGTCAGGGTCGCTGCGCTGTCGCGAAGATCGGAACCGTAGTCGCTGCGCCAGCCCTGCGTCCTGTCGGTGGGAGTCGAAAGCGCGCCGAGCGCCGCGCGGAACACCGCATCGGAGCGCGGCTTGTCGCCGTAGAGCGCGAGCGCCGCGCCGATCTGTGCCTTGGCGAGCGGCGTCGCGAACGCGTCGAGCTTGGTTTCCGCGTAGTAGCGCAGGTCGCCGATCGCGGCGCGGCCATTCGCGGCAAGCACATAGAGCGCATAAGCGATGTCCTCGCCGCCCGACGTGAAGTCGCCGGCATAAGCGAGGCGGTTCTTTAGATTGTCGAGGGCGAGATCGAAGGCCTCGGCCGGAACGTCAAAGCCCTTCTGGCGCGCGCGCGTCAGGAAGTCGGTGACGTAGGAATCGAGCCACAGGTCCTCGCTTCCCGGCGCCCAGAGCCCGAACGAGCCTGAGGCCGACTGGTTGGCGAGCACTCCCGCGACCGCCTTCTGCACGCGGTCGCGCACATCGGGGTCACTCGCAAGCCCGGCCTGCAGGGCAACGTCGTTCAGATAGACGAGCGGCATGGCGCGGCTCGTGATTTGCTCGGTGCAGCCATAGGGATAGCGGTCGAGCGCGCGCAAAATTGCCGGCACGTTCAGGCGCCCGGCGCCGCTTGCGCCGACCAGGACCGACGAGGTGCCGGGGACGAGCCCGGCGAGCCGGTCCGAGGTGACGGAAAGCTCACCGCCCGGCTGAAGCTCCACGAAGTCGGTGGTGGCGACCGGCGGCTCATTGAGCCGGACGGGGAGGTTCAGCGCCTTTTCCAGCGTCGTGCCGTCGGGAAGCGTGGTGGCGACAGTGATCACCGCGTCGCCGACCTTCTTGGCGGCGATCTCTGCAATGACCTCTTTGCGCTCGCCATTCGCAAGCTCGACCGTCCCGCCGTTGAGGATCGGATGGATCAGAACGGCGGGGCTGTCAGAGGTCACGTTGACGGAGACGCTTCCCTCGGTAGCGACGGCCGTGAGGTCGAGCTTGATCCGCGAGAAATCGCCGGGTGCGAGGAAATTCGGCAGAGCCGCCGTCACCACGACCGGATCGCGCACCAGCACGTCCTTCTCGGCGTGGCCGACGCCCTCCTTGGTCCAGGCGAGCGCCATCAGGCGGACGGTGCCGTTGAAGTCGGGGATCGGCACTGAGACATGCGCGGTGCCGTCCGGACCGACCTCGACGATGCCGGAATGGAAGGCGACCAGCTTCTCAGTCGGCGGCGTTCCCTGGAACTGGGCAAGGCCGGCGTCGCCGCCGGAGCGCACCACGCCGCGCACGCCCTGCATTCGGTCGATCAGTTGGTTGTAGAGGTCGCGGATCGCGATACCGAGCCGCCGCTGTCCGAAATAATAGGTCTCCGGATCGGGCGTCTCGTAGCGCGTCAGATTCAGAATGCCGACATCGACGGCAGCAAGCGTGACGTAGGCCGTGGAGTTCGCCGGCAGGTTGGCGAAGGTCAGCCCGACCTGCATGTCCTGGCGCGGGCGCATCTCGTCCGGCGCGTCGATCGCGACGTTCAGCGCGCGGTCGCCCGGATCGACTCCGGCCCAGGCGAGCCCGATGGCGCGGCCCGGCATGCGCTTCGCCTCGATATCCATCGGGCGATAGAGCGCGGCGGTGACGTAAGCGCCGGGGCCCCAGTCGCGCGTCACCGGGAGATCGACGTCGGCAGTGTTGCCGGTCACCTCGATCGACTTCGTCGTGATCAGGCGGTCGTCGACGACCATGATCAGCGCGACGCCGTTGAAGCGGCTCTCGATGTGGACACGTGCGGTGTCGCCGACCGCGTAGCGCTCCTTGTCGAGCGAGACTTTCAATGCCTCAGGCGTATCGAGTGCCTTCGCCTCGACATACCAGCCGGCCTCAAAGTCGGTGCTCGCGGGAAGCGCGCCGGAATCGCTTTCGACCTCCAGACGGTAGCTGCCCCATTCGACCTGACGCCTCGATCTTCGCCGGGCGGTCGGCGGAGACGTCGACCGTGCCGTTGGCGACGCGGCTCTTCGTCTCCACCGTCTCGTAATTCCAGCGGCCGTCGGAGCGGTACCACTGGAAGTTCGTGCGGATCGCGTAGAGCGACCAGCGGAGATTGTCCGCCGCTTCGCGCGCGCCGGTCCTGTCGAGCGCGATCAACTCGAAGCCGACCGAGGAATTCTCGCCCGCCGAGCCGTCGAACAGCGGCTTGATGCCGAGGCGCGCCGATCTGCTTGCGACGGGGAGCGTCTTGCTGCGCTCGACCGGGCTGCCGCTCGTGTCGACGAGGCGCACGTTGACGGTCGCAGTCAGCGGCAGGCTGGTGGCTCCCGCGTCGGGAAGCTTGATCGGGATGACGGCGTGGCCGGCATCGTCGGTGGTTGCGCCGGCAAGCGGCTCGACCGCCGTGTCGAAGCTCTCATCGGCAAGCCCGAACGTATAGCCCGGATATTGATCGAGCGTGCGCGCCGCGGAGAGCGTGGTCTCGCCCTCGATATCGAGATTTGAGGCCGGCGCGCCGTAGAGGAAGCGCGCGTCTATCGAAAGCTCACCGGGCGCGATCGGGTCGATCGCCTCCGCCGTCGTCGCGAGATCGAAGTCGAGACGTTCGGGCTGGAAGTCCTCCACCAGGAACGTCGTCTCGGCGAGCGGCGAGCCTTTCACGTCGGCATAGACGCCGATCCGCCAGGTGCCGCGCATTGCGTCAGCGGAGAGGTTGACCGGCGTGACGTTGCCGCCAAGGCCCTCGTCGGAGAGGGTGATGCGGCTCTGCTCCTTGCCGTCCGGCCGCTTCACGATTGCCGTCAATGGCACGTTCTCGAGCGCGCGGGCGGTCGAGTCGCGGACGAGCGTCGTGGCATAGACCGTCTCGCCGACGCGGTAGATGCCGCGCTCGGTGGTCAGGAACACGTCGAGCGGCTTCGGCGGCTCGCGACCGTCGACGCCGCGGTCGGTCAGGTCCATCGCCGCTTTGGAGAGGTCGAGGAAGCTGTAATCGCCCGCTGCCGTTTGTGCGGTTAGGAGGCCCGGCGCCAGCGAGCCCGTGCCGCGGATCAGGCCGGGCGCGAAATTGGCGTAGCCGGAGGAATCCGTCGTCGCCTCGCCGAGCACCTCGTTGTTGACGGCGATGAGCTTCAGCGCGACGCCGTCGACCGGGCCGGCGGTGCCGAGCGAGCGCACCATGACATGCAGGCCGTCATTGCCGGAGAGCGTAGTCAGCCCGAGATCGGTGACGATGAACCATTGCGTCGCTTTCGGACCCCAGTCGTCCGACGACGCGTTGACGGCTTCCGCGGTCAAAACGTAGGCGCCGGGCTTCAGCGACTTTTGCAACTCGCTGACGGGAATCGCCGTCGTCATCTCGTGGTTGGTGTCGCTCTGCACGTCGACGGTGCCCGTCCAGACCTTCTCGCCGGACTTCGCCTCGATGTTGTCAGTCTCCCAGGAGGAGAGCTGCGACAGGAAGGTGCCTTCCGCGATGGCGCTGGCGAGCTGCCGGTCGCCGATGCGGAAGAGCGTGGCTTTGACTTGCGTCGTGTTGACGGAGACGACGGGGATCGTCGGCTCGCCGCCGGCCGGAAGCACATAGGCGCTGCCGACAAAGCGCACGGACGGCGCGCGGTCGCGCACGAAGATGTCGAGATCGATGTTCTTCGCCAGCGTCTCGCCGTCGGCGGAGGGGATGCCGGCGCGCGCCGTCAGGTGATAGCGGCGCCCATGCTCCACGCCGTCGACGCAGATCTGCTGGCCGGAGCCTTCGACGGCGAGATTCGTCCCGCCCTCGACGCTGACGAAGTCGCCGTAGTCGCGGCCGCTCGCGAGCGTGTCGGAGAAGTTCAGGCAAATGCGCGGCGAGGCCGTGTCAGCTTCGACCGTGTTGTCGACGATGCGGAAGCCGTGCTCGGCAAGCATCGCTTCATAGGTGGAACGGACGTCGGGCTTCTCCGCCAGCGCCAGGCTTGCGCGATAGGCGCGGATCGCCGGCTTCCAGTCGTAGCGATTGCCGAGCGACCAGCCGAGCAGTTCCAGGGCACGCGCGCGCTCTTCGGTCGAGACGGCATGGAGGTAGGCGTCGATCGCGCCGGAGGTGCGGTTGTTGGCAAGCGTCTGCTGCACCTCGTAGTCGTCGCTCGAGGCGTTCACCGCGGTTTCGGTGTAGCGGATCCACAGCCCGTAATCGTCCGGCCGGTCTTTCAGCGCGTCGGCGTAGTGATCCAGCGCGGAGAGAAGATCGCCGTTCTGCTTCGCCAATTCCGCAGCGGCAATCGCGCTGCCCGCATCGTTGTCGGATGCAGGCTTGTCGGAGATTTCGCCGACGAGATGCCGCGCCGCGTCGACATAGGACTGATCGAGGAAGCCGAGCTCGCTGACCCGCTGCGCGGTCACGTCGGGTCGCGGCGCCTCGGAGGCGGCGACGATACGGCCGGAGACGGCGCCTGAGACGGCGCGCAGCTCGCCGACGCCGTTCTTCATAAAGCACCAGCGCGCCGACGAATTGTAGGTGAAGGCCTGGCATTGCTGGTCGCCCTGGCAGGCGGCCTTGCACTGGTCGAGATCGACGTCTTTGCGGATGTCGTAGTCGCTGCCGAAATAATCGGCGCCCTCGGTCACGACGAGGCGTCGTTCCTGCGAGAAAGCTGTCGGGACTAGGAGGAAGGAGGCAAGAAAGACGAGCAGCAGCGAAAAAGCGCGGACGAATCCTCGCATTGAAGTCTCCCGGGCGCCCACCCCTTGGCGGCGGACCATAGGGGCAGGGCGGGCAGGCGTAAAGCCGGCTCTCGACCTATTTCCGCCGGTTCCGAATCGCCGGCGAAGGCGCCTCAGGCCAGCTTCGGCCGCTCCTCGCGCAGCGCCCTGGTGATGGCGCGGAAAAGCGCCGATCCCGGAAGCTCTTCAAGGTCGAGGGCGAGCTTTCGCCGCCAGTTCGGATGCTCGGACATGGTACCTGGAATATTCACCTGCTCGACCATGCCGGTCAGGTCTTCCGACTGCACGACGAGGAGGCGCGAAGGGGACCGCGCCACGGCGCGGTGTAGCGCGACGGCAAGGCTCTCCGGCATGTCGTGCGACGGCTCGGCCTCGCCGCGCATCACGGCGTCGAGGCTCTCCGGAAGAAGCCCTTCGGCTGCCAACAAGCCGAGGAGCCGCCGCCGCCAGTGACCGCGCTCCTCGCGCTGCCGCACGAGATCGACGCCGCTCGACATCCCGATCTTGTGCCGCACATCGATGTCATGTCCGCTCCACCAGCCCGCAAGCGTGTGGAGGTCGTGCGTGGTGAGGCAGGCGAGCGCTTCGCGCGGGTAGTGCGAGGGTGAAGAAAAATAGTCGTCGCGCCTCTCGAAGAAGAGGACGCGATAGCTCTGGATCTCCGTCTGCTGCATCACCTCGCGGAAACCCGACGGCACGACGCCGAGATCCTCGCCGATGACGATCGCATGGCGCGCCTGCGAGACGGAGGCGAGCGAGCGCAGCATGTCGTGGAAAGGGTAGCGCACATAGACGCCGTCGGCGGCCATCAGACCCTCGGCGATCCAGAAGAGCCGGAAAAGGCTCATCGCGTGGTCGATGCGAAGCGCGCCGGCGTGGCGGAGCGCGGAGTTGATCGAGTCGCGGAAGGGCTCGAAGTTGCGCGCCACGAGCGCCGCGGGCGAAAGCGGCGCAAGACCCCAGTCCTGGCCGGCTTCGTTGAAATAATCGGGCGGCGCGCCGATGCGGGCGGTCGGGACGGTGAGGTCGCGATCCGACCATGTCGCCGATCCGTCGGGCGCCACGCCGACGGCGAGGTCGAGATAAAAGCCGATGCGCAGCCCGGCGTCGCGCGCTCGCGCCTGCGCGGCAGCGAGCTGCCTGTCGGCAAGCCACTGCAGCCACACATGAAATGCGACGAGCTCCTTCTGCTCCTCCGCGAAGGCGCGCACCGCGTCCGTCCCCGGATGCGCGTATTCTTCGGGCCAGCCGTGCCAGGTCGGGCCGTTGCCAAGCTGAACCATCGCCGCGGAGAGCGCTTCGAAGACGGCGTGCAGGTAGAGCGACGTGCCGCCCGCAACGACGAAGCGCTCGTACTCCTCGCGCTCCGCGTCGTCTTCGTGCGTCTCGAAGATGCGGAAAAGGATCAGCAGCGCCTTCAGCTTCGAGGGTCCGACGTGGCGGTAATCGACGAACTCCGATTCGCGCAGGCCGTCCGGCGGGACGAGCGCGTCCGCCATGCCTTCAAATCCCGGCGCCTTGTCGATGGCGATATAGAGCGGGTTCAGGAACTGGCGGTTCGATGGCGAGAAGGGGCTGGCGTGCTCCGGCGCGGCGGTGAAGAGCGCGTGCAGCGGGTTGACGCCGACGAAGTCTGCCCCGGCTTCGGCCGCGATCTCGGCGAAGCGCGCAAGATCCTCGAAGTCGCCGATGCCCCAGTTGCGCGCCGAGCGCAGCCCGTAAAGCTGGCAGCCGATGCCCCAGGCGCGGCCGTGCTTCAGCCAGTCGGGCACGAAGCAGGCGACGCCGTGCGGCGCGGTCATGCCGCCGAAGTCGATCGGCGCGTGCGCGGCGAGCGACGCGGCGATCGCGTCCTCGTCGCCAGCCGCGATCCCCATGGCCGCGAGCGTGGCTCGCTTGGCGTCGTCGGAGATGTGGATCTTCTCCCCGGTCAGGGAGAAGTAGCTCGGTTCGACGCCCACCATCGCGGCGAGCCGGTTCAGGGCCTCGTTCATGGCAGGCGCCCTGCGAAATTCGTGCCGCCGCCGCACGCCTTTCGAGCGCGGGGCGGCGCCTTCATGCCATCTCCCCCGCGAAGAGGAGGACGGAGCGGCCTTTCAACTCAAAAACGCTTCCAGCCGCAAACCGGCGATCGGGCGGGTCGATCTCGCCGCTGCCGGAATCCATGCGCAGCGTCCATGCCGCCACGTCGGCCGTCGGAAGAGTGAAGTTGATCGGCAGATGATAGGCGCTGACCAGGATCAGGAGCCGCGTCGTGCGGTCGGAAAGCAGGAGCCCGACGACCCTTGCGTTGTTGTCGCCCCAGGAGGGCGGATCCATCTCGCGCCCGTCGGGACGGAACCATACGACGCTCCGCGCCACCCCGCCGTCGATTGGCTCGCCGTGCAGAAAACGCTCGCAACGCAGCACCGAATAGCGCTTCCGCAGCCGGATCACGCCGCGCATGAACTCCATGAAGGCGCGATCGCTCTCCGAGATGTTCTTCCATTCGAGCCAGGCGATCTCGTTGTCCTGGCAATAGGCGTTGTTGTTGCCTTTCTGCGTGCGCCCCACCTCGTCGCCCATCAGAAGCATGGGCGTGCCTTGCGACAGGAGCATCGTCGCCATGATGTTGCGGCGCATGCGCTCGCGCAGGTCGACAATGACCGGATCGTCGCTCGGGCCTTCGACGCCGCAGTTCCAACTGCGATTGTCGTTGTGGCCGTCCTGGTTGTTCTCGCCGTTCGCCTCGTTGTGCTTGATGTTGTAGGCCCAAAGGTCGGTGAGCGTGAAACCGTCGTGAGCCGTGACGAAGTTGACGCTCGCCCACGGCCGCCTGCCCTGGTGCTCGAAAAGATCGGCGGAGCCGAGGATGTTGCGGGAAAAGCCCGGCAGCATGGCCTGATCGCCCTTCCAGAACGAGCGCATCTCGTCGCGGTAGCGGCCGTTCCATTCCGCCCAGCCGGGCTGGAAGTTGCCGACCTGATAGCCGTTGGGTCCGACGTCCCAGGGCTCGGCGATCATCTTGGCGCGCGACAGGACCGGGTCCTGGCGGACCGCGTCAAAGAACACCGCGTGCGGATCAAAGTTGTCGTATTCGCGCCCGAGCGACGTGGCCAAGTCGAAGCGGAAGCCGTCGATGTGGCAATCCTGGACCCAGTAGCGCAGCGAATCCATGACCATCTGCAAGACGCGCGGGTGGCGCATGTTGACAGTGTTTCCGCACCCGGTCGCGTCGAAATAGAAATGCTTGTCGGCGGCGAGCATGTAGTAGCTCGCATTGTCGATGCCGCGGAAGGACAGTGTCGGGCCGAGGTGGTTGCCCTCGGCGGTGTGATTGTAGACGACGTCGAGGATGATCTCAATTCCCGCCTCGTGCAGGCGCTTCACCAGCATGGTGAATTCGTGGATGTCGGAGCCGGGCGAGATGTAGCGGGGCGCCAGCGAGAAGTAGTTGATGGTGTTGTAGCCCCAGTAGTTCACGAGCTTCTTCTCGACGAGGTTGCGGTCGTCGAAGAACGCCTGGATCGGCATCAACTCGATGGCGGTCACGCCGAGCTTTACGAGATGATCGATGACGCGCGGATCGGCGAGGCCGGCGAAGGTGCCGCGGATGTGCTCGGGAATGTCGGGCCGAAGCGCTGTCATCCCCTTCACATGCGCCTCGTAGATGATCGTCTTCGAGCGGGCGTGCTCCGGCTGGCGGTCGTCGCCCCAGCTCATCGCCGTGTCGACCACGATGCACTTCGGCATCACGAATGCGGAGTCGCGGCGATCGGGCGCCGTATCGCCGCGCGCCGAGCCGAGACGATAGCCGAAATGCGCGTCGTGCCAGCGGATTTCGCCTTGCAGCGCCCGCGCATAGGGGTCGATCAGCAGCTTGTTCGGATTGAAGCGGTGTCCGTTTGCCGGATCGTAAGGACCGTGAACGCGATAGCCGTAGAGCTGGCCCGGCCGCACTTCCGGCAGATACCCGTGCCAGACCTCATGCGTAAATTCCGGCAGCGTGATCCGGTCGGTCTCCCGCCGTCCCTTTGGATCGAACAGGCACAGCTCGACCTTCTTGGCATTCGCCGAGAATATGGCGAAGTTCACCCCGCCTCCGTCCCAGGTCGCACCGAGGGGGTGCGGCAGACCGGGCTCCACCCGCAGTCTCGACATGGATTGGAACCAAAGCTCCTATTCGGCGTGCTGGAGCACGATCGTGGCAAGCGGGGGCAATGTTAGCGAGAGAGAGGCTGGCCGGCCATGCCATGGCACGGATTCGGTTTCGACGGCACCGGAATTTCCGACATCCGAGCCGCCATAGACCGACGCATCCGTGTTGAGCCGCTCGATCCACCGCCCGGCGCGCGGTGCCCCGATGCGGTGTCCCTGCCGCGCCACAGGCGTGAAGTTGCAGACGACCACGACCGGCGCGTCGCCGTCGTTTCCGAGGCGGGCGTAGGCGTAAGTGCTGTTGTCGGAATCGTTGGCGTCAAGCCACTCGAAGCCGGCTGGCTCCGCGTCGAGCACATGCAGCGCCGGGATTTCGCGGTAGGCGCGGTTCAAATCGCGAACGAGATTCTGCAAGTCGCGATGGAACGGTTCGTCGAGGAGATGCCAGTCGAGCCCAACGTCGTGGTTCCACTCGCGATCCTGTCCGAACTCGCCACCCATGAAGAGCAGCTTCTTGCCGGGATGCGTCCACATGAAGGCGAGATAGGCGCGCAGATTGGCGAATTTCTGCCAGCGATCACCGGCCATCTTGGTGATGAGCGAGCCTTTTCCGTGGACGACCTCGTCATGCGAGAGCGGCAGGACGAAGTTCTCGGAGAACGCGTAGTGGAGGCCGAACGTCATCTGGTGATGGTGGTAGCGGCGGTGGATCGGGTCATGCTGCATATATTCGAGCGTGTCGTGCATCCAGCCCATGTTCCACTTGTAGCCGAAGCCGAGCCCGCCGGTGTGGACGGGGCGCGAGACCTGCGGCCAGGCGGTCGACTCTTCCGCGAACGTCGTCGCTCCGGGGTGTTCGGCGAAGACGAGGGTGTTCATCTCGCGCAGGAACTGGATGGCCTCGAGATTCTCGCGGCCGCCATGCACGTTCGGAATCCATTCGCCGGGCTTCCGGCTGTAGTCGAGATAAAGCATGGAGGCGACGGCATCGACGCGTAGCGCGTCGATGTGGAAGTGCTCCAGCCAGTAGAGCGCGTTCGCGACGAGGAAATTCCGGACCTCCGTGCGGCCGAAATTGTAGATCAGAGTGTTCCAGTCCTGGTGGAAGCCGAGCCGCGGATCCTCGTGTTCGTAAAGCGCCGTGCCGTCGAAGCGGATGAGACCATGCAGATCGTTCGGAAAATGCGCCGGCACCCAGTCGATGATGACCCCGATCCCTTCCTGATGGCAGCGGTCGACGAAGCGGGCGAACTCTTCCGGCGATCCGAAGCGGCTGGTCGGCGCGAACAGCCCGATCGGTTGATAGCCCCAGGAACCCGAGAACGGGTGCTCGCTGATCGGCAGGCATTCGATGTGCGTGAAGCCGAGATCGCGCACATAGGGAATCAGCTCGGCCGCCAACTCGTCGTAGCTCAGCATCGCGCCGTCGGGCTTCCGCCGCCACGAGCCGAGATGCACCTCGTAGATTGAGACCGGCGCAGGAAGCGCCTGCCTCGAGCGGCGCTCCGCCATCCAAGCGCCGTCCCGCCATTCGTGCTTCGGCAGCCCAACCACGATCGACGCGGTCGCCGGCGGCACCTCATGCTCAAAGCCGATCGGGTCGGTCTTCAGCGACGGCGGCCCCTTGCCCGCCGGAAGAAGCTCGAACTTGTAGCGCGTGCCCCTCCCGACATCAGGGATAAAAAGCTCCCAGACGCCCGCTTCGATGCGCTTGCGCATCGGATGGCGGCGGCCGTCCCACTGGTTGAAGTCTCCGACGACGCTGACCCGTTTGGCGTTCGGCGCCCACACCGCGAAGGAGACGCCGTCGACACCGTCGACGCGCCTTGGATGCGCGCCGAGCCGCTCGAAGATGCGGTGGTGGCTGCCTTCCGCCATGAGGTAGACGTCGACGTCGCCAAGCAGCGGCGGAAAGCGATAGGGGTCCTCCGCTTCCCATGTTGCGCCGGCGGCGGCGAAGCGAAGCTTGTAGAGGAAGGGCGGATTGAGGCCCGGAACGAGCCCGGCGAAGAAGCCGCCCCGGTTCAGAAGCTCAAGCGACGCAAGCGGCTCGCCGCTCTTTGAATCGATCACCGTTGCGGTCTCGGCGCCGGGCCAGAAGACGCGCACCGAAACGGGAACGGCGCCGCCGCCGTGTGCTCCGAGGATCGCGAAGGGATCGCCGTGACGGCCTTCCACGATCGCCGCAATTGCGGCGTTCTCGGGACGCCAGCTCGGCTTTGTCTTAGGGCTTACCGTCATACGCTCTCCGGGCTCTGGGCGATCAGGTCGAGGAGGCCGCGCAACGGAATCGAAAGCCAGCTTGGGCGGTTCGCCGAACTCGTAGCCGATCTCGTAGGAGGCTTTGCGAATCTTGAACAAGTCGAGAAGACTTGAGCGCGCCATCGGTTCCGTGGGGAGAATCCCCGCCGGCTCCGCGGCGGCCCAGTAGGCGTCGAGGAAGTCCTGCGATGCGCGGTCGCGCCAGGCGAGCGCAAGCCCCTGCACGTCGCCGTCGATCTGTCCGTGGCGCGTGCGCAGCCGATCGAGCGCCGCCCAGGCGATATAGTCGAAGGAGCGCAGCATGCCTGCGACATCGACCAACCCCGATGTCTTCTCGCGCCGCTCGGCGAGGTCGCGCTGCGGTTCGCCCTCGAAGTCGATGATCATCACGTCGTCCTGGGCGATCAGCACCTGGCCGAGATGGAAGTCGCCGTGGATGCGCGTCATCAGGCCCGAAACGGCGTGTCCGCGCGCCGCTTCGATGCGCGCGCGGAGCGCGTTGCGCGTGGCGAGGAACTGCGTCGCCTCGCTGCGCACCTCGTCCGGCAAGGTCGGTAGCGCCTGCTCAAGCGTGGCGAGCGCGACCGCCGATTCTTCGAGCGTGCGGTCGACCCAATGTGCGACGTTCGAGGCGCCCAAAGGCTCGGCGGCAAAGGCCGGATCGTCGGTCGGTGCAGCGAAGGCCGCATGCATTTCGCCGGTCCGCTTGCCGAGGATCGCTCCCATATTCAGCGGATAGGGGAACGCGCTCTCCGACGCGTCGGAAAGCGAGGCGTCGGCGGGAACGGACGCGACGCTCTCCTCATGCGGCAGGAAGGCGAACTCGTCGACGTGCCGTTCGAGCGTGTCGAGGATCACGTTCCATGCGTCGCCCTGATTGCGGACGAACCCGAAGATTGCAGCGAAACCCATCTGCGGTGCGTCGCTCGGGCGATATTCGGCGCTGCCGAAGAACGGCGGCGTGTTCTTGAAGCCGCCCACCTCGGTCAGGAAGCGCGACACCTCGATCTCGGGCTGCTCGCCCTCGCGAAGCCGTCGATACATTTTCAGCATCGCCACATCGCCGAGAATGACGGAGACGTTGCTCTGGTCGCCACCGAGCGGATGGATCTCATCGGGAAGCGCGATATCGCGGAAGGCCGCCGTCGCCTCGAAACGGATGGCGCCGCCGCTGACCTGCATCTCGCCGCCGGCGCGGATCGCTCGGACCAGGTCGGCGATGAAACGCTCGTCGTGGCAGGCGTCGATCAAAGCGCCGAGATGCGGACCGTTGCGGACTTTGGTCAGCGTGTAGGAGAGCTTCGGCGCGCCGAAGGTCAGGTTCTGTTCGCCCCACAGTACGGAGACGGGGAGGAAGTATCGCTGCGGCCCATCGTCGGTCTCGGCAGTCGCGATCAGAAGCTGGTTGGACTCGCCGGGTATGGCGCCCAGCGTGATCGCGGTTGCGCGGCGCATCGTCGTGCCCTTGCCGGCATACCAGCGCTGGAGCCGCAGGAAGTCCGGCAGCGCGAAGCGCTCGAAATTGGCGAGCTCTCGCCCCTCGAAAACGCGGTCGATGCGGCCGCCCGGCGCCGTCAGCGTGGAGAATTCCGGAAGCGGATCGGGCGTCACCACGTGCCATTTCGGTGCGTCGGCCTCCGGCGCGAGCAGGAACCAGAAAAAACCGTAGGCCGGCAGCGTCAGCATGTAGGGGAGGTCACCGACTGGCGGGAAGGGAGCGCCGCCGATCAGCTCGATCGGTACCGCGCCGCGGAACTCCGAGAGATCGATCTCCACCGCCTGTGCCTGGCGTGAGAGGTTGGCGACGCAAAGGATGTTCTCGTCCTCGTGGCGGCGCACATACGCGAGGATCTTGCGATTGCGCGGATAAAGGCTCTGCAGCGTGCCGCGGCCGAAAGCCTTGCGCTGCTTCCTGACGCCGATCATGCGGCGCGTCCAGTTCAACAGCGACGACGTTTCGTTCTGCTGCGCCTCGACGTTCACGGCCTGGAACCCGTAGACCGGGTCCTGGATCGGCGGCAGGTAGAGCGCCTGCGGGTTGGCGCGACTGAAGCCGCCATTCCTGTCGGCCGACCACTGCATCGGCGTCCTGACCCCGTCGCGGTCGCCGAGATAGTAGTTGTCGCCCATGCCGAGCTCGTCGCCGTAATAGAGCACCGGCGTGCCAGGCATCGACAGGAGCAGCGCGTTCATCAGCTCGATCTTGCGCCGGTCATTGTCCATGAGCGGAGCGAGGCGCCGGCGGATGCCGAGATTGATGCGCGCGCGCGTGTCCTTCGCGTAGGTGCGCCAAAGGTAATCGCGCTCCTCCGCGGTCACCATTTCGAGCGTCAGCTCGTCGTGGTTTCGAAGGAAGATCGCCCACTGACAGTTGTCCGGGATGTCGGGGGTCTGGCGGATGATGTCGTTGATCGGATGCCGGTCCTCCTGGGCGACCGCCATGTACATGCGCGGCATCAGCGGGAAGTGGAACGCCATGTGGCATTCGTCGCCGTCGCCGAAATAGGGCTGCGTATCCTCCGGCCACTGATTGGCCTCGGCGAGGAGAAAGCGGTCGGGATAATGCGCCTCCATTTCGGCGCGGATGCGCTTCAGAACGACATGCGTCTCGGGCAGGTTCTCGTTGTTCGTGCCCTCGCGCTCGACGAGATAGGGGATCGCATCGAGGCGCAGCCCGTCGACGCCCATGTCGAGCCAGTAATGCATGAGGCGCAGCACTTCTTCGAGCACGCGCGGATTGTCGAAGTTCAGGTCTGGCTGGTGCGAATAGAAGCGATGCCAGAAGAAGGCATGCGCAACCGGGTCCCAGGTCCAGTTCGACTTTTCGGTATCGACGAAGATGATGCGCGTGCCCTGGTAGCGCTGATCCGTGTCGCTCCAGACATAGAAGTCGCGCGCCGCAGAGCCGGGCTTGGCATTGCGCGCCCGCTGGAACCAGGGATGCTGGTCAGAGGTGTGGTTGATGACGAGCTCGGTGATGACGCGGATGCCGCGCCGGTGCGCCGCCCGGACGAAGCGGCGAAAATCGCGCATGTCCCCGTAGCTCGGATTGATCGTGCGATAGTCCGAGATGTCGTAGCCGTCATCGCGCTGCGGCGAGGGATAGAAGGGCAGGACCCAGATCGTGTTGACGCCGAGGCTCTCGATGTAGTCGAGGCGGCTGCGCAGGCCGGCGAAATCGCCGACGCCGTCGCTGTTCGAATCCTGGAACGCCTTGATGTGAAGCTGATAGATGACGGCGTCCTTGTACCAATCGCGCTGGCTGCGATCGATGGTGCCGTCGCGATGGTGCAGACGCTCCGCTTCCGTGGCGGGCTCGGCTGGCTGTTCGATCGTGTCCTGCATCAGCGCACCGTCGCGTGCGGGTGGAGCCGCCAGATCATGTAGGGACGGTCTGCCGGATCGAGATGCATGTGCTGAACCTTGCCCTGCCAAGTGAACTGCGCGCCGGTCACGAGATCCTCCGCCGGGATCGACGCTTCGTCGGGAAGGCCGAACTCCCAAAGCGGAACCTCGAAGTCTGCGTCTTGCGGATTATACGGATCGAGGTTCACCGCAAAGAGGAGGAAGTCGTCCTTCTCCGGCGTCGTTTTGCCGTAATAGAGGATGTTGTCGTTCCAAGCGTTGTAGAAGTTCAGGTTGACGAAGGATTGCAGCGCGGGGTGTTCGTTGCGGAGCCGGTTCAGAAGCCGGATATCGGGACGGATATGCCCGGGCCGATCCCAGTCCCACGCCTTGATCTCGTATTTTTCGGAGTTCAAGTACTCCTCCTTGCCGGGAACCGGCGTCGCCTCACAGAGCTCGAAGCCGCTATAGAGGCCGTAGTTCCCACCGAGCGTCGCGGCGAGGAAGAAGCGCGCCTGGAAACCGGCGCGGCCGCTCGTCTGCAGCGGGACCGGATTGATGTCGGGCGTATTCACGAAGAAGTTCGGCCGCATGGTGTGGCGGCACTCGGTCGTCGCGAGCTCGGTCAGATATTCAGTGAGCTCGGCCTTCGTGTTGCGCCACGTGAAGTAGGAATAGGACTGCGTAAAGCCGACTTTGGCGAGCCGCTTCATCACCTTCGGCCGGGTGAACGCCTCGGCGAGGAAGATGGCGTCGGGGTATATCTTCTGAACCTCGCCGATCATCCATTCCCAGAACGGCATCGGCTTGGTGTGCGGATTGTCGACGCGGAAGATCTTGACGCCGCGCTTGGCCCAGAACAGCACGATGTCGCGGAGCGCATACCAGAGTTCCGGGAACGCGCCGCGATAGAAATGCACGTTGACGATGTCCTCGTACTTCTTCGGCGGGTTCTCGGCGTATTTGATGGTGCCGTCAGGCCGCCAGTCGAACCATTCCGGATGCTCCTTGATCCAGGGATGGTCGGGCGAGCACTGGATGGCGAAGTCGATGGCGATCTCAAGACTGTGCTCGCGCGCCGCGGCGACGAGGCGGGCGAAATCCTCGAAGCTTCCGAGCGCCGGAAGGATGGCGTCATGGCCGCCCTCGCTCGCTCCGATCGCATAGGGGCTTCCGGGATCACCCGGTTCGGGGGTCAGGCTGTTGTTCCTGCCCTTCATGTTCGTCCGCCCGATCGGATGGATCGGGGGGAAATAGAGCACATCGAAACCGAGGTCGCTGACGTAGCCGAGCTTGCCGATGACGTCGTCGAAGGTGCCGTGCCGATTCGGATCGTCGGACATCGAGCGCGGGAAAAGCTCGTACCAGGCGCTGAAGGCGGCGCGCTTGCGGTCGACGACAAGCTCAAGCTCGCGCGGATAGCGGGTGAGGTTGGTGCGAATGCCGGCGCGCTTCATCAGCGCCGCGGTGTCGCGGGCAAGGAGCAAGGAGATGCGCTCCTCCTCGTCGTTAGTCGCCGCGAGCCTTGAAAGGAGCTTCGTCAGGTCTTCTTTGTCGACGCGCGACGCGCGGTCGCTGCTTTTCAGCGTGGCCTCGACCAGCGAGCGGCCCTCCGTCAGCTCAAGCGCGATCGGGACCTGGCCGGCGCGCTTCTTAACGACCTCATCGCACCAGCTAGAAAAAAGGTCGCGCCAGGCGATCAGCGTGTAGCGGTAATGCGCATTCGCATCCACCGCGAAGCTTCCGCGCCAACGGTCGTTGTCGAAGAACGCCATCGGCGCTTCGTGCCACGCGCTTTCGTCGCTTCGTCTGATCAGAAACGCCGCGTCAATCTTGTCGTGGCCGTCGCAGAAGATGTCGGCCTCCACGACGAAGGCGTCGCCGGCCGCTGCCTTGGCGGGGAAACGCCCGCCATCGATCTCGGGCGACACGCCTTCGATGACCACACGGTTTGCCGCAAGCGCGGCGAGGGCGGGATCGGGCGGTTTTGACGCTGCCGTCTGCGCCTCTTTCGACTTGGAGAGACTCTTCTGGGGCGCCGAAATCTCTCTTTCTGGTCTTGCTCGTTCCTGCATAACCCCTTTCGCGGCACGCCGAGTGCCGAGCACCTGCCAGTCGATACCACTTCGACGCTGCATGCAAGTCGCGAGCGCGCCGGACGAGGCGCGCATCGGCCGCGAACCCTACAATTCAATGCAGACGCGGGAACTACGTTGCCATAAAGATGTTTAGCCAACTGTGTTCCTCGCTTTGAC
Organism: uncultured Alphaproteobacteria bacterium; assembly: GCA_963805325.1. Taxonomy (GTDB): domain Bacteria; phylum Pseudomonadota; class Alphaproteobacteria; order Rhizobiales; family Afifellaceae; genus DASWJZ01. The sequence continues at coordinate 88,060 of CAWDTS010000018.1, read as the reverse complement.
AGGAATATCGGATGGACGAACGGGTCACATTTGAGCTTCTGCAAGCGGCGCGCGCTTATCGCGTGCGCTCCGCGAAGCTTCTTGCACGGATCGGACTATATCCGGGGCAGGACACGCTTCTGAAGCTGCTCGCGACGAACGGGCGCATGACCATGGGCGAAGCGGCCGGCGCGCTTTCGATCCAACCCCCGACCGTGACGAAGATGGTGAACCGGTTGACGGCCGCGGGCCTGCTCACGACGGAGGTGATGGATCGCGATCGTCGCAAGATCGCCGTCAGCCTGACGGAAGAGGCGCGCGGCAAGCTCGACAAAATCGAGGCGATCTGGCGCGAGCTTGAGGCGGAAGCTCTGGATCGGCTCGACCCGAACGTCCTGAAAGAGCAGCTTCAGGCGGTCACGCGAAATCTCTCGAGGAATGCTTCGAGGGCTCCGGCCTCACCGCCGGGCGGATGGGTGGGCTGACGAAGACGTCTGTCGGAGCGGGCTACTCCTGCACATGAATTCGCGCACGAAAAGGCTTGGCGATCCGGGAGGACGCCCGCATCATTCGCGCGGCGGTGATCGCGACGGTTTGATTGCCGCGGGAGACCGGAAGCATGTTCGAAAACGTCGATCCTATTCTTCTTGCGCGCATCCAGTTCGCTTTCACAGTCTCCTTCCATATCGTTTTTCCGGCGCTCTCCATCGGGCTTGGGAGCTATCTCGCCGTACTTGAGGGGTTGTGGCTCTTCACCGGCGAGGAGCGCTACATCGCTCTCTTCCGCATCTGGGTGAAGGCGTTTGCGCTGACCTTCGGCATGGGTGTCGTCTCCGGCATCGTGCTTTCCTACGAGTTCGGCACGAATTGGAGCGTGTTCGCCGACAAGACCGGCCCGATAATCGGGCCGCTGATGGGCTATGAGGTCCTGACCGCGTTCTTTCTGGAAGGCGGCTTCCTCGGAATCCTGCTCTTCGGCGTCAACCGTGTTCCTAAAGCGGTGCATTTCGGCGCAACGATCGCAGTGGCCGTCGGTGCGCTCTTCTCCGCCTTCTGGATTCTTGCGGCGAACAGCTGGATGCAGACGCCCGCCGGCTACGCGATGAACGATGTCGGCCAGTTCGTGCCGACCGATTGGCTCGCCGTCATCTTCAACCCGTCCTTTCCCTACCGGCTCGTGCACATGGTGCTCGCCGCCTATCTCGCCACCGCCTTCCTCGTCGGCGCGGCCGGCGCCTACCAACTTCTCAAGGGTCGAAACGGGCTGCTCGCGCGCACGCAGTTCTCGATGGCGCTCTGGCTCATCGCTGTCGTTGCGCCGATTCAGCTTATCGCAGGCGACCAGCACGGGCTGAACACACTGGAGCACCAGCCGGCCAAGGTCGCGGCGATGGAGGGGCACTTCGAGGCCGAGCAGACGGGTGCGCCGCTGATCCTCTTCGGCATCCCCGACATGGCTGCCGGCGAGACGCGCTACGCGATTGAGGTGCCAAAGCTCGGAAGCTTGATCCTGACGCACGCGTGGAACGGGACGCTCAAAGGGCTGAAGAGCTGGCCGCGCGAGGATTGGCCGCGAGTGCCGGTCGTCTTCTGGAGTTTCCGCGTGATGGTGGGGCTCGGGCTTTTGATGATCGCCACCGGGTTCTTCAGTCTCTGGCTTCGCTACAAGAAGAGGCTCTACGAGATGCCGCGCTTTTTCGGCTTCATGCTCGCGATGGGGCCGTCGGGACTGGTCGCGCTGCTCGCCGGCTGGTTCGTTACCGAAACCGGCCGACAGCCCTACACCGTCTACGGGCTCTTGAGGACCGCGGACTCCGCGTCGCCGATCGGGGCGCCCGGCGTCGCCGGCTCGCTTTTCGCCTTCGCGCTCGTCTACATCCTCGTGTTCGGCACCGGCATCTGGTACCTGCTCCGGCTCATCGCTGCCGATCCCGAGGCAGGGCAGGAAGACCCCAAAGGGCCGATGCACGCAGCCGGCATCACGCCCGTCCAGGCGATGGAGAAGCCGGGAGCACCGCGATGAGCGAATTGTCTGACCTCGCCGTCATCTGGAGCGCCATCCTCGCGTTTGCGATCTACGCTTACGTGGTGCTCGACGGCTTCGACCTCGGCATCGGCATGCTAGCGCCCTTCGCGACGACCGACGAGGAAGAGGAGACGATGATCGCGAGCATCGCGCCGGTGTGGGACGGCAACGAGACGTGGCTTGTGCTCGGCGGCGGCGGGCTGATGGCGGCGTTCCCGCTCGCCTATTCGGTGCTTCTGCCGGCGCTCTACGCGCCGATCATCGCCATGCTGCTCGCTCTCATCTTTCGCGGCGTCGCGTTCGAGTTCCGCCACCGGAACGAAAGGCATCGACGCCTGTGGACCTGGGCTTTTGTCATCGGCTCCTATGTCGCCACCCTGGCGCAGGGCATTGCGCTCGGCGCCTTCATCCAGGGTGTTGCGGTCGAAGGCCGCGCCTATGCCGGGGGATGGTTCGATTGGCTGACGCCGTTCAGCGCATTCACCGGCGTGGCGCTTGTTTTCGGCTATTCGCTGCTTGGCGCGTGCTTCCTCATCATGAAGACCAAAGGGCTCCTGCAGGAGCGCATGTTCACAACTGCGCTACCGCTCGGCATCGCGGTCTTCGTAGCGGTGATCGTCGTTAGCCTCTGGACGCCGTTCGTCGAGCCGGCCGTCGCGACACGCTGGTTCTCGTGGCCGAACCTCGCGTATCTTTCGCCGGTGCCGCTGCTCGTGCTGCTGATCGCGCTTGGGCTTTTCAGAAGCCTCGCGGCAGGGCGTCAGATGATGCCGTTCTTCATGGCGATCCTGCTGTTCCTGATCTCCTATCTCGGCGTCGGGGTTAGCGTTTTTCCCTATGTCGTGCCGCGCTCGATCACCGTCTGGCAGGCGGCGGCGCCGGACGAGAGCCTTTCCTTCCTGCTCGTCGGCACGGTGGTGCTCGTCCCGATCATTCTCGCCTACACCGGCTATTCCTACTGGGTCTTCCGCGGCAAAACCGATCCCGCAAGCGGATACCGCTGAGCGAAGATCGCTTCCGGCGCGTCAGTCGCAGCGGGCGAGTAGTTTGAAATCCCACTATTGCCAAAGCGGACCCCTTCAGCCAGTTTTTCAGCGTTGGCGGCGCACGCGGTCAACGGTTGGGCAAATCGGCACACAGATGCCAACGGCTCGTCAATCCACGACTTCGGATTGTAAGGGAGGAAAACGGCATGACCGAAATCAAAACACCCCTATCCCGGCGACGTCTCCTCAAGGCAGGCGGCCTCGCGGGAGCTGCGGTTGCGACCACGCAACTCGCTACGCCCTTTATCGGCACCGCGAAGGCGCAGACGACGACGTGGAAGGTACAGACCTCGTGGCCGGCGGGCGTCGGGCTTGAGACATTCAAGACGTGGTGCGGCACGATCAAGGAGAAGACGGGCGGAGAGCTGGAGCTGCAGCCCTTCGCGGCGAAGGAGATCGTGGGCGACTTCGAGCTCTTCGACGGCGTCAAGAACGGCGTGCTCGAGGCGATGAACTCGTTCTCGCTCTACTGGGCGGGCAAGCTGCCGGCGACGGCGTTCATGAGCTCCTACACGATGGGCCTGCGCTATCCGCACGAATGGGACATCTTCTTCTATTCGAAAGGCGGCCTGCAGGTCTGCCGCGACATCTACGCGGCGCAGGGACTTTATTACGTCAATCGCATCCATCACGGGCCGAACATCATCCACTCGAAGGTGCCGATCCGCTCGTTCGACGACTTCAAGGACCTGAAGCTGCGCGTGCCGGGCGGCATGATCGCCGAGACCTTCGCGAAGGCAGGCGCCAAGACGACGCTGCTGCCGGGCGGCGAGGTCTTCTCGGCGCTGGAGAAGGGCACCATCGACGCCGCCGACTATACCGGTCCGGCGGTCAACTGGGCGCTCGGCTTCCAGCAGGTCACGAACTACATCTCCATGGGACCGCCCGGCCTGATGTCCGTCTATCAGCCGGTCGACCTGATGGACTTCGCGGTCAACATGAATGTCTGGAACGGCCTTTCGGACAAGATGAAGCAGTTCATCGAGAGCGAGATCCAGGTCTATTCCAACGTCCACTTCGGCGCGATCCAGGAAGCGGACATGGCAGCCTGGCAGAAGTTCCTCGACGCCGGAATCGAGATCAACCGGCTCGGGCCGGAGGACCTGCAGCGGTTCCAGGAGATCGCGGTTCCGATCTGGTTCGAGTGGGCGAACAAGGACAAGGACGCTGCCAGAATCTTCAAGCTGCAGCTTGAGGTGATGGAAAATCCGACCGTCGGCTACGTCACGCCCGACATGTACCAGGGCCTGTCGATCAACCTCTAGGCTGACATGCGCCCGCGCGATTTCGTGCGGGCGCTTTTCTCTCCGATAGGGGCAGCCCTTCTTCATGCCGTCGCTGACCTTCGTCCTGCCGCATTGGGTCTACTGGTCGGTGCTCGTTCTTTTCCCGCTCATCGCGGTGGCGCTGGTCAGGCGCGAGGCGCAGCGCAACGACGCAGGCCGCCCCAACTATTTCCTCGCCTATCTCTTCCTCGTCACGGCCGGCTTCATCGGCATGCACCGGTTCTACCTGCGAAGCCCGTGGGGCCTGCTGTTCATCCCCTTCTTCTTCGCGGTGCTTTGGACCAGCGCCGACATTCGCGATGCGCGCGAGGACGTCTCGCGCATGCGATCGGAGAGCCAGAAGACTGAACGACTGCTGACCCGCGCGCAGACGACCGCCACGCGCCAGCCCGAAGGCGCCGAACAACGGATCGCGGACGCGAATGCCGCGGCGACAACAGCAAGGGACGCGCTCTCAGGGGCGCAAACCGCCCTTACAACGGCCAACACGCACGCGCGTATCGCCGCGATCGTTCTCGGCCTGCTTCTTCTCGGCGACGCCTTGCTGATCCCGGGGCTGGTGCGCCGCGAGCGTGCGCGCTGGACGCCTCCTCCTCCGCCTCTGGCGGCGCATCCTTTGGAAACGGCGGTGCCGGACACTCCGGTCAAGCAGCCGGTGCGGGGGCTTGAGGCCATCGACTGGCTGGTGCGCACCGTCGGATCGCTTGTCGCCTATTGGTCGGTGCTTGCGGTCTTCGCTTATTACTACGAGGTCGTCGCCCGCTACGTGTTCAACTCGCCCACCAATTGGGTGCATGAGAGCATGTTCCTGATGTTCGGCATGCAGTACATGCTGGCCGGCGCCTACGCTTATCGCGACGAAACGCATGTGCGCGTCGACATCGTCTACAGCCAGCTTTCGGTGCGCGGCCGCGCCATCTGCGACGTCATCACATCCTTCTTCTTCTTCCTCTTCGTCGGCACGATGCTGTTCACGGGCTGGCGCTTCGCGAGTGACGCGATGTCGGTCGGCGAGCGCTCCTTCACGGAGTGGGGAATTCAGTACTGGCCGGTGAAGCTCATGATCCCGGTTGGCGCCACGCTTCTTCTTCTTCAGGGCTTTTCACGGCTCATGCGCGATATCGCCACCGTCTTCGGAAGGAGCGCCTGAGGCATGGGGCTCGACCTTCCGATCCAGTGGCTGAGCCTCCTGATGTTCGGCGGGCTGGGCGTGCTCCTGATGCTCGGGCTGCCGATGGCGTTCTGCACCGGCAGCCTCGCGGTCTTCTTCCTCTGGCTGTTCGGCAATTCGGCGATGCTGAACATGCTGCCGTCGCGGGTCTTCCCGTTCATGACGGACTACCAGCTCTCCGCCGTGCCGCTGTTCATCTTCATGGCCGCCATCCTGGAGAAGGCGGGCATCATCGAGGAGCTTTACGACGTCGTCTATAAATGGCTCGGCGGCCTGAAGGGCGGGCTGGCCTCGGCGACCGTCATCTCGTGCACGCTGCTCGCCGCGATGGTCGGCGTCGTGGGCGCGACCGAGGTGACGATGGGCATGATCGCGCTGCCGGCCATGCTCAAGCGGAACTACGATCCGAAGCTCGCCTGCGGCTCGCTCCTTGCCGGCGGCACGCTCGGCATCCTGATCCCGCCATCGGTGATGGCCATCGTCTATGCGGTCGTCGCGCAGCAATCGCTCGGCGAGCTCCTGATCGGCTCCGTGTTCCCCGGCTTCCTGCTCTCCGGCATGTATGTCGGCTACGTCACGCTGCGCTGCACCATCAACCCGGCGCTCGGGCCGCCGCTGCCGGTGGAAGAGCGCGTCAGCTTCGCCGAGAAGCTCCGCCTGCTGCGCGGCACGATCATGCCGGTGCTGCTCATCATCCTGGTGCTCGGCGTGATCTTCCTCGGCATCGCGACGCCGGTCGAGGCCGCCGGCATCGGCACGTTCGGCGCCTTCATCGTCTGCGCCGCACATGGCCGGCTCACCTGGGACACCATCCGCGACGCCGGCCTCGCCACGCTGAAGGCGACCGCCATGGTCATGTGGATCTTCTTCGGCGCGACCATGTTCGTCGGCTTCTTCATCCTGAAGGGCGGCCAGGCCTTCGTCGCGGATTCGATCCTCGGCACCGGCCTGCCGCCCTATGGCGTGCTGCTGCTGATGATGGCGATCCTTTTCGTGCTCGGGATGTTTCTCGATTGGGTCGGCATCCTGCTCCTCACCGTGCCGATCTTCCTGCCGATCCTGAAGGCCCTGGAGTTCAAGGGCGTCTTCTCGTTTTCCGGCGTCGACTCGGCGGACGTGCCGCTCTGGTATGGCGTCATCTTCATCGTCAACATGCAGATGGCGTTCCTCAGTCCGCCCTTCGGCTACTCGCTGTTCTATCTGAAGAGCGTCGCGCCCCCGAACATCTCGATGGGGATCATCTTCCGCTCCGCCATTCCCTTCATCTGCCTGCAGGCGGTCGCGGTCGCGCTCTGCATCGTCTTTCCGTCGATCGTGGTCTGGCTCCCGAAAGTCGTCTACGCAGGCAATTGACAGAAAAATTCCAGGAGGCATCCACCGTGGCAAACAAGATTCGCTGGGGCGTCATCTCGACGGCGCTGATCGGCACCAAGAAAGTCATTCCAGGCATGCAGCGCTCGAAGCGCGGCACGGTCGACGCGATCGCTTCGCGCGACCTCGCCAGGGCGAAGCGCGAGGCGAAGGCGCTCGGCATCCCGAAGGCCTACGGCTCCTACGAGGAGATGCTCGCCGATCCCGACATCGACGCGGTCTACAACCCGCTGCCCAACAACCTGCATGTCGACTGGACGATCGCGGCGCTCAAGGCCGGCAAGCACGTGCTTTGCGAGAAGCCGCTCGGCATGAGCGCCAAGGACGCGGCGCGGCTCAGGAAGGTGGCCGGCAAGCGCCACGTGATGGAGGCCTTCATGGTGCGCCATCATCCGCAATGGCTGAAGGCGCGCGAGCTGATCCGCTCGGGCAAGATCGGCGACTTGAAGGCCGTGCAGGTCTTCTTCTGCTACAACAACCAGGATCCGAAGAACATCCGCAACATCCCGGAGACGGGCGGCGGCGCCATCTACGACATCGGCTGCTACGGCATCGTCTCCGGCCGCTTCACCTTCGAGGCGGAGCCGAAGCGGGTCGTGGCGCTTGTCGACCGCTGCCCGAACTTCAAGACCGATCGGCTGTCGACCGTCATCGCCGATTTCGGCGAAGGGCGCGTGCTCTCCTTCATCGTCGGCACGCAGCTCGGCGCGCATCAGCGCGTGACGCTCGGCGGCACGAAAGGGCGGATCGAGATCCCGATCCCCTTCAACGCGCCGCCCTGGGAGCCGATGTCGATCATCGTCGACAACGGCTCGAAGCTCGGCGGCGCCTCCTCGAAGGCGATCAAGACGAAGGTGGTCGATCAATACGCGGAGGAGGCGGACGCCTTCGCCATGGCCGTGCTCGGCGAGAGCGAGTTCCCTTACGGCGTCGAGGACGGCATCAAGAACATGCAGATCATCGACGCCGTGTTCAAATCCGAGAAGACGGGGAAGTGGGTCGATACGGGGCTCTGATTGAGGCCAGCTCCGGCTTCCCCCCTGCGAGCCCCGGTTGTCGATATCGCCCCGGCCCCCGGTCGGCTAAGGTCGGACGTGGCCCGTTTCAATCGGCCACGCTAGGGGAGGACGTCATGGGCACGTACATCATGATGTGTAATTGGGCCGAGGCGGGCATCAAGGCGGTGAAGGATTTGCCGAAGCGGCTCGACAAGGCGAAGAAGCTGCTCAAGGCCGAGGGCGGCGCGATCAAGGCGTTCTACATGACCATGGGCGAATACGACATGGTCGTCGTCTGCGAGGCGCCCGACGACGAGGCGGTGGCCCGCGTCGCTCTCCAGCTCGGCATGACCGGCACGCTCCACACGAAGACGCTGAAGGCATTCCCCGAGGCGGAATACCGCAAGATCATCGGCTCGCTGCCGTAGCACCCCGAAAACATCCGCAGAGACCTTCTCCCCCGCGCGGGAGAAGGTTTTCGCGGCTCGCTAAAGGGCGGACGACCGGCCCGCGCGCTGCGAGCGCGCGCATTGCGCTGTGCTCGCGGTGCCGGCCGATTGCTACTATTGCGACTAGCTTTGAATCTCTTTCCCGCTTAGATTGTGCAGGCGAGAATCGTCTAGGTAACCCCCCAGTGTATTCTCGCCGGGGGCGGTCGTCGGCCACTGACCGCCTCCGCATGGCGGGGATTGGCGTATCTGCCTTAACTGCAAGCGCCTTCCGTGCCTCATCGACAGCACCAAATGCTGGCGAGCCCTCCCTAAAATCATTCCAAAACATAATTCTTGACAGGCACTTAGCTATCAAGACTATGAAAGTCTGAATTAATCCCCGGTCGTCTGGGCCTTGAACCCGTTCGCTTGGAGGACTCCTTTGCCTCTTTCCGATTCCGGCCTCTGCGCCGGTGCTCTTGCGTCTGCACTGCGTCCTCCCAGGACCCGCGAAAGAAACCGCCGCGCGCGGCTCGGCGCCATGCTGAGCGAGGCGCCGGTGGCAAGCGCCACGCCTTCGGGCTGCGTCCCGCTCTTCGACCGGCTGCCGGAGCGGCTGGTGCTCGAAGGCTTCCGCCGCTGGATGGCCGGCTACGCGACCGGCGATCTCACGCATTGGGAAGAGGTGTGGAACCTGCACGCCGCCACGCTCGGGTCGCGCCACGCGCGCTTCGTCGTCGATCGCCTGGCGCGCTTCGTGCGCACGGTGCGCGACTGGTCGATCTGCCCGCTCTCATGCTTCCCCGGCGGCTGCCGCCACATCTGCCGGCACGAATGCTTCGCGCTGGCACTCGTCGCCGCGAGCCAGAACAAGGATCTCGATTGCCTCTCCGCCGCGATGCGCCATCTTCTCGATCCCGACGGGCACGAGGCGGCGATGCTGCCGGCGCTCGCCTATGCCGAGGCGATGCGCGACAGCGAGATGATGCTGTTGCCGGTGCCGCGGCACGTCATCGACGAGATCGCCGGCCGCCCGCTCGGCGAGCGGCTTCACTGAAGTTTCGTCTTCCAGGATTAACGACCGCTCCATCGATAAGGACCGCACGATGCAATTGATCCGCCAGCTTCCTTCCTTCGCCGTCGCGCTTTCCTGCGCTGCGTTCGTCGCGACGATGACGTCGGATGCGCGCGCCGAGGCGCCCGAGCCGGCCGCGATCCTCACGACCTACGGCGACATCGCGTTTGCGATGTATTCCGACGCGCTGACCGCCGCGCAGAACCTGCAGAGCGCGGTCGATGCCTTCCTCGCCGATCCGACGGAAGCGAAGCTTGTCGCCGCGCGCGACGCATGGAAGGCGGCGCGCGTGCCCTATCAGCAGACAGAGGGCTTTCGCTTCGGCAACGCCGTCGTCGACGATTGGGAGGGGCCCGTGAATTCCTGGCCGCTCGACGAAGGGCCTGATCGACTACGTCGACGCCGATCGTTACGGCGAAACGAGCGAGGAGAACCCGCTCTATGCGGCGAACGTCATCGCCAACCCGCAGATTCGGATCGGCGCCGATGTCGTCGATGCGAGCAAGATAACGCCGGAGCTTCTTTCAGGGACGCTGCAGGGCGCGCTCGGCGTGGACGCCAATGTCGCCACCGGCTATCACGCCATCGAATTCCTGCTCTGGGGGCAGGACCTGCATGGCACCGGGCCCGGCGCTGGCGAGCGTCCCGCCACCGACTACGACACCGCGAACTGCACGCACGCGAACTGCGACCGGCGCGGCGACTATCTGAAAGCCGCGACGGATCTCCTTGTCTCCGATCTCGAAGAGATGGCCGGCGACTGGAAGGAAGGCGGCGCGGCGCGGCAGGAGCTTGCGGCGAAGGGCGCGGACGGCGGGCTCTCCACGATCCTGACCGGGCTCGGCTCGCTCTCCTACGGCGAGCTTGCGGGCGAGCGCATCAAGCTCGGCCTGATCCTGCACGATCCCGAAGAGGAGCAGGACTGCTTCTCCGACAACACGCACAACAGCCACTACTACGACGAGGTCGGCATGACCGCGATCTGGAACGGCAGCTACAAGCGCACCGACGGGTCGACGGTCGAGGGCCCCTCGATCCGCGCCTATACCGCCGCGCTGGCGTCCGACGCCGCGACCCGCACCGACGAGGCGTTCGCCGCGACGCACGCCAAGATGCAGGTGATGAAGGACACGGCGGATTCCGGGAAGATGGCCTACGACCAGATGATCGGGGCCGACAATCCGGAGGGCAACAAGATCATCGAGGACGTGGTCGATTCGCTCGTCTCGCAGGCGCGCGCGATCGAAAGCGTGGTCGCGGCGCTCGGTCTCAAGATCGAGGTCGAGGGCTCCGACAGCCTCGATAACCCCGCGGCCGTGCAGTAGGGATGTTTGACGCGCGGGAGTTCCCCGACCTCCCTCATGCTGAGGTGCGAGCGAAGCGAGCCTCGAAGCACGCAGCGAGCGGGGCGCGTCTCGCCTTCTGGAGCTCTCCTTCGAGGCAATGCCGACCCACGTCGGCATTGCACCTCAGGATGAGGGAATGGATGTGATGACGTTGCGCGTGAACCGCCGCAGATTTCTTTCCGGCGCTGCGGCGTTTGCGGGCGCGACGCTTCTGCCGCGCGTCGGCAGCTCCTATGCGAGCGAGCTGCCGCCGCCGGCGGTGCCGGGTTCAGGCACGGTCTCGCTCAATCTCGTTGCCGCCGAGCGGCCGACCGCGCTTCCCTGCTTCGGCGGTGCGAAGCTGCCGCTGTGGACGTTCTCGGAAGACTCCTGGCTGCCGATCGTGCGGCTGAAGCTCGGCGAGCGCCTGCAAGTCGCATATGAAAACCGGCTGCCGCGCGAGGGCGAGCATTCGTCCGTGCATTGGCACGGGATGCGCATCGCCAACGCACAGGACGGCGTGCCCTATCTGACGCAACAGCCGGTCTGGCCGGGCGAGAACTATTCCTATGACTTCGTGCCGCCCGACACCGGCACCTTCTTCTTCCATCCGCATTGCGACACGGTGGAGCAGCTTGGCCGCGGCCTTGCCGGCGTGCTCATCGTGGAGGGCGACGAGACGGAGCCCTACGACGCCGACGAAGTGCTGGTCATGCGCGACTGGCGGCTCGACAGCGAGACCGGGGGCTTTCTTCCCTTCTTCACCGCCGCCGGCGCCGGCAAGGCGGGGACCTTCGGCACCGTCCGCAGCACAAACGGCGAAGACAATCCCGAAATCGTGCTCCCGGCGGGCGGCGATTGCCGGCTCAGACTCTTCAACCTCGACAACACGCGGATCATGGAGATCGGCGTCGAGGACGCGGAGGCGGCGATCGTCGCGGTCGACGGGATCGCGCTTCCGCCCGTGCCGCTCAAATCCTGGCGGCTCGGGCCGGCGATGCGCCTCGATATCGTGGTGCGCGCGCCTGCCGACGGCAAGACCGCACGGCTGGTCGATTATTTTGCGCCAGAACCGGTGCCGCTGGCGCGCCTGACGGGACGCGGCGCGCTCAGGCTCCAGGCCGCGTTCGATCCAGCTCCGCTGCGCGCCGGCCGCATGCCGGAACCCGATCTTCAGAACGCCGAGCGGCTGCCGTTCGTGTTCTCGGCGACCGCGACGGCGCAGGCGGTCGCCGAGGCGGAACAGCAGGGCGCGCTGCTCGGCTCGCTGTGCAGCGCCGCCGGCACGTTCTGGGCGATCAACAAGCAGGTCTGGCCGGCCGGCGACCACAGCCGAATTCCGGCGCCGCTGGCCGTGCTTCAGCGCGGCAGGAGCTATGTTTTCCAGCTTGAGAACGTGACCCCGCACCAGCACCCGATCCACATCCACGGTCACAGCTTCAAGTGGATCGGATCAAACAAGTATGATTTGCCGGTTCATCATGCCGACACGATCCTGATTAGACCCAAGGAGCGCGTCGATGCGGCGTTCGTGGCCGACAATCCGGGCGACTGGATGTTCCACTGTCACATCATCGAGCACCAGGAAACGGGCATGATGGGCTTCGTCAGGGTGACATGAGGATCGTAGCTGTGTCGCTCGCTGTCTCGGCGCTCGTCGCCGCCACCGGCGCAATGGCGTCGGGGGACCTCGACGCGGTGATGGGCAAGGCGCTCTTCGCGCGCGACTGGGTGGCGGCGCCGGCCTCGACCGATGCGGCGGACGGACTCGGACCGCTTTTCGCTGCGCGAAGCTGCTCCGGCTGCCACGCCGGGCCGACGCTCGGCGCGCGCTTCATCGATGCGCCGGAGGGCCGCATCGCCGGCCGTGGCTTCGTCATCCGCTTCGGCGACCGTGACGGAAATCCGGATCCCCTCTACGGCCATCTCCTGCAGCAGCAGGCGGTGCAGGGCATGAAGCCGGAGGGGCGTGTGGTGCTTCTCGCCTCCGCCGATCCTTCGCACAGCTACACCTATGACTTCGAGCCGATGCGCGGGCCGCTCGCGCCGGCGACGCATCTCTCGCCGCGGCTCGCGCCGCCGCTCGTCGGGCGCGCGGCGCTCGAGCGCGTCGATGCGAAGGCGGTGATGGCGCTCGCCGACCCCGACGACCGTGACGGCGACGGCATCTCCGGGCGCGCGCGGATGATCGCGACCGACGGCGGCGAAATGCTCGGGCGCTACGGCTGGAAGGCGCAGAGCGTCAGCCTCGACGTTCAGATCGCCGACGCCTTCGCCGTCGACATGGGGCTTTCGAGCGCGCTCCGTCCGTTCCCGCATGGCGACTGCACTGCGGCCGAGCCCGACTGCATGGCCGCGCCGACCGGCGAGAGCGATCGCTATAAGGGCCAGGAGCTGGCGCCGGAGATCGTCGGCCTTGTCGCGAGCTACGTGCGAAGCCTGCCATCGCCCGCGCCGAACAACGACACGCGTGCTGCTGCGCTCTTCGTCGCAACAGGCTGCGCCGCCTGCCATGTGCCGGACATGCCGGCGGAAGGCGGCGGCGCCGTCACCGTCCACACCGATCTTCTTCTGCATGACATGGGGCCGGCGCTCGACGACGGCGTGGGCGAGCCCGGCGTCGCTTCGGCGGAGTGGCGCACCACGCCGCTTGTCGCGATGGCGCCCGGGGGCGGCCGCCACTACCTCCACGACGGCCGTGCCGCGACTGTCGATGCGGCGATCCGCGCGCATGGCGGGGAAGCGTCGGCGGCGCTTTCGCGCTATCTGCATCTGAGCGACGAGCAGCGCCGCGCGCTCGTCGCCTATGTGGAGAGCCTATGAGACTGCGTGCCCTTTCGCTGATCCTGGCGCTCGGAGTGCCTGTCTCCGCGCATGCGGCGACGGTGCTGTCGGGGGAGGGCGCGCCGATCGTCCCGATCGCCACGGAGGACGATTATGCGCGCGTCGTGGAGCAGACGATCCGCGTTTACGTGGTTCCCGCCTATCGCGATCTTTTCGATGCGACGGGCAAGCTGGCGAATGCCGTGCGCGACTATTGCGCCGCGCCCGACCCGAAGAGCGGGCAGACGCTCGACGATGCGTTCGCCGGGACGCTCTCTACATGGGCGGCCGTCGACTTCATGCATTTCGGGCCGATGGGAAGCGAAGGGCGCTACGAGCGTTTTGCCTTCTGGCCGGACGTGCACGGGACGGGAACGCGCCAGCTTCGGCAATTCCTGGCAAGCCAGGACCGGAAGCTGATCGAGCCCGGCACGCTCGCCGGGCAGAGCGCGGCGGTGCAGGGCTTGCCGGCGCTCGAAAGCCTTCTTTATTCAGGCAGCAAGGCGCTGCTTCACGCCAGCGCGCCGGAAGCCTTCCGCTGCGCGCTTGCCGGCGCGGTCGCCGACAACCTCAACAGCATCGCGTCGGACGTGCTCAGCGGATGGACGGCCGAGAAGGGCTGGTCCGTGCTCATGCAAAATCCCGGTCCCGACAATCCGGTCTATCGCACGCATGCGGAAGCGGCGACGGAGTTCCTGAAGGCGATCCTGACGGCGCTCGAGCAGATGCGCGACCAGCGCCTCCTGCAGGCGGTCGGCAACACGCCGGAGGACGCGAAGGCGAGCCGCGCGCCCTACGCGCTTTCCGGGCACACGATGGCCTATCTCGAAGCGGGGTCGACGGAGCTGCAGCGGTTCGTCGCCGCAACCGGCTTGCTTGAGATGCTGCCGGAGGACCAGGACGGCTATGCGGCTTCCGCGCTCTTCGAGTTCTCCAATCTCGACAACGCGCTGCACGCCGCCGGGCCGAGCATCGAAGAGGCGCTCGCCGACGAGCAGCGCCGTTCAAAGCTCACCTATGCGATCATTGTGCTCGCGAGTCTGCGCGACGTCTTCCAGAAGCACATCGCCGTCGCAGCAGGTCTCTCGCCAGGCTTCAACTCGCTCGATGGCGACTGAGCAGGTCGGAACCGGTTTCGGACATGATCATGCTCGGACAAGACGGCGCCTCGACTCTGATTCGATCAGCAGGGAAGGGAGTGGTGCGATGATCGTCGACCGCCGCGCGCTGCTCGCCGGAGCCGGCGCGTGCCTTGCGAGCGGGCTCGCGCCGCGTGCCGCCGCGGCGCTTGCGACGAGCGAAGCGCTGGTGCTGGCCCCGGCGGTCCGCGCGGATGGCGACTTTGCTGTCATGGTGTTCGGCGAAAAGGGCGATCTGATCCGCGAGATCGCGCTTCCAGCGCGCGGTCATGATCTCGCCGTCCATGCCGCAAGCGGACGCGCCGTCGCCTTCGCCCGGCGGCCGGGCACCTTCGCGGTCGCCTTCGACATTCTCGCGCGCGAAGCGCCGCAGGTCTTCGTCGCCGCGTCCGACCGGCACTTCTACGGGCATGGTGCGTATTCGGCCGACGGCAAGCTCCTCTTCGCGACCGAGGACAACATCACCGCCGGCACCGGGGTCATCGGCACCTACGACGCCACCGATTCCTACAAGCGCCTCGGCGAGTTCCCGACGCGCGGCATCGGCACGCACGAGGCGATCCTCATGCCGGACGGGAAGACGCTGGCGATCGCCAATGGCGGGATCGAGACGCTCCCCGATTTCGGGCGTCAGATGCTGAACGTCCCCTCGATGGATCCTTCGCTCGTGTTCACGGATCTCGACGGAAACCTCATCGCGCAACACCGGTTGCCGAAGGATATCCATCAGCTCTCGATCCGCCACATGGCGGTCGGCGCCGATGGGATGGTCTGGTTCGGCACGCAGTGGGAGGGCGATCCGCTCGAGACGCCGTCGCTCGTCGGCCGCGCCTCGCTTGAGGACGGGCTCGCGCTCGTATCGATTCCGGCGCGCGAGCTGAACGAAATGCGGCGCTACACAGGCGCCATGGCCGCGAGCCGCGACGGCACGCTGATCTCCGCCTCGGCGCCGCGCGGCGGATATGTCGTGCATTTCAGCGCGGAAAGCGGAAAATATCTCGGCCGCACGCAGATCGCCGATTTAAGCGGCATCACCGGCTTCGGCGCGAAGTCGATCCTTGCTTCGAACGGCGAAGGATTGATCGAGGAAACCGAGGCCGACGGCGCGAAGGCCCCAAAGGTGCGCCTGCCGGGCGTCGCCTTCGACAATCATCTGCGCACATTCGGGCTCTAGCCCTTCGCGGATCAGACCTGGCTCGCGAGCGACGCCGCGAGCGCCAGGATCGTCAGCACGAAGGCGACCGGCGTGGCGCGCATGAAATAAAAGGCGATGTATCTGGAATTCATCGAACTCTCCCCTGTCTCGGAGGGGAAGATGCCGGACTGGCGCTGAACCGCTCTTGAGCCGGCTGTTCATTCGACATTCATCCGGAAATGCCCGGTCCGAGGCCTATCTCCCGAAGGTGTGAACCGGCTGTCGTCTTTGCGCCCGACGGCATCGTTATCTTCGCGCGTTAGAGAAGGGGAAACGCTAGAGGAGGCCCATGTGAAAGAGCTGGAGACGAGAGCCCGGGAAGCCGCGCCGAAGGTCACGCAGGAGATGATCCAGGCCTATGACGACTACACGCACCTGACGCTCGATCGCCGCGACTTCATGCAGAAGCTGACGCGGCTGACCGGATCGGCGGCGGCCGCGGCGGCGATTGCGCCGATGCTCTCCGCGTCGAAGGCCAAGGCGGCGGTCGTCGCGGCGGACGATGCCCGCCTGAAGACGGAGACGATCACCTGGCCGGGGGCGGAGGGGGAGACGCTCGCAGGGTATCTTGCGATGCCGGCCGATGCCTCGGGACCGCTCCCGGCGGTGATGGTCATCCACGAGAACCGCGGGCTCAATCCGCATATCGAAGACGTTGCGCGCCGCCTGGCGCTCGAAGGCTTTCTCGCGCTCGCCCCCGATTTCTTGACGCCGATCGGCGGCACTCCGGAGGATGAGGACAAGGCGCGGGAGATGATCGGCGAGCTCGACCGGGCACAGACGACTCAAAATGCCGTCGCGACGGTCGAGTTCTTGAAGCAGCATGCGAAGTCGAACGGCAAGGTCGGCGTTGTCGGCTTCTGCTGGGGTGGCACGCTGACCAACCAGACGGCCGTTCACGCCGGCGACGACCTCGTCGCTGCCGTCGCCTATTACGGCGGCGTGCCGAAGCCCGAGGACGTCAGCGGCATCAAGGCGAAGATGCTCCTCCAGTATGCCGGGCTCGACGAGCGCACCAACGCCGGCATCCCGTCCTACGAGGCGGCGCTGAAGGCTGCCGGAGTGGACTACGCAATCTATGTCTACAAGGGCGCGAACCACGCCTTCAACAACGACACATCGGAAGCGCGCTACAACAAGGAAGCCGCCGACCTCGCATGGTCGCGCACCGTGGCATTCCTGAAGGAAGCGCTGAGCTAACGTACGGGAGCGCCAACCTTCTGAGAAGATTGCGCTCTACTTCATCGGTTCGGCGTGGATGACGATGCGGGCAAGCTCGGGCTTCTTCTCGCGCACCAGCCGTTCGAGATCGTCGACGCGGCGGTGGACGCTTTCGACCGTCTCGTCCGGAGCGAGCAGGCAATGGGCGACGAGTACGGTGCCGCGAGCGCTGCGCCTGAGCCGCACCTCGTGGATGTCGGAGAGCCCGTCGATTGAGCGCGCCGCATCTTCGAGCGCGCTTACGTAGCTCTGGCGCAGAGCCTCCGGTGTGTCCTCCACGTCGGTCACCTCGGGCTCGAGCGGCTCGATGTGTGTCTCGATCTCCGTCGCCCGCCCGAACTCGCGGCGGATCGCGGCCTCAAGGCGGTCGGCAATGCGATGTGCCTCGGCGAGCGGCAGATCTCCTTCGACCTCGAGGTCGAGCGCTAGCGCGAGACCGTCGTCGAGATGCTGCACCGTGATGTGATGCACGGCGGCACGCTCCCGCTGCGCCACGAGAAGCACACGCTCGCGCACGGTCTCGTTCGACGGCGACACTGGCTGCACCTGAACCGTCACGTCGGCGTTTGCGACGACGGCGCGCACAGCCGCAACCGTCGCTTCCTTTACCTCCGCCACCTGTTCGATGCCGAGCGAGCGCGGCACCGCGATCGTTACGTCGGCGAAATGGCTCGCCCCGACCGAGCGGACGCGCACGTTCTCCACGCCGAGCACGCCAGCAAGGTCTTCGATGCGCGCCTTGATGAGCTCAGCCACTCCCTCCGGCGCGCGGTCGACGAGTGCGTTGATCGTGTGCGCGACGAGGCGAAGCGCCAGTCCGGCAACCAGCGCCGCGACGCCCATGGCCGCCACCGTGTCGCCTGAGCGATAGCCGAATGCAATCAGCGCGAAGCCGGCGAGAACGGCAAGCGAGGAGAAGACATCGGAGGCGAAGTGCAGCGAGTCGGCTTCAAGCGCTGCGCTCTGCGTCTTCTGCCCGACGCGCTTCAGCGCCCGTGCGCGCCAGGCATTGATGACGATCTCGATCAGGAGGACGCCGACGGCGAGTAAGCTCAATGGCGGCGGCGGTTGGTCGACCCGGATACGGCTGACCGCCGTGACCATGACCCCGCCTGCGAGCAGCAGCAGCAGCGCCGCCTCGCCGAGCGCGGCGATGTTCTCGAACTTGCCGTGGCCGTAGGGATGCGAGGCGTCGGCGGGCTTGTCCGCCACGCGAACCGCGATCCAGGTGACGCCGGTCGCCAGGAAATCGACGCAGGAGTGAAGCGCGTCGGTAATCAGCGCAAGGCTGCCTATCGCAAGCCCGATCGCGAGCTTGGCCGCGGCGAGGACTAGGCTCGCCGCGAGCGAGACGACAGCCGTCCGTTCCTTTTCGTTCATCGCCGGGCCCCGGGCGCCAATCCCTTCTGTTCCTAGTGGTGGCGCAGAGATTCGGCCAGAGGCGACAGCACTTTGACTTTGCGCCGCGTCATGGCTGAGGCATGATTACGCATTCGTAACGGCTTAGGAGCGACGGATCGGTGGCCGGCCTGCGTTGAAGCGGGGTCGGGCCGGTGGGGTTCGTGGCGATATGTCTTTCTGGAAACAGGCGATTCTTTCTCTCGTCGTGGTCGCGGTGGCCGCCGCGGGCTGGTTTTATTACAGCCATCAGACGGCCGGTGCGCCCGGGCGGCAATCTGCGCGCCGCCTCCGGGGCTTCGCATGGCACGGCCGGCCGGCCGAGCCGAATTCCCGGTCTTATCGGCGGCGGTGCGGTCAATGTTGTCACGGCGCAGGTCGAGAGCGACACGCTCGGCGACACCGTGATGTCGCTCGGAACGGCCAAGGCTACGCGCTCTGTGACGCTTTATCCGGAGGTGTCCGGCACGGTCGCGGAAGTCGACGTGGTGCCGGGTAAGACGGTTGCCGCAGGCGACCTTCTGGTGCGGCTTGAAGACGACGAACAGAAAGTCGCGGTGGAGAAGGCGCAGATCGCGCTGCAGCAGACGCAGGATATGCTGGCCCGTCAGCAGTCGTTGGCCAAGTCGAAGACGATCTCCGATGTGGCGCTCTCCGATTCCAAGACGGCCATGCGCATGGCCGAGGTGGAACTGAAATCCGCCGGGATCGACCTTGGGAGGCGCAGCATCAAGGCGCCGTTCTCCGGCGTCACAGGGCTGACCGACCTTTCGATCGGCGATTTCGTGACCACCTCCACGGCGCTCGCCACGATCGACGACTTCTCCACCATGCGCGTCGATTTCGAGGTGCCGGAGCGCTGGGCCGGTCGCGTCGTCAACGGGCAATCGATCACTGCGACGGCGCAGGCGTTTCCCGGATCGAAGTTCGACGGAAAGATCACCGGAGTCGACAATCACGTCGACCAGACGACGCGGACGCTTCGGATGCGGGCGGAGCTCGCGAACGACGATGGCGCGCTCAAGACCGGCATGGCGATCCTCGTGTCGCTGCAGTTCGACAGGGCGTCCGACCTGACCGTTCCAAGCCTCGCCGTGCAGTGGGACCGGCGCGGCTCGTTCGTCTGGAAGGTCGTGGACGGCGCTGCGCGGCGCTCTGACGTCGCGATCGTCAGGCGGCACAGCGGCATCGTTGTCGTCAAGGGCGACGTTCAGCAAGGCGACCGCGTCGTGGTGGAAGGGCTGCTTCGGCTGCGCGAAGGCGCCAAGGTGAACGAGGTCAACGAGACACCGGACATTGTCGAGGACACGCCGCCGGCGGTTGGCGGCAACGAGACCACGCCCGCGGTGAGCGGGGCGGGGACTGCGGCGAGCACGCGGAGCTGACCATGGCGCTGCACTTGGAGGACGCGCGGGTCTGGCTCGCAGACGCGACAAAGGGCATCTCGGCGCTTTCGGTGCGCCGGCCGGTGCTGGCGATTGTCGCCAACCTGCTGATCCTCTTGGCCGGCGCCGCCGCCTTCCGCGGCGTCGAAATCCGCGAGCTTCCCGACGTCGATAGCCCGGTCATCACCATCCGCGCGAGCTATGACGGAGCGACGCCGGAGACGATCGACCGCCAGGTCACCGACGTCCTCGAAGGTGCTGCGGCGCGCGTGCCGGGCGTGAAGTCGATCTCCTCGTCGAGCCGTTCCGGCTCCAGCCGCGTGGTCGTGGAGTTTTCCGATTCGGCCGACATCAACGTCGCGGCGAACGACCTTCGCGACGCCGTCGGCAACGTCCAGCGCCAGCTTCCAGATGACGTGAAAGACATCACGATCGTAAAGGCCGACGACAATTCCGACGCGATCATGCGGCTTGCAGTCACCGCCGAGAAGATGTCGATCCAGGATCTGACCAAGGTCGTAGAAGACACGGTCGTCGACCGGCTCGCCGCCGTGGAGGGCGTCGCCGAGGTGACTCTCTTCGGCGATCGCGAGCCGCTGGTGCGCGTGCTCATCGATCCGAACGCCATGGCGGCGCGTGGTATCTCTGTAGCCGACCTCTCGGACGCGCTCTCAAGCGTCGCCTCGGACGTCCCGGCCGGGAATTTGTCGGCCGGCGACCAGTCGCTGCTCGTGCGCGCCGATGCGAGCGTCAAGAGCGCGGCGGATATCGAGGCGATCCAGATCAACAAGACGACGCGGGTCGGCGACATCGCCGACGTGATCTTCGGTCCGGCCGAGGAGACGAGCTCGATCCGCATCAACGGTCAGACCGGCGTCGGGCTTGGAATCGTGCGGCAGGCGCAATCGAATACGCTCGACATTTCAGCAGGTGTGAGGAAGGCGGTCGAAGAGCTCGACCGTTCGCTGCCGCCCGGCGTCCATATCCGCGTCACGTCGGATGATTCGAATTTTATCGGCGGCGCGCTGTCGAAGGTGCTGGAGACGCTCTTCGAGGCGACGCTCATCGTCGTTGCGGTGATCTTCCTGTTCCTGAGGTCGCTGCGCGCGACGATCATCCCGGCCGTCACCGTGCCGATCGCGCTCACCGGCACGCTCGCGGCGATCTATCTCGCCGGCTTTTCCATCAATATCCTGACGCTGCTTGCGATCGTGCTCGCGACCGGCCTCGTCGTCGACGATGCCATCGTGGTGCTCGAGAACATCGAGCGGCATCGCGCCATGGGAATGGGCGCACGCGCAGCCGCTGTGCTTGGCGCGAAGCAGGTGTTCTTCGCGGTCATCGCCACGACCGTGACGCTTGCCGCCGTGTTCATTCCCATCTCGTTCTTCCAGGGGACCGCAGGCCGTCTCTTTTCCGAATTCGGCTTCGTCATGGCGTTCGCCGTCGGGCTCTCGGCCTTCGTCGCGCTGACGCTTTGTCCGATGCTCGCCTCGCGCATCCTGCGGGAGCACGAGGGTGAGTCCGCCTATCTCAAGAATCCGCTGCTGCGGCGGCTTGGCGATGTCGGTGGCTGGATCGAGGCGTTGTATCATCGCCTTTTGGCCAAGGCGCTGGCGGCGCCCGCCGTCGTCGTGGTCGCGGCGCTTGTTTTCGCCGGCGCAGCGGGCGTCGTTTACACGCAGCTTCCCGAGCAGCTCACGCCGAACGAGGACCGCGGCTACATCCCGATCTCGGTCAGCGCGCCGCAGGGTGTCAGCGTCGATTTCATGGACACCCAGATGCGGCAGATCGAGGCCCTTGTCGCACCGCTCATGACGAGCGGCGAAGTGACGAACATGTTCCTGCTTTCCGGCATGCGGTCGGCGAATTCCGGCTTCGTCGTGCTGACGCTCGCTCCATGGGAGCAGCGTGCACGCAGCAGCCAGGCGATCGTCCGCGAGCTGACGCCGAAGCTGCAGAAAATCGCCGGTGTGCAGATATCGATGCGCTCCGCCAACAGTCTCGGCATCCGCGGCGGCGGCCAGGGCCTTCGCTTCGCGATCACCGGCAACGACTACGGCTCGCTCGCCGACAAGGCCGTCGACCTGCAGCAGGCGCTTGAGCAGGAGCCGAGCTTCGACACCGTGTCGCTCAGCTACGACACGACTCAGCCGGAGCTTTCGATCGCGCATCGACCGTCAGAAGGCGTCCGACCTCGGCGTCTCGGTCGACTCGCTCGGCTCGACGCTTTCCACGCTTCTCGACGGCAAGGAGATCGGGAAATTCTACGTCGGCGGCGACTCGATCCCGGTGCGCGTACAGGCGCCGGACGGCATGATCGACGACCCCGGCGACCTTGAGAACGTCTTCGTGCGCACTGGGTCGGGGCGCATGGTGCCGCTTGCCTCTTTCGTGACGGTGACGGAGCAGGCAGTGGCGCCGGAGCTGCCGCGCGAAGGCCAGCGGCGCGCCGTGCCGATCTCCGCGACGCTCAAGCCGGGCGTCGATCTGCGTCACGCGATGGACAATCTCGAGAAGGTGGCGGCCACGCACCTCGCGCCCGGCATGGGTATCCGCTATCTTGGCGAAGCGGCGGCGCTGAACGAGACGTCGAGCGGTGTTGCGCTCACATTCGGCTTCGCACTCGTCGTCGTACTCCTGGTGCTCGCGGCGCAGTTCGAGAGCTTCACCAGCGCCATCATCATCATGTTCACCGTGCCGTTCGGGCTCGCGGCCGCGGTCTTCGCGATCGCGCTCTCCGGCGGCTCGCTCAACATCTACAGCCAGATCGGCCTCGTCATGCTGGTCGGCATCATGGCGAAGAACGGCATCCTGATCGTCGAATTCGCGAACCAGCTGCGCGAACGCGGCTTCCGCGTCGAGGATGCCATCCGCGAGGCGTGCCGCATCCGTCTGCGGCCGGTGGTGATGACGATGATCGCGACCATCGCCGGCGGCGTGCCGCTGGTGCTGATGGGCGGCGCGGGCGCCGAGGCGCGGCAGGCGCTCGGCTGGATCGTGGTCGGCGGGCTTGGCTTCGCGGTGCTAATCACGCTCTTCGTTACGCCGGTCGCCTACCTGCTCCTGGCGCGCTTCGGCCAGCCGCGCTCGGCGGAAGCGGACCGTCTCCACGCCGAGCTCGGCGAGGTCGCCGACACCGATCTCCTGCTCGGCGACGATCGGCACGGCGCACATCCGGTCGCGGCGGAGTAGGGCGATGGGTGCTGTCTCCGCGCTGCATTTCTTCGAAGGGCGCGACCTTTTGGCCGGCCCCTCGAGGGGGCGTTTGCCGGCGTGCGATCGGCGGGTGATGCCGCGGTTTGCGTCGCGGCGAAGTTCACGCGCGGTTCAGGAGCGGATACGTCATGCTCTGATTACGGCATTTGAGGCAGGGTGTGCGGTGGCCGACGATGAGGATCGCAGCGCGTTCGAGCGCGCCGAGATGCGTGCGATCGCAGCCGGCGACTCCGCGGCGTTCCGGCGTCTCATCGACCGCGAGGCGCCGCGCCTGCTACGTTTCGCGCAGGGCATGCTCGGCGGTCTCGACGAGGCCGAAGACGTCGTGCAGGACACGCTGATCCGCCTCTGGGAGAATGCCGCGCGCTGGACTCCGGACGCGCGCATCGGCACTTGGCTTCATCGGGTCTGCTACAATCGCGCCATCGACCGGCTGCGCCGCCGCCGCAACTTTGTCGATGAAAGCGCGCTGGAGGAATTCGCGGACGAGTCGGAGTCGGCCGACGCCGCGCTCGTTCGCAGCGAGGAGGCGCTGTCGGTCCGCTCTGCCATCGAACGGCTGCCGGCGCGGCAGCGAACGGCGGTTCTCCTCTTTCATGTCCAGGGCATCTCGCAGCGTGAATCGGCCGAGGTGATGGGGGTCAGCGAAACAGCGTTCGAGTCGATGCTTGCGCGGGCGCGGCGGCAATTGCGCGGCTGGCTTTCCGGGGAGGGCAACGATGGCTGAACCCCGCCGCGGCAGTTTCCCGCTTGGCCTTGAAGGCTATCGCGCCGATCTTGACGCCGAGATCCGTCGTTCGGGCTCGTTGGAGCGCGTGCGCCGCAACGTGCTGCTGCGGCGTTCCGGCAATTTTCTGGCCGGCATTTCCTGGCAGCGCATCGCCGCTGCGGTGCTTGTCGCCGGCATGCTCGGCGGCGCGGTCGGCCTTGTGCTTCCGCAACCGCAGCCGACCGACACGTTCGACGTCGCGGCCGTCGATCCGCTCTACGCCGTCGACGGAACGGATGCGCCGTGAGCGGGCTTCCCGATTTCCTGCGTAAGCGCTGGCCGGCTTTGCTACTTGTCGCATCGCTCGTCCTGAACGGGTTCTTCGTCGGCATGTTCGTCGTGGATTCGCTGAAGCATGATCGGCACGGCTTCTCCGGAGACCGGCTTGCCACCTTCGAGCTCCGCCGGTTCGACGACCGGCTGCCGCCGGCGGCGGTGGACAAGGTCGCCGGCGAATTGAAGCCGCTCGGGCCTGAACTCGAAGCAGCGGCTGAAGGCGATGCGCGATATCCGCGCGGAAATCATGCGGCTCGCCGCCGCGCCCGAGCCCGACCGCGCGGCGATTGACGAGCGCCTTGCCGCGCTCCGGGCCGCCTCCTCCGGCATGCAGGAAGCGGTGCAAAAGGCGACCTACGATGCGCTTTTTGCGCTGCCGCCAGCGGATCGTGCGCAACTGGCGCAAGCCCCGGCAAGGCACTGAACTGCCGGAAACCGGGAACCTTCGGCGACTCATTGCGGTTGTTTGCCATGGCAACCGTAATCGGCCTGTTCTAGGAAGAGGGCCGGCGGGAGGAGCGATTCGAGGAGGGCCCTTTGAATCGGGACAATAAAGGGCGGTCGTCCGCGGACGGCTCGCGTGCTTTTGCGACGCTCGTCACAAACGAGGAGTATGGCCGCGGCGCGCTGGCGCTCGCGCGCTCATTGCGCTGGACGGAGACTGAGGCGCCGCTCATCGTGCTCGCCACGGACGAGGCCGCTCATCTCGACGAGCTTCAGCGCGAGGGATGCCGGATCGTGCCGGTCAAGCAGCCGCGGCTCTCCGAGGCGTTTCGGGAGCGTCACAGCCGCACGGCCTTGCATCGCGCCGCACCGTTCAACAAGGGCAACAAGCCTGCCTTCCACGATCCGGTCGACAATTTCTGCAAGCTCGAGCTTTGGAAGCTGACTGACTACGAGAAGATCGTTTTTCTCGACGCCGACTCGCTTGTGGTGAAGCCGATCGACATGCTCTTCGGCTATCCGGAGTTCGCCGGCGCTCCAAACGTCTATGAAACGCTTGCCGACTTTCACCGTCTGAACTCCGGCGTCTTCGTCGCCGAGCCGAACACATCGACCTACGAGTCGCTGATCGAGCAGCTCGACCGGCCCGGTGTCTTCTGGCGGCGAACAGACCAGACGTTCCTGGAGGCCGCCTTCCCCGACTGGCACAAGCTCCCCTACACGTTCAACACCATGCAGTACGTGTACTTCAACCTGCCGGAGCTTTGGGTCTGGAAGTCGATCCGCGTCGTGCACTATCAGTATGAGAAGCCATGGTCGGAAGAGAATCCGAAGCGGCATCTCCTGAAGCCGCTGATCGATCTCTGGTGGCGCATGTTCGAAGGCGAGGCGCCGCCGCAAGAGCTGCCCGTCGTTCCGCCGAGCCGCGCCAAGGATCTGATTGCGTGACGGTCGCCGTGACCGGCGCGACAGGCACTGTCGGCCGGTTCATCGTGAAGCGACTGATCGAGGCGGGCGAGAGCGTGCGGGCCTGGCGGCGCCCGTCCTCCGACCTTCGCGGACTCCCCGACGGCATCGAATGGGTCGAGGGCGATCTCTCTTCGCCCGATGCTGCCGCTACGCTCGTCGAGGGCGCCGACATGCTGGTCCACGCGGCGCTCGATCATCTGACCGGACGGTATCGCGGCGGCGAGGGCGACGATCTTGCGGGCTATCTTCGGACGAATGTCGGCGGCGGCTTGTCGCTGCTCGCAACGGCACAAGAAACCGGCGTCAAGCGCGCTGTGGTACTTTCGAGCCGCGCGGTGTTTGGTACTTCCACTGCGAGCCCGATCGCAGACGACGCGCCTGTCTCGCCCGACACGCACTACGGGGCGGCGAAGGTCGCGCTCGAGGCCTTCGTGCGAAGTTTTGGGCGTGAGGGATGGCCGGTCGCAGCGCTCAGACCGACCGGCGTGTACGGACTGGTGACGCCGCCGCAGATGAGCAAATGGTTCGCGCTGGTAGAGCGCGCGCTGCGCGGCGAGCCTGTCGAAGTGCGTGCCGGAACCGAGGTGCATGGGCGCGACGTGGCGGAATCGGTATGGCGGCTCCTCACAGCCGACGCACGGAGTGTCGCGGGACGCGCCTTCAATTGCAGCGACATCGTCGTCTCGACGCGCGATATCGTCGGCGTCGTGCAAAAGATCGCTGGCGTCGCCGGGCCGCTTCCCTCCGAGGCTCCGACGCCGGGCGGTGTGATGAGCGCGGATTCGCTGAAGGCGCTCGGCGTCCGTTTCGGAGGCCGTGATCTCTTCGAGGCGACGATCGCGGAGCTTGTCGACGCGGCGCGCTAGTTGCGCGGGCCGGCTGCTGCCAGCAATCCGCCGATATCGAACGCCTGCGGCCCCGGTCGAATCTCGTGCTGCGGCGGGCGCGCGGTGACGAGATCCTGCAGCGTGTGCTGGTCGAGCACTTCGATGAAGGCGCCGAGCGCGTTGTCGAAGATGCGGTTGATGGGCGCTGCCGGCTGGATCGGGCATTCTTCGTGGAGCTGGCCGAAGCAATCCGCCTGGATGCGCGTCTCCTCCGTCAGGCGGACGACGTCGCCGATGCGGATTTCGGTCGCCGGCTGCGCGAGCCGCAGTCCGCCGCGCCGGCCGCGCATCGTCTTGATGAAGCCGCCGTGGACGAGCAGCGGGATGATCTTCAGGACGTTGAATTCGGTGATGTTGTAGGCCTTGGCGATGTCGGCCGCCTTCATCTGCTTGTCCGGATGGAGCGCGCAGTGAAGCAGGATGCGCAACGCGTAGCTTGTCTGTTTGGTCAGTCGCATGGCTTTGGGCTCGAGCCCCCTCAAAAACGCATACCATGAATTGCGGGCCGAGGACATATGCCAGGGGAGACTGCGGCGCAACCGCCGGTCCGAGCTAGCCTTCCTCCGCCTGCCGGAGCTGCTCCAGCGCCCGGATTCGCTCCTGCGAAAGCCGCCAGGTCCGGGATGTTACGGCGGCGATCAGCGCTTCGGCGACGGCAAGCAGAGCCGCGCTCGAATCCCACGGCGAGGGGACCTGGATGCGCGCCGGAAGCACGTGCAGCGCGATTCGTGCCACCGGCGACAGCCACTGGTCGGTAAGCAGCACCACCGCCGACTGCCGTTCCGCCGCTGCTTTGGCGAAGGCCACCAGATCCTCCTGGTAGCGCCGGATATCGAACAAAATGAGCACATCCTTGCGCCCAAAATCGATGAGCTGGTCCCGCCAGTTGTCCGGCTGGCCGGCAATGTGGTCGACGCCGGCGCGCAGAATCCTGAGATGCGCGGCCATGTAGCTGGCGATCGAGTCGGTGAAGCGTCCGCCAAGGAGATGAATCGGCCGCTTCGCGTCGGCGATGAGCGCCACGACCGCCTCGAATTCGCCCGCCGGCATGTGGCGGAACGTCTCGGCGATGTTCTCGGAAACCGCGGCGGCGAAGGCGGAATGGGAGCGCAGTTCGCCGGCTGCACCTTGCGGCTCCGCCTTGGCAAGCGGCGACTTCAGCTGCGCCTCTACCTCCTCGCGCAGCCGCCGCTGGAAGTCGGCATAATTGGCGAAGCCAAGCCGCCCGACGAAGCGCAGAATGGTCGGCGAACTGACGCCGCTCCGCGCCGAGAATTCCGCCACGGTCCCGAGCCCCAGCATCGGATAGTTGGCAAGAAGTGCGCGCGCCGCCCGCCGTTCGGATGCGGTCAGCTCGTCGAGGCGATCGCGGGTGGCTTCTGCCACCGAAGGGGCGGGACCGCTATCCATGAGCACGTGCAACGACCAGTTTACGCGACGAATGGTTGACGCTTTTTTACATTTGTACCAGAATGTTCGCGATAGGGAATTCCCCCGCGATCTGTATCAAATGATCCAAGGGGCGGAGGCTCCGCGTGGAGGCATTGGCACAATCGGGCGCGAGGACCCGTGCCACCGATCCTGTGGCCGTGGACAATCCCGCGGCAGCGGGCCCGTTCCTGATCCTTTGCGACCATGCGTCGAACTTCATCCCGCCGGACTACGGGTCGCTCGGGCTCAACAGCGCCGAGCGCGAGACGCATATCGCCTGGGACCCGGGCGCACTCGCGGTCTCGCGTCAGCTTACGCGGGCGCTCGACGCGGCGCTGATCTACTCCACGGTGTCGCGGCTCGTGATCGACTGCAACCGCCCGCTCGACGCGCCCGATCTCATCGCTCCGAAAAGCGAGATCACGGTGATACCGGGAAACGCCGCGTTGAGCGATGCGGAGCGCCGCCGGCGCATTGCCTCGGTGCATGTGCCCTACCACGCGGCGATCGAAGGCTTCATCGAGGAGCGCCTTGAGAGCGGGCGCATCCCGACGCTGATCGCGGTCCACAGCTTCACGGCGGTCTATGGCGGCGTGCGCCGTCCCTGGGAGATTGGAATCGTCTTCGATCGCAACCGGCGCCTGGCCGACCAGTTGATCGACGGACTGAGGACTGAGGGACTCAACGTCGGCGTCAACGAGCCTTATTCGCCCGCCGATCGCGTCTACTACACGCTCACCCGCCACGCTGAGAGCCGCGGGCTCGGTGCCGCGATGATCGAGATCCGCAACGATCTGATCGGGACGGACGCGCAGGCGGAGGCCTGGGGCACGCGCCTCGCCGCGCTGCTCGGCGCGACCGAAGAGGCAAAGGAATGGTCCGCGGCGGAACGCCGGCGCGATCAAAGGTCTGTAGCCTGAGTATCGGACCTAACGGGGGAGTGGGAGATATGGCTGGGACGACAAAGCACGAAGGCGGGGTTTCCTATCACAAACCCGGCCAGGACTATTTCGACAAGCGGGGGCTGAAACGTCATGCCGGCGTCTTCTCGCTGTGGGCGCTCGGGGTCGGGGCGGTCATCTCCGGCGACTTTTCCGGATGGAACCTCGGCTTCGCCGTCGGCGGCTGGGGCGGCATGCTCGTCGGCACCATCCTGATCGCGATCATGTATCTCGGCCTGACCTACTCGATCGCCGAGATGAGCCCGGCGCTGCCGCATACGGGCGGGGCTTACTCCTTCGCGCGAACTGCGTTCGGACCGTGGGGCGGCTTCATCACCGGCATCGCGGAGAACATCGAATACGTGCTGACGCCGGCAGTCGTCGTCTACTTTATCGGCACCTACATGACCGCCATCACCGGCACACCCGACGCGTTCCAACCGGTATGGTGGCTGGTCGGCTACGTGATCTTCGTCGGGTTGAACGTACGCGGCGTCGCTCTGTCGTTCGGAGTGACTGTCATCGTCACGCTCATCGCCCTTGCGATCTTGGTCTTCTTCTTCATCAGCGCCCTGGCCTCCGGACAATTCGACTTCGCCAAGAATGCGATGAATATCGGGATCGGGCCGGACGGGGCCGCGATAGCGTTGCCGGACGGAGGCGGTCCGTTCCTGCCTTTCGGCATCAGGGGTGTCTTCGCGGCGATGCCGTTCGCGGTCTGGCTGTTCCTGGCGATCGAGCAGCTTCCGCTCGCCTCGGAGGAATCGGTCGATCCGAAGCGCGATATGCCGAAAGGAATCATGCTCGGCATGTTCACGCTATTGGCGACCGGCTTCCTGATCCTGATCATCAACCCGGCGCTGCCGGACGGGGCGTTTGCCTACGGCACCTCGGGTGAGCCGATTCTCGACGGCTTCCGGGCCATCTTCGGTACGGGCTGGGCGAAGATACTGTCGCTCTTTGCGGTCGCCGGGCTGGTGGCGAGCTTCCACGCGATCATTTTCGCATACGGACGGCAGATCTATTCGCTCTCACGCGCCGGCTATTTCCCGCACTTCCTTTCTGTCACGCACGGCGATCACAAGACGCCGAATATCGCGCTGCTCGCGGGGTCGCTGGTCGGTTTCCTGGTGATGCTGGTAATCTGGTTCACGCAGGGGGGTGAAGCGGCCGGTACTTATATCGGCGGCACTCTTCTCAACATGGCAGTCTTTGGCGCCATGTTCTCCTACCTGCTGCAGGGGCTCACCTTCCTGCAATTGCGTCGGCGCTTCCCGCATATCGAGCGGCCCTACAAGAGCCCGTTCGGGACGCTCGGAGCGTCGCTGACCGTGATCATCGCCTTCGTCACGATCGGCTTCCAGCTCACTGACCCGCTCTACCGCCAGGGCATCATCGGCGTCGGCATCTGGTACATCATCGCGATCATCTATTTCGCGGCCTACGGACGTAATACGCTCGTCTATTCGCCGGAGGAAGAGTTCGCGGTGAAGCATCGCGAGGGCGCCTCCTCCATGTAGTCGCTCGCAAGTCGCGGCTTCCTATCCTGCCGGTCCGCGGAACGCTCCGCGGACCGGTGACTTTGAAAAGGGCATTTTCGTTCATGGCTGGCAACCTGACCTTCGATCAGCTCAAGAAAGCCGTCGCGGGCGGCGAGATCGACACCGTGCTCGCCTGTCTCGTCGACATGCAGGGGCGGCTCATCGGCAAGCGCTTCCAGGCGGAGTTCTTCGTCGCCTCGGCGCATGAGGAGACGCATGGCTGCGACTATCTCCTCGCCAACGATATCGATATGGAGCCGGTGCCCGGCTACGCGGTGGCGAACTGGGAAAAGGGCTACGGCGACTTCGTTATGAAACCCGACATGGCGACGCTTCGCCGTTTGCCGTGGCTCGAAGGGACCGCGCTCGTCATCTGCGACGTGCTCGACCACCATCATCACGATCTGCCGCACAGCCCGCGCGCGATCCTGAAGCGGCAGATCGCCAGGCTCGCCAGCCGCAAGATGCGTGCCTTTCTCGCGTCGGAGCTCGAATTCTATCTCTTCGACGAGACCTACGACACGGCGCGGATCAAGCGCTACGGCGACCTCGTCACCGCCGGTCACTACATTGAGGATTATCACATCCTGCAGACCACCAAGGAGGAGGGCGTCATGCGCGCCGTCCGCAAGGGGCTGCAGGGCGCCGGCATTCCGGTCGAGAATTCCAAGGGCGAGTGGGGCCCGGGCCAGGAAGAGATCAACGTCCGCTACGCCGATGCGCTTGAAATGGCGGACCGCCACACGATCGTGAAGAACGGCATCAAGGAGATCGCCCACGGCCTCGGCAAAGCGGTCACCTTCATGGCCAAGTGGGACTACATGCTCGCCGGGTCGTCGAGCCACATCCACGCCTCGCTCTGGGACGCCGCAGGCAAGAAGCCACTCTTCTTCGACCCGAAGGCCGAGCACGGCATGTCGGCGTTGATGCGTCAGTTCATGGCCGGACAGCTCAAATATGCGAGCGATATCACCTGGTTCCTGGCGCCCTACATCAACTCCTACAAGCGTTTCCAAGTCGGCACCTTCGCTCCGACAAAGGCGATCTGGAGCCGCGACAATCGCACCGCCGGCTTCCGGCTTTGCGGCGAGGAGACGAAGGCGATCCGCGTCGAGTGCCGGATCGGCGGCGCGGACCTGAATCCCTACCTCGCTTTCGCGGCGCTGATCGCAGCGGGCCTTGCCGGCATCGACGAGAAGCTGGAACTTGAGCCGGCCTATGCGGGCGACGCCTATCACGGCAAGAACCTTCGGGAAGTGCCGAAGACGCTGCGCGAGGCGATCGCGTTCATGGACAAATCCAAGATGCTGCGCGAGGCGCTCGGCGACGATGTCGTCGCGCATTACCTCCACACCGCGCGCTGGGAGCAGATGGAATACGACCGCCGCGTCACCGACTGGGAGCTGAAACGCGGGTTCGAGCGGTATTGAGCCGCACCCCTTGTGCAAGCGTCCGGCGAGGGCGTAACTCGGCCCGTCGAATGCGCTCGCCGGAGCGCTGAAAGAAAGAAGAAGACGTGAGCGTCAAAATCATCTCCCCCATCGACGGCTCGATCTATGCCGAGCGGTCTTTCATCGCCGACGGCGCGCTTGAGGGCGTTGTCGCGCGTGCCCGCGCGGCGCAGGCCGAGTGGGCACATGTTCCCGTAAAGGAACGCGCTGAGAAGGCACTCGTCTTTCTCGACGCACTGCTTGCGATGAACGACGAGATGGTGCCGGAGCTTGCCTGGCAGATGGGGCGTCCGGTCCGCTACGGCGGCGAAAAGGGCGGCATGAACGAGCGCGTGCGCTACATGGCGGGAATCGCCGAGGAAGCGCTTGCGCCCTATGAGCCGGCGCCGATCGAAGGCTTCCGCCGCACCGTGAAGCGCGAGCCGCTTGGGCTGATCCTGGTCATCGCGCCGTGGAACTATCCCTATCTCACCGCCGTCAACTCGATCTTCCCGGGGCTGATCGCCGGCAACGCCGTGATCCTGAAGCACGCGGCGCAGACGCTCCTCGTCGGCGAGCGCTTCCAGGCGGCGTTCGACAAGGCCGGGTTGCCGAAGGGGCTCTTCCAGAACGTCGTGCTCAGCCACGAGCAGACGGAGCTTCTGATCGCCTCGCGCCGGATCGACCACGTGAGCTTCACCGGTTCGGTCTCGGGCGGGCGTGCTGTGGAGCGCGCCGCGATCGGCACTTTCGCTTCCGTTGGGCTTGAGCTCGGCGGCAAGGACCCGGCCTACGTCGCCGATGACGTGAAGATCGAGCATGCGGTGGAGAACCTCGTCGACGGCTCGTTCTTCAATTCCGGCCAGAGCTGCTGCGGCATCGAGCGCATCTATGTGCACGAGAAGGTCTACGCGCCCTTCGTCGAAGGCTTCGTCGATCTCGCCAGGAAATATGTGGTCGGCAATCCGCTCAATCCGGAAACGACGATCGGGCCGATGGCGCGGGGCAACTTCGCCGACGTCGTGCGCGGACAGGTCGAAGAGGCGGTCCGGAAGGGCGCGAAGATGCACGTGGGGATGAGACACGAGAAAGACCGCGACGGCTCGCCCTATCTCGCGCCGGAAGTCTTGACCGAGGTCAATCACCAGATGGCGGTGATGCGCGAGGAGAGCTTTGGGCCGGTGGTCGGCATCATGAAGGTCAAGGACGACGACGAGGCTGTGCAACTTATGAACGACAGCCCCTACGGACTGACCGCATCGGTGTGGACAACGAACCTGGATCGCGCGGAGAAAATCGGCGACCGCATCGAGACCGGGACGGTCTTCGCCAATCGCTGCGACTATCTCGAACCGGCTCTGACCTGGACGGGGGTCAAGGACACCGGCCGCGGCGCTTCGCTGTCGAAATTCGGCTACGACGCACTGACGCGACCCAAGAGTTATCATCTCCGGGATGTAAAATGAGCAAGCTGGTTGCCAATTGGAGCTACCCGACCGCCGTGCGCTTCGGGGCGGGGCGGATCGCGGAACTGGCGGAAGCCTGCAAGGCCAGCGGCATCATGCAGCCGCTGCTGGTCACCGATTCCGGTCTCGCAAAGCTCGACATCACAAAGCGCGCGCTCGACATCCTGGGGCGGGAAGGGTTGAGGGCCGCGCTCTTTTGCGACGTAAAGCCTAATCCCGTCGAAGCTAATCTGACGGCCGGCGTCGAAGCTTTCCGCAACGGCGGCCATGACGGAGTCATCGCGTTCGGCGGCGGCAGCGGACTCGATATGGGCAAGCTCGTCGCCTTTATGGCCGGGCAGACGCGTCCGGTCTGGGACTTCGAGGATGTCGGCGACTGGTGGACACGCGCCGATGCCGGCCGGATCGCGCCGATCGTCGCCGTGCCGACCACCGCCGGTACCGGCTCGGAGGTCGGACGCGCCGGCGTGGTGACCGACGAGAAGACACATACGAAGAAGGTGATCTTCCATCCGAAGATGATGCCGAAGGTGGTGATCTGCGATCCCGAGTTGACGGTCGGGATGCCACCCTTCATCACCGCCGGCACGGGCATGGACGCGCTTGCGCACTGTCTGGAAGCCTACTCCGCAGAGTTCTATCACCCGATGGCCGCGGGAATCGCGGTGGAGGGGATGCGGCTCGTCTTCGAGAATCTGCCGAAGGCGGTGACGGACGGAAAGAACATCGAGGCGCGTGCGCAGATGATGAGCGCGGCCGCGATGGGCGCTGCGGCCTTCCAGAAGGGGCTCGGCGCCATCCACGCGCTGTCGCATCCGGTCGGCGCGCTCTACGATACGCATCACGGCATGACGAACGCAGTCTTCATGCCCTACGTGCTCGTCTTCAACCGCTCGGCGATCGAGGCGAAGATCGATCGGCTTGCGGGCTATCTCGGAATCGCGGGTGGCTTCGACGGTTTCCTGAAGGCGGTCCTGAAGCTTCGCGAAGAGATCGGCGTGCCGCACACGCTCGCCGGGCTGAAGGTCGATGCGAGCCGCCGCGGGGAAATCGCGGAGATGGCGATCGTCGATCCGACCGCCGGCGGCAACCCAGTGCCGCTCACAAAAGAAGGTGCGCTAGAGATTTTCGATATGGCGATAAGCGGTAAGCTTTGAGCCGACTTTCTATTTCCGGG
Source organism: uncultured Alphaproteobacteria bacterium (assembly GCA_963805325.1). Classification (GTDB taxonomy): domain Bacteria; phylum Pseudomonadota; class Alphaproteobacteria; order Rhizobiales; family Afifellaceae; genus DASWJZ01. The sequence continues at coordinate 53,641 of CAWDTS010000018.1, read as the reverse complement.
ACCAGGGCCAGCTGCGCTTCTTCTTCGCCGGCAGATTGCGCAGTGGCGTCTGGAAGCGCACGCCGGCGATGAGGCCGGCCTGCCAGATCACCGTCACTTTCTGATCGGTGCCCTCGAAGACCAGGCGGAACTGGCGCGGCAGGAAGGTCGGATTCATGAATTTCAGTCGCGCGCCGAGCGAGCTCACGTCGCGGACCACGCATTCGACTTGGCTGCGGCCGGTGATGAAGGCCTTTCCCCGTTGCTTGGCGGGAAGGCGCGGCGCGTGGCGCAATTCTGACATAAGCGGCTCCGCACGGGACGTTGCCGTTGTCTAACGCGCTGCGGGTGTCTTCTTTGTTAAGCCTTTGGCGAAATTTTTTGCGTCTCAGCTCGCCAGCTCGCAGGTGTCGCGAAATGCGACCGCCGGGTAGCGCTTCATGGTGTTGTCGAGTTCCCAGGAATTGCGGGCGAGGAAGACGAGGCGCCCGTCTCGATCCTCCGCGAGGCCGCCGCGATTCTCGCTCTTGAAGGTGTCGAGCGCGGCCTCGCCCGCTTCGGAGACGACCCAGCGCGCCGTCTCGTAGGGGACGGGCTCAAGCACAATCTCGGCGTTGTACTCGCCCGCGACCCGCGATTTCAGCACGTCGAGCTGCAGGATGCCGACCACGCCGACGATGAAGTGCCCGCCCAAGAGCGGTCGAAACACCTGCACCAGCCCTTCCTCGGCGAGGTCCTCCAGCGCCTGGCGCACCGCCTTTACCTTCGACGCTTCGCCGTGCAGCACGCGGCGCAGGACTTCCGGCGCGAAGGAGGGGAGACCCGTGAAGCGGATCGCGGAATCTTCCGACAGCGTGTCGCCGACGCGCAGCGTCCCGTGGTTTGGAACGCCGATCACGTCGCCGGCAAGCGCTTCATCGGCGATCTGCCGGTCCTGCCCGAAGAAGAGCACCGGGCTCTGCACCGCGATCGTCTTGCCGGTGCGCACGTGCTTGAGCTTCATGCCGCGGTAGAAGCGGCCGGAGCAAAGCCTCAGGAACGCGATCCGGTCGCGGTGGTTCGGGTCCATGTTGGCCTGCACCTTGAAGACGAAGCCGGCGACGGCATCGCTTCCCGGATCGATCGTCCCGGCGGCGCTCGGCTGCGGGCGCGGCGGCGGGGCGAAGTCTGCGATCACCCGTAGCAATTCCTCGACCGAGTAGTCGCGGAGCGCGCTGCCGAAGACGACCGGTGTCAAATGTCCTTCGCGGAAAGAGTCGAGGTCGAACTGCGGGTAGCCTTCTCGGGCGAGCGTCACCTGGTCGCGGTACTCGGCGAGAACCGAAGGTGCAGCGTGCTCTGCAAGACGTGGATCGTCGACCCCGTTCAGCTCGATGCGCAGATCGAAGGCGCCGCCGCGGCCCTGCGAGGAAGTGAGGAGTGCGTTCGCGGCAAGGTCGGCGACGCCGGAGAAATCCGTGCCCATGCCGACCGGCCAGGTGACGGGCGCGGTGTCGAGCGCAAGCTCCGACTGGATCTGATCGAGGAGCTCGAACGGATGCCGTCCTTCGCGGTCGATCTTGTTGATGTAGGTCACGATCGGAATGTCGCGCAGCCGGCAGACTTCGAACAGCTTGCGCGTCTGGCTCTCGATGCCCTTCGCCGCGTCGATCACCATGATGGCGGAATCGACGGCGGTCAGGGTGCGGTAGGTGTCCTCCGAAAAATCCTCGTGGCCGGGCGTATCGAGAAGGTTGAAGACCAGCCCATCACGCTCGAAGCGCATCACCGTCGAGGAAACGGAGATGCCGCGCTCGCGCTCGATCGCCATCCAGTCGGAGCGCGTGCGCCTTCGCTCGCCGCGTGCGCGCACGGCGCCCGCCATGCGGATGGCGCCGCCCTTCAGGAGCAGCTTCTCCGTCAGCGTCGTTTTGCCGGCGTCAGGATGCGAGATGATGGCGAAGGTCCGCCGCGCCCGCCAATCGGCGCTGGCGGCGCCGGTCGGAGCGCTGGAAGCGTCCCGTTCGGTTCTCTCGGCAATGATCGTCTGGTCGGCCATGCGTCCGCTTTCGGCTGATCGACGTCGGGCTCCTAGGCGCCGGCCGCCGGGCGATTCAAGTCGTTGCGTGAGACGCCTCACATAAGCGCAGGCGGGCGGCTTGGGTAGGGGTCCTGGGTTCCGCTGCCCCTCGAAGGCGAGGGTTTCGCTCTCTCGCGCAGCGTCTATAGTCGCTTCAGGACGCGCAGAAAACGGGAGCGAAACATGCGTTTTTGGAAATCGCTGGCTGCGGCCGCCGCACTTGCCGTCGTGGCGGCGCTGCCGGTCAAGGCCGAGACCTTCATCAATATCCTGACCGGCGGCCAGTCGGGCGTCTATTATCCGCTCGGCGTATCGCTCGAATCGATCTTCGCCGAGGCGGTGCCGGATGCACGGCCCTCGGTGCAGTCGACCAAGGCGTCGGTGGAGAACCTGAACCTCGTTCAGGCGGGGAAGGGCGAGATCGCGTTCTCGCTCGGCGACAGCGTGAAGTTCGCGGTCGAGGGCAACGCCGACGCCGGCTTCGCCAAGCCGCTCGACAAGCTGCGCACGCTGGCCGCGATCTATCCGAACTACGTGCAGATCGTCGCCTCGAAGGACTCCGGCATCAAGACGCTCGCCGACCTCAAGGGCAAGCGCGTTTCCGTCGGCGCGCCGAAATCGGGCACCGAGCTTAACGCCCGCGCCATCCTCGGCGCGGCCGGCATTACCTATGACGATCTCGGCAAGGTCGAGTACCTGCCGTTCGGCGAATCCGTGGAGCTGATCAAGAACCGGCAGCTCGACGCCACACTGCAATCTGCGGGGCTCGGCGTCTCGTCCATCCGCGATCTCGCCTCATCGCTTCCGGTGACGGTCGTGGAGATTCCGGGCGACATCGTGGAGAAGCTCGGCTCGCCCTACGTCGCCGGCACGATCCCTGCCGGCACCTATGACGGGCAGGACGCTGATGTCGCGACGGCGGCGGTGCCGAATTACCTCATCACCAGCTCCGACGTTCCCGACGACGTGGTCTATGCGATGACCAAGGCGATCTTCGAGAACCTCGACAAGATGGTCGCCGCGCATGCCGCCGCGAAGGCCATCTCGCTCGACAAGGCCGCGAAGAATCCGCCAGCGCCGCTCGCCGCCGGTGCGGAGCGCTACTACAAGGAAGCGGGCGCGCTCTGACGAATGCGGGGGGCGCTTCGGCGCCCCCCTTTTTCCTGAAGCCGAGGCAGGCGCATGACGGCGGACGCGGCCGATAGTCGCTCGCTCCCCCGCGAGACCCAGGAGTTCGGGTGGGGGAGCGGGCCGGCCGCGCGCCTGCTCTTCTTCGTCGCCGTCGCCTTCTCCGCCTTCCAGCTCTGGACGGCGGCCTATGCGCCGCTTCCGAGCCAGGTCATCCGGGCGGTCCATGTCGGCTTCCTGCTCCTGCTCCTCTTCGGCCTCGTCGCCAACCGCGCGCCGGAAAAGCGCGTGAGCGCAGGCATTCTCTGGGCGCTCGGCGTCATGGGCTTTGCCGTCGGCCTCTATCACTGGTTCTTCTACGCCGAGATCCTCTTCCGCGCCGGAGATCCGAACGGATGGGACATTGCGGTCGGGACGCTCGCCGTCGTGCTCGTCTTCATCGCCGGGCGGCTGATGATGGGATGGGCGCTGCCGATCATCTGCGCGCTCTTCCTCGCGTACGGCATGTTCGGACAGCATCTGCCTTCGCCGCTCAACCATCGCGGCTACGACTTCTCGCAGATCATCGACACGCTCTTCCTCGGCACTGACGGCATCTACGGCACGCCGATCTACGTCTCCTCCACCTACATTTTCCTGTTCATCCTGTTCGGCGCGTTCCTGGAACGGGCCGGCATGATCGGCCTTTTCACCGACGTTGCGCTCGGCACGGTAGGGCACAGCCGCGGCGGGCCGGCGAAGGTCGCCGTCGTCTCTTCCGCGCTGATGGGCACGATCAACGGCTCGGGAGTCGCCAACGTCGTCACCACGGGCCAGTTCACGATCCCCTTGATGAAGCGTTTCGGCTTCAAGCCGGCGTTCGCGGGCGGGGTCGAAGCGACATCCTCGATGGGCGGACAGATCATGCCGCCGGTGATGGGGGCCGTCGCCTTCATCATGGCCGAGACGCTCGGCATCCCTTACCTTGACGTGGTGAAGGCGGCGATCGTGCCGGCGATCCTCTATTTCGTCACCGTCTTCATGATGGTGCATCTGGAAGCCGGACGGCTCGGGCTTCAAGGCATTCCAAAGGCCGAATGCCCGAACGCCATCGCGGCGCTGCGGGCGAAGTGGCACCTGATCCTGCCGCTTGCCGCGCTCGTCTGGCTGCTCTTCTCCGGCTACACGCCGCTCTTCGCTGGAACGGTGGGGCTTGCGCTCACGGCGCTCATCATCCTCGGCGGACCGGTCTCGCTCAATCTTGGCCCGTTCGCGGTGCGCGCGTTGTTCTGGATCGTGCTCGGCGTGCTCGCCGGCCTTTCGTTCAAGACCTCGGTCACGCTCGGTGGCGTGCGGATCGGCGGCATCACTGCCGTGCTTATCCTGCTGCTCCTGCTCGTCGTGGCGAATCTCGTCATGCGCGGCGGGCGGGCGACGCTGTCGCTCTGCCTGGACAGCCTCGCGGAGGGCGCAAAGAACGCGCTGCCGGTGGGCGTCGCCTGCGCGCTTGTCGGCGTCATCATCGGGGTCCTCTCCCTGACCGGCGCGGGCACGACATTCGTGCGCGTGATCGTCTCGATCGGGCAGAGTTCGCTCTTCCTCTCGCTGCTTCTGACGATGCTCTGCTGCCTGGTGCTCGGCATGGGCGTGCCCACCATCCCGAACTACATCATCACCTCGTCGATCGCCGGGCCGGCGCTTCTGTCGCTCGGCGTGCCGCTCATCGTCAGCCACATGTTCGTCTTCTACTTCGGCATCATGGCCGACCTGACCCCGCCGGTGGCGCTCGCGGCTTTTGCGGCCGCGCCGATCGCCAAGGAATTGGGGATGAATATCGGGCTGAACGCGGTGCGCATCGCCGCGGCCGGGTTCGTGGTGCCCTACATGGCGGTCTATGCCCCGGCACTGATGCTGCAGGACGGCGGCCCGCTCGCCGCCGAGATCGGCTACTGGCCGGCGGTCGCCTACATCGTCTTCAAGGCGCTCGTCGCGATCATGCTCTGGGGCGCGGCTGCGATCGGCTTCCTCCGCAGCCGGCTGGCGCTCTGGGAGCGACTTTGGGCCTTCGTCGCCGCGGCACTCCTTATCGCCGCACTGCCCTTGACCGACGAGCTCGGCTTCGCCGTCGTCGCCGCCTTCCTCGCCTGGCATGTCTGGCGCGCCCGCGCGCTGAAGGCGGCGCCGGCGTGAGCGCGCTCTGCGTCGCGGGCGGGGGCGTCGTCCTCCGCATCGCCGCCGCCGCCTTCACGCTCTCCTGGACGCATACGATCGAAAAGACCCAGTGGATCGAGCACTGGCTGGTCGAGTTCTGACCGCCTGGTGCTCGTCGAGGCGCAGGTGGAAGGATCCGGCGCCGGGATGGAACCGCCGCCGGAGGCGCGGCTCGAAGGGCGGTTCTATGTCTGGCACCCGAACGAGGCGCGGAAGGAAGTCATTCTGCGACGCGATCCGCATGCCGGTGACTGGACGCTTTGCGCCGATGGGCGTTGCGATGCTCTCGGCGATTGGCTGCAAAAGGACGCCGATCCGGTGACGCTCACCCCCGCGGCGGGCGATCAGTGCCCACCGGCCGACCGCTAGGTCGCGCGCTTCAGATCCTCTTCGTCGGTCGGCTCACCGGGCGAGCCGCGGGCTTCCTTCTCCGCCGTCGCGGAGAGCCGCTGGTAGGCGCCAAGCCCGACGATGAGCGTCACGCCCGCGAAAAGGAGCAGGGTCGGATAGAGCATGTTCGAGATGTCGCCTTCCTTGGCGGTTCGAAAGATCGAGACGAGCGCTTCAAGGAAGACCGCGATTGCGATCGTGGAGATGAACTTGGTCATCGAGCGCCGCGCTTCTCCCGCGTGGCGCATCTCGGTCGGGTTCAGGACCTCTTCCTCAAAGATGTATTTCGCCACCTCGAACACCGCGACCGCGATGATCGTATAGCCGACGGAATTCAGAAGCTGCGCCCCAATGTCCGACTCCGGCGTCGTGAACACGGCGACGAGCTGCATGCCGGCAAAGACGATGAGGCCGCCGGCGAGCAGCATCATCGCGAGACTGATCGCGCCGAAGACGAAGCGGGAAGCGATGTTCAATTCGCGCAACGTGTCCTCTCCCGAGTTGCTTCTCCGAGAGAAAGATAGCCGGCGGTATTTCGTTCCATTGGCGCGGCGGCGGATCGCCGGCCGGTGGAAATTGCTGTGGTCAGCCCTCGATCTCTTCGCGCAGCAGCGAAAGCCGCAGCCACTCATCCTCGGCCGACGCGAGCGCCGCCTCGGCGGCCTTCAGCGCATCCGCGGTCTTGGCAAAACCCTGCGGATTGCTCGCGAAGAACGCCGTGTCGCCGAGGCGTGCGGCGAGCCTGGCCGCCTCTTTGTGCAGAGCTTCGATCTCGTCCGGGAGCTTTTCCAGCGCGTGCTTGTCCTTGAAGCTCAACCGCTGCTTCGCTTCCGGGCGCGCGGCCGGCGTTGATTTCCTTCTTTGCGGACTTCTCGCGCGAAGGCCTTGCCGGCGATGCGGCCGGCGCGTCGCGACGTTGGGTGAGCATGTCGGAATAGCCGCCGGCATATTCGATCCAGTGACCGTCGCCCTCGGCTGCGACCATCGACGTCACCGTCCGGTCGAGGAAGTCGCGGTCGTGGCTAATGAGGATGACGGTGCCGGCGTAGTCGGCGATCATCTCCTGCAGAAGATCGAGCGTTTCGAGGTCGAGATCGTTGGTCGGCTCGTCGAGCACGAGAAGGTTCGAGGGGGTCGCCAGGGCGCGGGCGAGCATCAGCCGTCCGCGTTCGCCGCCGGAGAGAGCGGCGACGGGCTGCTCCGCCTGCTCGGGCGCGAAGAGGAAATCCTTCATGTAGCTCATCACGTGACGCGTCTCGTTGCCGATCGTCACGGTGTCGCCGCCGGTGCGGGTCAGCGCTTCTTGCAGCGACGTCGTCGGATCGAGGCTGGCGCGGCGCTGGTCGAGCGATGCGATCGCGAGATTGGCGCCGAGCCGCACCGTGCCCTCGTCGGGCGCGCTCGCCCCGGTCAGGATGTTCAGAAGCGTCGTTTTCCCCGCGCCGTTCGGGCCGACGATACCGAGACGGTCGCCGCGCGCGATGCGGATGGAGAAATCGCGGACGAGGTCACGCCCGCCGAGCGCCTTCGATATCCCGCTCGCCTCGATCACCAGCTTTCCCGATGTCTTGGCGTCGGCGACGGTGAACTTGACGGCGCCGGCAACGCGCAGCTGCTCGCGGCGCTGCCGGCGCAAATCATGCAGCGCGCGCAGCCGCCCTTGATTGCGCGAGCGGCGCGCCGTTACGCCGTAGCGCACCCAGTCGAGCTCGGCGGCGATCTTGCGGTCGAGCTTCTGGCGGTCGCGCTCCTCCTGCGCGAACACCTCGTCGCGCCATGCCTCGAATGCGGCGAAGCCTCGGTCGAGGCGGCGGATGGCGCCGCGATCGAGCCAGAGCGTGGTGCGCGACAGTCGCTCAAGAAGCCGCCGGTCGTGGCTCACCAGCACGATCGCCGAGCGACTTCTCGCGATCTCGTCCTCCAGCCATTCGATGGCGGGAAGGTCGAGATGGTTGGTCGGCTCGTCGAGAATCAGGATGTCGGGGTCGGGCGCGAGCGCGCGCGCGAGCGCGGCCCGCCGCGCTTCACCGCCGGAAAGATACGCCGGGTTCTCGTCTCCGCTCAGCCCGAGCGAGCTGAGCAGATAGCTGGCGCGGTGATGGTCGTCGCCCGGCGCGAGCCCCGCCTCGACAAAGGCGAGCGTGGTCGAAAAGCCGGAGAGGTCCGGCTCCTGCGGCAGATAGCGTAAGGTCGTGCCCTGGCGGATGCTCCGCTCGCCGCGGTCGGCTTCGATCTCGCCCGCCACGATCTTCAGAAGCGTCGATTTCCCCGAGCCGTTCCGCCCGACCAGCGCCAGGCGCTCGCCTTCGCCGACATTGATCTCGACATCGGCAAGAAGCGGGTGCCGGCCGAAGCCGAGCGCGATGTTCTTCAGTGTCAGAAGGGGCGGTGAGGGGGGCATAAGCGCTAGGTAGAGGACGGCGGCCCGCGAAGGAAGCCTAGTAGCAGCCCGCGAGCCTCGCGCGCTGGCTGACCAGTGCGAGCACCGTGTCGATCGCTGGTGTCGGCGTGCCCGTCAGGACGCCAAGCTCCCGCACCGCGGTGACCAGCGCGTCGACCTCCATCGGTCGACCAAGCTCGAGATCCTGCAGCATCGAGGTCTTGTGCGCGCCCACCTGTTCCGCCCCGGCGATCCGGCGGTCAACGTCGATCGGGAATTTCACCCCGAGCCGCAACGCGATCTCCTCCGCTTCCACCATCATGGCGCGGACGACCGCGCGCGTGCCGGGATCGCCGGCGATTTCTCCGAGCGTCCCGCCGGTCAGGGCGGAGATCGGATTGAACGAGAGGTTGCCCCAGAGTTTCACCCAGATGTCGTTGCGGATGTCCGGGCGGATCGGAGCGCGGATGCCCGCGGCGACCAGCAGGCTGGAAAGCGCGGTAAGGCGCGCGCTCTTCTCGCCCGACGGCTCGCCGACAGGCAGCCGGTCGCCCTCGACATGGCGGATCACGCCGGGCGTCTCGATCTCCGCCGCGATGTAGACGACGCAGCCGATGGCGCGTTCCGGGCCGATCGCGCCCCAGATCTTTCCACCCGGATCGACCGCCTTGACGCGATGCCCTTCGTGTTTGCCGCCGTGCTTGTAGAAATACCACCACGGCACCCCGTTCTGCGCCGTCACGATTGCGGTGTCCGGTCCGATCAACAGTTTCATGCTGTCGAGCACGCCGGTCACGGAATGCGCCTTGAGCGCCAGGATCACGGTGTCCTGGACACCGAGCGCCGCCGGATCGTCGCTGGCGTTGACGCTGACGGTGCTCTCGCCGTCCTTGCCGCGGAGCGTCAGACCCTTCTCGCGCATCGCGGCAAGATGCGGGCCGCGCGCGACGAGGCTCACCTCCGCCTCGCCCTTCCCGGCCAGCTTGGCGCCGATGAAGCCGCCGATCGCGCCGGCGCCGAAGACGCAGATCTTCATGCCGCGGGCTCCGTCATCGCCTCGTGTTTCTCAATACCCTCATGGTGAGGTGCGAGCAGCGCGAGCCTCGAACCACGAGGGCTTCAGGAGCGATGGGCGTTCGCGCCTTGCATCCGATCCTTCGAGGCGCCGCTTCGCGGCGCACCTCAGGATGAGGGGTGTCTTGCATTCTCCTAGCCCGCGAGGCCGAGCTTTTCGGCAAGGCCGATGCGTTGCAGCTTGCCGGTCGCGCCCTTCGGAATTTCGGCGAGGAAGACGAGCTTGCGCGGGACCTTGAAGTCGGCAAGGCGCGTGGCGCAGAAATCACGCAGCTCGCGCTCGTCCGCCTTCTGTCCATCGCGCAGCACGACCGCCGCGGCGACATCCTCGCCGAGCTTCGGATGCGGCATGGCGAACGTCACGACTTGCGCGACCGCCGGATGGTCGAGCAGAACTTCATCGACCTCGCGCGGTGAAATCTTCTCGCCGCCGCGGTTGATGATCTCCTTCAGCCGCCCGGTAATGCGGACATAGCCATCGGAATCCATGATGCCCTGGTCACCGGTGTGGAACCAGCCGTGCGCAAAAGCTTCAGCGTTGGCTTTCGGGTTGTTCTCGTAGCCGGCCGTGACGTTCGGGCCGCGGATCACGATCTCGCCCACTTCGTCGGCCGGAACCATGCTCCCGTCGGTCGCCATGATGGCGACTTCCGGCCCGGCCGCCGGGCCGACGCTGCCGGCCTTGCGCGGCTTCGGCGGCAGCGGGTTCGACGCCATCTGGTGCGCCGCCTCGGTCATCCCGTAGGATTCGATCACCGGGCAGCCGAAGGTCGCCTCAAGCTCGGCCATCACCTGCGGCGGGAGCGAGGACGACGAGGAGCGGACGAACCGCAGCCTTGCGCGGGCGACGCTCCCGGGATTGCGCGGGGCGCGTGCCAGGATTGCTTGATGCATCGTGGGTACGGCCGTGTACCAGGTCGGCCGAATCTCATCGAGCCATTGGAAGAACTTCAGTGCGTTGAAGCCCGGCGTCGCCACCACGGAGGCTCCGGCGGAGAGCGATGCGCTGACCGCCGCAATCAGTCCATGGATGTGGAAGAGCGGCATGATGTTCAGGCAGCGGTCGGCGGGCGTCAGCGCCAGAGTTTCGCGGATGTTCTTTGCGGAGGCAGCGACGTTTGCGCCGGAGAGCGGCACGATCTTCGGCCGCGAGGTGGTGCCCGACGTGTGGAGGACGAGCGCGATGTCCTCCAGCGCGGCGCGGCCGCTGATCTTCGCCGGCCCGATCGCGTCTCCGACAAGCGTGAACGCGCCGGCCGGCGTGTCGGCTTCCACCGTGAGCCGCAGGATCGGCACGCCGAGTTTCCTTGCGGCAGCCTCGGCCGGCTCATTGCCGGCGGCGTCGATGACGAGGGCCTTGGCGCTGAGATCGGTCAGATAGAATTCGAACTCCTCCGCCCGATAGGCGGGGTTGAGCGGCGCCGTCGTCGCACCCGCGGCAATCGCCACGAAGGCGCTTGCCATCTCCGGCCCATTCGGAAGCACGATCGCCACGCGGTCGTTCCGCCCGATGCCGAGCGCGTTCAGCCGCCCGACCGTGTTGCCGATCAGATGACGAAGCCCTGCGTAGTTGAGCGGCGGGCGCTCCGGCGCGCCGATCGCGATGTCGCCGTCGGCGCCTTTGACAATCTCCAACATGACAGTTCCCTAGGGCTCGGGCAGGGCCCCGACGTTCAGACGACAGTTACCCGAAGATCGCCAACGCCGTCGATATGACCTTCGAGCACATCGCCGCGTTTGACCGCGCTGACGCCGGCGGGCGTGCCCGTCATGATCAGGTCGCCCGGGGCGAGGCGGAAGAGCCCTGAAAGATAGGCGATCGCCTCGGGCACCTTCCAGATCATCTGGTTCAGGTCGCCTTCCTGCTTCGTCGCACCATTGACCTTGAGTGAGATGGCGCCGGCGCCCGGATGGCCGATCTCGGCGGCCGGAACGAGCGCCCCGATCGGCGCGGAGGAACTCAAACGCCTTTCCGACCTCCCAGGGACGGCCTGCGTTCTTGGCCGCGGTCTGCAGATCGCGGCGCGTCATGTCGAGACCGACGGCGTATCCGAAGACGTGGTCGAGCGCCTGCTTGACCGGGATGTTCTCGCCGCCCTTGGCGAGCGCGACGACAAGCTCGACCTCGTGGTGCACGTCGCCCGTTGCGGAGGGGTAGGGAAATCTGCCGTCGGTGACGACGTTGTCGGCGTTCTTCTGGAAGAAGAACGGCGGCTCCTTGTTCGGGTCGTGCCCCATCTCGATGGCGTGCTCGGCGTAGTTCCGTCCGACGCAGTAGATGCGGCGGACGGGGAAGAGCGCGTCGGTGCCGCGCACGGGAATCACGGTGACGGAAGGCGGCGCAACGACGTAGTTCATTTCGCGATCCAATTTGGCGGATGTTGTGCAGTCGGCTATTCGGCGGGCGCGTGGCCATAGTCGAGCGCATCCGGCTCGGGCTCGGGTGCGAACGCTTCGTCGCCGCGCGCGATGTAGGTGTAGAACATCGGCAGGACGAAGAGCGTGAAGAGCGTGCCGATCGCCATGCCGGCGGCGATCACGAGGCCGATCGAGAAGCGCGCCTTGGCGCCCGCGCCCGACGCGATAATGAGCGGCATCACGCCCATCACCATAGCGGCCGTCGTCATCAGGATCGGGCGAAGCCGGACGCGTGCCGCCTCGACGATGGCGCGGTTCTTCGGCACGCCGGTGGCGCGCAGCTGATTGGTGAACTGCACCATCAGGATGCCGTGCTTGGTGATGAGGCCGATCAGCGTGATCAACCCGACCTGCGTGTAGATGTTGAGTGTCGATAGCCCGAGATTGAGCGGCACCAGAGCGCCGAAGATCGACAGCGGCACCGTCAACATGATGACGAGCGGGTCGCGGAAGCTTTCGAACTGCGCCGCGAGCACCAGGTAGATGATCACGATGGCGAGGCCGAAGGCGACCAGCGTCGAATTGCCTTCCGTGATCTCAAGACGCGACTGGCCGGCGAAATCCTCGAAGAAGCCGGCCGGCATCACCTCCGCTGCGATGTCACGCAGCGACTGCAGCGCGTCGCCGGTCGCGACGCCGGGCAGCGGCAGGCCGGAGATGGTGGCCGAATTCAGCTGATTGAACTGCTCGATGGCGACCGGGGAGGCCTGCGTCGTCACGGTGATCACCGCGGAGAGCGGGACCATCCCGCCTGTCGTGCTGCGCACGTAGTAGGCGCCGAGACTCTCCGGGTTGAAGCGCTGCGCCTGTTCCACCTGGGTGATGACGTCGTAGCTGCGGCTTTCGAGGTCGAATTTCGAGACCGACCCGCCGCCGACCAGCGCTGTCAGGGTGGAGCCGATCTCGCTGATCGAGACGCCGAGGGCGGCGGCGCGATCGCGGTCGATGGTCACGAGCGCCTGTGGCCGTGTAAAGGAGAGCGAATCCTGCACGACGATGAAGCGTCCGCTCTTCTGGGCGCGGTTCTTGATCTCCTCGGCCACCTCATAGACCTGGTCGGCGCTGCCGGTGGAGCGGATCACGAACTGGACGGGTAGGCCGCCGCCGGTCCCCGGCAGTGTCGGCGGCGCGAAGACGAAGGCCTGCACGCCCGCGACGCCGTTCAGCTTCTGCTGGACATCGGCCTGCACCTGCTTCTGGCTGCGCGTTCGATCCGCCCAGGGGACGAGCCCGAAGCCCGCGAAGGCGGTGTTGGTCCCGCCGAAGCCCACGACGGAAAAGCGCGTATCCACCTCGGGGATGCTCTTGGTGGCGTCCGTCACCTGCTTCACGAACATCTCCGTATAGTCGGAGGTCGCATAGGCGGGGCCGTTCACGATGGAGAACATGAACCCGATGTCCTCTTCCGGCGCCAGCTCGCGCGAGGTGTTGAAGAAGAGGAAGACCATTGTTACGGACAATGCGGCCACGATCATCAGGGTCACGGGCCGGTAGTTGAGGGTGGATGTGACGCGACGACCGTACCAGGCGCTGATTCTGTCGAACGTGCGGTCGACGATCTGCTGGAACCGGCTCACCGACGAGCCATGCGGCTTGAGGACACGCGCCGCCAGCATCGGCGACAGCGTCACGGCGATGAAGCCGGAAATGACAACGGCGCCTGCCAGCGTCACGGCGAACTCGCGGAACAGCGCGCCGGTCAGGCCTTTCGTGAACCCGATCGGCGCGTAGACGGCGGCGAGCGTGATCGTCATCGCGATGATCGCGGAGAAGATCTCGCGCATGCCGAGGATCGCGGCGTCGAGCGGGCGCTCGCCGCGCTCCAGATGCCGATGGATGTTCTCCACCACCACGATCGCGTCGTCGACCACAAGCCCGATCGAGAGGACCATGGCGAGCAGCGTCAGCAGGTTGATCGAATAGCCGAGCAGATAGAGAAAGAAGCAGACGCCGATCAGCGACAGCGGAATGGTGAAGATGGGCACCAGCACGGATCGGAACGAGCCGAGGAAGAGAAGGATGATCAGGACGACGATGACGACGGCTTCCGCGATTGTCTTGAACACTTCCTTGATCGATTCGGAGATGTTGCGCGTCGCGTCATAGACGAGCTCGATCTCCATGCCCGGCGGCAGGTTCCGCTGCACCTGCGGCAGCGCCGCCTTCAGGGCGGCTGAAGTGTCGAGAGCGTTTGCGTCGGGCGCGGCGAGCACGCCGAGAAAGGTGCCCTGCTGCCCGTTGAACGCGACGCGCACGTCCTCATTCTTCGCGCCATATTCCACCTTCGCGACGTCGCCGAGCCGGACGATGTCATCGCCGTTCGCCCTGATTGCGAGGTTGGCGAAACCCTCAGGCGTCTGCAGCGTCGTGGCGGTCTGGATGGCGTAGGCGACGTAAGTGTTTTCCGTCTTGCCGGGCGCGGAAAGGAAGTTGGAGGCGCGGATGGCCGTCAGCACGTCTCCCGCCGTCACCTTGCGCGCGGCGAGGCGGACGGGATCGAGCCAGATGCGCATGGCGAAGTCGCGTCCGCCCAGGATCTGCACTTCGCCGACGCCCTCGATGGTGGCGAAGCGCGGCTGGATCACCTGCGTCAGATATTCGGTCACCTGCTGCGGGTTCATCGTGGAGGAACGCACCGCCAGGTACATGAGCGCGAAATTCTGCCCGGTCCCCTTCTGCACCACCGGGTCGTCGGCGTCGGTCGGCAGCTGGCTGCGCACCTGCTGGACCTTGGAGAGCACGTCGACCAGCGCCTTATCGGGATCGGCGCCGAGCACCATGTTGACGCTGATGGTGGAGGAGCCGAGCGAGCTCTTGGAGGTGACGTAGTCGACGTTCTCGGCGCTCAGGACTGCCTTCGCGATCGGCGTGGTGATGAAACCCTGCATCAGGTCGGCGCTGGCGCCGGAATAGGCGGTCGTGACGGTGATGACCGACTCGTCGACCTTCGGATATTCGCGGACGGTCATGTTGAAGAAACCCTGCAACCCGAGGAGCAGGATCAGGATCGCCGCAACGGACGTCAGGACCAGTCGCCGAATGAAGATCTCGGAGAAATTCACGGCTTCTGACCCGCACCCTCGAGCGCCACCGTGGCTGCGGGGTTAGCCTCGTTGTTGATTGTCACCGGCGTGTTGTTGGAAAGCTTGTTCTGGCCGGACGTCACCACGACCTGCCCGGCGCTCAGCCCCGAGGTGATCTGCACCAGATTACCCTGGCGGCGACCGGCCACGACGAAGGTCTGCTTGACGACGAGCTTCGGCTTGGCGTCGCCGGCGCTCTTTGCGGCGCCGTCCGCCTGACCCTGGCGCAGAACCCTCGGGCTGCTTTCGTCGGCGCGCCGCCGCCGCTCGCGTCCGCCGTCGCGCCCTCCTTTCGACCACGTAGACATAGTCGCCGTAGAGGCTGGTCACCAACGCCGTCTGCGGCAGCGCGATGACGTTGTCCATCGGTGGCAGCGACACATGCACGCGGGCGAACTGCCCGGGGCGCAGCTCTCCGTTCGGGTTGCTTACCTGCGCACGCACCGAAACGAGCCGCATCTGCGGGTCGATCTTCGGGTCGATACCGCTGATCTCGCCCTCGTAGGCGAAATCCGATCCGGTGATCGAAAAGCTCGCCGATTGGCCCATCTTGATCTGGTCGACCTGCTGCTCCGGGACGGTGAAATCGACGCGCATCGTGTCGAGCTGTTGCAGGGTCGCAATGACCGTTCCGGGCTGCACATATTGTCCGACGTCGATCCGCGGGATCCCGATAATGCCGGTGAACGGCGCCTTGATCGCTTTCTGATCGAGCACCGCCTGGACCTTCGCCAGCGCGGACTCGGAGGCGGCGAGCGCGCTTTGCGTGTCCTGCAGCGTCGCCTGCGAATTCACGCCAGTGGCGCGGAGTTTCTCGGCGCGATCGAGTTGCGACTGGTCGCGAGCAATAGCCGCACGCGCCGACATGAGGTCGGCGCTTTCGATCGAATCGTCGAGCTGTACCGAGGACGGCGTCTTTCGTGACCCGGTCGTTGGCCTTGAAGGCGATCGTCTTCACCACCCCGGCCGTTTCCGAGGCGACGTCGACGCCTTGCGCGGCGCTGAGCGTGCCGATCGCGTCGATCATGGGCGTCCAAGTCGTGGGCTCCACCTTGGTTGTCGATACGGCAACCGAGGGAACCGGCATGTTCGCGAAGAACTGGCCGATCATCTTCGAGCGAAACAGGTTGAAGCCGACCAATCCGCCGCAGACGAGCACAACGAGAAGCAATGCGATGACGAAGCGCTTGACCATCGGTTCACCGTCGGTTCGGCTGAGGCGGGGGCGCAGCTCGAAGGCCGCGGTTGCTGGCTTTTCGCCGCACACAGCCGTCGATTGTCGGCCCGCCGGGCGCCGCTATATCGCAATGCAGCGAGGATGGCCAGTCACGAGCGGGTAAGGTGATTCACCATACTGACAAAGGTGGAAGCCTTTGCGCGGTTGTCCTGCGGGCCCAGGGAACTTTCTCGCTGCTGGCGCATTTGCGAAATCTCGGGCGGGCTTGTGCGCTGGCGCAGGCCGGGACGGTGTTGGTGTTGCCCCTTCTTTTCGGAGACAGATGACTTCCGCCAAAGCGTCTCGCATCCTCGTAGTGGAGGACGAGGCTCTCATCCTGATGGCAACGCTCGACATGTTGCGCGAGCTCGGCCATGAGCCGCTTCCCGCACGTTGCGCTGAATTGGCCCTTGCGCTCTGCGAGCGGGGGGAAGCCGTCGACGTGCTTCTGACCGACGTCAATCTGCCGGATATGGACGGGCAGGAACTCGCGGCGGAAATGCGCCGCCGCCGGCCGGGTCTGCCGGTCGTCTTCGCGACCGGCTACCGCCTCGCTCTCTCCGAGACGTCTCCGGCGAGCGGCCCCATCGCAGTTGTGGGCAAGCCCTTCCGTACCCGTGATCTCGCAGAGGCGCTCGGAAAAGTGCTCCGCGAGTGCTAATGCGCTGACGGCGCTTTTTCTTGCAACGCTCGGCGGCTACCTTGCCGGCGTCCGAAACCGCCTTCCGAGAGCTCCGATGCCCCTCGAATTCGCTTGCGTCGCCGACTTGCACTGCAGGATCGGCGAGGGTCCGGTCTACGACGATCGGACAGATCGGCTCTATTTCGTCGATATCCTGGAGCGGCGGATCTATTCCTTCGCGCCGCAAACCGGCGATATCGCCTCGTGGCCGTTCGAGACCGAGGTCTGCTCGCTCGGGCTCACGGTGTCGGGGGCGCTCGTCGTCGCGCTTCGCCACAGTGTCATCCTCTTCGATCCTGCGAGCGGGCGGCGCGTCGACCTCTGCGAGATCGAGGCCGATCAGGGGGCAGCGACACGCCTGAATGACGGGCGGGTCGGGCCGGACGGCGCCTTCTGGGTCGGGAGCATGGACGACCGGCCACAGAAGCAGCCGATCGCGGCGCTCTACCGGGTCGACCGTTCGGGAAAAGTCGAGCGCAAGGTGGAGGGCATCACGATTTCCAACGGCTTGGCGTGGACCGCGGACGGAGAGGCCATGTTCCATTCCGACACGCGCGGGCCGTGGATCGACCGCTGGCGCTTTGACCGCGAGACGGGCGCGATGGCGGAGCGCACGCGCTTTGCGGCACCGGACGATACGATCGGCCGGCCGGACGGCGGCACCTGCGATGCCGAAGGCTTCTACTGGAGCGCCGGCGTTTCCGCGGGGCGTCTCAACCGTTTCGCGCCGGACGGCAGTCTGGCGGAGTCCTTTCCCGTGCCGGTGCCGTCGCCGACCATGCCGTGCTTCGGCGGCAAGGATTTCCGCACGCTCTTTCTGACCAACCTGACGGAAGGGCGCCCACCGGAGGTACTTGCCAGGGCGCCGTACGCCGGTGGCCTTCTGGCGGCCGCAGCACCCGTTGCCGGTTTCCCCTCCTGGCGGTTCCTTGATATCTGAGGGGATGGACGACTCAGAAGCCCGGGCGTTCCTCGCCCGCGCGATCGCGGCGGGCGCGGGCCGCGCACCCGCCGACCTCGTGGTGCGCGACGTCGAGCTGCTCGACGTCATCACCGGCACCGTGACGAAAACCGACGTTGCTATCGTCGGCGACCGCATTGTCGGAACGCATGCCCGCTACGAGGGGACGCGCGAGATCGACGGGCGCGGCCTTTCCTGCGCCCCCGGCTTCATCGACACGCATCTTCACGTCGAATCCTCGCTGGTGACGCCGCTTGAGTTCGACCGCTGCGTCCTTCCTCACGGCGTGACGACGGCGATCTGCGATCCTCACGAGATCGCCAACGTGCTCGGTCTCGACGGCATCCGCTATTTCCTGGCGGCGACGGAGCGCACGGTCATGGACCTCCGGGTGCAGCTTTCGTCCTGCGTACCGGCGACGGCGTTCGAGACGTCCGGCGCCTCGCTTTCCGCCGCCGACCTCGTGACGCTCTCCGACCATCCAAAAGTGATCGGGCTTGCTGAGTTCATGAATTTTCCCGGCGTGCTCGCCTGCGACCCGGCGGCGCTCGACAAGCTCGTCGCCTTCCGGGACCGCCATATCGACGGCCACGCGCCGCTCCTCTCCGGCCGCGAGCTCAACGCCTACCTTGCCGCGCGCATCCGTACCGACCACGAGGCGACCACGGCGAGCGAGGCGCGTGAGAAGCTCGCGAAGGGCATGACCATCCTGATCCGCGAGGGATCGGTGTCGAAGGATCTGCATGCGCTCGCCGAAGTGCTCGACGAGAACACCGCGTCGTTCATGGCGCTTTGCACCGACGACCGGAACCCGCTCGATATCGCCGAAGAGGGTCATCTCGATTTCATGGTCCGCACGCTCGTCGCGCTTGGCCGGCCCACTACACGCCGTCTATCGCGCCGCGAGCTGGTCGGGAGCGAACGCCTTTGGACTGCGCGATCGCGGTCTCGTCGCGCCAGGATGGCGGGCCGACCTCGTGTTGCTCGACGACCTGCGCGAATGCCGCGTCCGGCACGTCATCGCCGGCGGACGGCTCGTCGAGGATGCGCTCTTCGAGGCGCGTGCGCCGCTCGATCCGGTCGGGCTCGACAGCGTCAAGCGGGCCCCGGTCGCTGCCGGCGATTTCCGCGTTCCGGCCGGACGGAACCGCATGCCGGTGATCGGCGTCACCGCCGGCAAGATCATCACCGAGCATCTGGAGCTCGACTTGTCCGCCGCCAACGGCGAAGTGCAGGCGGACCTCGCGCAGGACGCGGTGAAGGTCGCGGTCGTCGCACGCCACGGCAAGAACCAGAATATCGGGCGAGGCTTCGTGCACGGCTTCGGCCTGAAGCGCGGCGCCATCGCCGCTTCGGTCGGGCATGACAGTCACAACATCACGGTGATCGGCGTCGACGACGCCGACATGGCGGCGGCGGTGAACCGCATCATTGCGCTCGAAGGCGGCTTCGTCGTCGCCTCAGGCGGCGAAATTCGCGCGGAGCTGGCGCTTGCCGTCGCCGGGCTGATGAGCCTCGAGCCGTTCGAGGCCGTGCGCGACAAGCTGATCGCGCTCCGCGCCGCGGCACGGGCACTTGGCTGCACGCTGCCTGAGCCGTTCCTGCAGGTCGCCTTCTTGCCGCTCCCGGTGATCCCGCATCTGAAGATCACCGACTTCGGGCTCTTCGACGTGGACCGCTTCGCGCTGGTGGAGTGAGGCCTAGACCCGCCCCGTCAAATGTCTTGCGCGGCGCAGGTCCGGGAACCAGCGTGACCAGAGTCCGGCGACCGCAACCGTGCCGACGCCGCCTATGACAACCGCGGCGACGGTGCCGAACATCGCCGCGGAGACCCCGGCGCGGAACTCGCCGAGCTCGTTCGAGGCACCGATGAAGACCATGTTCACGGCATTGACGCGGCCGCGCACATGGTCCGGCGTCCACAGCTGGATCAGCGTCTCCCGCACATAGACGCTCACCATGTCGGAAGCGCCCATGACGGCGAGGGCGACGACGGAAATCCAGATTTGGGTCGCAAGTCCAAAGACGATGGTGAAGAGCCCGAACACTGCGACGAAGATGAACATCCAGAACCCTGCATGGTCGCGGATCGGCCGCGCCGTCAGATAGAGCGCGACCGCGATCGCGCCGATCGCGGGGCCGGAGCGGAGCAGACCGAGGCCCCATGGGCCGATGTCGAGGAGGTCGCGCGCATAGACGGGCAGGAGCGCGGTAGCGCCGCCGAGAAGCACGGCGAAGAGATCGAGCGAGATCGCGCCGAGCACGATCTTCTCGTGCCAGATGTAGTTGAAGCCGGCGACGATCGTCGTCCAGGTCGCGGGCTCCGACGTCGTCTTCTGCTGCGGGCGCGGGACGAAGAGAACGAGGATCGCGGCGGCGCCGGTCAGCGCGATCGTGACGCCGTAAGCGACCTCCGGCGCGATGCCGTAGAGGAGGCCGCCGAGGACCGGGCCGGCGATCGTCGCCATCTGCCAGCTCACCGAATTCAGCGCGATGGCGCTTGAGAGGATTTCCGTCGGCACGATGTTCGGCAGCAGCGATTGCTGCGCGGGCGCGAAGAAGGCGCGCGCGGTCCCGAAGGCGACGAGGATTGCGAAGACGAACGCCACGTTGCCCGCGCCGGCCAACGTAAAGACGAGCAGGCCGACAGCGCAGAGCGTCTCGGCTGCGAGACAGACCGCCATGATCGTGCGGCGGCGGAAGCGGTCGGCAACGATTCCGGTGACGAGCACCAGAAGCAGTGCCGGCAGGAATTGCGACAGTCCGACGAGGCCGAGGTCGAGCGGGTTGCGGGTCAGGTCGTAGACCTGCCAGCCGACTGCGACCACCTGGATCTGCGTGGCGAAGGACGCAGCGAGGCGCGCCACCCAGTAGCGCCGGTACGCCGTGTTCTGCAGCGCAGCCCAGCGCGTGGATGCAAGGGTCTCGGAGGCCGTCGTCATCGGGATGCGGCAGTTGGCGAGGAGCGGACCGGGAGGGTCCGCGGGGGAGGGAGGATCGGAGCTTTAGGCGCGTTTGGCCGGAGTGACAATCCGCGGGCTAAGCGGCGTCTTCCTTCCTCGCCGCCAGCATGTAGTTCACGTCCATGTCGGTGGCGCGCGACCAGCTGTCCGCGAGCGGGTTGTAGCGGACGCCGGTGCGGCCGACGACCGAGAGCCCCGAGGATTGCATTGCGGCTTCGAGCTCGGCGGGGCGGACAAGCTTCGAAAAATCATGCGTGCCGCGCGGCAGCCAGCGCAGCAGATACTCGGCGCCGACGATCGCCAGCGCAAAGGCCTTTGCGGTGCGGTTGATGGTGGCGACGAAGAAGAGGCCGCCCGGCTTCGTCAGCGCTCCGCAGGTGCCGATGAAGGCTTCGACGTCGCTCACGTGCTCGACCACCTCCATGGCGAGCACGACGTCGAAGCGCTCGCCGGTTTCCGCAAGAGCCTCCGCCGTCGTCGCGCGATAGTCGACGGCAAGGCCGCCGCGCCCGGCGTGGCGGCGCGCGACCTCAATGTTGGTCTCGGAGGGGTCGATGCCCACCGTCTCGGCGCCGAGACGCGCCATCGGCTCGCTCAGGAGGCCGCCGCCGCAGCCGATGTCGAGAAGGCGAAGCTCCGAAAGCGGCCTGGCGCCTTTCGGGTCGCGGCCGAAATGCTCGGCAACGACATCGCGCACGTAAGCGAGCCTCACCGGGTTGAACTTGTGGAGTGGCCGGAACTTCCCGTCGATATCCCACCATTCCGTCGCCATCCGCTCGAACTTGGCGATCTCGGCGGGATCGACTGTATTGGCCGGCGAGGACTGCATGGGCGGAATCAGGACTTCGCCATCGCGTCGACAAGCTTCGCGAAATTGTCGATGAAGGTCGTCAGGAACTTCTGGGTCGCCTCGTCCTTGATCGCGCCAGTTTCGTCGAAGAGCTCGTCCTTGAAATTCAGATAGACTTCGGGCGCTCCGAGGATCGCGGCCACATGCGAGCGGAGGGTGGTGAGCAGGTGTTGCTGCGCTATTGCGGTCGAGATGGCACCGCGCGAGGTGCCGGTGATGGCGGCCACCTTTCCCTTGAAGGCGCTCGTTCCATGGGGCCGCGTCGCCCAGTCGACGGCGTTCTTCATTGCGGCCGGGACCGAGCGGTTGTGCTCTGCCGTGACGAAGAGAAGCCCGTCAGCCGCCTCCACCTCGCTCTTGAATTGAACGACCTCCGGCGGCGGATTTGCCTCGTTGTCCTGGTTGAAGAGCGGAAGGTCGTCGATCTTCAGGAGCTTTAAGTCGAGTTTCCCTGTGGCGAGCTTCTTCAGGGCCTCGGCATATTTCCGGTTGATCGAGTCCTTGCGGACGCTCCCGACAATCACAGCAACCGCATGCATGGCCACCCCTTAATCCGGCACCTGCCGCGCTTGAGCGGCGATTCCGGTGTCATTTGGCGCGGACCGGCCCGATAGGCAAATCCTTTGCTGTTCCGCGGGTTTGGCGGGTCAGCCTGTTGCCGGGCGGGCCGGAAGCCGATAAAGAGCCGCAATCGGCGGGGGAATCGCCGATGTTCCCGGCATTCTGGCGTGGCGAGAGCGGTTCTTCCGGCGCCGGCCTCACGGATATTTTCACGGCATGGCCCGGCTCGTCATGAAATTCGGCGGAACGTCCGTCGCCGACATCGACCGTATCCGCAACGTCGCGCGCCATGTGAAGCGCGAGGCGGACGCCGGAAATGAGGTCGCGGTCGTCGTATCGGCCATGGCCGGCACGACCAACCAGCTCGTCGCCTTCTGCCGCTCCGCGTCCATTCTTCACGACGCGCGCGAATACGATACGGTCGTCTCCGCCGGCGAGCAGATCACGGCGGGGCTCCTTTCCATCGCGCTCCAGAACATGGGCGTCAACGCGCGCTCGTGGCTTGGGTGGCAGATCCCGATTCACACCGATTCGGCCCACGGCGTGGCGCGCATCACCGATATCCGCGCCGACATCCTGCTTGAGCGCCTGGCGCAAGGTCAGGTGGCCGTCATCGCCGGATTCCAGGGGCTTGCGCCCGACAACCGCGTGGCGACCCTTGGGCGCGGCGGCTCCGATACCAGCGCCGTCGCGGTCGCTGCGGCGATCGGGGCGGAGCGCTGTGATATCTATACCGACGTCGACGGCGTCTACACGACCGACCCGCGCCTCGTGCCGAACGCCCGGCGGCTGGAGAAAGTCGCGTTCGAGGAAATGCTGGAGATGGCCTCGCTCGGCTCAAAGGTGCTGCAAGTGCGCTCCGTCGAGCTCGCCATGGTGCACGGGGTGCGGACCTTCGTCCGCTCGTCGTTCGACGATCCGGAGGCGATCAACCCGGGGGACCCCATCGGAACGCTTATTTGCGACGAGGACGAGATCGTGGAAAAGCAGCTCGTTACCGGCATCGCCTACTCTAAGGACGAGGCCAAGATCACCCTCCGCGGCGTGGAGGACAAGCCCGGAGTCGCCGCGGCCGTCTTCGGCCCGCTGTCGGAATCCGGCATCAATGTCGACATGATCGTCCAGAACGTCTCCGAGGACGGGCGCACGACCGACATCACCTTCACGGTGCCGACCGCCGACTTCGAGCGGTCGATGGCCAAGATCGAGGCGATCAGGAAGGACGTGGTCGTGGAGCACGTGTCGGGGTCGAGCGACGTCGCCAAGGTGTCGGTGATCGGGATCGGCATGCGCAGTCACGCCGGGGTCGCCGCCGAGGCGTTCCGGGCGCTCGCCGCGCGCGGCATTAACATCCAGCTCATCACGACGTCGGAGATCAAGATTTCCGTGCTGATCGACGCCGCCTATACCGAGCTTGCGGTGCGGACGCTCCATTCAATATACGAACTCGACAAGACGTAGGCGTCGAGGCACGCGGGAGTTGTAAGACCCGAGTACGCCTCGCCCGGCTGCCTTGGCGGAGGCAGGCGGGCCCAGGGCTCGGCGGCGGTGCCGAAATCGGCGCCCGCGCCGTTAGGAGGAAGTGTGGCGACAACCCGGGGAGCGCTCGCCGGGCCGCGCGTGCTCTTGCGGAAACTCCGCGAGGTCATGGCGGAGCCGATCGGCGCCCAGCAGAGGCTCGACAAGATCGTCAGGCTGATCGCGTCCAACATGGTCGCGGAAGTCTGCTCGGTCTATGTGCTGCGCTCCGACAACGTGCTCGAGCTCTATGCGACCGAAGGCCTGAAATCGGCCGCCGTGCACCGCGCCACGCTGCAGGTCGGGCGTGGCCTCGTCGGGACCATCGCCGCCGAGGCGCGGCCGTTGAACCTCCCCGACGCGCAGTCGCATCCGGCCTTCGCCTACCTGCCGGAGACGGGCGAGGAGGTCTACCACTCCTTCCTCGGCGTCCCGGTGCTGCGTGCCGGGCGTACGCTCGGCGTCGTCGTCGTGCAGAACCGCTCCTACCGCAACTACGCGGAGGAGGAGATCGAGGCGCTGCAGACGACGGCGATGGTGCTCGCCGAAATGTTCGCGTCGGGCGAGATGGAGGATCTCACGATCCCGGGCGCCGATCTCGACGTCAACCGCCCGGTGCATCTGAAAGGCACGGCTTTCGCGGAAGGCATCGCGCTCGGCCACGTCGTGCTGCACGAGCCGCGCGTGGTGGTGACACAGCTCATCGCCGAAGACGTCGAGCTTGAGCTTCGCCGGCTTGATGCGGCGATGGCGAGCCTCAGGCTCTCCGTCGACGACCTGCTCGCGCGCGGCGCGGAGGTCGGCTCGGGCGAGCACCGTGAGATCCTCGAAGCCTACAAGATGTTCGCCGAGGATCGCGGCTGGACGCGGCGGCTGCAGGAGGCGATCGCCAACGGCCTGACCGCCGAGGCCGCCGTGGAGCGCGTGCAAAACGACACGCGCGCGCAGATGACGCGGCAGACCGACCCGTTCCTGCGCGACCGGCTGCACGATTTCGACGATCTCGCCAATCGGCTGCTGCGCGAGCTGATGGGCCGACCACACGGGCCGCTTTCCGCGGACATGCCGGGCGATGCGATCGTGGTCGCACGCAACATGGGTCCCGCCGATCTCCTCGACTACGACCGCGAACGGCTGCGCGGGCTGGTGCTTGAGGAGGCCGGGCCGACCAGCCACGTCGCGATCGTCGCGCGTGCGCTCAACATCGCCACCGTCGGCCAACTCGAAGATGTGGTGGCGCTCGCCGAAGCGGGCGACGCGATCATCGTCGACGGCGATACGGGCGAGGTGCACCTTCGTCCTCCCGCCGATATCGAGACGGCCTATGCCGACAGGGCCCGCTTCCGCGCCCGCAAACAGGAGCAGTACCGGCTCACCCGTCACGAGCCGTCGATCACGCGCGACGGCGTGGAGATCACATTGCAGATCAACGCCGGCCTGATCATGGACATGCCGCGCGTCGAGGAGTTGGGCGCCGCCGGCGTCGGGCTGTTCCGCACCGAGCTGCAGTTCATGGTGGCGTCCGCCTTCCCGCGGCAGAACGAGCAAGAGACGTTCTACCGGCAGGTGATCGACATGGCGAACGGCAGGCCGGTCACCTTCCGCTCGCTCGATGTCGGCGGCGACAAGGTGCTTCCCTATTTCCGCCAGCAGCGGGAAGAAAACCCGGCGATGGGCTGGCGAGCGATCCGGCTCGGTCTCGATCGGCCGGCGCTTCTGAAGACACAGGCGCGGGCGCTTCTGAAAGCTGCAGCGGGGCAGGAGCTCAGGCTCATGTTCCCGATGGTCGCCGAGGTCGTCGAATTCGAGCGCGCCAAGGCGATCGTGAAGCGCGAACAGAACCATCTCGCGCGCCACGGCCATGCGGGGCCCACGCGGCTTGTTCTTGGCACCATGATCGAAGTGCCATCGCTTCTCTTTCAGCTCGACGAGCTCTTCAGCGCCGTCGATTTTGCCTCCGTCGGCTCGAACGATCTGATGCAGTTCATCATGGCCAGTGACCGATCGAACGCGCGGCTCACCGGCCGCTTCGATCCGCTCAACCCGGCGTTCCTGCGCGCACTTCGCACCGTCACCCGGGCCGCGGATCGGGCGGGCAAACCGCTCACGCTCTGCGGCGAGCTTGCCGGACGTCCGCTCGACGCAATCGCGCTGATGGCAATCGGTTTCCGCTCGCTTTCGATGGCGTCGGCGGCGATCGGTCCGGTCAAGTCGACGATCCGGGCGCTGGAGCTGAATCCGATAGCCGAGCGCCTGAATGCGCTGATCGACCAGGGCGCGTCGGCTTCCGAGATTCGCGGCGAGTTGCAAGCCTGGGCCGAAGCCAAAGCAGTGCCGATTTAAAGAACCATGGCCGCCACGATTCCCGAGGAGCGTCTGCGCTCGCTGATCCGTCGCCACGAGACCGTCGCGGCGATGCTTTCGGCCGGCCAGCAGGGAAGCGAATATGTGCGGCTGTCGCGCGAGTTCGCTGAGCTCGATCCGGTGGCGGAGAAGGCGCGCGCGCTTGCGAGCGCGGAGCGCGAGCTGCGCGACACCGAGGCGCTCATCGAAGACCCGGCGACCGATCGCGAGATGCGGGCGCTTGCCGAAGACGAGCGGCTGCGGCTTCGCGACAGAGTCGAGGACGTGCGCGACGAGCTTCGCATCCTCCTCATCCCGCGCGACGCCGCCGACGACCGGAGTGCCATCCTTGAGGTGCGTGCCGGGACGGGAGGAGACGAGGCGGCGCTTTTCGCCGGCAACCTCTTTCGCATGTACGAGCGCTATGCAGCGCTGCACGGCTGGAAGATCGAGCTGCTTTCGGCGAGCGAGGGCGAGGTCGGCGGCTATCGCGAGATCATCGCGATGGTGCGTGGCGCCGGGGTCTATCGGCGTCTGAAATTCGAATCCGGCGTGCACAGAGTGCAGCGCGTGCCGGAAACGGAAGCCAGCGGCCGCATCCATACCTCGGCGGCGACGGTTGCGGTGCTGCCGGAGGCGGAGGAGGTCGACATCGCGATCCGGTCGGAGGACCTTCGCATCGACACGACGCGCGCTTCGAGCTCCGGCGGGCAGCATGCGAACACCACCGAATCGGCGGTGCGCATCCTGCATATCCCGACCGGGATCATCGTCACGGCGAGCGAGAAATCGCAGCACCAGAACCGGGCGCGCGCCATGGAGGTGTTGCGCGCGCGTCTCTTCGACCTGGAGCGGCAGCGGCAGGCGGACACGCGCGCGGCGGATCGCAAAGGGCAGGTCGGCTCGGGCGACCGTTCGGAGCGAATCCGCACCTATAACTTTCCGCAAGCGCGCGTCACCGACCACCGTATCAACCTCACGCTCTACAAGCTCGACAAGGTGCTCGATGGGGAGGCGCTCGACGAGATCGTCGACGCGCTGATCGCCAACGACCAGGCGAAGAAGCTTTCCGAGTTCGACGAATGACCTACGCCGAGGCGCTTGGCGAAGGACGCGCGGCGCTGAAGGCCGCAGGCGTTGACGCCGCGCGCGACGCCCGGCTTCTCCTTGCCGCCGCGGCCGGTCTCGACATGGCGGCGCTCGTGGCGCAGAGCGCCGACGTGATGCCGGCGGTTGCGCAAGACATCTACCGTACCTATCTCAAGCGTAGAAACGGCGGTGAACCTGTCGCGCGCATCCTCGGTGAAGCCGAGTTCTGGGGGCTGTCCTTCAAGCTCAACGATGCGACGCTGGTGCCGCGGCCCGATACCGAGACGTTGGTCGAGGCGGTGCTCGATCAGGCGCACCGTCTTCCTGAAGCGGCTACGATCTGCGATCTTGGAACCGGGTCCGGTGCGATCGCGATCGCGCTTCTGAGCGAGTTGAAAGACGCGCGCGCCATTGCAACCGATATCTCCGATGAAGCGTTGTCCATGGCGCGCTCAAACGCTGAGGCGCACGGTGTCGCTGGCCGCATGCGTTTCCTGAAGATCGATTTCGCCGCGGGTCCGGAAGGGCCCTTCGACGTGGTCGTCGCGAACCCGCCGTATATCAGGAGCGCAGCGATCGCGGGCCTGCCGGCGGAGGTGCGCGAGCACGATCCACGCGCCGCGCTCGACGGCGGGCCGGACGGGCTCGACGCCTATCGCGCCATCCTCTCGCGGCTCGGATCGCTGCTCGCCGAAGGCGGCCTCATCGCCCTTGAAGTGGGTTACGATCAAGGTGAATCGGTCGCCGCGCTCTGTCGCGATGCGTGTCTTTCCGGTGTCGTGGTCAGGCGCGATATTGCCGGGCGCGAACGTGTGGTTAGCGGACGCCAAACCTTCTTTGGGACCAACCTGAAGACGGCAAAAAAAGCGCTTGGAAAAGTCGGATGATCGGGCTAGCTTCCTCTCGCAAACCAGACCGAAGCCACAGAGTTGGCTTTCATTTTCCGGCAGACATAGAAAAAATAGTCGCCGAAAGCTGGTTTGCTCGCGTCGCCATCGCATGAGACGTCTTGACCTTCTGGAAGACGAGGTCGGCGAGGTAGCAAGCGCGCCAAGCAAAAGGCCGAGTCCGTTCGCCAGGACGGACCGGAAACGAAAGTTGACCGTCAACAAGAGAACGGGTCCATGAGACATAATCAGAATCGTCGGTCCCGCGGCCGCAGCCGCAAAGGCCCGAATCCGCTTACGCGTAGCTATGAGTCGAATGGGCCGGATGTGAAGGTCCGCGGCAACGCGGCGCATGTGGCGGAGAAATACATGACTCTGGCGCGCGACGCGCATGTGTCCGGCGACGTGGTGGCGGCCGAGAACTACTTGCAGCACGCCGAGCACTACAACCGAATCGTCATGGCGGCGCAGGCGCAGTTCCAGCAGACGCAGCCGCAGTTCCGCGAAGGTGGCGAAGAGGGCTACGACGACGACCGGCAGTCGAACGGCCGCGGGCGTGATCGCTTCGACTATAACGGCGACGGACGGGGCGACGAGGAAGGCGAGGATCGCTTCGAGTCCGGCGAGGGCGGCGAAGAGGATCGTGGCTTCCGCCCGATGCAATCGCGCGGCAACGAGCAGGGCGACCGACAGCAGCAGGGCGACAGGCAACAGGGCGACAGACAGGCACAGGACAGGGCGACAGGCAGCAGGGCGACAGGCCGACAGATCAGGGCGACAGGCAGCGCGGCCCGCGTGACCGTTACGAGCGGCGTGACCGGCCCGACTTCCGTGAGGGTCGCGATGGGCGCGACCGGCCCGAGCGCTTTCAGCGACAGGACGAGCGGCAGCCCGATGTCCCGGAACCGGTCGTGGTCGAGGCTGAAGCGGTAGCGCCTGCGCCAGCGCCGGAAGAAGCGCCGAGCCAGAGCCAGCCGGCGCCGCGCCGTCGCCGCGCCCGCGCGCCGCGCGCCGAGAGCGCCGAGACCGCAGCGCCAGACGGCGATGCCACGCCCGACGGGGCGGCGGCGCTTGCCGCTTTCCCGGACTGACGACGCTTCCAGGAAGGTCCACTTCGAAGGCCGGCCTCGCGCCGGCCTTTTCGATTCCCGACGGGCGGCGGACTGGCTGTCCTGTTGTCCTGCGTCAATGCGGGGACGCGCTCCGTCGGGCAGCCTTCGCACATCCCGCAAAGGCCGGGATTGCGCGGCGGAACCGCTACACCATATGACGAGTGAGCCGCCCGTTTGGGGGCTTAATCTTAAGTTTCTGGCTGTCCGTTTGACGCTTCGGGTCGGGGGACGGGCCGAAAGGGGTGAGCGATGAATCTCGAGAAATATACCGAGCGGGCGCAAGGCTTTTTGCAATCCGCGCAGACCTACGCGCTCGGGCAGGGGCACCAGCAGTTCGCCCCGGAACATCTTTTGAAAGTTCTGCTCGACGATCCGGAGGGCATGGCTGCCGGACTGATCGAGCGCGCCGGGGGACGCGCCAAGGATGCGCGGCTCGCCAACGAGGCCGCGCTCGCGAAAATGCCGAAAGTGTCTGGCGGGTCGGGCCAGCTTTATCTCTCACAGCCGATTGCCCGCGTCTTCACGACGGCCGAGCAACTCGCCGAGAAGGCGGGCGACTCCTACGTCACGGTTGAGCGCCTTTTGCTCGCGCTCGCCATGGAGAAGGACGCGGCGACGGCAAAGATCCTTGCCGATGCCGGCGTCACGCCGACCGGCTTGAACCAGGCGATCAATGCGCTCAGACAGGGCCGCACTGCGGATTCGCCTTCCGCCGAATCCGGCTACGACGCGTTGAAGAAATACGCGCGCGACCTGACCGAGGCGGCGCGCGAGGGCAAGCTCGATCCGGTCATCGGCCGCGACGAAGAGATCCGCCGGACCATGCAGGTGCTCTCCCGCCGCACAAAGAACAATCCGGTGCTGATCGGCGAGCCGGGCGTCGGCAAGACGGCGATTGCCGAAGGCTTGGCGCTTCGCATCGTGAACGGCGACGTGCCGGAGAGCCTCAAGGACAAGAAACTGATGGCGCTCGACATGGGCGCGCTCATTGCCGGCGCGAAATATCGCGGCGAGTTCGAGGAGCGGCTGAAGGCGGTGCTCTCCGAGATCACTGCGGCGGCCGGCGGCATCATCCTCTTTATCGACGAGCTCCATACGCTGGTCGGCGCCGGCAAGGCGGAAGGCGCGATGGACGCTTCCAACTTGCTTAAGCCCGCCCTCGCTCGTGGAGAACTTCACTGCGTCGGCGCGACCACGCTCGACGAGTACCGCAAGCACATCGAAAAGGATGCGGCGCTGGCGCGGCGCTTCCAGCCGGTCTTCGTGTCCGAGCCGACGGTAGAGGACACGATCTCCATCCTGCGCGGGCTGAAAGAGAAGTACGAGGTGCATCACGGCGTCCGCATCACGGATTCCGCGATCGTCGCCGCGGCGACGTTGTCGAACCGCTACATCACCGACCGCTTCTTGCCGGACAAGGCGATCGACCTGATGGACGAGGCTGCCTCGCGGCTTCGCATGCAGGTGGATTCCAAGCCTGAGGCCCTCGACGAACTGGATCGCCGCATCATCCAGCTCAAGATCGAGCGCGAGGCGCTGAAGAAAGAGACCGACCAGGCGTCGAAGGACCGCCTGGAGCGGCTCGAGAAGGAGCTTGCCGATCTCGAAGAGCAATCGGCGGCGCTGACGCAGCGCTGGCAGGCCGAGAAGGAGAAGCTCGGCGTGGCGTCGAAGCTCAAGGAGAACCTTGACCAGGCGCGCTTCGACCTTGAGACCGCGCAGCGGCGCGGCGACCTCGCCAAGGCGGGCGAGCTTGCCTATGGCGTCATCCCGGCGCTCGAAAAGCAGCTTGCCGAGGCGGAGGCTCAGGAGCGGAAGGCCGGCGATCTTGTCGAAGAGGCGGTGACGCCCGACCACATCGCGCACGTCGTCTCGCGTTGGACCGGCGTTCCCGTCGACAAGATGCTCCAGGGCGAGCGCGACAAGCTTCTGCGCATGGAGGACGAGATCGCGAAGCGCGTCGTCGGGCAGGGCGAGGCGGTGCAGGCCGTTTCAAAAGCCGTCAGGCGCGCTCGGGCGGGGCTGCAGGACCCGAACCGGCCAATCGGCTCGTTCATGTTCCTGGGCCCCACCGGCGTCGGCAAGACCGAGCTGTCGAAGGCGCTCGCCTGGTTCCTCTTCGACGACGAGACCGCGATGGTCCGCCTCGACATGTCGGAATACATGGAGAAGCACTCGGTCGCGCGGCTGATCGGCGCGCCGCCGGGCTATGTCGGCTACGAGGAAGGCGGAGCGCTGACCGAGGCGATCCGCCGCCGGCCTTACCAGGTGATCCTCTTCGACGAGATCGAGAAGGCGCACCCGGATGTCTTCAACGTGCTGCTTCAGGTGCTCGACGATGGGCGGCTCACCGACGGCCAGGGCCGCACGGTTGACTTCCGCAATGCGCTGATCGTGATGACGTCGAATCTCGGCGCCGAGTATCTCGTGAACCTGAAGGAGACCGAGGACGTCGACGTCGTGCGCGATCAGGTCATGTCGGTCGTGCGCGCGAACTTCCGCCCGGAGTTCCTGAACCGCGTCGACGACGTGATCCTCTTCCACCGCCTGAAGCGCGATCAGATGGAGGCGATCGTCGACATCCAGCTCGAGCGGCTCAGGAAGCTTTTGGAGGATCGCAAGATCACGATTTCCCTCGACAAGACCGCCCGCAAATGGCTGGCCGACAAGGGTTACGATCCGGCCTATGGCGCGCGGCCCTTGAAGCGCGTGATCCAGAAGGAGCTGCAGGACCCGCTGGCCGAGAAGATCCTCGGCGGCGACATTCGCGACGGTGATGAGGTGAAGGTCACCGCCGGCTCCGACCGGCTGCTCTTCCGCTCGAAGCACGAGGCGGCCGAAGCCGAAGCGGCGTAGTAAGCCGGCTGAGGAAGAAATCAGAGGAGGGCCGGCTTCGCGCCGGCCTTTCTTTTTCGGAGCGCGCTGCCGCCGTTCGAGATTTGGCGTTCCGCGTCGCGTGGGTAGAGTTCTTCTGTCCATCCGGAGGAATTGCCAGCCATGCTTTTTCCAGCCGCCCTGCAAGCTCGCTTTGTCGCTTCCGCACCTGATCATCGCCGCTTCTTTTTCGACCACACCCGCGGCGGCCATCGGCGCGCTGGCAGCCTCGCCTGACGGGTCCGGGTGGGGCTCTTCCTGGGGCTACAAGTCGCGAAGCGCGGCGGGCGGGTCGGCGATCAGCTCGTGCAGGGGCGCGTGTCAGGTCGTGCTCACCTTCTCGGGTGGCTGCGGCGCCTATGCGATCGGCGGGAAAGCCAAGGCGACCGGCAAGGGAGGAACGAAGGGCGCTGCCGAAACGGCGGCGTTGAAAGCCTGTCAGGCGAAGGGCGGCGGCAGTTGCCGTGTGCTCGTTTCCGCCTGCGACAAGTAACGCGCGAAGGGCGCCAGCGCCTCACGAACGGGCGAGGCGGATGCCATAGAAAACGTGCCGCGTATCTGGCGGCAGCTTGCCGCGCAGCGAAATGCGCGAGTCCTTCGGGCCGACGTCCCAACTGCCGCCGCGCA
This sequence comes from uncultured Alphaproteobacteria bacterium, assembly GCA_963805325.1. Lineage (GTDB taxonomy): Bacteria > Pseudomonadota > Alphaproteobacteria > Rhizobiales > Afifellaceae > DASWJZ01. The sequence continues at coordinate 21,257 of CAWDTS010000018.1, read as the reverse complement.
CCACCCGCTTTTCGCAGTCGCCGTCCGCCGTCCAGGCGCTGCCGTCGATTGGCGCCAGCTCGTAGGAGCCGTGCCAGCAATCGACGACCCATTCCCACACATTCCCCTGCATGTCCGCGAGACCGAAGGCGTTCGCCTCGTATGAGCCGGTCGGCGCGGCGCCGGCATGCCCGTCACTGCAATCGGCTACGTTCCAGCCCGGATGCAGTTTGGCGGCGGAGAGGTCGGCGATGTTCGCGTAGCGGCAGAACGCCATAGGGTCGTCGCCGAACGAATACGTCGTCTCGCTCCCGGCGCGGGCCGCGTATTCCCATTCCGCTTCGCTCAGGAGCCTATAGGACGCGCCGGTCTTCTCCGATAGCCAGGCGGCGTAGGCCCGCGCATCGTCGAAGCTCACGCAGACGACCGGATAGTCGGGCTCCTGCTGGTAGCCCGGGTCGAGGAAGGTCGCGTTCGCATCCCAGACGAAGCCGGCGCTGAAGGTCGTGCAACCCGGATCCTGCTTTCGCCCGGTCTCCTCCGCGAATGAGCGGAACTCGCTGACCGTGATCTCGCGCTCGGACACCGCGAAGGGCGCGGTGATGACGATCCGGTGCTGCGGACCCTGATCGCTTGCGGCCTCGCCGGAGCGGACAGCTTCGGCCGGCGCTCCGACGACCGATTGTCCGGCGGGGACTACGACCATCGTCGGGCACTCCTCGCACTCCTTGAAGCGCGTCCCGGGCTTCGGCAGCGAAGCCGTCTCGGTCAATGCCGGCACAGGCTCTTGCTTAACCGGCGATCCGGCTAGGCCGACGGCCCCCTCCAGGTAGGTTCTCAGCGGCTCCACGAACATCCAGAGCAGCGCGATGACGACAACCAGCGCCAGCGAAGCGGCGCCGGCAGCGAAGAGAAGGCCACGCGGCTTGCGCGACGGGGGCCGGGCGCGCGCTGCCACCGATGGCTGGGGTGACGTCTCCCCAAGCAGCCGCTCTACCTGGTCGAGAACGTCCTGCAGCGCGGGATCGTCGACATCGCCGCGCCAGCGAGAAAGATCGACCGTCTGGATCTGGCGGAAGCCGAGCGGCGGCGGCGTGCCGTCGATCGTGACCGGCAGGAGGAGGCCGTGGTCGCGGCCATAAGTCGCCTCGTCCTTGACCCAGTGCGAGCGGACCGAGGTCTTCGACCAGGCGACGACCACGCATTTCGCGAACTCCAGCTTCTGCTGAAGCTCCTCGTCCCAGCGGTGCCCCGGCCTGATCTCGGGGTCCCAGAAGACGTCAAAGCCGCGATCGGCAAGGCTCGCCTGGAGCTGCCGGACCCGGTCGCGATCCTCGCGCGCGTAGCTGAGAAAGATATCGGCCATCGCCGGCGATGATGCCGGAGCAATCGCTGGACAGGAAGGGCAAGCTCTATTTTTGCTTTCCGCCGCGCTTTTGCGGCGGTCAGGCTCAGGCCTTCGTCGTCTCTCTCAGCCGCTGCGCATAGACGTTGATGATCAGAGCTATGAGCAGGATCAGGCCGCGGATCAGGATCTTCAGGAACGGGTCGATCTGCACGTGGTCGAGGCCGTTGTTCAGGACACCGAGCACGAAGAGGCCGACGATCGTGTTGCCGATGCCGCCGCGCCCGCCGAAAAGCGAGGTGCCGCCGACCACGACGGCGGCGATCGCGTCGAGCAGATAGGGGGTGAACTCGTTCTGCTGGGCGCTGCCGAAATAGGCGACGCCGAGCATGCCGGCGATGCCGGAGCAGACCGCGCCGATCACCATCACAGTGCCGATCATGCGCTTGACGTTGACGCCGGAATATTCTGCGGCCTCGCGATTGCCGCCGACCATGTAAACGTAGCGGCCGAAGCGCGTGTAGGTCAGCACGATGTGGGCGACGAGGAGCATCGTCGCGCAGACGATCACGATCCACGGCACGCCCCCGATCCGGCCGGAACCGAGCGTAGAGATGATCGGCGGCACGGCATAGGCGATCTGTCCGCGCACGAGCAGCGCGGAGATACCGTCGGCGATCTGCATCATGGCGAGCGTCATGATGAAAGACGGAATGCCGATCAAATTGACGCCGGCTGCGTTGACGAGGCCGAGCGCAAAGCAGGCGAGCAGCGCGAAGAGCACGGCAAATCCGCCCGAAAGCGGGATGTTCGCGATGTTCACGTAGGACTCCTGCAGCGTGAACCAGGCGACCACGATGCCGGTGACGTTGGCGATCGCCGCGACCGAGAGGTCGATCTCGGCGCACAGGATCACGAAGGTCAGGCCGACGGCGATGATCCCGGTGATCGACACCTGGTTCAGGATGTTCTGCAGGTTCGCCATCGTCAGGAACGACGGGCTCGACACGCTGAAGAAAATGACGAGCGCGAGCAGGGTGGCGAAAGGCGCGATATTGCGCATCTGGTTCCTGAACCAGAGCGCGAACGTGCGTCGCTGCGGCGCTTCCATCGGTTCGGTCACCGGCGTCATCTCTTCCCCTCAGGCCGCCTCAAGCAGTCGATCCTTGCTGACCGTCCCCTCGGCGAATTCTCTGACGATTTCGCCTTTCTTCATCACGAGGATGCGGTCGGCAAGCGACAAAATGGTCTCCGGCTCGGTCGAGGCAACGATGATCGCCATGCCGGCGTCGCGCAGCCCGCGCACGATCTTGACGACGTCCTCCTTGGCGCCGACGTCCATGCCGCGGGTCGGCTCGGAGAGGATCAGCACCTTCGGCGCATGCGTCAGCCACTTGGCCAGCGCCACCTTCTGCTGGTTGCCGCCGGAAAGCTGGCCGAGCAGCGCATCGACTCCGGCGGTCTTGATGTTCAGGCTTTCCACGTGCTTCTGCGTGATGGCGCGCTCGTTGTGCGGCTTCAGCCAAAGGCGCGAGATGCGCTCAAGAATCGCGATCGTGGCGTTCTTGAAGATAGGCTCGTGGTGGAAGAGCATGGCGCGGCGGCTCTCCGGCACGAAGGCGAGGCCGGCGCGCCGCGCCGTCGCAGTGTTCGGGAGGCGCAGCGTATCTCCGTCGAGGGCCAGAACGCCTTCGGGCTTGATCTTGCCGAAGAGCACGCGCGTCAGCTCCAGGATGCCGCAGCCCATGAAGCCATAGATGCCCAGAATCTCGCCCGCGCGCACGTCGAGCGACACATTCTTGAGGCTGCGCTCGTGAGAAATTCCAGTCGCCTTCAGCACCACGCGCGCGTCCGCCTTGGGGCGCAGCGTGAACTCGCCCGTATAGGTCTCGCCCAGCTCTTCATGGCCGACGCCGATCATGCGCTCGATGACCCAGAGCTTGTCGATGCCCTCGGTCGGATTGCTGACGATCTTGCGGCCGTTCCTGAAGATCGTGATCTCGTCGGAGATCTTCAGGATGTCGTCGAGGAAGTGCGAGATGAAGATGAAGCTGCTGCCGTCGGCCTTCAGGCGGCGCAGCACTTCGAAGAGCCGCTCCACTTCCGGCGGCGAAAGCGCGGAGGTGGGTTCGTCGAGAATGATGATGCGCGCGCCCGAGAAGATGACGCGGGCGATCTCGATCAGCTGCTGCAGTCCGATCGACAGCGAGCCCATGCGCTCGCGCGGGTCGACGTCGATGCCAAGACCGGCAAGATGCTCGCGCGCCTCGCGCACCATGCGCTTCCAGGCGATGATCCCGCCGGAAGTCGGCTGCACGCCGAGAAACACGTTCTCCGCGACCGAGAGATCGGGCACGATCGAGAGTTCCTGATGCACCATCCCGACCCCGGCGTCCAGTGCGTCGCGCGCGGAGCGGAAGCGCACGTCCTTTCCGCCGATCCGCATCGTGCCGGTAAAGTCGGGGTGGACGCCGGCGATGATCTTCATCAGCGTCGACTTGCCGGCGCCGTTCTCGCCGACGAGGCCGTGGATCTCTCCGGCGCGCAGCGTGAAATCGACGCCGCGTAGCGCCTGCACGCCGCCAAACGACTTGGAGATTCCGGAAAGCTCCAGCAGCGGAGGGCCGTCCGCGGCCGGGCCTGCGGCGGTATCGGTCGCGCTCATGTCGATTTGCTCATCGGGAGGACGAATGCGCTGGTTTGGGCGTCGCCGGCCTCAACGCCGGCGACGCCCGGTAGGCGTCAGATCAGGAAGTGATCTTCCATCCACTGCATGCCGGCTGCGTTGGCCTGGGTGACGACCGGGCCGTCGGTCACGATGTTCTTCGGAATGCCTTCGCCGGTCTTTTCGCCGCCGACGACCGCCGCCACACCGGCGACAACCGAGTAGCCGTGAATGCGGCAGGACGGGTTGCGGACCGTCGCCAGCATCCGCCCGTCAGCGACAGCGCTGATGGCCGGCGGCATGGCGTCGACACCACCGATTTTGATCTCGGTGCGGTTCTGGCGCTTCATGACTTCGTAGGCCGCAAGGGCCATGTCGTCATTGTGGAAGAACGCCGCGTCGATCTGCGGGTACTTGGTCAGAAGCGTCTCCCAGATGCGCGACACCTTGGAGACGTCCCAGTCGGCGGGCTGCGTGTCGAGCACCTCGATGTCGGGGAAGTTCTTCACCACCGACTCGAAGCCGCGGGCGCGGCCCTGCGCGCCGGTATGACCGAGCGCACCTTGCGTCATGACCATCTTGCCCTTGCCGCCGATCGCGGTGACGAGCGCCTGCGTCACGGCCGAGCCCATGAACTCGTTGTCGGGGGCGAGTAATGAATGGACGTTGATCTGATCGAGCGGCGCGATCAGCGTGTCCATGTCCATGACCGGAACGCCCTTGTCGATCATCGCCTGCACCGGCTGCGTCAGCGTGCCGATGCCGAAGGCCTGGATCGCCACGAAGTCCCAGTCCTGCGAGGCCATGTTGTCGATCGCGGCGCGCTGCTTCACCGCGTCGAGCTGTCCGTCGAACCAGGTGACCTCGACGTTGAAGAGCTTGCCCCAATATTCCGCCGCCTGCTTGCCTTGGGCGCACCAGGTCGCCTGCAGACCGGCGTTGGAGAAGGCCGCCTTCAGAGGCTTCTCCGAGGCGCCGACGGCCATCGCGGCCTGCGCCAGCGCCGGGCTGACGCCCAGTCCGCCGATCAGCGCGGCGGCTGCGGCCGAAGTCTTGAAGAACTCGCGCCGCGATTGCGGCGTCATTTCAAACGGATTTGCCATAGCGTTTCCTTCCCAAGTGCCTCGCCCTTACGAACGGGCTTGTCATAGCGCCGGCACGATTCACGATTTTGCGCCGGAATACCAGCGTCAAAGGCCGGCCGGTACGCACGTTTTTTTTGCAAACGCGGCCAATCGGCCGGCTGGCGGCCGCGGCGAAACGCGTCAATATCCCGCCGTCAGGGCGGTCGGGCGGCGCGGGTCGGATGCGCCGAAAAGCGCGCCATCGTTGCGCCGCATGATCGATTGCGTGGAGCCCATCGTGGCCTTGACCGCAATCTTGTGGCCCATGTCCTCCAGCAGCTTCAGCGTGTCGGGGCTGAAGCCCTCCTCGACCCTGATCTCGTCCGGCAGCCACTGGTCGTGCATGCGGGGCGCCGCGCTCGCCTCGGCGACGTTCATGCCGTGGTCGATCACGTTCATGATCACTTGCAGGACGGTGGTGATGATGCGGCTGCCGCCGGGACTGCCGGTCACCAGGAAGGTCTTGCCGTCCTTCAGGACGATGGTCGGGCTCATCGAGGAGAGCGGACGCTTTCCGGGCTCGACGGCATTGGCGTCGCCGCCGATCAGGCCATAGGCGTTCGGAACGCCGGGCTTGGCGGAGAAATCGTCCATCTCGTTGTTCAGGAGGATGCCGGTTCCTTCCGCGACAAGGCCCGAGCCGAAGCCGAAATTCAGCGTGTAGGTGTTGGACACGGCGTTGCCCTCTGCGTCGACGACGGAGAAGTGGGTGGTCTGATCGCTCTCGTAGGGCAGCGGCTTGCCCGACTTGATCGACGCCGAGGGCGTCGCGTGCGCCTCGTCGATGGTGGCGCGTAGCGTCTCCGCATAGGCCTTGCTGGTCAGTCCCTTCACCGGCACGTCGACGAAATCGCTGTCGCCGAGATATTCGCTGCGGTCGGCGTAGGCGCGCTGCATGGCCTCGGCCATCAGATGCATCGTCGCCGCGCTGCCGAAGCCGAGCGCGCCGATCGGATAGCCTTCGAGGATGTTCAGGATCTCGACGACGTGCGTGCCGCCGGAGGAGGGCGGCGGCATCGAGAGGATGTCATAGCCGCGGTAGGTTCCGCGCACGGGCTCGCGCACGACCGCCTCGTATTTCGCCAGGTCCTCGGTCGTGATCAGCCCGCCGGAGCGGGCCATCTCCGCCGCGATCAGCGTTCCGATCTCGCCGCGATAGAAGGCGTCCGGCCCGTCCTTGGCGATCGCCTTCAGGGAATTCGCCAGATCGCTCTGCACGAGCCGGTCGCCCGGCTGGAAGTCGCTGCCGTCGGGTTTCAGGAAAACGCCGGCGCTGCTTTGATACTTGGCGAACGTGTCGTGGCTTCCGACCAGCGCCTCGGCGAGGCCGGGGGTCACCACGACGCCGTCTTCGGCGAGCCTGATCGCCGGCGCCATCACGTCCGCGAGGCGCATCGTGCCGTAGCGCTGAAGGGCGAGCGACAATCCGGCGACGGTTCCCGGCACGCCGGTCGAAAGCCCGCTCCAGCGCGAGAGATTCGGATCGGCATTACCGGCCGCGTCGAGGAACATGTCGCGGCTCGCCTTGAGTGGCGCCTTCTCGCGGTAGTCGATGGCGACCGTCTCGCCGCTTTTCGCGAGGTGCACGAGCATGAAGCCGCCACCGCCGAGATTGCCGGCCTCAGGCAGCGTGACGGCTAGGGCGAAGCCAACCGCGACGGCCGCGTCGACCGCGTTTCCGCCCTTCTTCAGGATGTCGACGCCGATATTCGTGGCGAGCGCTTCCTGGCTCGCGACCATGCCGTGCGCGGCATAGACCGGATGCAGCCGGTCCATGTCGGAGTAGATCGGCGCGCTTTCCGCCGCGGCGGCGGGACCGACGGAGAAGGCAAGCGCGAGCGCGCCCGAAACGATCGTCCAAGACAAGCGTCGCATCCTCAAATCTCCCTGACGGCTGATCGCCGGCATCATATTCGCTGCAGCCCGTTGCGAAAGCGCCGCGGCATGGCCATTCTCCCGCGCCGAATAGGACCAGCCGGGAGGGAATTCCAATGCCGACAGCGGAACGCACCAAGAAAATGCCTCTCGGCCGAAGCGGCGTCATGGTGCCGAATATCTGCTTCGGGACGTCGGGTCTCGGCGACATGCCGGACACCTATGGCTACGGAGTTGACGAGGAGCGGGCGAAGGCGACGGTCCGAGCGATCTTCGACGGGCCGGCGAAATTTCTCGACGTATCGCGGAACTACGGCTTTGGGCGAAGCGAGGAACGCATCGGGCTGGTGGTCCGCGAGCGCGGCGGGCTGCCCGATGGCGTCGTCATCTCCACCAAGCTCGACCGCGACACGACGACGAATAAGTTCGATGCTTCGCGCGCGCGGCGGTCGCTGGAGGAGAGCCTGGAGGCTCTCGGGGTCGACCATGTCCACATCCTGCATCTGCATGATCCGGAATACGTGCCGGATATGAGTGATGTCACCGGGCCGAAGGGCGCTCTCGCCGAGCTCTTCAAGATGAAGGAGGAAGGACTGACGGATGCGGTCGGACTGGCCGCCGGTCGCGTCGACGTCATGATGCCGATCCTCGCCGACTGGGATTTCGACGCGCTGATCACGCACAACCGCTTCACGCTTGCGAACCGCAACGCGGAGGCGATGATCGACTTCGCCGTCGGCAAGGGGATCGCCGTGCTCAACGCGGCGCCTTACGCGAGCGGTGTCCTCGCCAAGGGCTCTGTCGCCTATCCGCGCTACGCCTATCAGGCGGCGTCCGCCGACATGCTCGATCCGATTCGCCGCATCGAGGCCGTCTGCGCGAAGCACAAGGTCCCGCTCGGCGCCGCCGCGCTGCAATTCTCCATGCGCGACCCGCGCGTCACCGCCACGATCTGCGGGGTGACGAAGCCGGAACGCGTGAGCGAGACGCTCGAATGGGCGGCATGGCCGACGCCGGATGCCCTGTGGGTCGAGCTCGCTGCACTTCCATTTGAGACGAACGACCCGGAAGCGACGCGCGACTACACGCTGGGCTAGGTCACCCGGAAGCATGCCGCCCCAAGAAGAGGCGGAGCGATTTGTTCGAATAGGGCTTGCGCAGCTGCGGTGTATTGCGAAATGCGTCGGGAAAAGCGACCTGCTCGCTGTAGCCGGTGACAAATGCAAAGGGGACGCCGACCGCCTGAAGCCGTTCTGCGATCTTGAAACTCGTCTCGGCGCCGAGGTTGACGTCGAGCAGCGCGAAGTCGGGAGTCCGCTCGGAGATTGCAGCGAGAGCCCTATCTACGCCGGTCGCGGTCCGAACGCTTTCCACGCCGAGTTCCCGAATCGTCTCCTCCGCGTCGAGCGCGATGATCATGTTGTCCTCAACCAGGAGAACGTCCGCCGGGATATCTTGGCCGACCACGTCATCGGGCTCTGCCTCCGCGATGGGGGCTTCCGCGGGAGTTCTCATGCCGCGTGACGAAAGGGGATGGGATTTTGAAGCGCGCGTGCAGCCCTTCCGGCACGAATTCGAGCGTCGTCTCGCCTCCGAGGTCGTGGGGAATTGATCGCTCGATCACGGTGCTGCCGAAGCCGCGACGTGTCGGCCGTTGTACGCGCGGCCCGCCGCTCTCGCGCCAATCGATGATCAAGCTGCCGTCAGCGTCGAATTCCGTCTCCACAAGAACCTGGCCGCGGCTATTACTAAGCGCGCCGTACTTCGCCGAGTTGGTAATCATCTCGTGCATGACCAGTGCCACAGTCGTGAAGGCACGCAAGGAAAGTGTCGCGCGAGGGCCACTTACGGCAACGCGCGATGCTTTGCCTTGGAGATAAGCGCCGGCCTCTGCCGCAACGAGCTCGTGGAACGAAGCAGGCCCGCTCCTGTCGCCGGTCAGCTGGTCGTGCGCGCGCGACAGGGCGTCTATCCGCTCGCCAAGGACGCTTGCTAATCCATCAACGGTGGTCGCCGATTGGCGGCTTTGGGAAACGATTCCGCGAACGAGGCTGAAAATGTTGCGGATGCGGTGATTTAGTTCCGCGATCAACAGTTCCCGCTGTTCCACCGTGTGTGCGCCAAACGCCGGTTGCTCAACCAGCTCGCGCAGTGTTTCCGATCGATCGTCCAGTTTTGTGCCCTCGGAAGGGTGCCTGATCAGCACGGAATTATCTCGCGGCTTAGCTTTCTGCGCCGCGCCCCACTCGTTGGAAGCAGATCCGGATACACGGCAGAGCGATCCTGATTTCGGCAGTAGCGGCGATGTCTCGGGAGCACGCTAGTCCCAATGAGCAAAACTGATCACAAGAGGGCTTGCGTGTCTGTGCACTAGTGAACATAAGGGTTTTCTGTGGCGGATTATTTTCCGTGCGAAGGAATTTGGGATGCGCGAGAAACCGGCACCGAAGGCGAGCACGGACGACCGCCCGCGCAACAACCTTCTGCGCTCGCTCCGTGACGACGATTATGCCCTGATCGCACCGCATCTGGAGGTGGTGGATTTGCCGGCAGCGGGGCTGATCTACAACCCCGGCGACAATGTGGACGTCGTACATTTTCCCTGCGACGCGAGCCTCGCTTCGTTTCTCGTCGGCAACATTGATGGCCGCGACGTAGAGACTGTGCTCATTGGCCGGGAAGGGGCGGTGGGCGGTATCGTAAGTCTTGGGCACCTGCCGGCATATTGCCGAATCGTGGTGAAGCACCCCGGACCGTTCCTACGGATTAAGGTAAGCGAATTGGAGCGCGCCAAGTCGCAGTCGACCTCGCTGCGTTTGCTGTTCGCGCGATACGCCGACTGCCTGTTGGCGCAGGTGTTCCAGTCGATCGCCTGCAACGCGATCCATTCGATCGAGCAGCGCACCGCGAAATGGATCGTCGCTACGATGGAGCGGACTGGCGACCACGTCGTACCGCTCACGCACGAGCAGCTCGCGACGATGCTAGGGGTGGGGCGGAGCTATACGAGTTGCGTCATCCAGACATTCAAGCGCGAAGGGCTTTTGCAGACCCGGCGTGGATCGCTACTCGTACAGGACCGTGACGCCCTGCGGGCACGGTCATGCCCATGCAACGAGTCGGTCAAGGAGCACTTCGAGACCGTGCTCAAGGGCGTCTATCCGGATGAAGAGATCGAGAACGTCAACGGTCCGAAATCCGCCGCAGCCTAGATCGGTTCGCGGGGAGCCACTCAAGCACCGTCGAAACCCGGTCGCTATTTCTATCACATGCACGAGCGCGACCCGAGCTTGCTCGCTCGGTTGATCGGAGAGCTGCGCGGTCCCGGCACAGTGGGCAGCGAGCTTGGCGGCGACCCGCCAAGCTTCCATCAGACGGGGTGGTGACCCTTGATCGCTTCGTTCACCTGGGCCGCCTTCTCCATATGCGGGATGTGGCCGGAATCGGCGACCCTGGTGACTTTCACGGAAGCGGGGAGGTCATCGGCGTGGTGCGCAGGAATGATGCGGTCGCCTTCGCCCCAGATCACCTGAACCGGCGCCTTCACGGCTGCGAGCGCCTCGCGCAGCGAGCCGCGCTGCGTGTTGCCTTTGAAGACGGCGTTGGCGATGGAGCGCAGCGCGGCAAGCGAGCCGTCGAGGCGCTTGAACTTCAAGACCTCTTCGACCATGTCGGCGGTCACCATCTCCGGATTGGCGACGAGCATTTCGAGCACCGGCCGCAGCTTTCGCGCGCGGCTTTCGGCGATGAAGCCCTCGATGAATTCCTGCGCGATCTCCTTGCCGAGCCCGCCGGGCGCGACGAGCGTCAGCGCGCTGACGCGTTCGGGCGCCGTCGCGGCGATCACAATGGCGATCGCACCGCCGAGCGAATGGCCGACGAGATGCGTCGAGGAGATGCCCTCCGCGTCCATATAGGCGATGACGGCTTCGGCCAACGCCAGGACGGAGCCGTCGCCGACATCCTTGGACGAGCCGCCGTGGCCCGGCAGGTCGATCGCGTGCACGGGCCGGTCGGCCGAAAGGTCCGCCTGGTTGAACATCCAGGTCGTGTGGTCGGCGCCGAAGCCGTGGATCATCAGGACCGGAATGCCGCTGTCCGGACCCGGCCTTCAGACGCCGGATGCGCCGCCCGCCGGCTTCGACGATCTCCGGCGCCGGCGCGCTCTCGCCCGCTTCGGCCGGCTTGAAGTTCTCCAGGAACGCGCCGACGAATTTCTCCACCGCCGCGTCGTCGACGCCGGGCGCGGCGACGACGCCGAGAAGCGCGCCGACCGGCACCGTCTCGCCTTCCTGCACGACCTTCCTGCGCAACACGCCGGCGACCGGGCTCTCGAAGACGTTGGCGATCTTCGTCGTCTCGATGTCCATGATCTCCTGGCCGGCGGCGATCTCCGCGCCTTCCTCCACCGCCCAGCGCGCCAGGATGCCCTCCTCCATGGCGAGGCCCCATTTCGGCATGGTGATCGGCTTGATGTCGGACATCGTTCTCGTTTCCGAAGCGGGTTTCGCCGCGCCCTCGCCCCAGGGCGAGAAGCCTTCCTCGTCGCTCACTCCGCCGCCTGCTTCGCCCCGTAGTCGACCACTTCGGTGACGGCGGCTTCGATCTTCGCGACGGAGGGGATGTAGATGTCCTCAAGCGCCGGGGAGAAGGGCACGGGCGCGTGCGGCGCGGTGACGAGCTTGATGGGCGCTTTCAGCGCGCCGAAAGCGTGCTCGGCGACGATGCTGGCGATATCCGCCGCCATGCCGCAGCGCGGATGCGCCTCGTCCACCACGACGAGCCGGCCGGTCTCCTCCACCGTCTCCAAAATCGTTAGGTGGTCGAGTGGCGAGGTGGTGCGCGGATCGACGACGGTGCAGCTGATGCCGCGCTTCTTCAGATTGTCGGCCGCCTCGTTGGCGAAGTTCACCATGCGCCCGAACGCCACGATCGTCGCATCGTCGCCCTCGCGCGTGACGTTGGCCTCGCCGAAGGGGATGGCGTAGGCCTCGTCGGGCACTTCCATCTCCTCGTCGTACATCGCCTTGTGCTCGAAGAAGATGACGGGATCGTCGTCGCGGATCGCCTGCGTGAGGAGGCCCTTCGCCTCATAGGCATTCGACGGCAGCACCACCTTCAGCCCCGGAATGTGGGTGAAGATCGGATAGAGGCATTGCGAGTGCTGCGAGGCGGCGCGGAAGCCGGCGCCGTACATGGTGCGCACGACGAGCGGCGTCACTGCCTTGCCGCCGAACATGTAGCGGAACTTTGCGGCCTGGTTGAAGATCTGGTCGAAGCAGACGCCCATGAAGTCGACGAACATCAGCTCCACGATGGGGCGAAGGCCGGTCGCCGCCGCGCCCGCAGCGGCCCCAACAAAAGAAATTTCGGCAAGATGCGTGTCGAGCACGCGCTCCGGCCCGAATTCCGGGCCGGAGCCCCTTGGTGACGCCGAGCGGCCCGCCCCAGGCGTCCTGATCGCCGGGCGCGCCGGTGCCGCCGGAAATGTCCTCGCCCATGATGATGACGCGGCTGTCGCGCCGCATCTCCTGACGGATCGCCTCGTTGATCGCCTGGCGATAGGATTTCTTGCTCACATCTTCCTCCCAGGTCGCCGCTTCGTTGACGGCGTCCACCAAACATCCTCATGCTGAGGTGCGACCCCGGACTTGATCCGGGGGAGCCTCGAAGCACGCATTGCATCGACCCCAGCGACCACTCGCCCCTTCGAGGCTCGCGCCTTCGGCGCTTCGCACCTCAGGATGAGGGGGATTGCCTGCATGGACGATCCTCCGCCCAACTCCATCCCTCAATAATTCAAATACACGTCCGTCATCAGGTCGGCTTCCGTTGGCATCGGCGCGGCTTTCGCCTTGGCCACCGCGGCGGCGATGGTCGCCACGATCGCCTTCTCCTCGCGCTCGAAATCCTCCGGCTTCAGGAGCGACGCCTCGACCACGCGCTGGCGGAAAATCTTCAGCGGATCGGAGTTCGCCCGCGCATTCGCCACTTCGTCGGGCGCGCGATAGGTCATCGCATCGCCCTCGAAGTGCCCGAAGTAGCGCGTGAGCTTGACGTGCAGGAGCGACGGGCCTTCGCCGTTTCGCGCGCGCTCGATCGCTTCGCCCGATGCCTCGTAGACGGCGAAGAAATCCTGCCCGTCGACCTGCCGCGAGGGAATGCCGAAGCCCGTGCCGCGGCCGACCTGGCTGCCGCCGACCGACCAGGACGACGCGGTCGATTCCGCATAGCCGTTGTCCTCCGCGACAAAGACCATCGGCAGGTTCCAGATCTTCGCGAGGTTGTAGCTTTCCGAGCACCGCGCCCTGGTTCGATGCGCCGTCGCCGTAGAAGCACACGCCGACGCCGCCGGTCTTCAGCGTTTTTGCGCTGAGCGCCGCGCCGCAGACGAGCGGCGCGCCGGCGCCGACGATGCCGTTCGCGCCGAGCATCCCCTTCGACAGATCGGCGATGTGCATCGACCCGCCCTTGCCGCCGCAAAGCCCGTCCTTGCGCCCAAAAATCTCGTGCATCATGCCGTCGATATCGCAGCCCTTGGCGATGCAATGACCGTGGCCGCGATGCGTGGAGGCGATGGCGTCGCGATCGTCGAGATGCAGGCAGACGCCGACGCCGGACGCCTCCTCGCCGGCATAGAGGTGCACGAAGCCGGGGATATTGCCGGCGGAGAACTCGTCGTGCACCCGCTCCTCGAACTCGCGGATGGTCCGCATGCGGCGGTAGGCGTCAAGAAGATCGTCGCGCGAGAGCTGCAGCCGCTCTGCATGTCAAATCCTCCCCATTTCCGCTTTTCCTCGGACTCGACGCCGCGGATTTTCCTCAAGCCGCAGGTGCGCGGCATAAAGCCGCGCCTCGAAGGAGCGGCGATTGTTGTGGGACGGATGATGGCGCGAGGGGAGGGAGGTTGGCAAGGGAAAGCGGGCACATTGGCAGAGCCCCGTGTCCGGCGTCGCGCTACACTTAAGAAGGGGTCAGGCCTCGAAGAGTGCTCTCAAAGTTTCCGTCGGGCCCCGGCCCGCCCTCCCGTGCAGATAGGAGAGGACTAAGGTGAGCCGCATACACGTCCCTAACGATGAAAGGGACAGCCTCGCCCTCAAAAAGCGAGCGAATAGCCGGCAACTGCGTCTCGTCGATAAGGTATCCGGCGCGGATATACTCCCCAAAGTAGTGGACAACCACAAGCTTCGCTAGGGTGAGATCATTTAGCCTTATCGCTGCGTCAATAGCCTTGAGATACTGACCAATTCCGTTGTCAACCCGACCGATTCGGAAGCTTATAAACCCGCTCGTCGCCACAGACACTATTCTGTCCTTGGCGCTCTGGACGTTCGCCTGTGCCGACTGCAGGAGTTGATGTGCCTCCGGAATGTTGCCCAGGGCGGCTTGAGCGTAGGAGGCATTGTTTAGAAGGCTGAAGCTATCTGGATTGGCAATCAGCCCAATCTCGCAAAACTCTAGAGCTTTTTCAAAATCGTGCGTATATTCCGCCGCAATGAAGCTTCCCTCTTGGGCCGGTCTAATTGAGAATGGTTCGTCATCGAGCCATTTGGCACAGTTATTTAAAGCCGAGGTCCAGTCTCTCCTTTGCTTTGCAACGGCGGTGCGAGCCTCGTATGTCAGTAAGTGAGTAAGAAGTTCATCGGCGAACTCTCCTGCCTTGTGGATTGATGCCCATTGTAGTTGCGCGATCACATTGTCAGTAGGATCAACTGCGCTGGCTCGAAAGAGCTTTTTTGCACGACCAACGTGACCAGCCTTAAGCTCAAGAGTTGCAAAGGCGCTCGCGAGTTCGGAGAGATGCCTTGCTGCCAACTTCTGCTGCAAGAGCTTTTTGGAATCCGCCAATCTCCGAATTGGAGAATCAGTAAGGTCGTATAGCGCTACGCGGGCTGCATGCAGCCATGGATCGGTCGACAGTGCTTTCTCAAGAATCCACAGGGCCCTGTCAAACTTTCCGATGTGCACCATAAAGCGGGTTGCCGCGCGGAGAACGTAGCGGCTCGAGGGCGAAAGTTGGACGGCCACTTTGATCGCTCTTTCGGCGGGCTCTATTTGGCCCAACCGACTGTAGAGCATCGCAAGATTGGTATACGCGATCGGATCTGTCGGAACGACTCGCAATTCCTTGCGTATGCTTCTGATGCGGCTGATAAGTATCTCCTTGGTGCTTGTGGCATCGAGTGTAAGCTCAATGCTGGCAGTTGGTGCATGCTCTAGTAGTGAGCTGGCATCTTCGCGAACGTGCGATGGGAGGTGGGGGCTGTCGACCACTTGGCGCAGCCCTGCCCAAGCGACACCGTCGCCTCTGAATATGGAAGCAGCCCAAACGAGTTCCTGCGCTGATTCGAAATCGCGGCGGGTACTCCAAGCCGTGAGGCGACGGTCCAGCTCCGAAGTAACCCACTCGTCCGGTGGGCCTGATGGGATATGGCTTTCTAACTCGGCAGTAGGCGTTCGCGGCAAGGAGCGCCAGCGCGGTACTAGTTGCCTATTGAGGTCAGCCGGCGCGCTTTGCAATGGCTTTCTTTTCCTCGATCTCGGTGCGTTTCGATAGAATTCAAACGCAGAGATAAACCGCTGCAGATCGAAATTTGACACGTGCAGCATGCGTTGTGCAGAGGGATGCCCCCTTGCTGTGGGGTCTGGGTTCGTGGCGTAGCGGAAAAGATCAGTGAGCTCGTTTGCGATCCTACGAGATAGCGCAGAGACCTCTATCATTGCCATCACGCTTGACCGGAATTCGCGAGCGAGACCGGCGTGAGCGGTCTGAAGATGAGGCAGGACATCACCGTAGAGACCACGCCACCCATTGAGTTCACTCGGAAAGGGGCGGTGAATCTCGCCCAGGGCCCTCACAAGGCGGACAGTGGTAGGCACCCCGGTAACGAAAAAGTCGAGCATGCTACCAAGTAGATACAAGTCGCCAGCGCGGCGGAGTGTCAGTCTGTCGCTATAGCCCGCGTCGTACAGCTGTTCAGGAGGAGCGTAATGGAAGGCGCCGGGACGTCTACTGCTGTCGTTTGGCGACGACAGGGTCTGGCAGTGCGCGCGCCCAAGGTCTCCCACCTTCGAGCGGCCGCCTCCGTCGAAGAGGAGGACATTCGACGGCTTCAGGTCCTGATGGTGAATGTCTTTTCCGTGGAGCTGACTCAGCCCGATTGATATGTCGTGGAGGACTCGTAGCCTCCATGCCAACGAGCTTAGACCGGTCGTGGATAGGTATTTTCGCACGTCAGCTTCGGCCATCTCAAAAATGATAACGAAGAGCTTGCCTAGCGGGACGTCGCTACACTTTATCTCCCCAAAGTCGAGCGCGCTTATCACACGCGTAAGGTCATGGGTGGCACATAACTTTAAGAGCTCTCTTTCGAATATATATTCCTCGGTCATTCTATGAAGTGCGGCAGCAGTATCGACTTCCTGCAAGGCACGGGAAAAGTCGAGAATTTTAGCAAACGCTGAGGTCCCATCTTTAGTGCTGCGAACTGCATATCCAACAGAGAAGCAGCTTCCAGTTTGGAACTCGTTTTTCTTTAATAAGCTCTCAATCTTCCAGCGGCCATCGAGAACTGTTCCTGAAAGGCTTTCGATGGGGTTTGACCCCAATATGTCACTCAAACCTGTCATGACTTTGTCGAGGCCTCCTGAGAGAGGTCGAGGTCGAATCAAACTCGAACGCTAGCAGTATAGCCGACTCTGTCAGAAGTTACGCGCCAGAACAGGGGAAGTTCGCCGTTTGAACGTCGCATCCCTCGCACCGGCTATGGCTAGGCGAAGCCGATCCGGTTCTTTGCCCGGCGAGAGGGAGCGGATGGCGCCCTTAGCGCGCGGCGTTCACCGATTGCATTGAATATCGCCGGGGGCGCAGAGGCCGCCGGGTTCGTTGCCGTGGCCCTGGCCGGGCACGTAGGGTCGCACGCCGCCGCCGCCCTGCTGCGAGCCGCTATCGCCATGTTGCGACCCGCCGCTGTTGTGGGGCGGGTTGTAGCTGCCCTCATGCTGATGGCTGCCGGAGCCGTAGTCGCCGCGGTGATGGTCGTTGTAGTAGCGCGGCCGGCGGTAATCGTGCCGGTAGGGGAACGGGTCGTATTCGTAATAATAAGGCTGCGGATAATAGACCGGCGGGGGAGGCGGGGGCGCCACGTAATAGCCGCCGACGCTGATGTAGGACCCGGAGGCGAAGCCGACGACGCCGCGATACTGGACCTGGTACCACGAGCCCTGGCGCGCCAGAACGTCGACCACGGCGCCGGCCGGGATGGTCAGGATCCGCGCGCAGCTGGTGCTCGCGCATTGGCGCATGTTGACGCTGCCGGTGGCGCGGCCGGGATCGGCCTCGGCCTGCGAGGCAACGAGAGCGCCGGCAACAAGGCCCGCGGCGAGAAGAAGGGGTCGAACACGCACTTTGATCGCTCCTGGCAGAAACGCCTTTGTTCACAACGGATATGGGGACGAATTGGTTGCTTCGCCAGCCGCGGCATCTCCGTCGTCATTGCCGGACCAGCTAGCGCCGGGGCGGCTGAACCGTTCCTGAATGGATGCTTGGGTCGCGCCCGGGACTGACGACCGGCTGGAGGTCAGTCGCGCCTCAGTTCGCGCTGGCGACGGTGCCTTCGTCCTTGGCCAGGAGGTCGTCGATGCGCTGGCGCTCCTGCTCGAAGGAGGCGAGCTCGGAGCCCTGCAGTTCGTGGCCGCGCGGCACGCGGATCTTGAGCGGATCGACGAAGCGGCCGTTGACCATGACCTCGAAGTGCAGATGCGGGCCGGTGGAGAGGCCGGTCGAGCCGATGAAGCCGATGATCTGGTTCTGCTTCACCTTGTCGCCCGCCTTCAGGCCTTTGGCGTAGCCGCTCATGTGGTTGTAGGTGGTCTCGTAGCCGTGCAGGTGCTGCAGCGTGATGGAGCGGCCGTAGCCGGCGCGCGTGCCGATCTTCTCGATCACGCCGTCGCCCGCCGCCATGATCGGCGTCCCCGTCGGCGCCGCCCAGTCGACGCCGGTATGCATGCGGTAGCGGTGCAGGATGGGATGCCGGCGCATGCCGAAACCTGAGGAGAATCGCCCGGTGGCGACAGGCTTCCTGATCAGGAATTTCTGCGCGCTCTTCCCGTCCTCGTCGTAGTAGTCGACGGTGCCGTCTGTGGCGTCGCGGAAGCGATAGAACTTGTGCGTGACGCTGCCGAGGGTCAGCGCCGCGTAGATGATCTCGGAGCTGTCGCCGGCCGGCTCGGCCGAATAGATCACGTCGAGATCGTCGCTCGGCGAGAGCCGCCCCTGATAGTCCACATCGTAGGAGAAGATGTGGACGAGGTTCTTGATCACGTCCTCCGACATGCCGAGCGAAAGGCCGGTGCCCCACAGGCCGTCATGCAGCGTCGGCAGCGTGCCCGCAGCGTTCGGCTGCTCCTGCTCCGCCACTTCGAGCTGGCCGTCGCGCGCCGGCTCGTGCGCGGCCACATAGACGCCGTTGTCGGAGAGCGCGACGGTCGCGATATGGCGATCGTTCGGCTCGTAAAGGCTGACGCGGACCGGGCGCACCGAGCCCGTATCGGGATCGGGCGCGAGGCCGATGCGGACCTTCTGCCCGGCGCGAAAATCGAACGAGAAATTCGCGACGAGCGCCGACTGGATCGCAGCGGCCTCCTCCGGGGCGGCGCCTTCGTCCGTCAGTATCTTCCTGAGCGAGGCGCCCTCCTCGACCGGCAGTATCTTGTCCTCGATCCCGACATCGGTCGGTTCGTCGGATTTCTCCAGGAGCGAGACATTCTCCGGGGCGATCGCCACTGCGATCGGGTTCAATGCCGTCGGGTCGGAGCTCGTCGTCTCGAAGCGGGCGGGGTCGACATAGGGGAGCGACGCGACCTGCACCTTGCCGTCCCCCAGGAACGGCGCCGCCTGGCGCACGCGCCCCTCGACCTCGGCCACGTCGAGCGCGGCCGATTCGTCGTAGTCGGCGCCTGACATCGGAAAATCCACGACCGAGATGGCGACCTCGCCGTCGACCTCCGCGCCGTAGATGGAATCGCTCGCCGAGGTCACCTCCATCGGCGGCTCTTCCTCTCCGCCGGTGAACACATCCGCCGCCTGGAACGGTGGGATTTTTGCAGCAACATCATCCGCCACCGGAGCGGCAAGATTCGTGTGGACATGCGCGAACGGGCGCACGCGCACGATGTTCTTGTCGTTCTCCCGCGTCACCGTGGAGATCTGGATGACGTGCCGCATCACGTTGTTCTCCGGCACGGGGCGGAAGCGATCACCCTTCTCGGCGGTCTCTGTCGTGCCGGAAAAGCCGTGCGCAAACGCCGGCCGCACGACCGCATACTCGTCGAGGCCGATCGCGGCCTGCAGTGCGCCGCCGACAAGTATTGCGGAAAAAAGACCGGTCAGGACCGAGCCGGCGAGCCAGCGCAGGCTGACACGGCGGCGGTCGGGCGGACCGTTCGTGATGTTGCGCGTATAGAGGGGATCCTCGTCTCCGAGATCAACGAGCGGCCGCGGAACGCGTTGTCGCTGCAGATCCTGCAAACCGCCCGTCCCCCTGTACCTCGAAGATTCGCCACAAGGCCGCAGGAATTTGGCCTCTTCGTGACGGTTCGTGACAGCGCGGTCTGAGCCTGTCAACGCGATGCGATCGGACGGAGCCGCACATCATCCGTCGTCTCGCAGCGCAGCAGAACGCGAGGAATGCCGCGGACTTTCGCGGCCATCCACAAAAGTGCGAATTCGCCGCCTCGTGAGTGTTGACAGGGGAGATGACGGTGAATATATCACCCCCTCTGCCGGCCGCGGGGCTGACTTCGTTCGCCTCCGTGGTTTGGCGTTCCCGACAAGCACTAGGTCAACCGGCCTGCCCGGAAGGCCTTTTGCGGCCGTGAGAGTTAAATCGAGCGGCTGGGCGGCCTTCCTGTCTCGTGCAGTGCGGCCGGTTCTTTGACAATTTGGTTTGAAGAAAGAGAAACGTAGACGGCGAGGTCTTTGCGGGCGCCATCTTTGAGTCTTCGGGCTCTGGTTGGCGCCGTGAACGAGACTTCGGCGGTTTGCGTATTCTCTGAGAACTCACAAAGTCGTCGTCCGTATTCTGAAGTCTTCGGATTTCGGGAAGCGGAAGGACGATTGTGTGACCTCGTCAATGCGCGATCCAAAGCCGTTTCAAAGATCTCATTCAACCTGAGAGTTTGATCCTGGCTCAGAACGAACGCTGGCGGCAGGCTTAACACATGCAAGTCGAACGCCCTCTTCGGAGGGAGTGGCAGACGGGTGAGTAACGCGTGGGAACGTACCTTTCGGTTCGGAATAACTCGGGGAAACTCGTGCTAATACCGGATACGTCCGCAAGGAGAAAGATTTATCGCCGAAAGATCGGCCCGCGTCCGATTAGCTAGTTGGTGGGGTAATGGCCTACCAAGGCGACGATCGGTAGCTGGTCTGAGAGGATGATCAGCCACACTGGGACTGAGACACGGCCCAGACTCCTACGGGAGGCAGCAGTGGGGAATATTGGACAATGGGCGAAAGCCTGATCCAGCCATGCCGCGTGAGTGAAGAAGGCCCTAGGGTTGTAAAGCTCTTTCGCCGATGAAGATAATGACGGTAGTCGGAGAAGAAGCCCCGGCTAACTTCGTGCCAGCAGCCGCGGTAATACGAAGGGGGCTAGCGTTGTTCGGATTTACTGGGCGTAAAGCGCGCGTAGGCGGGTTGTTAAGTCAGGGGTGAAATGCCGAGGCTCAACCTCGGAACTGCCCTTGATACTGGCAGCCTGGAGTTCGGGAGAGGTGAGTGGAATTCCGAGTGTAGAGGTGAAATTCGTAGATATTCGGAGGAACACCAGAAGCGAAGGCGGCTCACTGGCCCGATACTGACGCTGAGGCGCGAAAGCGTGGGGAGCAAACAGGATTAGATACCCTGGTAGTCCACGCCGTAAACGATGAATGCCAGCCGTTGGGGAGCATGCTCTTCGGTGGCGCAGCTAACGCATTAAGCATTCCGCCTGGGGAGTACGATCGCAAGATTAAAACTCAAAGGAATTGACGGGGGCCCGCACAAGCGGTGGAGCATGTGGTTTAATTCGAAGCAACGCGAAGAACCTTACCAGCCCTTGACATGGCAGGACGGCTTCCAGAGATGGATTCCTTCCCTTCGGGGACCTGCACACAGGTGCTGCATGGCTGTCGTCAGCTCGTGTCGTGAGATGTTGGGTTAAGTCCCGCAACGAGCGCAACCCTCGCCCTTAGTTGCCATCATTTAGTTGGGCACTCTAGGGGGACT
>CAWDTS010000017.1:0-131920 GCA_963805325.1 uncultured Alphaproteobacteria bacterium | reverse complement strand
GATGAAGCCGACGATGCGCTCGAGGCCCGACGCGGCGGCGCATGTCGGCGAAGACGTAAGGCCGTTCGCCGCGCATGCGCTTCGTGTCTGCCTCCATCACATCGAGGTCGGCGCCGACATAAGGCGCGAGGTCGATCTTGTTGACGATCAGAAGATCGGAGCGGGTGATGCCGGGGCCGCCCTTGCGCGGCACCTTCTCGCCGCCCGCGACGTCGATGACGTAGAGGGTGAGGTCGGCGAGCTCGGGCGAGAAGGTAGCGGCGAGATTGTCGCCGCCCGATTCGATGAAGACCACGTCGAGGTCGGGAAAGCGCGCGCGCATCTCCGCGATCGCCTGGAGATTGATCGACGCATCTTCGCGAATCGCGGTGTGCGGGCAGCCGCCCGTCTCCACGCCGAGGATGCGTTCTTCAGGCAGCGCCTGAAGGCGGGTGAGGATCTGCGCGTCCTCCTTCGTGTAGATGTCGTTGGTGACGACGGCGACGGAATAACGGTCGCGCATCGCCTTGCAGAGCATCTCCGTCAGCGTGGTCTTGCCGGCGCCGACCGGCCCGCCGATCCCGACGCGCAGCGGTCCATGCGGCGACCCGTTCAATTTTCCGTTGGTCGTCATGTACGGAACACCCGGGAATATTGCGTCTCGTGCCGCATCGCGGCGATGTCGGAAAGAATTGTCGCCGAGCCGAGATCGTCGAGCGATGAGCTTTGTGCGCGGAGCGCGGTCGCCACGATCAGTGGATGCAGCGACGCGACAATCTGAAGGCCAGCGCTTTGCCCGAGGGGCACGAGCCTGACGCCGACGGAGACGAGCGTTGCGACGAAGGCGTTGAGGTAGGCCGGAAGCGCTGCTTCGAGAGCCACGCCGTGTGCTGCGGCCGTCGCGCCGACGGCGACGGGGTAGGGCGCCCCCTCTTCGGCGAGAGGCTTCAGAATCGCGCGCGGCCACGTTGCGGCGGCGGCGTCGAGAAAAGCGCGGCCTTGCGCCATCGCCTCCAGATGCCGCTCGCGCGAGCCGGCGAGCGCCTCCGCAAGCTCCGCAACGGAACGCAGTTCGGCGCTCGCCCCAAGCCGCGCCGCGCGATGCGCCGTGGTGAAGAGCACCGCGTCGTTCCAGAGGCTGCCGCGCGCAAGCAGGTCTGAAAGCCACGAGGCCAACGCGGCCGCGTCGCGGATATCGCCCCGGTCGATCAGGAATTCGAGCCCGTGCGAATAGGAGAACGCGCCGACCGGAAAGGCGGGCGAGAGGAATGTCATGAGCTTCAAGAGCTCCGGTGCGGCAAGCGCATCGTTTGGCGCGGTGGCGCGCTCAGCCATGGCCGTGTTCGTGTCCGCCGCGCCCGTGTTCATGTCCGTGCTCGCCTTGCGCATAGGCGCCGCCTTCCGGATCGAAGGGCGCTTCGATCGCGGCGACCTTGGCGCCGAGTCCGGCAAGCATCTCGGCGAGAACGTGGTCGGGGCGGATCAGGATGCGCTCCGCCTCGATCATCGCCGGCACATGGCGATTGCCGAGATGCCAGGCGAGCCGGGCAAGATGATGCGCGCTCTTTGCCGCCACCGCGAGCAACGGCTCGGGCCTCGCCTTCACCTCCACCATGCGCCCGTCCTCGAGCACCAGCCCGTCGCCGTCGCGAAGCGCGGTCGCCTCGGGAAGATCGAGCAGGAATTCCTGCCCGCGCTCGCCCTTCATCGCGAGGCGGCGGCGATGCCGGTCGTCATAGGGGAGGAGCACTACATCGGCTGGAGCGCCGCTCCAGTGCCCGGCGCGACGCATCTTGGTGGCGCGGATCATGGCGTGCGTGCTGCCGCGTGAATCGAGATCGAGACGAAAGGCGGGAACCCGGGCGTACCGGTCGTCAGAAACTGTGTCACCGCCGCGTCTTCCATGCCGCGAAAACACTGCACCGGGCGCCGCGGACAAGCGCAAGGATCGTCGGCGGAAATGCGGCGGTTCGCAGGCAGCCTGCCGAATTGAGGCCTGAAGTCAAGGAGGGTTGCGCGGTCGAGTGCCCGGCCAAGGACCGGGAGCGGGGAAAATCGGACCAAAATTACAACCCCCAGGTTGCAATTTTGGGTTGAAATATGGTTAACGATGGCCCATCCTCCTGGTTGTGCTGATCGAAAACGAGGGGGGTTGAAATGAGGCGTTTCTCAATTGGCGTAGGACTCATCGCGCTGGGTTTCGTTGTCGCGACCGGGTCCGCGCAGGCCTCGCCTGTCAACGGGACGGGCCTGATAACACCAGATGTTCTCTATGGCGCCGGCAATGATAATGGCAGCTATACAGGAGAGACGAGCGGCAATATTGAAGTCGGACTGCGGGCACATCAAAGGTATCCGCCGGCCAGTACCTATAACTACGACGGCGTTGATACGTATGTGTTCGATTCGACCGTTCTGACCACCAACCCGGCGAACCGGTCGGTGTTCAACTTCGACTGGTCGGTCAACGTGAATCAAGACGGCACGTCGACAAATGTGCTCGCGGACTTCTCCTACAAGCTGTCAGTCGATACCGATCCGACCGCCGCCGTGAGCTTCCTGACGATCGACCCGTTCAACACGCCGGGCTATTTCGATCACTCGCTCGGCGACAACTCGACGCCGAACGGCGGGGGCGTTGAATCGTCGAGCAACGCCGATCTCTTGGCGAACATGCTCACCTACAGCATCGCCCAGCAATCCTCGAACCTCGGCTTCGGATTCTCGTCGGACCCGGACCAGCCGGGCATCTACGACATCAAGTTTGAGGTGTTCAATCTCGCCGGCGACACGCTGCTCGCATCGGCCGGCATCAGGGTTGTCGTTGAGCCGGTTCCTTTGCCGGGGGCGCTTCCGCTGCTTGCATCGGTTCTGGGCATTGGCGGGTTCGCCATCCGCCGCCGCCGTCAAAAGACGGCCTGATCCGGATCCGATCCTCAACTGAATTGGACGCCGCCGCCCCCCGTGGGCGGCGGTTCCGCGTCAGCTCAAGGCCGCGCAGCCGTTCCGTCAGAACAGGAAGTAACGCTGCGCCATCGGCAGCACTTCTGCCGGGGCGCAGGTGAGGAGCTCGCCGTCGGCGCGCACGTCATAGGTCTCAGGGTTGACGTCGATCTTCGGCGTCGCGGCGTTCAGCTTCATCGAAGCCTTGGAGATTCCCCCGCGCGTGTTCTTGACCGGCACGAGCGCCTTGGCGACGCCGAGCTTTCCGCCGAGCCCGGCGTCAAGCGATGCCTTGCTGACGAACGTTACCGAGGAATTCGTCAGCGACTTTCCGAAGGCGCCGAACATCGGCCGGTAATGCACCGGCTGCGGCGTCGGGATCGAGGCGTTCGGATCGCCCATCGGCGCCGCGGCAATGGTGCCGCCGAGAAGCACGAGGTCGGGCTTCACGCCGAAGAAGGCCGGGCTCCACAGCACGAGATCGGCGCGTTTTCCCACCTCCACCGAGCCGATCTCGTCGGCAAGCCCATGCGCGATCGCCGGGTTGATCGTCACTTTCGCGACGTAGCGTTTGACGCGAAAATTGTCGTTGTCGCCGCTTTCCTCCGGCAGACGCCCGCGCTGCACCTTCATCTTGTGCGCAGTCTGCCAGGTGCGGATCAGCACTTCGCCGACACGCCCCATCGCCTGGCTGTCGGAAGCGATGATGGAGAAGGCGCCCATATCGTGGAGGATGTCTTCCGCAGCGATGGTCTCTTTCCTGATGCGGCTCTCGGCGAAGGCGACGTCCTCCGGAATAGACGGCGACAGATGATGGCAGACCATCAGCATGTCGAGATGCTCGTCGATCGTGTTCTTCGTGTAGGGCCGCGTCGGGTTGGTGGAGGAGGGGATGACGTTCGGAAGCCCGCACACCTTGATGATGTCGGGCGCATGCCCGCCGCCTGCGCCTTCGGTGTGGAAGGCGTGGATGGTGCGGCCCTTGAAGGCGGCGACAGTGTCTTCGACGAAGCCGGATTCGTTCAGCGTGTCGGTGTGGATCATTGCCTGCACGTCGTACTCGTCGGCGACGGAAAGGCAGCAGTCGATTGCCGCCGGCGTCGTGCCCCAG
This sequence comes from uncultured Alphaproteobacteria bacterium, assembly GCA_963805325.1. Classification (GTDB taxonomy): domain Bacteria; phylum Pseudomonadota; class Alphaproteobacteria; order Rhizobiales; family Afifellaceae; genus DASWJZ01. The sequence goes on along the minus strand of CAWDTS010000017.1, from coordinate 127,887 downwards.
TCCTCGTGCAGCTTCAGCGACGACGCGCCGGCGAGCACCTGTTCCACGAGCCCGGCGGGAAGCGAGGCGTTGCCCTTGCCGGAGAAGGCGAGGTTCATCGGAAAGGCGTCGGCCGACTGGATCATGCGGGCGAGATGCCAGGCGCCCGGCGTGCAGGTAGTGGCGTTGGTGCCGGTCGCCGGACCAGTGCCGCCGCCGAGCATCGTGGTCACGCCGGAATAGAGCGCCTCCTCGATCTGCTGCGGACAGATGAAATGGATATGCGCGTCCATGCCGCCGGCCGTCAGGATCTTGCCTTCGCCCGCGATCGCCTCGGTCGATGGTCCGACGATGATGTCGACTCCGGGCTGCGTATCGGGATTGCCGGCCTTGCCGATCAGCGGCGATGCGCCCGTCCCGGATGCCGATGTCCGCCTTGACGATGCCGGTATGATCGATGACGAGCGCGTTGGTAATGACGGTGTCGACCGCGCCATCGGCCCGGCTGACCTGGCTCTGGCCCATGCCGTCGCGGATCACCTTGCCGCCGCCGAACTTCACCTCCTCGCCATAGATGGTGAAGTCCTTCTCTACCTCCACGATCAGTTCGGTATCGGCGAGGCGGACCTTGTCACCAACGGTCGGGCCGAACATGTCGGCATAGGCGGCGCGGGAAATGCGAGCGGGCATCTTGGCTGGCTCCGTTACATGCTCTTGCCGTCGAACTTCTGCGAAGGCGGCAGCTTGTCGACGTCGACGTTATCGAGGCAGCGCGCATTGATGGCGATCATCGGCGTCCCGTCCGGCATCTGGCCGCGCGAGAAGCTCTGGATGCCGCAGGTCGAGCAGAAGAGATGATGAATGACGTGCTTGTTGAACTGGTATTCGGTCAGAGCGTCCTCACCGGAGAAAAGCTTGAACTGCGAAGTCGGCACGAACGACATGACGATCCCGGTCCGGCGGCAGCGCGAGCAGTTGCAGGTCATCGTGTGGTCGAGGTCGGCAGTGACCTCGTAGCGGACGGCGCCGCACTGGCATCCGCCGGTGTAGCTCTGCGTGCTCATCTGGCTCTCCCGTTCTGTGGGCGCTTCTCAAAGGGTGCCCATCACTTTCTGATTGAAGCCGAATATCCTGCGCGCGCCGGAAATCGGCACCAGCGTTATCTCGCGCGTTTGCCCCGGCTCGAAGCGGACGGCCGTGCCGGCGGCGATGTCGAGGCGCATGCCGCGCGCCTTGGCCCGGTCGAAGTCGAGCGCACCGTTGGTCTCGAAGAAATGGTAGTGCGAGCCGACCTGGATCGGGCGGTCGCCGGTATTGGCGACTTCAAGCGTCACCGTCTTTGCGCCGGCATTGAGCTCGATCTCACCGGCCGCGGGGAAGACTTCACCTGGGATCATCGGAAGGCGCTCCAGACTTTGCGGATGCCGAGCACGAGAAGCACGACGACGAGGACATAGCCGATTGCGGCGAGGTCGAACGGGCTGAACGGCAGCGGCGCGTGGAATTCAGGCATTGGCCGTCACCGGATAGGCTCGTGGACGGTCACAAGCTTGGTGCCGTCCGGGAACGTCGCCTCGACCTGCACATCGTGGATCATCTCGGCGATGCCCTCCATGACCTGCGCGCGCGTGACGACATGCGCGCCGGCTTCCATCAGCTCCGCCACGCTGCGGCCGTCGCGCGCGCCTTCGACGACGAAGTCGGTGATCAGCGCAATCGCCTCGGGGTGGTTCAGCTTGACGCCGCGTTCCAGCCGCTTTCGCGCCACCACTGCCGCCATGGCGACCAGAAGCTTGTCTTTTTCGCGCGGCGTCAGGTTCATCGGTCAGATCCGCCAGAGTTTCGGAAGAGGAGCGCCGTCGCGGAGCGCCGCGAGGAGGGGGGTGAGCGTGCGCCGGAGCGCCAGGCCGCCCTCGGCCGTGATGCGGGCAAGGAGCTTGCCGCCCCAGGCACTGACGCCGCCGGCTTCGCCGACGATCTCGCGCGCGGCTGTGAGGTAGCGCTCAGGGTCATCCGTCACGAAGAGGACTGTCGCCATGGCGCCCGCGTCGGCAAGCACCGCCGGCCTGCTCAAAAGATCGGCAAGCGCCCAATCGAAGCGCAAGGGGTCGGCAAAGACGAGCCGCCCGTTACGGCGAATGCGCCATCGATCGGCAAAAAAACCCGATTGCATGCGCTCGCAGTGCGCCGCACGTCCAAAGATCACCGCCTCGACCGCCAGAAGCTCTGCACCCGGTTCAAGGTCGGCATCGAGCCGTCGTGAAAGACCCGCGCCGTCGAAGAGGATGGTCTCCTGCGGCAGCCAGTCGAGGCGCGCGCCAGCGCCGAGGGTGAGTTCCGTGCGGATTTCGGCGGTGCCATACGCAGCGCGGTAGATCTTCTCGCAGGCCTGCGTGGTGGCGACGGCGCGGCAGCCCGGCTCAAGCCGGATTTCCGCGGACATCCGGTCGCCGCCGGTCAGCCCGCCCGCGGTGTTGATCAGCACCGCCTCGGGCGGATCGCCGGCCGGGCGGTGGGGTAGGCGCACCTTCGCGGCGCCCGACTGATGCAGCCGGTCAAGTCGCGTGGCGCCGCCGACATGCTTGAAGGCGATCCGCGCCACGCCCGACGTCCGCTCATAGCGCGGCAAAGCCGCGCTCGGCGGCTCAGACGGTGAGATGGCGGCGAACGTTAGCGTCATCGAGATCGGCGGCAGTTCCTGAGAACACGACCTCGCCACGATCCATGATCGCGACGCGGTCGGCAAGCTCCTGCGCAAAATCCAGGTACTGCTCGACAAGCACGATGGCGAGGCCGGCCTGCTCCTTCAGGTAGACGATGGCGCGGCCGATATCCTTGATGATCGACGGCTGGATTCCTTCGGTCGGCTCGTCGAGCACGAGCAGCTTCGGCCGCGTGACCAGCGCGCGACCGATCGCGAGCTGTTGCTGCTGGCCGCCGGAGAGGTCGCCGCCGCGCCGCCCGAGCATGCTCTTCAGCACCGGGAAGAGCTCGAACACCACGTCGGGAACGTTGCGGTCCCGGCGTTTCAGAGGCGCGTAGCCTGTCTCAAGGTTCTCGCGCACGGTCAGCAACGGAAAGATCTCGCGCCCCTGCGGAACGTAAGCGATGCCGGCGCGGGCGCGCGAATAGGGCGAGCCGGTGAGCTGCGCGCCGTCGAAGACGATGCGCCCGCCGGAGGTCGGCTGCTGGCCGACGATGGCGCGCAGCAGGCTCGTCTTGCCGACGCCGTTGCGCCCCAGAACGCAGGTCACCTTGCCGGCCTCGGCTTCAACGCTGACGCCGCGCAGCGCCTGCGCCGCGCCGTAGTGAAGATCGAGGTTCTCGACGGAGAGCATGGCTACCGTCCCAGATAGACTTCGATGACACGGGGGTCGGCGCTGACGTGATCGAGCGAGCCTTCGGCAAGCACCGAGCCCTCGTGCAGCACCGTCACTTTCACGTCGAGATCGCGGACGAAGGTCATGTCGTGCTCGACCACGATGACGGTGTGCGTTTCGGCGATGCGCTTAAGCAGCTTCGCGGTCTCCGCCGTCTCCTCGTCGGTCATGCCGGCGGCCGGCTCGTCGACGAGCAGCAGCTTCGGGTCCTGCGCCAGAAGCATGCCGATCTCCAGCCATTGCTTCTGCCCGTGGCTCAGATTGCCGGCGAGGTTGTCGCGCAGATGGCCGAGCCGGATCGTTTCGAGAATCTCCTCGATCCGCGCCGCTTCCTCGAAGCTGCTGCGGTGGAAGAGCGTGGCGAAGACGCCGCGCTCGCCCTTCAGCGCCAGCTCGAGATTGTCCCAGATCGTGTGAAAATCGAAGACTGTCGGCTTCTGGAACTTTCGGCCGATGCCAAGCTCGGCGATCTCCGCTTCGTCGTGGCGGGTCAGGTCGATGTCGCCTTCGAAGAAGACGTCGCCGGAATCGGGTCGTGTCTTGCCGGTGATGACATCCATCATCGTGGTCTTGCCGGCGCCGTTCGGGCCGATGATGGCGCGCATCTCCCTCTGCTCGACCGCAAGGGAGAGCGCGTTCAGCGCCCGGAACCCATCGAACGTTACCGTGACGTTGTCGAGATAGAGGAGCGTTGCGGAGGAGAGCGTCTCGGACATCTGGCTACTCCGCTGCCGCCGGTTCGAAATTCGCTGCGGGCGGGTCGCCCCGCCGCTCGGGCTCGGGCGGCGGGCTCATGCCCTTTTCGCCGAAGACGGCGCGATGGCGCGCCACGACGGCTCCGAAGCCGTGGGAGATCGAGCCGAGGATGCCGCGCGGCATGAATAGCGTGACCGCGATGAAGAGGCCGCCGAGCATGAAGAGCCAAGCCGCTGGGAACACCGCCGTAAAGTAGCTCTTCCCGAGGTTGACGAGAACGGCGCCGATGATCGGGCCGGCGAGCGTCGCGCGGCCGCCGACGGCGGTCCAGATCACCACTTCGATGGAGTTGGCGGGCGCGAATTCGCTCGGATTGATGATGCCGACCTGCGGCACGTAGAGCGCACCGGCGACGCCAGCCATGCAGGCTGACACGACAAAGGCGAAGAGCTTCACGTGCTCCACACGGTAGCCGAGGAAGCGCGTGCGGCTCTCCGCGTCGCGCACCGCAATCAGCACCTTGCCGAATTTCGAGCGCACGATCGCGGCGGTGACGATAACCCCGACCGCCAGCGCGATCGCCGACGCGGCGAAGAGCGCGGATCGCGTCTGGTCCGACTGGATGTCGAAGCCCAGAATGTCCTTGAAGTCGGTCAGCCCGTTGTTTCCGCCGAAGCCGAAATTGTTGCGGAAGAAGGCAAGAAGCAGCGCATAGGTCAGCGCCTGTGTGATGATGGAGAGATAGACGCCGGTGACCCGGCTGCGGAAAGCGAACCAGCCGAAGACGAGGGCGAGCAGGCCGGGCACCAGTACGACCATCAGCGCGGCGTAGAAGAAGCTGTCGAAGCCGTACCAGAACCAGGGCAGCGACTTCCAGTTCAGGAACACCATGAAGTCCGGCAGGATGGGATTGGCATAGACGCCGCGCGAGCCGATCTGACGCATCAGATACATGCCCATCGCGTAGCCGCCGAGCGCGAAGAACGCGCCGTGGCCAAGGCTCAGGATGCCGCAATAGCCCCAGACGAGATTGAGCGCGACGGCGAGCAGCGCGTAGGTCAGGTATTTCCCGAAAAGCGCAACCGCGTAAGTCGGCACGTGCAGCGCATGACCGGGCGGAACCCACAGGTGCAGGATCGGCACGATCACCGCGATCGCCAGCAGCACAAGGACGATCGGAAGCGCCCCGCGGCCGATCCCGGTCAGCATCCCCTTGGACATCAGGATTCGACCGCCCGGCCGCGCAGCGCGAAGAGGCCGCGCGGGCGCTTCTGGATGAACAGGATGATGAAGACGAGCACGAGGATCTTGGCGAGCACGGCCCCGGCGTAGGGCTCGAGGAACTTGTTCGCGACGCCGAGCGTCAGCGCGCCGGCGAGCGTTCCCCAGAGATTGCCGACGCCGCCGAACACCACGACCATGAAGCTGTCGATGATGTAGCCCTGGCCGAGGTTGGGCGAGACGTTGTCGATCTGCGACAGCGCCACGCCGGCCATGCCGGCAATGCCGGAGCCGAGCGCGAAGGTGAAGGCGTCGACCCACGGCGTGCGGATGCCCATGGACGCGGCCATGCGGCGGTTCTGCGTCACCGCACGCATCTGCAGCCCGAAGGGCGTCGCCTTCAGCACGATGTTGAGGACGACGAACACGAGGAGGGCGAAGACAATGATCCACATCCGGTTGTAGGTGATCGTGAGATGTCCGAGATCGAAGGCGCCCGACATCCACGACGGGTTGCCGACCTGCCGGTTGTTGGCGCCGAAGATCGAGCGCACAGCCTGCTGCAGAACCAGCGACAGGCCCCATGTCGCGAGCAGGGTCTCCAGCGGTCTGCCGTAGAGCCAGCGGATGATCGCGCGCTCGACGATAAATCCCGCCGCGCCGGAAACGAGGAAGGCGAGGGGGATGGCGATCGCCAGCGAGTAGTCGAAAAGCCAGGGTGCGGAGGTGCGGATCGTCTCCTGCACGACAAAGGTGGTGTAGGCACCGAGCATCACCATCTCGCCATGCGCCATGTTGATGACGCCCATCACGCCGAAGGTGATGGAGAGGCCGATCGCCGCGAGAAGCAGCACCGATCCGAGCGAAATTCCGTACCACACGTTCTGCGCAGCGTTCCACATGGCAAGGCGCTGCTCGATCCCCGCGATCGCCGTCTCTGCCGCCTTGCTCACGGCCGCCGGCGTGTCGTCTGGGAGCGTCGTCAGGATCCCCTTGGCATCGTCGTCGCCGCGCGCCGCGAGCGTCGCCACGGCGGTGACACGATCGGCCTCCGCCGTTTGCGGATCGGTGATGACGATCGCGGCGTGCGCCTCTTCGAGCACGCGCTTGATCGCCGGGTCGGTCTCCTTGGCGAGCGCCACCTCGACCGCGGGGAGCGCGGTCGCGTCGCGCGACTTGAACACGGCCTCCGCCGCGGAGCGACGCCTCTCCGGATCGGGCGCCAAAAGGCTCAACGATCCGAGCGTCGCTTCGATCGTGCCGCGCACAAGATTGTTGACCCGCACTTCCTTGAGCCCAAACGGAGCTCCGCCGGCAACTGGCGCGCCAGTCGCCGCGTCAAGGAGCGTGCCGTCCGCTTGCTTGATGTAAACCTTGCCGTCGGCCTTGGTGAAATAGAGCCGCTTGGCCTTCAGCGCCCGGATGACGTCGGCGGCCCGCTCGTCCCCCGTCGCCGCGACAGCATTCAGAGCGGCGACGGTCTGCGCATAGCTGTCCTTGGCAAAGCCGCTCAGCGCCTCATCCAGGCCCTCGGCGCGCGCCGCCCCGTCAAAGCTCGCCTGGGCAAGGAAAAGAAACAGCGCAGAAGCAAGAATCCTCAGCATCGGGTCACCTTGGGTTCGCGTCCATCACCCTGAGCCGAAAGCTCGGGGTCGGGCGAGATCCGCCCGACCCCCGCCGTCTTGAAGGCTGCTTGCCTCAGTTCGTGCTCTCGCCGCCGCACTTGCCGGTGGTGGTGTTGAAGTTTCCGCAGGAGAGAGGCGCTCGCCAGTCGGAGATCAGCGGCTTTGAATCCGGCAGATAGTCGGACCACTCGTCGCCCATGACCAGACCGGAAGTCTGCCACACCACGTCAAACTGGCCGTCGGCCTGGATCTCGCCGATATAGACGGGCTTGGTGATGTGGTGGTTCGGCATCATCGTCGAGTAGCCGCCGGTCAGGTTAGGCACCGAGACGCCGACGATCGCGTCGATCACCGCGTCGGGATCGGTCGTGCCGGCCTTCTCCACCGCCTTCACCCACATGTTGAAGCCGATGTAGTGGGCTTCCATCGGGTCGTTGGTGGTGCGCTTGTCGTTCTTGATGAACGCATGCCACTTGTCGATGAACTCCTCGTTCTCGGGCGTGTCGATGGACTCGAAGTAGTTCCACGCCGCGAGGTGGCCGACGAGCGGCGCGGTGTCGAGACCGGCGAGTTCCTCTTCGCCGACCGAGAACGCGACGACCGGGATGTCCTCGGCCTTGATGCCCTGGTTGCCGAGCTCCTTGTAGAACGGCACGTTGGCGTCGCCGTTGATGGTGGAGACCACGGCGGTCTTCTTGCCGGCCGAGCCGAAGGTCTTGATCGCGGCGACTTCGGTCTGCCAGTCGGAGAAGCCGAACGGCGTGTAGTTGATCATGATGTCTTCAGGCGCGACGCCCTTCGCCTTCAGATAGGCCTCGAGGATCTTGTTGGTGGTGCGCGGATAGACGTAGTCGGTGCCTTCCAGCACCCAGCGCTTCACCGAACCGCCGTCGTCGCTCATCAGATAGTCGACCGCCGGAATCGCCTGCTGGTTCGGCGCGGCGCCGGTATAGAAGACGTTGCGCTCGCTCTCCTCGCCCTCGTACTGGACGGGATAGAAGAGCAGGTTGTTGAGCTCCTTGAAGACCGGCAGCACCGATTTGCGGCTGACCGAGGTCCAGCAGCCGAACACCGCCGCGACCTTGTCCTGGCTGATCAGCTCGCGCGCCTTTTCGGCGAAGAGCGGCCAGTCGGAAGCCGGATCGACGACGACCGCCTCGAGTTTCTTGCCGAGCAGCCCGCCCTTCTTGTTCTGCTCGTCGATCAGCATGAGCATGACGTCTTTCAACGTCGTCTCCGAAATCGCCATCGTCCCGGAGAGCGAATGAAGGATGCCGACCTTGATCGTATCGTCCTGCGCCGCCGCGACGTTACTCAGCCCGAGCGACGCGGCGAGCGCCACCCCGGCCAGAAACATCTTTCCCCTTACCCGAACCATGACCTTCTCCCTGGTCGTTTGTGCATCGCACCAGGTGAAGCAAGGTGCATGCCATCCAGGAAAGCAGCTAGGCGGGCCGAGCGGGCAGCCGGTTGCCTAATTTTTCACCACGGGGCGCGAGCGTCTGGCCGCTATTCGGGAGCGCGCCGTCGCCGGGCGGCAATCTCGGCGCGAATTTCATCGTTGTGCTCGCCGAGTGTCGGCGGGGGAACGACTTCGAGGGACTTCTCGCCATCGAAGGAGAGCGGGCTCCGCACGGTTGTGAAGGTCCCCATCTCGGGATGCTCCGCCGAAATCTTGAGCTGCAGATGGCGCGCCTGCGGGTCCTCCAGCGCCTCGTTGGAATCGTAGGCCGGCGAATGCGGCACTTCGGCCGCGGCGAGCGCCTCGCACCAGTCGTCGCGCGCTTTCTCCTTGAAGATCGGCGCCATGAATTCGATCAAGCTGTCCTGGTGCTCGATGCGCGCCTCGCGCGTCGCGAAGCGCGGATCGTCGAAGAGGTCAGGCCGGCCGATGACGGCGGCGAGGCCCTCCCAGAATTTCGGCGGCGACGACATGTGGAGCGCCAGCCATTTCCCGTCGGCGCACTCGAACACGTAGGACTGCGAGACCTTGGGCCGGCTGAGCGGCCCCATGATCTCGCCCTCGGAGAAGAAGTGGGTGAAGGAATCGAGGTTGAAGTGGCACATCGCCTCCAGCATCGAGACGTCGATGCGCCGGCCCTTGCCCGTGCCCTGCCGCTCGAAGAGCGCGGCGAGCACGCCGAGCGCGGCGTAGAAGCCGGTCATGGCGTCGGCGAGTGCCGGCCCGATGACGCGCGGCTTCTCCGGCGGCATGACGAGGCGCAGGAAGCCGCTCGCGGCCTGCGCGACGGTGTCGTAGGCGGGGCGGTCGCGATAGGGCCCGCTCGTGCCGAAGCCGGAGATCGCGCAATAGACGAGCCGCGGATTGAGCGCGCGCAGCTCCTCTTCGCCGGCGCCGAGCTTCTCCGCCACGCCGGGGCGGAAATTCTGGATGAAGACGTCGGCGTCCTGCGATCAGCTCGTGGAAGAGGGCGCGGTCTTCCGGCTTCGACGTGTCGAGCGTGATCGAGCGCTTGTTGCGGTTATAGGTCTGATAGTGCGGGCTGTACAGACCGCCCTTGAAGGCGCGGAAGGGGTCGCCGGTTCCGGGCCGCTCGACCTTGATCACGTCGGCGCCGAGATCGGCGAGATACATCGCCGCCGCCGGCCCGGTGATGAACGTTCCCATCTCGACGACCGTCAGGTCGCGAAGCACTTTCGCCACGTGGCGCTCCTATTCCTTGGCCGGCTCGACGCCGTCGTAAGCGATCGCCTGGTCGGCGTGGTTCGACATGATGAAGCCGATCGAGCGCTGCGCTTCCTCGTAGAGATGCGCGACCAGCCCGGCGGTGCGGGCCAGAAGCGGCAGGCCCTTCATCGCCTCGACCGGCCAGCCGACGTCGAGCATCACGGCGGGAATCGCGCCGCTGACATTGATCGGGAGCTTGCGCCCGGTGATCGCCAGCGCGTGCTTCTCGAGCAGCCGCAGCATGCCGATATGGTCGCCGCTGACGCCGCGCGCATCGGCAAGCGACAGGAGCACGTTGGCGCGCGGATCGCCGGTCGCGTGCTGCGGATGCCCGAGCCCCGGCACCTTCTGCTTCGCCGCGACGAGCCGCTTCAGCCCGGCCTTCGCCGCCTCTTCATGCGACACGCCGGACGTCTTCGCCTCCTCCAGAAGCTCGACCAGGAATTTCCCGGCGGCCTCGGAGCTCCCGGCGACCACGGAGCCGACGCCGAGCAGGCCGGCCGCCATCGCGCCCTGCCAGGCCTCGGGCGCGGCGGCGAGCGTCATGCGCGCCGCCTGCACGCTCGGCACCAGCCCATGCTCGGCGATCGCGACCAGCACGGCGTCGGTGAAGAAGCGCTGGTCGTCGGTCGGCATCGCGCCGGTGACGAGGAAGTAGAAATAGTCGGTGAAGCCGACCTTGCCGATCAGGTCGCCGCAGAGATCGCGGCCGCGGATGGTGATCGTGTCGGCGTCGGAGGTCGCGATGGCCGTAAAGGGCTGGTTCTGCTTGCCGATCCGCATCGCACCTCCCACCGAATTCCTTTCGGAGTTCGCATTTTTTTTCGCTTGTCGAAAAAATGCCAGCTGGCTAGTCTGATGTCAAGCTGGCGGCCGTGCGCGCGCTGCCTCGAAGAAGAGACCGCCGCTGCCGGCGATGCCGGTCGGCCGGTCGGAGACGAAAGGGGAGGAGAGACCCGTGCGCGACATCAATCAGATGACCATCACCGATGCCGTGAAGGCATCCTTCCACGGCCGCAAGAACGAGCGCTTCTCGTTCCTGCTCGACAAGTTCATCGAGCATCTCCACGACTTCACGCGCGAGACCAACCTGACGCAGGACGAGTGGATGTACGTCCTGAACTTCCTCTACGACTGCGGACAGATCTCCACGCCCGAGCGGCACGAATTCATCCTGCTCTCCGACGTGCTCGGCTGGTCGGCGCTGGTCGACATGATCAACACCAAGGGCGGCGGCACCGAGCTTTCGAACCTCGGGCCGTTCTATCTGAAGGACGCGCCGGTGCAGGCGCTCGGCACGGACCTCGCCAAGGACCGCGAGGGCGTCATCATCCTCGCCAACGGCACGGTGCGCGACACGCTCGGCCATCCCTTGCCGAATGCCGTGGTCGACACCTGGCAGGCCGACGGCAGCGGCATGTATCCGATCCAGGAGAAGGGCCAGGACCCGATGGACCTGCGCGGCCGCTTCACCACCGACGACAAGGGCCGCTACTACTACACGACCGTGATGCCGAAATCCTACACGGTCCCCTATGACGGCCCGGTCGGGAACCTGCTGCGCGCCGGCGAGCGCCACGCCTGGCGCTCCAAGCACCTGCACTACATCATCGGCGCGCCGGGCATGCGCGCGATCGTCACCGAGCTCTTCTTCGAGGGCGACGAATACATCGATTCCGACGCCGTCTTCGGCGTGCGGCAATCGCTGATCGGCAAGGTGAAGCGCGTGCCGTCCGACGCCAAGCTCGAATACGATCTCGAGCGCCGGCCCGACGCGCGCATCGATTTCGACTTCGTTCTGTCGCCCGCGGGTTGAGGACGTGCCCGGCACCGCATGACGAGACGCGGGGCCGGCAGCCCGGAATTCGTCGGCGGGCTCGCCAAGGGGCTCGCCGTCATCGAGGCTTTCGACGCCGGGCAGTCGGAGATGACGCTTTCCGAGGTGGCCCGCCGCGCCGGCATCACGCCCGCGGCGGCACGGCGCAGCCTGCACACGCTGGCGGCGCTCGGCTACGTGCGGCACGTGAACAAGCGCTTCCTGCTGAGCGCGCGCGTGCTGCATCTCGGCGCCGCCTATCTCCGCGCCGCGCACGTCGAGGAGCTCCTTCTGCCGGAGCTTCGGCGGCTCGTCGCGCTCTTCGGCGACGCCGCTTCGGTGAGCGTGCTCGACGGCGACAACATCCTCTATATCGCCCACCATTCCGCGCAGCGCGCGAACCGCATCTTCGCCGGCGTCGGCGTGACCTATCCGGCCTATCCGACCTCGATGGGGCGCGTGCTTCTTGCCGGGCTCTCCGACGCCGCCATCGACGCCTATCTCTCGAATGCGCGGGTCGAGAAGCTGACCGATCTCACGATCGTCGACCGCGCCGAGCTGCGCGCGATCGTGGCGAAGGCGCGCATGGATGGATTTGGCACCGCCGTCGACGAACTCGACTACGGCATCACCGCGCTCGCCGTCCCGATCCACGACGCGGGCGGAAATGTCGTCGCGGCGCTGAACAGCTCCGGCTATTCCGGCCGCGTCGACATCGAGAGCATGATCGCCGAGCGACTCACCGAGCTGCGCGAAAGCGCGGCGCGCATGTCGCAGGCGCTTCTGCGCCACCCGACGCTGGCGCGCTCCATCGTCGGCGACGCACCGGCGCCGGAGGCTGCGCTGAAGGCGGCCGAATAGGCTCGGCTCAGAACGCCGCCATCTCCGTCTTCACGCGCTTCAGGAATGCGCCGCAGGTCGCCTCCGTCGCGCTGTTCATGCCGTAATAGGCGAGATACGTGACGGGCGTCGTCATGCGGCCGGTCTGCGCGCGCAGCACGCGCTTCACCGCCTTGCGCGGCGGGTCGCCGGCGAGGAATGCGCGAAGCCGCGTGCCGCCATAGGTGCAGACCGCGGCGACCTTCCTGATCTGCGTGAGCTTCGGCTTCACCCCGCCCTCCGGCGTCAGGTCGAAGGAGACGCCGGGCAGGAAGACGCGGTCGAAGAAGCCCTTGAGGATCGCCGGATAGCCGAAATTCCACACCGGGAAGGAGAGCACGATCGCCTCCGCCGCCTGCACGCGCTCCACGTAACCGCGCACCGGCTCGATGTTCGGCCCGACCTCGTGATAGCCGATGCGCTCCTCGCGCGTCAGCCGCGGATCGAAATTCTCCGCGTAGAGATCGCAATCGTCGACGTCGTGGCCGGACGTTTTCAGCGTGTCGACGACGGCAGCGTGAAGCGCGGCGTTGAAGCTCGTCTCGACCGGATGCGCAAGAGGACGAGGACGCGCATCTCAGAGCACGCGATCGCGCGACGGAGAAGTCGCTATCGACTCGGCACGCTCCGACGCGTCCTGCCAGCTGCCGGGGAAAAGATAGACCTTGTCGCTCTTCCAGTCATAGTCCGGGTTCTCCCAGGCGATCATCTTGCCGGGGTTCAGAGAGCCCCTTCGGGTCGGCCTCGCGCTTGAAGGCGAGCTGCACCTCGTCGGTGCGCTTCATGCCGCCTTCCTCCAGCGTGTAGCGGTGCGGGTTGAAGATCGGGCAGCCGTTCTCCTCGTGGATCCTGACGATCTCGTCGAGCCGCTCCTCGGTCGTGAAGCGCACGATCGGCAGCCCCGAGCAGCAGACATTGCCGTCGAAGCGCTGGAATTCGAGATGCCCCGGCACCTCGTCCCCGAAGATCCTGGTCATTGTCGCCACCTTCTCCACATGGTTCGGGAAGGGATAGAGCACCTGCAGATAGGTGATCGGTCGGATCGACGCGGAGCCCGCGCAGCGTCGTGTGGTTCCAGGTCAGCTCGAAGAGCGGCGGCAGGCCCTTCTTCTCGTCGTCGCTCGCCGTGTCGGAGCGGAAGAGGATCGCCGCGTGTTCCTCGCCCGCGAGCGTCAGCAGCGGCTCGAGCGCGTGCGGCGCGACCATCAGCAGCGCCACCGAATGCTCGCGCTTCAGGAATTTCCGGTGACGCAGGAAATAATCGTAGGGCACCGGCGCGGCGACGGTCGATATCTCCTTGAAGAGAAGCCCGTCCTGGTTGGCGATCAAATTCGCGAAGCGCACCGACTTCATGTAGTCGTCGAAGCCGACGATGACCTCGACCCAGTCGTAGGTCGCGTCGAGCGGCATCTCGACCTCGGTGATGATGCCGTTGGTGCCGTAGGCGTGCATGACCTTCATCAGGTCGCGGCCCTTGAGGTCGAGCACGCGCGGCGTCGCCTCCATGGTGACGACGCGAAGGCCGAGCACGTTGCCGATATTGCGCAGGCCCCCCCATTTGATCGAGCCGATGCCGCCCGAGCCGCCGGCGATGAAGCCGCCGATCGTCGCGGTCTGGTAGGTGGAGGGGCGAAGGCGCAGCTCCTGGCCGCCCGGCCGCGTTTCCCTGTCGATCGCGGCAAGCACCGCGCCGGCCTCCGCGATCACGCTGCCGCGCTTGATCTCCTTGACCTTGTTCATCTCGGCGAGGTTCAGCACCACGCCGCGCAAGAGCGGCATCGCCTGGCCGTAATTGCCGGTGCCGGCGCCGCGCGGCGTGACCGGCACGCCCATCGCGAAGCAGGTCTTCAGCACATGGATCACCTCCGCCTCGCTCTGCGGCGTGACGACGAGGTCGGCCGTGACGTGTTCGAGCTGCCGCTTCAGGACAGGCGAATACCAGAAGAAGTCGCGGCTCTTCTGCTTCACGATCGCCGGATTGTCTTCCGTCTTGATGGCGCCGAGCGCGGCTTTGAGGGCGGCGATGTTGGTCATTGCGACAGCTCCCGGATGGAGAGGCGTTTTGCGTCCTTCGAGGCTCGCCCAGACAAAGTCCGGCCTCGCACCTCAGGATGAGGGAGGTGGGTGGATGCCATCGCAATCGCGCATGTCGTGGCTACAGCCGTCGGTGCCAGGCGCGTCGCGGAGCCCACCAAATCCCTCATCCTGAGGTGCGAGCGAAGCAAGCCTCGAAGGACGCAACAAGGTCGAACCAGTCCACCGGCACCAGTAAGCATCATGCGGCTCCCATCAGATCGTCGAGCTCGGAATAGTCGGGAAGGGTGGTGTCGATGGCGCGCCCGCTCCTGACCACGATGCGGTCGGCTTCCGCCCTGGATAGTAGCTCCGTCCAGGAGCGGCCGCGAAAGATGTTGAAGTTGGCGATTGCACCCGTACGAAGACGCCCGAGTTTCTTCAGCCCCATGATCTCCGCCGGCGTCGCCGCAACCGCCTTCGGCCAGTCGGCGACCGGGTGGTCGAAATGCAGGATGCGCGTCGCTTCACGGAAGACTTCCAGCATGTCGAGGTCGCCGTAGGCGTAGAACGGGTCGCGGGTATTGTCGGACGCGACCGCGACGTTGATCCCGCGTGCCTTCATCTCGTGCAGCAGCGTGACGCCGCGCCAGCGCGGCGTCGCCGCGTCGCCGCGGCGGTCCTGAAGGTACATGTTGCACATCGGCAGGCTGACGACCGAGATGCCGGCCTCCGCCACCTTGTCGAGCGTCTTCTTTGCCGCGTCGTCGGCCTGCATGGCGAGCGAGCAGCAATGGCCGACGAGCACGCGGCCCTTGAAGCGGTTGCGGATGACGGCGTCGGCAATCCGGTCGAGCGAGACGGAAAGGGGGTCGGCCGTCTCGTCCGCATGGAAGTCGAGGTCGAGCCCGCGATAGGCCGCGGCGCGCACGACCTCATCGAGAAGCGCGTCGAGATCCGGCAGCATCAAGGTGACGCAGCCGAACACGCCTTTCGCGTCGGCGACGCGGTCGACGAGCGTGACGAACCAGTCCCGCTCACGCACCAGGTCGATGGGGATGAGGCAGACGCCTTGCAGCGCGACGCGGCCTTCCCAGCGCTCGCGCATGGCCTCGAACACCGGCCACGAGATCGAATCCTGTGGGGCGATGGAATCGAGGTGCGTGCGCACCGCCGCGGTGCCGTGGGCGTAGGCGCAGCGAAGCGCGAAATCCATCCGCCGCTCGACGTCGGCGGCGCACCATCGCGCGGTCCTGTCGCTAGCCACGGCGTCGAGTGCGGACGGAAAGGTGCCGTCGGGGTTGGGCATGCGCGGCCAGATGTGGCCCTTGTCGATATGCGTGTGGCAATCGACGAAGGAGGGCAGGAGCATGCGCCCGGCAAGGTCGATCGCGCCCGGCCCGGCGACGCCGGTCGACGTCGCGATGCTTTCGATGCGCCCGCCGTTGACTGCGATGTCGACGAGGGCGAGCCCGTCTCGGTCCCCCGTCATGTCGCCCATCTGCGCCAGGCTGAGCGGAATGCGGGCGCGAGCGATTTGATAGTCGCCGCTCTCGGGAATGCGCACGTCCGCCATCGCTCAGTTCTCGCGCTTGACGGCGCTCTCGTGCCATTTGCGGAGGAGGAGATACGAGAGGAGGCTCGTTGCGCCGAAGATCAGAACGCCGGTCACCGACAGGAGCACCAGCGCTGCGAAGAGGCGCGGGATGTTGAGCCGGTGCTGCGCCTCGATGAGGCGGAAGGCGAGGCCGGAATCCTCGCCCGCCGTGCCGGCGGCGAATTCCGCCACGACGGCCGCGATCAGCGCCAGCCCGCCGGCGATCCTGAGCCCGGCGAGGAAATAGGGGAGCGCGTTCGGCAGCCGCAGGTGGATCAGCGTCTGCCACCGGCTCGCGCCGTAAAGCTCGAAGAGGTTGAGGAGATTGTGGTCCGTGGAGTGCAGGCCCTGAGCGGTGTTGGAGAGGACCGGGAAGAAGGCGACGAGCCACGCGCAGATCAGCAGCGCCTGTCCCGTGGTGCTCGTGTAGATCAGGATGAGCGGCGCGATGGCGACGATCGGCGTCACCTGCAGGATCACTGCGTAGGGGAAGAGCGCCAGTTCGATCCAGCGCGACTGCGCCATCAGGACAGCGAGCGCCACGCCCGAGACAAGCGCGATGAAGAGCGCCAGGAACGTGGTTCTGAGCGTGACGAGCAGCGCCTTGCTGAGGATCGGCCAGTCGCTGACGAACGCCTCGCCGATGCGGACCGGGCTCGGCAGGATGTAATGCGGCACGTGCGCGGCCGTCACGTAGACCTGCCAGGCGACCACGAGAAGCACCAGCATCGCGACCGGCACGCCGATCTGCACCGCCCGGCTGGCGATGCTTTCGCCCACGGGCTTTCGCGCGAGGCGATCGTCCGCCTCGGTCTGGGCCTGCACCTTTCCGGCGTCGATGGCGCTCAATGGGTTCGCTCCCCCATGGCCTCATGCAGCGCGTCCGAGACCCGCCGGCAGTTGTCGTTGTAGACGGAGGACGTGCGGAAATCGTCGTGGCGCGGATAGGGTGCGTCGATCTCGAGGTCTGTGTAGACGCGGCCGGGGCGGGCCGCCATCACGACGATGCGCTCCGAGAGATAGACCGACTCGAACACCGAGTGGGTGACGAAGATCACGGTCCAGCCGAAGCGCTCCCAAAGCTCCAGGAGATCGTTGTTGAGCTTGAAGCGCGTGATCTCGTCGAGCGCGGCGAACGGCTCGTCCATCAGGAGCAGCTTCGGCCCGGTGACGAGCGCGCGGGCGATCGAGACGCGCATCTTCATGCCGCCGGAGAGCTCTCGGGGATAAGCCTCCGCGAAAGCCTCGAGCCCCACCATCGAAAGCGTCTCCATCACCTCCGGGCGGGCGGCGGATTTCGAGACGCCCTTGAGGCGGAGCGGCAACCAGACGTTTGAAAAAACCGTCGCCCACGGCATAAGGGTAGGTTCCTGGAAGACAAACCCGATCTCCGGATGCGGCCGGCCCACGGCGTCATGTTCGGCGGTCGGCCACTCGATCGTGCCGGCGGTCGGCTCGCCGAGCCCGGCGATGATCCGAAGCGCCGTCGACTTGCCGCATCCCGACGGGCCGAGCAGGCTCAGGAACTCGCCGCGACCGACGTCGAGCGACATGTCTTTCAGCGCCAGCGTGCCGTTGGAGAAGACCTTCGAGATCGAGCGGAGCGCGATGAGCGGCTTCTCCGCGGAGGCTCGCCGGCTCGTGCCCGATACGTCGGTCTCTGCGACGAAGTTCAATGATCGGCCTCGTTTTTCGCCAGGAAGGCGGCGTCGGCGACGGTTCCCTCGCCGATGGTTCGTCAGGAAGCCGGCGGGGAACGCCTCCGCCGGCCCATATCAGGGATCGTTGCGTGCCTACTTCACCAGCTCTTTGCCGACGCCCTTGCAGACGTACTCGGTCGTATAGACCTTCGAAAGGTCGAGGTCGGCCTTGACGACCCCGGCTTTGACCATCTTGTCATAGAAGGCTTTCACGCCGGCGTCGGAGAAGCAGCCGATGCCCCCGGTCTCCGCCTCGCCGGAAACCAGCAGCCCGTACTTCTTGAGCTGGCCGATCGAGAACGCGATCTGGTCGTCGTCCATGTCCGGGTTGTCTTTCTTGATCCAGTCGTTGGCGGCCGTGTTGTCGCCATAGAGGTAGTTGTACCAGCCAATGATCGACGCCTCGACGAAGCGCTTGGTGACGTCGGGATTGGCCTTCACGTAGTCGGCCATGCCCTCGATCATCGTCGAATAGGTTGTGTAGCCGGCGTCAGCCATGAGGAACACGGTCGGCTCGAAACCGCCTTCCTTCTTAACCGCGAAGGGCTCGGAGGTCACGTAACCCTGCTGTCCGGAATCCATGTCGGCGAGGAACGGCGCGACGGAGTAGTTATAGGGCTTGCGCTGTTCCTCGGTGATGCCGGGATACGCCGCCATCATCCAGCGGTAGCCGGAAACGAACAAATCGTCGCCGATGAAAAGCGACTTCAGCTTGGCGAGGTCGCCGAACGTCTTAAGCCCGCTTTCCGGATGCGCCATGATGATCTGCGGATCCTTCTGGAACATCGCCGCGACTTCCATCACCGGCACATCCTGTTCGACCGCGGAGAACGTGCCGAGCAGATTGCCCTGCATGTAGAATTGGATCTTGCCGCCGAGCAGCATCGCCTGGTCGGCCTTCGGGGTAATGGTGACCTTCAGCCCGTATTTCTCGTAGGTGCCGTCCGCCACCGCCTGGTAAAAGCCGCCATGCTCGGGCTCCGCCACCCAGTTGGTGCCGAAGGTCAACTCGTCGAGCGCCTGCGCCTGCCCTGAAAGCGAGAGGGCGGCGCCGGCTACAAGTCCGAAGGTCATCGCTCTGATGGTGCTCATGCTGTGTGTCTCCGCCTTCCCAGTGGCGCGGTCCGGCAGAAGAGCGGCCGCGCGCGTTGATCAACGTTCTTCGCCACGCCGCAAGACCCGTGCCAGCGGCGGCTGATTTCGTTCCAGACCGCGCGTCGACCGCGCGGCCGGAATTTGAAAGCACGAGCAGTCTAAGCGAAGGAAAGTGCACAAGAAAGCGGCATGCTCACATCAAAGTCGCGGCGTTCCCTTGTCACCGGGCGGGCGCGGGTCGTAGCGTCCTGGAGAACCTTCTGAAAGCCATGTTTCGCCCCCTCAAGCCCGCCACGATCCGTCCGCCCTTCGCGCGCTACAGCCACGGCGTGGAAGTGCCGGCGGGCCATCGCTTGATCCTGTGTTCAGGCCAGCTCGGCATCGCCGCGAACGAGCGCATCCCGGAGGACGCCGGAGCGCAGGCCGAGCTTTGCTTTCAGAACATCGCGGCGATCCTCGCCGAGGCCGGGCTGACTTTGGCGGCGGTTGCGCGGCTCAACACCTTCGTCACCGACCGCGCACACCTTGCGCCCTACATGGCCGTGCGCGACCGCCTGTTCGGCGATCCGCTACCGGCCTCGACGCTGATGATCGTCTCCGGTTTCGCGCGACCGGAGTTCAAGGTCGAAATCGAAGCGATTGCGGTCGGACCGGCGTGAGACATCACTGAGGAGAGACAGGTGAGCGAGAAGCAGCGGCGATTGCGCTGGGGCGACTATCGGGCGAGCGAGTTCGGGTCGATCGATGCCGACCGGACGATGGCCATACTGCCTATCGCCGCGACCGAGCAGCACGGACCGCATCTGCCGCTCGGCACCGATGCGATGATCGCGGAAGGCATGCTGATGACCGCCGCATCCATGCTTCCCGAAGACTTCGACGTGCGCGGCCTGCCGATCCAGGCGGTGGGCAAGTCGAACGAGCATCTCTGGGCGAAGGGCACGCTGACGCTTCCCGCGCATGTCGCGATCGAGGCCTGGACCGAGCTCGGGCTTTCGGTCGGACGTGCCGGCGTCAGGAAGCTCGTGATCGTCAACTCGCACGGCGGCAACGAGGAGATCATGGGGATCGTCGCGCGCGAGCTGCGCGTGCGCGCCGACATGTTCGTAGCGAAGACGAGCTGGTCGCGCTTCGGTCATCCCGAGGGCATGTTTTCCGAGCTTGAACGGAGGCACGGCATCCACGGCGGCGAGGTGGAGACCTCGCTGATGCTGCATTTCCGCCCTGAACTGGTGGATATGAGCGCGGCGGAGGATTTCCGTTCGCTCGCCGCGGAGACCGACGCGAAATTCAAGCTTCTCGCCCCGACCGGCACCCACGCCTTCGCGTGGAACGCGCGCGATCTCAACGACCACGGCGTCGTCGGCGATGCGTCTTCGGCGACCCCGGAAAAGGGCCGCGCGGTCGCCGAGCATCAGGCCAAGAGCTTCGTCGAGCTTCTGAAGGAAGTGCGCGCCGTACCGCTTGTCGAAGGTTTTGGCGCGTTCTGACGCCGCCCGAAATCAGGCAGGGCGCTCTTCGATCCCGTCGACGCGGTTCGGATAGAAGGCGAGGTGATCCTTGATCGGCGCGACTGCGTCGAACGGCGCCTCGTAGGTCCAGACCGCGTTCTCCGCGCTCTGACCGTCGACGCTCAGCGAAAAATAGTTCGCGTCGCCCTTGTAGGGGCAGTGGCTCCCCTGCGTCGTGCGCGCCAGCAGCGCCATGTCCACGTCACTGCGCGGAATGTACTGCACGGAAGGGTAGGTCGATTCCTTGAGCGTCAGCGCATGCGTCGTGTTGGCGATCTCGCGCCCGCCAAATGTCACGACGACGCGCTTCGGGTTGGGCACGACGGTGATCGGGTGGTCCGGCCCGGGCAGCTTCATGACGACACTCTCCGTTCGCGAAACGCCCCTAGGAGGCGTTCTCCATGCTGAGTTCGCGCTCGAAGAAGGCGATGGTCTTTTCAAGGCCCTGCCTGAGCTTGACCTTGGGTTCCCAGCCGAGCTCCTTCTTGGCGAGCGCGATGTCCGGGCATCTCCGTTTCGGATCGTCCACGGGCAGCGGCATCATGATTATCTTGGAGCGTGAGCCGGTCATTTCAATGACCGTCTCGGCAAGTTCCAGAATCGTGAACTCGTCGGGATTTCCGAGGTTCACGGGACCGGTGAATTCCGGCCGCGAATCCATCATGAGCAGGAAACCGGCGACCAGGTCATCGACGTAGCAGAAGGAGCGCGTCTGGCCACCCTCTCCGTAGACGGTGATGTCCTCGCTCTTCAGAGCCTGCACGATGAAGTTCGAGACGACGCGCCCGTCATGCTGGTTCATGCGCGGCCCGTAGGTGTTGAAGATACGCACCACCTTGATCTCGATGTCGTGCTGCCGGTGGTAGTCGAAGAACAGCGCCTCGGCGATGCGCTTGCCTTCGTCGTAGCAGGCGCGCGGCCCGATCGGGTTGACGCTTCCGGCGTAAGACTCCTTCTGCGGATGCTCGAGCGGATCCCCGTAGACTTCCGACGTTGACGCATGAAGGATGCGCGCGCGCGTGCGCTTGGCGAGGCCCAGCATGTTGAGCGCGCCGAGGAAGCTGATCTTGGCGGTGGCGATCGCATTCCTTTGGTAGAAGCGCGGCGAGGCCGGGCAGGCGAGGTGGAAGATCTCGTCGAACTCGCCCCAATATGGCTGGCGCACGTCGTGGCGGACCATCTCGAAGTTCGGATCGTTCAGGAGGTGCGCGACGTTCTCCTTGCGGCCGGTGAAGTAGTTGTCGAGTCCGACGACGTCGTAATTGCGCTCGATCAGCGCATCACAAAGCCTCGACCCGAGAAACCCGGCTGCGCCGGTTACCAGCGCCCTGGTGCGGGTGAAGTCGTGCGGCTTCGAGGCGTTCATTCGGCTGCGGCCGCCTCCAACGGCGCCTGCGCGTCACGACGGCCGAGCGAGACGTAGCGCAGGCCCTGCTCGGCAATATCCTCCGGATCGAGAATATTGCGAAGGTCGATCAGCAAGGGCGCGCGCATGGTCGACCCGAGCTTCCGCCATTGAAGCGCGCGGAATTCGTCCCACTCCGTGAGGATGATGGCGGCATCCGTTCCTGCGAGCGCCTCGTCCACGGTGCCGACGATATTGACGCCCGGCAGAAGTGGGGCGGCGTTGCTGGCCGCTTCCGGATCGCAGGCCTTCACCACGGCTCCCTCCGCAACCAGCTTCGGGAGGATGGTGAGGGAAGGGGCGTCGCGCATGTCGTCGGTGTTCGCCTTGAAGGCGAGTCCGAGAACGCCGAGCGTTCGCCCGCGCACATCGCCGCCGAGCGCGGTGCGGATCTTCTCCACCATCTGATCCTTGTGATGGTCGTTGGCGCGAAGCACCGTCTCCACGATCTCCACCGGAGAGCCGAAGTCGCTGGCGGTTTTCACAAGGGCACGCAGATCCTTCGGGAAGCAGGAGCCGCCGAATCCCGGGCCGGCGGAAAGAAAGCTCTGGCCGATTCGCGCGTCGAGTCCGACGCCGACGGCAAGTTCCTCGATGTTGGCGCCGGTTGCCTCGCAAAGACGCGCGAGCTCGTTGATGAACGTGATTTTCGTCGCGAGAAAGGCATTCGCCGCGTATTTGATCAGCTCCGAGGTCTCCACCGTCGAGGTGACAACCAGCGGGCGGCCCCTTCGGGTGAGCGGGAGATAGAGCTTCTCCAGCACCTTGCGAGCGCGCTCCAACTCCGAGCCGACGACGATCCGATCGGGCTCCATGAAATCCTTGATCGCGCTGCCTTCGCGCATGAATTCGGGATTTGAGGCGACGGCGAAACGCTCGCTTGAAAGATGTGCGCCGAGGATGCGGGCAATCTCCCAGCTCGTTCCGACCGGCACGGTCGACTTGGTGACGACGACGGTAAACTGGTCCTGTTTCGCCGGGTGCGCCGCGAGGGCACGAGCGATCTCCTCTGCGGCGGAGTGGACATAGGTCAAGACGGCGCCTCCGCCGTCAGCGTCGGCCGGCGTTCCGACGGCGATAAACAGCACGTCGACATCCGGAGTGGCGGCTTCGTGCAGGCCGGTCGCGAAACGCAGGTGGCCGCGCCCGACATTCGTCGCAACAATCTCTCTGAGGCCGGGTTCGTAGATCGGGATATCGCCACCCCTCAGGCGGCCGATCTTCATCTCATCGGTATCGACGCAGACCACACGATGACCAAGGTCCGAAAGGCAAGCTCCTGTCACCAGACCGACGTAGCCCGTTCCGATAACGCCGACATTCAGCATGCATCTGTCCCTGTTCGGTCGCGCGCCGCATCTGCGTGAAGCGATAGAGGAATTGCGGCAGATCGGGAAGTAGAAATGCCCCGCGGTCGGCCTCCGGGCGGGTTCTGATTTTGCGCTTTCCAACGCGCCTTGGAATGGCGAAACGCTTCCGGCAAGTTGTCATGAAGACGGCAGAGAGATTCGAAGGAACATGCGCTTGGCGAACCCGTGACCCAATCAAAGTTGCCGGAATCCGCGGCCGGTGCGCCGGTGGTGAGCGAGAGCAAGCGCATCTTCCCTGTGCTTCTGTCGGGGGGGGCGGGCACCCGCCTTTGGCCGCTTTCGCGCGGCGATACGCCCAAGCAGCTCATTAACCTTGACGGAAGATGGACGCTCTTTCAGCAGGCGGCGTTGCGCGCCTCCGACCCGGAGCTTTTTGAGCCGCTGACCGTGATCGCGGGCACCGCGCACCGGTTCATGATCGCCGAGCAGTTGCACGAGAGCGCCGTTTCGAAGGCGCGGATCGTGCTCGAGCCGGTCGGGCGGAACACCGCTGCCGCCGCCGCCATCGCCGCGCTTCTTGTCGTGGAAGCGGCGCCCGACGGATTGATGCTCATGATGCCGGCGGATCACTTGATCCGCGACGTCAATTCCTTCCATGCAGCGGTGCGGCAAGCGCTTCCGGCCGCACGGAGCGGCCGCCTGACGCTCTTCGGGATACGCCCGGAGAATCCTGCGACCGGATACGGTTACATTCGCCTTGGCGAACCCTGCTCCGGGGCGGAGGGCTCCTGCGACGTCGCCGCCTTCGTCGAGAAACCGGACCTTGCGACGGCCGAGGCCTATCTTCGAAACGGCGAATATCTTTGGAACAGCGGGATCGTGCTCGCGCCCGCCGCCAGGCTTCTCGATGAGCTCGCGGCCTGCGAGCCCGAGCTTCTGGAGTCCGCCCGTAGCGCGTTGGAGCGCGCCGCACGCGATGTCGACTTCGTGCGTCTCGACGAGGATGCCTATGCGCTCTGTGGCTCGATCTCGCTCGACCACGCGGTGCTTGAGCGGTGCGGCGGGCTCGCGGTTGTGCCGGCCGCCTTCGGCTGGCGCGATGTCGGCTCCTGGGTATCGCTGTGGGAAGCCGCCGAGCGCGATGCCGACGGCAACGCCGTCATTGGCAACGTCGTCACTGAGGCGACGAAGGACTCCTACCTTCGCAGCGAAGGACCGCTTGTGGCGACGCTCGGCGTGGAGGGCCTGATCGTGGTCGCCACGAACGACATCGTGCTCGTCGCGGCCAAGGAGCGCGACCAGGACATCCGGGACATCGTGGAGCGCCTGCGCCAGGGAGGCCGCGCTTAGTCGCAGATGTCGCATTTGCCCCTTGTCCGGCGCTCCGAATCGCCCTCTTTCGGAGACTGGAGGTCCGAACATGGCAATGCTGGACACGCAGCCGGCTCTGCGCCGATTGGCTTGGCGGGCGGGGCGCCATCTCTATTGCGGCGCTCGCGGGGAGGTTCACAACGATCTGGCCGAGAACGGCGAGACCTACGTGCAGGCGTGCGTGCTCCGCGGGACCGACCGGACCGCGTCGGCGCTGACCGTCTTCGACATCGGCGCCAATCGCGGCGACTGGACGCGAGCGCTTCTCGCTCAACTGCCCGAAGCTCGGCTCGCGAGCACGCGGCTGTTTGCTTGCGAGCCGATTCCCGCGACGCGAACAAAACTCGAGGAAGCGCTTGCCGGAATGGACGGCGGAAATGTCGTCGAAGTCCTGCCGCTTGCGATGTCGGATCGGTGCGGCTCGGCCGAGATGCTCGTGATGAACGAGAGCGGCCGAACGAACACCCTGGAATTCGACGGGGCCATGGGTTCGCAGGCACGCGACCGCGTGTCGGTCGAGACAGTGACGCTCGACAGCTTCTGCTCGTCGCGCGGCATAGCGCGGATCGATCTCGTCAAGTGCGACGCGGAGGGGCACGACGTCCGTGTCATGGAAGGAGCCATGCCTCTGCTTGAGTCGGAACGGATCGACGTTTTCCAGTTCGAGTACAACTTCCGCTGGATTTATGGGCGCTCCTTTCTGAAGGACGTGTTCGACCTCGTCGGAGCGCTCCCCTACCGGCTCGCGCGCATCCGGCCACGCCACATCGAGGTGCTCGATGCATGGCACCCCGAGCTCGAGCGCTTCTTCGAAGGGAACTACGTTCTCGTGAGGGAACCGGCGCTTGCCTGGTTCGATGCGCGCTTCGGGCGCTTCGACGAGACCAACACTTACGCATAGCGCCGGAACCGCGGGATCTGGCCGAGCGCACAGATTGAGCACGTAAGCACGATGCTACGCCGCACCAGTTTCAGTTTTGCCGCCCAGCTCGTTTCGCTCGCGGTGTCGTTCGCGGATCGCATCCTCCTCGTCGGCGTCCTGCTGCGCGCCTGGGGAACGGAGGTCTATTCCGATTGGGCGACGCTCCTCGCCGCGGCGAGTCTCGTCTCGCTCGGAGAGTTTGGTCTCAACGTCTATTTCGGCAACGCATGGCAGGCCGCGTTCGCGCACCGCGACGAGGAGCGCTTCCAGCGCCTCATCGGTGTCTCGACGTTCGTCTATCTCGGTCTCGGTGCGGTCCTCGCCATCTGCGCCGCGGGCTATGCGCTTTCCACCGATCTCGCCCGTGCGCTTTCGCTGCGGGTCCTGGCTGGGAACGAGGGCACGATTGTCTTCCTGATCCTCGCGGTCGCCGCCGTCCTGCGCGTGATGCGCGGCAGCGTGTCCCAGATCTATCGGGGGCGCGGCAAATATGCCGTCGGGGCGCTGATCGGCGCGTTTGCAAGCGCGGCGGCGATCCTGGCGGCCGCGCTTGGCGCGGCTTTCGGCGCCGGAGTCGTCGTCGTGGCTGGCCTTTATGCGCTCGCCGAATTGGCCTTCGCGTGGATTACGATTCTTTTCGACCTCCGGCGACGCTTTCCCGGTATTCGCATCTGGCCGGCCATTCCGAACGCGGGCGAGCTGAGGCACTTGTTCGGTCACGTAGGCTGGTACGGCCTGCTTCAGGGCATGCCGGTGGTCTGGCTCAGCGCGCCGGTGCTGATCCTCGGAACGCTCGGCTATGCGGGGCGTGTGCTGGTCAGCTTCGTCGTTGCGCGGACCCTGGTGAATTTCGCGCGGCAGTTTACGACGATGCTGCTCATCGCCTCGGGAATCGAGATGGCGACGACGGTGCATGCCGGCGACGCGAAGACGCTTGACCGGCAGCTTGCGATCGTCGGACGCGGGGTCGCGGCGGTCACCGGGGTCGTGGTCGGCGCCGTGATGGCGTTCGGCGCGCCGTTGATAGCGGTCTGGACCGGCAATCCCGCGCTCTACGATCCGGTCATGCTTCTCTGGCTCCTCCTTCCGGTGCCGATCGTCGGCCCGGCGTTGCCGCTCGCGGCGGTCCTGACCTTCAGCAACCGGCCAAAGCCGGAGGCCTTTGCGCGGACGACGCAAGGCGTGCTTGGCATTCTGCTCTGCTACGTTCTCGCCGCCCGCTTCGGGATCGCTGGCGTGCCGGCCGGGCTGGCGGTCGCAGAAATTGTCGGTCTCGGAGTACTCTTGCCGGCGTTCGCGGCGCCGCCGCTCGCGGTCGGCTACCCCGCCTATTTCGCGTGGTCGACGATCTTCTTCGCGGTAAGCGCGGCGTGGGGCGTCGCCGTGGGTTGGTGCGTCCTCAACGTCGTCGGCGCTGGTTCTATCGTCGAGCTCGCAACGAGCGGCGTGCTGTGGGCGGGCGTTGCTATGCCTATCGCTCTCGCCGCCGCCCTTCCAAAGGAGCATCGGCTACGCATCCTCCGCCTTTTGAAAGGGCGCGTCGTCGCGGGCGCAGCCGCATCGCACTAATCTTGGTGTGCGGTATCCGCGTTTGCAGCCTCACGCCGAGCGCTTGAACGTGGCGAGGCAGAAGCGCTCAATGGCGGCATCCGCGCTTGCGGCTTCCGCGGCAAGCTGCCGATAGGAAGGCGCCTCGTCCGCCCATTCGATCAGGGTCGGAACCGGCCCGGCCCGCCCGATCGCGTAATCGTAGAGCGCCCAGACAGCGTCCCCGTCGCTCTCGTCGCTGCGGCCGAGACGAATCTCGCCGATCGCTGCGACCGGAAACGCATCGACATAGTCGAACGCGTCGAAGCCGAGCCGCGTCGCCGAGGCGTGCACGTTGTTGACGTCGAGCAGCAGGCCGCAGCCGGTGTGCGCCACGACCTCGGAGAGGAATTCTGTCTCAAGCATTGTGGATTCCGCGAAGGCGCGAGACGCTGCCGGGTTCTCAAGCAGTATCTGGATGCCGAGTACCTTTTGCATCTGCTCGACATGCGCGACGACGCGCGCAAGCGTCGTCTCGTTGTAGGGCAGCGCCTCGGCGTGGCGCGGCAAATGCGCGGAAAAGAGTCCTGGCCGATAGAGCGCGACGAGGCTCTGGAGGCGGCAGAGGTGCTGCCGGTCGAGTGGCTTCGTCCCGCCGATCGATAGCCCAGCCCCGTGCAGCGCAAGCGGGAAGAGTTCGCGGATCTTGGCGAGGAGGGCATGCGCCGCGCCGGCACCGTCATCCGCGCCGGCCTCGGCGCGCACTTCGAAAAAGGCGACGCCGCGCGCGTTCTCGAAGATGTCGGCGGCGTGCGCGGGCTGCAGTGCGACCCCGGCGCGCGGCGGGACGCGGTGTGCACGATAGTTCGGTGGCGACATTGGGCGGAGCATGTTTCGTTCCCTTGGATTTGCGCGTCCTCGTTGGCAACGAGGCGGGCTACGGCGGCCCGCCGTCGTCACGATACGGCGCGGTGTTTCAGTCAGTCGGTTGAGCGGTGGATCAGCTCGGGCGCTCGATCGGCTCGAGCGAGCCCGGCCCGAACGGCGTCTGCATGTTGACGCAGGAACCCTTCGGCACGAGCCTCCACGAATGGCCGTTGTAGTCGACCTTGTTGGTGCCGGCGCAGGTCGTGCCGGGGCCGGCGGCGCAGTCGTTCTTGCCGGCGAGCGAGATGCCGAAGCACTTCTCCTTGTCCGCGGTCGGGGCATCCGCCGCCTTCGCCGGCAGCGAGACGGCGGTAAGGGCGGCGGCAAGCGCGCCCGCGAGAGCGGCACCGGAGATTTGCGTGGTCTTCCTCATGGTCCTAGTCCTCGATCTGGTCTGGCGCCTCTGTTGGCGTGTTCATTTCTAAGCGCACCCCTGTCGCCGCCTGAAATATTGAAGTTCGATTGTTCCAATAGCTCCGGGCTATCGCCTGCGGCCGGCGCAACTGACGGCCGATCCGGGCATTTTTGAGTCGCGGACCTGCGCCAATAGAGCCTTCGCCATGGCGTTCTTGTGACGCGTCCGCAGCCTCGATTCCATAGGGCTTCGTCGCACTATTCTGTGAAAAACCCGGAGCGATGAAGGCGTGGGCGGCGGGGTGGGCGCCAGGCCCCGGGGCGCAAGGCTAGTTGATGGTGCGCGACCAATCGGTCGCCCGCAGGAGATTGAGGAGCGTTGCCGCGGCGGGCGAGCGCCGGCGTCCCGCGATGCCGTAAAGCGTGATGTTGCGCCTCACGTCGATGCCCTCGATCATGCGCCGCACGAGCTTGTCGGAGAGCGCGCTCGTCGCCGGACCGACCGCGAGCCCGAAATTCGCTTCGAGCAGCGCGAAGAAATCCTGCTCCGATTCCACCTCGTGCGCGTCCTCCGCGTGAACGTCGTGCGCGGCGAGCGAGCGTTCGACGACCGCGCTCATCTCGCAGCCCGCGCGCCGCAGAAACCTCTCGCCCTTCAGTTCGCCAACCGGAACGGAGTCCCGCTTCGCCAGCGCATGCTCCCGGTTGACGATCAGATCGAACCGCTCCTCGCGGATCGGCCATTGGTCGAGCCGCTCCCAGCTGTCGGGCAGCGGGCCGGCGATGGCGAGCTCGGCGTCGCCGTCCTTCAAGAGGCGTCCGATCTCGTCGCCGGCCCCGCGTTTGATCCTGAGCTGTACGCCGGGATAGGCGCGCGACAGCTCGTTCAGCTGCGCCATGAATAACGAAATGTTGATGGTCGGTGAGACGGCGATCGCCACGGGAGCGATCTGGTTCTTCTTCATCGCCGTGGCGAGGTTCTTCGCCGCCAGCGCCGCGTCGTAGCATTGCTGCATCAGGGGAAGCATGCGCTGGCCGAGATCGGTCAGATGCGATTGTCGCCGTTCGCGGCGCAGCAACTCGCCACCGAGCTCCGCCTCGAGCAGCCGGATGGCGCGTGTCAGCGATGGCTGGCTGACGTTGCACTCCTCGGCGGCGCGCGTGAAATTCAGGGTCTTCGCGAGCGTGATGAAGTAGCGGACCTGCTGCATCTCCATCAGGTCATGTCACAATCCGCCAGCGCGGGCCGTGCTCCCCAATATTCCCGCGACAAGGCTCCCGGCGAGCCTGCAACCCGCTTGGGGAATAATCTCGCATCGCGCGATATAAGGGCTTTGCCGTCGAACCGGCAAGCGTGTCGATTGCGTCAGGCGTCGCCGCCGTGAGCGGCCTTTGTGCGCGCGTGGAGGCCGCGGAGCACGTCAAGCTCGTCAGCCGTCGGCTGCGGTGTGTCAGGTAGTTTGGACGCGAACTTGATCGGCCATCCGCATTCCGCCGCGACCTTCTCTCGTGTCGTGCCGGGAAAGAGTTCCGTGACCGTCAGCTCGCGCGTCTCGGAATCGGGCTCCATCAGGCAAAGGTCGGTGATGACCTTCGTCGGCCCCTTCGTCTTAACACCGAGCGCTTCGCGAGAGCCGGGCCCGGTCCCGTGGCCGAGCGAGGTGATGAAGGGGAGCTTCTCCACGAAGGCGCGCTTCCCCATCGCCATTGTGATGAAGATCTCGCCGCAATTCGTCGCGATCTCCGGCGCGCCGCCGCCGCCTGGAAGCCGCACCTTCGGCTTCGCGTAGTCGCCGACGACGGTGGTGTTGAGATTGGCGAAGCGGTCGATCTGCGCGCCGCCAAGGAAGCCGACCGTGATGCGCCCGCCCTGCAGCCAGTAGCGGAACATCTCTGGCACCGCGACGGTGGTCAGCGCCGTGTCGGAGAGCTCGCCGTCGCCGATCGAAAGCGGCAGCACGTTCGGCTTCGTGCCGATCGTGCCGGATTCGTAGATCAGCGTGATGTCAGGCGCGTGCGTGAGCCGCGCGAGATTGCACGCGGCGGACGGCGCGCCGATCCCGACGAATACGACGTCATCGTTCTTCAAGGCGCGCGCCGCGACGACGGTCATCATCTCGGTGGCGGTGTAGGAGGGGGCTTGCAAGGTCATCGCCGTCTCACGCAGCCGCTTCGCGTACTGCGCGAAATCGCCCGGCGACTTCTTCATGACGTTCTCGTCGATCCACTTCAGAAACGTGTCGCGGTCGCGCGCGATCGGGTCCCAAGCCTTGTAGAAGGCGTTGGCGCGCTTGTAGTAGCCGTGCGCATAGGAAGGAAATGCGCCGCCGGGCACGACGGCGATCGCCGTCACCGTCCAAGCCGGCAGGATGACGGCGTTCGGGCTGCGCGGTCCGAAATCGTCGACCACTTCCTCCACCGTCACGATCGAGCGCTTCGCGGCGAGCACCGCCTCCTTCTGCACGCCGACGATGCCTTCGATGAGCACGTTGCCGGCGCTGTCGGCGCGCTGCGCATGGATGATCGCGACGTCGGGGCGGAGCGCCGGCACCGTGGCGAGCACCTCGCCGGTATAAGGGCAGGTGACGGAGCGGATCGCCGGATTGACCTTCGGCAGGTCGACGCCCTTGTAGCCGCGGAACATCGCGAAGGGGAGGTTGGCCGCGCCGGCCTCGTAGGCGTTCGCCATCGCGGCGTGGCTGTGCTCCTCGAAGTGCGAGCGGCTGCGGCCAGCCGTTCTCCACCGCATCGCGCAGCCGGTGCAGCGAGCCGACGCCCGGATTGCCGCCCCACGAGAAGATGAGCTTCTCCACCGCGCCGACGCCGATCAGCTGGTCGTAGATCAGGTCGGGCGTCATGCGCATGAGCGTCAGCCGCTTCTGGCCCTGGCGGATC
Source organism: uncultured Alphaproteobacteria bacterium (assembly GCA_963805325.1). Lineage (GTDB taxonomy): Bacteria > Pseudomonadota > Alphaproteobacteria > Rhizobiales > Afifellaceae > DASWJZ01. The sequence continues at coordinate 96,975 of CAWDTS010000017.1, read as the reverse complement.
ACCTCGTGCCCGGCCGCGAAGGGGATCAGGTGCGTGAAGCCCTCCATGGCGACCTGGTCGCCGTCATGGAGGTTGCGCCCGATCGCCTCGGAGAGGGAAAGGAACTCGGCCATCAGAGATTTCCGTCAGACGTCGAAGAAGACGGTCTCGTCGTCGCCCTGCATGTGGATGTCGAAGCGGTAGACCGCGCTGTGCCGGATGTCTCTTCGCGCTCTGGCGATTAGCGTCGGCGCGCCGCTCCTCCGGCACGCTTCTCAGCACCGGATCGCGCGCGTTCGCTTCCGCCTCGTCGGAAAAATAGAGGCGCGTGTAGGCATGGGTCAGCATCCCGCGCATGAAGACGATGACGTTGATGTGCGGCGCCTGCTTGCCGTCGACCGAACCGGGCTTGACGGTGCGGAAGCTGAAGCGGTTTTCCGGCAGCGTTCCGGTTCCGCAGCGGCCGAAGCCGCGAAAGAGCTGGTTCGAGCCGCGCGGGTCGGCCGGATGCGCGTAGCGGCCTTCGGAATCCGCCTGCCAAATCTCGATCATGGCGTCGGGGATCGGCCTCGCCTGCGCCGTCGAAGACCTGCCCGACGATCTCGATGTGCTCGCCCGGCACCAGCGGTTCGGCGACTTCGCTCGAGGCGATCTGCTTGTGTGGGTAGCCATACTGCGCCGCCGTCAGTCCGAAGGCGAAGAAGGGGCCGACCGTTTGCGACGGCGTCTGCTTGAGGCTTCCCTTGTCGCTCATTTCGGCGTCTCCATCGGCGTCTCGGCAGGGCCGCGAAGCACGATGTCGAAGATGTAGCCGAGCGCAAAGCCGGGCTCGGTCACGTCGATGGAGAATTTCGAGATCAGCCGCTCGCGCGCGCCCTCCGGCGCGGACTGATAGATCGGATCGAGGGCCAGCAGCGGATCGCCGGGGAAATACATCTGCGTGACGAGCCGCGTCGCGATGGTCGGCCCGAGCAGCGAGAAGTGGATGTGGTTCGGCCGCCAGGCATTGTAGTGGTTCTGCCAGGGATAGGCGCCCGGCTTCACGGTGATGAAGCGGTAGCGGCCGTGCTCGTCGGTGACGCAGCGCCCGCCGCCGAAGAAATTCGCGTCGAGCGGCGCCTCGTGCTGGTCGACCTTGTGGATGTAGCGGCCGGCGGCGTTCGCCTGCCAGACCTCGATCAGCGTGTTGCGGACCGGCCGGCCCGCCTCGTCGAGCACGCGGCCGGTGACGATGATGCGCTCGCCGAGTGGCTCGCCGTTCCTGGCGCCGTTCTTGGTGAGGTCGCTGTCGAGCGGCCCGACGCTCTCGTGCCCGTAGACCGGGCCGGTCAGTTCGGAGAGCGTCTGCTTGAGCGGCACGAGCGGACGCTTCGGCCCGCGCAGCACCGTCGATTTGTAGTCCGGATAGACATAGGGCGGATGCGAGCCCCAATCGCGCGGCGCGGACGGCTTCAGCTCGCCATCGTTTCCTCCTTTCGCTTTCAGAGGTAGTTTGTAATCAAACTTTCGGTCGCGGCGCAAGCAGTCCGGACTTGCCGCGCCGATCTCGCCGCGAGGACGCCCCGCAGACCGGCCATTCGCTCGGCAGCGCGAAAAATTGACTGCTTGATAAAAAATTTGACGGTTTTCCAAACCCGGTCCATCCTTTGCATCGGGACGCATGGGAAGCGCGCCGTCGGCGCTGCGGGCCGGCGCGAGCGCTGGAGGGCATTGGATGTCGAATCTGGGGGAGCGTCAGCCGGATATCGCGGCGGGGCGGCTCGGCGGCCGACGACTACGCCAGGAATTTCTCCGATCTGCATCCGCCGCTGTCGCGCCACGAGGCGTTCGTCGAAGCCGACCGCTGCTATTTCTGCTTCGACGCGCCCTGCATGCAGGCCTGCCCGACCCACATCGACATCCCGCTCTTCATCCGCCAGATCCAGGCGGACAATCCCGGCGGCGCCGGCACGACCATCCTCGATTCCAACATCATGGGCGGCATGTGCGCCCGCGTCTGCCCGGTGGAGACGCTCTGCGAAGAGGCCTGCGTCCGCAATCTCGCCGAGGACAAGCCGGTCAAGATCGGCGAGCTGCAGCGCTACGCCACCGATTTTCTCATGGAGCGCGGCGAGCATCCCTTCACCCGCGCCGCGCCGACGGGAAAGCGCGTCGCCGTCGTCGGCGCCGGTCCGGCCGGGCTTGCCTGCGCACACCGCCTCGCGCTCCACGGCCACGACGTCGTCATCTACGACGCGAGGCCGAAGCCCGGCGGCCTCAACGAATACGGCATCGCCGCCTACAAGACGCCCGGCGGCTTCGCCGAGCGCGAGGTCGACTTCATCACGGCGATCGGCGGCATCGCGATCGAGAACGGCAAGGCGCTCGGCCGCGATTTCTCGCTCGCCGACCTGAAGCAGGACTTCGACGCCGTCTTTCTCGGGATGGGCCTTGCCGGCGTGAACGCGCTCAACGCGGAAGGCGAGAGCGCGAAGGGGGCGCTCGACGCCGTCGCCTGGATCGCGGAACTCCGCCAGGCGAAGGACCTCGCGAAAATGCCGATCGGCCGCCGCGTCGTCGTCATCGGCGGCGGCATGACGGCGGTCGACGCCGCCGTGCAGTCGAGGCTTCTCGGCGCGGAGGAGGTGACGATCGTCTATCGCCGCGGCCAGGCGGAGATGAAGGCGAGCGTCTGGGAGCAGGATCTGGCGCAGACGAAGGGCGTCAAGATCATGCACTGGGCGCAGCCGCTCCGCCTTCTCGCCGACGAGAAGGGCAACGTGCACGCGATCGCGCTGGAGCGCACGCGCGATCGAGAACGGCAAGCTCGCTGGCACCGGCGAGATCGCGACGCTTCACGCCGACATGGTGTTCAAGGCGATCGGCCAGACCTTCGAGCCCGCGCCGCTGAACGGCGCGGGCGTGGAGATCGAGCTCAAGGGCGGACGCATCGAAGTCGACGAAGAGCGCCGCACCTCGATGCCCGGCGTGTGGGCCGGCGGCGACTGCATCGCCGGCGGCGAGGACCTGACTGTCGCGGCGGCGCAGGACGGCAAGCTCGCCGCCGAATTGATCCACCGCGCGCTTTCAAAGTGATGGCCGAAGGGGCCCCGAATGGCTGATCTCCGCACTGATTTCGTCGGCATCAAGTCGCCGAACCCGTTCTGGCTCGCCTCCGCGCCGCCGACCGACAAGGAATACAATGTCGTGCGCGCCTTCAAGGAAGGCTGGGGCGGGGTCGTGTGGAAGACGCTCGGCGAGGACCCGGCCATCGTCAACGTCAACGGCCCGCGCTACGGCGCGATCCACGGGCCGGACCGGCGGCTGCTCGGCTTCAACAACATCGAGCTGATCACCGACCGGCCGCTGCAAATGAATCTCGACGAGATCAAGCGGGTGAAGCGCGACTGGCCGGATCGCGCCGTCGTCGTCTCGCTGATGGTGCCGTGCGAGGAGACGAACTGGGCCGCCATCCTGAAGCGCGTCGAGGAGACCGATTGCGACGGCGTGGAGCTGAATTTCGGCTGCCCGCACGGCATGAGCGAGCGCGGCATGGGCTCCGCCGTCGGTCAGGTGCCGGAATACATCGAGATGGTGGCGCGCTGGTGCAAGGCGCACACGCGCATGCCGGTCATCGTGAAGCTCACGCCGAACATCAGCGACATCCGCCGCCCGGCGCGCGCTGCGCATCAGGGCGGGGCGGACGCCGTGTCCCTCATCAACACCATCAACTCCATCACCTCGATCAACCTCGACACGTTCTCGCCGGAGCCTTCGATCGACGGGAAGGGCAGCCACGGCGGCTATTGCGGCCCGGCGGTGAAGCCGATCGCGCTTTCGATGGTGTCGGAGATCGCGCGCGACGAGGAGACGCGCGGGCTTCCGATCTCGGCGATCGGCGGCATCACCACGTGGCGCGACGCGGCGGAGTTCATCTCGCTCGGCGCAGGCACGGTACAGGTCTGCACCGCCGCGATGGCCTACGGCTTCAAGATCGTGAAGGAGATGACCGACGGCCTTTCGCGCTGGATGGACGAGAAGGGCTACTCAACTCTTTCCGATTTCTCCGGCCGCGCGGCCGGGAACGTCACCGACTGGCAGTTCCTCAATCTGAACTACGTCGCCAAGGCGCGCATCGACCAGAATCTCTGCATCAAGTGCGGCCGCTGCCACATCGCCTGCGAGGACACCTCGCACCAGGCGATCTTCGCGACGAAGAACGGCGTCCGCCATTTCGAGGTGAACGACGAGGAATGCGTCGGCTGCAATCTCTGCGTCGAGGTCTGCCCGGTCGAAAGCTGCATCACCATGCAGCCGCTCGCCGCCGGCGCGATCGACGCGCGCACCGGCCGGCCGGTCGAGCCCGGCTACGCCAACTGGACCACGCACCCGAACAACCCGATGGCGAGACAGGCGGCGGAGTAGGGGACTACCCCTATTGGAACGTCACCGTCGCCAAGGCGCGGTCGACCTTATCCTGCGGCCAGATCGTGACAGGACCGGGCGCGTCCCCGGGGTTGGCGATGTTGGTCCCCTGGCCGGGCGTGTCGAGCACCTGCTCGCCGGCCGCATTGGTGACAGTGACGGCGCCTTCGATCAGGAACACGCCGAGCGCCTGATCGTCGATCGGCCCGCCCCAGAACTCAGTGCCGCGGATGCCGATGGTCGATTGCGGTGTCGTGACGGCGACCTGCTTGTTCGGCTGCCGGGAGATCTTGCCGGAGACGAAGCGGAACGCGCCCTTCACGGCGAGCGCCAGCTCTCCGTTCCCCTGCGCCGGGTCGTAGACGAAAGTGTCGAGCGTCATCGTCGCGTGCTCGCCAAGCGTCAGCTTGGTGCCGTCGTCGAAGGTGAGCTCGAGCCTTGCGGCCTCGCCGGTGCCGACCTTCTGATTCTGGAACACCGGCGCGCCGACGGAAAGCTGCGCGAGCTCCGCTCCGGCGCGCCAGAACGCCTCGCCCTGCAGCCGGGTGACCGAGCCGATCTGGGTGTCTGCGGCCAGCGAGGGTCGCGCCACGAGCGAGAAGAACGCGGCCAGGGAAACAGCAAGAACAACACGCAGCATCGAAAGACTCCAATCGCCCCGCTCTATTGTTGCACGATTCCGGCGTTCAGCGGCTAACCGATCGCATGGCGTCGTCAGCAATGGACATACGGTCTCCGGAGCAGCGCGGTTTGGAATCTCGCCACACGATCGATTGAGCGCCGGTTGCGATGAATGACGGGCGCGTTACCAAGGTTGCCACCGCTTCTCCCACATGCTTCAAATTGACGAACAAGCCGTTTCAAGAACGATTGATTGTGGGAGGAGTTATCATGAACAAGCCTTTCGTCGTCGCGCGCGCATTGGCGTTTGCCGCGATTTCGCTTTGCCTGTCTGCCGCGCCGGGCATGGCGTTCGATCCGAGCAGCACGGAATGTATCGCACCGGCCGGCGCCGGTGGCGGCTGGGATTTCACCTGCCGCCAGGTCGGCAAGGCGCTCTACGATCTGAAGATCGTCCCATCGCCGGTGCAGGTGACGAACCTCTCCGGCGGCGGCGGCGGCGTCGCCTATGCCGAGGTCGTCAACAAGCGCAACGACGACAACAACCTGATCGTCGCCGCGTCCTCGGCGACCTCGACCCGCCTGGCGCAGGGCGCCTATCCCGGCAACACGATGGATCAGGTGCGCTGGGTCGGCGCCGTCGGCTCCGACTACGGCGTGATCGCCGTTGCGAAAGACTCGCCGATCAATTCGCTGAGCGACCTGATGGACAAGATCAAGGCCGATCCGTCCTCGATCGCCTTTGCCGGCGGCTCGGCGGTCGGCGGCTGGGATCATCTGAAGGTGCTGATCGCTGCCAAGGCGGCCGGCATCGATGACATCCGCACGATCAAATACGTCGCCTTCGAGGGCGGCGGCGAAGCGGTGACGCAGCTTCTCGGCGGACACGTGCAGGCCTTCACCGGCGACCTTTCGGAAGCCAAGGGCTTCGTCGATTCCGGCGACATCAAGGTGCTTGCCGTGCTCGCGCCCGGATCGCCTTCCGGGCGACTTCGGCAACTTCCCGACCGCGAAGGAGCAGGGCATCGACGCCGTCGGCGCCAACTGGCGCGGCTTCTACGTGCCGGGCGGCATGTCCGACGATGCCTACGGCTTCTGGGTCGACGCCGTGGCCAAGGTCTACGCTTCCGACGAGTGGAAGAAGATCATGGCCGACAACGGCCTGATGCCGCTCGACTCCTCCGGCGACGCCTTCCAGAAGTTCGTCGCCGATCAGGTGGCGGCGACCAAGACGCTGTCGAAGGAGATCGGCCTCATCAAGTAGGCGCGGCTCGCTTAGGCCGCCCGGGCATGAGTGCGCCGACCGTGAGCGACCGCATCTTCGGCGTCGTCTGCGTCGTGCTTGCCGGATTCTTCATCTGGCAGGCGACGCTGATCCAGACCGGCTTCATCGTCGATCCGATGGGACCGAAGGCGTTCCCGATCGTCATCGGCATCGTGCTTGCGCTCGCCGCGATCTACCCGATCGTCAAACCCGACCCGCGACCGGATTGGCCGGCCGCGGGTCGCATGCTTGAAATCCTCTTCGCCATCGTCGTGATGGTCGCTTATGCGCAGGCGCTGTCGCGCTTCGGTTTCGTGCTGTCGACGGCGGTGGCCGCGGCGCTGCTTTCGTGGCGGCTTGGAACGAAGCCGCTCGGCGCGGCGGCGGCGGGCATCGCCATTGCCGTCGGCATTTATGTGATCTTCCACCTGATCCTCGGCCTGACGCTGGCCAAAGGGCCTTGGGGATTCTGAGGCGATGGACGCGCTCTCCCACCTCGTCGATGGCTTTTCGGTCGCGCTGACCCTGCAGAATCTCGGGCTGGCGCTTGGTCGGCTGTTTCATCGGCACGATCATCGGCGCGCTGCCGGGGCTCGGACCGACGAACGGGGTTGCGATCCTGATCCCGCTCGCCTTCACGCTCGGCTTGCCGGCGACGCCGGCGCTGATCCTTCTGACCAGCGTCTATTACGGCGCCATGTATGGCGGGCGAATCTCGTCGATCCTGCTCAACATTCCCGGCGACGAGCCGGCGCTGATGACGACGCTCGACGGCTACCCGATGGCGCGCAAGGGGCAAGCCGGCGAGGCGCTGGCGCTTTCCGGCATCGCCTCGTTCGTCGGCTCGTTCTTCGCGACATGGGGTCTCGTTTTCCTGGCGCCGCTTCTGGTCAAGCTCGCGCTGCTCTTCGGCCCGGCGGAATATTTCGCGCTCTACACGCTCGCCTTCGCGACGCTCGGCGGCATCGCCAGCCGCAATCAGTCGAAGGCGGCGATTGCCGCTGCGCTCGGGCTCGGCATCGCGATGGTCGGCGTCGACCACCAGACCGGCGTGCCGCGCTTCTCCTTCAACAACGTCTATCTCTACGACGGCATCAATTTCCTCGTAGCGATCGTCGGGCTCTTTGCGATCTCCGAAGTCTTCCTGTTCCTTGAGCACAAAGGCGAGGGCAGCGGAGAGAAGATCAAGCTCGGCCGGGTCACTGCGCCGCTCGCCATGCTGAAGCAGTGCTGGGGCGCGATGGCGCGCTCGACCGGCCTCGGGTTTCTTGCCGGCGTTCTTCCCGGCGCCGGCGCCTCGCTCGGCTCGTTCATCGCCTACACGCTGGAGAAGCGCATCTCCGACAAGCACGGCACGTTCGGCAAGGGCGATCCGCGCGGCGTCGCGGCGCCGGAGGCCGGCAACAATGCCGCGGCCGGCGGCGCGCTCGTGCCGATGCTGGCGCTCGGCGTGCCGGGCTCCGGCACCACGGCGGTGCTCCTCGCGATGCTGCTCGCGCTGAACGTCACGCCCGGGCCGCTTCTCTTCCAGTCCAACCCCGACGTCGTCTGGGGCCTGATCGCGGCGCTCTTCATCGCGAACTTCATGCTGCTTCTCATGAACATTCCGATGGTGAGCCTCTTCGTGCGCGTGCTTCTCGTTCCGCCGCGCTTCCTGATGCCGGCCGTCGCGATGATCTCCTTCGTCGGCATCTACGGCGTCTCCGGCTCGACCTTCGACCTGATGGTGATGATCGTCATTCGGCGTGCTCGGCTACATCCTGCGGAAGCTCGACATCCCGCTGGTGCCGGTCATTCTCGGCGTGCTTCTCGGCAACGAGATGGAGAAGAACCTGCGCCGCGCGCTCACCATCTCCGACGGCGACCTGTCGATCCTGTGGGGCTCGTCGCTGGCGATCGGGCTGTGGACCTTCGCGATCGTCGGCTTTCTCGCGCCGATCATCGTCGGCCGCTACTTCCGCCCGAAGATCGCCGACGAGGCGATCGCGGAAGGCGCCGACCCGGACTGAGCCGGGGCCGGCTCGGACACCACCTTCCTGGTCGCGTCATCCTCGGGCGCGCAAAACGCGACCCGACGACCCAGAGGAACTTCGTTCGCTGGGTTCTCGGGTCTCCGCTGCGCTCCGCCCGAGAATGACAATGCCCGCTCTTCGACTTCGAACCTGGAACTAGCGCGGGCGCAGCCCCTCGAAAAGCGTCGCCATCACGGTCGCCTCTGCATCGGCGAAGCGCCGCGTCGGGCGCGGCATCCTCGCCGAGCACGGGCCGAACCTGCGCGTCGAAATCGGCGTAATGCTGCGTCATCGCCCAGATCATCATGATCAGATGCCGCGGCTCGACCGCGCGAAGCCGGCCCTCCGCGATCCATTTGCGGATCACCGCCGCCTTCTCCTCCACGAGCGTCTTCAGCGGTCCGGCCAGGAATTCGCCGATCGCCGGCGCGCCGTGCAGGATCTCGTTGGCGAAGAGGCGCGAGGCCTCCGGCCGGGTGCGCGACATTTCGAGCTTGGCGGAAACATAGCCGCCGATCTCCGCGATCGGGTCGCCCTCGGGATCGAGCGCCGCCAGCGGCTCTAGCCAGTCTTCCAGCGTGTCCTCAAGCACGGCGACGTAGATCGCCTCTTTCGAGGGGTAGTAATAGAGGAGGTTCGGCTTTGAGAGGCCGGCGCGCTCCGCGATGCGGTCGATCGTGGAGCCTCCGAAGCCGCGCTGCGAGAAAACTTCGAGCGCCGCTTGCAGGATCGCCTTGCGGTTCTTCTTCTGGATGCGGGTCGCCTTCTTGGGCGGCGGCTCGGGACGGTTCACGGGTTCCCTCCGTCTTGCAGAGAGGGGACGTTCCGCCACCCGCGGCGCAGCTTGCCAGCGCTCGCCCACATCGCTCGTCTTCCTCCCGGCTGCTTCGATGTTTCACCTTGACCGGCGGTCGAACCTAGCGTTGATTTTGACCAATCAGTCAAGTTTGGCTTGGCGTCCGAAACCGGCTAGAGGACGCCACGAAATCACGCACCGGCCTACGGCGGAAAGTGTCGCTCATGCAAAAGCCAGTCGCCATATCGACCAACAATCTCGAAGCCTTCTGGATGCCGTTCACTGCGAACCGGCAGTTCAAGAAAGAGCCGCGTCTCCTCGTCCGCGCGGAGGGCATGAACTACTGGAGCCATGACGGCCGCAAGGTGCTCGACGGCACCTCCGGCCTGTGGTGCGTCAATGCCGGGCACGGTCGACCTGAGATCGCCGAGGCGGTGAAGGCGCAGCTCCTTGAGCTCGACTACGCGCCGGCCTTCCAGATGGGCCATCCCGAAGGTGTTCGAGCTGGCCTCGCGCCTGACCGCGATCGCGCCGCAGGGCCTCGACCATGTGTTCTTCACCAATTCCGGGTCGGAGTCGGTCGACACGGCGTTGAAGATCGCGCTCGCTTACCACCGCGTGAAGGGCGACGGCAGCCGCATCCGCCTGATCGGGCGCGAGCGAGGCTATCACGGCGTCAATTTCGGCGGCATCTCGGTCGGCGGCATCGTCTCGAACCGCAAGCATTTCGGAGCGCTCCTTGCCGGCGTCGATCACATCCGCCACACCCACGATCTGAAGCGCAACGCCTTCACGCGCGGCGTGCCGGAGCATGGTGCGGAGCTTGCGGACGATCTGGAGCGCCTCGTCGGACTCCATGATGCCTCCACCATCGCCGCCGTCATCGTGGAGCCGGTCGCCGGCTCGACCGGGGTCCTGATCCCGCCGAAGGGCTACCTGCAGAGGCTCCGCGAGATCTGCGACAAGCACGGAATCCTTCTGATCTTCGACGAGGTAATCACCGGTTTCGGCCGCCTTGGCAGCGCCGTTCGCCGCGGACTATTTCGGCGTCACGCCCGACATCATGACGACCGCGAAGGGCGTCACCAACGGCGTCGTGCCGATGGGCGCGGTGTTCGTGAAGTCCGACATCTACGAGGCCTTCATGAACGGCCCGGAGCACCTGATCGAGTTCTTCCACGGCTACACCTATTCCGGAAATCCGGTGTCGTCGGCCGCGGGCCTCGCGACGCTCGACATCTATCAGCGCGAGGGCCTTCTGACGCGCGGCGCCGAGATCGGCGAATATTTTGCCGACGCGCTGCACGGCCTGAAGGGCCTGCCGCACGTGATCGACGTGCGCAATATCGGCCTTGTCGGCGCCGTCGAGCTTGAGCCGATCGCCGGGGCACCGGCGAAGCGCGCCTTCGCGGCGTTCCTGGAAGCCTACGAGCGCGGCATCATGATCCGCACCACCGGCGACACGATCGCCATGTCGCCGCCGCTCATCATCGAGAAGAGCGACATCGACCATCTTGTCGGCACGCTCGCCGACGTCTTGAAGGCAATCGAATAGCGACTGCGGGGAGGCCATGGAGCGTATCGGAAACGCCATAAACGGGCGTGCGGAAGCGTCGACAGCGGGGCGCTTCTCGCCGGTCTTCAATCCGGCGACCGGCGAGCAGACGGCGGAGCTTTCGCTGTCGAGCGTCGCCGAAGTCGGCAAGGCCGTCGCCGCGGCCAAGGAAGCGGCCCCCGCCTGGGGCCGCACGCCGCCATTGAAGCGCGCGCGCTATATGTTCAAGTTCAAGGAGCTTCTGGAGAAGCACGCTGACGACATCGCGCGCGCCATCGGCAACGAACATGGCAAGACCCATGCCGACGCGCTTGGCGAAGTCGCCCGCGGCATCGAGGTCGTGGAGTTCGCCTGCGGCATCCCGCATCTCCTGAAGGGTGAGTTCTCGCGCAACGTCGGAACCGACGTCGACACCTATTCCGACCGTCAGCCGCTCGGGGTCTGTGCCGGCATCACGCCGTTCAACTTCCCGGCGATGGTGCCGCTCTGGATGCATCCCGTAGCGATCGCCTGCGGCAACACCTTCGTGCTGAAACCCTCGGAGCGCGATCCGTCCGCGCCGATGCTGGTCTTCGATCTTTTCAAGCAGGCGGGTTTCCCGGACGGCGTCTTGAATGTCGTCAACGGCGACAAGGAGGCGGTCGACGCGATCCTCGACCATCCCGACGTCAAGGCGGTGAGCTTCGTCGGCTCCACCCCGATCGCGCACTACGTCTATTCGCGCGGCACGGCGGCCGGAAAGCGCGTGCAGGCGCTGGGCGGCGCCAAGAACCACATGGTCGTGCTTCCCGACGCCGATATCGACAAGGCGGCCGACGCGCTGATGGGCGCCGGCTACGGCTCGGCCGGCGAGCGCTGCATGGCGATCTCCGTCGCCGTCCCGGTTGGCGAGGAGACCGCGAACAGGCTGATCGAGGAGCTCGCACCGCGCGTGCGCGCGCTGAAGATCGGCCCGGCGACCGACCCCGACGCCGAGATGGGTCCGCTGGTCACCAAGCAGCATATGGAAAAAGTGCTCGGCTACATCGACAAGGGCGTGAAGGAGGGCGCGGAGCTCGTCGTCGACGGCCGCGGCCTGAAGCTTCAGGGCTACGAGAACGGCTACTTCGTCGGCGGCTCGCTCTTCGACCGCGTGAAGCCCGACATGACCATCTACAAGGAAGAGATCTTCGGGCCGGTGCTCTCGGTGCTGCGCGCCAAGAGCTACGACGAGGCGGTCGATCTCATCAACAGGCACGAATACGGAAACGGCACGGCGATCTTCACCCGCGACGGCGATTCCGCCCGCACTTTCGCCGACCAGATCGAGGTCGGCATGGTCGGCATCAACGTGCCGATCCCGGTGCCTGTCGCCTATCATTCGTTCGGCGGCTGGAAGCGCTCTCTCTTCGGCGATCATTCGATCTACGGGCCGGAAGGCATTCGCTTCTATACGCGGCTGAAGACGGTGACGACGCGCTGGCCGGCCGGTATCGCGCACGGCGCGGTCTTCACCTTCCCGTCGATGCATTGAGGCGGAGTCCCGAGGTGAGCCGCCCCGCTGCAACGTCCGCCGCGCTTCTGGAGGACGCCAAGGTAAAGGTAACACGTTGGGACTTTGCTGCCGGCGCAGAGACCGGCTGGCATCGGCACGAGATGGAGTACGTCGTCGTGCCGATGACGACGTGCCACTTCCTGCTCGAAGAGCCGAGCGGGCCGCGAAGTGTTGATATGCAGGCCGGTGCCGTCTACCGCCGTGGTGCCGGTGTGGAACACAACGTCGTCAATGCCGGCAGCGCGCCGATGTCCTTCATCGAGATCGAACTGAAGCAGCAAACTCCCGCCTGATTTTTCGACTCCTGGAGAATTCGTTTCATGTCCGCACCCGGCAGCAATCTCAAGATCAACGGCGAGCGTCTCTGGGACTCCATCCATGAGATGGCCAAGATCGGCCCCGGCGTGAAGGGCGGCAATCGCCGCCTGACGCTGACCGATTTCGACAAGGAGGGCCGCAACCTCTTCAAGTCGTGGTGCGAGAGCGCCGGCGCCAAGATGGCGGTCGACACGATGGGCAACATGTTCGCCCGTCGTGAGGGCACGGACTCGACGCTGCCGCCGGTGATGGTCGGCAGCCATCTCGACACGCAGCCGACCGGCGGGCGCTATGACGGCGTGCTCGGCGTGCTTTCGGGACTGGAGATCCTGCGCAGTCTGAACGACCTCGGCATCAAGACGAAGCATCCGATCGAGGTGGTGAACTGGACCAACGAGGAGGGCTCGCGCTACGCGCCGGCCATGATCTCCTCCGGTGTTTTCGCCGGCGTCTACGATCAGGACTACGCCTATGCCCTGAAGGACGCGGAGGGAAAGCTCCTCGGCGATGAGCTGAAGCGCATCGGCTATGTCGGGCCGGAGCCGGTCGGGAAAAGGCCGCTGAAAGCCTTCTTCGAGCTTCACATCGAGCAGGGCCCGATCCTCGAGATGGAGGGCGTCGATATCGGCGTCGTCACGCACGGGCAGGGGCAGCGCTGGTTTGACGTGAAGCTCACCGGCTTTGAGAGCCACGCCGGCTCGACCCCGATGCCGCGTCGCCGCGACGCGCTGGTCGGCGCCGCGAAGCTCGTGCAGGCGGTGAACGAGATCGCCTGGAAGAACGCACCGAACGCGGTCGGCACCGTCGGTGTGCTCACGCCCTATCCGGGCTCGCGCAACGTCATTCCCGGCTCGGTCGAGATGACCATCGACTTCCGCCACCCGATCGACACGACGCTGTCGGAGATGAAGGAGGATTTCTCCAAGGCGCTCGCCAAGATCTGCGAGGAGGGGAAGCTCACCTCCGAGGTGCAGGAGGTCTTCTACTACGCGCCGGTGGAGTTCAATCACGACTGCGTCGAGGCCGTGCGCCGCGCCGCCGACCGGCTCGGCTATTCGCATCGCGACATCGTATCGGGCGCCGGGCACGATGCTTGCTACATCGCCAAGGTGGCGCCGACCTCGATGGTATTCTGCCCCTGCGTCGACGGCGTCAGCCATAACGAGGACGAAAAGATCTATCCCGAATGGGCGACGGCCGGCGCCGACGTGCTCTTCCACGCGGTGGTGGAGACGGCGGAGATCGTGGAGTGATTACGAACCGGGGACGGGAATGACGCTGGCGACACTCTTCGGGTTCATGGCCCTGGCGGCGCTTCTCATCATTTCGCCGGGTCCGAACGGAGTTCTTATCGCGAAGACCGTGCCGACCTCCGGCCGCGCGGCGGGGTTCGCCAACATCGCCGGCTTCGTGGTGGCGTTCTTCATCCATGGAAGCTTGTCCATTCTCGGATTGTCGGCGCTCCTGGTTCAGTCTGCGACGCTGTTCGAGGCGGTGAAGCTCGTCGGTGCGGCATATCTCGCCTGGGTCGGTGCCAAGGCTTTACGCGACGCCTGGCGCGGTCGACCGACAGCGCTTGTTGACGTCGTACCAGCTCGCCGCCGGCGCACCCTGCGGAGGGCCTTCCTGGAGGGGCTTCTCACCAACGCGCTCAATCCCAAGGTCTCAATGTTCTATCTCGCCGTCTTTCCGCAGTTCCTGCTGCCGGGAAAAATGTCGATCCCGGCGGCTTACGAGTTGGTTGTCGTCCATGCCATGCTGAATGTCCTGTGGTTCGGCGCGATTGTCATCGTGTTTGCGAAACTCTCGGCGCTCGCCCGATCCGGCCGCTTCGAGCGCGCGGTCAAGGCGGTGACCGGGGCAGTGTTCATCGGGTTCGGTTTCGAACTCGCCACGTATCGGCCGTGATTCATCGAGGAGTGGTCCGGTAATGTCCAAACTCATCAAAGGCGGCACGGTCGTCACCGCCGATCTCACGACCAAGGCCGACGTCTTCGTGCAGCACGACAAGATCGTCGCGGTCGGTCCCGATCTCGAGCACGACGCCGATCACATCATCGACGCTTCCGGCTGCTACGTCATGCCCGGCGGCATCGATCCGCACACGCACATGGAAATGCCCTTCATGGGCACGCATTCGACCGACGATTTCGATTCCGGCACCGCTGCGGCACTTTCCGGCGGCACCACGATGATCGTCGATTTCTGCCTGCCGGCTCCGGAGCAGGGGCTGATGGACGCGCTCCAGCAATGGTACCAAAAGGCCGGCAAGGCGCGCACCGACTACTCCTTCCACATGGCGATCACCTGGTGGGGGAAGCAGGTCTTCGACGAGATGCCGAAGGTCGTCGCTGAGGGCATCAACACCTTCAAGCACTTCATGGCCTACAAGGGCGCGCTGATGGTGAACGACGACGAGATGTTCGCGTCGTTCTCGCGCTGCGCCGAGCTCGGCGCCATGCCGCTCGTCCATGCCGAGAACGGCGACGTGGTCGCCTCGTTGCAGCAGAAGCTGCTCGCCGAAGGCAACAACGGACCGGAGGCGCACGCTTATTCGCGCCCGCCGGAGGTGGAGGGCGAGGCCGCCAACCGCGCCATCATGATCGCCGACCAGGCCGGCGTGCCGCTCTACGTCGTGCATGTCTCCTGCGAGCAGGCGCACGAGGCGATCCGCCGCGCGCGCCAGAAGGGCATGCGCGTCTTCGGCGAGCCGCTGATCCAGCATCTCGTGCTCGACGAAAGCGAATACGCCAATCCCGATTGGGACCACGCCGCGCGGCGCGTGATGTCGCCGCCCTTCCGCTCGAAGCTGCACCAGGATGGGCTGTGGGCGGGGCTCGCGTCGGGCTCGCTGCAGGTGGTGGCGACCGACCATTGCGCCTTCACCACCGAGCAGAAGCGCATGGGCGTCGGCGACTTCACGAAGATCCCGAACGGCACGGGCGGGCTGGAGGACCGGCTCTCGGTGCTGTGGACCTATGGCGTTCGCACCGGGCGGCTGACGATGAACGAGTTCGTCGCCGTCACCTCGACCAACATCGCCAAGATCCTCAACATGTATCCGCGCAAGGGCGCGATCGTGCCCGGCGCCGACGCCGACATCGTCATCTGGGACCCGGAGGCGACGAAGACGATCAGCGCCAAGACGCAGAAGTCGGCGATCGACTACAACGTCTTCGAAGGCGTCTCCGTCACCGGACGCGCGAAGACGACTCTTTCGCGCGGCAACATCGCCTATGCCGACGGCGAGGTCCGCGCCGGCACCGGCGACGGCCGCTTCGTCGAGCGCCCGGCCAATCCGCCGACGAACCGCGCGCTTTCCACCTGGAAGGAGCTGACCGCCCCGCGCAAGGTGGAGCGGAGCGGCATACCGGCAGGGGTTTGAGAGTGGGCTTGCCTCAGCCTCCCTCATGCTGAGGTGCGAGTGCAGCGAGCCTCGAGCACGCAGACTCGTGCAGTCTGGACGCTCCATCGAGGCGGTACCGCATGGCGGACGGGGCCTCGGCTGAGGGTGCCTGACTGGCTCCGATGCGAAGCGTCATCGACATCAGCGGCCTCTCGCTCACCTTCGAGACGGCCGACGGCCCGGTCAACGCGCTTGCCGACATCGGGCTCAGCGTTGAGCGCGGCGAATTCGTCTCGCTGATTGGCCCTTCCGGCTGCGGCAAGACCACGCTGCTTCGCGTTATCGCCGATCTCGAACAGCCGACCGGCGGCAAGATCCTCGTCAACGGCCTCACGCCGGAAGAGGCGCGCAAGACCCGCTGCTACGGCTACGTCTTCCAGGCGGCGGCGCTCTATCCATGGCGCACGATCGCCAAGAACGTCGCGCTGCCGCTTGAGGTGATGGGCATTTCGGCCGCGGAGCGGCGCGAGCGGGTCAGGAAGAACCTCGAGCTCGTGAACCTCACCGGCTTCGACCGGAAATTCCCCTGGCAGCTTTCCGGCGGCATGCAGCAGCGCGCTTCGATAGCCCGCGCGCTCTCCTTCGATCCGGCGCTGCTTCTGATGGACGAGCCGTTCGGCGCGCTCGACGAGATCGTCCGCGATCATCTGAACGAGCAGCTTCTCCAGCTTTGGGCAAAGACGCAGAAGACGGTGATCTTCGTCACGCATTCGATCCCGGAAGCGGTGTTCCTGTCGACGCGCATCGTGGTGATGTCGCCGCGCCCCGGCCGCATCCACGACGTGATCGAGAACACGCTGCCCAGGGAGCGCACGCTCGACATCCGCGAGACGCCGGAATTTCTGAAGGTCGCCCATCAGGTGCGCGAAGGCCTCCGCGCCGGCCACAGCTATGATGATTGAACAGCGCGCGCCGAGAACCCTCTCCCACAGGGAGAGGGTGGCCGCGAAGCGGCCGGGTGAGGGGCTGCGACGCACTTCGTTGGTCCCGACAACCGCCGCATCCCCTCATCCATCGCCTTCGGCGACACCTTCTCCCTATGGGAGAAGGGGCCCGGCATGAGCGCGGCTGGCCCCGGCATCGCCGAGCCTGGCGCGGCGGTCGGCCTTCTGCCGCGCGAGGCATGGCATCGCCGCGCGATGGCCGGGAAACACCGGGCCGGTTGTCATTATCCTCCTCGCCATCCTGGCAATCTGGTACATCGGCACGTTCGCGCTGAACGCGCCGTTTCAGCGCGACCTCGATGAGCGCCGCGGGGCCGTCGTCTCTTTCCCCGCACTCGTTGTGGAGACGATGACCCAGAAGAAGCCGACGCTGCCGGCGCCGCATCAGGTCGCGGTCGATCTCTACAAGACCGTCGTTCTCGCCAACCCGTCGAAGCCGTCGAGCCTGCTCTATCACTGCTGGGTGACGCTCTCTTCGACGCTGCTCGGCTTCGCCATGGGCACGGCACTTGGCATCGCAATCGCCGTCGCCATCGTGCACGCGCGAAGCCTCGACAAAAGCCTGATGCCTTGGATCATCACGTCGCAGACGATTCCGATCCTCGCCGTCGCGCCGATGGTGATCGTGGTGCTTGCCTCGATCGGGCTGCGGGGCCTCGTGCCGAAGGCGCTGATCTCGACCTATCTCTCCTTCTTCCCCGTCACCGTCGGCATGGTGAAGGGCTTCCGCTCGCCCGACCCGATCCTGCTCGACCTGATGCGCACCTATAACGCCAGCCGCGCGCAGGTCTTCTTCAAGCTGCGTGTGCCGGCATCGGTGCCGTTCCTCTTCACCTCGATGAAGGTGGCGATCGCCAGCAGCCTCGTCGGCGCGATCGTCGGCGAGCTGCCGACCGGCGCCGTCGCGGGGATCGGCTCGCGCCTTCTTTTCGGCTCCTATTACAGCCAGACGATCCAGATGTGGTCGGCGCTGATCGCAGCCTCGGTGATGGCGGCCGTGCTGGTCACCATCGTCGGCCTCGCCGACCGCCTCGTGCGGCGTCGCATGGGCGCACAATGAACGCACGGCCGTCGCAGATTCTCTATCCGGCCGCGGCGATCGCCATCGTCGCTCTCGTCCTGCAAGTCTCCGCCGGCGGGCCAGCGGTGATGGGCTCCTCGCTCTCGCTTGTCACGAGTTTTCTTGCGCTCGCCGCGCTGGCCTCGCTCTGGAGGCCGCGCTGGCAACTGGCCCTCACTGGGTTTGCAGCGCATGTCGCGGCTTTCGCTCTAATCGATGCGTTGCAGAACGTGGCTGGAAAAGCGGCGCTCGGCTATTGGGCGGTGGTCGTGGCGGCCTGGCTGACGGCGTGGGCCTTCGTGCAGGCGCTGTCCGCGCTTCGCCCGCGCGATCCCTGGATCGGGCGCATCGTCGGCGTCGCGATTCCCTTTGTGTTCGGCCTTTGGGTGCTGATCCTTTGGGAGATCGCGGTTCGCGGATTCGCCGTTCCGCTGGTGCTCCTGCCGCCGCCGAGCGTCATCTGGCAGAAGATCATCGTCTCCGGGCCGACGCTCGCCGCCGATTTCCGCCAGACGTTCCTGAAGGCGGTTCTCTTCGGCTATGTCGTCGGCTGCCTTTCCGGCTTCCTCGTCGCTATCCTCGCCGATCGCGTTCCGTTCCTACGGCGCGGGCTTCTTCCCGTAGGCAATTTGGTGAGTGCGTTGCCCATCATCGGCATCGCGCCGATCATGGTGATCTGGTTCGGTTTCGACTGGCCGTCGAAGGCGGCGGTCGTGATCGTGATGACCTTCTTCCCGATGCTGGTGAACACCATCGCCGGGCTCGGCGCGAGCGAGGCGATGCAGCGTGACCTGATGCGCACCTACGCCGCCGGCTATTGGAAAACCCTTGTAAAGCTGCGGCTTCCGGCCGCCATGCCGTTCATTTTCAACGCCCTAAAGATCAACTCGACTCTTGCCCTGATCGGGGCCATCGTGGCCGAATTCTTCGGCACGCCGATCGTTGGGATGGGCTTTCGCATCTCCACCGAGGTCGGCCGGATGGGAATAGACATGGTGTGGGCGGAAATCGCCATGGCTGCGCTTGCGGGCTCGCTCTTCTACGGGTTGGTGTCGCTGGTCGAACGCGCGGCCACATTCTGGCATCCGTCCTTTAGGGCATAACGCCCTGGGATATCAGGAAAAATTCCACACGGAGGTGGTCAATGAAGAAGGTTCTTCTCGGTGCTGTTGCGTTTGCGGCGGGACTTGGTCTCAGCCAGGCGTTCGCAGCGGACGCAGTCACGCTGCAGCTGAAATGGGTCACCCAGGCGCAGTTCGGCGGCTACTACGTCGCCAAGGACAAGGGTTTCTACGCGGACGAGGGCCTCGACGTCACGATCAACCCCGGCGGCCCGGACAGCGCGCCTGAGCAGGTGATCGCCGGAGGCGGCGCCGACGTGATTGTCGACTGGATGGGTGGGGCGCTCGCCGCGCGGGAGAAGGGCGTGAAGCTTGTCAACATCGCGCAGCCTTTTGCCAAGGCCGGCATGGAGCTCGTCTGCCCGACCTACACCGGCATCAAGACGGAGGCCGATTTCAAGGGCAAGACGCTCGGCGTCTGGTTCTTCGGCAACGAGTATCCGTTCTATGCCTGGATGCACAAGATCGGCATGTCGACCGAGGGCGGCCCCGACGGGGTGACGGTGCTGAAGCAGAGCTTTGACGTGCAGCCGCTCATCCAGAAGCAGGCGGACTGCATCTCGGTCATGACTTACAACGAATACGGCCAGGTTCTCGACGCCGGCTTCAAGCCGGAGGACCTCACCGTGTTCAACTACTCGGCGATGGGGAACGACCTGCTCGAGGATGGTCTCTACGTGCTTGAGGACAAGCTCGCCGACCCGGCCTTCAAAGACAAGATGGTTCGCTTCGTGCGCGCCTCGATGAAGGGCTGGGATTATGCGCTCGCACATCCGGACGAGTCGGCGCAGATCGTCGTCGACAACGGCGGCCAGGATCTCGACCATCAGAAGTACATGATGGGCGAGGTCGCCAAGCTGACCGCCGGCGGCAACGGCGTCCTGAACGAAGACGCCTATAACCGCACGGAGCAGGCGCTGCTCGATCAGAAAATCATCCAGAACAAGCCATCAGGCGCCTGGACGCATGACATCACCGACGCGGCCGGCCTGAAGAAGATGTAACACGGCGACAGCCGCCCGGGTACGCCCGGAATTGCCTTTGGAGAGCCCGGCCCCTTGGTCGGGCTCTCTCATTTAGGACCTCAGTTAGAGGGGCTAAGCTGCGCGCGGCCGTTCCGGCCTCAGGAGATGGACGATGACCGCAAGCACGATGCAACCCTGGTTTCCCTTCACCTTCAATCTTCCGAGCGGCGACGTCGACCTCGCCAACTGGTTCTCGCCGCGGATCGACGTGAGCTACGCCGGCAGCCCGGCGGTCGAGCGTGACGTGGTGGAGAACGTGGCAAGCTTCGGCGACCAGCTCGGCACCCTGATCGACGCGGTGGTGGAGCTGGCGGGAGACGCCAAGGGCGAAAAGCTGGCGCACCTGCGGGAGCTTCAGAAGGACGTCGACGAGGTCAAGGCACGCCATAAGCGTGATGTGAAGCGCGGCGCGGAAGCGGCGATTGAACAGCTCGCGAAGCTCGACGAGCCGGCGCTAAAGGCACTCCTCCGCCGCTACGCGGCTTAGGCGGTTGCCTTCGATTTCGCCGCCTTCAGCGCTTTCGCGCCGTCGATCTTGGCGAGCGCTCCATGCACGCCGACCACCTCTGCCGCCACGCGATGACCGAGCCGCGCCGCGCAAATCGGGTCGAGGCCGGTGATCCGCCCCGCCAGATAGGCGCCGGAGAAGGAATTGCCGGCGCCGGTGGTGTCGACGAGCCGCTTCGGCTTCCCCGGCAGCACCTTGCCGTATTGGCCGTCGCCGAAGACAAGCGCCGGCTTCTCGCCATTCTTGAGCACGAACTCGCCGACGCCCGCCTCGGTCAGCCGCTTGGCGGCACGGCTTTCCGTGCGGTCGCCGAAGAGATCGTGCGCGTCGGAAAGCGTTGGGAGCGCGATGTCCGTCACCCGGAAAGCCGCCTCGACCGCCGCAGCCGCCGTCTTTTTGTCGGGCCAGAGCACCGGCCTGTAGTTCGGGTCGAAGGCGATCGTCGCGCCGGCCTTTCGTGCGTCACCGACCGCCTTGAGCAGCCGCCGCCGCGCGGTCGGCGCGAGGATCGCGAGCGTGATCCCGGAGAAATAGAGCAGGCCGGCGTGGCCGAGCGCGCGCTTCAGCCACGCAGGATCGTCGGCAAGACAGCGCGCTGCGGATTCGCCGCGCCAATAGGTGAACGAGCGCTCCGCCTCCTTCAGGGTGATCGCATAGAGGCCGGGCCGCCGCCCTGGAACCTTGCGCAAGCGGTCGGTCTCCACCCCGGCTTCGGCGATGACATCGCGCATCTTGTCGGAGAACGGATCGTCGCCGAGCCCGGTCACGTAGGCGACGCGGCTTTCCCTTGGCAGGATCGCCCGCACGTACCAGGCCGTGTTGAAGGTGTCGCCGGCAAACCCCATGCGCCAGCCGGCGCCGTTTCCGGCCGAGAGCTCGATCATGCACTCGCCGATCGAGGCGAAGGAGACGGGTTTCACAACGAAGCCAGGATTGGAAGGGAGCAGCCGACGAAGATGGTGACGTAGTGCATCGCCCGTCTTCGCTTTCGCTCCGCTCAAGCTTCGCCGGGCAGGCTCCGCTCTAACTCGCTACGCCCACAGACCAATGCGCCCTCACGAAGCCCGGCCGTGCCAGGCGAAGCTCGTAAGAGCGAAGCCTGGTGCCCAGGAAAGGACTCGAACCTTCACGCCTCGCGGCACACGGACCTGAACCGTGCGCGTCTACCAATTCCGCCACCTGGGCCGGTAAGCCGGCCTGACTTAGGGCCTCGGCTAGGGGGTGTCAACGCGCGGCGCGCCGCCACATTCGGGTTGCTTTCAGCGCGCCGGATGGTCCAGAAACGCCTAGGAGTTCCCGGGGGGCGGGCACGCGACGACGAGGAGAGAGTGATGGCTGAACTCAGCGATATCGGCGTGCTTGGGCTTGCGGTGATGGGCTCGAACCTCGCCCGCAACGCGGCGCGCAAGGGTTTTGGCGTTTCGCTCTATAACCGCCATCCGGACCGCACCGACGCGCTAATGAAGGACTATGGCGGCGAGGGCAGGTTCTTGCCCGCCAAGGACTTGGCGGCGTTCGTCGCGTCGATCAAGCCGCCGCGGCCGATCATCATCATGGTGAAAGCGGGCTCTCCGGTCGACCAGGTGATCGATGACCTCGTGCCGCATCTCGAGAAGGGCGATATCGTCATCGACGGCGGCAATTCCGAATACGAGGACACCGACCGTCGCGCGAAGGCGCTGAAGGCGAAAGGCCTTCGCTTCGTCGGCATGGGGGTGTCGGGCGGCGAGGAGGGCGCGCTGCTCGGCCCGAGCATGATGCCGGGCGGCGAGCGCGAGGCCTATTCGCGGATCGAGCCGATCGTCAAGAAGATGGCCGCGCAGGTCGATGGCGCGCCCTGCGTGACCTATATCGGGCCGGGGGGCTCCGGCCACTACGTGAAGATGGTGCATAACGGCATCGAGTATGCCGACATGCAGCTGATCGCCGAGGCCTACGATCTCATGAAAAGCGTCTACGGCCTTTCCGCCGACGCGATGGCCGAGATCTTCGAGGAATGGAAGAAGGGCGACCTCGACTCCTATCTGATCGAGATCACCGCCGAGGTGCTCCGCAAGAAGGACTCGACCGGCAACCCGCTCGTCGATGCGATCGTCGACGAGGCGGAGCAGAAGGGCACCGGCCGCTGGGCGGTGCAGTCGGCGCTCGATCTCGGCGTGCCGCTCACCGCGATCACCGAGGCGGTCTTCGCCCGCGCGCTTTCGGCGAGGCGCACGCTGCGCATCGCGGCCGAGAAGGTTCTCGCGCATCCGGTCGTCTCGACGCACAAGGCCGACGCCGGCCGACATCGACGCGATCCGCGACGGGCTCTACGCCTCGAAGATCGTCGCCTATGCGCAGGGCTTCGAAGAGATGGCGGTCGCATCGCAGCAATTCGGCTGGGACCTGAAGCTCGGCGAGCTCGCGATGATCTGGCGCGGCGGCTGCATCATCCGCGCGCGGCTCCTGCACCGCATCGGTGAGGCTTACGAATCGGATGCGGCGCTGCCGAACCTGCTCTTCCACGACTTCTTCCGGGACGCCCTGAAGAAGGCCGAGACGAACTGGCGGAAGACGCTGGCGCTTGCGGTGCAGAGCGGCGTTCCGATGCCCGCCTTCTCCTCGACGCTCGCCTATTATGACGGCCTGCGGCGCGCGCGCGGGTCGGCCAATCTGCTGCAGGGTCTTCGCGACTATTTCGGCGCGCACACCTACGCCCGCCTCGACAAGCCCGGCAAATTCCACACCCGCTGGGCGCAGGACGGCAGCGAGGTCGCGGTCGAAGTCGCGGAAATGAGGAAAGCGGCGCCTCAGCCGCTCAGCGCGTGACGACCTCCGGCCCCATCAACGCATAGGGAAGAACAGTCGACAGGAACGGCACGTAGGTCACGAGCACGAGGAACAGGAGCAGGACGGCGCAGAAGGGGAGCGCCGCCCGCGTGACCTGGAAGAGATCCATTCCGGTGATGCCGGAGGTGACGAAGAGGTTGAGGCCGATCGGCGGCGTGATCATGCCGATCTCCATGTTGACCACCATGATGATGCCGAGATGGATCGGGTCGACGCCGAGCTCGATGGCGATCGGGAAGACGAGTGGCGCCACGATCAGGAGCAGCCCGGACGGCTCCATGAACTGGCCGCCGAGCAGCAGGAGCACGTTGACGGCGATCAGGAAGGTCCACCAGTTGAACCCGGCGCCGATCATCCAATCGGTGATCGTCTGGGGAATGCGCTCGGTGGTCAGAACGTGCGCGAAGAGCAGCGCGTTCGCGATGATGAACATCAGCATGATGGTCGTGCGCGCGGAATCGACCAGCACTTTCACCGTGTCGCGATGGACGCAGCCGGGCAGGAAGCGCGTCACCGTCAGGAAAAGGTTGCGCAGCAGCGCGCGGTCGATCGTCTCGTCCGGCATGCGCCACGGAACGCCCTTGAGCGGCCCCATGTCGCGATAGACGAAGATCGCGACGAGGAAGGCGTAGACCGCGGCGACCGCCGCCGCCTCGGTCGGCGTGAAGATGCCGCCATAGATGCCGCCGAGAATGATGACCATGAGAAAGAGACCGAAGGCGGAATCGCCGGCCGCTGCGGCCATCTCCCGGAAGCCCGCGAAAGGCTGCGCCGGCAGGCCCTTGACCCGCGCCGCGACGTAGATGGCGATCATCAGCATCAGGCCGGCGACGATGCCCGGGATGATGCCGGCCAGAAACATGCGGCCGACGGAGACGTCGGTCGCGGCGCAGTAGACCACCATCACGATCGACGGCGGGATCAGGATGCCGAGCGTGCCGGCATTGGCGATGACGCCGGCGGCGAACTCCTTGGTGTAACCGACTTGGCGCATGCCGGTGATGGCGATCGAGCCGATGGCGACGACTGTCGCTGGCGAGGAGCCGGAGAGTGCCGCGAAGAGCATGCAGGCGAAGACGCCGGCCATGGCGAGTCCGCCGCGAAACTGACCGACGCAGGCGATCGCAAAGCGGATGATGCGCCGCGCGACGCCGCCCGTTGACATGAAGTTCGAGGCGAGCACGAAGAACGGGATGGCGAGCAGCGTATAGCCCTGCGTCGACTGGAAGAAGTTCAGCGAGATCGACGCGAGCGAGTCGTGGGAAAAGAAGATGATGACGATGAGGCTCGACAGCCCGAGCGAGACGGCGATCGGCACGCCGAGCGCCAGCATGGACAAGACGAGGATGAAGAGGACGAGGCTTTCCACGGCCGGGCCTCAATTCTGGTCCGGCCGGATCGCGGAGCCGCTTGCGGCGGCCTCGCGCAGAAGATCCTCCGCCTCGTGGCCGGCCGCGAGTTCGTCGCGCTGGCCGCTCAAGATCATGACCGCTGCCTCCCCGGCGCGCAGCGCAAAGAGCACCATGCCGATCGGCAGGATCGCGTAGACCGCCCAGCGCGGCCAATGCAGGTCGGTCGTCTTCAGGCCGACCGCGTACATCTTGCCGACATAGCCGGCGCCGCAAATGTCGCCGGTCGCGAACGGATTTCCGCAGGAGCCGTAGAAGAGGATGCCGGCGTAGACGATGCAGGCGAGGGCGCCGAGAACCGCGATCGACCGATAGACGGGGGTCGGCAGCAGGCGGATCAGGACGTCGACGCCAAGATGCGCGCCGATGCGCATGGCATAGCTCGCGCCGAACAGCACCAGCCAGGCGAACAAGATGGTGGTGAACTCAAGCGCCGCCGGCCAGCCGGAGTTGAAGACGTAGCGGGCCACGACCTGACTGAAGGTCACGATGGTCATCGCCGCGAGGAGGAGGGCGATCGCCGACTCCTCCATCTGCCGGGTCAACCTGCGGAATGCCTCCATGGCGCGCCCCTCCCCAACAGCCGGTCCTCGGCCGGAGCCGCCTTCGGGTGAGATCGGGCCCGGGGTTCTTCGCCCGGGCCCGATCAAGCTTGCTAGCTTCCCTGGTTTGCCGCCAGCGCCGCGTCGATGACGTCCTGGCCGATCTGATCGGAGAACTTCGCCCAAACTGGCTTCATGGCCGCCTTCCACGCATCGCGCTGCGCGGCATCGAGCGTGCGGATCGTCGTGCCGGCGGCGAGGATCTTCGCCTTTGCCGCGTCGTTCACCTCGCCGGCCTTGGCATTCCACTTGTCGGTGACCTCGGTCAGGATCTTCGACAGTTGGTCACGCACGTCCGGCTTGAGTCCCTCCCAGAAGTCGGCGGAGGTCACGAGCAGATAGTCGAGCACGCCGTGATTGGTCTCGGTGATGCCGTCCTGAACCTCGAAGAATTTCTTCGTGTAGATGTTCGAGTAGGTGTTCTCCTGGCCATCGACGACGCCGGTCTGCAGCGCCCCGTAGACCTCGGAGAAGGCAAGCTTCTGCGGCACTGCGCCAAGCGCCTCGAACTGCGCCTGCAGCACGTCGGAGGGCTGGATGCGGAATTTCAGACCCTTCGCGTCGCTCGGCAGGAGGAGCGGCTTGTTGGCCGACATCTGCTTCAGCCCGTTGTGCCAGAAGCCGAGGCCGATCAGGCCCTTGTCGTGCATGGAATTCAGCATCTTCTGGCCACCGTCCGACTTCTGGAAGCGGTCGACGGCGGCGATGTCGTTGAAGATGAAGGGCAGGTCGAACAGCCGGAAGACCAGCGTGTATTGCTCGAACTTCGAGAGCGACGGCGCCGCGAGTTGCACGTCGCCGAGGATCATCGCCTCCAGCACCTTGTCGTCGTCGAAGAGCTGCGAGTTGGGATAGACCTCGACGCAGGCCTTGCCGTTCATCTCGGTGTTGACGCGGTCGGCGAATTCCTGCGCCGCCTCGCCCTTCGGATTGCCCGTCGGCGCCACGACATGGCTGAACTTGATGACCGTCTCTCCGGGATCGCACTGCGCCAAGGCCGGTACAGCCCAGGATGCAATGACCGACGCGGCTGCTGCGAGCAGGATGCGTTTCATGATCTCCCTCCGTTTTTCGCACCGGCATACTTGCAGGTCACCGGCTGTAGACCGAAGGTTGCGGGGATTGGAGCTGAATGGCAAGACCTCGCTCCGTCCACCTTCGGCTTCGCTGTGCTCCGGCGGCAACGCAACCGGGCACGCGAAGCTGTCTCGGCAGGTCTCCAATTGACTTTTCGGCCCGCTCCGGTTCATCTTCGGTGAAACGCGTTTGGGGCTGGGGCATGTCTCGCAAGAAGCATATTCGACGGCTTCTTTTCTCTCTACTTGCGACCACCGCGATACCGACTTTCGCCTCGGCGCTGGAGCCGAGCGGGACGACGGTGAAGGTGCTTTCGCACGCCAACGCCACAGGCCCCGCTGGCGTCCGCGTCCTGAACGCTCCGGGCGACGTTTTCGAAGGAGACCAGGTCGAGACCGATGAAGCCGGTCAGGCGCAAATTCGCTTCGTCGACAACACGCGATTTGTCGTCGGCCCGCATTCCCGGGTAGTCATCGACAAGTTCCTCTTCAAGTCGGACGGCACGGCGACGGACGTGGCGCTCAACGCATTGAAGGGGACGTTCCGCTTCATCACCGGCAAGAGCCCAAAAGAAGCCTATTCGATAAAGACGCCCACCATGTCGATCGTGGTGCGCGGTACGATCATAGACTTCCACGTGCTCAATAGTGGCGAGAGCATCGCTGCCTGGCAGGAAGGGAGCGGCACGGCGTGCGTCGCGCCCGCAGGGTCGGGCGGCGGTTCTGCGACCGAATGTCAGGACGTGCAGGCCGGCGGCGTGGTCGGCTCCAACCCCAACGGAGGCTTCAAGAAGCTTTCGACCGGGGGAACGCGGCCAGTCCGTCGCGTTGATAGAAGACGGTCTTGGCCCCGGCCTCGCTCCGGAGTTCAAGGCCACGGGCGGGTCAGTAAATCCGACCGGACCGGGCGCGGGCTCGCCAACCGAGTCGGGCACCGTCAAGGAACGCACCGAGCCGCCGAACCCGCCGGAGGCGACGAACAACAACTCGCCTTACTCCTAAGGCTAATCGGCGATAGCCTCGCTTAAGCGAGCCTTCGTTGAGAGGTGTGGACCGCGAAATCTCAGTCACGCGCCGATATAGTCGCGAACGGAATGCGGTCCTTTCTGCGGCCAGGGCACAAGCTGCAAGATGAGCGAAGACTCCGACGCCGCTGACCTCGATATCAGGGGGTCGGCGATCAAGCTCTCATCAGAACCGCTGATTGTTGTCACCACATCGGAGAAGCAAGCGCCGCTTGGGCTGGCTGAGGCCCTTGGCGGGATAGCTCATGAGACACGCGCTGTCTTCCTTCTCGCGTCCGTGTGGGACAGTGACGACGAAACGGTTTCCGTAAAAGCCCAGGCGGCACGCCAATTTCGCGTGCGTCACCCGCAGCACCGATTGATCTTTCTCGGCGACACGCAAGCTGAGGTGGATTCGCTGCAGGCGGCGGGTGAAGAAGCGTTCTTCGCCAATCAGAATATGCGGGTGCCGGAAGAGGTCTTCCGGCCGCTGCCCAATATCCCCGTGACATTCGACGCGGTCTATAACGCTCGGATGACGCTCGGTAAGCGGCACGAGCTGGCGGTTGAAGTCTCGCAGTGTCGCCTATCTCACCTACCAGGGCAACACGCCGACCGACGTCATGCGGACGAGGCTCAGCGAGTGTGGCTGCGCGGCCCGGGCACATCGTCTTGAACAGGATCGTCGATGGGCTGCCGAAATGGATGCCGTCCACGGAGGTCAATGAGGCTCTATGCGCGGGCGGCGGTCGGGCTCTGCCTCTCGGAGGTCGAGGGCGCGATGGCTTCCAGCATGGAATATATGCTTGCAGGCCTGCCGATCGTCAGCACGCCGAGTCGCGGCGGCCGCGATTTCTATTTCGACCCCGACTATTGCCTCTTCGTCGATCCAAACCCACGCGCCGTGCGCGAAGCTGTGGAGTCGTTGCGTGCACGAAATATCCCGCGCGACTACGTGCGGGCGCGCACGCTTGCGAAGATCGAACCGGAGCGGCAGCGGTTCGTCGCGTTCATCGAGCAGCTGAAGGAGTCGTTCGGCGTTCCGAGGTCCTACGGGACGGGCTGGTCGTTTTCGCGCTCGCCGATCTACGATTGGAGGACGGTCAAGGACTACGCCGACGACTTCTTTGGCCCCGCCAAGCCAGAGGCGAGGTGCCAGATCGCGCGCCGCGCGCGGAGCAAGCGGCGGATGTGCAGACGACGAGCCTCATCGCCAGGACCTTGCATGATTTCGCGCCGAAAGTGGTTCCGGCGCGTCCCGGGCGCGCGTGGATCGACGCGATGCCGGGGCAGCACGCCTATCGCTGCCTCCCCATCGCGATCGCCAACGCCTATGGCTGGCATATTCTCTGTCCGGTTCCGCTCGAGGTCGATTGGAATGGCGGCCCTACCGTAAACGACCTGACGATACGCGCGCTGAAGCCGCTCCCAGGTGGCGGGCCCGTCGCGCTATTTCTGCGTCTCGCATTTCGGGTCCGGCATCGTCACGATGCACCTCGATCAAATTTTCCGCACCGAACCGGGCTGGAATCTTCTAGCGACCGGCCCTTTCAACAGTCCGAAGGACAACGCCTATCCACTGACGGGAATCGTCGACACCTACAGCCTCCCGTTTCCGTTCACGATGAACTGGAAGATTCTCAATCCGGGCCGCGCCATGTTCGAAGAGGGGGAGCCGATCTGCGCGATCTTCCCCGTGCGCATGGAGACGGTGGTGGATTGCAAGCCCGAGATCGGCCCGCTCGACGTCGATCCGGAGTTGAAGCAGGAATACGAGGCGTTCCGCTCATCGCACGGACGCTGACGATCAGGCCGTGTCTCCGAAACGCATCGAGAAAGTGAGGGCGAGCAGCGTTCCGTCTTCGACCCTGAGCACGGCCTGATCGTGGTGGGGGCCGCTCGTCGCGGCGACGAGCCGGCCGGGCTTCGGCTCCACCAGCATGTCGAGGCTGGCGAAATAGAGAGCGCCGCCGTCGCGGGCGGTGTCGATGAAGCCGAGCCCTCGGAAATCGAAGCTATTTCCGTTCGACCCGTTGGCTAGCATCGATGACATCTTGGAGCGCGGCATGATCGATGTCCCCTGGCGCAGCTTTTCAAGTCGCACCAGATCCGGACGGAGCGGTGCCCTCAGATCATAGAAACCGGCGGTGAGCGCGATGGCACGCGCTACGACCGCGCGGATACGATCGGCCGCTTCAGGATAGATGAGCGCGAGTTCGCCAAGCCAGAGATAGCTGTTGCCGCGTGTCGTATCCAAGCCGTTTGCGACCCGTCTTTCGGCCTCGTCGAAGATCGAGGCCAGCAGGTGCATCAGCGCCGGGTCGAGAGCGTCGTCAGCGACAAGGAAGTCGCAATCCGCTGCATCGCTCTGCGTGTGAATTTCATAGGTCGCCGACCGGTCACGAAGACGACCGTCGGGCCCAATTCGAAGCCCGCCGAGCCAAGTCTCGCTGCCATCAATCGGTGACACAGTGTCAAGGATCGAATCGGCTCCCCAAAGCCCTCCGTTCGGATTGTTGGTCTCCGGCCCGGAGATGGGCTCGGGGTTCGCGGCCCCATCCCATTCTCGATCGGGCGCGGCGGTCGCCTCGGATTTGCCCAGCGTCGTTGCGTGATCGCTAGTCCCAGCACGCAGTGCCAGGAGATCCGAAAGGCCGAGTCCAGCGATGTCCCGGGCGTCGCCGGAGAACCGTTGTCTATCGGCGGGTGGCTGCTGTTGTCGATTAAGCGCCATGCGCAGAAAGCCCTGAAGACCGGGTGGTGCGGTTTCCGTCCAGGCCGCTGTCAGCTGGCCGCGTTGCAGGGCAGTCGGCTCGTCCGGGGGGAGAGGGTCCTCGCTCGTGGCAAGGGGCGCTGGAACGCCAACGACGCGCCGGCCCGACGCGCTCATTCGATTGAGCAATTCCCACTCCAGGATATCGGCCATGCCGGCGTCCGTGGAAAATCCGCCGGCAGCGGCGAAGGCCTCCTTGCGGATGAGAAACAGCCTTGCGCCGTAGACGTTCTCGCCGGGCGAAAGCTCGGGCGGCCCTCCGTAAACAGCGACGCTTTCGTAGCCACCTCCGGCAGCGGCTATTCGGTAACCGCAGACAATTGCAGCGGCGTCGGTCGTCTCCATGGCAGTCAGCATGGTGGTCAGCGCTTGCGGACCGGGAAGCACGGATGCGTGGCAGAGAAGAAGGGTGTCGTGTGCCGCAGAGGCGGCGAGCCGATTCAGCGTCGCCGCTTCGGAATCGGGGTTACGCAGGACTTCCACTCCGCCATCATGCACGTGTGCCAGCCATCGCGCGAGAGCGTCGCGCCCGTTCGCCGAGTCCACGCCGTGGACGAGGATCGAAACCGCGGAGACAGGGTGCTCTATTGCGTAGCCGCGCGACCCTCGCGCGTCGGCGACGAGGTTGCCGTGCAGCGCGAGAAGGTCGATGTCGGCGAGTGTCGAATCGAAGCTTGGCCGCGCCGGAGTCGACGCCGGATTCCGGAGGGCTTCGATCAGCCTTTCCGCGATCTCCTCCGGATCGCCAGAGACAAGCACGCGCTACCGGTCCTCTTCGCGGATCAACTCCGCGACGCCGCCGACGTTCGTTGCGATGAAGGGGATCGCGTTCTCCAGGCACTCGTAGACGGTATAGGGCGAGTTATCGACGCGCGACGCGAAGCACGGCAATGCAATCGCTCGCTCCGCAGGACAGATCGATCGCTTCGTGGCTCGTGTAGTTGGACGAAGACGTGCGTCGCGCACGGCCAGTCTTCTGCCCAGACGTGTGAGCTCAGAGCGCCGTGTAGGGGGGACGAAGCTTCCCAGGATCACGACCTCGAAATCCGATGAAGCCGCGCGCCAGGCAGGTCTATCGCGGCGAGAAAGCGATCGATCCCTTTGCGGCATTCGATCCTGACCGAAGAAAACGATCTTGTTGACACGTCTCGGCACATCGGCCGCCGGCCGAAGCGGCGGTCCTCGCCGCCGAGCTCGTTCGGGACTACGATGTAAGGCGCCGGACCGCGAATGTTGGTCCTTGCACCAGCGGCGCATATAGGCGCTTGGGCAAACGACCACGTCAGCGAGCTCGCCGACGTGCCTCCAGCTAGGAGTCGCATCGCGTCTTGCGTTGTCCATGGCAGGAGGTTGCCCTGCTGTGCCATCTGGTCGGCCCATGCGCGCCGACGATGATCTGCGTGTTCTGGAAGCCAAGTCCCGCCGCGCGAAGAAGCAGCACTGCGCTGGCGAAACCGCCGGCATCTGGGAAGATGAATTACGTCCCATCCGCGCCTTCATCGCATTATGCTGGCGATGGACAAGGCGCGCTCGTCCGGGGTCAGCCGTTCCGTCCGGTCTTGCGGGCGGGAAGGTAATGGACTTGGCATCCGCGCGCCTTCCAATCTTCTCCCGAACGCTATGCCAACCGGGAAGGCGCTGCATGTGGTGCAGAAGAAAATGTGAACCTCGTGACCCTCCGCAACGAGACGCTCGGCAAGGCGAGCCATTGCGGTTCCGATGCCGCCTGTTCTGCGAAGTCCGAGCAAGTCGAACGTGACGAGGGCGATGCGGCCGGGTGGCGACGAGTAAGCCGCGCTTCTGGCGAGATAGCGATCGCGATCGAGATATCGACTTGCTCCACCGCGTTCGGAGCCTTCTGAAGCAGCCTCAGCTCCCGAGGCGTCGACTTGCCGGCCCACTGCTCGAACGTCGGCCCGGCGAAGCGCTGACCCAATGCGCAGCTCGATTCGGTTCGGCCTGATCAGCTGGCCGTCCTCGATGAGCGCAGCGCGGTCGCATGGCTTGAGCCCGCGGTCGGCAGGCGCGCTCGCTGTGCTCCTGCAGCCATCGGAAATAGACGTCCTGCTCGTGCTGGTTTCGAGCTTTCGCCGCGATTCGCGCGCGATCGCCTGCATCAGGCGGTCGCGCCATTTGAAGTGATGCGCAACCCCATGGATCGGGAGATGCGCCACCGCGCGGCCGTAGCTCGGAAAATGGTTGCCGTGTCGAAAGCTTGAAGTTCGGGCCCGACGCATGACAAGCGGATATTTGCCCTTCCAGATCGGACCGCGCGAGCCCATCCGCTCCGCCAGTCGAATGTCATAGCAAGGAAAGAGCGCTTCCGGCGCACCGTCGGCGAGCGAGAGGAGCCGCCCGTCGCGCGCGGCGCGCTGCAAGAGGCTGGCCGGCAGCTCCTTGATCCCCAGGCATCGAAGTGCAGCGACCGTGCGCGCGAGCGAAGCGTAGGGAAGCTCAAGGAACTCGTCAGTGTCGGCGACGATGATCCATTCACCGCTGAAGCGCTCGGCGAGCGTCTGCAGCGCCGAGGTCTTCATGACGACGCCGAACGGTTCTTGGCTGAACGCCTCGATGGTAACGTCCGCGGCCTGCAACGGCGCAAGCTCGGCATCGCTCCAGTCGCCATGCACGATGACGTGGAATTCGCCGACGCCGAGGCGGCGATAGTGGTCGAGAAAGAACGGCGTGATGTCGGAATCGTCCTCGCCGACGAATGCAATGAGCTTGTGCATTTCGAACCGAGAGAACAGTTCCACCCGACCTCAAACGGCGTGAATAGCGCGCGCTGAAGCCGGACGGTAGCAGTAAAGAAGAAAATCGAGACTTTCCCGGCTGACGCGAGCCGGGTTTTAACAGCCGCCAATTGCTTATTGGCCGCTGTCCTGGCTGTTACCGCTGAACCAGCCGTTGAAGTTGCCGTTCAAGTTCCCGTTGTGGGATCCGTGGTTGAAGTTCCCGTTGTGGTTCCGGTTGTCCTGGCCGCGCCCCTTCGCCATCACCTAAGTTTCCGCCCCCTTTAGCTCCTTCGGCGTTCCCGACGCCACCCTTCGAGATCGAGCCCGAATTGGCGGTCGCTGAAAACTGTCCTTTGGTCAGGCCGTAAACGGGGTTGTTTTCGACGATATAGACCATTTCCACACCGCGGCGCAGGCAATGGGCGAAGTGCCCAAGGCCGATCGAGGCGGAATTTCCGTCACCGGAAACGCCCAGATGGATGAGGTCGCGGTTGGCGAGGTTGGCGCCGGTCGCGACGGTCGACATGCGGCCGTGGACGCTGTTGAAGCCGTGGCTCTGGGCGGACTTGCGAAGTTGTAGAGCTTTTCCCAATCGGCGAGCTTGCGATTCTGGTTAACGCCATCGGTGTCGTTGAGGAGTTGATAGAACTCCTCCTGATCGGACCTGTGCGACCGCCGTAGAATTCCTCCAGGTGGCCGCGGGACGTTTCCGTAAGCCTCGGCATATTCGAGGACGCGTTTCGACCCGACCGAGAGAGTTGCCTTCTCGCCCGTTCGGCGCTGAAAGTGGTGCGCATGTTCTGGAAATCCGTCGGTCATCGAAACGGTGCCGAAGCAATTTTCGCATGCCCATGGCGGCCGCTGGCCCACACGACAGGAGACAAGCGTGCGTGACTACGCGATTGCCGCAATCCCCGGGGACGGAATTGGCAAAGAGGTCGTTCCAGCCGGAATTGAGGTGCTGCAGGCCTTGGCCGAACGCGACGGGACCTTCTCTTTGTCGGTGGAGCACCTCGACTGGGGGTCGGAGCGCTACCGTAGAGAAGGCAGCTTCATGCCCGAGGACGGCGCGGAGCGCCTGAAGGCGTTCGACGCCATTCTGTTCGGCGCCGTCGGCGCCCCCGATCTTCCGGATCATCTGACTTTGTGGGGGCTGCGGCTCGCGATCTGCCAGCCGCTCGATCAGTACGCGAATGTCCGCCCGGCGCGCTTGCTGCGCGGTATTTCCAGTCCGTTGCGCAATGTCGCCGCCGGAGAGATCGACTGGATGATCGTACGCGAGAACTCCGAGGGCGAATACGCGGGCCAGGGCGGCCGGACGCATAGAGGCCTGCCTGAGGAGGTCGCCACGGAGGTGGCGATCTTCACGCGCGCCGGCGTCGCCCGCATCATGCGCTTCGCCTTCGAGCTCGCGCGATCACGCCCGCGCAAGCTTCTGACCGTCGTGACGAAGTCGAACGCCCAGCGTTACGGCATGGTGCTGTGGGACGAGATCGCCGCGGAAGTGGCGGCCGACTTCCCTGATGTGACGTGGGACAAGATGCTGGTCGATGCGATGACTGTCCGCATGACGATGGCCCCCGCCTCGCTCGACACGATCGTGGCGACCAATCTGCACGCCGACATCCTCTCCGACCTTGCCGCGGCGCTATCCGGCTCGATCGGGATCGCTCCCACCGCCAACCTTAATCCGGACGGCAAGACGCCGTCGATGTTCGAGCCGATCCACGGCTCGGCCTTCGACATAGCGGGAAAGGGCATCGCAAATCCAATCGGCACCTTCTGGAGCGCGGCCATGATGCTCGAGCATCTCGGCGAGACCGCTGCGAGCGAACGCCTGATGACCGCCATCGAAAGAGTTGCCGCCATGGAGACGTTTCATACGCCGGATCTGCACGGCAAGGCGACGACGCGGATGGTGACCGACGCGGTCATTGCCGCCATTCGCGAAAGCAATGCCTGATGAATGAAGGTTCGCGGGCCGCCGCCAAGCATGATCCCGAAAAGTTGGAACTGGCTTTCGCATAAGATCATGCTGAAACGAGGCGATTGAGCCCTGTTCCGATTCAATCAGAATAGAGCTCTATCCGCGAAGACTGCGGCAACGAAATCGAACGGTTCAGGGCGAGCATTTTGTCCATCGCGTCATGAGCCGCCTGGGCATCGCGCGCCGCGATGGCGCGGGCGACCGCGAGATGCGCACTCTGGTCGAGGATCCGGTTCTTCGGGCTGCCGATCCCGTATTCAAAGGAGACCCGCAGCGTCACTGCGATGAGTGATCGCAATTGCCCCATGATGGCATTGCCGGTCGCCTCGAGAATAGCGGTGTGGAACAGCAGGTCGGCGTCGAACAGTTCCTGCAGGCCGAGCTCGTCGGTGCGCAGGCCGTTCGCGCCCTCCTCGATCCGGGCGATCTGCTCCGGCTTTGCCCTTAGCGCCGCAAGCGCCGCCGATTGCGGCTCTATGATTGACCTCAGCTCGGTCGTCTCGGCATAGATGCGCGCCAGCCGCGGGTGCATCGCGTCGTGCCAGCCGATCAGGTCGGCATCAAGCAGGTTCCACTCACTCACCGGCCGGACGCGGGTTCCGTAGCGCCGCGCCGTGCGCAGCAGCCCCTTGCCGGAAAGCACCTTCACCGCGTCGCGCAGCGTCGTCCGGCTGACACCGAGGGAGGCCGCAAGCTCCTGCTCCATCGGAATCGCCTGGCCCGGCAGATAGACGTCCCCGGCGATCCGGCGACCCAATTCCTCGACGGCGCGCCGGCCTGGCCCGTTCTGCAGCGGGGAACGAAACTCCTCAGGCAGCTGGATGCGGCTCGCCTTGTTGAGATCAGCGGCTGTCATCGCATAAAGGCATCCCCGCGCGTTTGAATTCGAAGCACTCCCTGCGCATGCCCCGGATCACTCGGCTTTCAGGGGCGGCTCCGCAGGCGACGATCGCGCGCGGCGTCCCGGACGGCGACCGACTCCCATCGGCCCTCCTGCAGTGCGAAGGCAGCGTAACGCTGCCCTCATTGCGTGTCTAGATAGCATCTAAAGGTTCATGCACGGAAGTGAAGCGACCGGCCGGGATGGCGTCGCGGCAACTGCGCCCATCGAAGCGATTCCAGCGGCTGCGGCCTTGACGCTGACAAAATAGAGTCTTTAGATAGCATTTAGAAGAGCCTTCCGCATCTCAGTTCTGCCTGGGCAGTCCCCGGAGCACGCGGAAGAAAAAAGGCGAATTGCCGAAATGCCGGACCGGCCGGTGCGGCAAACGACAAAAGCGCCGACCTTGGAAGCAGTGGAGGAAACTTTGATGAAACCCATCAAACACATAGCGATTGCGTTGATTGCGACGATGGCGCTTGGCGTGGCGACCGCGGCGGAGGCTCAGACGATCAAGTTCGGATTGAATGCCCCGGAGGGCGACAATCCGGAATGGAACGCCGTCAGCGCCTTCAAGTCCTATGTCGAATACAGGACCGGCGGCCGGATCACTGTGAACCTGTTCCCGAGCGCCCAACTCGGGGCCGAACGTGCCTGCGCTGAAGGGGTGCAGCAGGGCACGGTCGAGGCCTGCATGGTCGACACGGGCGCGCTGGCGGGCTTCTACAACGACATCCAGGTGCTCTCTGTCCCTTACCTGTTCAAGTCGTCGACCCACGCCTGGGCGATGTTCAACAGCCCGTTCTTCCAGAAGCTCGCCGACGACATGCGGCAGAAGACCGGCATCCGCGTCATGGCCTGGGCGGAGAACGGCTTCCGCGACTTCACCAACAACGTTCGTCCGATCGCGGGACCGGAGGATCTGAAGGGCCTGAAGATCAGGACCATGGAAAGCCCGGTCTTCATGGCCTTCATGAAGGCGCTCGGGGCCGCGGCGACGCCGATGCCGGGCTCGGAGATCATCATGGCCGCCAAGCAGGGCGTCATCGACGGGCAGGAAAACCCACCGGCGGTGAACTACAACTTCCACCTCATCGAGGTGCAGAAGTACATGTCCACCGATCAGCACATCCTCGGCATCCACGCCTTCATCATCAGCGACAAGCTCTTCGACGGCCTGAGTGACGAGGACAAGGCGACGATCATCTCCGCCGGGCATCTTGCCGCCGAGATCGAGAACACGCAGAAGCTGGCGGATGAGCAGAAATACCTCAAGCTCATCGGGGACAAGGGCGTCGAGATTCACATGACCACGCTCGCCGAGAAGCAGGCCTTTGCGGAGGCCTCGCAAGAGCCGGTGCTTGCCTATCTGCGCGATCAGGTCGGCCCGGAGCTGGTGCAGAGCTTGCTCGACACGGCCAAGAGCTACACGCCCGAGCTCTACGGAAAGTACGAGGCGCAGAGCGCCGCTCAGTGATAAAGTCCTCGGCGAGGGAGGCCGGCATCAGGCGGGCTCCCTTGCCGTGCGGTGAGCGGCTTTCGCCGCTCTCCGCGCCCACCTTCTCCGTGCCGGGATGAAGCCTTGCGCGACCTTGCCTTTCGGACAGCCGACCTCTTCCGCCGATGGACCGAGGCCCTGTCCGCAGCGTTGCTGATCGCCGTTGTCGCCATCAACATCGCGCAGATCTTCTACCGCTACATCCTGATCGATCCGCTGTCCTGGGCGCAGGAGGCCATGCGCTACTCCACCATCTGGATGGTGATGCTGGCGGCGGCGCCGGCGCTGCTGCGCAACGAGCACATGGCAATGAGCCTCATCGACGGGGCACGATCGCCTGCAATTCGCCGGCTCGGCCGCCTGGTCGTCCACCTCTGCGTCGCCGGCTTCTGCATCGCCTTGATCTGGTGGGGCTGGCCGGTTGCGATGCAGAACATGCGGCAGGTGTCGCCGGCCATGCGGGTGCCGATGACGGTTCCTTATCTGGCGATCCCGGTCGGTGCCGCGCTGCTTCTGATCAACACGCTCTGCCTGATCGTTCTGCCACCCGATCGGCTCCCAGAAGACGACGACGTCGAGGACGCGACGCTATGATTCTAATGGCCGTCGTCTTCGCCGTGACGCTTGCGATCGGTGTGCCCATCGTCTTCGCGCTGTGCATCGCCGGCGCCGCCGGACTATGGGCGCTTGACCTCAATATGATCACCGTGCCGCTGCGGCTGTTCACAGGCATGGACAACTTCGTCCTTCTCGCGGCCCCGTTCTACATCCTTGCCGGCGAGCTGATGAACCGCGGCGGCATCACCATCCGGCTGATCCGCCTGGCGGGTCTGGTCACGCGCGGCGTGCCGGGCGGAACCGCTTACGCGAATGTCGTCTCCTCCGTGCTCTTCGCCGGCATCTCGGGTGCCGCGGTGGCGGATGCCGCAGCGCTTGGGCAGGTGTTCATCAAGGGCATGCCCGCCGAGGGCTACGACAAGAAATATGCTGCGGCGGTGACGGTCTCTTCGTCGATCATCGGACCGATCATCCCCCCATCCGTGATCATGATCATCTATGCGGCCGTCACCCAGCTATCGGTGATCAGCCTGTTCGTCGCCGGGATCGTTCCCGGCTTCCTGCTTGCCGGTGCGATCGCCATCGTGATCTTTCTGCACGCCCGCAACGGGCGTCTGCCCCGCTCGTCGCGCCGTATCGCCGGCGACGAGAGCGTGGCGATCCTGATCCGCGACGGGCTCCTCGTCCTCGGCCTTCCGGTCGTGATCGTCGGCGGCACGCTGTTCGGCATCTTCACCGCCACCGAGGCCGGCGGCGTCGCGGTGATCTACGCGCTGATCGTCGCGATGGTCGTTTTCCGCAGCATCGACCTGGCCGGGCTCTGGCTGTGCCTCAAGCGCGCCGCGCGCATGACCGCGACGATCTATCTGGTGATCGCCGCAGCGACCGTCGTCTCCTACGTGCTCACCATCGGCGGCGTCGGCATGTGGGTGCAGGAGGTCGCGCAGTATTTCTCCGGCGACCCGACACTGTTCATGATCGCGCTGGCCGCAGCGCTTCTCGTCGTCGGAACCTTCCTCGAGCCCGGCGCAGCGATCGTCCTGATCGTGCCGATCCTGCTGCCTGCGGCGAATGCGATGGGCATTGACCCGATGCAGTTCGGCATGGTCGTGATCCTGACCCTGACGCTCGGCCTGATTACCCCGCCGGTCGGCGTCTGCCTCTTCGTCGTCTGCCGCATCGCGCAAAGCCCGGTGCTGCCGATCTTCCGTGCGGTCATGCCGTTCTTCCTGGTCGAAGTGGCGGTCGTGCTTCTCCTGATCCTGTTTCCGCCGCTGTCGGCCTTTCTGCCAAGCCTCGTGCGATAAAGGTAGATTGAGGGAGCCAGGAGAGCCCGCCGTGTTTGACCTGATCCTCAAGGGCGGACGTGTCATCGACCCGGGCTGCGGGCTCGATGCGGCTGGTCACCGCGAGCGCGTGCGGTTGCCAAAGAGTTAAGCTCACCCTTACGTGCTGTTAACCATGCTGGGGCGACGCTGTCAGCGCTGGGGAGAACAGCGAGTTGTGATGCTCAAGAGTTCTTCAGTTGTCGACGCAGCTAGTTGTGGAGTTCTGAGGAGGTTGTTCATCCGAACTGACGGTCTGAAGGTGGTCGTTGCGAGACGATTCACTGAGGACCGCAAGGATGAACAACCCGCACCAGAATGCCCGGATGACGCCGCTCGGTCGAGCGGAGATGGTGAGACGGATTGTCGGGGAGGGTCGGCCTGTCTGTGAGGTGGCAGCCGGCTTCGGAGTAAGCGAGCGCACAGCGCGCAAGTGGCTGGCCCGCTACCGGAAGGAAGGCGCGGCGGGACTGGAGAACCGCTCTTCTCGGCCGGCTTCGGTAGCCAACCGCACTCTCGATCCCTGGATCGACCTGATGGAGAGCCTGCGGCGGGAGTACCGGCTGACGGCCGAGGAGATCGCTGCGAAGCTCAAGCTGGCCCGCTCCACCGTGGCCGCCTGGCTGAAGCGGCGCGGGCTCGGCCGCCTCAAGAGCCTGGAGGCGCCTGTGCCGGTCGTGCGCTATCAGCGCCAGCGGCCGGGCGAACTCCTGCACCTCGACATTAAGAAGCTCGCCCGCTTCGAGCGCGTCGGCCACCGCATTACCGGCAATCGCCTCGGCCGCAACGAGGATGTCGGCTACGACTTCTTCCATGTGGCGATCGATGACGCCACCAGGCTCGCCTATGTCGAGGTGCTGCCCGACGAGCGGCGCTCCTCCACGACCGGCTTCCTCATCCGCGCGCTCCGCTGGTTCCGGGCGCGCGGCATCAAGGTCGAGCGGGTGATGACCGACAACGGCTCCGGCTATGTCGCCAGGCTTTTCCGCAAGGCGGTCCGGATGCTCGCCATTCGCCACATCCGCACCAGGCCCTATACGCCGAAGACCAACGGCAAGGCCGAGCGCTTCATCCAGACGCTCATGCGCGAATGGGCTTACGCCATCCCCTTCCGGTCATCCGAGACCCGCGCCGCCGACCTTCAACGATGGCTCGCCT
Source organism: uncultured Alphaproteobacteria bacterium (assembly GCA_963805325.1). Taxonomy (GTDB): domain Bacteria; phylum Pseudomonadota; class Alphaproteobacteria; order Rhizobiales; family Afifellaceae; genus DASWJZ01. Next base: position 56,594 of record CAWDTS010000017.1, on the reverse strand, counting down.
GGTATAACCAGCAGCGGCCCCATGCTAGCCTCAGCCGGCGATCACCGCTTCAGGCCCTCGCCGGAACAACCTGATCGGATTCCACAGCTAGGCGCCTGATAGGCGTTCTTACCCTCACAGCAGCCGTGTGTTTTATCTGCGTGCTGATGGTGCCAACGTAGCGAACCGCCTTCCCCGAGGTGGCCCGGTGGGCAGCAGAAATTAGCTGCTGCCCATATCCCCCGGTCTGTCGGCTTTGCTTGCGCCATTGGACGGATCCTTATTGCGGTCGAGTGAGGCGCCCTCCCTCCAGTGTCGGTCGCTGACGATCTCTGCAGGTGTCCTTTTTCCAATAACAGGGAAATTCCAGCCAGGCATCGCCCTCAACCTATTGAAAATCAATAATATCCGTCATCTTCATCATCTTCAGAACAGGGAATTTGCTCGGACGTTTTTGGCGGGTACTGCTTGAACTCTTCTAGCATGCTCAAGAGCTCATCTTCGTCTTCCCGGGATTCTTCGTAAGGCTCGGGAGTGGTGTCGTGGGTCATCATCATCGAGAAGATTTCCTTGAGAGCCGCCCAGTCGCCTTCGAGCGCGCGCTGAATCAAGTTCTGCAGCACTAGCTCGAACCGCGACACACGTTTCGCCATTGGCTTCGGCTGCACTCGCTCCTCGAGCAGCTTCGCCAGAATGGTCTTGCAGTTTCTTGACCCTCTCGGCTGGCCTCTGGGATTCCCCGAGCGACCCGGCTTGAAGCGCGTCGCCACAGGCGGGCTGCCGTAACCGACCGAACGCTCTTTGCTTTCGCTCATTTATTTGCCTCCTCACTTTCGTATATTTCGAGGGCTTTCGCCCACGCTTCCTCGTAAGCCTTGTCGTCTTCGTCTTCGTCGATCGCCGGGTCTCGAAAAGTCTCACGGAATTCGGCCAGCATTCTCAACGCGGCCGCGTGGCCCGATTTAGCGCGCTCGATGAGCTTTCGAAGCAAGAGCTCCCGCACCGAGATGCGCTTTCTGCCCGGCATATTCTCGACCGGCAGCTTCTTATCGAGAAGTCGCACAACGATGGATTGCAGGCTTTCTCGTTTTTTTCTTCGGCTTCCGCATTTCGGTCGCTCCCCGTCCAAGGGCTTCGCCGACCGATGCCGACCACCTCCGGCGGCAACGACCGAACAGACCGGCCCTTCGGTTAAGGCCAAAGCAAATTACAAAGACGGGGGAAAAGACGGGGGGAAGGACAGCTACCCGATCCGCAGGCTCGTCCAACATCTGGCGGCCAAGGATCCGGAGCCGAAAGACATCACCAAAGAATCAGTGATGCGCAGCAACGAAAGAGGAAGCTGAATGCGTGGAACAAGCCTGTAAAGGCCCGCGAAGATTTCGCTGTGGAAAACTCGGCATTGATGGCCGACCACCGTTCCGCCAGCCGTGTCGAGGTCGCCTAAAGCGCGCAACTATCGGACGGAACACTTGAAGAAACGAGTTCCGTCCTCAGCCGGGCGCGCCTTCCTTGCCTGCCGATCGTCTTCAATCACAATCCTGCAGCAGTGTTATAGCCCGTCGGCGAGCAACTCCTCTTTTTGTGACCCTGCAGCTGAATAAGGCGTGCTTTTCGAGTGGAAGAGGGGTGGCCTTGGAGCGGAAGAGGGGGGGCTTGCTGAAGCAGAAGGGGGTGCAAATGACGGGAGAGTTTTGAAGGAGGCTAAGGGGGGGCGGAAACTTAGGTGACGGCGAAAGGGGGGGCAGGCCAGTGACGTTGCCCCCAATTTGCCCTCGTTCATAACGGGACTCTGTTCTCGATGTGGTCCGTAGCGGACCGGGTTACGAACTCGTTTGGGGTGAGGCCGCCGAGGCTCGTGTGCGGTCGGCGGGTGTTGTAGTCGATCCTCCATTCTTCGATGAGCCACCGCGCCGCCGGGAGGCTGCGGAACAGATGCTCATTGAGGCATTCGTCGCGGAAGCGACCGTTCAGGCTCTCGACGAAGCCGTTCTGCATCGGCTTGCCCGGAGCGATGTAGTGCCATTCGACGCTCTGGTCCTCCTGCCATTGCAGGATCGCCCGCGAGGTCAGCTCGGTGCCGTTGTCGCTGACGATCATCAGCGGCCGGCCACGGACACCGACCAAGGCGTCGAGCTCGCGGGCGACCCGGATGCCCGACAGCGAAGTGTCGACGACCAGCGCCAGACACTCTCGGGTGAAGTCGTCGACAACCACCAGCACCCGGAAGCGCCGTCCGTCCACCAGCGTGTCGGAGACGAAGTCGAGGCTCCAGCGCTGGTTCGGGCCTGCGGTAGCGTCATCGGTGCCCGCGTTCCAAGCGCTCGCTTGCGGCCACCGCGTCGCCGCACCGTCAGCCGTTCCTCGCGGTAGAGCCGGAACAGCTTCTTGTGGTTCAGCGCAACGCCCTCCCGCTTCAGCAGGATGTGCAGGCGGCGATAGCCGAACCGCCGTCGCTCGCTCGCCAGCGCCTTCAGCCGAGCGCGCAGCTCCGCGTCGTCAGACCGGCGCGAGGCATAGCGGTAGGTCTTCGGATTAAGCCCGATCAGCGTGCAGGCTCGCCGCTGCGAGTAGCTCTTCTCCTCAATGGCCCAGTTCACGACCGATCTCCGCGATCCGGGCCTCAGAAGTTTTTTCCGAGCGCCTCGCGGAGCGTGGAGACATCCAGCATGGACTCCGCCAGAAGCTTCTTCAGCTTGCGGTTCTCTTCCTCAAGGCCCTTCAGCCGCCGGGCGTCAGAGACATCCATCCCGCCATACTTCTTGCGCCAGGTGTAGAAGGTCGCATCGCTGATGCCGTGCTTCCGGCAGAGCTCAGAAACCGTGATCCCCGCCTGATGCTCCTTCAGCACTGCAATGATCTGCCCTTCGCTATATCGGCTCTTCTTCATCTCCGTCTCCTTTCGACGGAGTCCAGTTCAAACCGAGGGCACTTCAGGGGGCAACGTCACCAGGAGAGAGGGGGGGGTAGAGGGGGGGGAGGAGGGGGGCAAGCCGAGGCAAGGAGGGGGGTGATAAGCGATTGTGTCGACCGTCCCGACCTTCACCGTGCGGGCAGAGGATTTCGGCCGCTCACTGAAGCAGATAGATCGCCCCGAAAGGCGGAAGCCGATGACGGAAAAAGAGAAAAGTCCGAGCGAGGTCGAGCGGCGAAAAATTGCCGCCGAGATGATCGCGGTGGAGCTCGAAAGACTCATCCGGTAGGCATGCTCTCCAGCAGCAGCACGCTGAACCCCCGGGGGCAAAGAGCATGAACGGTCCTGCTTCGCCGGCAACCGCGCTCTCTAAATCGTCAAATCTACCGCAGTTGCGCGTTGATCCCTTCAATCGCGGCGGCGCCGGGACAGAGCTCCTCTGTCGCCCAGTGAATTGAGAGCAACGTCGACCGTCTTCAGCCGCTCATTGAGGTCATGCGTGTCTTCCTTGATGTGGAGAAGACCTGTCACAATTTCGCCGGCGGCGCGCCGCTCCTGGAGATAGGCCATCGCCGCCAAACGATCGGTCGGATCGTAGCTCTCGTCGAGCTTGCGCAACCTGATGATCGATCCGTCGTGCTGCATGACGTCGGTTGTCGTTCCGCGCGCGTACTCCGCGGTGATTTCTTCGCGGGAGATCATGACTTCCAGTGCGTTCACGGCTTCGTTGTGCTCGCGTACAAAATCGAAGCTCTTGGTCGAGCCCGGATGATTGTTGAAGGCGACGCACGGACTGATGACGTCGAGAAAGGCGATGCCGCGATGTTCGATCGCGCCCTTGATGAGAGGCACGAGTTGATGCTTGTCGCCGGAGAAGCTCCGAGCGACGTAGGTCGCGCCAAGCAGGATCGCCATCGATACGAGGTCGATCGGCTCGTCGGCGTTCCCAACGCCACCCTTCGAGATCGAGCCCGAATCGGCGGTCGCTGAAAACTGTCCTTTGGTCAGGCCGTAAACGCCGTTGTTCTCGACGATATAGACCATTTTCACACCGCGGCGCAGGCAATGGGCGAAGTGCCCAAGGCCGATCGAGGCGGAATCTCCGTCACCGGAAACGCCCAGATAGATGAGGTCGCGGTTGGCGAGGTTGGCGCCGGTCGCGACGGTCGGCATGCGGCCGTGGACGCTGTTGAAGCCGTGGCTCTGGCCGAGGAAATAGGTCGGCGTCTTCGAAGAACACCCGATCCCCGACATCTTGGCCACGAGGTGCGGCGGCAGATCGAGCTCGAAACACGCTTGGATGATCGCCGACGATATCGAGTCGTGCCCGCACCCGGCGCAGAGCGTCGAGACCCGCCCTTCGTAGTCGCGGTGGGTGAAGCCGAGCTTGTTCTTCGGCAGATCGGGATGGTGAAACTCAGGTTTGAGGACGTAGGTCATTCCGCCGCGTCCTTTTGCTGGCCGGCGAACAAGCGCCACTGTTCGGCGATCGCCCGCCGGATGAAGCGTGCCGTGATCGGCGTTCCGTCGTAGTGGAGGATCTTGACGAGCCGCGCCGGATCGAGCTCGCACTCGTTGACGAGCAAAGCACGAAGCTGGGCATCCCGGTTCTGCTCGACAACGAACACGCGATCGTGCGCCAAAACGAAATCCGCGACCGCGTCGGCGAACGGAAACGCGCGGACGCGAAGCATGTCGAGATGAATGCCTTCAGCGGCGAGATCCTCAAGCGCCTCATGCATCGACGGCGTGGTCGAGCCGAAGTAGATCACGCCATAATGCGTCGGGTGCTCCGACTTCTTTTCCAACGGGAGCGGGAACGAGTCCCTTCGCCGTCTCGAACTTCCGGAGCAGCCGTTCCATGTTGTCGACGTAGTCGGCGCCTTCCTCGCTATAGCGAGCATAGCGATTGTGCGATGTACCGCGTGTGAAGAATGCACCTTTGTCAGGATGGGTGCCCGGAACGGTGCGGTAGGCAATGCCGTCGCCGTCGACGTCGAGATAGCGCCCGAAATCGCGTCCTGCATCGAGTTCCGCCGCAGCTCAGCACCTTGCCGCGGTCGAAATGCTTGCTGTCGTCCCAGGCAAGCGGCTTGCAGAGCCACTCGTTCATCCCGATGTCGAGGTCGAGCATCACGAAGATCGGCGTCTGCAGCCGATCGGCGAGATCGAAAGCCATCGCGGCGAATTCGAAGCACTCGCGGGGATCTTCTGGGAACAGGAGCACGTGTTTGGTGTCGCCGTGCGAAGCGTAAGCTGCTGAGAGAATGTCGGACTGCTGCGTGCGCGTGGGCATCCCGGTCGATGGGCCGCCGCGCTGAACATCGAAGATCAACGGCCGGAATCTCCGCGAAGTAGGCGAGACCGAGAAATTCCTGCATCAGCGAAATACCCGGACCTGCGGTCGCGGTGAACGCTCGCGCGCCGTTCCATGTCGCGCCGATCACCATGCCGATCGCGGCGAGCTCGTCCTCGGCCTGAACGATGGCATAGCGGTTCCTGCCGCTGACGGGATCGACGCGGAACTTGCGGCAATAATTTCCGAATGCCTCGACCAGCGCGGTCGATGGCGTGATCGGGTACCAGGCGGCTACCGTCGCGCCGCCGTAGACGGCGCCAAGGCCGGCGGCGCTGTTGCCGTCAAGGAGGATGCGGTCGCCGACGGCGTCCGCCCGCCTGACCTTGAGGTTGATCGAGCCGAGCTCTGTGCGGGCGTGCTCGCGTCCCATGCCGAGCGCTTCGATGTTCGGCGGGATCAGCTTGTCCTTGCCCTTGAACTGCTCGCCGATCAGCGCCTCGACTTCTTTCGCGTCGATGCCGAGAAGCTCGGTGAGTGCCCCGAGATAGATGATGTTCTTGAAGAGCTGGCGCTGGCGCGGATCCTTGTAGCGGGCGTTCGAAATCGCCGTCAGCGGCATGCCGATGACGGTTATGTCGTCGCGAAAGCTCGACGGTGGCATCGGTCGCGTCGAATTGTAGAAGAGATATCCGCCGGGCTCTATCTCGGCGATATCCTCAGTCCAGGTTTGCGGATTCATGGCGACCATCAGGTCGACACCGCCCCGCCGGCCGATATGTCCGGCCTCGGAAACGCGCACCTCATACCAGGTTGGGAGGCCCTGGATATTCGACGGGAAAATATTGCGCGAGGCGACGGGTACCCCCATGCGGAAAATCGAACGCGCGAACAGCCGATTGGCCGACGCCGACCCGGAGCCGTTGACGTTCGCAAATTTCACCACGAAGTCGTTGAAGCGAACCCCGCTCGTCACCGTGACGGCAGGCACGGGAGCGTTCATCGCGTTCATTGGCCGAACCTGCTCATCGGTAGCATCCGCTCGTGCCGGCCGCGTGCGTCATGTCGAGCAGGAATTTCTGCATGTCCCATGCGCCCGTCGGACAGCGCTCGGCACAAAGGCCGCAGTGCAGGCAGAGGTCTTCGTCCTTGGCCATGATCCGGCCTGTCTTCAATGGGCTCGAGATGTATAGCTCCTGCGTCAGGTTTCCGGCCGGCACAGTCAGCCGGGTGCGGAGCTCTTCTTCCTCGCCATTTTCCGTGAAGGTGATGCAGTCCATGGGACAGATGTCGACGCACGCGTCGCACTCGATGCAGAGCGGCGTCGCGAACACCGTCTGCACATCGCAATTCAGGCAGCGCTGCGCTTCCTCGTAGCCGACCAGCCGATCGAACCCGAGCTCGACCTCCGCCTTCACGTCCGCGAGCGCGATCTTCTGCTCCCGGAGCGGAACCCTCTTTCGCTGATCCAGCGTGATGGCGCTGTCGTAGCTCCACTCGTGGATGCCCATCTTCTGGCTGATCAGCGTCACATGAGGCGGCGGGCGCTGAAGCACGTCCGATCCCTGGCAATACTTGTCGATCGAGATCGCCGCCGCATGTCCATGCGCAACGGCCCAGATGATGTTCTTCGGGCCGAACGCCGAGTCGCCGCCGAAGAAAACGTGAGGGAGGGTCGACTGATGCGTCACGGCATCGACCTTCGGCATGCCCCTTCTGTCGAACGCGAGACCGAGATCGCGTTCGATCCACGGAAAGGCATTCTCCTGACCAATCGCGATCAGGACGTCGTCGCATTCGAAGTGCACGTCCGGCTCGCCGGTCGGCTCCAGCCGCCGTCGGCCGTCGTCGTCGAGGTGGGCGGCGACCTTCTCGAAGCGGATGCCGGTTAGCTTGCCCGCGTCGTGGGTGAATTCCTTGGGAACGAGATAGTTCAGGATCGGGATGCCCTCGTGCATCGCGTCCTCTTTCTCCCAGGGCGACGCCTTCATCTCCTCAAATCCGGAGCGCACGATGACCTTCACGTCGTGCCCGCCGAGCCGGCGCGAGGTCCTGCAGCAATCCATCGCGGTATTGCCGCCGCCGAGCACGATGACGCGGTGGCCGATCCTGTCGATGTGCTCGAAGGAGACGCTGGAGAGCCAGTCTATGCCGATGTGGATGTTGGCCGAGGCTTCGGTGCGCCCCGGGATATCGAGGTCGCGGCCGCGCGGCGCGCCGGTGCCGACGAAGATCGCGTCGAACCCCTCGTCGACGACGGCCTTAAGGCTATCGACGCGTTCTCCGAAGCGCGTCTCGATCCCTCCCATTTCGAGGATGTAGCCGACCTCTTCGTCGATGACCGACTCCGGCAGACGGAAGCGGGGGATCTGGCTGCGGATCATCCCGCCGGCGCGCGCGTCCGAGTTGATCAACGTGAGTTGATAGCCGAGCGGCGCAAGATCGCGCGCCACGGTCAACGACGCCGGGCCGGCGCCGATCAGCGCCACCCGCTTGCCGTTGCCTTTGCCGGCGTGCGGCAGGCGGCCGGTGATGTCGTCCTTGTTGTCGGCGGCGACGCGTTTCAGGCGGCAGATAGCCACCGGCTCTTCCTCCACTCGCCCGCGCCGGCAGGCCGGTTCACACGGGCGGTCGCACGTCCGGCCGAGAATCCCCGGGAAGACGTTCGAGTACCAGTTGACGATATAGGCGTCGGTGTAGCGCCCGGCGGCGATGAGGCGGATGTATTCGGGAACCGGGGTATGCGCCGGGCACGCCCATTGGCAGTCGACGACCTTATGGAAGTAGTCCGGATTGCCGATGTCGGTCGGTCGCATGCCCAACCGACCCACGGCGTGTTTCCCAAAGGGGCCGCTGGTCGGCCCCTCCTGGGAACCTTCTTCAGTGATCGTCACTCTGGTTCTGCCTCTGACGGGCAATTCGGCGCTTCCGCGCCCCAATGTCGCAAACATCCAGCCTTTAATAAAGGCGAGAAAAATCAATTCCTGGCGAAAAGATTCCCCGAGGCGACACTGTTTCTGTCTTTCAACTCAATGGCTTGCCACTGCCGAGCACGCGGGTAGAGCGTTTGCGGCATTTCAACGGAACGGGTGGTGGAGGGCTTCCTTTCTCAGGTCGCCTACGTTGAAGGTGAAAATTCGCGGCATTCGGGCGCGAAGGGGGGCAGAGGGGGAGGGCGCAAGCTGAGGTAAGGAGGGGGGCGATACGCGATTATGTCGACCGTCCGACCCTTCACTGTGCCGGAGGAGGATTTCGACCGGATACAAAAGCACGTAGCATCGCCCCGAAAGGCGGAAGCCGATGGCAGGAAAGAAGAACAGCCTGAGCGAGCTCGAAAGGCGAAAAATCGCCGCTGAGATGATCGCAGTGGAGCTTGAGAGACTCATGAGGCAGGCCGAGGCGAACGGACTGTCAATGCTCGCCTACCTGTTAGAGATGGCGGCGGCCGAAGCGCGCGAGCAGAAGAATTAGTTAGGCCGTTGTACTCAAAATCGTCGTGACCGTCATGTCCGGTCTTGGGTGCATTTGCGACATCGTCGATGCGGTTCAGAACGTCCGAGAAGCGCCGCCGGGAGCCGACACACCATCTCCACGCGGCGGGAAAGCCATAGGAGCTCGTTTGGTATTCGACGGAAGTGGAAAAATGCCGCTACCTGCTGTCGAAATCCGCAGCGCCCCGAACTCAAGAAATTTCTGATGTCTCACAAACGCACTCGTACGACCGGAGCTGATGGAGCCGGACAGTCGTCGTTGGAACGGACGGAATGCTGTCTGGAACAGATCGCCGCACGCGATCCAGTCCTCCACGCTTTCATCACCATCACATCCGAAACAGCGCTTGCATCCGCCCGCAAAGCCGACGCCATGACCGCGCGTGGCCAGTCCTTGGGCATTCTCCATGGTATGCCCCTGGCGGTAAAAGACTGCATCGACATAGGCGGCGTTCGCTGCACGCGCGGTTCGGCATTCTTCACCGACCATGTGCCCGCCGAGGACGCAAAGGTCGTGAGGAAGCTCAAGGCGGCCGGCGCAGTTCTTCTCGGCAAGACCAACCTTCACGAGCTCGCTTTTGGCGGGACGAACCAGAACGCTTTCTACGGCGACTGTCGTAATCCGTGGGATACCAGCCGCATTCCTGGCGGATCAAGTGGCGGATCGGCGGTTGCAGTTGCCGCGGGCCTCGCAGAAGCCGCTCTTGGCAGCGATACCGGATCATCGATTCGGATGCCGGCAGCGCTCTGCGGCGTCAGCGGGATGCGGCCAACCCATGGGATGGTTTCGGCGGATGGCGTGTTCCCGGTTAGCCCGCCTCTAGATACCGTCGGACCAATTGCACGCAACGTCGCCGAGCTTGCCCGTCTCCAGGCAGCAATCATCGACGTCGAAACCTCGGCGACACACGGCGTCGCACCCGAAGATTTCCTCCTCAACCTCGAAGAGCCACTAGACGACCTCCGGATCGCCGTCCCCGACGACTTTTTCTTCAGCGAGGCGGAGAGTCACATCGCGGAATCTGTTCTCGCGGCCGCGAAGGTTTTGGAACATCTTGGCGCACGGCTGGTGACAGCTTCGATTCCGGGTGCGGCCGAAGTCCAATCGCATCAGATGCCGTTGCTCATCGCAGATGCTGCCGACCTCCATCGCGAGCGGCTCGCGATTGCTCCGGAGAAGTTCAGCGGAGGAGTTCGACACCGCCTCCAGTCAGCCGGGGATTTCCAGGCGGCAGAATATTCCCATTCCCGGAGATGGATTGCGGACTGGCGGCGGCGGGTTGCGTCTTTCTTCCAGGACCGCGCCGATGTCATGTTGACGCCGAGCGTTCCGACCGTGGCCCCGGCTATCGACGACGACCAGAACCTCGCCGAAGTCACACGCAAGCTGAGCATGTTCAGCTGGACGTGGCCCGCTGCCGGCACTCCAGCGCTGACCGTTCCGTGCGGTTTTTCGGGCGGTTTGCCGGTTGGAATGCAGCTCGCAACGAGGCGGTGGCGCGATACGCGCCTGCTCAATGTTGCGTACCGGTACCAGCAGGCAACCGACTGGCACCTTCGGGAGCCAACGTTTTCCTGAAAGCGCTGGCTAGTCGGCTTCGTCGACCGCCCTGACGATGGCTGCAGTCACGGCCTTTGTAGTGTCCGATCCTCCCAGCTCGATGGGCAGAACTGAACGGCTGGCAAAAGCGCGATCCACTGCCGCGCGGATGCGACGCGCGGCACGTGCGCAAGCTGCGTCCCCGTGGCGTTCGGAAAGCCACTCGAGCATCATGGCCACGGAAAGGAACATGCCGATCGGATTGGCCTTGCCGGTGCCAATGATGTCGGGCGCGCTGCCATGGCAGGGCTGGAAGACAGCGTGCCGATCACCGATGTCGGCCGACGGAGCAAATCCCATGCCGCCGAGAAGAGCCGCGCCGAGATCTGACAGGATGTCACCGAACATGTTTTCGGTGACGATCACGTCGAAATCCCACGGCCTGCGCACGAGGTTCAGAGCCGCTGCGTCGACATACATGTGTTCGGCACCTATTGCGGGATGCCGTGCAGCGACCTCATCAAAGACCTTGCGAAAGAACGCCATGGACGCAAGGACATTGGCCTTGTCGACGCAGGTAACCTTTGCGCCAGTCGGCCGACGGCCGGCGGCAAGCCGAAATGCGAAATTCGCGACCCTCTCCGTCCCGGTGCGGCTCACTTCGAGAACATCGGTCGCCAGCTGATTGTCGGTAGTAGCGCCTTTGAGGCGCCCCGCGAACAGTCCCTCCGTCGATTCTCGAATGAGGACGAAGTCAAGTTCCGCTGCGCGCGGATCGGAGAGCACTGGTGCGAGACCTGGAATTGTTCGGACTGGCCTGACGCCGGCGTAGAGATCGAGCCTCTCGCGAAGGTCGATCTGCGGAGCGATCTCGCGACCGTCGGAATAGCGAATATGCGGGAGGCCCATCGCCCCGAAGAGGATGGCGTCTGCCTTCTCTGCACGGTGGATCGTCGCCTCCGACAGCGCGACGCCAGTACGCTGATAATGGTTGGCGCCGCCCTCGATTGTCTCGAAATCCAGCGCGAGCGTGTTGTCGATACTGGTGAGGTGGCGAAGCACCGTGAGCGCCTCGTCGGTGACCTCGACACCGATACCGTCCCCGGGCAGTACGGCAATATGGAACGACGACATTTGGAGACTTCCTAGCTACCGACCGCGCCGGCGGTGCTTTTGCAGACCAACCACACGAAGAAGCAAAACCGGCATCTGCACGAACGAGGCGTTTTGCATTCGACTATTTCACTGTTGTCGGATTGACGCCGATTCACCCAACGGTGTTTTTCATTTCAGGGAAGGTCGAGCGGTCAATCGTTCAGAAGCTCGGAGATATCTCCCCACAGGCGATCGGCGACCTTGCGGTCGAGTTCCACCAGCGGAGGCCGTACCGCGCGCCATGTAGTGTCGTCCGAGAGCAGGGCCTGCAGCGCCTTGATTGCCGGCACAACCGGCAACGCCAGCACGTGATCGAGAATCCGGTCGATACGGGGATCGTCCTCGCCGGATGCCAGCCGCGCAACGAGACCTGGCGCGATGTTGGCGATGCCCGAAATAGCGCCGGAGGCGCCGAGGCGTACGGCGCGCGCAAGATGACCCTCATGACCGACGAGGATCGCGAGATCGCCGTGTTCGCCGATCAGCGCAGCCGTGTGCTCCCAGTCGCCACCGCTGTCCTTGACCCCGACGATAACGGGACCGAAGGCTTTGCGCAGCCGCGCGACCAGATCGGCGCCGATGCGCGCGCCGGTCAGCTGCGGGATGTTGTAGAGCACGATATCGCGACAATCGGCGCCGGCGCGCTCGAAGACGGCAGCAAACCAGCGGAACAGCCCGTCCGGCGACAGATCCTTGAAGTAGTAAGGCGGTGGAAGGAGGACGGCCGCCTGGCCGGTGCGGAGCGCGGCGGTTGTCTCATCGCCGGCGTCCTCGGGCGAAACCGCAAAGACGCAAGCGACGACGCGAGCAAGGTCGATGCCGTGGCCGGCGAACCGGTCCGCCAGTTCGGCCCGAACTGTCAGAGGAACGGAGACCCCCTCGCCGGTGGTGCCGAAGGCAGCGACCGTCGCGACGTTCCGCGACAGCAGCGCGGCGGCGTGGCCGGCGAGCCGCGTCCAGTCGACCGATCCGTTTGCGCCGAACGGCGTTGTCAACGCGGCGCTCGCGCCACAAAGCCTTTGTCGGGCGTGAGTTGTCATGATTCTCTGCCTGCCGATGATCGGGGTGCCGTCGAGGCGGCCTCTACAAGCGTTCGCCTGAGAGTGTCGAGCCCGGTAGGCTTGCGGCCGGTGAATATCTCGAAGGCGTGAATGCCCTGATGGAAGAAGAGATCGAAGCCGCTGACGACCTTCGCCCCGGCGGCCTCGGCATCGGTTTTGAAGGTCGTTTCCATCGGCGTGTAAACGGCCTCGAACGCCCAGCGTATGCCGGCAAGGCATTCGGCCGGCACCGGCGTGCCGGGCATGCCGGTCATTCCGACCGGTGTGCAGTTAATGACCGCGTCGACGCCGACGCAGGCGGCAGCGTCGCCCGACACCGATGCGACCGGAGCGGCGCTGCCGGTTCCGGAAAGTGCCTTCGCGAGCGACTGCGCCTTGGCGATATCGGTCTCGATCAGTCGGATTTCGTCAGCGCCTAGAGCGGCGAGACCGAAGGCGACGGCACGCCCGACGCCGCCTGCGCCGAACTGCGCGACCACACCCGGCCGGGTGTCGGAAAGGACCGCTCGGTATGCGGCGACAAATCCGGAATGGTCGGTGTTGTAGCCCTCAACTCCGCCGTCGGCGAACACGATCGTGTTTGCCGCTCCGAGACGCTTCACCGGCACTTGGCAACGGGTCAGGTGGGCCATCACGCGTTGCTTGTACGGATAGGTAATGTTGAGCCCGCGCATACCCGCCTCGCGGCAGCGTGCTACGACGGCGTCGAAATCGAGACCGAGATCGCGCGGCACCAGGAGATCGTAGCTGACATCGATGCCGGCGAGCTCGCCGGCCAGCCGATGCAGCATCGGTGCATGCGATTGCGCGATGTTGTCGCCGATCAAGCCGAGCCGAAGGGAAGGGCTGGACGAACCCACGCTATCCGACATACCCGAACACCTTTGGCAGGAAGAGCACGATGTCGGGCACCAGGATCATGAGAACCAGCGCTAGGATCAGCACGATCAGGAATGGCCAGACCTCCCGGACGATCTCGCCGAGCGGAATCCTAGAGACCGCGTTGATCACGAACAGCAGGATGCCGTAGGGCGGGGTAATCAGCCCGATCATGCTGTTGACGACGGTGACGACACCGAAATGAACGAGATCGATACCCAGTTCGCGGCACGTCGGGAGGAAAAGCGGCAGGATCACGAGGATGATGGTGGTCGCGTCAAGAACGCAGCCGAGTACGAGTAGAAGGACGTTGACGCCGAGGAGAAAAACGACCGGCGAGACGTCAATACCGACGAGCGCCTTTGCAAGGACGTTCGGGATGTTCTCCGACGCAACGATATAGTTCAGAACCAACGCCCCGCCGATGACGAGGCCGACCGCAGCCGACGAGCGGACGCTCTCCACCAGAATCGAAAATAGCGCGCGCACCGATAAAGCCCGATAGAACAGCCCGGCAAGCAGCAGTGCATAGGCTGCGGCAACCGCCGCAGCTTCCGTCGGCGTGGTGACGCCGCCATAGATGCCGTAGAGGAGGATTGCCGGCATCAGAAGCGCCGGGAACGCGGCGATCGTGCGGCGCGGCAGGTCGGAGAGCGGCACCGGATCCTCGACGGTAAAGCCGCGGCGATGCGAGATGACCGCATTCATCGCCATCAGAACGGCGCCCATCAGGAGTCCGGGAACGATGCCGCCCAGGAACAGATAGCCAATCGAAGCATTCGAGACGAGTGCATAGAGCACCATCGGGATCGACGGCGGGATGATTGGCCCGATTGTGGCGGAGGCGGCGGTGATGGCCGCGGCGTAGCCGCGGGAATAGCGGCCGGACTTGATCATCATCTCGATGATGATCTTGCCGATCCCGGCCGCGTCGGCGACGGCCGAGCCGGACATGCCTGAGAAAATCAGCGAGGCGACGATGTTCACGTGACCGAGCCCGCCGCGGAACCGCCCGACGACGGCAATGCAGAAGCCGAGCAGCCGGTCGCTGATCGTGCCCGCGTTCATGATGTTGGCGGCGACGATGAAAAGCGGCACGGCGAGCAGAACAAAGCTTTGATAGAGCCCGTCCATCAGCACTTTGCCGGTTACCCCGACGTCCTGTCCACCGACGCCGAGATACACGAATGAGGCGAGAAGAATCGCGTAGGCGATCGGGGTTCCGATTCCGGCGAGGACGAACAGCGTGAGCAGACAGAGCGCGAATTCCAACGTCATTCGTCGGTCCGCGACTCGTAGTGGTGGGGCTCCGTCTCGACGCCATAGCGGAGGGCGTGCCACGCGCGCCATGCGTAGCGGAGCGCCACGACGATCAGGAAAAGCGCGTAGACCGAATAGATGTGCCGCATCCGAATCCAGTCGCCGAAAAGCGCGGAGAGCGTGGCTGTCTTCTTGAGGCGCAGGATGAAGAACTTGCCCCAGGTGGGCTCGAGCGACCACAGCAGGCCCACGGCGATCACGACCCCACTGACGACCGTGAACCATTTGCGCAGCGGCGGGCGCACATGGTTGTAGAGGACGTCGAAGGTGACTTGGTCGCGTTCGCGGACCACAAAGGCATTGCCGAAGAAGATGATCCAGACCCACAGCACCAGGCAGAATTCGAGGGTCCAGCCGAAATGGATGGGATCGAGGAAGGGGACCGCCTCGGCGATCCACACCGCCCGGGCGGTGTAGCGGATCGTTATTTGCAGGATGAAGGTGACGAACATGGCGGCCATCATGATGGCTGCCACGAACTCTGCAGCGCGGACGAGCCAGGAAAGCGCGCGCTTCATGGCCCGCCCGCCCGCGCGGCTTATTCGTCGATCAGTTGGCGAGCGCGTTGATCTTTTCCAGCACGCCTTTCGGCCAGTCTTTGGCGAGGTCCGATTCCAGATAGGCCTTCTGCACGTGGGTGCGGAACGCGGTCAGGTCGGGCTCGTAGACGTCGAGGCCCTGATCCTTGAAGAACTGCACGAGCTCGTCTTCCAGCGCCAGCTGCTTCTGGCGGCCGGACTCCGCGGCGTCGTCTGCCGCCTTCTGCACGGTCGCCTGCTGCTCCGGCGTCAGCTTGTCCCAGACCGCCTTGGAGAAGGCAATGTAGTTCAAGTCCACCAGATGCGATGTCAGGCAGATCTGCTTGGTGACCTCGTAGAACTTGGCGTCCTTGTCGGTCGGCAGCGGGTTGTCCTGGCCGTCGACCGAGCCGGTCGAGAGCGCAGTATAAACCTCGGTGAAGGCCATCGGCGTCGGGTTGGCGCCGAGCGCCTTGCCGAGGAACTGCCAAGCGTCGGAGCCGGGCATCCTGAGGTTCACGCCGGCGAGGTCTGCGGGCGTCTTCACGTCCAGCTCGGCGCGTGAGAAGCGCAGGTTCACGTGCCGGCGGCCGAGATACATAACCGAAAGGAGCTTCACGCCGAGCTCGTCCTCGACCTTCTTCTTGAACGGGTCCATCAACGGATCGTTGAACACCGCCACCTGGTGCGCCGCGTTCTGGTGCACATAGCCGGCAGTGAAGATCGAGAACTCTGGGAAGAAAGTCGCGAGCTCCTGCGCCGAGGTGATCGACATCTCCAGATCTCCCGAGGCGATGGCCTCGAGTTCGGAGCCCTGCGCAACCAGCGAGGCATTGTAATGTGGCTCGTAGGTCGCGAACTCGGCGACAGCCGGGGCAAACACCCCGGCGAGCGCAACCGAGCGCTGGTCGGTTTCCGACGCCGGCGTCGACATCCGCAGGACGATCTTGTCCTGGGCAAAAACGGTCGACGCAACGATCGTGGCGAGCGAAGCGGCCGCGGCAACAAGCACACGTCGGCTGATGTCATATTTCATTCGCTTGTCCTCCCATCGATTTTTTTTCGCGGAGCGGACGCAGTTAAGCCCGCTTCTTTCTTCGTCGCACGAATGTCAGGTACCTCAAAGCCATGCGACTGCGACTGGGAGGTGCGTGCTTGCGTCCACTTCGGGTCAAAAATGCGAATTGGGCAGCCGTCGGCACGATGTCCGCTTGGCCTCCGAACTTGATCGACTTCTGAAATGCGCCGATTTTGTTGAAGAAGTCGGCGTGACTGCGGCGTATAGCGAGGCGAACGACGATCAGCCGGGACACTCAGCCGCCTCACGCTACCTGAGGTGCCGGCATCGGAATGAGCTTTGCGAGCTTCCTGAGGTTCTGGGCAGTGGCTGCGAGGTGGAACTCGTCACGCGCACCATTCGGGCCTCGTAATCGGAGCCTGTCGAGACGCAGGATGCGTTTGAGATGGGCGAAGAGCATCTCGATCTTCTTTCGCTGGCGCCGTGAGGTCAGGCCTTCCTCGCTCTTGGCGATGTCGCGGGCCATGTCCCGCGCGCCCTCGTGGATCGACCGCGGCACCTTGCGCGCCGGCGCTTTCGGACAGCAGCGCGGTTTGAGTTCGCAGGCATCACAATCGTGCTTGCTGGCGTGATAGAGCAGTGTCGCGCCGTCATTGACCAGCGTCCCGGTGCAGGTGAGCCTCTTGCCAGCAGGACAGATATAGACGTCGCTCCGGTGATCGTAGGTGAAGTCCTCGCGTTCGAATGTCCCGTCGGTTCTCGCCGACTTGTCGAAGACAGGAATGTGCGGCTCGATCCCGCGCTCGTAGACAAGCCACCCGAGCATCTCGGCCGAGCCGTAGGCGCTGTCGGCGGCGAGCCGTTCCGGGTAGAGCCCGAAGCGCTCTTCGGCGCGTCCGATCATCGTGCGTGCCGCGCCGACTTCGGCCTGCCTGATCGCCCGCGTTGCCTCGACATCGACGATGATGGCGTGGTCGAGATCGATCAGATAGTTCGTGGCGTAGGCAAAGAACGCATGTCCCTTGAGGGCGCCTGTCCATTGCGCCGCCGGGTCCGATCGGGAGATGAACTTCGGCTGGGTCTGGCTGGCCGCGCCCCAGGCTGCCTCATCAAGCGTATCGAGATACTCTCGGACCGATCGGCGCGTGAGCGCCATCGCTTCCCAGTCGACGTCTTCCGAGGCTTCGGCGGAGCGCTGCTTGTTGGCATCGGCTTTGATCAGGCTGGCATCGACGGCGAAGCCTTCGCCACCGACAAGGCCCTCATCCATGCAGCGCCGCACGACCATCTCGAACACCTTCCGCAGCAAGTCGCTGTCGCGGAAGCGGCCATGCCGGTTCTTGGAGAAGGTCGAATGGTCCGGCACGTCGCCGTCGAGGCCAAGTCGGCAGAACCAGCGATAGGCGAGGTTCAGATGCACCTCCTCGCAGAGCCGACGCTCGGAGCGGATGCCGAAGCAGTAGCCGACAATCAGCATCCGGATCATCAGCTCGGGGTCGACCGACGGACGCCCCATGGAACTGTAGAACGGCGCCAGCTCCGGCCGCACCGCTGATAGATCGACGAAGCGGTCCATCGACCTCAGGAGATGATCTCCCGGCACGTGCGCGTCAAGCGAGAACTCGTAGAACAGCGCACCCTGTTCGACTTGCCGCGGTCCCATCATCGACTCAGCTCCTGCTCCTCTGCAGGACTGAAATCAGCGAACTTCCGCCGTCTCAACCGCCGACTTTTTCAACAAAATCCGCCAATAGCAAATACGGTTTGAGGCTTCAGCGCGCGCTCCCAGTCGTAGATTTGCCCTAGCTTGCCACGAGGTGGCCGTCGCCGACGTCCTCAAGTTTCACGCGTTCGGCGGCGTCCCCGGCCTGCCGGATGACACTTGTTAGTTCGCCAGCCAAGTCGAGCGACCGCTCGCGCCGCCGCGTCGGGTCGGCGATCGGCACCGCGTCAAGCAGGCGCTTCGTGTAGGCGTGCCGGGGGTCCTCGAACACCTGTCGGCGCGTGCCCACCTCCAGGATCTGCCCTTGATACATGACGGCCACTCGGTGTGCGATCTGCTCGACGACCGACATGTCGTGCGTGATGAAGAGATAGGCCACGCCCTCCTCGTCCTGGAGCGATTGAAGGAGGTCGAGAACGCGAGCGCGAACGGACACGTCGAGCGCCGAGACGCTTTCATCCGCGACGATCACCTTCGGCGACAATGCGAGAGCCCGGGCGATCGCAATCCGCTGGCGCTGGCCGCCGGAGAATTCATGCGGGTGGCGCTGCATCTGTTCAGGCGTGAGCCCGACGCGGCGAAAGAGAGCGGCGACGCGCGCCTCGATCTCCTTGCCGCTCGCCATCCGATGAACGACGAGCGGTTCCGCTACCAGGCGGCCGACCGTCATGCGCGGGTCGAGCGAGCCGTAAGGATCTTGGAAGATCATCTGGATATCGCGACGCAGTGCCTTCATCTCGGCTGTCCCGAGCTCGCGTGCCGAGCGCCCGGCGACGCTGATCGCGCCTTCCCAGGGGACGAGGCCGAGCAACGCCTTGCCGGTAGTCGACTTCCCGCTTCCGGACTCGCCCACGAGCGCCAAGGTCTCCCCGTGTCTCAGCCGGAACGAGATGCCTTCCACCGCATGCACTCGTGCGCGGGGCCGAAGGATTCCGCCCCGCACGTCGAAGCGCACGGTGAGACCATCGACCTCAAGAACCGGCGGCGCGTGCCGTTGGGCAACGGCCTTGGCGCGAAGCGGCACATCGGTTCCCCGCATGGCGCCAAGCCGTGGTATGGCGCCGAGCAGCATCCTCGTGTAGTCCGCCTCCGGGGCCGCGAAGATGCGCCCGACAGGTCCGGTCTCGACAGCCCGCCCCTCGTTCACGACAACGACGCGGTCGGCCATTTCGGCGACCACGCCCATATCGTGCGTGATGAGAATGAGCGCCATGCCGAACTCGCGCTGCAGGCTGCGAATGAGATCGAGGATCTGCGCCTGAACCGTGACGTCGAGCGCCGTCGTCGGCTCGTCGGCGATCAGGACCTTCGGGCGGCCGGCAAGCGCAATCGCAATCATCACGCGCTGTCGCATGCCGCCGGAAAGCTCGTGGGGATATTGACTGAGACGCCGCGCGGGGTCGGGGATGCGCACGGCGGCGATCGCCTCCAACGCGCCCGCGCGCGCATCGCGGTGCGAGACTTGACGATGCGCCATGATCGTTTCGGTGATCTGCCGTCCGATCGTGAGGACCGGATTGAGCGACGTCATCGGCTCCTGGAAAATCATGGCGATCTCGCCGCCGCGCACCTGACGGATCGCTCCTTCCGGGAGCGTTAGGAGATCGCGACCGCCGAGCCACGCCTCACCCTTCGCGACGCGCGCGATGTGCTGAGGCAGAAGCCGCATGACGGAGAGTGCCGTCATGGACTTTCCGGAGCCCGACTCGCCGGCAATCGCTAGCGTCTCGCGCTCCGCGAGATCGAACGAAAGATTGTCTACGACAATACGTGGTCCCGTCGGGGTAGCAACTTCCGTGGTGAGATTGCGGACCGAGAGCACCGGCGCAGGCCGTGCCCCGCCGGGCAATGCACCGGCTCCGATTGCCTTGGCCCCTATTCGGTCTGGACCGGTGTGCTCCAAATCCGATGCTCTCAGCCGAATACCAGGCGCGGAAAATAGAGCGAGACCACCCAATTGGGCTGATCGACGATCTCGCTGATCCGGAGGTCGGCGCAAACCGAACAGAGCATGTAGACGTCGACAGCCGACATTCCGTGCCGTGCTGAAAGCAGATCGATCATGTTGCTGACCGCAGCGCGCGCGCCTTCCATCAGATCCGGTCCGATGCCGGTCGTCACGTCGTAACCCTTCGCGTCGAAATGGCGGGTGACGGGACCGGGCGTGATGAAGCGTGGCGTCGCGAGATTCGCGTTCTTCTCGAGATCGAGTGTCAGCACGGCCCGCATCGGGCTTTCGATCGCGGTGCCGCAGACCTCGCCGTCCCCCTGCGCGGCATGCGTGTCGCCAACGGAAAACAATGCACCCGGAACCTCGACGGGCAGATAAAGCGTCGTGCCCGGCGAGAGGTCGCGAATGTCGAGGTTGCCGCCGACGCGCCGCGGAGGGACGACGGAATGGAGACCCGGCTCACCCGGGGCAACGCCGATCGTGCCGGCAAAGGGTTTTGTCGGCACGCGCGCGATCGATGAAAAAACGGCTGGCATCTTGCCGGCGCTGTCCAGCTTCCAGATTTTCAGCGCGGGGTCGGCGAACTGATCTGCGAGTAGCCCGAAGCCTGGGATGTTTGCCGTCCATCCAAAGTCGGAGGCCGCGAATTCGTTGATCGTGACCTTCAGAGCATCCCCGGGCTCCGCGCCCTCGACATAGATAGGCCCGGTGACCGGATTGACTCGTTCAAAGTCGAGCGCCGCGACATCGGCAAGGGCGCTCTTGGCAGAGAGCTGGCCGCCCGATGCGTCGATGCATTCGAACTCGATCGTCGTCCCGGGCGCTACCCGTTCGACCGGGGACAGCGAATTGTCCCAGCCGAAGTGATGGTGGCGCCCGTGGATCGTGTGGCGCGATGCGTGGCTACTGGGCATCGGTCGCGTAGACGTATTCGTAGTTCACCGGAATATGGATCGGGTCGTTGAACAACGCCGGATCGCCACCGATGCGCGGCGTATGCATCGTGTAACGCACCTCGTCGAAAACAGGGATCCACGGCGCGTCATCCATGATCTTGACGAAGATCTGACGCCACATGTCGTAGCGCTCATCCTGCTTCGCCGGATCGATGATCGAATTGGCCTTCTGCGCCTCCGCGTCGCGGTCCTTGTTGCAGTACCAGGACCAGTTCCACCCGCCCGGCACCGCGCCGCTGCAGCCAAGGATCGGGCCGTAGAAATCCGAGGGATCCGGGAAATCGGCGATCCAGGCCATTCCTCCGGACCAGACCATCGGAGCCGTGTTGGCGGTGCCGCCGGCGGCGATCACGTTCGCCTGATCAAGTATCTTCAACGAAACGCGAATGCCGACCGCTGCCAGGTCCTGCTGGATCGCCTGTGCGATGCGCGGATTCGGATCGATGTTGTTGGCGTAGAGCTCGGTGTCGAACCCGTCGGCATAGCCGGCATCGGCGAGCAGCTTCTTCGCCTGGGCGGGATCGAACGGGTAGCCTTTGTAATCTTTGTCGAACCCGGGAATGCGCGACGGCAGCGGCTGGTTCGACGCAATGGCCCGTCCGTTGATCAGCTTGATGATGCGGTCCTTGTCGATCGCCATGTTCACGGCTTGCCGCACATGCACATCGTCGAAGGGCTTCATCTGGACATTGATCGCGACGTAAACGGTCTGCAGCTGCGGCCCGGAAGCAACGTTCTTCGCCTGCTCCGGATCGCCCATGACCTCGGCGAATTTGGCGGGCGGAATGCCGTCGCCGAGCACATCGATCTCACCTTGCTGCAGGCGCAAGAGCGAGACCACCGGCTCCTGGCCGATCTGGAAAACGATCTTGTCGAGCTTCGGGGCCCCCGGCCAGTAGTAGTCCTTGTTGCGTTCGAGGACGATCTGTTGGCCGAGCGTCCAGTCCGACATGTAATAGGCGCCGCTCCCGTCCGGATGGTGTCCGTAGTCGGCACCCCACTTCTCAACGTCTTCCTTCGCGACGACCGACGCAAAGTTCAACGCAATTTCGTGAAGGAACGTCGCGTCGGGGTTCGCGAGCTCGATCTTCACCGTGTAGGGATCCACAGCCGACACACCCGTCAGATGATCGGCCTTCCCGCTGGCCACATCGTCATAGCCTTGGATCGAATGATAGAAGCCGGCCCCCGGGCTCTGCGTCTTCGGGTCGGCAGTTCGATCCAGCGAATAGACGACGTCGTCGGCGGTCAGCTCCCGCCCGTTGTGGAACTTGACCCCATGACGCAGCTTGAAGGTGTAGGTCAGGCCGTCGCCCGAAACGTCGAAGGACTCCGCGAGGTCCGGTCGGAGCGTCGTGGTGCCGGGCTCATAATCCATGAGCCGGCTGTAGAGGCTCTTTATGATGGACCAGTTCTGCCAGTCGTAGCCGATGGCAGGATCGAGGGTGGCCATGTCGTCCTTGAAGGCGACCACCATCTGACCGCCTTGCTTGATATCGTCGGCGTTTGCGAAGGATCCGAGGCCAAGAGCGGCCAGCGCGAGACCTGCATAACAAAGGTGTCTCATATCCCACCCCCTATCGTAAGTTGCCACAAACAGTTCAGCGGACCTTGATGCGCGGATCAATCAGCGGCGCTATCAAGTCTGCGAGAAGATTTCCGATGACGATGGCGCATGCAGAGACCAGCGTCACCCCCATGATGATCGGGATATCAATGCGCTGAATCGCCTGCCACGCAAGCTGCCCGATTCCGGGCCAGCCGAAGACGCTTTCCACCACGACGACGCCGCTCATGAAGTAGCCGATATCGATGCCGATCATCGCCACGATCGGCAAAAGCGCGTTTGGCAGCGCGTGGGCGAACAGAACCTGAACCCGCGCCAGCCCTTTTGCCCGAGCTGTCCGCACATAATCCTGGCGCAGCACGTCGAGCATGGAAGAGCGCATCATGCGTGCGTACCATCCGGCACCGAGGAGCCCAAGCGTCAGTGACGGCAGCACGAGCTGTCGAAACGTGCCGTAGCCGCCGATCGGAAACCACCTGAGCTCAACTGCGAAGAGATAAAGAAGCAGGATGGCGACAACGAATTGGGGCGCCGAGACCGCGATGAACGAGAGCACCATCAGCACTTTGTCGACAGCTCGTCCACGGTTCAGGGCGGCTATCACGCCGAAGGTAAGGCCGAACGACAGCTCGCACAGGATGGCGCCCACCATCAAAAGCAGAGTCGCGGGAAGCCGTGACACGATCAGCGCGCTGACTTCGCTTTTCTGCACATAGGACCGCCCGAGGTCCCCGTGTGCGAGCGAGGACAGGTAGCGCCAATACTGCTGGTAGAGAGGCCGATCGAGTCCAAGCTGGTGACGAATATTCTCGACTACCTCGGGGCCTGCACTTCTGCCGGCAATCTGCCGCGCCGGGTCAGCCGGCAGGAGATAGAGCAACACGAAGGTGACGAGAGTGATGCCGATCAGAATCAGCAACGACTGAAAGAGCCGCCGGCCGAGATAGGTGGCCATCAGTAGCGTCCCTTCTGTGTCGGATCGAGGACTTCGCGAAGCGCGTCGCCAACGAGATTGAAGGCGAGCGCGAGCAGGATGATGCTGAGGCCGGGCACGAAGACGAGCCAGGGGGCCGAGGTGAAATAAGTCTGGTTCTCGAAGATGATGTTACCCCACGACGGAGTCGGAGGCTGAACCCCGACGCCGAGGAAGGAAAGCGTAGCCTCGAGGAGGACAGTGGTCGAAATTCCAAGCGTCCCCCAGACAATGATCGTCGGCACCAAATGCGGAAGGACATGGCGGAAAAGGATGCGCGCACGCCCCGCGCCGATCGCGCGCTCCGCATCGATGAACTCGCGCTCGGCGAGCGAACGCGTCTCCGTATAGATGATGCGCGCCACCTGCACCCAGTTCACCAGCGCGATCACGAGCGCCACGATCAAGAGCGACGGGTGGAATATCGCAGCGAGGACAATCGCAAGAAGCAGCGCAGGGAACGCCATCATCAAATCGGTGAAGCGCATCAGGATCGCCGCGATCCAGCCACGGAAGAACCCCGCCATGATGCCGACGAGCGCGCCGATCGCCACCGCAATTCCGTTCGCAACAACCCCGATCATCAGCGACGTCCGCGCCCCAAATATCAGGCGAGACAGGAGATCTCTTCCGAGGAGATCGGTGCCGAGCAGGAAATGCGCGTTCGGCGGAAGCGGAGCGCCTTCGAGCGTCAGCCCGTCGAAGAACTGCTCGAAGGGGTCAAAAGGCGCCGCCAGAGGAGCCAATACGGCAACCGTCGCGACGAATGCGATCACGACAATGCCGAAGACGGCAAGCGGACGCCGCCACAGTCGGGCGATCACGTGCTCGCCGCGAAACATGTCCTTGGGCGAGGTAACGCCGCGATAGGGAGGCTGAGCGAGCGACATTTGTTTCTTATGGGACGTGTCCAAGTCTCCGATCTTCGCCATGCCGAACAGTTTGTCTATTCCGCGACGCCGGACGCGCCTGCGCTGAGCGAAGGTTCATTTTAACCTGCCGCGTTTTCCGAGCCGTACACCGGCGCCCCCGCCATTCTCTTCGATGAAAACGATGCCAGCCATTTGGAGCGCATCGGCGATCTTCTTCCCAGTATCAGCGCGCCCCCCAAGAGCGCCGTCTTGCGATTCGAGACGTTTGATTGTGGGGATCGACACCTTGGAACGCCTTGCGAGTTCCTCTTGCGACCAACCCAGCAGGGCCCGCCCGGCCTTTACCTGTCGGATCGTGATCGATACTTTTGGTATTGACAAACCGAGCCCCCAATTCCAATACTTTTAGTATCAGACGCCATGCAGTGAGACGCAGCGGCCTCGCGCCGCAATTCTCTTCTGCAGTGGACGTCACTTTATCCGGAGAATCGGACGATGGTCATTCATGAATTTTCGATGCGCCGTGAGACCGAGGCGGCGAGGAATCTTCTCGCCGGGATGCGGGAGACGATTGGCGAGGAAGACATGGCGCTCCTCGCCGATACGATCGAGGGGGAGACAAACCTTCTTGAAGCGATCGACACAGCGCTCGCCGAGATCGACGAGACCGAGGTCCTGATCTCCGGGCTGAAGGAGAAGGAAGGCCAGTTCGCCCAGAGGCGGAGGGCGATGGAGGAGCGGGTCAGGCGCTTCCGCTCGCTGATTGAGCAATCCATGGCCGTCACGGAGCAGGCGAAGCTCCGCCGACCGGCGGCAACCTTGACCTTGCGCAAGCTGCCGCCGGACGTGGTGATAACAGCCGAGGCGGATATCCCCTCCGAATTCTTCGTGCCGCAGCCACCACCTCCACCGAAACTGAACAAGGCTTCGCTGAAGTACGCCTTGTTGCAGAGGGAGAAAAAGATCGAACTTGCCGCCTCCCTCGAAGAGGGCGAGGAGCGCGCACGCGAGCTTGCTTCACTTCCTCCCATCCCGGGCGCGACGCTGAACAATGGCAGCTTCTCCCTGCAGATCAGGAGGGCGTGATGTCTGCGACGATCATGCAGCCGGCACCGCAGCTTCGGCCGCATCAGCTCGACCTCATCCGCCGCACGATTGCGCAGGATTGTTCACGCGAGGAGTTCGACCTCTTCATCGAGACCGCTGAGCGCTACGGGCTGGATCCCTTCCGACGGCAAATCATGCCCTTGGTCTTCTCCAAGGACCGTCCCGGTAAGCGGCGGATGGTGATCATTGTCGGCATCGACGGACAACGCATGATCGCCCATCGCTGCGGCAACTATCGGCCGGCAAGCGACCCGACCTTCTTCGTAGAGAACCGGCGGAGGAAGGGCGCAACCAATCCGCTCGGGCTCGTCCTTGCCCGGGTAACGCTTCATCAGCAGGACAACAAGGGCGACTGGTTCCCTGTCATCGGCGAAGCCTATTGGGATGAGCTTGCGCCGATCCGAGACGAATGGGCCGAGGACGCTGAGAACGGAGCGCCAGCGCGAACTGGACGGCAAATCCTCGATACAACCGGCAACTGGGCCAGGATGCCTCGTCTCATGTTGACGAAGTGCGCCACCATGCAGGCGCTACGCGCCGGGTGGCCGGACCAGTTCGGCGGGCTTTACTGCGAGGAGGAGCTGGATCGCGCGAAGACGCTCGATCTTGCCGCCTCCGAACTCGCCGACCGCGCACGCGAGGAAAGCCGGCTGCTTTCGGTCGCCGGCAAGGACGCGATCACCGTCTCCTTCGGCGATTGGAATCTTGAGAACGTGCCGATCGGCGCGTTTGCTGACCGGGCGCTTGCCTGGATCGAAGAACCGAAGCCGCCGCCCAGACGAGGTCGCACAGTGGGCGGAAGCGAATCGCGAGCCGCTCCGGATCTTCTGGGCGAAGTGCCCAACCGACGCGTTAGCGCTGAAGAAGGTGATCGAGATGCGCTCCGCGGCGCCGAAGAAGGGCACCCTCAATGGCGCCGATCCCGCGGAAAGCCTCGCCGGGAAAGTTCCGGCTACAAGCGTGGGGGCGTAGGATGCCGGGCTACCAAATCCGGCGCCCGGCTACGGCCTTCACCGCGAACACAAGGTTCCGCCGCCCACGGCAGCGCTCCGATCTCCATCTGAAATGGATACGCACGCTTCCCTGCGCGATCTGTAACAAGCAGGGCGGAATCCATGCGGCGCATCTTCGGGCGGCTTCGCTGCGTCACGGGAAACTCGCCACGGGTATCGGCCAAAAACCCGATGACAGCTGGACCGTCCCACTTTGCGGAAAGCATCACCTCCTCGACGAGGCGGCACAGCATCAGGATCAGGAGCTGAAGTTCTGGAAGCAGCACGAGATCGACCCGTTCGTGCTCGCACTCACACTTTGGCGCGCTTCCGGGGATGATGAGCTTGCCTTTCTCATTCTCGGTGAGCTGCACAGCAGCCGAGAAGTGCCCCAACCATAGCCCAGCGCACTCCGAGCTCGATTGTGCTGTCCATAGAAAGGCAGGCCCGCGCTCAGTCGCGGAGAAAAAGGCGGCGCGTCAAGGCCGCGCCATCCCAGCAGAAGCCACGATTGCTCGTGGATCTCGCAAACCCCGATCGGACAGTGGCGGCGCTCCGAGACATCCTCTCGAACTCTGAGAATCTCTACGACCGTGGCACACCAGTTCGGCTCGCAATTGATCGGACCGGTAGAGGCGGCGCGGCCGCGCAGATATTGGCGCCTGATGATCTGCTCCTTTTAGCCCACCAGGTTGCGCGCCCCTACATCGTTGACGGCCGGGGAGGGGATCTGGAGGAGGTTGACGTCCCACTGCCGCGCTCGATTGCGCGAATGTACCTTGGCTGGCGCGGGGAATGGCGACTGCCACCTCTGAACGGGATCGCCTCAGCACCGCTCCTTCGGGATGACGGGACGATCGTTAGCGGCAGCGGATACGATCCGGCGACGGGGATGTGGCAGGAGAACGTTCCCGATCTCGGAACTCTGGTTCCTGCGCGACCGACGCTGGCGGACTCGCGCGCAGCTTTGAAGCGGATCCGTCGGATATTCAGGACCTTCTGCTTTGCTGACGCAGAGACGATCTTCGATCAAGGCGAGCGCGTTCCTGTCGTCGATATCAGCAAGCAGCCCTGTCGCGATGAGTCCGCCTTCCTGATCGCGCTGCTGACCGCCGTTTGCCGGCCTAGCCTACCCTTGGCGCCGGGCGTCCTCTTCCGGGCGGCGCCGATGTCCGGGGCGGGAACCGGCAAGGGCCTGCTCGGCGCGCTGCATCTCCCTGGTCGCGTTCGGCCGCGAACCGCACGCCGTCACGTCGGGAGCAAGACCCGAGGAGTTGGAGAAGCGCGATTGCAGCTGAGTTGATGCAGGGGAATCCCGTGCTCTTCCTCGACAACCTGAACAACATCGCCTTCCGATCGAATCTTCTTGCCAGCGCAATCACCGAGCGCCCATCTCGAGTTAGGCTGCTTGGCAGGTCTCAGATGCTTCAGCTGAATTCCTCCGCGTTTGTTGTCCTCACCGGCAACGGCCTTGGTGTGTCGGAGGATCTTGCGCGTCGCTTCATCACGGTCGACTTGGATGCAAGAATTGAAGACCCAGAGGCCCGACCCTTTCGAGGGGACATCAAGAAGGAGGTCGCTGCAGCTCGCCCTGAACTTCTTGCTGCCGCGTTGACGATTTGGCGCTGGGGGCGCCAGTCGACGCGGCTACCGCGGGGTCGGCCCCTTGGCAGCTTCGATGCCTGGTGCCAGTGGGTACGTGACCCGCTGATAGCCCTTGGCTGTCGAGATCCGGTTGATCGAATGCGCGAGGCGAAGCAAAGCGACGCGCACAGAGAGGCGATCGCCGGCATTTTGGCGATCTGGTGGGAAAAGCATGGGAGCCGGGCTATCGCCGTCCGCGATCTCCACGACGAGGTAAAGGAAGCGGCAGACCCACATCGTCGCGGTCGTCAATACCTTGCGAGCCATCTTGGACGGTTGGCTGGCATCAGGCTTCACGGATTTACACTCACTCGACAAAATGCAGCCGGAAAATGGGGAGCAGCCACGTTCTCCTTGCGTCGTAACGACGACTGATCGGAATGGCATAGGGATCATAGGGTGCACAGGACGAGGTATCGAGCGCGTGATGCAGTGTCGGGAGGGAAGCCGTTTCCTGGTAGAATTCGCCTGTCGAGGCTAATGCCCGAGCGCTGTTGGTGACTTCACTCTGACTGCGTATTGCCCACTTTGGCCGCCTTTGCGGCTAGCGCCGTCTGATCGGCTCTAGCTCGGCTCGTGCCTGCCGTGGAAAGGATGCGACGAGCCTCGAAGACGGAAAGATCATACTTCATCGCGAAGTGCACGACTTCGGTACTGCTGTTCCTCCGATGCAGGGGTAGCACCAGTTCGACCCCAAATTCGTTTCTTACCAAACACGCCTGCTGTTCCTTACTTGCCTAGCCGCCTAAATCCGAAGGCTGATCACCGACCCCCGCTTGGACGCGACCCAGCTAGATGAGGTCTCGTGGTTCCTCATTCCGGCAGCGTCTCGGCAGCGTCGAGATTCGCGAATCTTGCGCTGACTTTTGAGCAATTCGAAGGCATCTGACATTGCCCCCTAAAGTGTTCTCGGTTTGAACTGGCGCGTGTCAAACTTTTCCCGGGGCTCGAAGTCATGTCGCAAATGCACCCGAAAGCGGACGTTTGCGCAATTCGCACCGACTTCGCATTTTGACCCAGCGGCCCCTTTAGCCGCGGCCATCCGGTCATTCCATCGTGCTCGCGGCAGCGACGACTCGCTGCGCGAAAGCAGTATCGTCGCTCAGGAGCACATCGACGAGGCCTGCGCGGAGATATTTGAAAATCTGCGCTTCGTCGTCGAAGCCGTAGGCCCGGCGTGCGGCCAATCGCTCCGGGCGCGGCATCGACACGCGGACGCCGACGCCGACCTCATGCAACGCGCGGGCGTCGTCGGGGTGGAACATATTCCATTCTATCGATACCGACGCCGCACCGGCGCCGCGCGCGAGGCCGGCGAAGTCGACGTGCCGTGCATGCGTGATGAGTTCGGTGCGGATCTTCGGGAACGCCTCCCGCAACCGGACGAGCGAAACATGATCGAAGGAGATCGCGAGCACGTCGTCCTCGGCTCGCATCTCGCTGAGAAGGCGTCCCAGTTGCTGACGAATCTTCTCCGGCTGCACGCGCTCCTTGATCTCGATCAGCAGGCCGACATCCTTTTGACGAGCGAATTCGATTGTCTCGACGAGCGTCGGGACGCGCGTGCCTGAAAACTTCGGGTCGAACCATGCGCCGGCATCGAGCTTCCCGATCGTCGCGAGATCGTAGTCGCTAACGCGTCCCTCGCCGTTCGTCGTTCGGTCGAGGACTTCGTCGTGCATCAGGACGATCTCGCCGTCGCGCGTAAGCACGACATCAACCTCAAGCACCGTTGCGCCGATTTCGACAGCGGCCTCGAATGCCGCAAGGGTGTTCTCCGGCGCGGCGATACTGTGGCCGCGATGGGCGCAGACGTGGATGAACCCCGCCTCGCGGGCAAGCGGCGAATAGGGCATCTCAAAAACCTCCCGCACGGATCGTCACGGCCAGCGCGTCGTGGTCCGAGATCGCAACGCCCTGTTCGTCGACAGCGGGGATCACGGCCGCGTCTGAGCACGAGAGGTTGCGGGCAAAGTACCAGTCGATACGGCCGTAGGGCGGTTTCGGGAGTGCCGTCCGGCCGCATCCGCTGCGTGACAGCGCCAAGCGGGTTGCAAGTCTCCCAGTCGTAGCCACGCGCCTTCAGCTCGGCGAACATCGGCTCGTAGCGCATCGGGCGGATGAGCCGCTGCGAATCGTCACGTAGCGCGGCGGCGACGAACTCCGGCTGTTTGCTGATTGGGAGGTCGAAGGTGCTCGTATTGAAATCGCCGCCGACCAGCACCGGCATTTGCAGCGTATGCGCGTCGATCGCGTCGAGCATGACGCGCGTCTGTTCGAGGCGGTCGCTAGGGCCGGTGTGGCTTTCGTAGTGGACGGAGACGAGTAGCACGGGACCGGCGGCAAGCCGGAGTTCCGCCATCACGGCGATGCGCGTGCCGACCCGCCGCTCGCCGAACATGCCGTCGAACCAGCGTCCAGACTTTTCCAGGCGGACGATTTCGGGCGCATCTAGGGGGTAGGGCGCGACGATTCCAGCGCCGTGCAACGCCAAGGCGTTCCTCTGGCCCGCGTGCCAGCCTCGCTCGCGCGCGTCGCCGAGATCGAGTTCGACGAATTCGACGCCGTAGAGGTAGCCGGCGCCGAGCGCCTTAGCGAGTTTGGCGATCTGGTGGCCGTTCCCTGAGCGCGCCATGCCATGGTCGACTTCGCAGAGGAGGACCGCGTCGGCGGCGAGCCCGCGCAAAAGCGCGATCGAGGGATCGAGATATTTGAGGCGCTCGGCGTTCCAGAAGACGATCCGCGCGCTTTCCGGCGCTGCCTTCGCGGCCGGTGGCGGCGCCAGCTCGATCTCGTCGAGGCAGCGGAAGGAGCTGAAAGCGGTGTGAAAAACTTCAGGCGCGGTCGGACCGGCATTCACCGCCTCCCGCTCCGCAAGACTCGGGGGATCGAGCTGAGAAACGATCGTCGTCAAAGAACCTCCTTGAGCAGCGGCAACAGCGCCTCTGGGCCATTCGTCGTGATTTGCCGGCAGCCGGCCTCGACGAGCGCCCTGAGCACGTCACGGATGTTCGGTCGCGTCGGGTCAACCGTCCAGGCGTCGACCTCCGCACCGTCATGCGTGATACGCTCCACGAGGTTGATGCCTTCGCCGAGCCCGGCGAGCACAAGATTGGCGTTCAGATAATAGATGCGCGCGCCCGGACCGAGCCGCAGCGTCTCGTCCCCGAGCGCTGCAAAGGCCTCCTTGGTCCGTGGCGGGTTCGCTTCGTGAAGCGCCAGCGGATCGAATCCGACGGCGATCTCCGGCGCGGCGGCGCGGACGCGCGAATAGACTTTAGCATCCGTCGTGCCGACGATGAAGGTTGGCGCGAGGTCGCCGAGTGTCCTGCGCAGGACGCGCAACATCTCCGCGTCGAACCCTGCCGCCGGTACCTTGAAATCGAGCTGCACCTGCCGATCGTGGTGCGGATACCGCGCCACGGCGGCTACGACCTCGTCGAAAAGGAGCGGAGGGCTGTCGAGCGGCGTGCCGTCAATGCCACGCTGGCGAAGCGCGCGCATGTCGCTGGCCGTTTTCTCGGCGGCCGGGCCGCTGCCGGTCGTTTCGCGGTCGAGATCGAGATCGTGCAGGCAGACGAAGGCACCGTCGGCGGTCGCCACGAGATCGACCTCGAGCGCCGCGCCGGCGGCGAGCCCTGCGTCGAGGTTCTCACGCAGATGTGCGGGATCGGAAACGCGGCGCCTCAGCATATGCCACTTGAGCCGCGGCAGGCGTGAATTCATGCGGCGACCTTCACCTTCGCGTCCGCGATCCTTCGGCCGCTCGCGTCGAAGAGGAGAGCGCGATCAAGGTTGAAATCGACGGTGTCGCCGATCCTGAAGCGGGCGCTCTCGCAGGCTTCGAGGCCGCGAAGAGGGCCGATCTCGGTCGCCAGATGGTAGATCGTCTCGCGGCCGTGCGGCTCAAGGTCGTCGATCGTCCCGACCAGTCCCTTCTTCCCGAGACCGACGGATTCCGGCCGCACGCCGAGCGTCACCTTGCCCTTCGCCAGTTGGGCTAGAGGGAGAGTGGTCTTGCCGACACGGAGCGATGCGCCGTCAGCCTCGCCTTCGAGAAGATTGATCGGTGGCGAGCCGATGAAACTCGCGACGAAGAGGCTGTTGGGGCGGTGGTAGAGTTCGTCGGCTGTGCCGATCTGCTCGATCCGCCCCTTGCTCATGCAAATGATGCGATCCGCCATCGTCGTCGCCTCGATCTGGTCGTGGGTGACGAGAATGGTCGTCACGCCGAGCCTGCGCTGCAGGCGGCGAATCTCGCCGCGCATGGTGAGGCGAAGCGAAGCGTCGAGGTTGGAGAGCGGCTCGTCGAGGAGAAGAAGTTGCGGCTCCTTGACCAGAGCGCGGGCGAGTGCGACGCGCTGCTGCTGCCCGCCGGACATTTCCGAGGGTTTCCTTGCCAGCAGTTCCTCGATCTGCACCAAAGATGCGATCGCCTGCGCCCTCGCGTTCGACGCCTCGCGCGACAGCTTCTTGAAGCGGAGAGGGAAGAGGATGTTGTCGCGCGCCGTCATGTGCGGATAGAGCGCATAGGATTGGAAGACGATGCCCACGTTGCGGTCGCGCGCCTCCACGTCGTTGACGACCGCGCCGTCGAAGCAAACCTCGCCCGCGGTCGGCGCGTATATCCCGGCGAGCATGAAGAGCGTCGTTGACTTGCCGCAACCGGAAGGGCCGAGGATGGCGACGAACTCGCCGTTCTCGATCCTGAGATCGGTGGGTTCGACAGCGACCACATCGCCCCACCTCTTCGTCACGCCCTTCAACTCGACGACCGCCATCACCTATCCCTTGATCCCACCAATCGTCATCTGCGTCAGATATTTCTGCATGAAGGTGTAGAGGAGCACGCTCGGCAGCACGTAGAAGACCCCCATTGCCGACACCATGGCGTAGTCGGTGCCCATCACGTCGTCGAGCATCCAGAACAGATAGAGGCTCATCGTCCAGTTGGACTTGGCGAGGAGAAGCGTGCGCACGAAGACATATTCCTCCCAGCCGCGCAGGAAGGCGAAGATCGCGATCGCCAGCATGCCGACGCGCACCTGCGGCAGCACCACCATCCAGAAGGCCTGCCGCCGCGACGCGCCGTCGGTCATCGCGCTCATCTCAATGTCCCAAGGGACAGCGTCGAAGAAGCCCTTCATCACGAAGATGGCGAAGGGGACCTCGATCGCCGAGATCACCAGGATGACACCCGTGAGCGTATCGAGGAGCCCGATCCAGTACATCATCAGGAAGATCGGGATGATCAGCGTCATCGCCGGGAAGGCGTGAAGCACGAGCACGCCCTTCAGGTAGCTGCCGCGGCCGGGAAAATCGAAACGCGAGAGATAATAACCGGCGAGGGTGCCGATGCTCACGACAACCGCCATCTGCGCGCCGGCGATGAAGAGCGAGTTACCGAAGGCGGTCCAGACGCTCGGGAATTTTGCGCCCGACCCGGACGCGCCCTTCAAGGCGTCGGCGATATCGGGGTGCCAGAGGAACCGCCAGTTGTCGAAGTGGATGTAGGGCCCGGTCAGTATCCCGAGCAGGACCACCGTTGCGACGGCGAGCGTGATCTCGAGATTGCGCAGCACCTTGCCCGATTCAAGGCTCAGCCTCAGCAGAGACCAGAGAAAGAGCGCCGGAAGGAGTACCGCGAGCGTTCGCCACAGCACGAACGTGCTCGCCCCGGTTCGGCCGGAAAACGCCACGGTGAAGAGCCAGAGGTAGGGGATCAGGATCGGCAGCGCGCCGATCGCCATGATGGCGTAGAGAAATATCTGCTTGGCACGGCGGCGCTGGCGCGCCTTCGCGGCAAGCTGCGTCCACTCGAGCGCGCTGGCGCTGGCCGACTCTGCGAGCACGGCGTTCATGACACTTCGATCCGTGGTTTCTGCAGCAGCGCGCGCATGTCGAAGAATCGCCAGAGGAAGAGCGCGACGGCCATGCCGATGATGACGAGGCCG
This sequence comes from uncultured Alphaproteobacteria bacterium, assembly GCA_963805325.1. Lineage (GTDB taxonomy): Bacteria > Pseudomonadota > Alphaproteobacteria > Rhizobiales > Afifellaceae > DASWJZ01. The sequence goes on along the minus strand of CAWDTS010000017.1, from coordinate 22,684 downwards.
AGCGAGAGCGCTGCGCCGTAGGCGTATTGCCCGCTGCCAAACGCGCGCTTGTAGACGTAGAGCGCCCACACCGTCGTGTCGAAGAATGGGCCTCCGTCGGTGATCAGCCAGATGTATTCGAAGCTGACGAGCAGCGAGAGCGCCTGGTAAAGCGTCACGAAGCTGAGTTGCCAGCGGATCGCCGGCAGCGTGACGTGCCAGACGATCGCCAGCTCGCCCGCGCCGTCAACGCGCGCGGCGTGGAAGAGATGCTCGGGGATCGAGCGGATGGCGCTAGTGAAGATGATCAGCCCGAAGGACGCGCCGATAAAACCATTCGCGAGCACGATCAAAAGCATCGGCGCATCGCTCTTCATGTCGAAGAGCGGCAGCCCGAGCCCAGTCAGCATCTGGTTCAGAAGACCGTAGTCGGTCGGCGCTACGACCCAGCTCCAGAGAAGTGCATAGACGACCGACGGGCTCATGCGGGGCAGTAGCCAGACGGCGCGGAAGAACGCCCCCGTGCGCTGGGGCAGCGCCGTCGTCGCGAGCGCCAGGAAGAGGCCGTAGCCGACGTTGAAGATCGCGAGCGTCGAGACGACGTAGATGAAGGTCGTCGTGAGCACGCCGATCAGTCGGCGGTCGCCGGTCAGAAGGCGCTGCACGTTCTCCGTGGTGAATTGAGTGACGCGGAGGTTTCGTCCCATATCGCTGAAGGCGATCGAGATATCGACGATGACCGGGGCGATGAAGAAAAGGGCGAGCAGGATCGTCGCCGGCCCGAGAAAAAGGACCCGGTCGATGTTTCGCCGTGCCGCTTTGTTGCGGCTGATCATCGGCGGGACTATGCCCTGCGGGAAGGAGCGCGGGCCGACATGGGCCCGCCCGCGCGATCCCTGCCTATTTCAAGCTGTCAACCACCATAACGGAGTCGCCAAGCTCGCTGGTCATCTCGTCCTCAAGGAAAGCGACCGCCTCGTCAGGGGTCAGGCGGCCTGTCTCGACGCCTTCAAGCGCCTTGAACAGGATGCCGTTGTAGCGGCCGAAATCCGGATGGTTCGGGATGAAGGTCGACCGCGCGAGCATGGGCTGAGCGTCGGCCAGATACCAGGCATCCTTGTAGGCTGGCATGCTCGCCTCGCCGTTGGTGATGCCGAGATGCGCGGAGCTGACGGCATGCTGCACATTGTAGTACGGCAGCGAGGCGTAGGCGACGAGCATTGCGGCGAGCTGGGCGTTCTTCGACTGCGGGTTCACGATGTAGACGATCGGGTGCGAAAGGTTCTTCGCCTCGCCGCCCTTGTCAGCCGCCGGTGCATGCAGCCAGCCGATCTTGTGGAAGTAGCCTGCTTCGTCGGTCGGCCAGGTTGCGCCCTTGGCGTCTCCGAGCATCCATTCCTTCGTCGCCCAAACGCCCTGGTGATAGATGAAGGTCTTCTCGGTCTTGAAGCCACCCTGGATTTCATCCCAGTTCATGGCGGTGTTGTTGGGCGGGGTTACGCCGTTCTTCGCGTTCCAGGCGAACCACTCGAGACCGCGCTTTATCTCCGCTTTCGGCAGCAGCAGCTTGCCAGAAGCGTCGTCGAAGTATTTCACGCCGAACGAGGCGAAGGTCATCAGATAGTCGGGCCCGGCGTTCGGGCGGTGGATGATGCCGATCTCGGCAGCACCTTGGTCGACGACTTCCTTGGCGAGGTTCGACAGGTCCGTCATGGTGAACTCGCCCTTGTCGACCGCGCTCGGCAGCGACTCGATGAAGTCCTCGCTCTTGCCGATCTTCCTGAGCATGTCCTTGTTGTAGAAGAACATGCGGATCTCGGTATCCTGCGGGATCGCGTGGATCTTGCCCTCGTATTTGGTGGCGTTCCAAAGGACGGGAACGACGTCACCGAACGCCCACTGGTTGGCGGCGACGAAATCCGTCATGTCCATCGCGTAGCCGTCTTTGGCGAACTCGCCGACCCATTCGTGCGCAGCGACGTAAACGTCCGGGCCCTCGCCGACGGAGAAGGCCTTCAGGATGTCGAGCGCATCGGCATCGAAGCCGGTGGCCGGCCCTTCAAAGACGTCGACCTTCACCGTGATGTCGCTACCGGCGGCCTTCAGCGCCGCGTTGAGCGGCTCCGCAGCGGCGACGATGTTGCCTGCACGAAGCGGGCCGGAACGGTCGGCACGCGCCCAGAGCTTGACCGTTACTTCCTCGGCCGAGGCCGGTAGAGCCGTCAAAACGGTAGCGCCGAGGACAGCGGCCGTGGCGAGCATTTTGAGATGTCGCATTCTAGATTCCCTCCTCGAGCACCGACCTGCGGTCGGGCTCAGAAACGCCCACGGGGCGTGGGCTCCCAGCCTCTTATGCGGGCTGCCTGCGACAACAATACGAAAGTCACCAGACTGTCACAAACGGTTTTCGGCCGCGTCTGCTCCTGGCGGATATCGTTGAAGAAGTCGGAGTTCGGGCGAACGGTCAGGCTTGGTGGGCGCAGAGCCGCTGCTCTCACGCTAGCTGTGGTGCCGGCATCGCAGGCGGATTTCAAATCCTCAGCGTGATGCTCTAAATCAAATCGCACAGGAGACGAGCTGGAGAGTGCCAGCAGCGAAGCCGACAGGACAGCTCTTCGGGCTATTCCTACGGCTCTTCCACGTACCTGACGATGGTCTTCCTGCCGCGACAAAAGTGGCAGATCTCGGTGTCGCGACGAAAGAGTTCCGTCAAGCCGAGCGGCTCGGTCGCTCGTTCGGCCTGCCCCGGCTGCAGGTCAAGAATTTGATCTGTCCGCCGTCAGCACCCATGAGACAGAATTCAGCGGATTGAGGAAGGGAGGATTTCTGGCTCATCGTAGCCCATGGAGGGAGCTAAGATGAGACAGAAGTCCGGGCCGGCGAGGGAGCCGGCTGAACAGGTCGTGAAGGACATTCGCCGGGCGACGCGGCGACATTTTTCGGCGGAAGATAAGATCCGCATCGTGCTGGATGGCTTGCGCGGCGAGGACAGCATCGCCGAGCTCTGCCGTCGCGAAGGCATCGTGCAGAACCTCTATTACCGCTGGTCGAAGGACTTTCTCGAAGCCGGCAAGAGGCGGCTCGCCGGCGATACGGCGCGGGCGGCGACCTCGGACGAGGTCAAGGACCTTCGCCGCGAGGCCAGCGCCCTGAAGGAAGTGGTGGCCGATCTCACCCTGGAGAACCGACTGCTCAAAAAAAGCATGATCGGGGATGGGGAGGACGGCGCATGAGATATCCCGCCTCCGAGAAGCTGGAGATCATCCGGCTGGTGGAGCAGTCGCACCTGCCGGTGAAGCGCACGCTGGAGAAGCTCGGCATCCCCAGGGCAACCTTCTACCGATGGTCGGATCTCTGTCAAAGCGGTGGGCCGGAGGCCCTCGACGATCGATCACCTCGGCCGGATCGCGTCTGGAACCGCATCCCGGACGCTGTTCGTGAGCGGATCAAGAATCTGGCGCTCGACGAGCCGGCACTGTCGCCCCGGGAGCTGGCCGTGCGCTTCACCGACACCGAAGGGTATTTTGTGTCGGAAGCCTCAGTCTACCGCCTGCTGAAGGCGCTCGATCTGATCGCCAGCCCCGCCTACATCGTCGTCAAGGCGGCGGACGAGTTCTCCGACAAGACCACGGCGCCCAACCAGCTCTGGCAGACCGACTTCACTTATCTCAAGGTCATCGGCTGGGGTTGGTTCTATCTGTCGAGCGTGCTCGACGACTTCTCGCGCTACATCATCGCCTGGAAGCTGTGCACGACGATGAAGGCCGGGACGTCACCGCCACGCTCGATCTGGCACTGCAGGCTTCCGGGCTGGATCAGGCCAGGGTCCTTCATCGGCCGCGGCTCCTGTCGGATAACGGATCGAGCTACGTCTCGGCCGACCTCGCCAAATGGCTCGACGGAAAGGACATGGATCACGTCCGCGGCGCTCCCTATCACCCCATGACCCAGGGCAAGATCGAGCGCTGGCACCAGACGCTGAAGAACCGCATCCTGCTCGAGAACTACTATCTGCCAGGTGACCTCGAGGCCCAGATCGACGCCTTCGTCGGCAACTACAATCACCTTCGCTACCACGAGAGCATCGCCAACCTGACGCCGGCCGATGTCTACTTCGGGCGCGGCCAGACAATCCTCATCGAACGCGAAAAGGCTGAAGCAGAAGGGGGTGCAAATGACGGGAGAGTTTTGAAGGAGGCTGAGGGGGGGTCGGAAACTTAGGTGACGGCGAAAGGGGGCGGGGCCAGGAGAGAGGGGGGTAGAGGGGGAGGGAGGAGGGGGGCAAGCCGAGGCAAGGAGGGGGGGCGATACGCGATTATGTCGACCGTCCGATCCGTCACGCCGGAAGAGGATTTCGACCGGGCACAAAGGCACGAGGCGTTTTGCAGCACAGCGTCCGCACAGCCGATAGGAGTCTGAACTCGGACATGGTCGACGCTTAGATTGACTTCTGAAATGCGCCCCAAGAGCGGTCATGCCGCCCCGCCATCTTCTCCGTACCCAACGCCGGCGAGAACTCGTCGGGCACTAGTTTCAGGACTGGCGGATCAATCGCGGTCTATTCGGTACCTGGTCGGGCCGCCCGCCGCTGGAGCCGCCGAGCCGGCTTTCTTGAGCGCACGCGTGATTGCGCCGGCAATACCATCGGAGGCAGCCGAGTCGCCCGATCCAGCCACCGTCCGTGGTTTGCTCGGACTGACGCTCGGCGAGGCACGCGTCGATGCGCCTGTTGGTTCCGGAATTGGATCGCGCCCGACGGCCATAAGGCTCGGCGTGCTTGACCGCCTCACCGCAATCCCTGGCTGATGCGGTAGGGGGCCTGCCCTCGTCAGATCATTTGCCGGGCTGATCTGCTCGAATTGACCGGCTTCAACGGCAGCCCGGATGCGGAACCCGTAAACGCTAGGCGGTGAGAAGAACATTTTCGAAAGGACGGGGATCACTTCCAAGAATATGATGAAACCTTTTACCCACCACGAGAACCAGCTGATTGTCGGCCCATATATTGCCTCCCTCTTCAGGTCGAGGAGCGCAGTCAATCGGTCCAAAGGGCCGTCGCTGAACGGAATGTAGTCGGGGGCGACCTCGCGACGCTTGGTGTAATTGTCCAGATCACCAAAGTAGCCGGACTCGAGCTTGCTGAGATTCGCCTCCGCGGTCGCCATCTGGGTGGCCGCCCTCGCGACCTGGGCATCGTGCTCCGCTTCCAGCCGGGAGGCCTTCCTCTGCGCTTCTGCAAAGATGGCGTCGCGCTCCGTCGTCAGTCTCCCGACGCGCTCTTGAACAGCGGAATCGGCCTCGACCACAAGCTGGGCATATCTTTCGTTGATGCTCTGCTGCGCTGCCTCAAGTTGCGCAAACCGCGCCAAGAGCTCCGTGCGCCTTGCGGCAGCTGTATTGAGCTTCGCCTGCCAATACTCGCACCGCTGAGCGCACCCACCCTTGCCGGATATTCCGTCGAGGTTTTCCGGGTTAACGCCAGTGGCCTCCGCGTTCCGTCGATCCCTGAAGTCGGCAATGTCCTTCGCGAGGCTGTCGAGCTCAGCGCGGATGGTCACGCTTTCCGCTGCGATCGGGCGAACCTCATCCGCCTGACGGCGCCGCAACTCATCGTCGCCGGACGGCGAGCTTGCTTCCAGATTCGACAACTCCTGCCGTATCGCATTCAGCCTGGAATCAAGGCTTGCGTCCCGTTGGATTTTCTCGTTTCGCAGGTCACCGGCTTGCTTGCGCAACGAGTTGAGCCGCGCGCGCGCGTCCTCCGCACGGGTCCTTAGAGAGTCCGCGTAACCGCGGATATCCGCAAACACCGGCTCGTTGCGGGTCAGGTATAGATCCTGGATGCGCTTGACGATCTGTGACTCAAACACCTTGAGTTCCAGAAAGGTCGACAGCGCGTAGGCCACAGCTACCGATATGGTCAGCCGCACGATGACGCGCCATGTCTTTGACCACAGAAACCGCGCTCGGCCGGACCGACCGAGTTGTTTCACGCTGGCGAGCGGGAGCTGGTAGAACCAATCGGACTGATAGATCATCCGATCGAAGAGCGTAATGACCGAGGCAACGACGACCGCGACGAGGCCCGCGACCAGGTAGCCATACCATCCGAAGGAATTGCTTTGGCTTTGAAAGCTATTCGTCGCTACGTCGTACTCAACCGAGGCTTGGCTGATGTAGGTAAGAGAATAGAACGTAATTGTGGCTATGATGACAAACGTGAGCGAAAGCATCACGCCGAGCTGTCGCGCAAGGATGCGGTCCGTCGGAGGACACTCCCTCAGCGTTTCCCGGTCGACACCGGCGACAAGAAAAAAGAATCTCTCCATCATCCGACCACCACGCTACTACTTTACTACTTTCTGCGGTTGTCGGCTGATTACGAATTACTAAGGTTAACACGCACAAGTCTTCTGCCAACATGGCTGCCGGGCTCCGTTTCCGGCAGGGGCATCGGGTCGCCACGGCGTCGGCAGTGTCGTTCTTCTGCCGCTTCACGTAAGGTTTGACGTAGTTTGGCGGCGTCAACCGCACATCGTGGCCAAGCCGCCTAAGCTCACGACCCCAGTAGTGCGCCGTGGCGCAGGCCTCGGCCGACGAGGCAGGCCGGGAGCTTCTCGAAAAACGATAGCACCTTGCCGCGCATGAGACGGCCGAACAACAACCGCACCGTCTGCGGCAACACCGTGAACCTGAAAAACCGATTTCGCGATATACAGTCCGATCGTCACAACGTCTTCCATGGCCTAGCCTCCACCTCTTTGACCAGCTCAAGCTGGCCGCCGGGTGGAAAGCCGTCCACAGCATCAAAATGCGAATTGGGCAGCCGTCGGCACGATGTCCGCTTGGCCTCCGAACTCAGACATGCTCACGGGGCGCGGTGATTTCTGAGAAGCGCCGCGAGCGCATGGGCGAACATTCCGCCGAAGCGTGATCGCAGAACCCCGATCTGCATAGGGGTCATAGGCTGGGTCGCCCCTGCGGTCAGCGAGGTCAGCGCAATTTCAAGTGCGTCGCTTGCGGGATTTTTGAGGTTGCGATCGACACTCGAGTCAGATCGCAACCCCGTGTTCCGGCATGCTTAGGCGAGGGGCAGATTCTGCTTTTGCTTCCGCCGCCTTGCCAACAATCCCGTCCCAACCAGGCCGCCGCCGAACAGAGCGAGAGCCGGCGGAATCGGGACCGCCGCCACATAGGGCGTCAATGTGAAGGTCGCGTTGACCTTGCCCCACGTCTGGAGGAATGAGCCGAACAGAGGCAGCGTGAACTGTGTGTCGCTTAGGGCAATCTGCAGCGTACCGACTCCGGCGAAGACGATGTCTGTCGGCTGATCCCAAGTGATATAGCCTTGATCCAGCGACCACTTAAAGTGCCCGCCTACGGACGTCCCCATCACCGTCCCATTGGCGATGCTGGGCGAGGTAAACGCGAAATCGACCGTAATGTCCTTACCCACGAGGTCGTCGGCGTTTGCCGTGGTCTCGCTGCTCGAGACCTTGAACAGGAGCTGCGACGTGCTTCCTCCAGCGGAATCAAGCACAAATGCGTTTGATCCGGTGGGATTGTTGATCTGGAGCACAAGCCCCGGATCAGAAGTGTTATAGGTCGTGCTGTAAGTGTCCGCGAAACCGACGTTAGTCGCATACGAACTACCCGACCATGCAGCGGCCGCCAGTATGACGGCACAACTCAAAACTGATTTTCTCATAACCATCCCCTTTTCCCCACCTGTGCCGCGCGGCCGCCCCCTCGACGTCACAGTTACCAAGAAGTTAATCACCGTATCCCATTGCTGGTCAAGGTTGACCGCCGGCAGCTCAGCTACCGGGCGAATTTTGGCTATATCTCGCGGCGGTTTTTTCAGTGCAGCCGAGAGCGGGAAACGCACAAGTTAACTCAAATTGTATGGAATACATGCAAGGCGTGCAACTGGAGGTTATGAGCGTCGCCGGGGTTTGGTGGGCGAGCTCATGGATAAATGTCCGGGCGGCGATGAGGTAGAGCAAAAGGCAAACGATAGCGGCGACAGGCAAACGACAGAGAAATTCCTGGAAGTGCTATTTCTCGGCTCGTTCATTGTCCTCGCAATCGGGATGATGGTCGCCTGGGTCGGTCTCTTGACCTGGGCTGCATCGAAGGCCCTCGGGTCTGCCTAAGTGTGGAATCCGATCAGGTTGTTCCGGCGAGGGCCTGAAGCGGTGATCGCCGGCTGAGGCTAGCATGGGGCCGCTGCTGGTTATACCAGGCGAGCCATCGTTGAAGGTCGGCGGCGCGGGTCTCGGATGACCGGAAGGGGATGGCGTAAGCCCATTCGCGCATGAGCGTCTGGATGAAGCGCTCGGCCTTGCCGTTGGTCTTCGGCGTATAGGGCCTGGTGCGGATGTGGCGAATGGCGAGCATCCGGACCGCCTTGCGGAAAAGCCTGGCGACATAGCCGGAGCCGTTGTCGGTCATCACCCGCTCGACCTTGATGCCGCGCGCCCGGAACCAGCGGAGCGCGCGGATGAGGAAGCCGGTCGTGGAGGAGCGCCGCTCGTCGGGCAGCACCTCGACATAGGCGAGCCTGGTGGCGTCATCGATCGCCACATGGAAGAAGTCGTAGCCGACATCCTCGTTGCGGCCGAGGCGATTGCCGGTAATGCGGTGGCCGACGCGCTCGAAGCGGGCGAGCTTCTTAATGTCGAGGTGCAGGAGTTCGCCCGGCCGCTGGCGCTGATAGCGCACGACCGGCACAGGCGCCTCCAGGCTCTTGAGGCGGCCGAGCCCGCGCCGCTTCAGCCAGGCGGCCACGGTGGAGCGGGCCAGCTTGAGCTTCGCAGCGATCTCCTCGGCCGTCAGCCGGTACTCCCGCCGCAGGCTCTCCATCAGGTCGATCCAGGGATCGAGAGTGCGGTTGGCTACCGAAGCCGGCCGAGAAGAGCGGTTCTCCAGTCCCGCCGCGCCTTCCTTCCGGTAGCGGGCCAGCCACTTGCGCGCTGTGCGCTCGCTTATTCCGAAGCCGGCTGCCACTTCAGTGACAGCTCGACCTTCATCGACAATCCGTCTCACCATCGCCGCTCGACCGAGCGGCGTCATCCGGGCATTCTTATGCGGGTTGTTCATCCTCGCGGTCCTCAGTAAATCGTGTCGCAACGACCACCTTCAGACCGTCAGTTCGGATGAACAACCTCCTCAAACTCCACACCTAACACGTAGTTGAGCCGGCCCCAGGGCAGGCCGATTTCAAATCCTCAGCGTGACGCTCTAATCGCGTAGGAGACGAACTGGAGAGTGCCGGCAACGGAGCCGACAGAGCTTTCGGGCTACTCCCTACGGATCTTCCACGTACCTGACGATGGTCTTCCTGCCGCGACAAAAGTGACAGATCTCAGTGTCGCGACGAAAGAACTCCGTCATGCCAAGCGGCTCAGTAGCCCGTTCGGACTGCCCCGGCTGCAGGTCTAGTATTTGATCGAGGCAATCATCGCAAAAACCCGCGGGAGAATACTTCCGCAGGAATTCAATGGTACGTTCCAACAAGGACATCGGTCGGCTCCGCTTAGGCGCCGGTCAGTCGTGTCGATACACGTTACATGTTCTTCACGACCGACCGGCTGACCCCCCGGCCACTGGCGGTGTGTCGAGAGGCTGCAGCCGATTGAAGCCCGGCGCTTGTTCGACCGCTACCTCAGGGTGAAGAAATGGTAAAAATGCCCGCGATCGCTACCTGGCGGCGACCGGGAACTACGATGCTAGATGCGGTGATCGCCTCGGGCGTGCAGAGCTTCGACGACCTTTCGGGTCTCCTGTTCGTTCGTCTTGCTCACGACAAGGAATGCTTCTTTCGTCGCGACCACGATGAAGTTCTCGAACCGCTGCAACAGGGGACTTCCGCGACAGCGGCCATAATCGTTACCCAGAAACCCCCCACAGGATGAGGGGGGATAAATCGCAGTATCGATGGCGGAGCCATCGAACGACCTCCTTGCGATGGCGATTGGCAGCTAATGCCGAGGAACTGAGGTCCCCTTAGTTTGCGGTTGACCGACAAGCCGGCGGGCACAAATCTTCGGATTCTGCACCTGCAAGGATTGTGAGGCATTCGTGACCCAGGAAGGAATAGGCAAAGTTGCTCTGATCACCGGCGCCACGGGCCAGGACGGGGCGTATCTGTCAGAGTTTCTTCTGGAGAAGGGCTACACTGTCCACGGAATCAAACGACGATCGTCTTCCTTCAACACTGGGCGTATCGAACATCTCTACCAAGATCCGCACGAGCCGAACCAGCAATTCATCCTTCAATGATGCTGGCGGCACAGGACCTCTAGGTTGGCTTTCATCGTGCAAAGAAGGGTTTCAATAATAGCCCCACGCAGCCGATCTTCACCGCGTAAACGCAGGCCTCGGCACGTCGCAAAACCAGAGGTACGGATGGTCTCTTCATACGCTTCAGGCGAGCGAACATTTTGGAAAAACATGTCCCCAAGGCGGCCAATGCTGCTCGCCCCCACGCCCAAAAGATGGGGGAGAGTTATCATTGGTATAACCCTGAAAATTACGGTGCAGTTTTCCCTGCTCAAGCGCCACAGCCAAGGCATCGTCAGGCCGCGCAAAGTGATCCATGCCAATCTCGACATACCCCGCTTCACAAAACACACGCCGCGCTGCCTCTTCCATCGCAAGGCAAGCATGGGGGCCGGGCAAAATATATTGCTCGAGCACTTGTTGGTGTTTTTTAACCGAAGGCACATGCGCATAAGAAAACAAAGCGATGCGGCTGGGCCACAGCGAGATCGCCTCGCGCGCCGTTTGCGCCACAGAAGCCGGCGATTGGCCCGGCAGGCCATAAAGCAAATCAAAATTGATATTCCGTATATCCGCCATGCGCAGCATTTCGCATGCTTCACGGATCAGCTCATAAGATTGCCGACGACCGATCAAATGCTGGACATTGGGATCAAAATCCTGAACGCCCAGACTGACGCGCGTCACCCCTAAAAGCGCAAGCGTACGCACCTGCGCCTTGGTAATGAGGCGTGGGTCGAGCTCCATCGCGATTTCGTCACACCCGCTCATATCAAAACGTCGAATGATCGCCCCGAACAGCAGGCCCATATCTTTTTCAGACAAAATGTTAGGCGAACCACCCCCGAAATGAATTTGACTGATGCGGCGTGATGTGTCGGCAGAGAAGGCAATGTTTTCAATCTCACGCAAAGCAAAGCCCAAATACTCGGTCACCCGTTCATGGCGCTGCGTCACGCAGGTATTGCAACCGCAATAAAGGCACAAGGAACGACAATAGGGAATGTGCAGGTAAAGGGAGACGGGCGTCTCGGCAGGAAGGGTCGCAAGCGCCGCCCGATAATCATCAGCTGTAATCGTATCCACAAAGGCGGTCGCGGGCGGATAGCTGGTATAACGAGGTACCGCCTTATTAATCCACAGATCATCGCGGCTGTTGCCCTGCCCCAAAAGGCCAATAAAGGGATCGTCGAGATCCTCCAAGCTCTCTTGCGTGCCGAATTCTCCAGATTAAGCGAGGCAAGGGGCTGATTCACAAGGATAACTCATTGGTAAAAGGGTTTTATTTGGCATTGTAGCACAGGGGCTTATTTTATCCAATAAATCAAGGCATACCCCCCCTAAAAGGGGTACTAGGCGCGAAAAGTCACAAAACTGTGACGAAAAAGGCGCGTCATCGTCCAAAAACGACTTAAAAGGCTCATTTTCTTACTTGAAACAAAAGCATAAAGGCTTTTTAATAACATTGTGCATATAGTGCTTTCACCCCCCGATTTTTCGGCATCCGTCTTACTCAATGGAGAAAAACATGAATAATTCTATGAAACTCTTGCTTGCTGGTGCCGCACTGATGGTTGGCCTGGTTGGCTCCTCATCACAAGCGACCACACTCGATGTTGTACGCGATAGCAGCGGAACCCCCGTCAGGACCATGGAAGGCGAATGTCTTCGTTCACAATGGAATAATGATTTCGATAGCTGCGGTGTTATCACCCCCACCACGATGATCTCTCCCATTACCGTCGAAACCGCAACGAAATCTGTTTACTTTGCCTTTGGCCGTTCTTCTTTGTCGGCTGACGGTAAAAAAGCTTTGAACACGCTGGCTGCAGATATCAAAGCCAGAGGGGCCGCAGTGGCCGCCGTTCGCGTACAGGCTTTGCTGATAAAGTTGGCAGCTCAACTGCGAATGAAAAGCTTTCGAAGAAACGCGCTGATGTTGTTCGCAAATATCTCGTTTCCAAGGGCGTTGTCGGCGCGCAAGTTGTCGAAACACGTTGGTTCGGTGACAGCGTAAGTGCAACCAGCTGCCCCGATAAAATGGCGAAAACCAAGCTGGTCAAATGCTTACAACAAGACCGCCGCGTTGACGTCGAAATCGACACCGTCGCGATCGCGAACTAATCTAATCTGGGGCTTGCCCCACGCTACAAAAACCCGTCGCTCGAAAGAGCGGCGGGTTTTTTTGGTGGAAGGAGAAAACCGTCATCTTATCCCGTCCATCATAACAAAGTGTCACTTAACGCTTTGTAATTTATATCGTTTATCGAATATTAAGCCAAATGTGCTTTAATGGCGGATGGATGTTGGGACATTACATTAAGTACCCGAAGATTTTATCTGCCCGATTATAGAAAATAGATATGCCACGAGAAAGAAATCATTACGCCGTACTCAAAGTACCGCCTACAGCTTCTGCGGTCGAGATCAAACGCGCCTATCGTAAGCTTGCCCTGGATACACATCCTGACCGGCATCCAGAAAAAGAAGAGGAATTCAAGAAAGCAGCTAACGCGCACGCCGTGCTTAGCGACGAAACAAAGCGCCAAGCCTATGACCAGTCGATGCAAAAGACAGGCGGCAATGCAGGGGGAAAGGCAGACGGCACAACAAGAACGCCGGAGGAAGAGGCGGCCATTCAGAATTGGAAACACGTGGTTGCTGGACAGAAGCGCAAAGCAGCGCTCGCAGCCGCCGCGAAAGCAGAAAAAGCCCGCGCCGAGCAGGCAGAGCTGGCCAAAATGGCCGCCTATGGTGATGAACGAACATGGCGTCACGTTCAGCACTTTATTAATAATCGAAGCAATTCCAATGAGAAAATGATCATCGATCTTCTGGGGCAGCGCCCTGCGTTAATATCACAGATACTCAAAGACATTCCGGCTTATGCCCTCACGGGAGAAAAAGGGCTCGGCCCCTTGTTCAACGAATTGCTACCTGAGCCCTATCGCGAAAAAATGGTGCCACATTACATTCTCGCGTTTAATCAAACGGGCAACGAGTATGCTGCAAAATCATTAATGAGCGTTCTGGGCCAATCCACCGCGTTCGCCTCACAAATCCTGCAAGAACTTCCTGATTATCGGGTCATCGGGGATCAGGCACTCAGCGCTAAACTGGCGGAACTGCAGCCTGATGCCTATCGCGAAAAAACGATGCCATGCTATGTGAACGCCTTTAACACGAATAACGGATACGGTGCCCAAAAAGAACTTATAGGCTTTCTTGAACAGCGCCCCGATCTAGCCTCGCAAATGATCGAGGAACTTTCTGCTGTAGGCCTTCACAAGCACGCTTGTGGAAGCGAAGGGGGCGGGCTCAACGCCAAACTTGCCGAGCTGCAGCCTAAGACCTATCGCGAAAAGATGGTGCCTTACTATGTTAAAAGTTTTAACATGGGGGGCTCGACTGAAAACGGCATGGCCGTGGCGAAATTTGTTTTGCAGGCACCTGAGCAGGCGCAGGAAATCAAAGATAAAATTGACACAAAACACCATGACACGCTTGATGCCCTTATAAGCAAGGCCAAGGAAGAAGTGGCCCAAAGGGCAGAAGCCAAACGCGCCCCACTCCAACAAGCCGCGCCAACCCCTCCCCACGCCAGCGAACGCGTTGAACAAAGACCAAAACCTAGGCTTGGCGCGTTCGTCAAGGGCTTTTTCAGGTAACACCTTCCCCGTAAAGATGGCGAAGGCCAAGAGGGTCAAGTGCGTGCAACAAGACCGCCGTGTTGGCATCGAAATCGACACCGTCACGATCGCGAACTAATCCAATTTTGTTGTTTTCAAGAAAAACGCATCAATGAAAATGAGCGTTTTTGAAACCAAGCCAAGCGACACACGCACCCACTCAACGATGTTCAGCAACTGCCTTTTGGACTGTTTTTGAACGCGTTATTTAGTACAGCCGCTATACCCTGTTTGATGTGCGGCCACCAAGGCTTGCGCGTGTTGCGTTTTGTGAGTGCATCCAGCAAGATCTTCGCTCTGTTGGATTGTACCACCGTCGGCTTCAGCGCCCAGTCTGGGCGGTTAAATCGGGCGCGTAAGCATTTGTACAATCGTTATAGGCGGCCTCCGTGTCTGTCGCTTGTGCCGCATTGTCTCTGCATCGATTAAAATCTTCGTCCTTTTGGGGATCGGTCGCCCCGTCGCCGGTCGCCCCGTCGCTGGTCGTCTCGCCAGACATAACGGGCAGAAGACCACTCGCACACGCGGTATAGGCAGCCGTCGGGTCTGGCGCTAATGCCGCGTTGTCCATGCATTTAGATAGATCTTCGCTCTTTTGAACTGCCTTGGCCTTCTCCTCTTTGGTCATGCCAAACTCAACGGGCATGCTGGGGCGAGCCGTGCATTTTAACACACCGTTGCTGATGCCCGAAAAGATCTGCCCCTCGGGGCATTTTGAAGTCGTTGTTCCGTCGGAACAATTAAACCCTGCGCCATTCCACGACAAGAACTTGCCTGCGGGGCATTTAAATTCTTCGCCGTCCCCTTAAATTCAGCCTGTTTTGCTGTCGTTGAGCCCTTAATCTGTTTTTCCATCCTTGCAATCGCGGCCTGTTTGGCTGCCTCAGCTCTGGCTGCGGCAGCACTGTTTGCCTCTGCTCTGACTGCCTCAGTTTTGGCTGCTTTAACTTTGATTGCGGCAGCCTCGGCGGCGGCGGCTTGGCCGCTCAGCACTGGCATCCTCGGCGCTGGGCGCTTCGGTGCTGGCCGCACTAGACGCAACGGGTACGAGCCGCTCGCACACGCGGTATAGGCGACCGTCGGGTCTGGCATTAGCGCCGCGTTGTCCATGCATTTAGATAGATCTTCGCTCTGTTGGGCTAACTTGGCCTCCTCCTCAGCCGAGCCAGCTGCAACGGGCATGCTGGAGTTGGCTATGCATTTTGTCGCACCGTTGCTGGCGCCCCAAGAGGCCTGCCCCGCAGGGCATTTGGAGGCCGTTGCTCCGTTGACACAATCAAATCCTGATCCATTCCACGACAAGACCAGTCCTGCTGGACATTTGAAACTTTTTGCCGTCCCTGTAAGCGCAGCCTGCGCTGGAGAAGTAACCGTCAAAGCACCAAGAAGTAAACAAAGGGGGAGGATTCTGTAAAACATCATGTAGTTGCTCCTTCGAAGGATAAGCCGGCAAGGACAGAATATATGATCTGAGCTAACAATACTTTAATTCCAATAGAACTTCACTTCAAGTGGTTTTTACCTTTTGAAAAGTAACAGAAATTTGCATGAAACCAAGCCAACAGAACGTTGGCTTGGTTTCAGTGATTAGTCGATTCGTAATGTGGGTTACCCCATATTCTGGGCGACAAATTCCCAATTGATGAGGTAGTCCAAAAACACCTGCAAGAAATCGGGGCGGCGGTTTTGGTAGTCGAGATAATAGGCGTGTTCCCACACGTCACAGGTGACGATCGCTTTTTGGCCCGTCGCCAAAGGTGTCATGGCGTTGGCGGTCTTGACGATCTTAAGCTTGCCATCCTCCTCCACCAACCAAACCCAGCCAGAGCCAAACTGCGTAACGCCCGCTTGCTTGAATTCTTCCTTAAACGCATCAAGGGTGCCAAAAGCGCTTACCAGTTTTGCCAACACCTCCGGTGGAGGATCGCCGCCGCCCTTCATGCTAAGGCATTGCCAGAAAAAGCTGTGGTTCCAGACCTGCGCGGCATTATTGAATATGGCGGCCTTACTTTCGTCCTTGGCCGTCTGGCGGATAATCTCCTCAAGCGAGACCACGGCGAGAGGCGAGTCCTTGATAAGATTATTAAGATTAGTCACATAGGCCTGATGATGCTTGCCGTGATGATATTCAAACGTGCGGGCCGAGATATGAGGCTCTAGCGATTCCGCAGGATAGGGCAAGGCGGGTAATTCAAATGTCATGGTGCTCTCCCTTTATGATGTGAGGCTCATCAGAGTTTCGCACATCTTGCCGCTGTTCGGCAAGACATGAACGATAACCTTCTGCATCGCCATATTCCAAGAACTTAGCATAGCGATGCTGCGGGTCACGTATGCGCAAAGCATGTTTGATGGGGCACCAAAACTGCTCGGTACGCCCCGCAATCTCGCGGGCATAGGCGAAAACGCCATTTCCATAGCTACAATAGCTGCAGTTAATCTTCTCGATAATATTGAGATAGGCCAAACGATGCCGATCAAAGACAATGAAATTTGAGCGCGTAACCAAAGGGATGCCATAGGCACGAAAACAAATATGCTGATAAAGTGTGACTGAAAGATCAAGGATAAGAATGGGAACAACCAAGACATAGATGACAGGCGCAACCAAAATATTCAAAAGCTGTGCTTTAAGAACATATTGCGGCCACTTAATACGCAAAGCGCGATGGCGCACCACCATCTCTTCGGCAAACTCGGCGATTTTGCCGCGCAGTTTATATTGATAAAGCTCGCGATTATTTTGAAATTCTTCTTGAAGCCGATCTTCCAGCGCGCGGATCCGCTCGACAAGTTCTTGCATTTGTCATTTATGGGAGGAGCCAGACGTTAGGGGTCAAAGTTCAGTAAAAGGTGACAACCCCACACCCATTTGGCAAGAAAAACCGCCAGATTTACATCTGGCGGTTTAAAGTGCTTTTAGAGCTCGGGCAGCAATCAGCCAGCTATAAAACGATTATCCTCAAAACCACGGCATGAAGCACAAGGACGGCGCGCCACAAAGATTTCTTCGACAGGCGCATCTGCGGGCTCTTCGGCAAAGAAGCGCTTAACCTGAACTGGCGCGATCGGACGTGCGAAAAGTGCTGGGACAAAAGCTTCTGATTTTATGGAAGAGGCTGGTTCTTGGGCAAAGAAGCGTTTAGCCGCAGGCCGCACACAAGGGCGGGCAAAATCAGCTGGCGTGAAAATCTCTGTTGTCACAGGGGCTTCTGGCTCCCAGTACAAAAAACGGCGAAACGGCATATTCTTACCCATCTATTCTCTCCTCGAAATCTGGTCTTTAAAAAGATTGGTTGTTTTCCAAACGGCTCGTTGCACCCTACCCTCTGGCCGCGCCTACATCAAGGCGTGCAAGTAATAAACACCTGAAAAAGGCACGGGATTTACGTGTGTTTATAGTTAAAAGAGGGAAGGCGTCTATTTTATCAGGCCCGTGCGTGACAGTTTATAGCAAGAAACTGGCGACATGCTGCATCGAGCGTCTTGCTGAATTTACCATCATTTTTCTAAAGGTTGGTTGACCAAATTGACCTTTTCCCATGGTTTTAAGAACGGTCTTCACCGTTCGGTAATAAGATTTATAATCTGCCCCCTTATTCGGACAAACCTTGATGACAATGTGATTCATCCTGCACAGCTAATAAGCTGATTTATGGCGTCTTTATTGGGAGGGGAAGAAAGCGGGGGATAGGATGTCTGCCCCCGCTCGCAACATTTAATACCGATAATGATCCGGCTTATAGGGGCCATCGACGGAAAGGCCGAGATAGGCGGCTTGTTCGTCGGAAAGCTTGGTCAACTGCGCGCCAAGGCGACCCAGATGCAAGCGAGCGACTTTTTCGTCCAAATATTTCGGCAAGGTATAGACCTTGTTTTCGTACTTGCCCTGATGGCCCCACAGCTCGATCTGCGCGAGGGTTTGGTTGGTGAAAGACGCGCTCATCACAAAACTAGGGTGGCCTGTGGCGCAACCCAGATTGACGAGACGGCCTTTAGCCAAGACGAGTTCGGGCACGGGTTTTTGATATGGATATCCGACAGGACCGTCACGAGGAACCGAGGGTCCCCAAGTCCCCCAAGCTGCCTGGCCTGGCGTCGATGAACGCTGGGCCGTTCCGCTGGCGAGGGCTCTTCGTCGCCCATCACCGATCTCGTTCAGCCAGGTTGTTGAGCTGGAGCGATCTTTCACCCGCAGCGGGCCCGGGAACCACCCGCTGCCGGAAGCCGCCGTCCAGCGAGAAGCGATAGGCCATCCGTCAGTGAACGTTCTGCAGGGTGAGCGGGCCCGATTTGCCTGGTGGGAGTTCAGTCGATGCCGGGGGCGGTCGGCCGGCCGCCGTCCGGCGAGAAGCGACATCGTCACTGAACGTCCTGCAGGGTGAGGGTTGCGATGGATCCCGGACGTGGTACCCCGCTGCCGGTGGTCGCGGACCAGGTGAAATCTTGCGAAGCTAAGGATGTGCTCCAGCGTCGGATTGGCGATGGCCTGGTTAGGGTGGACGCGGTTTGATGTGAAACACCCCGTATCGCGGGCAGCGCTCCCGGGGAGCTCGTTTAGGTGAGGGAGCCTGGTCCGGTTGTAGTGTGGCGAGGATTCACGTGAAACATGCGATCCCCTTGGGGCTGGCGCGAAGGATCGATGCGTCCGGTGGTCTGCCCGGCCGGCGAGGCTGCGTTTAACGTTCAGCACGCGTTGTGCCGGAGGTACCTTCGGGGGAGCCGTCGGCGGGATGTAGTGCGGTTCGGCTGGGCGCAGTCCTGTGAGGCAGGTGCTGCCGGCAGCACTCGGAATCTCGTTTTGCGGATGTGGTGCCTCGGCGGCGGGGTGCGCACGGGAGTGCGCGGTGCCAGTAGAGCCCGCCCGGTCGGGCGTCCGACTTTGGGCCCGATCCCCGGGTGTGGCCGGGATTCACCTGGACGGGTTCCTCAGTGACCTTCCGAGCCATGACGACTGTCGACCTGGAGAACCGGGCGGCGGCGGCAGCGCACGATCGGTGGCCCTGGATGCACGGGACCGCGTCCTCGGTGGGCGGCTGGAGCCCGGGTGCGCGCGAGCTGGAGTTTCGCCTCGTGTGCGATCAGGAATGCGTGATGTTCAGTCGAGCCGCGTTTTGGCGCTGCCTGGCCAGTGATCGCTGTCCTCGCAGAAAGTGCGTGGCCCAGGGGTGAGGATGTCCGCCGTGCCCGGCAATGCTGACGTCCCAGCAGAGCATCACGGCCTGTGGGTCGAGCACATTCTCCAGGCTATGCGTTTCACGTGAAACGGTCCGCCATGGCGGACAGACAGAGCATGCGGACCGACGAAGTCGCGTCCTTGTGGTGCTCAATGCGGTGGTCGCGGTTCGGCCTGAAGGACGTGGTTGTAGTCCAGGCATTTCGCTGTATGGACGTCGCACCGCTCGCCGACCGGAGTCTGGGCCCAGGCCTCTCACAGGTCGCCCAGGGATGTGCGCCGCCCGGGATTCGCGTGGCGTGACTTGCCATCGACGCACTCTTCGGGCTAACGCGGCTCCGGAGGCCAATTTCCGCCAAGTACGGACAGTAGGTCCTCGCTCCGCCATCGCGGGGCAAGACGTTGCTGCCGAAAACGAGTGACGCCCGGAGATCGCTTCTGTGCAAAGGGTGCTCGAAAGGGCGCACGGAACGGCAGCCACCCGACGATCCGCGCCCACGCTCTTTCGTGGCCGGCCCTATGGCGAACCTGAGGCCCGAATCGGCGACAAGATGCCATGGGGAAATTGCCGATCCGATGGCTCGGTCCGATGCAGTTTGATCGTGTTGTAGCGAGTCGATCTGATCCGTCCGATCATCCACAATCTCCGTGCGGCTGCGGCAACACCGTGGGCGATATCGCCTTTGGCGGAGGACTTCGTGGCCAAACCGAGGGTCGACAGATGACCGTGGCGAGCAAACTGCTACGGGACCGGCTCGACCGCTCAAGGGTCCGATTGTGGGTGTGCGGCGGTCATTGCCGGTTAAACCGGAGCCTCGCGGCCTCGGATTGCTATCCATCCTCGGCTGAAAGGCAAGGCTGACAGTGGAGCGGAGCGCCTTGGGACACACGACCCGCGCCAGTCCACCCATGACCGCGGGCAATCAGCGCCGGCTCCACTCGAATATCCTGTCATCGGCGCGGCGACGGCCTCGCCCCTGACTCTGCGAGCAGGTTTCGCCAGGACCGCGCTGAGAGCGCCCACTGGCCACTGGTCAACCGCGCGTTTCACGTGAAACAACCCTTTTGGTGGTGGCGAACGGCGCACGAGAGTACTTGCAAGGGTCACCGCGGCTTCCGCTCGGAGCCAAGCGCCGAATGCCCAACCGCCTCCGGTCGAGCAGAGTGCTTCACCTGAAATGCGGCCTATTCAAGGCAAAGCCTGTGCCGCCCAGGCGGGTTTTGCCTGGCGCTTGGACTGAGCGCGCAATGGCTATGGGCAAGCTGGAGGCGTTTCAGAGGAAATAGGGCGCATTTGGTGGCATGGCCCTGTGGCCCTGCGGGTAGCAGGCAGGCTTGATGGGGCGCACTTCGCCCGGCACCTATTTGTAATGGGCAGGTAAGAGGTGTTTCACGTGAAACGTGGCCTGTTCGAGCGCATACCCCTGTGCCTTGAGTGTTGCCGGACCATTTGGCCTGGCTTTTCGCCCGGCCGCCAAATGGTGTCGGCAGGCACGAGGCGTTTCACGTGAAACGTGGCCTGTTCGAGCGTGTAGTCCTGTGACTTGCGTGCTGGCCGGCTGGTTTGAACCTGGCACGTCATGTCTGCGGGTGAGCAAGAAGTGTTCTGCGTGACGCACAGCGTGAAGGCGCAGGCCGACGCCGTGAAAGGTGCCTGGCGGGTCCGCGCAGTCCGCTGGCCGGCCACTTATTGGCCGCCGGCCAGCGACGCCGCGGTGTAGATCACGGTGTTTCAGGTGAAAACACCGATTCTCGGCAGTCGTACGACGGCATTACCCAGAGCAATTGCACGGGCGGGGCGCGGATTCCCCCGCGCGAGCGGGAGTTGACGTGGGCGCTGGCCATTCCTCGCCGGTGAGCGACACCCTGCGCTGGCGGCGAGAAGCCGTTTCACGTGAAACACGCTCTCTTCGGAGCCGATGCCACGGCGGCGCCCTGTATCCTGCGAGACCGCCCCCGTTGACGCGAACTCCCACGTCGAGGGGTTCATGGCCGTCCCATTGTCGCGAATGCGACGGCGGCACCTCAGTGAGGTGAAGGTGGGCCCGCCGTACTGGCCTCACCCGCAGGTTAAGCACCGAATGGCCAGGGCGACCCGCACCGTTCTGTGAGCGTCTCGACCGGCGACACTCCGGTGTCCGAGCCACAATTCGGCGGCGCCGCGAAAGCATGTCCTTACTGCGTGGCGTACAGAACCCCGCTCCGGCCCGCCAACGCGCGCGTTCGCCAACAACGCCGTGTTTGACGTGAAACGAGCCTATCGGGACGCGGCGACGGCATCGCCCGCATCCCGCAAAGCGTCAAGGCTTTTACCTGAGAGCTACAATGGAACAAGCGCCCGGCAACATGCGGAACCCGTTGGTCACCACCTGACGGCGGTGCCGCGACTACACCGGCTGAAGCGTTGCAAAGTCGCCCGCCCCCGGGGAATAGCCCGATGCGGGTGACCTGCAGCGCCACCACGGCCGTGTTTCACGTGAAACAGCCAGGCCGACCCGAAATGTTGCGCCATCCGGTCACGGTTTGCGTTGCGCGCGGCGTGGTGCGGCGTAGTTCGGTGCACTCGGCCGTAGCGTGCGATTCGCAGCGGACGCACATATCCGTGATGGCTTCATCCGCGCAGTCAGACCGACCGTCGGGAGGCACCATGAGTTCCGGGAATAGACATCGTTCCACGTGAAACATTGGCAGCAGAGACAGGAATAGCCACGGCGGAACCACTCGCGCCCGAACACGACAACTTCTTCGACGACGACACACCGCTCGCCCGCGAGTCTCTCGCCGCCGTCGAACTCCGCTCCGGGGATCTCACCCTGCCCCGGCCGCGGCACCGGCGGGTGTTCTCGGTCGCCAACCAGAAGGGCGGCGTCGGCAAGACCACCACCACGGTGGTGACCCTCGGGGTGTCGCGCTCGCGCTGCACGGATTGCACGTGCTCATCATCGATCTCGACCCGCAAGGGAATGTCGTCAATCGGCACTCGGCGTGGAGCGGGCCGCCGGTACCCCGTCGGTGTACGACGTCCTGGTCGGCGACATCACCGCGGCGGAGGCGATTCAGACCTGCCCGGACGCCCCCCGGCTCGGCTGCGTGCCGGCCACCATCGACCTGCTGGCCGGCGCCGAGATCGAACTGGTCACCATGACAGAGCGGGAAACCAGGCTCAAGAAGGCGATCGACGCGATCGACACCTACTACGACTACATCCTCCTTCACCGCCCGCCGTCCCTCGGCCTGCTCACCGTCAACGCGATGACGGCCGTCGACGAGGTCCTGATCCCCATCCAGTGCGAGTACTACGCGCTGGAGGCACTCGGCCAGCTGCTGAGCAACATCAACCTGATCAAGGAACACCTGAACCCGGACCTGCTGGTCTCGACCATCCTGTTGACCATGTACGACGGCCGCACCAAGCTGGCCGATCAGGTCGCCAACGAGGTTCGCGCACACTTCTTCGGACCCAAGGTCCTGACCACCTCCATCCCACGATCGGTGAAGATCTCGGAGGCACCGGGATTCGGCCAAATCGGTGACGACCCTACGACCCAGGATCGCG
>CAWDTS010000016.1:0-273672 GCA_963805325.1 uncultured Alphaproteobacteria bacterium | reverse complement strand
GAAGGCCTGCGGCAGCAGAAACACGAGCATCAGAATGCCGCGCGCCGGAAGCCGGAGGCGAGCCAGCGCGTAACCGGCGGGAACGGCCATCGCGAGCGACAGGACAACCGTGCCGCAGGCGATCAGGATGCTGTTCACCAGCGACTCGATGGCCCCGCCGCGCGGCGCGAAGACCCGGTGCCAGAAGGCGAAGCCGTATTCGACCGGCAGCTTGTGCGGGAAGTACCATTTCTCCGCGACGGTCCACAGAAGCATGTTGGTGATCGGGCCGAAGATCGCGAAGGCGAGAAGGGCGAGGAGGATCGCCCGTGGCACCCAGCGCAGCACATCGCCGGCCGACGGGCGCTTCATGGCCGGCCGCCCTCCCTGATGCCGTAGCGCAGGTAAATCCACGAGACGGCGCCCGTCATGATGCAGGAGATGAGGCCGAGCGCGTTGGCGACGCCGTAGTCCCCATAGGCGTTGATCCGGAACGCCATGTTGGCGGTGATCATGGTCGGCGACTGGGCGTTGATCATCAGCGGCACGGAGAGCACCGAGAGCATGATCACGAAACTCAGGATCACGCCGACGAACAAGGTCTGGCGAACCTGCGGGACGAGTATCTCAACGAGGATGCGCGGCCCCGAGGCGCCGAGATTGCGCGCTGCTTCGATCATCGAGCGGTCAAGCGAGGCCATCGCTCCGGCGACGAGGAGCGCGACGAAGGGCGTCTGCTTCCACACGAAGGTGATGACGATGCCGCGCCAATCGAGGAAGCTCATTGTCTGGAGCGGGGTCAGCAGGCCGATCTCGGTCAGCACGTTGTTCATCAGACCGTTCTTCGCGAGGAACGTCCGCATCAACTGGCCGGCGACGATGAACGGGATGAAGAGCGGCCAGCGATAGAGCCAGCGGAGCGCCGAGACCGCCATCGGGCTCCCGCCGAGAGTCAGATAGCCGCCGATCACGACCGAGGCGCCGGCGATGAGAAGCGCCGAGACGCCGACGATCAGGAACGTGAAGACGATGTCGCTGCGGTAGAGCTCGTACGACTTGGCGAGATTTGCGAGCGTCCACATGCCGTCGGCGCGGAAGGCGCCCGTCACCGAATAGACGAGGGGGAAGGCGAAGAGCAGAACGATCGTCGCAAGCGCCGGGAAGACCAGGGCCAGTCCAAGCAGGCGTTGGCGCATCTGAGGAACGCGGGCTTGCGAAAGAGCGGGCGGGGCGAATCGCGCGTTGCCGCGACCCGCCCCGCTTCTCAGCCTAGTTCGTCACGTTCTTCTCGTATGATTCCAGAATCTCGTCGAAATAGGGCCCGATCGGAAACGGCTTTCCCTTGCTCGCGAGATCGTCCGGCGTCACATCCGTGAAGAGCTTGTTCCAGGTCTCGGGGTCGAGCTTCGACTGCACGTATTTGGCGTCGATGCCGGGGTACCAGTTGAAGCGCTTCACGATGCCTTCGGCCTGCACGTCGGGGCTCGTCGCCATGGCCACGAACTTCTCGGCGAGATCCTTGTTCGCGGTCTTTGCCGGCACGACGTAGTACATCGGCTGGCCGGGCATGCCGGGCGCGATCAGGTCGAGCTTCAGGTCGGGCGAAAGGCGGCCGTCGGCCTGCCACGTGTAGAACATGTCCACCCAGACCGGGCCCATCGAAATCTCGCCACGGTTCAGCATGTCGAGCGTGCCGGCGTTGCCGGGCGTGAAGACGACGTTCTTGTTGAAGCCCTTCAGCTTGGAGAGCGCATCGTTCCAGTCGGCCGAGATCGACGCGTCGAACGGGCCGTTCATCATCTGCTGGCCGTCCTTGGTGTAGGCGTACATCCAGCCCATGACGAAACTCACGCCCGACATGCCGCCCTTGATGCCGTTGTAACCGAACTGGCCGGGGTGCTCGTTCACCCAGGCGACCAGTTCGTCGTAGGTCTTCGGCGGGTTCTGGATCGAGCGTCGGATTATAAGCGATCGCGGTCTGGCTGTTGAACATGGGCATGACGTAGCCCTTGACGTTCGTGCCGAGCGCCATGTCCGCGTTGTCGCGGCTCACCATGGTCCCGGTGTCGATGGCGTCGCGGTAGGATGTGAGGAGATCCTCCTTCACCATCTGCCCGGCCATCTTCTGGTGGATGACGGCGACGTCGACGTCCGAGGTGGCGGTGCCTGCACTCTTCTGTGCGGACAGCCGCTCGTAGATCATCTGCGATCCGGCATCGCCGGGGCCGGTGCCGACCGCTTGCACGGTGACGCCGGGATTCTGCAGCCTCGAATTTCGGCGCGAGGTACTCGTTGATGTAGTCGACCATGTTCTGGTCGCCCGCCGTCATCACCGTGAGCGTCTCGGCCATCGCCGGCGCGCTGACGGAAACGAGCGCGCCCACGATGAGCCCGCTCATCAAATGCAGTCGTCTTGTCATTTCATCTCCTCTCCCTGGCACGCCGCCGGATTCATGCCGGCAGTCGATTGGCAGCAGGGTCGTGGGTGGAAGGCGGGAAGATGAAGACTTCCCGATGCGGCAGGCGGACCTGAACTTGAGTCGGCGGCTCGTGACGGGATTCGGAATCGACCTGAATCTCGTGTCCGCCGACGGCAACCGCATGCCGCCAAGTACCTCCCGGATACGACACCTGCGTGACGTGGCCGATTACGACCAACTCATTGGGCGCTTCGGTTGCCGACTTGTCGTTCGCCGGCAGAAGCGCTGCTGACTCACTGCGAAAGAAGGCTGTCACATCGGTCTCCCCGGAGCCAGCTCCAGCAAAGAGCGTTTCGCCCTCCGGCCGTTCGAGGACGGTCGGCAGATTGTGCGGGCCGGGGAGAATCTCGATGTTGTCGGATGTGATGCGCGCGCGCAGCGCGATGACGTTCTCTGCGCCCATGAAGCGCGCCACGAACGGACTTTCCGGGCGGTTGTAGACCCGCTCCGGCGCGCCCTGCTGCTCGATGCGGCCGCCGTTCAGAATCACGATGCGATCCGCCATGACCATCGCCTCTTCGCGGTCATGGGTGACATGGATCGCAGTGATCGCGAGCTTCTTCTGCAAAGCGCGGATCTCGTGCCGCACGCTCTGGCGGATGCGCGCGTCGAGGTTGGAGAGCGGCTCGTCGAGAAGCAGGATGCGGGGATCGACGGCGAGCGCCCGGCCGAGCGCGACGCGCTGGCGCTGTCCGCCGGAAAGTGCGGTGACCTTGCGCGCGCCGAGATCCTGAAGCCCGAGCATCGCGAGCAACTCGTCGATCTTTGCGGCGGCCTTCTGCGCACCGACGCGCCGCACCTTGAGCCCGTAGCCGATGTTCTCGCGCACCGTCATATGCGGCCACAGCGCGTAGGACTGGAAGACCATCGCCATGTCGCGGCGGTCCGGCGGCAACCGCGTGATGTCGCGGCCGGCGACCCGGATCGCACCGGACTCCGGTTCTGCGAAGCCGGCAATGGAGCGAAGCAGGGTCGTCTTGCCACAGCCCGAAGAGCCGAGCAGGGCGATGAACTCGCCCTCTCGCACCGACAGCGAGATGTCGTCCAGAACGGGTGGGCCGCCGTAGCTGGCAGTCAGCCGCTCCACTTCCAGAAAGATCGCCACGGCACCAGCAGTCTCAAACAAGCCGCGAACCGGCTCGGGCCGGGACGCTTAACGACGCAATATGACAGTATGAACGCGGCGCGGCCAACGGTCATCGTCGTCTCTGGGGAAAAGAGTCGGGGTTTCGCCCCCGGCCTTTTGGCGGGGGCCGCAGTGGAAGAAAAGTGAAACCGGGCGGCGGGGCGTTACCGCCCAAACGGCACACTTCTTCTTGCTGACAGCGGCGGTGCGCAGTATCTGAGCGCTCGCGAAGGGGTATAGCTCAGTTGGTAGAGCGACGGTCTCCAAAACCGTAGGTCGGGGGTTCGAGTCCCTCTGCCCCTGCCAAGTTCCTCCGACCGGACCGCGGGAGGACTTTGGAGACCGGCGGTCCCAACCGAATTTGCTGCGCTGCGGCAAGGGCTTGGCGGGACAATTTATTGTCTGCCGGGGGCCCCTTGCGCGGGGCGGCGAAGTTGCTTATTTAGGAGCGTCCGGAGGCGCGTGAACCCTTTCGCGCGCCTTCAAATTCCCGGTATGGCAAAAACAAACCCGTTCCAGTTTATCCAGCAGGTGCGCACCGAGGCGGCCAAGGTCACTTGGCCAACGCGGCGTGAAACTGCGATCACGACGTTGATGGTATTCGTCATGGTGTTCCTGGCGACGATCTTCTTCTTCGCCGCCGACCAATTCATGAGTTGGGGCATCAGTTTCGCCCTCGGCACGGCGGGCTGAGCCCTGAAAGCGACGGAACTCCCGATGGCGAAGCGCTGGTACATCGTCCACGCTTACTCGAATTTCGAGAAGAAGGTGGCGGACTCAATCCGCGAGAAGGCCGCGGCTGCAGGTCTCGCGGACCTGTTCGACGATATTCTGGTGCCGACCGAGAAGGTCGTGGAGATGCGGCGCGGCCGCAAGGTCGATTCGGAGCGGAAGTTCTTCCCCGGCTACGTGCTGGTGAAGATGGACATGACGGATGAGGCCTATCACCTCATCAAGAACACGCCCAAGGTCACAGGTTTCCTTGGCGCAGACAGTCGGCCGATGCCGATCCCGGACTCCGAAGCCGAGCGCATCATGGCGCAGGTGCAGGAGGGCGTGGAGCGGCCGAAGCCGTCGGTGAGCTTCGAGATCGGCGAACGCATCCGCGTCGCCGATGGCCCGTTCGCCTCCTTCGAGGGGAACGTGGAGGAAGTAGACGAGGAGCGCGCGCGGTTGAAGGTGGCGGTGTCCATCTTCGGGCGCGCGACACCCGTCGAACTCGAATACGGGCAGGTCGAGAAGGTCTGACCGTAGAAGTCGTGGAAGGCCGGCCGCCCGCGCCATCGGGTGGCGAGAAGGCCGCACCACGGACACCCGAGGATGCCGCCCCTTTGGGCCGGCGAGAGAACGGAGTGAAGTATGGCCAAGAAAATCACGGGATACCTGAAGTTGCAGGTACCCGCGGGCGCCGCCAACCCGTCGCCGCCCATCGGGCCGGCGCTCGGTCAGCGGGGCCTGAACATCATGCAGTTCTGCAAGGACTTCAACGCGGCCTCGCAGGAGATGGAGAAAGGTGCGCCGGTTCCGGTCGTGCTGACGATCTATGCCGACCGCAGCTTCACCTTCGAGATGAAGACGCCGCCAGTATCCCACTTCCTGAAGAAGGCTGCCGGCCTTTCGAAGGGCGGGCAGACTGCGGGCCGCGTGATCGCCGGCCGGGTGACGCGCGACCAAGTGCGCACGATCGCCGAGCAGAAGCTCAAGGACCTGAACGCCCGCGACGTGGGCGCGGCGATGAAGATGGTCGAGGGCTCCGCCCGTTCTATGGGCCTCGAGGTGGTGGAGTAGGCCATGAGCACAGACGGAAAACGCGTCCGCAAGATCCGCGAAGGGGTCGATCGTGACAAGCTCTATCCGCTCGCCGATGCGGTGCGCATGGTGAAGGAACGCGCCGTCGCCAAGTTCGACGAGACGATCGAGGTGGCGCTGAATCTCGGCGTCGACCCGCGCCACGCCGACCAGATGGTGCGCGGTGTCGCCAATCTGCCGAACGGCTCCGGCCGCACGGCACGCGTTGCGGTGTTCGCCCGCGGCGACAAGGCCGAGGAAGCCAAGAAGGCGGGCGCCGACATCGTTGGCGCTGAAGATCTGATGGAGAGCGTGCAGAAGGGCGAGATCAACTTCGATCGCTGCATCGCGACCCCGGACCTGATGCCGCTCGTCGGTCGCCTGGGCAAGATTCTGGGCCCCCGCGGCCTGATGCCGAACCCGAAGGTCGGCACCGTCACCAACGACGTGACGCAGGCCGTGAAGGACGCCAAGGGTGGCGCCGTCGAGTTCCGCGTCGAGAAGGCGGGGATCGTGCATGCCGGCGTCGGCAAGGCGTCGTTCACCGAGGAAGCGCTGGCGGAGAATATCCGCGCTTTCACCGATGCGGTGTCGAGGGCGAAGCCCTCCGGCGCCAAGGGAATCTATTTGAAGCGCGCGGCGCTGACTTCCACGCAGGGGGCAGGTGTGCGCATCGATCCGGCATCGCTTTCGGCGAGCTGAGATCGACCATGAGTATTCCCGGGCAAAAATTTGCCCGGGTTCAGAGTTTCGTCTGCGGCGTTTGAGAGCGCCAAAGACGAAACGGGTCTGGCGGGCTTGCCCGTCCGGCCCGGTCCTGTCCGAGATTGCAGGTGAGCTTCGGCTCCTAAGCGTTTGGCCTGCATGAGACGGGTTCGTGAACCGAGATTTGGGCGCAAGCCCGGATGTTGGTTTGAACCTCTCGTCCTTCGCTTCTCGTGAAGAGAGGCGAGGGCCCGCGCCTCAGCCGAGGTTCGGGGGACAGGCGTTCAACGTCGCCCGTCCCTCGTCTCACGAGGCGGGCGGCATGGCGAAGCGGCCCTCGATTCGCTCACGCGAACCTTGGGCCAGATGAGGACAGAGGCAGTGGATAGAGCTGAAAAAAGCGAGATGGTGTCGGGTCTCAACCAGGTGTTTTCGAGCACCGGGGTTGTGGTCGTCGCCCACTATTCCGGCCTGAACGTCGCCGAGATGACGGCCCTTCGGGGTCGCATGCGGGACGCTGGGGCCAGCCTCAAGGTCGCCAAGAACCGCCTCGTCAAGCTTGCCCTGAAAGGTACGGACGTCGAACACATCAGCGATTTGTTCCAGGGACCGACGGTCATCGCTTACTCCGATGACCCGATCGCCGCCCCCAAGATTGCCGCCGAATTTGCCAAGACGAACGAGAAGTTCGTCCTGCTCGGCGGCGCCATGGGGCGGACCAGCCTGGACGCACAAGGGGTGCAGGCGCTCGCCGCGCTCCCCTCGCTCGATGAACTGAGAGCGAAGCTCGTCGGCATGATCCAGACGCCGGCGACCCGCATTGCGGGCGTTCTCCAGGCGCCGGGCGCACAGCTCGCGCGCGTGTTCGCGGCCTACGCCAAGACGGGCGAGGCGGCCTGAAGCCGATCTTGAAAGATCCGAACGAAGGTTCGAACCGACAAGGGAAATGTGACAATGGCTGATCTATCGAAAATCGTTGACGACCTCTCCAGCCTGACGGTGCTGGAGGCGGCCGAACTTTCCAAGATGCTGGAAGAGAAGTGGGGCGTTTCCGCCGCTGCGCCGGTCGCCGTCGCCGCGGCTGCTGGTCCGGCTGCGGCTCCGGCCGAAGAGAAGACCGAGTTTGACGTGGTCCTCATCGCTGCCGGCGACAAGAAGATCAACGTCATCAAGGAAGTGCGCGCGATCACTGGACTTGGGCTTAAGGAAGCCAAGGACCTCGTGGAAGGCGCACCGAAGACCGTAAAGGAAGCCGCCTCCAAGACCGAGGCCGAAGACCTCAAGAAGAAGCTTGAGGACGCCGGCGCGAAGGTCGAGCTGAAGTAGGCGTTTTTGAAGTTCTCCCGGGCGTGGGCCAGTCCCGCGCCCGGGATCGACGGCCGCAAGAGGCCACATGGGCGCGGACGTTTCCGCGTTCGCATCACCTGGCCGAAAGGCCATTGGGCGCTGCGTTTCGCGCCTCCGCTGTCCTGACGGACGCATGGCCTGCCATGCGGCTCTTCGGACAGCCGTTCGGACAGATTGGCGAGGACGAATAATGGCAAAAGCAACGACTGCGAAGAAGGTGAGCTTCTCAGGCCGCCGGCGTATCCGCAAGTTCTTCGGGCACATCACCGAAGCCGCGGAAATGCCGAACCTGATCGAGGTTCAGAAGTCTTCGTACGACCAATTCCTGATGGTTGAGGAACCGAAGGGCGGGCGTGGCGACGAAGGACTGCAGGCCGTCTTCAAGTCGGTGTTCCCGATCTCCGACTTCGCCGGCAACGCCATGCTTGAATTCGTACGCTACGAGTTCGATCCGCCCAAATACGACGTCGAGGAGTGCCGGCAGCGCGACATGACCTATGCCGCGCCGCTCAAGGTGACGCTGCGCCTGATCGTGTTCGACGTCGACCAGGAGACCGGGGCGAAGTCGGTCAAGGACATCAAGGAGCAGGACGTCTACATGGGCGACATGCCGCTCATGACGATGAACGGCACCTTCGTCATCAACGGCACCGAACGCGTCATCGTCTCGCAGATGCATCGCTCGCCGGGCGTCTTCTTCGACCACGACAAGGGCAAGACACACTCTTCCGGCAAGCTGCTCTTCGCGGCGCGCATCATCCCCTACCGCGGCTCCTGGCTCGACATCGAGTTCGACGCCAAGGACATCGTGCATGCGCGCATCGACCGCCGCCGCAAGATCCCGGTGACCTCGCTGCTCTTCGCGCTCGGGCTCGACGGGGAGGAGATTCTTTCCACGTTCTATGAGTCGGTGACGGTTGCCCGCGACGGCGACGGCTGGCGGCTGCCGCTCGACGCGGACAAGCTGCGCGGCACCAAGCCGACCGAGGACCTGATCGACGCCAAGACCGGCGAGGTCATCGCGCAGGCGGGCGAGAAGATCACCGCGCGGCTCGCCAAGCAGATCAAGGAGAAGAAGGTCAAGGCGCTGCGCGTCACCGACGAGGCGCTCGTCGGCCGCTATCTGGCGGAAGACATCGTCAACCTGCAGACGGGTGAGATCGCCGCCGAGGCCGGTGAAGAGATCACCGCCAAGCAGCTCGCGGCGCTCGTCGAAGGCGGGCAGAAGAAGCTGCAACTGCTCGAGATCGACCACGTCAATGTCGGCGGCTATATCCGCAATACGCTGGCGGTCGACAAGAATCAGAACCGCGAAGAGGCGCTCTTCGACATCTACCGGGTGATGCGTCCTGGCGAGCCGCCGACGGTCGAGACCGGCGAGGCGATGTTCAAGTCGCTGTTCTTCGATTCGGAGCGTTACGACCTCTCCGCGGTCGGGCGCGTGAAGATGAACATGCGGCTCGACCTCGAGGTCGACGACACGATCCGCGTGCTCCGCAAGGAGGACATCCTCGCGGTCATCAAGACGCTGGTCGACCTGCGCGATGGGCGCGGCGAGATCGACGACATCGACAACCTCGGCAATCGCCGGGTGCGCTCGGTCGGCGAGTTGATGGAGAATCAATACCGCATCGGGCTCCTGCGCATGGAGCGCGCGATCAAGGAGCGCATGTCATCGGTCGAGATCGACACGGTCATGCCGCAGGACCTGATCAACGCCAAGCCGGCGGCCGCGGCAGTGCGCGAGTTCTTCGGCTCCTCGCAGCTCTCGCAGTTCATGGACCAGACGAACCCGCTGTCGGAGATCACCCACAAGCGGCGCCTCTCGGCGCTCGGGCCGGGCGGTCTTACGCGCGAGCGCGCGGGCTTCGAGGTGCGCGACGTGCATCCGACGCATTACGGGCGCATCTGCCCGATCGAGACGCCGGAAGGCCCGAATATCGGCCTCATCAACTCGTTGGCGACGTTCGCGCGCGTCAACAAGTACGGCTTCATCGAGAGCCCCTACCGCAAGATCGTCGACGGGCGGGTGACCGACGAGGTCGTCTACCTCTCGGCGATGGAGGAGGCGAAGTACAACGTCGCCCAGGCGAACGCGCAGATCGACGACAAGGGGCGCTTCGTCAACGACTTCGTCACCTGCCGCCACTCGGGCGATCCCTCGCTGGTGGCGCGCGAAAAGGTCGACCTGATGGACGTCTCGCCGAAGCAGCTCGTTTCCGTCGCTGCCGCGCTGATTCCGTTCCTCGAGAACGACGACGCCAACCGCGCTCTGATGGGCTCCAACATGCAGCGGCAGGCGGTGCCGCTCGTGCGCTCGCAGGCTCCGCTCGTCGGCACAGGCATGGAGCCGATCGTGGCGCGCGATTCGGGCGCTGCGATCGCGGCGCGCCGCACCGGCGTCATCGACCAGGTGGACGCGACGCGTATCGTCGTGCGCGCCACCGAGGAGCGAGACGCCTCGAAGTCCGGCGTCGACATCTATCGGCTGCAGAAGTTCCAGCGGTCCAACCAGTCGACCTGCATCACGCAGCGTCCGCTGGTGCAGGTGGGCGACCAAGTGGCGGCCGGCGAGATCATCGCCGACGGCCCGTCAACCGACCGCGGCGACCTGGCGCTCGGGCGCAACGTGCTCGTCGCGTTCATGCCTTGGAACGGCTACAACTTCGAGGATTCCATCCTGCTATCCGAGCGGATCGTCCGAGACGACGTCTTCACCTCGATCCATATCGAGGAATTCGAGGTGATGGCGCGCGACACGAAGCTCGGGCCGGAGGAGATCACCCGCGACATCCCGAACGTTTCGGAAGAGGCGCTGAAAAACCTCGACGAGGCGGGCATCGTCTATGTCGGCGCGGAGGTGAAGCCGGGCGACATCCTGGTCGGCAAGATCACGCCGAAGGGCGAGAGCCCGATGACGCCGGAGGAGAAGCTCCTGCGCGCCATCTTCGGCGAGAAGGCGTCCGACGTGCGCGACACGTCGCTCAGGATGCCGCCGGGGACGTTCGGCACGATCGTCGAAGTGCGCGTCTTCAACCGCCACGGCGTGGAGAAGGACGAGCGCGCGATGGCGATCGAGCGCGAGGAAATCCAGCGTCTCGCCAAGGACCGCGACGACGAGCAGTCGATCCTCGACCGCAACATCTACGGGCGTCTTTCCGAGATGCTGCACAACAAGGCTGGCACGTCCGGCCCGAAGGGCTTCAAGAAGGGTACCAAGATCACCGAAGAGGTGCTCGCCGAGTATCCGCGTAGCCAGTGGTGGCAGCTCACGACGTCTGAAGACAAGCTGATGACGGAGATCGAGCAGCTTCGGGCGCAGTACGACGAGAGCCGCAAGCGCCTCGAGAGCCGCTTCATCGACAAGGTCGAGAAGCTGCAGCGCGGCGACGAGCTGCCTCCCGGCGTGATGAAGACGGTGAAGGTCTTCGTCGCGGTGAAGCGCAAGATCCAGCCCGGCGACAAAATGGCCGGACGCCACGGCAACAAGGGCGTGGTGTCGAAGATCGTGCCGGTCGAGGACATGCCGTTCCTCGACGACGGCACGCATGTCGACATCGTGCTGAATCCGCTCGGTGTGCCAAGCCGCATGAACGTCGGGCAGATCCTGGAGACGCATCTCGGCTGGGCCTGCGCCGGCCTCGGGCTGAAGATCGGGCAACTGGTCGACGCCTACCGGGAAAGTGGCGACACCAAGCCGCTTCGCGATGCGCTCGACGGGCTCTACGGCGACAATGCGAAGAACGAGCCGGTGGCGAGCTTCGACGACGAGTCCATTGTCAGGCTCGGCGAGCAGCTGCGCGAAGGCGTGTCCATCGCGACGCCGGTCTTCGACGGCGCCAAGGAGGAGCACATCGTTGAGCTCCTCGAGCAGGCGGGCCTCCACCGCTCCGGCCAGTCGCGGCTCTTTGACGGGCGCACCGGCGAGGGCTTCGATCGCGACGTGACGGTGGGCTACATCTACATGCTGAAGCTGCACCACCTGGTTGACGACAAGATTCACGCACGCTCGATCGGCCCCTACAGCCTGGTCACCCAGCAGCCGCTCGGCGGCAAGGCGCAGTTCGGCGGTCAGCGCTTCGGCGAGATGGAGGTGTGGGCGCTGGAAGCCTACGGCGCCGCCTACACGCTGCAGGAGATGCTGACGGTGAAGTCGGACGACGTGGCCGGCCGCACTAAGGTCTACGAAGCGATCGTCAGAGGCGACGACACGTTCGAGGCCGGCATCCCGGAGAGCTTCAACGTGCTCGTCAAGGAGATGCGGTCGCTGGGCCTTAATGTCGAGCTGCAGGACACTGATCAGCGGCGGCAGATCTCCGACCGCTACACACAAAGGGATGCCGCCGAATAGGCGGCCTCCCGCGGCGCCCGAGAGGCGTCCGACTTTTGTGAATCCCATGCCGCAGCGTTAGCGCGGCGAATAAGCCCCGAGCCCCCCGGGGAACATGCCAGATGGCCAAGGAGTGACCATGAACCAAGAGGTCATGAACGTTTTCAGCCCGCAGGTCCCGGCGCAGACCTTCGATCAGATCCGCATTTCGATCGCGAGCCCTGAAAAGATTCTGTCCTGGTCCTTCGGCGAGATCAAGAAGCCGGAGACGATCAACTACCGCACCTTCAAGCCGGAGCGCGACGGGCTGTTCTGCGCGCGCATTTTCGGTCCGATCAAGGATTACGAGTGCTTGTGCGGCAAGTACAAGCGCATGAAGTACAAGGGCATCATCTGCGAGAAGTGCGGCGTCGAGGTGACGCTGGCGCGCGTCCGCCGTGACCGCATGGGCCATATCGAGCTCGCGGCGCCGGTCGCCCACATCTGGTTTCTTAAGTCGCTGCCGTCGCGCATCGGGCTCATGCTCGACATGACGCTGAAGGACATCGAGCGCGTCCTCTATTTCGAGAACTACATCGTCGTCGAGCCCGGCATCACGCCCTTGCAGGAGAAGCAGCTCCTGAGCGAGGACGAGTTCCTCGAGGCTCAGGATCAGTACGGCGCGGATTCCTTCACCGCCATGATCGGCGCGGAGGCCGTCCGCGAGATGCTGATCGCGCTCAATCTCGAGTCCGAGATCGTGCGGCTCCGCCAGGAGATCGCCGAGTTGAAGTCCGAGCTGAAGCCGAAGAAGCTCGCCAAGCGGCTGAAGCTGATCGAAGCGTTCGTCCAGTCGGGCAACCGGCCGGAATGGATGATCATGACGGTCGTGCCGGTCATCCCGCCGGACCTCAGGCCGCTGGTGCCGCTCGATGGCGGCCGCTTCGCGACGTCGGACCTGAACGATCTCTATCGCCGCGTCATCAACCGCAACAACCGCCTGAAGCGGCTGATCGAGCTCCGCGCGCCGGACATCATCATCCGCAACGAAAAGCGCATGCTGCAGGAGGCGGTCGACGCGCTCTTCGACAACGGCCGTCGCGGCCGCGTCATCACGGGCACGAACAAGCGCCCGCTGAAGTCGCTTTCCGACATGCTGAAGGGCAAGCAGGGACGCTTCCGGCAGAACCTGCTCGGCAAGCGCGTCGACTATTCGGGCCGTTCGGTCATCGTGGTCGGGCCGGAGCTCAAGCTGCACCAGTGCGGCCTGCCGAAGAAGATGGCGCTCGAACTGTTCAAGCCGTTCATCTATGCGCGGCTCGACGCCAAGGGCTTCTCCTCGACAGTGAAGCAGGCGAAGAAGCTCGTGGAAAAGGAGAAGCCGGAGGTCTGGGACATCCTCGACGAGGTGATCCGTGAGCATCCGGTGCTCCTTAACCGCGCGCCGACGCTGCATCGTCTCGGCATCCAGGCCTTCGAGCCGGTGCTGATCGAGGGCAAGGCGATCCAGCTGCATCCGCTCGTCTGCGCGGCGTTCAATGCCGACTTCGACGGCGACCAGATGGCCGTGCACGTTCCGCTGTCGCTGGAAGCGCAGTTGGAAGCGCGCGTGTTGATGATGTCGACCAACAACATTCTACATCCGGCCAACGGACAGCCGATCATCGTGCCGTCGCAGGACATCGTTCTCGGCCTCTACTACCTCTCCATCATGCAGGAGAAGGAGCCGGGCGAGGGCATGCTGTTCGGCAACATGGGCGAGCTGCATCACGCGCTCGAGGCGGGCGCCGTGACGCTGCACGCCAAGATCCACGGCCGCTTCAGAACGGTCGACGCCGACGGCAACGTGGTCTCCAAGATCCACGAGACCACGCCTGGCCGACTGATGATCGGCGAGCTTCTGCCGAAGCATCACAACGTGCCGTACGATCTTTGCAACAAGCTGATGACCAAGAAGGACATCAGCCGCATGATCGACGCGGTCTACCGCCATACCGGCCAGAAAGAGACCGTCATCTTCTGCGACCGGATCATGCAGCTCGGCTTCACGCAGGCCTGCAAGGCCGGCATCTCCTTCGGCAAGGATGACATGGTCATCCCGGAGACGAAGACGAAGCTCGTTGAGGAGACGCGTGCGCTCGCCGGCGAATACGAGCAGCAGTACAATGACGGCCTGATTACCCAGGGTGAGAAGTACAACAAGGTCGTCGATGCCTGGGCGAAGTGCACGGACCGCGTCGCCGACGAGATGATGAAGCGTATTCAGTCGGTGGAGTTCGACAAGAAGACCGGCCGGCAGAAGCCGGTGAACTCGATCTACATGATGAGCCACTCGGGCGCCCGCGGCTCGCCCGCGCAGATGAAGCAGCTCGCCGGCATGCGCGGCCTCATGGCCAAGCCGTCGGGCGAGATTATCGAGACCCCGATCATCTCCAACTTCAAGGAGGGGCTCTCGGTGCTCGAGTACTTCAACTCGACGCACGGCGCCCGAAAGGGCCTCGCCGATACCGCGTTGAAGACAGCCAATTCCGGCTATCTGACGCGCCGTCTCGTCGACGTGGCACAGGATTGCATCATCACCGAGGACGATTGCGGCACCGAGAACGGCCTGACGATGGAAGCTGTCGTCAACGCCGGGCAGGTGGTGGCGACCATCGGTTCGCGCATCCTGGGCCGCACGACCATCGATGACATCGTCGACCCCGCGACCGGCAACGTCGTCGTCGAGGCGGGTACGCTTATCGGCGAGCCGGAGATGGAGGCGGTCGAAGCTTCCAGTGTGCAGGCCGTCAAGATCCGCTCCGTGCTCACCTGTGAGACCAAGTACGGCGTCTGCGGCAAGTGCTATGGCCGCGATCTGGCGCGCGGAACGCCGGTCAACATGGGTGAGGCCGTCGGCGTCATCGCGGCGCAGTCGATCGGCGAGCCGGGAACGCAGCTCACCATGCGCACCTTCCACATCGGTGGTACGGCGCAGGTGGTCGACCATTCGTTCCTGGAGTCGAGCTTCGAGGGCACCCTGGAGATCCGCAACAAGGCCATTGCCGTCGACTCGGCGAAACGTACGGTGGTGATGGGCCGCAATGTCCAGCTCGCCATCATCGACGAGGGCGGCGAGGAGCGGGTGTCGCACCGTGTGCCTTATGGCGCGAGGCTCTTCGTCCAGGACGGCGAGCCCGTGACCCGCGGCAAGCGGCTCGCGGAATGGGATCCCTATATGCGTCCCGTCCTGACGGATGCGGCCGGCGCCGTCGACTACGAGGACGTGGTGGAGGGCTCCTCGGTCGTGGAAACGGCCGACGAGTTCGACCGGCATCACCAAGCGCGTCATCGTCGATTGGCGCGCCAACCAGCGCAGCTCGGAACTGCGTCCGGCGGTGGTCGTCAAGGACAAGCGCGGCAACGTCATCAAGGCCGAGCGTGGGCGCGATGCGCGCTACATGCTCTCCGTCGACGCCATCCTTTCGGTCGATCCCGGGGCCACGGTGAAGGCTGGCGACGTGCTCGCGCGTATTCCGCTCGAGAGTGCCAAGACGCGCGACATCACCGGCGGTCTGCCGCGGGTGGCGGAGCTCTTCGAGGCACGCCGGCCGAAAGACCACGCGATCATCTCCGAGATCGCCGGAACGGTGCGGTTCGGACGCGACTACAAGAACAAGCGCCGGATCATCATCGAAGCGGAGGAGGAGGGCGCGGACCCGGTCGAGTACCTGATCCCGAAGGGCCGGCCGTTCCACCTGCAGGAAGGCGATGCGATCGAGAAGGGCGACTTCATTCTCGACGGTCTTCCGGCGCCGCACGACATCCTGGCGATCAAGGGCGTGGAAGAGCTCGCGGCCTACCTCGTCAACGAGATCCAGGAGGTCTACCGGCTGCAGGGCGTGCTCATCAACGACAAGCACATCGAGGTGATCGTTCGCCAGATGCTGCAGAAGGTCGAGATCACCGAGATCGGCGATTCCGACCTGATCGTCGGCGAACAGATGGACCGCCTGGAGTTCGATGCGATCAACGAGGCGCTCGTCGCAGAAAAGAAGGAGCCGTCAAAGTCCGTCCCGGTGCTGCTCGGCATCACCAAGGCGAGCTTGCAGACCCGCTCGTTCATCTCCGCGGCGTCCTTCCAGGAGACAACGCGCGTGCTGACCGATGCGGCGGTCAACGGCAAGACCGACTCGCTTGAAGGGCTCAAGGAGAACGTGATCGTCGGCCGGCTGATCCCGGCCGGCACCGGCGGCACGATGTCGTCGCTCCGGCAGGTCGCGCAGCGGCGCGACGAGCTCATCCTGGACGAGGAGCGCAAGCGCGCCGCCGCCGCGGCTCAGCTCGCCATCCCGGACATGGTGGAGGTTGCCGCGGAATAGCCACGCGCGCCGCGAAAGCTTCGAAGGGCCGCCCTCGGGCGGCCCTTCTTTTTTCGCTGTTGCGCCGCAATGTTCCGCGTCTGTCTCCGCGCCGCCACACCGCCTGCAATAATTTGGAAACCTCTTCCGTGCTTGTTGTTTGGGCGATCGATGACGCCTACGAAGGCGGTGGGAGCGGGGGCTTCCGAGATTCGTTGCGGAAGCAAATTTCGGCGCCAAACAGCGCCGAAAAGAGCTGCTCTCGTCCGCGTCATGGCATGGCGAACGGGGATTGAAGATGTCGACCGGTCTTGTATGGCGTGCTGTTCTCTTCTTCGGGCTGACGGCTGGGTATGTCATCCTCGCCGCGCTTCCCTACCTCGCCTAAGAGCTTCCTGAAGCCCTGCATTTCGGTCGCGCCGACACCCTCGGCGCAGGCTGGCGCTTCGCGTGCGGCCGTTCGCGGCGAATGCTTGCAGATTCGCGGCGATTTCGGGTGTCTTCGGGCTTGACGCTCCAGGGACCAATCGCTAGATGAACGCAGCCCATGGGCAGGCGGTAAGCCGAGCCCGGGTTTTGCGCGCCTCGTGCGAAACCCATTCGACTTAAACGCTGCCAGGGTCTGACGCTGAAGTAGGAGATCATGATCGCGGCTTTCGGGCCTGCGATCCTCTGCATTGGCTGCGCTGCCACTTTCACGGGTGGTCGGCGCGGTTTTTATCGCACGCAGTCTGCAGAGACGACGAAACACGGAAGGCCGACGGAAGAGAATGCCGACGATCCAGCAGCTGATCAGGAAGCCGCGCCAGGCGCCGGCGCACCGCAACAAGGTGCCCGCCCTTGCGCAGAACCCACAGAAGCGGGGCGTGTGCACGCGCGTCTACACGACCACGCCGAAGAAGCCGAACTCGGCGCTCCGCAAGGTCGCCAAGGTGCGCCTCACCAACGGCTACGAGGTCATCGGCTACATTCCCGGCGAGGGGCATAATCTGCAGGAGCACTCGGTGGTGATGATTCGCGGCGGTCGCGTGAAGGACCTGCCGGGCGTGCGCTACCACATTCTGCGCGGCGTGCTTGATACGCAGGGCGTGAAAGACCGCCGCCAGCGCCGTTCCAAGTACGGCGCCAAGCGTCCGAAATAACACGAGGTTCTGCTGCGGTTGCGCTCGCGCTTAAAATGCGCGGCCGGGACCGCGGCAGTGAAGAGGTTCGAAGGAAGGCTCCATGTCGCGACGTCATCGCGCCGAAAAGCGAGAGATCATCCCCGACGCCAAGTTTGGCGATCGCGTGGTCTCGAAGTTCATGAACTCGGTCATGCACGCCGGCAAGAAGTCGGTGGCGGAAGCCATCGTCTACGGTGCGCTCGACCAGGTCGAGCACAAGGCCCGGCAGGATCCGCTCGGCGTCTTCCATCAGGCGCTCGAGAACGTGATGCCCTCCATCGAGGTGCGCTCGCGGCGCGTCGGCGGCGCCACCTACCAGGTGCCGGTCGAGGTGCGCTTGGAGCGCCGGCAGGCGCTCGCGATCCGCTGGCTGATCTCCGCTGCGCGCAGCCGCAACGAGCGGACCATGGAAGACAAGCTCTCCGGCGAATTGCTCGACGCTGCCAACAATCGCGGCAACGCAGTGAAGAAGCGCGAAGACACGCACCGCATGGCGGAAGCGAACCGCGCCTTCTCGCACTACCGCTGGTGAGGCAGGACGAAGCGATGGCGCGCGACTACAAAATCGAGGACTACCGCAACTTCGGCATCATGGCTCACATTGATGCCGGGAAGACTACGACCACGGAGCGGGTCCTCTACTACACCGGCAAGAGCCACAAGATGGGCGAAGTCCATGAGGGCGCTGCCACCATGGACTGGATGGAGCAGGAGCAGGAGCGCGGCATCACGATCACGTCGGCCGCGACGACCACCTTCTGGGAAGGGCGCGACGGCAAGAAGCGCCGCTTCAACATCATCGACACACCTGGCCACGTCGATTTCACGATCGAGGTCGAGCGGTCTTTGCGGGTGCTCGACGGCGCCATTGCGCTGCTTGACGCCAATGCCGGCGTTGAGCCGCAGACTGAGACGGTATGGCGGCAGGCCGACAAATACAAAGTGCCGCGCATGGTCTTCGTCAACAAGATGGACAAGACCGGCGCCGACTTCTTCCGCTGCGTCGAGATGATCAAGGACCGGCTCGGCGCAAATCCTGTGGTAACGCAGCTTCCGATCGGCGCGGAAACCGCCTTCAAGGGCGTCGTCGACCTGATCGAGATGAAGGCGATCGTGTGGCGCGACGAGACGCTCGGCGCCGAGTGGGATGTCGTCGAGATTCCGGCCAATCTCGTCGAGCAGGCGAACGAGTGGCGCGAGAAGATGGTCGAGGCGGCCGTCGAGCTCGATGACGACGCGATGTCGGCCTACCTGGAAGGCAACCAGCCGGACGCAGCGACGCTCAGGAAGCTCATCCGCAAAGGCACCGTATCGGTCAAGTTCTTCCCGATCCTTTGCGGCTCGGCCTTCAAGAACAAAGGCGTGCAGCCGCTGCTCGACGCGGTGATCGACTTCCTGCCGAGCCCCATCGACGTTCCGGCGATCAGAGGCATCGATCCGAAGAACGAGGCGGAGATCGAGCGCCACCCCGACGACGCCGAGCCGCTCTCGATGCTCGCGTTCAAGATCATGAACGATCCCTTCGTCGGCTCGCTCACCTTCTGCCGCATCTATTCCGGCGTGCTGCAGTCCGGAATCATGCTGACGAACACGGTGAAGGACAAGCGCGAGCGTATCGGCCGCATGCTGCTCATGCACGCGAACAATCGCGAAGAGATCAAGGAAGCCTTTACCGGCGACATCGTCGCTGTGGTCGGCCTCAAGGACACGACGACCGGCGACACGCTGTGCGACCCGCAGAAGCCGGTGATCCTGGAGCGCATGGAATTCCCCGAGCCGGTCATTGAGATCGCAATCGAGCCGAACACCAAGGCCGATCAGGAAAAGATGGGCCTGGCGCTGCAGCGGCTCGCGGCGGAGGACCCGTCTTTCCGCGTCAAGACCGACGAGGAGTCCGGGCAGACGATCATCGCCGGCATGGGCGAGCTTCATCTCGACATCATCGTCGACCGCATGAAGCGCGAGTTCAAGGTCGATGCGAGCGTCGGCCAGCCGCAGGTCGCCTACCGCGAGACGATCACACAGGCGGCGGATGTCGACTACACCCACAAGAAGCAGACCGGCGGCACTGGCCAGTTCGCACGCGTGATCATGCGCTTCGAGCCGCTTCCAGCCGGCACCGGCTTCCAGTTCGAGAACGAGGTCGTAGGCGGCAACGTCCCGCGCGAATACATCCCCGGCGTGGAGAAGGGCATCAAGGGCGCGCTGAATGGCGGCGTCATTGCCGGCTTCCCCTTGGTCGATATCAAGGCGGTTCTGCGCGACGGCAAGTACCACGAGGTCGACTCCTCGGTGCTCGCGTTCGAGATCGCCGGCCGTGCCGCCTTCCGCGAAGGCGTGCAGAAGGCGCGGCCGGTGCTGCTTGAGCCGATCATGAAGGTCGAGGTGGTGACGCCCGACGACTATGCCGGCTCGGTGATCGGCGACCTGAACTCGCGGCGCGGTCAGGTCCAGGGGACGGAGATGCGGGGCAACGCGACCGTCATCAACGCCATGGTGCCGCTCGCCAACATGTTCGGCTACGTGAACACGCTGCGCTCCATGAGCCAGGGGCGTGCGCAGTACACGATGCAGTTCGACCACTATGCGCAGGTGCCGAGTCAGGTCGCGCAGGAAATTCAATCGAAATACGCCTGATCCGGTTGAGGACAGGCGGAAATCAGACGGAGTGAGCTGATGGCAAAAGCAAAATTTGAGCGGAACAAGCCGCATTGCAACATCGGGACGATCGGCCACGTCGATCATGGCAAGACGACGCTGACCGCGGCGATCACCAAGTATTTCGGCGAATTCCGCTCCTATGAGCAGATCGACGCGGCGCCTGAAGAGAAGGCGCGCGGCATCACCATCAACACGGCGCATGTCGAGTACGAGACGGTGAACCGGCACTATGCCCACGTCGACTGCCCCGGCCACGCCGACTACGTGAAGAACATGATCACC
This sequence comes from uncultured Alphaproteobacteria bacterium, assembly GCA_963805325.1. Classification (GTDB taxonomy): domain Bacteria; phylum Pseudomonadota; class Alphaproteobacteria; order Rhizobiales; family Afifellaceae; genus DASWJZ01. The sequence continues at coordinate 253,492 of CAWDTS010000016.1, read as the reverse complement.
GGCGCCGCGCAGATGGACGGCGCGATTCTCGTCGTCTCCGCCGCCGACGGCCCGATGCCGCAGACGCGCGAGCACATCCTGCTCGCCCGCCAGGTCGGCGTGCCGGCGCTCGTGGTCTACATGAACAAGGTCGATCAGGTCGACGATCCTGAGCTTCTCGACCTCGTGGAGCTTGAGGTGCGCGAGCTCCTCTCCAAGTACGAGTATCCGGGCGACGACATCCCGATCATCAAGGGCTCGGCGCTCGCGGCGCTTGAAGGCAAGACGCCTGAGATCGGCGAGAATTCCATCCGTGCGCTGATGGAGGCCGTCGACAGCTATATTCCGACGCCTGAGCGTCCGATCGACCAGCCGTTCCTGATGCCGATCGAGGATGTGTTCTCGATCTCCGGCCGCGGCACGGTCGTGACCGGTCGCGTCGAGCGCGGCATCGTGAAGGTCGGCGAGGAAGTCGAGATCGTGGGCATTCGCCCGACCTCGAAGACCGTCGTCACGGGCGTCGAGATGTTCCGCAAGCTGCTCGACCAGGGCCAGGCTGGCGACAACGTTGGTTGTCTGCTCCGCGGCGTGGAGCGCGAGGGCGTGGAGCGCGGCCAGGTGCTCTGCAAGCCGGGCTCGGTGACGCCGCACACGAAGTTCAAGGCCGAAGCCTACATCCTCACCAAGGAAGAGGGCGGCCGGCACACCCCGTTCTTCACCAACTACCGTCCGCAGTTCTACTTCCGCACCACCGACGTGACGGGAATCGTGGAGCTGCCGGAGGGAACGGAGATGGTGATGCCGGGCGACAACGTTCAGATGACGGTGTCGCTGATCGTGCCGATCGCGATGGAGGAGAAGCTGCGCTTCGCCATTCGCGAGGGTGGCCGCACGGTGGGCGCCGGCGTCGTGGCTTCGATTATCGAATAGGCGAGAGAAACGGGCGCGGCCACCGCTGCGCCCGTCCTCCTGAAGGACAAGAAGATGAACGGTCAGAACATTCGCATCCGCCTCAAGGCCTTCGATCACCGCGTGCTCGATTCCTCGACCGCGGAGATCGTGTCTACGGCGAAGCGGACGGGCGCGCAGGTGCGCGGGCCGATCCCGCTCCCGAGCCGGATTGAGAAGTTCACCGTCAACCGCTCGCCGCACGTCGACAAGAAGAGCCGCGAGCAATTCGAGATTCGCACCCACAAGCGCTTGCTCGACATCATCGAGCCGACCCCGCAAACCGTCGATGCTTTGATGAAGCTCGACCTTGCGGCCGGCGTCGACGTCGAAATCAAGCTCTAGGGCGCATTGGCGCGAAAGCGCTTACGAAGGCGAGAGATCATGCGCTCAGGCGTGATTGCACAGAAGCTGGGGATGACCCGCATCTACACCGAAGCCGGCGAGCATGTGCCGGTGACGGTGCTGCGCGTCGACAATTGCCAGGTCGTCGCACAGCGGACGGAAGAGAAGGACGGCTATACGGCCGTTCAGCTCGGCGCCGGCATGCGCAAGCCGAAGGGAACGCCGAAGGCGCTTCGCGGCCACTTCGCGCGCGCCGAGGTCGAGCCGAAGCGCAAGGTCGTGGAGTTCCGGGTGAGCCCGGATAACCTGATCGCCGTCGGCGCCGAGATCACTGCCGAGCATTTCGTGCCGGGCCAGTTCGTGGACGTGACCGGCACGTCGATCGGCAAGGGTTTCGCCGGCGTCATCAAGCGGCACCATTTCGGCGGCCTCCGCGCCACGCACGGCGTGTCGGTGTCACACCGCTCGCACGGCTCGACCGGCCAGCGGCAGGATCCCGGCAAGGTGTTCAAGGGCAAGAAGATGGCCGGCCAGTTGGGCAACGTCCGGGTGACCACGCAGAACCTTCAGGTCGTTCGCACGGACGCCGATCAGGGTTTCATCCTGGTCAGGGGTGCGGTGCCGGGCGCCAAGGGCGGCTGGCTCTTGGTGCGTGACGCCGTGAAGCGCGCGCTGCCGAAGGATGCGCCGAAGCCGGCCGCGATCCGCGCGAATGGTAAGGCTGCGGCTAGTGAAGAAGCGCCGGAAGCGGCCGAGCGGGACGGAGAAGCCTGATGGAAATCAAGGTGCAGACGCTTGCCGGCAAAGAGGCGGGGACGCTGACGCTCTCCGACTCGGTTTTCGGACTGGAGCCCCGCGTGGACATCCTGCAGCGGATGGTGCGCTGGCAACTTGCCAAGCGGCAGGCCGGGACTCACAAGACCAAGACGCGCGGCGAGATCAAGGCCACTTCGAAGAAGATGTACCGCCAGAAGGGCACCGGCAGCGCCCGCCACGGCAACAAGGCGGCGCCGCAGTTCCGCGGCGGCGGCAAGGCGTTCGGGCCGGTCGTGCGCGACCATACGATCGGGTTGCCGAAGAAGGTGAGGGCGCTTGCCTTGAAGCATGCGCTCTCCGCGAAGGCCAAAGCCGACGCGATCGTCGTGGTCGACGACCTCAACGCCAGCGAGGCGAAGACCAAGGCGCTTGCCGCGCAGTTCGCGAGTCTCGGCTTCTCGAATGCGCTGATCATCGGCGGGGCGGAGATCGATACTTCGTTCGGCCGGGCGGCGCGCAACATCACCGGGATCGACGTTCTGCCGATCCAGGGCATCAACGTCTACGACATCCTGCGTCGCGACACGCTGGTCCTTTCCAAGGCGGCGGTCGAAGCGCTGGAGGAGCGGTTCAATGGCCGACCTTAAGCACTACGACACGATCATCGCGCCGGTGATCACGGAGAAGTCGACGGCGGCGTCGGAGCACAACAAGGTTGTGTTCCGCGTGGCCTCGAAGGCGACGAAGCCTGAGATCAAGGCAGCGGTCGAAGCGCTCTTCAACGTCAAGGTGACGGCGGTCAATACGCTGAACCGGGCGGGCAAGACGAAGCGCTTCCGTGGCGTCGCCGGCAAGCAGAACGGACACAAGAAAGCCGTGGTGACGCTGGCCGAAGGCCAGTCGATCGACGTGACCACGGGTCTCTAGGCGGGACGCGAAGATGGCACTCAAGACATACAATCCCACGACGCCGGGCCGCCGCCAGCTGACGCTGGTCGATCGCTCGCGCCTGTGGAAGGGCGAGCCGCAAAAGGCGCTGACGGAAGGCCTGACGAAGAGCGGGGGCCGCAACAATCTTGGCCGGGTTACCGCGCGCCGGCGCGGCGGCGGGCATAAGCGCGCCTACCGCATCATCGACTTCAAGCGGCGGAAGTTCGACGTCCCGGCGAAGGTCGAGCGGCTCGAATACGATCCGAACCGTTCCGCCTTCATCGCGCTGATCCGCTACACCGACGGCGAGCTTTCCTACATCATTGCGCCGCAGCGCATGGCGGAGGGCGACACGATCGTCTCTGGCGAGCATGTGGACGTGAAGCCGGGCAACGCAATGCCGCTTCGCTCCATCCCAGTCGGCACGATCGTGCACAACGTGGAGCTCAAGATCGGGCGCGGCGGGCAGATCGCGCGCGCTGCGGGCTCCTATGCGCAGATCGCCGGCCGCGACCAGGGCTACGCGATCCTGCGGCTCAATTCGGGCGAGCAGCGGCTCATCAGCGGCGCCTGCATGGCGACGGTCGGAGCGGTCTCCAACCAGGACCATTCCAACATCTCGCTCGGCAAGGCAGGGCGTAATCGCTGGCTCGGGCGCAAGCCGTCGGTGCGCGGCGTCGCCATGAACCCGGTCGACCACCCGCATGGCGGCGGCGAAGGCCGTACCTCGGGCGGCCGGCACCCGGTCAGTCCGTGGGGCAAGCCTACCAAGGGCAAGAAGACCCGCAGCAACAAGGCAACGACGAAATACATCCTGCGTTCGCGGCACGCCCGCAAGGGACGCTAAGGCAGGTTTAGGAGACAGACGTGGCACGCTCAGTTTGGAAAGGCCCGTTCTTCGACGGCTACCTTCTTAAGAAGGCGGAGAAGACGCGCGACTCCGGCCGCAACGAAGTGATCAAGATCTGGAGCCGCCGCTCCACCGTCCTGCCGCAGTTCGTAGGGCTCACCTTCGGCGTCTACAACGGCCACAAGCACATCCCCGTGCTCGTGTCGGAGGACATGATCGGACACAAGTTCGGCGAGTTTGCGCCGACCCGCTTGTTCCACGGCCACTCGGGCGATCGCAAGGCGAAGAGGGACTAGCCATGGGCAAACCGAAGCGCGCGCGCGTCCTTAAGGACAACGAGGCACAGGCGGTGCTGCGCATGGTGCGCACCAGCCCGCGCAAGCTGAACCTCGTTGCCCAGATGATCCGCGGCAAGAAGGTCGCGGCGGCGCTCGCCGACCTGGAATTCTCGCAGAAGCGCATCGCGGCGGAGGTCAGGAAGACGCTGCAGAGCGCGATCGCCAATGCGGAGAACAACCATCAGCTCGACGTCGACAATCTCGTCGTCGCCGAGGCGCATGTCGGCAAGGCGCTTGTGATGAAGCGTTTTAACCCGCGCGCTCGCGGCCGCGTTGCGGGCATCCAGAAGTTCTTCTCGAACCTGACGGTCGTGGTTCGCGAAGTCGAAGAAAGCGCCTGAGGACAAGAGCATGGGACAGAAAGTCAATCCGATCGGGTTCCGCCTCGGGATCAACAAGACCTGGGATTCCCGCTGGTTCGCCAACAAGGGTGAATATGGCAACCTCCTGCACGAGGACATCCGCATCCGCGACGCGCTGATGGATGACCTGAAGCAGGCGGCGGTCTCGCGCGTCATCGTGGAGCGTCCGCACAAGAAGTGCCGCGTCACCATCCACACCGCGCGGCCCGGCATCGTCATCGGCAAGAAGGGCGCCGACATCGAGAAGCTTCGCAAGAAGGTCGCCTCGATGACGAGCTCCGAGGTGCACATCAACATTGTCGAGGTGCGCAAGCCGGAGATCGACGCGCATCTCGTCGCTCAGTCGATCGCGCAGCAGCTCGAGCGCCGCGTCGCCTTCCGGCGCGCCATGAAGCGGGCGGTGCAGTCGGCGATGCGCCTCGGCGCGCAGGGCATCCGAATCAGCTGCGGCGGCCGGCTCGGCGGGGCGGAGATCGCGCGCAGCGAGTGGTACCGCGAGGGGCGGGTGCCGCTCCATACGCTGCGCGCCGACATCGATTACGGCCACGCGACCGCGCACAGCGCTTACGGGACGATCGGCGTGAAGGTCTGGATCTTCAAGGGCGAGATTCTCGAGCACGATCCGTTCGGCTCGGAGAAGCGGGCGCTCGAAGGGACAGAGTCGACGCGACGCAGCGGACACGCGGCCTGACGTCGGCCAGGGAATTGAAAGAATAGAGCGATGCTGCAACCGAAACGCACAAAGTTCCGCAAGGCGCACAAGGGCCGTATCCACGGCGAATCCAAGGGCGGGACGGTCCTGAACTTCGGCGAATTTGGGCTGAAGGCGCTGGAGCCCGAGCGCGTGACCGCGCGCCAGATCGAGGCGGCTCGGCGCGCCATCACGCGCCAGATGAAGCGCTCAGGCCGCGTCTGGATCCGCATCTTCCCCGACGTGCCGGTGTCGAAGAAGCCGACGGAAGTGCGCATGGGCAAGGGCAAGGGCGCGCCGGAACTGTGGGTGGTCCGGGTTCATCCGGGCCGCATCATGTTCGAGATAGACGGCGTCAACGAAGAGACCGCGCGCGAAGCGCTGAGGCTCGGAGCGGCCAAGCTGCCGATCCGTACCCGCGTCGTGACGCGTATCGCGGAGTGATGGCGATGAAGGCCGAAGACATTCGCACCAAGACGCTCGACGAACTGGGCGACAACCTGGCGAGCCTGAAGAAGGAGCAGTTCAACCTGCGCTTCCAGGCGGCGACCGGACAGTTGGAGAAGACCGCGCGGATTCGCGAAGTGCGTCGTGATATCGCCCGCGTCAAGACGATCGCCGCTCAGAAGCGCGCGACCGAGGCGAAGGGCTGAGGAGAGGCTTATGCCGAAGAGACTGCTTATGGGCGTCGTGGTCAGCGACAAGGCCGACAAGACCGTGGTGGTCGACGTCGAGCGGCGCTTCACGCATCCGATCCTGAAGAAGACGGTGCGGCGCACGAAGAAGTATCAGGCGCACGATCCGGAGAACCGATTCAAGATCGGCGACCGGGTAACGATCCAGGAGTCGAAGCCGATCTCCAAGACCAAGCGCTGGGTCGTGGTGGGCGCCGAAGGTGCCACCGGGACTACGGGCTGAACAAGAATCAAGTAGCGGCGGGCCGGGCCCGTCCGCGCGTTAAGAAGAAGGACGTCGCACGATGATCCAGATGCAGACGAACCTCGATGTCGCGGACAATTCCGGCGCGCGCCGGGTGCAGTGCATCAAGGTGCTGGGCGGCTCGAAGCGTAAATACGCGCATGTCGGCGACATCATCGTGGTGTCGGTGAAGGAAGCGATTCCGCGCGGGCGCGTGAAGAAGGGCGACGTGATGAAGGCGGTGGTGGTCAGAACGGCGAAGGACATCCGCCGTTCCGACGGCAGCGTCATCCGCTTCGACCGCAACGCGGCCGTGCTGATCGACAACAAGGCGGAGCCGGTCGGCACCCGCATCTTCGGCCCGGTTCCGCGCGAGCTCCGCGCCAAGAACCACATGAAGATCATCTCGCTTGCACCGGAGGTGCTGTGATGGCCGCGCGGATCAGGAAGGGCGACAAGGTCGTCGTCATCACCGGGCGCGACAAGGGCCGCTCCGGCGAAGTGATCAAGGTGATGCCGAAGGAGAACCGGGCGCTTGTGCGCGGGGTCAACATGGTGTCGCGCCACCAGCGCCAGACGGCGTCGCAGGAGGGCGGCATCACCCGCAAGGAAGCGCCGATCCATCTGTCCAACGTTGCGCTCGCCGATCCGACCACGGGCAAGCCGACGAAGGTTGGATTCAAGATGCTGGCTGACGGCCGCAAGGTGCGTTTCGCCAAGAGTTCGGGAGAGACTATCAATGGCTGAGGCCGAGATGGCCGCGAACGGCTCGGATTACGAGCCGCGGCTGCAGAAACACTATCGCGAGGTCGTCGTACCGAAGCTGAAAGAGCAGTTCGGCTACGAAAACCCGCATGCCGTACCGCGCATCGCGAAGATCGTGCTCAACATGGGCGTCGGCGAGTCGACCGGCAATTCCAAGAAGGCGCAGATCGCCGCGGACGACCTTGCCATGATCGCCGGGCAGAAGCCGGTGGTCACGCGCGCGCGGAAGTCGATCGCCACCTTCAAGGTGCGCGAGGGCATGCCGATCGGCGCGAAGGTTACGCTACGCAAGGCGCGCATGTTCGAGTTCCTCGACCGGCTGGTGACGGTGGCGCTCCCGCGGGTACGTGACTTCCGTGGCCTGAGCACCAAGAGCTTCGACGGGCGTGGCAATTTCGCGCTCGGCATCAAGGAGCACATCGTGTTTCCCGAGATCAACTACGACAAGGTCGATCAGGTGTGGGGCATGGATGTGGTGATCTGCACGACCGCCGCGACCGACGAGGAAGCACGGGCTTTGCTCGGCGCAATGAATTTCCCGTTCCGGCAGTGACCGAACGAAACGAGGTTTGAACGATGGCGAAGACAAGCGCGATCGAGAAGAATAAGCGGCGCATGCGGCTGGCGAAGCAATACGCCGCCAAACGGGCGAAGCTTAAGGCCGAGTCGGCCGATCCGAACCTGAGCGATCAGGACCGATTCAGTGCGCGGCTGAAGCTCGCCGAGCTGCCACGCAACTCCTCGCCGACGCGCGTGCGCAATCGCTGCGAGGTCACCGGCCGCCCGCGCGGCTACTACCGCAAGCTCAAGATGAGCCGCATTGCGCTTCGCCAGATGAGCAATGACGGCAAGGTCCCGGGCATGGTGAAGTCGAGTTGGTGAGGAACGAGAGATGCCAATAAACGATCCGCTCGGCGACATGCTGACACGCATCAGGAACGCGCAGATGAGAAAGCGGCCGACCGTGTCGACGCCCGCTTCCCTGCTTCGTGCGCGCGTCCTCGATGTGCTGCAGAGCGAAGGCTATATCCGCGGCTATTCCGAGGTCGCGTTGAACGGCAAGGCGGAGTACCAGATCGAGCTGAAATATTCCGAGGGCCAGCCGGTGATCCGCGAGATTACGCGCGTTTCGAAGCCGGGCCGCCGTGTTTATTCCTCGGTGAAGAGCATTCCGCGCGTCGCCGACGGGCTGGGTGTGTCGATCCTGTCGACGCCGAAGGGCGTGATGTCGGATCACGAGGCGCGGCAGCAGAATGTCGGCGGCGAAGTGCTCTGTCGCGTGTTCTAGCGGCAGGGCGATAAGGAAACGGGTAGGACAATGTCGCGAATTGGCAAGAAACCGGTGCCGGTGCCGAAAGGCGTAACGGCGAACGTCGATGGCCAGACGGTCAGCGCGAAGGGGCCGAAGGGCCAGCTCGCCGTGTCGCTTGTCGACCAGGTCTCCGTCTCCATGGCGGACGGCGGCGTTACGGTAGTGCCGCGCGACCAGTCGAAGGAGGCGCGCTCGCTCTGGGGCCTGTCGCGCACGCTCGTGAACAACATCATGGTCGGCGTCACCGACGGCTACACGGAGCGGCTGGAGATCAACGGCGTCGGCTATCGCGCGCAGGTCGAAGGCAAGAACCTGAACCTTGCGCTCGGCTACAGCCACGATGTGAAGTTCGCGATTCCGGAAGGGATCAAGATCGAGACGCCGAAGCCGACGGAGATCATCGTCAGCGGCATCGACAAGCAGAAGGTCGGGCAGGTGGCGGCCGAGATTCGCCGCTGGCGCCCGCCGGAGCCCTACAAGGGCAAGGGCGTGAAATACGTCGGCGAGTACATCTTCCGCAAGGAAGGCAAGAAGAAGTAGGTCGGGACATGCTAACGAAGAAAACCGGGGCGGTGCGTCGCGCGGTGCGCGTGCGCAAGGTGCTGAAGCAGAAGGGAAGCGGGCGTCCGCGCCTTTCGGTTTTCCGCTCGTCCTCGCACATCTACGCTCAGGTGATAGACGATGTGCATGGCCACACGGTCGCGGCCGCATCGAGCCTGGAGAAGACGCTTCGCGAGAAGCTGAAGACTGGCGCCGACAAGGCAGCGGCCGCCGAAGTCGGCAAGCTCGTTGCGGAGCGCGCCAAAGCCGCCGGCGTCGACAAGGTCATCTTCGACCGTGGCGCCTATATCTATCATGGCCGCGTGAAGGCGTTGGCCGAAGCTGCCCGCGAGGGCGGACTGGAATTCTGATCTCGCGCCAGCGCGGGTCGAACCCATATTGAGGAACGGACGGTACGATGTCAGAGCATGGACGCCGGCGGGATCGCGGCAGGGACAGGGATCGCGGCGAAGATCGCGACAGCGAGTTCGTCGACAAGCTCGTCCACATCAACCGCGTCGCCAAGGTGGTGAAGGGCGGACGGCGCTTCGGATTCGCTGCGCTCGTGGTGGTCGGCGATAAGCGCGGCCGCGTGGGCTTCGGCCATGGCAAGGCGCGTGAAGTGCCGGAGGCGATCCGCAAGGCGACCGAGGCGGCGAAGCGTGGGCTGATCCGCGTGCCGCTTCGCGAGGGCCGCACGCTGCATCATGACGTCGCTGGCCGGCATGGCGCGGGCAAGGTCATCCTGCGCGCCGCGGAGCCCGGCACCGGCATCATCGCCGGCGGCCCAATGCGCGCCGTCTTCGAGACACTCGGCATCCAGGACATCGTGGCGAAGTCGATGGGGACCTCGAACCCCTACAACATGGTGCGCGCGACCTTCGACGCGCTGAAGCACGAAGACAGCCCGCGCGGTGTCGCCGCGCGGCGCGGCATCAAGGTCTCGGCGCTGCAGGCGCGGCGGCGCGACGCCGATGCTGCCGCCGCGGCCGCGGCTGCGGAAGGCTGAGGGGACACGCCATGGCCGAAAAGACCATCGTCGTCGAGCAGATCGGCAGCCCGATTCGCCGCCGCTTCGACCAGCGTCAGACGCTGATCGGGCTCGGATTGAATCGGATGCACCGCCGCTCGACGCTCAAGGACAACGCTTCGACTCGCGGCATGATCGCCAGGGTGCATCACCTTGTGCGCGTCGTCGAGGAACGTTGAGAAACAGATTTAGAATACGGAACGTAACCCCATGAAGCTCAACGAACTTTCCGACAGGCCGGGAGCGCTCAAGGTCCGCAAGCGGATCGGTCGCGGCATCGGCTCCGGCAGCGGCAAGACGGGCGGCCGCGGCGGCAAGGGCCAGACCGCGCGCTCCGGCGTCGCGATCAACGGCTTCGAGGGCGGCCAGATGCCGCTTCACCGCCGCTTGCCCAAGCGCGGCTTCACCAACATCTTCCGCAAGACCTACGTCGAGGTCGGGCTCGACCGTATCGCTACGGCGATCGAGGCGGGCAAGCTCGACGCCGGCAAGACGATCGACGCTGACGCGCTCAAGGCCGCCGGCATCATCAAACGCGCAAAGGACGGCGTGCGGCTTCTCGGCGGCGCCGCGCCGAAGGCGAAGCTCACGTTCAACGTCGCCGGTGCTTCTGGTCCGGCGGTCGCGGCCGTGGAGAACGCGGGGGGAACCGTTATACTTCCCAAGGCGGCGGAACCGGCAGAGGCCGGCGCCTGAGCCCACGGGGGTCGAGCGGGGGCTTTAAGGAGCGATCATGGCCTCAGCAGCCGAACAGCTTGCCGCCAACCTGAACTTCTCCGCCTTCGCCAAGGCGGAGGAGCTGAAGAAGCGCATCTGGTTCACGCTGGGTGCGCTCCTCGTATACAGGCTCGGCACGTATCTGCCGCTTCCCGGCATCAACCTCGATGCGCTGACGGTGGCCTTCGAGCAGCAGTCCCAGGGCATCCTGGGAATGTTCAACATGTTCTCCGGCGGGGCCGTGAAGCGGATGGCGATCTTCGCCCTCGGCATCATGCCCTACATCTCCGCCTCCATCATCCTGCAGCTCATGACGGCGGTCGTCCCGCAGCTTGAGGCGCTGAAGAAGGAAGGCGAGCAGGGCCGCAAGGTCATCAACCAGTACACGCGCTACCTGACCGTGGTGCTGGCGATGTTCCAGTCCTACGGCATCGCGGTCGGTCTCGAAGGCTCATCGAACATCGTCGTCGATCCGGGCTGGTTCTTCCGGATCAGCTCGGTCGTGACGCTGACCGGCGGAACGATGTTCCTGATGTGGCTCGGCGAACAGATCACCTCGCGCGGCATCGGCAACGGCATCTCTCTGATCATCTTCTCCGGCATCGTAGCGAACATCCCGCACGCGCTGGCCGGGACGCTGGAACTCGGCCGCCAGGGCGCGCTGTCGGCGCCCATCATTCTCTTCGTGGGCGTGCTCGCGGTCGGCGTCGTGACCGCCATCGTGTTCGTCGAGCGCGCGCAGCGGCGGCTTCTGATCCAGTATCCAAAGCGACAGATCGGCAATCGCATGTTCCAGGGCGATTCCTCGCATCTGCCCTTGAAGCTCAATACGTCTGGCGTCATTCCGCCGATCTTCGCGTCGTCGCTGCTTCTGCTGCCGATCACAATCGCGAACTTCTCCGCCGGGCGCGGTCCAGGGTGGCTGACCACCGTGACGGCGCTCCTCGGCAACGGGCAGCCGCTCCACATGCTGATTTACGGCGCGCTGATCGTGTTCTTCGCCTTCTTCTATACGGCCGTCGTCTTCAACCCGTCGGACACGGCCGACCAGCTCAAGAAGCATGGCGGCTTCATTCCAGGCATCCGCCCGGGTCAGCGTACGGCCGACTATATCGACTACGTGCTGACCCGCATCACGATGCTCGGCGCCATCTATCTCGTCGTCGTCTGCCTTCTGCCTGAGGCGCTGATCACGCGAATCGGCATTCCGTTCTATTTCGGCGGCACGTCGCTTCTGATCGTGGTCAACGTGACTATGGACACGGTGCAGCAGGTGCAGGGCCACCTTCTCGCCCATCAATATGAGGGCCTGGTCAAGAAGTCGAAACTGCGAGGCCGGCGTCGATGAGGGTGATCCTTCTTGGACCTCCCGGCGCGGGCAAAGGCACACAGTCGCAGCGGCTCGTGGAGAAGCACGGCATCGTACAGCTTTCAACCGGTGACATGCTGCGCGCTGCGATCAAGGCGGAGACGCCGATCGGGCTGACGGCGAAGGACATCATGGCGCGCGGCGAGCTGGTGCCCGACGAGGTGGTCGTCGGCATCATCGCCGACCGGCTGGACGAGCCGGACGCGGCCGATGGGTTTGTGCTCGACGGCTTTCCGCGCACCGTGAAGCAGGCGGAGGAACTCAACGAGTTGCTTGCTGAGCGCGGGCTGGCGCTCGACGCGGTGGTCGAGCTGAAGGTGGACGAGGGGATCCTGCTCGACCGCATCGCGACACGGCTTAAGGACATGCAAGCGCGGGGCGAGCCGGTCAGGGCCGACGACAACCCTGAGTCGTTCAAGATCCGGCTGGGCGCCTACCGTGCGCAGACGGCGCCGCTCATCGACTATTACCGGGGCAAGGGGCAGTTGAAGAGCGTCGACGGCATGGTCGGTATCGACCACGTGACACGCGCGATTGCCGCGGTTCTGCCGGCAAATTCGGCTGCCGGGGGCAGTTGACGGGAAGCGGGCGAAACACTAAATAACGGCACCAATCCTAGAAAGTTTGGAGCGGTGCCGGGGCTTGAGAGCAGGTCCGGGACCGACCTTTTTGCGTTTCCGGCCGGGTTTTTGGCGAAGGCGCCGGGCGGGCGCGGCAAAGGAGCAGAACTTGGCACGCATTGCAGGCGTCAATATTCCAACGAACAAGCGCGTCGTGATCGCGCTTCAGTACATCCATGGGATCGGCGCGACCAAAGCGCGGGAGATCGTCCAGAAGGTGAGCATCCCGGATACCAGGCGCGTCAATGAGCTGTCGGATTCGGAAGTGCTCCAGATCCGCGAAACCATCGATCGCGACTACATGGTGGAGGGAGACCTGCGCCGCGATACCTCAATGAACATCAAGCGGCTCATGGATCTCGGCTGCTATCGGGGGCTTCGCCACCGCCGCGGCATGCCTGTCCGCGGACAGCGCACGCATACAAACGCGCGCACCCGCAAGGGGCCCGCAAAGCCGATCGCCGGCAAGAAGAAGTAATTCAAGGACCGAGACGATGGGCAAGGACGCAACGCGTATCCGCAAGCGCGAACGCAAGAACATCACGTCGGGCATCGCCCACGTGGCTTCGACCTTCAACAACACCATGATCACCATCACCGACGTGCAAGGCAACACGATCGCCTGGTCGTCGTCGGGTGCCATGGGCTTCAAGGGGTCGCGCAAGTCGACTCCCTACGCAGCGCAGATCGCCGCCGAGACGGCGGCGCGCAAGGCGCAGGATCACGGAGTGCGAACGCTCGAGGTGGAAGTCTCCGGGCCCGGCTCCGGTCGTGAATTGGCGCTTCGTGCGCTGCAGGCGGCCGGCTTCACGATCACGACGATTTGCGATGTGACGCCGATCCCGCATAACGGCTGCCGGCCGCCGAAGCGCCGGCGCGTCTGAGTAAAGAACGAGAAGCGCGCCGCCAGGGGGTGGCGCGCGGACCGCTGCTAAAGCGGTCTCAATCCTTGAGAGGCATGGATGGTTATCCAGAAAAACTGGCAGGACCTCATTAAACCGAACAAGCTCGACGTGAAGCTCGGTTCGGACCGGCGGCGCGTGGCCACGATGGTCGCCGAGCCGCTGGAGCGGGGGTTCGGCCTGACGCTGGGCAACGCGCTTCGGCGCGTGCTCCTTTCGTCGCTGCAGGGTGCCGCGGTGACGAGCGTGCAGATCGACGGCGTGCTGCACGAGTTCTCCTCGATCGCGGGCGTACGGGAGGACGTGACCGACATCGTGCTCAACATCAAGGAAATCGCCGTGAAGATGGACGGCGAGGGCCCGAAGCGGATGACGCTTCGCAAGACCGGGCCGGGGCATGTCACGGCCGGTGACATCCAGACCGTGGGCGACATCGAGATCCTGAACCCGGAGCTCGTGATCTGCACGCTCGACGAAGGCGCCGACATCCGCATGGAGCTGACCGTCAGCGGCGGCAAGGGCTACGTCGCCGCCGAGCGTAACCGGCCCGAGGACGCGCCGATCGGGCTGATCCCCGTCGACAGCCTCTACTCACCGGTGAAGAAGGTCTCCTATCGCGTGGAGAACACGCGCGAAGGCCAGGTGCTCGACTACGACAAGCTCACGCTTTCGATCGAGACCGACGGCTCGGTGACGCCGGACGACGCGGTCGCCTATGCGGCGCGCATCCTGCAGGACCAGCTCTCGATCTTCGTCTCCTTCGAGGAACCGAAGAAGGAGACGATCGAGGAGTCGACGCCGGAGCTCGCCTTCAACCCGGCGCTCCTAAAGAAGGTCGACGAGCTGGAGCTCTCCGTCCGGTCGGCCAACTGCCTGAAGAACGACAACATCGTCTATATCGGCGACCTCATCCAGAAGACCGAGGCGGAGATGCTGCGCACTCCGAACTTCGGCCGGAAGTCGCTGAACGAGATCAAGGAAGTGCTGGCGTCGATGGGGCTGCATCTCGGCATGGAAGTGCCGAACTGGCCGCCTGACAACATCGAGGACCTCGCCAAGCGCTTCGAAGACCAGTATTGAGCCTTTCCGCGCGCCCTCCGGCGTCGGGATTTTTAGGAGAACGGGCCATGCGCCACGGCAAAGCGCGCCGCAAGCTGAACCGCACCTCGACGCATCGCACGGCGATGTTCGCCAACATGGCGGCCTCGCTGATCGAGCACGAGCAAATCGTCACCACGCTGCCGAAGGCGAAGGAGCTTCGCCCGGTCGTGGAGAAGCTCGTGACGCTGGCAAAGAAGGGCGACCTTTCCGCGCGCCGGCTGGCGATGGCCCGCATGCGCGACGAAGCGATGGTCAAGAAGCTCTTCGAGACAATCGGCCCGCGCTACAAGGAGCGGAACGGCGGCTATACGCGTGTTCTGAAAGCCGGCTTCCGGCATGGCGACAACGCGCCGGTCGCAGTGATCGAGTTCGTCGACCGCGACCCGGAGGCGAAGGGCGCCGCCGACCGCGCCCGCCGCGAGGCGCAGGAGACCGAGGACGTCGCGGCATAAGCCGCGGAGCCGTCAGGGTTTCGACCAAGGGGCCGCTTGCGGCCCCTTTCCTTTTGGTAATTTGCGGCCCGGCGGTTTGCCTTGCCGTTCCGCGCCTATCCGCCTATTTCGAGTGGGCTTTAGGGGCGCCGAAATCTCTAGGAGGACCGGGATGCGACGGAGCGTCGGTCTCGTCACGGCTCTGGCGATCGCCGCAGTTGCTGGCGCGGCATTCTTGCTGCCGCAGAAGCATGACGCGAGGATGGGGCTTGTCGGCGCTGAGGCGCGTGCCGCGCCGGTCGCAGCCCCCGTGGAGGCAAACCCGGCGCCTGCGCCTAACGTCACGGCGGCCGCCAGCCAGGCGGTGGCGAATAGCGCCGTGCCAGACAGCCGCGAGACAATCCGGCTCTCTTTCGCGCCGATCGTGAAGCGCGTCGCGCCGGCCGTAGTCAATGTCTACGCCACGTCGACCGTGCAGGTGCGCTCGCCATTCCAGGGCGACCCATTCTTCGAGCGCTTCTTCGGCGGCGGCATGTTCGGCGGACCGCAGGAGCGCCAGCGCTCCTCGCTCGGCTCCGGCGTCATCGTCGACAAGAGCGGCGTCATCGTCACTAACAACCACGTCATCGGCGACGCCACCGACATCAAAGTGGCGCTCTCCGATGGCCGCGAGCTTCCGGCGAAGATCCTGATCAAGGACGAGCGGACGGACCTCGCCATCCTCAAGATCGACGCCGGCCGGGCCGACCTTCCGGTTTTGGAGTTCGGCAACTCCGATGCGCTCGAGGTCGGCGATCTCGTTCTGGCGGTCGGCGATCCCTTCGGCGTGGGTCAGACGGTGACGAGTGGCATCGTTTCCGCAGTTGCGCGCACCAATGTGGGCATCAGCGATTTCGGTTTCTTCATCCAGACCGACGCCGCCATCAATCCGGGCAATTCCGGCGGGCCGCTCGTCGACCTGGACGGCAAGGTGGTCGGCATCAACACGGCTATCTTCTCGCGCAGCGGCGGATCTGTCGGCATCGGCTTCGCCATTCCGGCCGACATGGTGCGCACTGTCGTGACGCAAGCCGTCGCCGGCTCAAAATCGGTGGCGCGGCCGTGGATCGGTGTCGTCAGCCAGGATTTGACGCCGGAGATCGCCTCTTCGCTCGGGCTCACGAGCCCGCGCGGTGCGCTCGTCACGAGCGTCGACAAGGATTTGCCGGGCGCCAAGGCCGGCCTCAAGGTCGGCGACCTGATCCTGAAGGCCGGCGACCGCGACGTGGCGGACGCCGCGTCGTTCGACTACCGCCTGGCCGTTGCCGGGATCGGCAGCCCAGTGCCGCTCACCGTCTGGCGTGACGGCAAAGAGAGCATCGTCGACGTCACGGCCGAGGCCGAGCCGCAACTCAGCGAGGCCGACCTGACGCTGCTCGGCGGGCGGAGCCCACTGACGGGCGCAGTCGTCGCCGACCTGAATGCGTCGCTTGCCGACCGAATGCGTATACGCGGCGCCGAGCAGGGCGCCGTCATCGTCGACATCGAGCCGATGTCGCCGGCTGCGCGCGTCGGGTTCAAGAAGGGCGATGTCGTGCTCGGCGCGCAGGGCGAAGACGTCAAGAGCGCGGAACAGCTCGCCAAGCTGGTCGAGGCGGACAGCCGGCTCTGGCGGATCAAGTTCAGCCGCGACGGGCGCGTCTCCAGTATCGTTGTCGGGGGCTGAGACGGGTCGAGCGTGAGCCGGGGCACACCCAAGGGCACAAAGAACCTCTTCGAAGCGTCGGGTCTCGGCCGCGACGCCCCGCGCCCGCTGGCGGATCGCCTGAGGCCGCGCGCGCTTTCGGAAATCGTGGGGCAGGAGGCGCTGATCGGGCCGGACGGGGCGCTGACCCGCATGCTCGCGACGCGCTCGCTCGGCTCGCTCGTCTTCTGGGGGCCGCCCGGCACCGGCAAGACCACCGTCGCGCGGCTCCTCGCCAAGGAGACGGACCTCGAGTTCCAGCAGATCTCAGCCATCCATTCCGGCGTCGCGGAACTGAAGAAGATATTTGAGGAAGCGCGCGCGCGGCGCGAGATTGGGAAGGGGACGCTGCTCTTCGTCGACGAGATCCATCGTTTCAACCGCGCGCAGCAGGATTCCTTCCTTCCGGTGATGGAGGACGGCACGGTGACGCTGGTTGGCGCGACCACCGAGAACCCTTCTTTCGAGCTCAACGCCGCTCTTCTCTCTCGCGCCCGCGTTCTCGTCTTCAAGCCCCTCGACGCGGAGGCTCTCCAAAAGATTGTTGACCGCGCCGAGGAGATCGAAGGGCGCAGGCTGCCGCTCGACGATGAGGCGCGGCAGGTGCTCGTCCGCCTTGCCGACGGCGACGGCCGCGCCGTGCTCAGTCTTGCCGAAGAAGTGTGGCGCGCGGCGCGCGAGGGCGAGAGCTTCGATGCGACGCGGTTGATGGAGATCGTGCAGCGGCGAGCGCCGATCTACGACAAGAGCCAGGACGGGCACTACAATCTGATCTCAGCGCTGCACAAATCGGTGCGCGGCTCCGATCCTCAGGCGGCGCTCTACTATCTCGCGCGCATGCTCGATGCGGGCGAGGACCCGATGTACCTCGCGCGCAGAATGATCCGTATGGCGGTGGAGGATATCGGGCTTGCCGACCACAACGCGCTGGTCATCACCAACGCGGCGAAGGAGGCGTATCACATGCTCGGCACGCCGGAGGGCGAGCTGGCGCTCGCGGAGGCCTGCGTCTATCTCGCCGTCGCGCCGAAATCGAACGCGCTTTACACGGCCTTCTCCGCAGCGAAGCGCTCCGCGAAAGAGCACGGCTCGCTGGCGCCGCCGAAGCACATTCTGAACGCGCCGACCAAGCTCATGAAGGGTGAGGGCTACGGCGCCGGCTACGAATACGACCACGAGGCCGAGGATGCGTTCTCCGGCCAGAGCTATTTCCCGGAAGAAATGCCGCGCGAGGAGTTCTATCGGCCGACTGAGCGCGGCTACGAGAAACGCATTGCCGAACGGCTCGCCGAATGGGAGCGGCTCAGGCGTGAGCGGGGGCGCCGGTGATCTACTTCGCCTACGGGTCGAACATGGACCCGGCGCAGATGTCGACACGCTGCATCGGCGCGAAGGCCCGCGGAGTTGGCCTTCTCGCCGACCACAGGCTCTGCTTCCCGCGCTGGTCGGATCGGCGCCTGCATGCTGTCGCGAGCGTCGAGGTGTCCGCCGGCGCGCAGGTCTGGGGCGTGCTCTTCGACATGACCCAGGACGATTGGAGCGCCCTCCATTACTTCGAGGGGCATTTCGGACCGGGCCACGCGCGAAACGGGTATGAGGTGAGGGAAGTCGCCGTCCGCATCGAGACGGCGTCCGCGCCGGAAGAGATCGCCGCGCACACCTATGTCGCCAATCCGCATCCATTGCGCCCGGATCCCGGACTCACCTCCGCGAGATATCTCAAGCAGCTCATCGACGGCGCGCTCGCGCACGGCCTGCCGGGGGATTATGTCGCAATGCTGAAGAAAGTGCCGACTCTCGATTGAGAGTTGGCGACGGCGCGGATAGACAAGACGCCTGCCTGCGATCCCACCGATGTCCGATTCCGCCGTCCCCGGCCCAAGCGACGACCGACCTGGCCTGCTCGACCTCTCGCTCGCGTTTGCGGGGATCGCGGTGATGGGCTTCGGCGGCGTGCTGCCATGGGCGCGGCGGATGTTGGTCGAGAAGCGGCGCTGGCTGACCGGCGAGGAATTTACCGAGATCCTGTCGCTCGGCCAGTTCCTGCCGGGCGGGAACATTATCAATGTCTCGGTGGTCATCGGCGGGCGCTTCCGAGGACCTCTTGGATCGGTCGTCGCGGTGGTCGGGCTGATGGCAGCGCCGATCGCCGTCGTTCTCCTCGTTGGTGCGCTCTACCTCCACTTCCACGACGTTCCGCGCGTGCAAGGTGCGCTCGGCGGAGTCTCTGCGGCCGCGGTCGGGCTCATCATGTCGATGGGAGTGAAGATGCTTCACCCGCTCGTCGTGAAACGCGCACTTGTGCCGCTTCTCTTCGCGGCCGCCACCTTTGTTGCGGTCGGGCTCCTCAGGATACCGCTTCCCATCGCGGTCCTGGTCCTTGCATCGATCAGCATCGGCGTCGCCTGGCGGCGAACGGCATGAACGACGACTCGCCGCTCGCCACGCTCTTCGTGAATTTCCTGATTCTCTCCTCTTCACGATCGGCGGAGTCAACGCGGCGTTGCCGGAAATGCACCGGCAGGTCGTCGAGGTACACAACTGGATGACCGACCAGCGCTTCGCCGACCTCTTCGCCGTCGCGCAGGCGGCGCCGGGGCCGAACGTCATTATTGTCACCCTGATCGGATGGGAAGTTGCCGGTGCGGCCGGTGCGCTTCTGACGACGCTTGCGATCATCGGGCCGACGAGCGTGCTCGCCTATTTCGTCGGACACATATGGCATCGCTTCCGGCATGCGCGGTGGCGGATCGCCATCCAGTCGGGTGTCACGCCGATAACCATCGGCCTCGTTGCGTCGAGCGCCTACGTGATCGGCCGCACGGTCGACTCAAGCCCCGCCGCCGCGGCAATCACTGTCGTCACGGCCGCCTTGCTGACGCTGACGCGCGTCCACCCTCTGGTGTTTCTGACGATCGGTGCGGCGCTCGGCGCCGCGGGACTGGTCTGAGATTCAGCCTTTTGCGGTGTTCTTCTCGTTGCCGTATTGGAGCACTTTCACCTTCTCCAGGGTGACCAGCCCGCTTCCCATCATCTCGGAGAGAGCGGGGAGGAAGGCGTCGATCTTCTCCGGCGAATCGACGATCTCGATCACGAAGGGGAGGTCCTGCGAGAGGCGGAGAATCTTGGCCGTGTGGATGTGGCTTGAGTTGCCGAAGCCGAGCGGCCCGCGAAGCACTGTCGCGCCGGCAAGGCCCACTTCGCGGGCCTTCAGCACGATCGCCTCATAAAGCGGCAGGTTGCCGTGCTTGTCGTTCTCGCCGAGGAAGATGCGGAGGAGCACGGAGTTGCGAGGTAGCTGCATGACTAGATCCATCCAACCGCGTTGATGTTCGATGCGATCGCGCTGCCGGCCCATACCGACAGGAGGCAGAGCACGACGGAGAGAAGCATGTTCGCGCCGGCGTAAAGGTATTGCCCGTCGTTCAGGAGATTGAGCGTCTGGATGCTGAACGACGAGAACGTCGTGTAGCCGCCGCAAAACCCGACCATGATGGCGAGCCGCGTGTTCGGGGCGATGAGGAGCCGGCCGTCCGGCGACGTCAACACGCCTACAAAGCCGATGATGAAGGAGCCGACGATGTTCACGACGAGCGTGCCCCAGGGGAACGTCTCGCCGATCAGCCGCGCCACCACGCCTGAACAGAAGTACCGCGCGGCGCCGCCTGCGGCGCTCCCCACCGCAATCCAGAGATACACAATTGCCGATTCCATCGCGCCTCGTCCTAGCAGCAGGGCCGAAGGCCCAACGCAGCAGGAGTCATCAGCCTCTTCGGCGGTTGTCGGGGGACCCCATCCCCATCGAAAACGAGCGTATTTGCAGGCCGGGGGGCGGTCAACGGTGCCCTCGGGCCGGAATTGGGCCCGGAAGTGGATGACGAACGCCCTCGCCAAGTCTAAATGCCTAGCCGTGAGTGTCGAAACAAAAAAAGTCGATCGCGACGAAGCCGGGATGCGGCTCGATCGCTGGTTCAAACTGCACTACCCGGGCCTCGGCTTCGGCCACCTGCAGAAGCTGATCCGCTCCGGCCAGGTGCGCGTCGACGGCGCGCGCGTGGAAACCTCCGCGCGGCTTGCAGCGGGGCAGGCGGTGCGCATTCCACCTCTCGCCATCGGCGACGCGCGGGCTGCGAAGCCGGCGCCGCCGCGAAAGGGCAGCGACCGCGAGGTGCTTCAGGCGGCGATCCTGCACGAAGATTCCGACGTCATCGTCCTGAACAAGCCGTTCGGACTTGCCGTTCAGGGCGGCTCGGGCTTGACGCGACACGTTGACCAGATGCTCGAGGCCTTCACCGACCGGCAGGGACGCAAGCCGCGGCTCGTGCACCGGCTCGACCGCGACACGGCGGGCGTGCTCGTCGTTGCGCGCACGCGCTCTGCCGCCGCCTTCCTGGGCGAGGCCTTCAAGGCGCGCGAGACGCAGAAGCTCTATTGGGCGCTCGTCGCCGGGGTGCCGCGCCCGGCGAACGGCCGCATCTCCACCTTCCTCGCCAGGGACGAAGACGCGGAGCGGATGCGGATCGCGCAGCACGGCGAGAGCGGCGCCGACCATGCCGTTACGCTCTATGGCCTCGCGGACCAGGCGGGGCAGAAGGTCTCCTTCCTCGTCATGCGCCCGATCACCGGACGCACGCATCAGTTGCGCGCCCACGCCGCCTTCATCGAACATCCGATCCTGGGCGACCCGAAATACTTCAACGTCGAGAACTGGGAGTTCCCGGGCGGCATCCAGAACCGCCTGCATCTTCTTGCCCGCCGCATCGTGCTGCCGCATCCGAAGGGCGGCACGCTCGACGTGACGGCGCCGCTTCCGCCTCACATGCAGCAGAGCTTTGCGGTGCTCGGTTTCGACGAGCGAAGCGGCGACGCGGTGGAAATCTAGCCTCGGCCATGCCGCCGCCTTGGTGCCGTCCCAGTCGCTGCCAAGTCTAGCTGGCATCGGAAGAATCGCCGCGGGGGCGGAACTCCTTTGCGCGCAAAATTCTTAGCTTGCACGAGTTCTTGCAGGATGCAGCCCATGAGACGTCTCGGCGTAATCGACGGCCTTCGCGGCTACTTCCTCGTTTTCATGTTCCTGAACCACCTGACGTTCGCGGGTGGCTATCTGCTTGTGCGCCTGAACCACGCGGAGCTGGGCTTCGTGCAGGACGTTCAGGGGTTCATTTTCCTCTCCGGTCTCCTGATCGGGCTGGTCTATTCGCCGCGCATGATGAAGCGCGGCTTCCTGCCCGGTGCCGTCCCCATCTGGCGGCGCGCCGCCGAGCTTTACGCCTATACGATCGCCTGCGTCGTCACCGTGCTCGTTCTCCGAGCCCTTCTACCCGGTGCGCCCGCTCTTTGGGACGTCTGGCTGGGCGGCCTTGGTAAAGGCGGCTTCGCCTTTCGCGCGGCCGGGGCGGCGCTCCTCTATCAGCCGACGTTCCTCGACATCCTGCCGCAATACGTCGTCTATCTCCTGGCCGCTCCCGTTCTTCTCTGGCTCGCGCTTTCCGGGCGCGCCGTATGGGTCGTGGCCGGGTCGCTCATCCTTTGGCTTGCCGTGCAGACGGGCGTTCATCTGCCGGCGGCTGAGGCGCTTGATGCCTTCCTGGCGAGCACCCACCCGGAGCTTGGCGTGCGCGTCGCGTTCAACGTGCTTGCCTGGCAGGCGATCTTCTTCCTCGCCATGGTGATCGGAGCGCTGATCGCGGAGGGCCGTCTTAACGTCGACGCCTATTTCGATCCGCAAAAGACCGTCGCGATGAAGGGGTGCGCCGCAGCCCTTCTCTTCTTCCTGGCATTCCGCCTCGCCTTCACCTTCGGCCTCGTGCCGGAAGATGTGATGCACCGCTTCCAGGTCTACGAGAACCGCACGGAGTTCGGCGCGATCTTCCTCATCAACTTCGCCATTCTCGGCTACGTGATGGCGTGGCTCCTGATCGCCGGGCCGCGCGCCGAGCACCAGATCGTCAGGGCGATCGCGGCGGGACTTCGCTTCTTCTTCAATCTCGGCTTCCTGCGGCTGCTCGGGCGGCATTCGCTGCAGATCTATGCGTGGCATGTCGTGCTGGTTTATCTCGTGCGCTGGCTCGACGGCCGGGCCGGGCCCTTCAACGAGGTGACGAAGACGCTGATCGCGCTTGTCGGCGTCGGGCTGCTTTCGCTTCCCGCTGTCTATCGGGAGTGGCGGGTTGCGCAGCGGACGCGCGCTCTTGCCACGGGCGCCTGAGGCTTCTCTCCGCGGGAGCCATGAGCTAGAGCGGAACCATGTCCAACCCGATGGAAGCCGCGCGCCGGCTGACCGCACCGACGCGGCAGAAGCGCTTCTACGCCGAGGCCTCGATGCAGCCTGAGGAGGGCGGCTTCGCCCTTCGCCTCGATGGCAAGCGCGCGATGACTCCGGCGCGGCAGCCGCTCGCCGTTCCGCACCGCCACCTCGCAGACGCCATCCAGGCGGAATGGGCGAGGCAGGGCGAATTCATCGATGCCGGGGCGATGCCGGTCACGCGCCTCGCGAACAGCGCCATCGACGGTGTCGCCGGGCGGATCGAAGAGGTGCGCGCGGAAGCGCTGGCTTATGCCGGCACGGACCTTCTCTGCTATCGGGCCGGCGAACCCGAAGGTCTCGTGCTCCGGCAGCGTGAGGCGTGGGACCCGATCCTTGGCTGGGCGGAGGAGCGCTTTGGCCGTTTCGTGCTGGCCGAGGGCATCGTGCACGTGGCGCAGCCGGAGGCGACGCTCGCCGCGATCGCAGCGGCGCTTGGCGCCTACGACGACCCGTTCCGCCTCGCGGGACTCGGCCTCGCGACAACGCTGTCCGGCTCTGCGCTGATCGCGCTTGCGCTTGCGCTTGGCGCGCTTGACGTCGACGTCGCCTGGGCCGCGGCGCATGTCGACGAGGACTGGAACATCGAGAAGTGGGGCGCAGATGCAGAAGCGATGCAGCGCCGCGCCCGCCGCCTCGATGATTTCCGCGCCGCGGCGCTGGCGCTCTCCTAGGTCGCGACCTTCCCAAGCTTGCCGAGATGCGTGTCCTTGAAGCCTGAGGCGTGCTTCAGGCCGAAGCCGAGCGCACGGTCGACGCCGATATGCGCGCCGAGGATGAAGGGGAGCGACAGCGCGAAGGTGCTGTCGCCGAAGCGATACCAGACGACGAAGAAAAGCGCTGCGACCGTCACCCAGCTGTGCACCGCGTTGTAGATCGAAGCGCCGATCCGTGGGCCGGCGAAGTATCCGAGCATGGAAAGGTCGGGCGCGAGGAACAGCACCGCGAAGATCCACCAGGGCTGGTGAAACGCGTGATAGAGCCAGATGGCGACAAGCGCGAGCGCCAGTCCCTCCAGGCGCAGCACGATCGTTGTCCCGGAAATCCCTCGCATCCCAGTCTCCCCCGTCGCGGCTGGCCGAGATTACCGTCGCGGCGCCCCGCGTGCTATCACGCTGCTTCACATTGCGGCGGGCGAATCGGGGCTGGTCCCATGCGCGAGGTTCTGAACGAGCTCGAGCGGCGGCGCGAGGAGGCGCGGAAGGGCGGGGGCGAAGAGCGGATCGCCCAGCAGCACAAGCGCGGCAAGCTCACCGCGCGCGAGCGGCTCGACGTGCTCCTCGACGAAGGGTCGTTCGAGGAATTCGATATGTTCGTCGAGCACCGGGCCACCGAATTCGGCATGGCCAAGAAGCGGATTCCGGGCGACGGTGTCGTCACCGGCTGGGGCACCATCAACGGCCGTCCGGCCTTCGTCTTCGCCAAGGATTTCACCGTGTTCGGCGGTTCGCTGTCTGAGGCGCACGCAGAGAAAATCCAGAAGGTGCAGGACATGGCGCTCCGCAATCGGGCGCCCATCATCGGCCTTTACGATGCCGGCGGCGCGCGCATCCAGGAGGGCGTCGCTTCGCTCGCCGGCTATGCCGAGGTGTTCCAGCGCAACGTGCTCGCTTCCGGTGTCATCCCGCAAATCTCCGTCATCATGGGACCGTGCGCTGGCGGCGATGTCTACTCGCCGGCGATGACCGACTTCATCTTCATGGTGAAGGGCACGAGCTACATGTTCGTCACCGGGCCGGACGTGGTGAAAACGGTCACGAACGAGACGGTGACTCCGGAAGAGCTCGGCGGCGCTTCGGTGCATACCGTGAAATCCTCGATCGCCGACGGCGCTTTCGAGAACGATGTCGAGACGCTGCTAGAAATCCGCCGGCTCTTCGATTTCCTGCCGCTCTCCAACCAGACGCCGCTGCCGGAGATCGAGACGAGCGATCCATGGGACCGCGCCGAGCCATCGCTCGACACGCTGATCCCGGATGCCGCCAACAAGCCCTATGACATCAAGGAGCTGATTCAAAAGACGGTGGACGAGGGCGCCTTCTTCGAAATCCAGTCGGCGCACGCCAAGAACATCGTTACCGGCTTCGGGCGCATCGAGGGACGGACTGTCGGCGTCGTCGCCAATCAGCCGATGGTGCTGGCGGGCGTGCTCGACGCGGATGCGTCGCGCAAGGCCGCACGCTTCGTGCGTTTCTGCGACGCTTTCTCGGTGCCGCTCCTGACCTTCGTTGATGTGCCGGGATTCCTTCCCGGCACGGCGCAGGAATATGGCGGGCTCATCAAGCACGGGGCGAAGCTGCTCTTCGCCTATGCCGAGGCGACCGTGCCGAAGGTCACTGTCATCACGCGCAAGGCCTATGGCGGGGCCTATGACGTCATGGCCTCAAAGCATCTCCGCGGCGACATCAACTACGCCTGGCCGACGGCGGAGATCGCTGTGATGGGCGCGCGCGGGGCGGCCGAAATCCTGCATCGCGCCGACGCCGCAGACGCCGAGAAGCTGGCGAAGCACACCAAGGAATACGAGGACCGGTTCCTCAATCCCTTCGTGGCGGCGGAGCGCGGCTACATCGACGACGTGATCATGCCGCACTCGACAAGGCGGCGGGTGGCACGAGCGCTCCGGCTGCTACGCTCGAAGGAGCTGGCTAACCCGTGGAAAAAGCACGATAATATTCCGCTGTGATGGGATTTCGTTGGAGGCTTCCATGCTGCGTGTAAGGGGTTTCTTCGTGCGCGCCATCTTCATTGCGGCTTTCGCGACCCTGAGCCTCGGCTCCGCGCCGGCGCGCGCCGACTGCTTTGAGGACATCGGCTGCTCCGACACTGACGATTTCGTGCAGAGCGACCTCCGCAGCCTCTCCTGCCAGAACCTCTGGTACGTGCGAAACCGCATCTTCGACGAGAACGGCTATTGCTTCGCGACGGCGCGCGGACGCAGGGCGTTCGACAATTCCGACTGCTGGGTCGACGATCAGGAGATGGTGAAGCTCAGCACGGTCGAGCGCCGCAACGTCAGCGCCATCGTCAAAGCGGAAAAGGCAAAGGGCTGCCGCTGAGGCCTTCCGAAGCGGCGGCTACTCCGCCGCTTCGATGTGCTCTTCCTCGTGCGCGTGCGCGGCCTGGCGCTGCTTGCGCTGACCAGCCTGCTTCTTCGCCTTCTCCACCGCGGCGCGCGCTGAATCGTTCAGCTCGAACATCTCCAGATGCTCGGCCTCGGCGTCCACGACGCGGATGGTGGCGAGGTCGGCGTAAGTCCGGTTCGCCGGGTCCTTCTCCAGCCGCTTGCGGATGCGGTTGATCTTCCAGCCGTAGGCGGTGAAGCGTGTGTATTTGACGAGCGTCTCCAAAGCATAGCGCGGATAGAAAAGGAGCGCGGGGACGCGCGGCAGTTCCGGCCGGCGCTCCTTGCGGTCCTTCAGGCGGAAATAGCCGCACTGCTGCGGATGCACGTTCTCGAACTTCATCGCCCCGTAGATCTGCAGCACCGTGCGCCAGATCTTTATCGGCTTGATGCCGTAGGCGATGTTCCTGCGCATCAGGCGCTCGACATGCTCTTCGGTGTAGTACCAGTCCCAGACATTGAAGTAGGTCTGCTGCCACTCCTCGGCGCTCATCTTCGGGTGCGCGGTCGTCACGTTCTCGATGTCGTATTTGTTCAGGTCCGGATCCATCCAGGTGCCGTTCTCGTAGAGGACCTTGTGGTCCTCGGAGCCGGGGAGCGGCGTCAGCACTGTGAATTCCAGGACGTCGACCGCGAGCTCCCGCTGGATGATCTCGACGTCGCGCTTGATCGTCGCCGGCGTGTCGCCGGGGAGCCCCATGATGAAGCCCGCGTATGTGACGATCCCGGCCTCCTTCCAGGCCTGGAACATCTTCCGGTACTCGGTGATGCGGTTCTGGTTCTTCTTCATGTGAACCAGGTTGTCCGGATTGATGCTTTCGAGCCCGATGAAGCAGAACTGGCAGCCGGCGCGCGCGGCCTTGGTAATGAAGTTCGGGATCAGGTGCGCGAGCACGTCGACCTGAATCAGGAACGTGATCTCCAGCCCCTGGTTCTCCCGCAACTCGATCAGCCGGTCGAAGATCGGCTCCCAGTTCTTGTTGCGGGCGAAATTGTCGTCGGTGATAAAGAAGTGCGAGATGCCCTGGGCGGCGTTCTCGCGCACGATCCGCTCGATGTCGTCGGCGTCGCGCCAGCGCGACTTCCGGCCTTGCACGTTGATGATGGTGCAGAACGAGCACTGGAACGGGCAGCCACGGCCGGCGTCGAAGGAAGACAGCACGCCGTCATAGCGCTTCACCAAGCGCTCCGGCAGGTAGGGGATCGTCTGGCCCTGCAGGTTCGGCAAATCGTGCATGAAGTTGTAGATTGGCTTTGCCTTGCCGGCATGCGCGTCCTGAAGGAATTCGTGGAAATGCTCCTCGGCCTCGCCGGCGTAGAGCGTGATGCCGAGATCGACCGCCTCCTTCAACTCGGGCGTCAGATCCTTCAGCATCGAGATGCAGCCGGAAACGTGGAAGCCGCCGATTGCGACCGCGACGCCCTTCGCACGCAGGTGGCGCGCGATCGCCATGGCTCTTGGAAACTGGTTCGACTGGACGCCGACCAGGCAGACGATGCCGGAATGGTTGGGCTGCTTGATTTTCGCGGCGATCTCGTCGAGCGGCACGCGGATGTTCATCTCGTCGTAGGCGTCGATCTCGATCGCCACGTCGTCGCCGAGCACCTTTTGCTCCGCGCACTCCTGCGCGATGCCGTAGAGGCAAGCCATTGAATTCGACGGGATCCAGGCCTTCCACCATTGGATGACGTAGCCTTGGCGGTCGTAGTGCGAGGGCTTGATGATTTCGATGTGGAAGGTCTGCATTACGCTCGCTCGCGGTTTCAGGCCTGGAAACTGACTAAACATAGCAGAAAAACAAGGCTTTGAGCGTGGCAAGCGAGCAACGCCTGGGCTCCATCGGCCCAGGGTGTTTCGCCGGCGTCACGCCGCCCTCTTATAACAGATTGCTAACCTTCCCGGCAGTTTGCGTGAAACGGAAACAATCGCAGCGCATTAGACTGATGGGAGTTAGAAAACGTACACCCTGTTTGAGGCAAGTGATGTTGACGTCGGATCTCCTCATGGACGTGCGCGCCTCCCGCGCAATATCGGCCGATCAGGTGGATCGACTGGAGCGGATGGTCTTCGAGGGGGGCGCGCCGAGCGGCGACCAGCTCGATCTTGTCTTCCTGATCGACACTTACCTGGTGCGGCGCGATCCGCGCTGGGCGGATTTCATGGCCCGCGCCGCGATGGCCGCCCTGGTGCAGCCGGATGCGAGAAACACCGCCCGGCAGGTGGCCGGGACGATGGCGCACGCCGCCTGATCCGACCTTAGGCGCCCCAGCGGGCCGCAGACTCGTCTTTCCGATTTCTTCTTGATTCCGAAGCAGGTGCGGGCCGCTCGCGAGCGACCCTTGCCGGGCACTGCAGTTTTCGCCATGCAGACGGCATGAACGCCTCCGTTTCGGCCTCGCTTCGCGCCGACGACCCGCGCGAAGTCACGCGCGGACTGGCGCTCGTCGTCGTCGCCATGGTCCTGCTTCCCGGGCAGGACACGATCGCCAAATACATTTCCGACAGCGTCTCGCCCGGCGCGATCGCCTGGGCGCGGTTTCTCCTCCAGTCGCTCTTCACGCTGCCCTTGCTGCTTTATTTCCAGGGCGTCTCGGGCCTGGTGCCGAAGCGGCTCTGGCCGAACGTCGTGCGCGGCGCGCTGATCGCCGGCAGCAGCACGTTGTACTTCGCGGCGATCAAGGTGATGCCGCTCGCCGACGCGATCGCGATCTTCTTCATCGAGCCCTTCATCCTGACGATCCTCTCCGCCGTCATCGACAAGGAGCATGTCGGCTGGCGGCGGCGGATTGCGGTCGTGACGGGCTTCGTCGGCGTCTTGATCGTGGTGCAGCCGAGCTGGAGCGTGTTCGGGCCAATTTCGCTTGTTCCGGCGCTCGGCGGCGCGCTCTTCGCCGTCTACGTGCTCATGAACCGCCGCCTCACTGCCTATGACACGCCGCTCACGATGCAGTTCACGGCGGGCGTCTCGGCATTCGTCGTGCTGACGCTCGTTCTCGTGGCAGGGCACTTCTTTGCCGTGCCGGAGCTTTCGCCTACGCCGGTTGGCGCGCGCGAAATTGCGTTTCTGCTGCTGATGGGCGTCTTCGGCACCTCGGGTCATTTCCTCTTCGTGCAGGCGTCGCGTCTTGTGCCGTCGTCGCTGATCGCGCCGATGCAATACGTCGAGATCGTCTGTGCCGCGCTCCTGGGCTACGCCGTTTTCGGCGACTTCCCGAGCCTCCTGAAATGGTTCGGGATTGCGATCGTCGTCGGCTCGGGCGCCTATGTCTTCTGGCGCGAGAGCCGCATCGGTTCGGTTCCGGTCGCCAAAAGCACACCTCCGACGCCGTAGCGTGGGAGCACTAGCCCCGCGTCACGACATTGACCGCGAAGGCGAGGATTACGGTGTTGAAGAAGAACGAGATCACGCCATGCACGGTCGTGGTGCGGCGCATCGGTTGAGAGGTCGTCTCGACGTCCGAGACCTGCGCGGTCATGCCGATCACGAACGAATAATAGACGAAGTCGAGAATTGCCGGCTCGGCCGTGTTGGGAAACGTCAGGCCGCCGCTGTCGTGCGGCTTTTTCGTTCCGTCTGCACCCCTCGAATAGAAGAGATGGGCGTAGTGGAAAGCCATCACCGTATGGAGCGTGGCCCAGCCGAGCGGGACGTTGGCGACCGCTGGCACGAGCCGCCAGCCGGGTGACGTTCGCTCCGAGAGGAGGATCGCCAGCGAGCCCAGCGACAAGACTATCGCCGCGAGCGTTACGACGGCAATCAGCGCGATGCCCTCGTCCTCAAAACTCGCCTTCTTCCGGAGATCGGTGACGGTGAGCGTGCGTTCGACCCAGAAGGTCGAGACCAGATAGAGCGCGTAGAAGACGTTGCCGCCGAGCGCGACCCTGACACCCGGATCGACTCCGACCGCCGCTCCTCCGACAGCCAGGCCTCCCAGGAACGCAAGGTAGAACCGCCGGTGGTGGCGGAAATGGTCTTTGCTGACGGGAACCGACAATCGCGCCTCTGGACTTTGGCGGCACCGAGACTGCGCCCGAACGGGCGGACGGACAAGCTTGCGGAGGCCGCGAGCGCCGCCTAGAGCTTCGGCGGGAGCGAGCGTCCGGCATGTTCAAGAAAATCCTCGTCGCAAATCGAGGCGAGATCGCGGTCCGCGTGATGCGCACGGCGCGGCGGATGGGGATTTCCACCGTCGCCGTCTATTCGGAGGCGGATCGCAACGCGCTGCATGTCGAGATGGCGGATGAGGCGGTGGCCATCGGGCCCGCGCCGGCCACGCAAAGCTATCTTTCGATCGAGGCAATCGTCACGGCGGCGGAGGAAGCAGGCGCCGACGCGGTGCATCCGGGCTACGGCTTCCTCTCCGAGAATCCCGCTTTTCCGCGCGCGCTGGAGGCTGCGGGCTTCGTCTTCATCGGCCCGCCGGTCACGGCGATCGAAGCGATGGGCGACAAGATCGAATCCAAGAAGGCGGCGGCCAAGGCCGGAGTCGCGACCGTGCCGGGGCATATCGGCGTTGTCGCAGATGCGGACGAAGCGCTGAAGATCGCGGAGGCGATCGGCTTTCCGGTGATGATCAAGGCGTCGGCGGGCGGCGGCGGCAAGGGCATGCGCGTCGCCTACAGCGAGGTGGAGCTTCGCGAAGGCTTTGAGCGCGCCCGCTCGGAGGCGCGCTCCTCCTTCGCGGACGATCGCGTGTTTCTCGAGAAGTTCATCGAGACGCCGCGCCACATCGAAATCCAGGTGCTTGCCGACGCGCATGGCAACGCCATCCATCTCGGCGAGCGCGAATGCTCCATCCAGCGGCGCAACCAGAAGGTCGTGGAAGAGGCGCCGTCGCCGTTCCTCGACGCAGAGACACGCGCCGCGATGGGCGGGCAGGCGGTCGCGCTGGCGAAAGCCGTCGGCTACCAGAGCGCCGGCACGGTGGAGTTCATCGTCGGGCCGGACCGCGATTTCTATTTCCTGGAGATGAACACGCGGCTGCAGGTCGAGCATCCGGTGACGGAGCTTGTCACCGGTCTCGACCTCGTCGAGCTGATGATCCGCGTCGCGGCCGGCGAAAAGCTCGGTCTTCGTCAGGCGGACGTCCGCATGGATGGCTGGGCCATCGAGGCGCGCGTCTATGCCGAGGACCCGTTTCGCGAGTTCCTGCCGTCGACGGGCCGGCTCAGGCGTTACAGCCAACCGGCGGCCGGGGGTAACGGCACGACGCAGATACGCGTCGACAGCGGCGTCGTGGAAGGCTCGGAGATTTCGCTTTTCTACGACCCGATGATCGCCAAGCTCTGCACGCACGCGTCCCGATCGCGCGGCGGCGATCGAAGCGATGTCCGACGCGCTCGACTCGTTCGTGGTCGACGGCATCCGCCACAACATCCCCTTCCTCTCAGCGTTGATGGCGCATCCGCGCTGGCGGGAAGGGCGGCTCTCCACGGCCTTCATCGCCGAGGAATTCCCCGACGGTTTTCACGGCGCGACGCCGGACGCTGTTGAAAACACGGTCCTTGCGGCGGTTGCGATCTCCGCAGAGCTCATCGCCGACCGTCGTCCGAAAGGTGCGCGCTCCCCGGCCGACACCAGCGAGTGGGTGGTCGCTCTGGGGCGCGAGCAGACGAATGTCCGGGTGCTTGCAACGCCGAAGCCCGGTGCGTTCGATCTTGCTATCGGCGACGCAAAAGGCCTTCGCGTTGAGACAGGCTGGCGCGCCGGCGAACGGGTCTGGCGGGGCACGGTCGGCGGCGAGAACATCATCGCGCAGGTGGAGCGCGTCGGCGTGTCGCTGAAGGTGGCGCGGCGGGGCGCGTCCGTGGAGGCGCGGCTGATGACGCCGCGCACGGCGCAGCTTGCGGCGATGATGCCGGAGAAGAAGGAGGCGGACACCTCGAAGACGCTGCTCTGTCCGATGCCCGGACTTGTCGTGTCGATCGCGGTCGAGGAAGGGCAGACGGTCGCCCCCGGCGAGACGCTGGCCACGGTCGAGGCGATGAAGATGGAGAACGTGCTGCGCGCTGAGCGCCGCGCGACCGTCGCGCGCATCCTCGCCAAGCCGGGCGACAGCCTGGCGGTCGACGCCGTCATCATGGAATTCTCGTGAGGCGCGCGTGGCGGAGACGCGCGCCGTCCATGTCCTGATCTCCGGCATCGTGCAGGGCGTCGGGTTTCGCGCCTGGACGGAACGTTCTGCCGCTGCGCTCGGCCTCTCCGGCTGGGTGCGCAACACGGAAGACGGCGACGTCGAGGCGGTGTTCAGCGGATCGGTGGAAGACGTCGCCGAGATGCTCGGGGCCTGCCGCGACGGGCCGCGGGGCGCACGCGTGGACCGTGTGGAAGTGCTTGGAAAAGCTAAAGAAACCTCCGGCCGGTTCCAGGTTCGCACCTAGTCTGCCGCCGCCGCGATTTACCAACTTCGACGATCGTTAAGATTCGACGTGGCGCTTTAACCCTTCGTTAAGCTAGCTTTCCGGGGTCGAAGGACGGCGTTCTTGTATGCGTAGGGTAGCGTCTCGGAATTTGGTGCTTGCCGCAGGGCTCGCGGCGATTGCGCTTCCATCTGGAGCGACCGTCGCGGCGACCGGGCAGGGCGAGCCGACGCAGGTCGCTGAGGCCGTCGCGCGCACGCTGCGCGACGCCGCCGACCTGATGCTCCACTTCGTGCAGGAGGACGGGCCGGAGAGCGGTCATGTCCGGGTGGAGCTTACGCCGGAGACGCGGCCGCTCACCTTCATCGAGGCGCGCATGGCCGCCGAGAAGGGCTTTTTCGCGGCACTGAACGAGCCGGGCCTCGGCGACCATCTGAGCCGCATCACCGTCGTCGTGCAGCTGATGCCGGCTTCGCATCCGAGCCCGGATCACGCCGCGCAGGTGATCGTCTATCGCTACAAGGGCGGTAACGACTGGGCCGTGACGGCCGGCGAGTAGCTCGTCATCCCTGCGCCCCGCGTTGCGGGATAAGCGCCGGCAAAGGCTCGCCAGCGGTGCAATCCTCGTTCCTGAGGCCGATCAAGGCAGCCAGCGCTGCGAACGCCGCAAGGAGCGCGGCCGCAGCCATCGTCGCGGAATAGGCGGTAACAAAGGCAGGCTCGAGTATCGCGCGCGCTGCGTCGCCAAGCGGGGGAAGCTCACCGAAGCGCGCATCGGATGGCGCGCCTTGTGCCGCGAAGATCATTCCCGCCAAGGCCCCGAGCGTTGCGACCGCGATCAGGCCGGCGACGCGGCTCGCAGCATTGTTGATTCCTGACGCCGCTCCGGACTGCGCGTCGGACGCCGCGTTCATGACGACCGTCGTGAGCGGTGTCACCACTGCCGCCATTCCCAGGGCCATCAGGGTGATCGGGGCAAAGACGCCGAACCAGTAGTCTGAGAGGTCGAGCGCGATGACGGCGATCGCGACGGCGGCGATGAACGATCCGCCGACCAGCAGATTGCGGGGGCCGAAGCGATCCGCCAATCCGCCGGAAAGGCGCGACAGCAGCCCGATAATCAGGCCGAAGGGCAGAAGGGTCAGGCCGACAGTGGACGCCGACATCCCGCGCCGCGCGATCAGGTCGAAGGGCAAGAGGAAAAGCACGCCCGCAAGAGCGCCGTAGAGGAACAGCGTCACGACGTTCGCCACGACGAAGGCGCGCGACCTGAAAAGCAGGCCCGGGAGTATCGGGTGGGCGGCGCGCCTTTCCGCGAACAGGAACGCCAGAGCCCCGATGGCGGCAACGGCAAAGGCAGCCGCGGTGAACGCACTGCCGGCACTGGCGCGCCCTGAAAGCAATGTCAGGCCGAAGGTGAGCGCGCCGAGCGTGCCGACCGCGAGTGCCGAGCCGAGCCAGTCGATGCGACCGGCGTTTGGATCGCGGCTCTCCGGGACGTGCGTGAACGACAGGCTCAGCGCCGCCACGGAAAGCGGGAGGTTGATCAGGAAGGCGACGCGCCAGCTCCAGGTGTCGATGATGAAGCCGCCGAGTGGCGGTCCGAGCGAGGTGGTGATCGCGGCCGCGGCGGCCCAGACGCCGATAGCCTTGCCGCGCACGTCGCGCGGGAAGGAGGCGGCGATAATGGCCAGGCTCTGCGGCACGAGGAGCGCCGCCCCGACGCCTTGCACGGCGCGCGCCGCGATCAGCATACTGATGGTCGTGGCGGCAGCACAGGCGAGCGATGCCAGGGCGAAGATCGCAATACCGATGACGAAGATGCGCCTGCGGCCAAGCCGGTCGCCGAGCGCGCCGCCCACCAGGATCAGCGAACCGAGCATCAGCGTGTAGGCGTTGACCACCCATTGCAGCTCCTGGAACGCGGCGCCGAGCTCCTTCTGGATCGCCGGGAGCGCGATGGTGACGACGCTTGCGTCGATGAAAGCCATGGCGGAGGCGAGAAAGGTCGCGGCAAGCACGACTTTTCCGGCGGCACCCACGCTTGAGCGCGCGTTGCTGTCGCCGGAGCGCATCTCAGGCATCTAGGGAAGGCTGAGGGTGGGAGCGGCGGCTGGCCCGAACCCAGCCTCGAACGTGGCCTTCAGCGCAGAATCGACTTCCGCCATCGATACCGGAATGCCGAGATCGACGAGGCTCGTCACGCCGTAGCCGCTGATGCCGCAGGGCACGATCCCCGAATAGTGATCGAGGTCCGGATCGACGTTCAGGCTGATGCCGTGGAAGGTCACCCAGCGGCGGACACGAATGCCGATTGCGGCGATCTTGTCCTCCGCCGGCCGACCATCTGGAAGGGGAGGTTTGTCGGGGCGGCGCACCCAGACGCCGATCCGGTCTTGGCGGCGCTCGCCGACGACGTTGAACTGCGCGAGCGTCGCGATGATCCAGTTTTCGAGCGTCGCGACGTAGCGCCGGAGGTCGGGGCCCCGCCTGTTCAGGTCGAGCATCAGGTAGCCGACGCGCTGGCCGGGGCCGTGATAGGTGAACTCGCCGCCGCGGCCGGCCCGGAAGACCGGGAAACGATCGGGCGCGATCAGGTCCTTTTCGCGGGCGCTGGTGCCGGCCGTGTAGAGCGGCGGATGCTCGACCAGCCAGACCTGTTCGCCGGCTTCCCCGGCGGCAATCGCCGCCGCCCGCGCCTCCATTGCAGCAACGGCTTCGGGATAGGGCAGGAGGCCTTCGCGGACCACCCATTCGACAGCGTCGCCCGCGCCGCGAAGCTCTTTGCCGTCTGCCAGGATATCGGCGTCCAATCTCATGGCATCTCTATATCACCGGGGACGGCGCGGGTCAGGCGCGCCCGCCGCCGAGCTGTCGCTCAGGTCGTCGCCCTTGTGGCGCGGGACCCCGTTTGCTACATGACCGCCCGCTGGCCTGAGCCGGCGCCAGCTCAAGCGGTCGTGGCGGAACTGGTAGACGCGCAGCGTTGAGGTCGCTGTGGGGCAACCCGTGGAGGTTCGAGTCCTCTCGACCGCACCAGCTTCGTCTTTCGGGCTACGTGTGGCACTGCCACGTGTAGCCCGTCAGGCCGAAGCCTCCGGGGATCGAAGGCTCCGCCTTCGGCTGGCACCTAAAAATCCGTCCCCCGATTTCGAGCCTCGCAGCCTTCTCCTAAAAGACACCCCGCGCTAGACGGTCTCCGTGGCCGTCGGCGGCCGCGCGGAAGGACGGGCTCTTGGAAGCAGAGACGGCCACACGACCGGAGCCGAACGACGGCAGCCCGATCCGCGACGACGAGGGCGCGGTCCGCACCGAGTTCGTCGAGCGTGTCTCGGCCGCCATCAAGGAGCACGACGGCGCGGCGCTGCGGGGCCTAGTCGCCGACCTCCACGAGGCCGATCTCGGCGGCGTCCTGCAGGCGCTCGATCCCGACGAGCGCGACCGCCTCATCCGCCTCATGGGCAACGACTTCGACTGGCTGGCGTTGACCGAGGTCGACGACAGCGTCCGCAGCGAAATCCTCGAGGCCATCCCGAACGAGCAGATCGCCGAAGTCGTGCGCGAGCTCGATTCCGACGACGCCGTCGAGATCATCGCTGATCTCGACAAGGAAGACCGCGAGGAAGTGCTCGCCGGCCTTCCTTATGCGGAGCGCATCGCGTTCGAGCGGCACCTTGACTATCCGGAGGAATCGGCCGGACGCCGGATGACCTCGCAGTTCATCGCGGTGCCGCCCTTCTGGACGGTCGGGCAGACGATCGATTTCATGCGCGAGGAAGCGCGGCTCCCCGACGAGTTCACCGAGCTTTACGTCGTCGATCCGAGCTTCCATTTCCTCGGGACAGTGCCGCTCGACAAGCTGCTTCGCTCCAAGCGGCCGACCCAGATCGCCGAGATCATCAACGAGGCGAAGCATTCGGTGGAGTCCGCCGACGACCAGGAAGACGTCGCGCGTCTCTTCGAGCGCTACAATCTTCTCTCCGTCGGCGTCGTCGACGAAGAAGGGCGGCTCGTCGGCGTCATCACCATCGACGACATCGTCGACATCATCGAAGAGGAGGCCGACGAGGACATCAAGCGGCTCGCCGGCGTCGGAGACGAGGAGATCTCCGAAGGCGTCTTCAGCATCGTTCGGCTCAGAAGCTCGTGGTTGCTCGTCAATCTCGTCACCGCGTTTCTCTCCGCCTCGGTGATCAGCCTCTTTCAGAGCACGATCGAGCGGATCGCGATCCTCGCCATGCTCTTCCCGATTGTCGCCGGGCTCGGCGGCAATGCCGGCACGCAGACGCTGACCGTCACGGTGCGCGCGCTTGCCACCCAGCAGCTCAACGCCGGCAACACTTGGCGGCTGATCGGCCGCGAGGCGCTTGTCGGGATTTGCAACGGCGTCGTGCTTGGCTGCATCACGGGCGTGATCGTCGGGTTCATTTTCAGCCGGCCGGAGCTTGGCGTCGTCATCGCCGGGGGCATGCTCGCCAATCAGAGCGTCGCGGCGCTGGTCGGGATCATCATTCCGCTGACCCTGGACCGGCTGGGCGTCGATCCGGCGATCGCTTCCAGCATCTTCGTGACCGCGATGACGGATGCGACCGGGTTTTTCGCCTTCCTCGGGCTCGCCACATGGCTTCTCACCTAGCGGCCCCGGAATCCGGCGGCTCGCCGGCATTAACCGTTCCGCTTAAGCAGGCGGAAACGATAACGCGGCAAGAAGAGCTTTGCGCCGGACGGATTTTCGCCATGCCTGCTGCTCTCCACCGAAACGCGATCCTCGCCTTTGCTGCGTCGCTTCTCCTTGCCGGATGCGGCGCGACGCAGATTTCCACGCACGGAGATTCCGACCCGCATCCGGGCGTCGATCGCGCGCGCTCGATGCCGGTGCAGGGGATCGACATCTCGAAATACCAGGGCGACGTCGACTGGCGGCGCGTCGGAGATGCCGGCATCGCCTTCGCCTATCTCAAGGTCTCGGAGGGCGGCGACCACGTCGACGAGCGCTTCTACCAGAATTGGCAGGGCGCGGCCTCGGGCCGGCATTCCGCGCGGCGCCTATCACTTCATGTATTGGTGCCGCACCGCGAGCGAGCAGGCGGTGTGGTTCACGCAGGCCGTGCCGCAGGACCCGACGCAACTCCCGCCCGTGCTCGACGTCGAGTGGAACCACGCTTCGACGACCTGCCCGCAGCAGACCACGCCGGAAGATGCGCGCGCAAAAATCCGGAAGATGCTGGAGATCATGGAATACCACACCGGCAAGCGGCCGGTGATCTATACGGATATCGCCTTCCATCGCGATGTGCTTGAGGGCTATTTTCCAGGTTATCAGTTCTGGCTCAGGAGCGTCGCGGCGGAACCGCACCGGCGCTTCGATGACCGGCCGTGGACCTTCTGGCAATATACGGCGACCGGGCGCGTTCCCGGCGTCAGCGGCAACGTTGACAAGAACGCATTCCAGGGCACGGTAGGCGACTGGCAGCGCTGGCTGCAGCAGAACGGCGTCGTCGGTGCGACGGAGGCGAGCCTCCGCGCAAGGGGGAACGCCGGCTGACGAGGAGGGCCTATGCCTGTTCGCGTGCGCGCGCTTGCGGAGGAAGATCGCGACGCCTGGCTGCCGCTCTGGCAGGGCTATCTTGAATTCTACAAGGCGAATGTCCCGCAGTCGGTGAGCGAAGAGACGTGGCGGCGGATCGTCGACCCGACCGGGCCGATCCATGGTTTCGCCGCCTTCGACCCGACAGGGCGGATGGTGGGCATCGTGCACTATCTCTTCCATCCGGTGACGTGGTCGAGCGCAAAGCGCTGCTATCTGGAGGACCTTTTCGTCAGCCAGACAGTGCGCGGGACAGGGGCTGGCCGTGCCTTGATCGAAGCGGTCTACCGCGCCGCGGACGAGGCAGGCGCCGATCAAGTCTACTGGCTGACGGCGCAGGACAACACCACGGCGCGCCGCCTCTACGACCGCATCGGACGAGCGACGCCGTTCATGAAATATCAGCGGTGAGTG
This sequence comes from uncultured Alphaproteobacteria bacterium, assembly GCA_963805325.1. Lineage (GTDB taxonomy): Bacteria > Pseudomonadota > Alphaproteobacteria > Rhizobiales > Afifellaceae > DASWJZ01. Next base: position 215,075 of record CAWDTS010000016.1, on the reverse strand, counting down.
ATGCGCCGCCGATCCGCGGCGTGCTGGAGACCGCGATCTATTCCGATGATCTTTCCCGCGCGCACGGATTCTATGGCGGTGTGCTCGGGCTGAAGCGCGTGCTCGATACGCCGCGCATGCTGACCTACGAGGTCGCACCGGCACAGGTGCTTCTGGTTTTCAAGCGCGGCGCGACACGCGAGGACAGCGAAACCTCCGGCGGGATGGTGCCCGGCCACCATTCCGAAGGTCCGGCGCATTTCGCCTTCGCCATCGCGGCCGACAAATACGATGCCTGGAAGTCACGCTTCGCAGCCAAAGGGGTGACTATCCGCAGCGAAGTGACCTGGCCGCCCGGCGGCAGGAGCCTCTATTTCGACGATCCGGACGGCAACGTCGTGGAACTTGCCACACCGGGCCTCTGGCCGAATTACTAAGAGCGGAAGGAAGCGACTTGGAAATTCTGGAGATCTACGCCGACGAGGCCGGCGAGACGCATTTCCGACGCACGTCGATAGCGATGGAATCGCGCAACTACGCTCCGCCCTCTGCGCCGGTGCGGGTGTCGGCCGAGGACGCGGTAACGACAAGCCTCTTTCTTGCCGCGCCGCCGGGATGGGACACGGAGTTCCACCCAACGCCCCGCCGGCAATACGCGATCCTGCTGAGCGGCCGGGTTACGGCGACGGTGACCGATGGGGAGACGATCGAGGCGGGCCCCGGCACCGTGGTTTTGCTCAACGATGCCGACAGCAAGGGCCACCTGACCAAGGTCCAGGGCGGTGAGGATGCGCACTTCCTTCTCGTCGGGTTGCAGGAAGGCTGATAGCAAGGCCGCATACGCGACCTGACAGGGGTTTCAGCCATGCTCCCCAACGCTCCCCGCGCCTTCGATTTTGGCCTCGGCGAAAGCGCCGACATGTTGCGCGAAAGCGTGTCACGCTTCGCCGCAGACCGCATTGCGCCGCTCGCCGAGAAGATCGACGCCGAGGACTGGTTTCCGCGCGATCTCTGGCCGGAGATGGGCGCGCTCGGGCTGCATGGCATCACCGTTTCCGAAGACGATGGCGGCGCCGGACTCGGCTATCTGGAGCATTGCGTCGCCATGGAGGAGATTTCGCGCGCCTCCGGCTCGGTCGGGCTTTCCTACGGTGCGCATTCCAATCTCTGCGTGAACCAGATTTTTCGCTGGGGCCGGCCTGAGCAGAAAGCGCGCTACCTGCCGAAGCTGATCTCAGGCGACGATCTCGGCGCGCTCGCGATGTCGGAGGCGGGCGCCGGTTCCGACGTCGTCTCGATGCAGCTTCGCGCCGAGCGGCGCGGCGACAGCTACGTCCTGAACGGCTCGAAATTCTGGATCACCAACGGGCCGCAGGCCGACACGCTCGTCGTCTACGCCAAGACCGACCCGGCGGCAGGCGCGCGTGGCATCACCGCCTTCATCGTGGAGAAGGGTTTTCCTGGTTTCTCCGTCGCCCAGAAACTCGACAAGCTCGGCATGCGCGGCTCGGAAACGGGCGAGCTCGTCTTCGTGGACTGCGCCGTACCGGAAGAGAACGTGCTCGGCAAGGTCGGCGAGGGCGTGAAGGTCCTGATGTCGGGGCTCGATTATGAGCGCACGGTGCTCGCGGCCGGGCCGCTCGGGCTAATGCAGGCGGCGCTCGACGCGGTCATTCCCTATGTTCACGAGCGCAAGCAGTTCGGCCGCGCCATCGGCGAGTTCCAGCTCATGCAGGGTAAGCTTGCCGACATGTATGTGACGCTGAACGCAGCGCGCGCCTACGTCTATGCCGTGGCCAAGGCCTGCGATCGCGGCGAGACGACGCGCGAGGATGCGGCCGGCGCAATCCTCTTCGCATCGGAGAAGGCGACACAGGTTGCGCTCGATGCCGTCCAGTGCCTCGGCGGCAACGGCTACATCAACGGCTACCCGACCGGGCGGCTGCTGCGCGACGCGAAACTTTACGAGATCGGCGCCGGCACCAGCGAGATCCGCCGCATGCTGATCGGGCGCGAGATCTTCGAGAAGACGGGTTAGCCCTCAGTAGGCCCGCGCGCCCATGCGCTTCGCTGCCTCGGCGCCGGCAAGCGCGGGGATTGCGAAGATCACCGCGAGCAGCGATCCGAGCGCCAGCGTCAGGATGATGAGGCTCAGCCCCGATTGCATGCCGAGGCCGAGGACAAGCACGCCGGCCTGATGACCGGCGGCGAGCCACAGCGCCCAGCGCCAGGCGCGCTCCGGATGCAGGAAGCCGGCGGTGCCGACGGCAAGCGCCATGATCGGCACGCCGACATAGAAGTAGGCGTCGGTGTCCCACGCTTCGCGCAGGCGGAACTCCGCGCCGGACGCACCGAATCCGCCGATCACCGAGAGCAGGATCCACACAAGAAACCCGGCGGACGCGATTGCGAAGCCGAGTGCAAGCGGCGACGCCGCCAGCCGCTGGAGCTGACCCAACATGTTGATCCGGCGCATGCATTCCCCCAAGCCGACGGCCCTTGGGAGGATGGCAAAACATGGTTTCCAGCACCTTAAGTGGGCGGCGGTGGGTCGTGCGCGCGATTTCGGAGCGACATCGGCGCGGCTTGGGTTTTCGTCGAAATTGCCGCATAGGGAGCGCGAAACCGCGAGGCGGCATTGAAGCGCAAGCTCACCACCATCCTTTTCGCCGACGCGCAGGGCTATTCCACGCTGATGGCGACTGACGAAGCGGCGACGCTTGAGCGCTTGAACCGCTATCGCGGGATCATGCAAGTCTCTTCGATCGCCATGAGGGGCGGCAGATCAACACTTGGGGCGACGCCGTGATCGCCGAGTTCGCGAGCGTCGTCGAAGCGGTGCGCTGCGCCGTCGAGATCCAGGAGTTGCTGACGACCGAGAACCACGGCGTTCCGCATGACAAGCAGATGCGGTTCCGCATCGGCATCAATCTCGGCGACGTGATGATCGACAAGGACGACCTCTACGGCGATGGCGTCAACGTCGCGCAGCGTCTGCAGGCGGCGGCGGAGCCGGGCGGCATCATGGTGTCGGGGACGGTCTACAGCCTGGTCCACAAGCAACTCGCGCTGGCCTTCGATTTCGCCGGCGACCAGCGGATCACCGACGCCGGCGAGCGCGTGCCGAGCTACAGCGTGCGCATGTCGGGCCGCAATGAGCCGGAGGCGGTCGTCGCGGAGGCTGCCCCAAAGCCGGAGCCGCCGCGGCCCGAAGAGGCGCACGCGAGCCCATCGGCGATCGGCAAAGCGGCGGCGGCCGCGGACGGGCTCCTCGCTTGGCTCAAATATCAGCCGAAACGCGTGCGGCGCGCAGCGACCGTGATCGGCATCCTCTTCGTCATCAACGTCTTCGCCGACGGACTCTCCAACCCCTGGTTCCTCTACCCGTCGGTTCCGCTGGGCCTCTACATCTATTGGCACTACCGGCGCGGGCAGGACGCGACGAACAACGAGCGGCGGATCAGCGAGTGAGGTGAGCGCCGAGCCGCCGCCGTACCGACGAAGCCCTGAACCCCGCAAAACCGCCCGGCCGTCGGAGCTGTTGATCCAATCGCGACGGGCGATGTCGTGAGCCTGCTTGCGGTCGGGGTGCGGCTGCGCAAAGGCTGCGTCCGGTTCATCTCCTGAGTCCCCGCCCTGGTCACCAACGCCCGCCATCCGATCTGGCTGCCCGCTGCCACGCAGAAGGGGGCGTGGTCGTTCGCCATCCTTTATGCCGTGGAGTTGATCAGCCGCGCGTCGCTGTCCTCGATCGTACCGATCCAGGCCTACGACCTCCTGAAGGACAAGCAGGAAGTCAGCGTCCTCTATTTCTCGATCGGCATCGTCGGCATCACGGCGACACTTTACGCGCCGGTGCTCTTCCGCGCGATACCGCGGCGCTTCGTCTATACGGCCGGTGCGCTGACGCTGGTCGCGGCAAGTGCCGCGCTCGCGACGAACACGCTTCCGGGCCAGGCGGTCGGCATGTTCCTGCGCGTCTTCGGCGCGGCGACGCTCGCGATCGTCCTCAACCTTTACATCATGGAGTATATCCCGAAGCCCCGCATGGTCCGGGCGGAGTCGCTAAGGCTCGCGCTGTCGACGGTCTCCTGGAGCCTTGGCCCGACCTTCGGAGTCTGGCTCTATGTGAGGTTCGGCCCGATCGCGCCCTATCTCTGGAGCGGGTCCTGGGCGCTGATCCTGATCGCGACCTTCTGGTATTTTCGGCTTTCATCCGGCACCGCGATCTCTCCGGGGCCGCTCAGGCCCGTCGACCCGATCGCCAACATCAAGCGCTTCGCGGCGCAGCCGCGCATGCGTCTCGCCTGGCTGATCGCCTTCGGCCGCTCGTGCTACTGGGCCACATTCTTCATCTACGCGCCGATCCTCATGGTGGCGACGGGCGAGGGGAAGCTTGCCGGCGGCATCGTCGTCTCGCTCGGCAATGCGCTGCTCCTCTTCGCCATCGTTTGGGGCAGGCTCGGGAGCCGCATCGGCGTGCGCCCGGTCGTCGTGCTTGCCTTTGTGACCGCAGCGGCAAGCGCATTCTTCGCGGGCTTCGCCGGCGAAGCACATCCGTGGAGCGCCGCACTCCTGCTTCTCGTCGGGACGCTCTTCGCGGTGGCGCTCGATGCGGTCGGAAGCTCGCCGTTCCTGCGCGCCGTGCACGCCTATGAACGCCCGCAGATGACGGCGGTCTACCGCACCTATCTCGATATGTCGGAGCTCGTCCCGCCGCTCGTCTATTCGGTGATCCTGGGGTTCACCGGACTGGGCGGCGTCTTCATGGCGCTCGGTGTCTTCTGCGCGGTCTGCGGCTGGATTTCCTGGCGACATCTGCCGCACTCGATGTGAGCGAGGGAACAGGCCGGAAGCTCCCCCATTTTCCATAAGCCGACTATACTGCGTCGCCGGCTCGGAGGGGAATTTGGACGAGGTTCTGGGCTCAGAGACGTGGAAGAAGCTCGGCGGGACCGAGGACACCGTCCGTGCCTTGCTCGGCTGGTTCCTTACGCCGGGGACGCTCGTCCAGCTTCTAACCATTCTCCTTGCGCTGGTGCTTGGCCATGTCCTGGGCGGCGTCCTCGAAGCGCGACTCGAAGATCGCGTGCGCACGATCCGCCAGCGGCCGCGGCTGTTGCGGTTCCTGGCTCTTCTCCTGCGGCGCACGCGCTGGATCGTGACCGCGGCGCTATTCGGCGTCGGCGTGCTCCTGCTCAATTCCCTCCGCCATCCCGACGCCGTCGTGAGGCTCGTCTTCGCCCTCGTCGCCGCGTGGTTGGCGATCTCCGTTGTCTCGCGGCTCATCCGCAATCGCCCTCTCGCGCGGATCGTCGCGTGGGTGGCGTGGGTCGTCGTCGCGCTGCATCTGACGGGAACCTTCGGCACGGTGCGCTCGTCGCTCGACGCGGTCGCGATCGAGGCGGGGAGCGCGCGCATCTCCATTTGGTTCATGCTGCAGGCGATCGTGATCGTCGGCGTGCTGCTCTGGGCGGCGATCGCGCTCGGCGACATGGTCGAGCAGCGCGTGGCGAAAAATCAGGATCTCACGCCCAGCTTGCGGGTGCTGATCGGCAAGCTGGTGAAGATCGCGCTCCTGGTGCTTGCCGGAGGCGTCGCGCTCAACCTGCTCGGCATCAGTCTCGGCGCGCTCGCGTTCTTCGGCGGTGCGCTCGGCCTCGGTATCGGCTTCGGGCTTCAGAAGGTCGTGTCGAACTTCGTGTCGGGCATCATCATCCTGCTCGACAAGTCGATAAAGCCCGGCGACACGATCGCCATCGGCGAGACCTTCGGGTGGGTGCGGTCGCTGCGCGCCCGCTTCGTCTCCGTCATCACCCGCGACGGACGCGAGTACCTGATCCCGAACGAGGACTTTGTCACGCAACGCGTGGAGAATTGGTCGTTCACGGACACGCTGGTCAGGATCGACGTCACGTTCGGCGTTTCCTACGACAGCGATCCGCATTCCGTCCGCAAGCTTGCCATCGAAGCGGCGAAAACCATCGACCGCGTGCAGGCAACGCCGCAGCCGGTCTGCCATCTCACCGGGTTCGGCGAGTCCTCGCTCGACTTCATCCTGCGTTTCTGGATCGAGGACCCGCAGAACGGCGTCACGAATGTCCGCGGGGCGGCGCTTCTCGCCTGCTGGGACGCCTTCAAGGCGGCGGGCATCCAAATTCCGTTCCCGCACCGCGAGATCATCATGCGGACGCCGGTGGAGGTTCGCTCGTAGCAGCGCGCGTTCAGCCGCCGCCGAACGTCGTAAGCTTCGGGAAGGCGAATTGCCGCCTCAGAAGCGCGAAGAAGACGGCAAGCGTTATCACCACGAACACCCAGGCATGGGCGAACCAGCCGAGAAACCCAACGGAAAAGAAGAAGGCGCGCTGGCCGAGGCTGAAATGGCGGCCGGCGAGCACGCTCATGTGCGCCGTACGCTCGACGGCGCGGCGCGCCTCGTCCGTCTCGATCTCGCTCGCGAGCGGCATCGCGCCGATGAGGATCGAAGTGTAGTTGAAGAGCCGGTAGGACCAGCCGAACTTGAAGAAGGCGTAGGCGTAGATGGCGAGAAGCCCGATCGCTTTCGCCTCCCAGGCGGCGCGCGAGGTGTTCAGGGGGAGGGGGAGTTGCTCGACCGCGGAGATCACTTGTTCCGACGTTGTCAGGAAGGCGAAGGCGGCGCCGATCGCAAGCAGCGAGGTGGAGGCGAAGAAGGCGGTGCCGTTCTGAAGGCCGCCGACGATCGCCGTGTCGACGATCCGGATCTCGCGCCGCAGGAGCATCTCCATCCAGCGGCGGCGCTGCCGGTCCATCGCCGCTGTCAGCGTGCGATGGCGCCAGGGACTGAAGTCGACGAGCCATGAATAGCCGAACCAACTCGCCGCGAAGACAGCGAGCGCGATCCAGTCGATTGGCTGGAAGGTCGACATGCCTGCGAGCCTGCCGGAGCCAGGCCCCGGCGGCAAGCTTCGACGGTTCCGGCGCGAACGAAAACACCGTAGGCTGAACCGGGACAGGGGGCACGCTTGGCGATCATCCGGAGCGAAACGGTCGACCCGGCCCTGCCGCCGGAGAACGCGGGGGCATGGGCGCGGCTTATTGCGGACTACCGGGCGCTGCGCGGCGAGACGGCGCAAGGCGGGCCGGAGCGCGCCCGCGAGCGGCATCTCGACCGTGGCAAGCTCCTGCCGCGTGACCGCATCACGGGCCTGCTCGATCCGGGCTCGCCGTTCCTGGAGCTGTCGCCGCTCGCCGCCTACGGTATGTATGGCGAAGCGATCAACGGCGCCGGCATCATCACCGGGGTCGGGCGCGTCGCCGGCCGTCTCGTCATGATCGTCTGCAACGATGCGACGGTGAAGGGCGGCACCTACTATCCGATGACGGTGAAGAAGCATCTCCGCGCGCAGGAGATCGCGCTCGAGAACCGGCTGCCTTGCATCTACCTCGTCGATTCAGGCGGCGCGAACCTGCCGCACCAGACCGAAGTCTTTCCCGATCGCGAGCACTTCGGCCGCATCTTCTTCAACCAGGCGAAGATGTCGGCCGCTGGCATTCCGCAGATCGCCTCCGTCATGGGCTCCTGCACTGCGGGCGGCGCCTATGTGCCGGCGATGTCGGACGAGACGGTGATCGTGAAGGGCGAGGGGACGATCTTCCTTGCCGGGCCGCCGCTCGTCAAAGCCGCGACCGGTGAAGTCGTCTCGGCGGAGGAGCTTGGCGGGGCGGATGTCCATGCGCGCCGCTCCGGCGTCGCCGACCACTATGCCCTCGACGACCGCCATGCGCTGGCGCTGGTGCGGCAGATCGTCGGAAATCTCGGTCCCCAGTCCGCCGCGTCGGCGGGCGCGGAATTCGCCGAGCCGCTGCGTCCACCGGCGGAACTGGAGAAGATCGTGCCGGTCGATCTCCGCCGCCAGTACGACGCGCGAACGATCATCGCCCGGCTGGTCGACGGCTCTGATTTCTCCGAGTTCAAGGCGCTTTACGGAGAGACGCTCGTCACCGGCTTCGGCGCGATCCAGGGCATGCCGGTCGGAATCATCGCCAACAACGGCATCCTTTTCTCCGAGTCGGCGCTGAAGGGCGCGCATTTCATCGAGCTCTGCTGCCAGCGGAAGATACCGCTGCTGTTCCTGCAGAACATCACCGGCTTCATGGTCGGCGCCGCCTACGAGGCGGGCGGCATCGCGAAGGACGGCGCCAAGCTCGTTACCGCCGTCGCCTGCGCCGCCGTGCCGAAGATCACGCTGATCGTCGGCGGCTCCTATGGCGCGGGGAATTACGGCATGTGCGGGCGCGCCTTCTCGCCGCGCTTCCTCTTCACCTGGCCGAATGCGCGCATCTCGGTGATGGGCGGCGAACAGGCGGCGTCGGTGCTCGCCACGCTGCGCCGCGACGGCATCGAGGCGGAGGGCGGCACGCTGACGGCGGACGAGGAAGAGGCGTTCAAGGCGCCGGTGCGCGCGCGCTACGAAGCGGAGGGCAATCCGCTTTACGCCACGGCGCGGCTCTGGGACGACGGCATCATCCTGCCGTCGGAAACGCGCGACGTGCTAGGCCTTGCACTCGGCGTCTGCGCCAACGCGCCTGTCGGGGAGACGAAATTTGGGGTGTGGAGGATGTGAGGGCGCGCCGCCGAACGCCTCCCGGCGCGCCCTTCCTTGACTTTCGCTAAGCGGTCTTGCCACCCGTCACCTGCCCGGCCGGCTCGTCGCTCAGCCAGCGGTAGATCAGGCCGCCGGCAGCTCCACCGATCAGCGGCGCGACCCAGAACATCCAGAGTTGAGCCAGAGCCCAGCCGCCGACGAAGAGCGCCGGCCCGGTGGAGCGCGCCGGATTGACCGACGTGTTGGTCACCGGGATCGAGACGAGGTGGATCAAGGTGAGAGCGAGGCCGATGGCAAGCGGCGCGAAGCCGGCCGGGGCCTTGCCGTGCGTGGCGCCCATGATGACGAACAGGAACATCGCGGTCATGACCACCTCGGTCACGAAGCCCGACAGCAGGCTGTAGTGCCCGGGCGAATGCTCGCCGTAGCCGTTCGACGCGAGGCCGCCGGCGATGTCGAAGCCCGGCGCGCCGCTCGCGATCAGATAAAGCAGCCCCGCCGCGACGATCGCGCCAACGACCTGGGCGATGATGTAGGGCACGATCTGGCCCGCGGGAAAGCGTCCGCCCGCTGCAAGGCCAACCGTGACCGCAGGGTTCAGATGGCAGCCGGAGATGTGGCCGATCGCATAGGCCATGGTCACGACGGTCAGCCCGAAAGCGAGGGCGACGCCGAGAAGGCCGATCCCGACATCGGGAAACCCGGCCGCGATGACCGCGCTGCCGCAGCCTGCGAAACGTCAGCCAGAATGTGCCGATCGCCTCGGCCACATAGTTCTTCATGCTCATGGGCAAACTCCCCCGCGCCGGCCGCCGTAGGACCGAATTGGACTGGCGTTCAGCCGGCTTAGATAGCCCGATTCGGGAGAGACCGTACCAGGCCGCAGCCGAAGACTGCGGCGCTCAGTAACGCTCGATCGTCATCACCTCGACATGGCCGCGGTCGCCGATGAAGGCGGAAGCGATCCAGCCGGTGATTGAGACCACGATCGAGCCGAAGACGGCCGACCAGAAGCCTGCCACCGTCATCCCGTCGAGCATCCAGGCGACGAGCGAGAGCATCGCGGCGTTAATGATCAGCAGGAAGAGCCCGAGCGTCAGGATGGTCAGCGGCAGGGTGAGCAGAATCACGACGGGCCGCACGATGGCGTTGACGATGCCGAGGAGGAGGGCCGCCCAGAGGAGCGCCCAAGCGTCAGTGATCGCGACGCCCGGAACGAGCTTCGAGGCGACCCAAAGGCCGATCGCCACGATCACGATCCGAAGAAGCAGGCCTCTCATTGCTTCGCCCTTCCCGTTGTCCCGCAGCGCTAACTATACCCCGCGGCGCGCCTACAGGTCGAGCGCCGGGCGGCTAAGGTGCGCGGCAGGGGAGCGGGTGTGCGCCGATCTGCCGTCTTTCGCCCGCCACACTTCGTCACTATCTCCCCGGCGAAGGAGAATTCTTGATGCCTGTTGCCGCACCTACGCGCGGACTTACGATCTGCGGGCTGACCGAGCTTGGCGCTTTTCGCGACGCCTCCGTCACGCATGTCCTCTCGATCCTCGATCCGGGCTACCCGGAGCCGGCTGACTTTGCCGACTACGGGCCGCACAAGCGGCTGACGCTCCGCTTCGATGACGTGATCGACCCGGGCATCGGACTGATGCCGCCCGAGCCGCACCACGTCGAGGCGCTGCTCGAATTCGGCAAGGGCCTCACCGCGGCCATCGACGACCCGCTCCGGCACCTCCTGGTGCACTGCCACGCCGGGATTTCCCGCTCCACCGCCTCGATGACCATCCTGCTTGCCGAGGCGCGGCCGGAGACGGAGGAGGATCTGCTCTTCGAGCATATCCGCGAGATCAGGCCGCAGGCATGGCCGAACTCGCGCATGATCGGCATTGCCGACGCGCTCCTCAACCGCGAAGGGCGGCTGATTGCGGCGCTCCGCCGGCACTATTCGGAGCAGATTCGGCTGCGCCCCGACATCGCCGAGATGATCGAGCGCGTGGGGCGCAAGAAAGAGGTGGCGATGGCGGCCTGAGGCCGCCCGCTCCTCACGCAGCGGCGCTTACCGCGCCGGAAATCATCACTGCGGATTGAAGCGACGTGACGCGAAAGCCTTGGCCGGCCGCGCCCTGAACCATTAAATTCACGTCGAATCCGCGGCCCGGACGGGCCGTGCGCGGAAAAATTCGGGAGCGAGACAATGATGACGAAGCGCCAGCTTCTCTTTTCCGGGGCCGCCTTTGCAGGGCTTTTGGCGCTCGGGGGCCGGTTCGGCATCGGAGGCGCGCGGAGCGAGGACGCTCCGGAAACGTTCGAGGTCACGAAGACGCCGGACGAATGGCGCGCGATCCTGACGCCCGCCCAGTACAACATCCTGCGCGAAGAGGGGACCGAGCCGCCCTTTTCAAGCCCGCTTCTCGAGGAGCACCGCGACGGCATCTTCGCCTGCGCGGGCTGCGACCTGCCGCTCTTCGAATCCGGCAAGAAGTTCGACAGCGGCACGGGCTGGCCGAGCTTCTGGCAGGAGATCGCCGGCAACGTCTCCTTCACGGAAGACCGGTCTTTCCTGATGCTGCGGACGGAAGAGCATTGCCGCCGCTGCGGCGGGCATCTCGGCCATGTTTTCGACGACGGCCCGAAGCCGACCGGCAAGCGTCATTGCATCGATGGATTGGCGCTGGTCTTCCACCCGGCCCAGGCGCAGACGACGGGCTAGCTGGCGGCCGCAACGATGGCGACGATCGTCGCCATGACGGCGCAGCAGATGATGGCGACATAGACGACCGTGAGCGGCGCGTCGCTCGGCGCAGCACTGCGCGGGCTCTCGTCCCGCTTGCCGCTGCCGTCCGTCTGGGTCTGCATTGCGCTTCGCCTCGTTCCGTGTCCGGTCCGCTCCGGATGGTTCGAGCTACGCGATTTCTGCTCACATTGAACGGTATTCGACTTATTTACCTTGACGCATAACTGTAGCGTCGCACCGCGGCGCGCCCTGTCGCCGCAAAGCCAGCGGAGTGCCGTCCATCAAGGTTAAGGTGAGGGCGGAAACGCAGCGATGTTCCTGAGCGTCTTCGACATCTTCAAGATCGGCATCGGACCGTCCAGCTCGCACACCGTCGGGCCGATGGTGGCGGCGCGGCGTTTCGTCGACGAGACGCTCCGCGAGCTTCCCGAAGCGCGGCGCGTCACCGTCGACCTGCACGGCTCGCTCGCCTTCACCGGCAAGGGGCACGGCACCGATCGCGCGATCGCGCTCGCACTTTCGGGCGCTTCGCCCGACACCGTCGATCCCGATTCCATTCCTACGATTCTGGTATGGGCTTCAGCAGGCAAAGACGCTCGCTGCGATCGGCCTGCCCAAGATCGCGTTCGATCCCGCAGTTGATATCCGCTTCGATTACGGCCCGCCGCTTCCCGGCCATGCCAACGGCATGACCTTCCGCGCGCTCGATGCAGACGGCGCGGTGCTGGCGAGGGCCATCTTCTACTCCGTCGGCGGCGGGTTCGTCGCGCGCGCCGACGAGTTGGCCGCAGCGGGCGGGGAGGGGATCGCCGTTGCGGAAGCTGCAAATCCGGCCGTCCCCTATCCCTTCGCCAAGGCCAGCGAGATGCTTCAAATGGGCGAAGCGTCAGGGCTATCGGTGGCCGAGATGAAGCGCGCCAGCGAGCTTTCCCGGGCGCCGGGCGTTGATCTGGACGCCGGCCTCGACGCCATCTGGACGGCGATGGATTCCTGCATGAACCGTGGGCTTGGCCAGGGCGGCACGCTTCCCGGCGGCCTCAACGTGAAGCGCCGCGCGCACGAGATCCATCGCAAGCTCCTCGCCGAGCACGGCGCGAACAGCCTGCAGCCACACCGTATCATGGACTGGCTTTCCGTCTATGCGATGGCGGTCAACGAAGAGAACGCTGCCGGCGGGCGCGTCGTGACGGCGCCGACGAACGGCGCGGCCGGCGTCATCCCCGCAGTCATCCGCTACTACCTTGAGCATTGCGTCGGCGCCGATCGCGCCGGCGTCCGCACGTTCCTTCTGGTCGCCGCGGCGATCGGCGGCATCATCAAGCACAACGCTTCGATCTCGGGCGCGGAGGTCGGATGCCAGGGCGAAGTCGGCTCGGCCGCGGCGATGGCGGCCGCGGGGCTCGCGGCGGCGCTCGGCGCGACCAATGCGCAGGTGGAGAACGCCGCAGAGATCGCGCTCGAGCATCACCTCGGCATGACCTGCGATCCGATCGGCGGGCTGGTGCAGGTGCCATGCATCGAGCGGAACGCGCTCGGCGCGGTGAAAGCGGTCTCCGCCGCCTCGCTTGCGCTGCGCGGCGACGGCTCGCATTTCGTGCCGCTCGACAATTGCATCGAGACGATGCGGCAGACCGGCCTCGACATGAGCGAGCGTTACAAGGAGACGTCCAAGGGCGGGCTCGCCGTCAATGTTGTCGCGTGCTGAGCGTCGCTAAGCCACCTTGCGCGGGACCGAGACGCTCGCTGTTGAGCGCTTCCTTGGCGCCGGCGACGCCCTCCTCGCCGTATTCGGCGTCCTCGTTGACAGCCCACGGGTCGTAGCGACGTTCGCCGGCGATGATGTTCCGCGCGGCGAGGATCGCCGTCATCATCGCGTGGTCCTGGTTGTTGTATTTGTGCATGCCGTTGCGGCCGACGAGATGCAGTGTCGGGAAGCTCGCCTCGAAGTCGCGGCGAATCTGCGCAACGTGCTCCGTGTAATCCTCGTCGTAGACCGGATAGGCTTTCGGCTGGCGGATGACGCAGGCGTCGACGACGTCCTCGGGGCGGATCAAGCCGATCTTGGCGATCTCGCCCTTCGCCATCTCGATCAAATCGGCGTCCGCCATCGACCAGAGTCCGTCATCCTCGAAGCAGAAATACTCCATGCCGAGGCTGACGTAGCGCGGGTCGGGTACCATCTCCGGCGACCACGAGGCGAAATTCTGCACGCGTCCGACCTTCACCGATGGGTCATGGATGTAGATCCAGTTGTCGGGCATGCGCTCGCCGTTCCTGGCGATCAGCGCAACGATGAGAAAGTCGCGATAGCGGAGCGCGCGGGCGTGAAGAAGGCTGATCGGCGACGGCTTCAACGCGCGAGCGAGATCGTTCAGAGCAGCGGACGAGACGACATTCTTGGCCGTCCAGGTCTCGGCCCCGCCGTCGGCGCGGCGGGCAGTGATTGTCCAAAGCTGTTTGTCCTCGTCCCAGCCAAGCGTTTCCACCGAACGGCCGAGCGACACGGTGCCGCCCTTGGCGCGGATCTTCGCGGCGGCGGCGTCCCACATCATGCCCGGCCCGCGGCGCGGATAGCGGAAGGATTCGATCAGCGTCTTGATCCCGCTGCCGCCCTTCGACTTGCGCCCCATCGCCAGCGTGCGGCCAATGGCGTCGCGGATTGCCGCGCCGAGGTCGAGGCCCTTGATGCGCTGCGCCGCCCAGTCGGCGGAAATCTCGTCGCAGGACATGCCCCAGACCTTCTCGGTGTAGGTCTTGAAGAAGATCGAGAAGAGCTTTTCGCCGAAGTTGTTTCTGACCCATTGATGCAGCGTCTTCGGGTCGCTCTCCGGGCGGGCGCGCGCGTAGAGGTAGGAGGCGACGCACAGGGCGCTGGTGAATACGCCGAGGTTCTTCAGCGCCTCGAAGGCCTTCAACGGATAGGCGTAGAACTTGCCGTCGTAATAGATGCGCGAGAGGCGCGGCCGGTCGAGGAAGTCGTCCGGGAGGATTTCCTCCCAGAGTTCGACGATCTCGCGCGACTTGGAAAAGAAGCGGTGGCCGCCGATGTCGACCAGGAAGCCGTTGTGGTCGACAGTGCGGCTGATGCCGCCCACGTAGCATGGGTCTTTTTCGAGGACGGCGACCGAGCGCCCTTCCTTGGCGAGCACGTAAGCCGCCGTCAGGCCCGCCGGTCCCGCTCCGATGACCAGGGTCTCAGAATGGTTTGGCAAGGGAACTCCGGAGGCTCGGGAACGGACGCGCTGCGGCCCGAACGCTGGCAGAAAAAGGTAAAGAACCCGACTACCCCCCTAAATCGGGGGGTGGGGCCGGCTGCCGATCGCCGCGTAACTTGCGCTTCGCGGGGAGGCCGAAGTTCGGGGGCGCGCATGCGGGCGCAGACCACGAACTAGGGAGGGGGGCTGGAGCACTCGTGTTTCCGCCCCCTCCCGAACCTCCCCGCCCCATGCCCAGCCTTCGCCAAGCGTTCTTCTGTGCTTGCGCCGAAACCGCGCTACAAAGGCGGCGATGCTGAAATCGATCCTCGTCGCCAATCGCGGAGAGATCGCCCGTCGTGTGTTCGCCACGGCGCGGCGGCTCGGCATCCGTACGGTCGCGGTGACGACGGACGCGGACAACTCGTGGCCGCATTGGCGCGAGGCGGACAGCTTCGTTTCGATCGGGGAAGGTCCGGCCGGGGAATCCTATCTCTCGGGTGAGCGCATCATCGCGGCCGCGCTGACCGAAGGCGCGGAGGCGATCCATCCGGGCTACGGGTTCCTTTCGGAGAACGCTGCCTTCGCCGAGGCGACGGCCGAAGCCGGATTGATCTTCGTCGGGCCGCCGCCCACGGCGATCCGCAGCATGGGCTCGAAATCGGACGCCAAGCGGCTGATGGCGCTCGCCGGCGTGCCGGTCGTGCCGGGCTATAACGGCGAGCGGCAGGAGCCGTACTTCCTGAAGCAGAAGGCCTACGAGATCGGCTATCCGATCCTCATCAAGGCTGTCTCCGGCGGCGGCGGGCGCGGCATGCGGCGGGTCGCCAAGGTGATAGACTTCGACGACGCGCTCGCGAGCGCGAAACGCGAGGCGCTTTCCGCGTTCGGCGACGATCAGGTGCTGCTCGAGCGCTACGTAGAGACGCCGCGCCACATCGAGGTGCAGGTCTTCGCCGACCGGCACGGAAATTTTGTGCACCTCTTCGAGCGCGACTGCTCGGTGCAGCGGCGGCACCAGAAGGTGATCGAGGAGTCGCCGGCGCCGGGACTTTCGGAAGAGACGCGCGTCGCGCTCGGCGAAATGGCGATCAAGGCAGCGGCGGCCGTCGGCTACGAGGGGGCGGGCACGGTGGAGTTCGTCGCCGATGCCTCGCGCGCGCTCGATCTCGACAGCTTCTTCTTCATCGAGATGAATACGCGGCTGCAGGTGGAGCATCCGGTGACGGAAGCTGTCACCGGCATCGATCTCGTCGAATGGCAGCTTCGCGTCGCGTCGGGCGAGCCGCTGCCGCGCCGGCAGGAGGAAATCGCCTTCACTGGCCACGCGATCGAAGCGCGGCTCTATGCCGAGGACCCGGCCGCCGATTTCCGCCCCTCGACCGGCCGCATCGTCACGCTTTCGCTGCCATCCGGTCCTGGCATTCGCGTCGATTCCGGCGTGGAGGAGGGAACGGTCGTCGGCCCCTACTACGACGCGATGCTCGCCAAGGTGATCGCGTCCGGCGCCGATCGCCGGGAAGCGGTTTCACGGATTTCCCGGGCGCTCGGCCGCATCCGCATTGCCGGGCCGAAGACGAACCTCGCCTTCCTGTCCGCAATCATCGCGACGCCGGATTTCGGCTGCCGGCGGGGTCGATACCGGATTCATCGACCGCAGCCTTCCGAGCCTTGTCGGCGAACCGCTCGATCCGGCGTTTGCGGCTTCGGCGATCGCCGAGTGGGCGGGGCGTGAAGCCGCAAAGGCTGCTCGGCGCGTGCCGGGACCCTGGCGGCGTGCGGATGCGTTCGAGCTTTCCGGTAAGAAGCGGCGTTCCGTTCTCACCGTCGAGATCGATGGCTCCGCCGTCACGGCGCAGCTCGCCTGGTCGAAGGACGGACCAGCCGTTGTGGCGCTCGACGGAGAAAAGCCTGCCTATGCGGCCGACCTCGAGACGTTCTGGGACGGGCGCGAGGCGCTTGTGCTGCGGGGCGGAAGGCAACTCCGGGTCGCGTTTCCCGATCCGCTTTCGCGCCACCTCGATGCCGACGGCGCGAGCGGCGAGATCGCGGCGCCGATTTCGGGCCGTGTGGTGGAGTTCGCCGTCGTCACGGGCGCGCAGGTGGCGCGGGGCGATCCGCTCTTCAGTATCGAGGCGATGAAGATGGAGCACGGCATTGCCGCGCCGCGCGCCGGCACGGTGACAATGGTCCGCGTCGCCCCGGGGCAGCAGATCGCCGAGGGCACGGTCGTCGTCGTCATTGAGGCCGTGGGGGAGGCGGAGGAGCAAATCGCCGCGCCTTCTGTGAATTGATGGGATCGGGCGATCGGCCCGGTTGTCCGCGCCGCGCCTGCGGTCTAAGCCAGCGGCAATGCCCCTCCATATCCTGAAGCTCTGCGTCGGCTGCGATTCTATCGAGGACCTGGAAGGCTGGATCGCGCACAGGCTCAAAGAGGCGCGGCGCGCCGGCCGCAAGCCCGAGCACATGCACACGACACGCATGGTGCCGAAGCGGATCGACGAGATTCTCCACGGCGGCTCGCTCTACTGGGTGATCCGCGGCAACGTGCAGGTGCGGCAGCAGATCACGGCGATCCGGCCCTTCGTCGATTCCGAAGGCATCGGGCGCTGCCATCTCGTTCTGGACCCGAAGACGGTGCCGACGGAGTGGCAACCGCGTCGCGCTTTCCAGGGATGGCGCTATCTCAAGCCGGCGGATGCGCCGCGCGATCTTGGCGACGCGCGCGCCGGAATGCGCGATCTGCCGCCGGAGCTTCGCCGCGACCTCGCGGACCTCGGGCTGCTCTAGGCTCCGTTCCTCCGCGGTCGTCATGCCCAGACTTGATCCGGGCATCCATTCCGTGATGCCAATCGCAACCGCTACGGAATGGATGGCAGGGCCAAGCCCTGCCATGACGACAGTCCTGAGCGGCCGGGCTCTGAGATCGTGGGTTTCAAACGGCGATGTTGTCGATGAGCCGCGTCCTGCCGAGCTTGGCGGCGACGAGGAGGCGCAGCGGCTCGCTTTTCCAGTCGGCGACCTGGCCAAGCGTCTCGGCATTTCTCGCTTCGAGATAATCGATGGCGAAGCCGGCATGCTCCAGCGCGCGGCGCGCCTCGGCAAGATCGACTTCGGGTGTCGCGCTTCGTCTCAGCCGCCCGGAGAGGGCGCGCAGCATCGCGTGCAGCTTCGGTGCGCGGGCGCGCTCGTCGGGGCTGAGATAGGCGTTGCGCGACGAAAGGGCGAGGCCGTCGAGTTCGCGCACCGTCGGGCAGCCGACGATCTCAGTGGGGAGCGAAAGGTCGCGTACCATCTTCTTCACGACGAGAAGCTGCTGGAAATCCTTCTCGCCGAAATAGGCGCGGTCGGGCAGGCCGGCGAGCAGAAGCTTCGCCACGATCGTCGCGACGCCCGCGAAGAAATGCGGGCGGAAGTCGGTTTCGAGGCCCGCCGACGGACCCCCGACCGTGATCGTCGTGTCGAAGCCTTCAGGGTACATCACCTCGGCCGGCGGCGCGAAGAGAAGGTCGATGCCAAGCGCCGCGAGCGTCTTCAAATCGGCTTCCTCGTCGCGCGGATAGGCGGAAAAGTCCTCATTCGGGCCGAACTGGGTCGGGTTCACGAAGAGCGTGACAATCACGCGGTCCGACTGCTCCTTCGCGGCGCGCACCAGTGCCTGGTGCCCGGCATGGAGGGCGCCCATTGTCGGCACCATGCCGACGGAAAGGCGCTCGCGGCGCCAATCGGCCACGCGCTGCCGGAGTTCGGCCACGCCGCGGATGGTTTCGGGCTGCATCGATTTCCTGTCCGATCACGCTTCCGCTAGCTCCTGGACCGGCCTTGCGCAAGCGGCTGCAACGGCCACATTCTGATCTGAAATGAGCAAGAATCGCGATGTCATTCCCGCGCCGCTCCGAACCGGCGGCCTCGAAGCCTTCGGAGATCGACGCGTTTCTCGCCGAAGCCAAGCGGATCGCGCCCGCCGCGGCGGCGCGCGGACGCCTGATCTTCGCGCTCGACGCGACCATGAGCCGGCAGCCGACCTGGGACCTTGCGCTTGACGCTGCAGGCGGAGATGTTCGACGCGGCAGCCGCGGTCGGAGGGCTTGCGGTGCAGCTCGTCTATTTTCGCGGTGTCGGCGAGAGCCGTGCCTCGCCATTCGTCGCGAACGCCCGCGCACTGCGCGACCTGATGGTGAAGATCGACTGCCGCGGAGGGCATACGCAGATCGGCAAGGTGCTTGGGCATGTACGGCGCGAGGCGGAGAAGCGGCCGGTCGCGGCGCTCGCCTATGTCGGCGACGCCATGGAGGAGAACCCGGACCACCTCTGCCAGCTCGCCGGCGAGATCGGGCTGCTCGGCGTGCGCGCCTTCATGTTCCACGAGGGAAAGGACGCGGTCGCGGAGCGGACCTTCCGGGAGATCGCACGGCTGACGGGCGGCGCGTATCTGCCGTTCAACCGCGCGTCGGCCGCCGAGCTCCGGGCGCTTCTGAACGCGGTCGCGACATACGCGGCGGGCGGGCTCGAGGCGCTTGAGAAAAGCGGCGGCACAGGAGCGCGGCTTCTCCTTCCTCAGCTCAAGCGATGAGGATCGTCCTCCCGCTTCTTCTCGCGCTTGGGGTCATCGCGCTGCTTGTTCGGCATTTCCTGACGACACCGCCGCGCGACCTCTTGCGGCAAATCTATCTCGTCGGCGGCGTCCTCCTGATGCTTCTCGGCGCGGCGCTCCTGTTCCTGCGTGAGTTCGCCTTCGCGCTGCCGGTCGCGGCGGCCGGCCTCATGCTCTTCCGCCGGAATCGCGGGCTTCGGCAGATCGGAGGGACGGGGCAGACATCGAGTGTCAGGGCGGCCGGCATCGAGATGAGCCTCGATCACGACACCGGCGAGATGGATGGCAGCATCCTCGCCGGGCGCCACGAGGGGCGGCGGCTTTCAGAGCTTCGGCTCGAAGAGCTGTTGGAGGCGGCGGAGGACGTGCGCGGCGACCTGGAGTCGCTACGCCTCCTCGAAAGCTATCTCGACCGCGCGCACCCCGGATGGCGAGACGACGTGCAGGCTGACGCGACGCGACGGCAGAGCGCGGCGTCGCGCGCGAGCGGCATGAGCAAGAAGGAAGCCTATCAGATCCTTGGCCTTGAGCCGGGAGCCAGCGAGGCGGAAGTTCGCGACGCGCACCGGCGGCTCATGAAACAGGTGCACCCCGACCGCGGGGGTTCCACGGCGCTCGCTGCCAAGATCAACGAAGCCAAGGACCGAATTCTCGGTAAGCATCGCTAGGCCGCCCCGATCAGTTGGCGACGGCAAGGCAGGAGAAGTCCTTGCTCTTCAGCTTGGCGCAGGCAGCGCGCGCCTCGTCCTTGCCGGCGAACCCGGCGAAGCGGGCGCGGTAGAGCGTGGTGCCGCGATGCTCAATCTCCTGGGTGACGGGCTGCAGCGACGCGAGCACCGGTCCCATCGTGGTCTGTGCCTTTTCAAGCAGGGCCTGCGCGCCTTCCGCGGTCGGAACCGCGCCGATCTGCACGTTCCAGCCGGCCTCGTCCGCCGACGCGTCTTGGATGTCGGCGCTATCGCGGGCCGCCGGTCCGGCCGCGACGATGTCCTGCACGCCGGCGCGGACCCGCGCGAGCTGAGTCAGGCGGCCGATCGGATCGCTCTTGCCGCCTTCCATCGCGACGTCAGCAAACTGGGCGACGGCGCTCGCGACCTCGATGCGGTGCGCAATGGGGTCGTCCTCCGGCGCATCGCCGATATCGCCTTGCGCGGTGGTCTCCGCTTCCGCCAACGCCTGTGCGACCACGTCGCGCGGCGCGTCCTCGGCGGCGTAGGCAAGCGCGGCCTCGTCGCCCGTGTCGATGTCAGGGCGCGAACGGGGGACGCGCGTATCGGTGTGCGTGCTGCCGGTGTCGGCGATCAGAAGCGGCGTCGAGCGCGCGCTGGTTGTCGCCTTGGGCAGGTATTTCGCGATTAGCTCGCGCACGTTCGCGTCACGGCTCCGGGCGGTCTTGCCGCCCATGACCACCGCGATGATGTGGCGGCCGTCCCGGTTGACGTTGGTGACGAGGTTGAAGCCGGAGTCGCGGGTGTAGCCGGTCTTGATGCCGTCGACGCCGGCAACCGAACCGAGCAGGTGGTTGTGATTGCGATGGCGGGCGCCCTTATAGGTGAAGCTCGTCCGGCCGAAATAGGCGTAATATTTGGGGAACCGGTCCTGCAGCGCCTGACCGAGGCGGACGAGATCGTGGGCGGTCGTCCTCTGCTGGGGATTGGGCAGGCCGTGAGGGTTGCGGTAGGTCGTGCTGTTCATGCCGAGCGCGTGCGCGGTGCGCGTCATGCGTGCAGCGAAGCTGTCGACGCTCCCACCGATATTCTCCGCCACGACGACAGCGACGTCGTTTGCCGACTTGGTGACGAGGGCGAGGATCGCGTCCTCAACGGCGATCGTGGAACCGGCGCGCACGCCTAGCTTTGAGGGCGGCTGACTGGCGGCGTTGGCGGAGACGCTGAGCGGGCTCTTCAGGGTCAGACGCTTGGCGTCGAGTTCCTCGAAGAGGATGTAGAGCGTCATCATCTTGGTGAGCGAGGCGGGATAGCGCGCCGCCTCGGCGTCGCGGGCGAAGAGGACGCGGCCGGAATTCGCGTCCACGACCATCGCCGCATATTTGTTCTCGGCGGCCGATGCCGGCGCAGCCAGAACGAGAAGTGTGAGAAACGCCGCTAGAGCGGCAGCGAGGCTTTGACTCTGCCAGAAACGCAACGCGAAACGCCCCTTCACGACTTACTCCTCGTTCGACACGCTACAGACTGGGGCACCGTCGCCCCCGCGAGGTGATGGTTTCCTCTAGCTAAAAATCTCGGCGTTACGATTCCGTAAAATGTTGGGCTGCCAAGGACATTCGAAGCATTATTGTGCATCGCAAAAATGGCTTGCATTTTATGTTGCAGTGCATATATTCGTCTCACCACCGCGATTTGCGGGCATTTTTCGCAGAGATACGGCCCAAAGTTGGGCAGAGAGGAAGAAAGCGATGATTAACGGGCTAGATGATGTCCAGAAGGCCGGACGCGAGGGCATGAACCGCGCGATTGAGAGCATTGGCGCGTTTTCGAAGGGCTGGCAGACGCTGGCCAGCGAGACGGCTGGCTTCTCGAAGCAATCTTTCGAAGCCAGCGCCGCGCATGTCGAGAAGCTTCTCGGCGCGAAGTCCATCGATGTCGCCTTCGAGGCGCAGTCGGAGTTCGTCCGCTCGTCTTACGAGAAGGCGGTCGGTCAGGCAGCGCGCTTCGGCGAGCTCTACATGGACATGTTCAAGGACGCGACGAAGCCTTTCGAGGACTTCGTTCCTTCGGTCAAGAAGTAGCTGCTGCTGCTTCATGAATTTCGGAAGCGCCCGGTCACCGACCGGGCGCTTTGTTTTTTGGCCTTCGCGGCCACGCCTCGGTCAAGTCTCCGAGCGCCCGTCTCAATCCCGACAAGGCAGCCAGTATCCCGACAAGGCAGCCAGTCGCCCTAAGCTGGGCAGCAAGCCCCCGGGTGCCAAACGGCGCAGGATTGCGCGCTGGCCATCCGCCGCGGTGGCGCGGGGAGAATCCCGACCCCATGTGACCTTGAACCCGCTGACAATTGCAGTCGGAGTGCCTAAATTATGCGGGGAAGGGGTTCGCCGGGCGATTCATGGCAAAGGACACGCGAAAAGACGAGCAGGGGAGGGACGGGCTCGGGACGGCGGTGGTCACCAAGACCAAGCCGAAGACCAAGCGGCCGAACCTGTATCGCGTGCTCCTTCTGAACGACGACTACACGCCGATGGAGTTCGTCGTTCACGTGATCATGCGGTTTTTCAGCAAAAGTCAGGATGACGCGACCCGCATCATGCTGCATGTTCACAATCACGGTGTCGGCGAGTGTGGGGTCTTCACATATGAGATCGCCGAGACCAAGGTAACGCAAGTGATGGATTTTGCGCGTAAACATCAACACCCGCTGCAATGCGTGATGGAGAAGCAGTGAGATAGAACGTCGAGGGGGGACGAGAAGAGATTTGCCGTTTAGGCGCGCCGGCGCGGTCGGCGTCTAGAAGTGTGAGGTCGAAGTGCCGTCATTTTCCCGCTCTCTCGAAATGGCCCTGCATAAGGCGCTGAGCCTGGCCAATGAACGCGACCAGGAATTCGCCACGCTCGAGCATCTGCTGCTTGCGCTCGCCGACGACAAGGACGCCGCTGCCGTCATGCGGGCCTGCAACGTCGACCTCGACAAGCTGCGCGTCGACTTGAACGAATACATCGATACCGAGCTCTCCAATCTCGTGAACGTCGACAGCGAAGAGGCGAAACCCACCGCCGGCTTCCAGCGTGTCATCCAGCGCGCGGTGATCCATGTGCAGTCATCGGGCCGCGAGGAGGTGACCGGCGCGAACGTGCTTGTCGCCATATTCGCCGAACGCGAGAGCCACGCCGCCTATTTCCTGCAAGAGCAGGACATGACCCGCTACGACGCGGTGAACTACATTTCGCACGGCATCGCAAAGCGCCCCGGTGCGGAAGAGATCCGCCCCGTGCGCGGGACGCGCGAAGAGTCGGGCCGCGAGTCCGACGACGCAGAGGAATCGCCGAGCGGCAAGGAAAGCGCTCTCGAAGCATGGTGCGTCAATCTGAACGCCAAGGCGCGGGCGGGGAAGATCGACCCCCTGATCGGCCGCGAGATGGAGCTGAAGCGCACCATCCAGGTGCTTTGCCGCCGCAACAAGAACAACCCGCTCTATGTCGGCGATCCCGGCGTCGGCAAGACGGCCATCGCGGAGGGGCTCGCCAAGAAGATCGTGGAGAGCGACGTGCCGGAGGTGCTGGAAGGCGCCACTATCTTCGCGCTCGACATGGGCGCGCTTCTCGCGGGCACGCGTTATCGCGGCGACTTCGAAGAGCGCTTGAAGCAGGTCATCAAGGAGCTTGAGGCGCACGCGAACGCCATCATGTTCATCGACGAGATCCACACGGTGATCGGCGCTGGCGCGACGTCGGGCGGCGCCATGGACGCGTCGAACCTTCTTAAGCCGGCGCTCGCCTCCGGCAAGCTGCGGTGCATCGGCTCGACGACTTACAAGGAATACCGGCAGTTCTTCGAGAAGGACCGGGCGCTCGTCCGCCGCTTCCAGAAGATCGACGTGAACGAGCCGTCGCTCCCCGACACGATCGAGATTCTGAAGGGGCTGAAGCCCTACTACGAGGAGCATCACAAGGTCCGCTACACCAACGAGGCGATCAAGTCGGCGGTGGAGCTTTCGGCGCGCTACATCAACGACCGCAAACTCCCGGATAAGGCGATCGACGTGATCGACGAGTTGGGTGCGTCGCAGAAGCTTTTGCCGGAGGGCAAGCGCAAGAAGACGATCGGCATCAAGGACATCGAGGCGACGATCGCGACGATGGCGCGCATCCCGCCGAAGTCGGTGTCGAAGGACGATGCGGAGGTGCTGCAGCACATCGACGCCAACCTGAAGCGCGTCGTCTTCGGCCAGAACAAGGCGATCGACGCCCTGTCCGCCGCGATCAAGCTCGCCCGCGCGGGTCTGCGCGAGCCGGAAAAGCCGATCGGCTGCTACCTCTTCTCGGGGCCGACCGGTGTCGGCAAGACGGAGGTGGCGAAGCAGCTTGCCGACCTGATGGGCGTCAGGCTCCTGCGTTTCGACATGTCGGAATACATGGAGCGTCACACCGTCTCGCGGTTGATCGGCGCGCCTCCGGGTTATGTGGGCTTCGACCAGGGCGGTCTCCTGACCGACGGCGTCGACCAGACCCCGCATTGCGTGCTCCTGCTCGACGAGATCGAGAAGGCGCATCCGGACCTGTTCAACATCCTGCTGCAGGTCATGGATCACGGGAAGCTCACCGACCACAACGGCAAGCAGGTCGATTTCCGCAACGTGATCCTCATCATGACCACCAATGCCGGTGCGGCTGAGGCGTCCAAGGCGGCGATTGGCTTCGGCAGCTCGAAGCGCACGGGAGACGACGAGGAAGCGATCAACCGCCTGTTCACGCCGGAGTTCAGGAACCGGCTCGACGCGACGATCGCCTTCGACTCGCTGCCGCCGGAAGTCGTGCATCTCGTCGTGCAGAAATTCGGTACTGCAGCTCGAGGCGCAGCTTGCCGACCGTGGCGTGACCTTCGAACTCGACGACAAGGCCACGGCCTGGCTCGCCGAGCGCGGCTACGACGAGCGTATGGGCGCGCGTCCTCTCGGCCGACTGATCCAGGACGTGATCAAGCGCCCGCTTGCCGAAGAGGTGCTCTTCGGCAAGCTGCAGAAGGGCGGCGTCGTCAAGGTCTCGGTGGAGGAGAAGGAGGACGGCAAGACCGGCCTCAAGCTCGAATCGATCCCCGACGAGAACGCGACGCGCAAGGGCAAGCCGCTCGCCGCCTCCGACGGAGAGGGCGATTCCGGCGGCGCGACGACGCGGCCGCGTCCGCGCCCGAAGAAGCCGAAGGGCGGAGGCACCGTGCCGCGAGTGCCGCTCAAGGCCTGATCAGAGCAACGTTACATGAAGAAGGCCGCGCCAAGAGCGCGGCCTTTGCTTTTGCATGTCTGCCAAGCGTGGAGCGGATCGCTACGGAGAATGGATATTTCGTTGGCTGCAGTGTAGAGCGAAAAGGCTTTGGGAGGGCGCGCCATGATCCTCGGTCTTTCCGTTCCGACCTTCACACTCATCCACGTCATCATCAGCCTTGTGGCGATCGGCGCTGGCGTTGTCGTTCTTCTTGGGATGCTCGCCAACAATCGGCTCCCGGGCTGGACCGCGCTTTTCCTGCTGACCACGGCGGCCACGAGCATCACCGGCTTCTTCTTCCTCGCCACACAACCGAAATTCGGTCCGCCGCACGTCTTTGGCGTGGTCACGCTCATCGTGATGATCCCGGTGCTGCTCGCGCGATATCCTTACGGTCTCAGGGGCTGGTCGCGGCTCACCTACATTGTCGGCGGACTGTTCGTGTTTTGGCTGAACGTCGTCGTCGCGGTCATTCAGTTCTTCCAGAAATTCTCGTTCCTGCAGCCGCTGGCGCCGACGCAGACGGAGCCTCCGTTCCTGATCACGCAGCTGGTTGTGCTCGTCATCGTCGTGCTCGGCGGCATCGTGGCTGGGTTCCGGTTCCGTCCTGCCGGGGCGATGGCGTAGGCGGGGCCGACCCGGAGTTGCCCTCGCGTTCGTCGGCGGAGATGACCGAAGCGCCGTGAGGACGAACGCCGAGATCCGTCAGCGGTTTTGACTATGTTGCACTGCAAACCAGACCTACCCTAATATGCTCCAGAGGGTTCGGTGGGGCCACGGCGATGACCAAGGGACGATTTGCTTCCTGGCCGAACGTTCGGATGCGCGGCCTCCCGGCTCTCATGACCGCAATGATGCTTTCGGCTTGCAACCAATCAGGTGGCGAGCAGGTCCAGGCGCCGCCGCCGACCGTCACAGTGGCTAATCCGTTGAAGCAGAGCCTCACGGAGTGGGACGAATTCGACGGACGCTTCGACGCGACCGCTGCCGTCGACATACGGGCTCGGGTATCGGGCTACCTAGACGCCGTGAACTTCGCCGACGGCGCGATGGTGAATAAGGGCGACGTGCTCTTCGAGATCGATCCTCGTCCCTATCAATCCGCGGTCGACCGCGCGCAGGCCGATCTCGATAGCGCCAAGGCAAGCCAGCAACTGGCGGCAAGCCAATTGAACCGGGCCAAGGCATTGGAAGGCTCGCCGGCGCTGTCGGCGTCAGTTTTCGATCAGCGGGTGCAGGAAGAGCAGACCGCGTCCGCATCGGTCGAGCAGGCGGCGGCCGCGCTCAAGGCCGAGCAGCTCAACCTGCAATTCACCAAGGTCCTCGCTCCTATTTCCGGGCGCGTATCCAACCGCCGCGTCGACGTTGGAAATCTCGTCACCGGCGATCCGAACGCCACGCTCCTGACGACGATCGTTACGCTCGATCCGCTCTACTTTGTCTTCGACATGAGCGAGCGCGACTTCCTGGCCTATCAGCGCGCCATCGAACGCGGGGCCGTGCCGTCGACGCGGGACAAAGGAACCGGGGTGGAGGCGCGCCTCGCCGACGAGAAGGACTGGCCGCATCACGGGAACATGAATTTCGTCGACAACCGCATCGATCCGGGGTCCGGTACGATCCGCGTCCGTGCGCTCTTCCCCAATCCCGATCTGTTTATCACTCCGGGCCAGTTCGGCCGCATCCGGATACCTGGGTCGAACGAATACGAGGCGCTGCTCGTGCCGGACAGCGCAATCGTGGTCGATCAGTCGAACCGTATCGTGATGACGGTTGCCGAAGACGGAACTGTCGTGCCGAAACCGATCCGGCCGGGACCGTCTCAGCCCGGGGGCCTTCGAATCGTGCGCGAAGGCCTGAGCGGCGACGAGAAGATCATCATTAACGGTCTGGTCCGGGCCCGGCCCGGCGCCAAGGTCACGCCCGAGCCCGGTGTCATCGCGCCGGAACCAAGTCTGACGCAGAACTGAGGGGCGCGGTCGATGCGCTTCTCGCACTTCTGCATCGACCGCCCGATCTTCGCGACGGTGCTGTCAATTCTGATCGTGCTGCTCGGGGCGGCTGCCTACTTCACGCTGCCCGTCGCCCAATATCCGGAGATCGCGCCGCCCACGATCCAGATTCGCACGGCCTATCCGGGAGCCTCGGCCGAGGTCGTTTCCAACACCGTCGCCACGCCGATCGAACAGGAAGTCAACGGCGTCGAGAACATGCTCTACATGGTCTCGCAGGCGACCGGCGACGGTCAGCTCCAGATTTCGGTCACCTTCGCGCTCGGCACCGATCTCGATACGGCTCAGGTGCTCGTCCAGAACCGCGTCTCGGTGGCCGAGGCGCGGCTGCCGGATGCCGTTCGACAGATCGGCGTTACGGTTCAGAAGTCATCGCCGGACATCCTGATGGTGATCCACCTCAGTTCGTCCGACGGCTCGCGCGACCCGCTCTACATTTCGAACTACGCGACCCTTCAGGTGCGCGACGTGCTGGCGCGGCTCGACGGTGTCGGCGACGTGCGCATCTTCGGCGCGCGCGACTATTCGATGCGCATCTGGCTCGATCCGGAAAAGGTGGCATCGCGCAACCTGACTGCCGGCGAAGTCGTGGCGGCGCTCCGCTCGCAAAGCGTCCAGGTCGCCTCCGGCGTGCTGGACCAGCCGCCCGTGCCGAACCAGGGGGCGTTTCAGCTCAACGTGGAGACGCTCGGCCGGCTCTCCGATCCGCGCCAGTTCGGCAACGTCGTCATCAAGACCGACGACCAGGGTCGCGTGACACGGGTCGAGGATGTCGGGCGCGTCGAGCTGGCGGCGCAGGACTACACCGCCAACGGCTATCTCGACGAGCGACCGGCGGTGCCGATCCTGATCTTCCAGCGGCCGGGTTCGAACGCGCTCGCCACTTCCGATCGGCTGATCGAGACGATGCAGGCGCTGTCGAAGGATTTTCCGCCGGGGCTGCGCTACGACATCGTCTACAATCCGACCGAGTTCATCGCCGAATCCGTTCACGAGGTGACGAAGACTATCTGGGAAGCGGCGCTGCTCGTCGTCATCGTCGTCATCGTGTTCCTGCAGACTTGGCGCGCCGCGATCATCCCGATCGTGGCAATCCCGATCGCGCTCATCGGCACGTTCGTCGTGATGGCGGCGCTTGGCTACTCGCTGAACAACCTGTCGCTTTTCGGGCTGGTACTCGCCATCGGCATCGTGGTCGACGACGCCATCGTGGTGGTGGAGAACGTCGAGCGCGAATTGCGGTCCGGTCTTTCGCCGCGCGAAGCGGCGCATCGCACCATGGATGAAGTCGGCAGTGCGCTCGTGGCGATCGCGCTGGTGCTTTGCGCGGTGTTCATTCCGGCGGCGCTGATCAGCGGCATCCAGGGCCAGTTCTTCCGGCAGTTCGCCGTGACCATCGCGGCGGCGACCGTGATCTCGGCCTTCGTCTCGCTGACGCTCAGTCCGGCGCTTTGCGCCATCCTCCTGAAGCCGCACGCGGAACGCGGCGGCTCGTCGCGCCTGACCCGGCCGATCGTCGCGTTCTTCGGCGGTTTCAATCGTGGGTTCGAGCGTCTTTCAATTGGCTACGGCGCGCTGACGGGACGGTTCCTCCGCGCCGCCGCGGTGATGCTCGTCATCTACGGCGCGCTTCTTGTGCTGACGGCGTTTCAGTTCAGCCGGGCGCCTGTCGGGTTCATTCCCGAACAGGATCAGGGCTATCTCATCACCGTCATCCAGCTCCCGCCCGGTTCTTCGCTCGCCCGCACCGATGCGGTCGTCCGGCGTGCGACGGACCTCGTTCTCGGGATGGACGGAATCGCGCACGCGGTCCCCTTCGCCGGATTCGACGGCGCAACCTTCACCAACGCCTCGAACGCCGGCGCGATCTTCTTCCCCTTGAAGCCGTTCGCGGAGCGGGAAGCAAAGGGATTGTCCGCGACGCGGCTCCAGGCGGAGATCAACCAGAAGCTTTCGGTGATCCAGGATGCCTTCATCATCACGATATCGCCGCCGCCGGTGAGCGGCATCGGCACGAGCGGCGGTTTCAAGATGATGGTGGAGGACAAGGCCGGGCGCGGACTGCAGGCGCTCGAAGCGGCGGCGCAGGGGATTGTGGGCCGGGCAAATCAGACTCCGGGTCTCGTCGGCGTGTTTTCTCTCTTCAACACGCGCACCCCAAAAATCTACGCGGACATCGACCGGGTGCGGGCGGATATGATCGGCGTGCCCACCGATCGCATCTTCGAGGCGCTCGAGATCTATCTCGGCTCCGTCTACGTCAACGACTTCAATATTTTGGGCCGAACCTACCGTGTGACCGCCCAGGCGGACGGCGCCTTCCGCAAGGACGTCCGCGACGTCGGCAACTTCAAGACACGCAGCAACAGCGGCGGCATCGTGCCGCTCAGCGCCGTTGCGAGTTTCCGCGACCTGACCGGCGCCTATCGCGTGCCGCGCTACAATCTCTACCCGGCCGCGGAAGTGCAGGGGTCGACGCTTCCAGGTTTTTCGACGGGCCAGGGGCTTGCCGCGATGGAGAAGATCGCGACCGAGACGCTACCCGCCGGTTTCGGCTTCGAATGGACCGAGCTCGCGCTGCAGGAGAAACTCGTCGGAAATTCCGGTCTGCTCATCTTTGCAGCCTCGGTCATTTTCGTGTTCCTCCTGCTCGCCGCGCAATACGAGAGCTGGACTTTGCCGCTGGCGGTGATCCTGATCGTGCCGATGTGCCTGCTCGCGGCTGTCAGCGGTTTGCTCCTGCGTGCAATGGACGTGAACATCCTGGCTCAGGTCGGCTTCGTGGTGCTGATCGGGCTCGCCGCCAAGAACGCCATTCTGATCGTGGAGTTCGCACGGCAGGGGGAAGCGGAGGGAACGCCCCGGCGCGAGGCGGCGGTCGGTGCCGCGCGCACGCGCCTCCGGCCGATCCTGATGACCTCCTTCGCATTCATCTTTGGCGTGGTTCCGCTGGCCCTTGCGACGGGCGCAGGCTTCGAGATGCGGCAGTCGATCGGCACCGCGGTCTTCTTCGGGATGATCGGCGTGACGCTCTTTGGCCTTCTGTTCACGCCGCTCTTCTACGTGGTCTGCCGGCGGCTTGGCGAAATCCTGTCCTGGCGAGCCAAGCCGGCGCCCGAGGAGAAATCAGACCCGGCAAAGTAGGTCGTCGCCGTCCGCGCTGCCGGCGACTTACCGGCGGAGGAGCCGCAGCAATACTCGCCGCTGCGGCGGCCCCATCTCCTCGGCGAGCGCGTGGCGCTGCGCAACGTAGTCCTCGGCCGCGGCACGCCTTTCGAGCAGCGCCTGATACTCGGCCGGCGTCAGCGTGCTGCGCGCGGGGAGTCCGCCGGCGTCGTAGAAGGGCTGCGGCAGAGCGGCGACCTTCGGCTCGGGCGGACGCGCGTCGATCGGATTGTTCGGCGTAGCTTGGTACGCCTGCGCCGGGGCCGGCGAAACCTGCGTCGGTCGCGGCGGAATGAGCACAAGGTTGGCCGGCGGTTCAGGCCGCTGCCGCGGCAGTCGCGCGACGAGCGGCTCAGCGGGCGGCGCTGCTTCGTCGGGCGGCACCGCGTCGTCCGGCGGTACTTCCTCATCCGGCAGCGCGGCCTCATCGAGCTCATCCGGCGGGGTCGCGGAATCCTCGGCCGCTGGATCATCCTGCGGCTCCGCGAGGGCGACGGCTTCCTCCGGCGCGGCGGGAGGAGCGGCATCAACAGGCTCCGGCGCAGGCATCGACGCTTCCGCTGCAACGGTCGGCTGAGGCGGCATGGGCGGGCCCAACGGCTCCGCCGCGGACCTTACTGCGGTCGGCGAAACGGTGTCGGCAACGGTTGGCGTCTCGAATGCGACGGGAGTGACGGCCGGCGTCTGGGCGGCCGCCGCTGGGGCGGCTTCGGCGGTTACCTTTGGCGTCGCTTCGGCCTTCGCCGGCAGGGCGCTCGACGTCTGGGGCGCCATATTCCCCAGGGCGGGCGCTACGTGCTCGATCCTGGTGCCGGCGCGATGATTGTCCCAGATGTTCGCGGCAGCGGCGGCGCCGACGATGATCAGCCCTATCGCCGCGACGACCGCCGGCCCGCGGCCCATGTGCCGCTCCGGAAGCGCCTCGGGCGGCACTTTCGCCGTTATCTGAGCCGTCAGATCGATGACAGGGGCGGAGGCATCGGAGAAGTGGGGCTCGGAGACGGGCGTGGTGTTACCTGAGCGCTTGCTGCGGCGTTTCGGCTTCGCGTCGTCGATCACCGGCGGGACGATCACCTCAGGCGCCGGCTTGCCGAAATGCGGTTCGCGCCGCCCGGCGAAAGTCTCGCGCTTCCACATACGGTCCTTCTCCAGAAGGATTTCCCGTTCGAGAAACGCTATCGCGTCATCGGTTCGGCCCTCGCGCCACATCGCGAAGGCGACGCGCTCCGCTTCCTTCGAATCGAGCGTGAGCGCGGTCAATTCAAGCTGCGGCCCCTGGCGCTCCGTTCCTTTTTCGGCATCGGAATTCGGCACACGATCGGCGCGTATGTCGCGCGGTACAACCGTCAGTGCCCCGCGCGGACCTGGAGTTCCCGGTGCATCGGTCGTGCTCTCACGGCTCGCTTCGTCAGGCATCAAGGCTCACCTCCGATACGCGGAAGAATGCTGCACTCATCACGAAGCCCCCATGCCGGTGGCGAGATGACCAAACCGGCAACCCAAGTCGTGACGCTCCACCCAAAGCGGGGCAATCATATGGCGACGGAGAGAAGAACGGAGCTGGCCTGAACGGTCGGTGAATAACTGTCTTCGCGCTGTCGCAAAATGCCGCCATTCCGCCTTCCATGGCGTTCGGTGATATCGGCAAACGCACGCGTTTCTCGGCTCTGCTTCGGAGCATCGCCACCAGTGCGCGCGAGCGGATCGGAATTGGCGAGCTTGTCGATCGTTTCGGCGATCGCAGCTTCGGCGCCGCCATGCTTCTGCTGGCGCTTCCCAACATGGCGCCGCTTCCTCCTGGCGCCTCAACGCTTTTCGGCCTGCCGCTCATCCTGATCGCGGCGCAGCTCGCGCTCGGACGCGGTGCGATCTGGCTGCCGGCCTCCGTTCGCGACCGCTCGATCGCGGGGCCGCTTTTTCAGCGCATGGTGAGCGGAACGCGGCCCTACCTGCGCTTTGCCGAGCGGCTCCTGCGTCCGCGCCTCGGCTTCATGCTCGGACCGATGGCAACCCGGCTGACGGGCGCGGTGTGCGTTGTGCTCGCCATCCTGATCGCTCTGCCGATACCGCTCGCGAATTTCCTCTCCGGGCTGGCCATCGCCTGCTTCGCGCTCGGGCTTCTGCGCCATGACGGCGCCGCCATCCTCGCCGGCTGGGCGGCGACGGCCGTGAGCGTCGGCGCGACCGTGCTTGTGTCAGGCGCGGTCTGGATCGCGGGGCGCGAGACGCTGAAGTGGCTTCAGAACGCGATCTGAGCCGCCCACCCGTCGCGCGGCGCGCGGCTTACGCTCCCGTCACGTTCGGATCGCGCCAGCCCCGCTCGAAGGGCAGGCGCCAGGCGTGCGGGGCTACGAGCTGGTGGATCGATTTCGGCCCCCAGGAGCCCGCGGGATAGAGGCGCACCGGCGGCGGGTTATCGAGCAGCGGCATCGATACTTCCCAAAGCCGCTCGATGCCTTCAGCCGTGGTGAAGAGCGTGCGGTCGCCGCGCATCGCGTCGAGGATCAGCCGCTCGTAGGCCTCAAGCACGTCGCCGATCAACCCCGTATCGTGCATGGCGAATTGCAGAGAGAGCTTGTCGAGCCGCATGCCTGGCCCGGGGCGCTTGCCGTAGAAGGAGAGCGACATCTTCGAGGAGTCGGCGAGGTCGAATGTCAAATGATCCGGCCCCTGCGCGCCGACGCCGGAGCCGGCCGGGAACATGCTCTTCGGCGGCTCGCGGAAGGCGATGGAGATGATGCGCTGGCCCTCGGCCATCTTCTTGCCGGTGCGCAGGAAGAAGGGCACGTCGGCCCAGCGCCAGTTGTCGATGAAGCATTTCAGCGCGATGAGGGTTTCGGTTTCCGATTCCGGGTCGACGCCTTCTTCGTCCCGGTAGCCGGTGAACTGCCCACGCACGACGTCCTTCGGGTCGAGCGGAACCATGGAGCGGAAGACCTTGTTCTTCTCCTCGCTGATCGGCTTTGGCTCGAGCGCCGTCGGCGGCTCCATCGCCACGAAGGCGAGGATCTGAAAGAGATGCGTCACCACCATGTCGCGGAACGCGCCCGTCTGTTCGTAAAATACGGCCCGGGTGGCAAGCCCCAGGGTCTCCGGAACGTCTATCTGCACGTGGTCGATGAAGTTACGGTTCCAGATCGGCTCGAACAGGCCGTTGGCGAAACGGAAGGCGAGGATGTTCTGCGCCGGCTCCTTGCCGAGGAAATGGTCGATCCGGAAAATCTGGTCTTCGGAGAAGACTTTGTGCAGCTGGCTGTTGAGCTTGACCGCGCTTTCGAGATCGGTGCCGAAAGGCTTCTCCATGATGACGCGGCAGCGATCGACGAGTTTGGCTTCGGCGAGGAGGCTTACTGCCGACAAGGCGGCCTTCGGCGGAACGCTCAGATAATGGACACGGCGGCTGCCTTCGCCGAGCGCGGCTTCCGCTTTTTCGACCGTCTGCTTGAGGACATCGGCACCCGCAGAGAGCGGCACGTAGTCGAGCTTTTCCGCGAAGGCGCCCCAGCCGGCCTCGTTCTCCTTTCGCACGTCGAATTGTACGACCGCCTCGCGCGCGATCTTGCGAAAGGCGTCGGCGTCGATGTCGTCGAGCGATACGCCGATGATCCGCCAATCGGGGATGAAGCCGGCGCTGCAGAGATGAAAGAGGCCCGGAAGCAGCTTGCGCTTCGCGAGGTCGCCGGTCGCGCCGACAAGGACGACGACCTGCGGCTGCCTGGGGCCGACCCGTGAAGCGTTCTTCGCCAAGGTGTTCATCCCGCCCGTTCTATGCCGCATTTGGACGCGAGCATAGAGCATGCCAGTTCAAAGGGGGCGGGGAGGGTCGGAAGCTCGTGTCTTTGGCAAACGCTCCGTTGCGCCGCGTCGGCGGCGGGCAGGGCAGGCTAGCGCCTCTTTCTCAGGCAGCGCTTACGGCGGTGCGGCAAGCGAACTTCTGCGCCATCTCTTCGGCGCCGTCGTCTTCCTGGCGCTTCTCGGTGAATTCGTCGACCGTTGCGCGCGTGCTCAGGCCGTCCTCGGCTTCGCCCTTCGTTATTTCCAGAAGCGACGCGAGCATCGCGTGGCCGCGCATTTCGCTCTCGGCGCGAAGCCGCTCCAGCAAGTCGGTGGTGTTCTTGAGGAACGCCTGATCCGACACCGGGGGAAGGTACACCACTGAAGGAAGCTGGGCTGACATCTGCCTCTCCGGCCTTGAAAAACGCGCCCCCGCGAGACGCAAAATGCGCCTCAGAGTTTGTCGATAATGCGACCGTGCCGTGGAGGTTCCG
Organism: uncultured Alphaproteobacteria bacterium; assembly: GCA_963805325.1. Classification (GTDB taxonomy): domain Bacteria; phylum Pseudomonadota; class Alphaproteobacteria; order Rhizobiales; family Afifellaceae; genus DASWJZ01. Next base: position 180,611 of record CAWDTS010000016.1, on the reverse strand, counting down.
GGACCGTGCCGCCTACTCCTCCGGCTCGGTGGTGAACATCAGCGGATATCCGGCCCGGCGGCCGGCGTCGGTTCCCTCCGTGGCCTTCGTCTCGGCCACGTCCTTCGTGTAGACGGCGACGACACAGACGCCGCGGCGGTGAGCGGTGATCATGATCCGGTAGGCGAGATCGTCGGTCACGCGGAAAACGCCCTTCAGCACCGTTACGACGAATTCGCGCGGCGTGTAGTCGTCGTTGACGAGAATGACCTTGTGGAGCTTCGGCCGCTGCGTCTTGGGCTTCGCCTTGGTGCGCGGCTTCACGACAGTGTCGCTCATCCGAGCATTTTACTCCCGACCGGGGTTCGGATTGAAGCCCGCCCGATGCAGATCAGCGAAGCGCCCAGCGCCACAGAAGATGCGCCTCGCCGAGCGCGAAGAGCGTGCCGAAAATCAGCTTGTTGTGTCGTGCCAGCCAGGCGGGGATGAAGATGTCGAAATTGTCGGCGCGGTCGTCCGTGTAGCGGGCGGCGACGCCGGTCAACGGACAGCGCATGCGGTTCACCACGAGGATCGCAACCTCCACCCAGACCAGAAGGCTGAGCCACAGCGCGACGCGGAGATTTCCGAGCGCCGTCGCAAAGGGCAGCGCCAGGATCGAGCTCGCGAACAGCGCCCAAGCGATCGTGTGCGCGAGGCGGATCAGAAAAAGCGCGCGGGCCTCTTCATTCATGGTGGGCAATCATGGCGCCTGCAGCCGGTGCAATCCAAGGCCCTCATCCTGAGGTGCGAACGCCGAAGGCGCGAGCCTCGAAGGATCGGATGCGGCACCGTGGATGCTTCGAGGCTTGCGCAGCCTGTCCTTGGGCCGGCCATAGGCCGGACCCGAGGGCTCGCACCTCAGCATGAGGAGGTTTGTGGATGCCGCAGTGCGCCGTTCTATTCCAGTGCCGCTTTGATCTTGGCTGCGTGCTCGGAGAGCATCTTGCCGTCGGCCATGCCGCCGGTGTGCGGCTTGAGCGGCACGCCTTCGAAGCGCGGGATGACGTGGAAATGCGTGTGGAAAACCGTCTGCCCTGCGGCTGGCTCGTTGAACTGCATGACGAAGACGCCGGGCGCTTCGAAGGCCGCCTTCACCGCGCGTGCGACGCGCTTCACCGCGACGATCGCATGCTTCAGATCCTCGTCGCCGATATCGAGCATGTTGCGCGCTTTCGCCTTTGGAATGACCAGCGTGTGGCCGGGGCCTTGCGGCATCACGTCCATGATGACGAGCACATGTGCATCTTCGAACACTTTCGCCGCGGGCAACTCGCCGCGGATGATTTTCGCGAAGACGTTCGAGTCGTCATAGGCGGGCGACGTGGGCATGCTGACGGAATCCATTGCGAGACTCCCGTTACCGTCGCGCAATGGATTTCAGGGTCAAGCCCGGCAGTGACTGTGGTGTTCGTTTGTCGAAGAGGAGAGGCGTTTGAGCACGCAACTCCTGCGCGCGTAGGTTAAAGGGCAGCCGTCTACTCCGCCGCGTTGTCCTCATGCCGGAACGGCGCGTGCCCGGACAACACCTCGCCCTGAAATGCGACCTCGCGTCGTTCCTCGGCGAGATAATTGGCGACGGCGCGGCGGAAGCTCGGATCCGGGATGTAGTGCACGGAGTGCGTCGTCGTCGGAAGGTAGCCGCGCGCCAGCTTGTGCGCCCCCTGCGCGCCGGCTTCGACGCGCTTCAATCCATGTTTCAGCGCGAAGTCGATCGCCTGATAGTAGCAGACCTCGAAATGCAGGAAGGGGAGATCCTCCATCGCCCCCCAATAGCGGCCGTAGAGCGCTTCGGACCCGATCAGATTCAGAGCGCCGGCGACGAAGCGGCCGTTCCGCTTCGCCATGATCAGGAGCACCTTGTCAGCCATGCGTTCGCCGAGGATCGAGAAGAAGCGGCGGTTGAGATAGGGCTGGCCCCATTTGCGCGCGCCGGTGTCCATGTAGAAGGCGAAGAAGGAATCCCACGCCGCTTCGGTCACGTCGCTTCCAGTCAGCCATTCGATCTCGACGCCGTCGGAAAGCGCCTCGCGCCGCTCCTTGCGCACGGCCTTGCGCTTGCGCGAGGCGAGCGCGGCGAGGAACCCCTCGAAGTCGCCGTAACCTTCGTCGGTGAAATGAAACTGCTGGTCCGTGCGGTGGAGAAAGCCGAGCTCGGTAAGGCTGGCGGCATCTTCGTCCGGCAGGAAGGTGATGTGCGCCGAAGAAGCGCCCATGCGGCGCGTCAGTTCGGCAAGGCCGGCGGCGAGCATCTGCTTGCGCTCCGCCGCCTGCGGCCCCGGCGCGGTCATGAGCCGCGGGCCGGTCACCGGCGTGAATGGCACGCTTACCTGGAGCTTCGGATAATAGCGGCCGCCGGCCCGCTCGAAGGCGTCGGCCCAGCCCCAGTCGAAGACGTATTCGCCCTGCGAATGGGACTTTGCGTAGCAGGGCATGACCGCCGTCACCGCGCCGTTCTCGGTCAGGACGGCATGGCGCGGAGCCCAGCCGGTCTTCGCCGAGACGGTGCCGGACCGCTCCAGCGCCTCCAGAAAGTCCCACGAGACGAAGGGATTGTAGGCAGTTTTCGTCAGCAGTCCTGCGGATGTGCAGCCGGAACCCCTTGCGTCGCTCCAACCGGGATTCGCGCAAGAGTCCCAAGCGGTTCGGTCGATCTCCGCGATGCTTGAATGAACGCGGATCGATGACTCGGCGGTCGTGGGAGCGGCCATTCCGGAAAGCTTAGGCGCAATCTTCGCAAGTGCAACAAGCCGAACCGTCGCTACGCCTCGAACCCCTCAAATGTGATCTGGTCCGTCAGCCTTTTTGCTTTCTCCAGCTGCGGCTTGGTTCGTACCGTCCAGCAGATCAGTGGAATTTGCATGAGCCGCCGCGCGAGGATTGGCATCGGTGTCGGAAGGGCGTCGATCGCGTAGGAAATAAAGTCCAGCTTGAGGGCGAAAAGCGCCCGGCAATGCCTTGCGGCGCTTCGCCAATCCCCCAGCGCCGTCAGGCCGATCGTGAGCTCCGAGTCGGCCGCCCGAGCCGCGGCAAGGAGTTCGGCGTCGAACGACATCACGGCTGCCGGGCCGGAATACGTCTTCAGCCGTGCGACGATCGCCCGTGCAAGCACCGACGTCTGGTCCGGTGTAGCCTTCAGCTCGATGACCAGGGGAACGCGCCCTGCGACGGACATCAGCATCTCGTCGAGTGTTGGAATTTTCTCCTGTGTCCCCAGCACTTTGAGCCGCCCAAGCTCCTCCGCCGTGCGAGCACCGATGGCGCCCTTTGCGCCGGTCAGCCGCGCCAGGTCGTCGTCGTGGAAGACGACGGGTATATCGTCCGCCGAGAGATGCAGGTCGCATTCGATCGCATAGTTCGCGGCGACGGCCGCTTCGAAGGCGGCGAGGGTGTTTTCCGGCCGGCCGCGCGCCGCATCGTGGAAGCCGCGATGTGCGATCGGCCGGGCCGTCAGCCAGCGGAGATCTTTTCGCAAGATGACGTTTAACCTCGATCCGACACGGTCGGGAACCGGCAGCTTCCCATTAACAGGCTTTGGGATTACTGCTCAATCAGCCCAACGCGGTGCGCCCGTCGGCCACGCGGAGAGAGCGTCGGTTCCATGATCCTTAAGCGAATACTGCCTGCGGCGCTTGCCGCGATTTCCTCTACCGCTTTCCTCGGCGCCGCGGGAGCGCAAACGGCGCCGCGGCTGCACGACACACTGGCTCCGCATCGGGCCGTCTACGACATCAGCCTGGCGCGCACCAAGGATGGCTCCGGCGTTTCAAGCGCCGAGGGGAAGATGGTCTTCGAGGTGACCGGAAACGCTTGCGACGGCTACAAGATGCGCCAGCGCATGGTGGTCAACATCGGCGACGAGGAGGGCAATCTCGGCCTCCTCGATTTCCGCATCACGACGTTCGAGTCGGGCGACGGGGACGTTTACAGCTTCGACTCGCGCACCACCGTGAACAAAGAGGTCGTGGAGGCGGTTGCGGGCGAGGCGCGGCGCCACGGCTCCAGCATCGAGGTGAGCCTCAAGGAGCCCTCCGAGAAGAAGGTCACGCTCGACGGCGCGGTGCTGTTTCCGAGCCAGCATCTGCAGGCGATCCTCGACGCGGCGCGTGCCAACCGGCGTTTCTTCGCTGCCGACATCTACGAGGGTGCCGGGACAGGCGAGGCGAGCGACGAGGCCTCTGCCGCGATCGGCGGCGCGATGCCGGCGACCGATGCCCCGCTGCGGCGCGTGCGGCATTGGCCAGTGTCGGTCGGCTACTTCGATCCGGAGCATCCGACCGAAAGTCCGCTCGGCGAAGAGCTTCCGACCTACCAGATGAGCTTCACCCTCTATGAGAACGGCGTAACGAACGATCTCGTCATGGACTACGGCGATTACGCGCTCTTCGGCTCGCTCAAGCAGATCGAGCCGCTGGCCGTCAGCGACTGCGCCTCACCGCGCTGATGGTTTTCCGCGCTGCGGCTTTCCAGCGAAGGTGAGGCCGAGCGCAAGTCCGTCGGTGCCGAAGCGGTTGCGGATTGCGTCCATGGCGTGCTCCGCCTTGGCGCGCTTCTCCGCATCGGCGTCGACGAGGTCGCGCGGGTCCATGAGCGCGGCGTCGCCGATGTCTGCGACGCCGATCCCGATCAGCCGGAAGCGGGTTGCGCCGTCGAGCTCCTTGGCGAGCAATTCGCGTCCGGCGCGGAAGATGCGGTCCGCGAGGTTCGAGTGGCCGTCGAGCCGGACATTCCGCGTGCGGAGACGGAAGTCGGCGGTCTTCAGTTTCAGCATCACGAGCCGGCCCGAAAGCCCCTCCTGCTTCAGCCTGGCCGACACGCGCTCCGCCAGCCGCCTGAGGGCGGGGAGCAGGTCCGCGGCGGTGGAGCGGTCGTTGTCGAAAGTGGTCTCCGCCGAGATGCTCTTAGCCTTGCGCTCGGGTGTGACCGTACGGTCGTCCTCGCCGCGGGCAAGGCGCGCGAGGCGCAGGCCCATGGCGCCGTAGCGCTTCGCGAGGCTCTTCTCGTCCTGCTTCTGGAGGTCCGCGATACGCCTCAGCCCGTCGCGGGCGAGGCGATCCTGCATGGCCTTGCCGACACCCCAGATGACCGAGACCGGCTGAGCGGCCAGGAAGGAGAGCGTCTCGGCACGGCCGATCACGGCAAACCCGCGCGGTTTGTCGAGGTCGGAGGCGATCTTGGCGAGGAACTTGTTATGACTCAGCCCGACAGAGGCCGTGACACCGATTTCCCGCTCCAGCCGCCGCTGGAAACGGGCGAGCGTCTCGGCCGGCGGTGCGCCGTGCAGGCGTTCCGTGCCGGACAGATCGAGGAAGGCCTCGTCGATCGAAAGCGGCTCGACGGCCGGCGTCAGCGCCAGCATCAGCTCGCGCACCTCGCGGCCGACGCTGACATATTTCGCCATGTCGGGAGGCACCACGACCGCGTCGGGGCAGGCCGCGAGCGCCTTGAACATCGGCATCGCCGAGTGCACGCCGAAGGTGCGCGCGACGTAGCAGGCGGCCGACACGACGCCCCGCCGCCCGCCGCCGACGATGACCGGCCTGTCGGCGAGCGCCGGATTGTCGCGTTTTTCGACCGTGGCGTAGAAGGCATCGCAGTCGACGTGCGCGATCGACAGCGAGAAGAGTTCCGGATGCGCGACGAGGCGCGGGCTGCCGCAGGCGGGGCAACGCTTCGCGGCGCTCGAAATGCGGCGGAAGCAGTCACGGCAGAGTGTAACGGCGGAATCCACGGCTCGCAGTCTCTGCCCGGGCGCGCACGTCGACAAGGGTCGGGCAGTGTTCTATATTTGTTCTCGGCAGCGCGCGCTCCGATTCTCGTTTCCTTAAGCGCGGATATGCTTCTTTGATTCGGCAGGGGAATCGCGAAGAATCACAACCGGCCCGGGACGGGTGGAGGATGAGCGCAGTGGCGAAGACCGTCATGATCGTTGAGGACAATGAGCTGAACATGAAGCTCTTCAACGACCTGCTGCGTGCCAACGGCTACGCGACAATGCCCATGCGCAACGGCTACGAGGCGCTCGATGCGCTGAAGGAGCAGCAGCCCGACCTGATCATCATGGACATCCAGCTTCCGGAGATATCCGGGCTGGAAGTGACGAAGCGCATCAAGCAGGACGAGGGGCTTCGGCACATTCCGGTAATCGCGGTGACGGCTTTCGCCATGAAGGGCGACGAGGAGCGCATTCTGCAGGGCGGCTGCGAGGGCTATCTCTCGAAGCCGATCTCCGTCGCGACTTTCATCGAGACCGTTAAATCCTATGTCGGTCCGGCCTAGGGATCAGGCCCCGTGACGTCGCGCGTTCTCGTTGTTGACGATATCGCCGCCAATGTGCGGCTCCTCGAATTGCGTCTGCAGGCCGAATATTTCGACGTGCGCACCGCGCTCTCCGGCCGCGAGGCGCTCGACCTTGCGGAGAGGGAGCGCGTCGACCTCGTGCTCCTCGACGTGATGATGCCCGACATGACGGGCTTCGAAGTCTGCGCGGCCTTGAAGACCAATCCGCGGACCGCGCATGTGCCGGTCATCATGGTCACTTCGCTCGACAATGCGGAGGACCGGGTGAAGGGACTGGAATGCGGCGCCGACGATTTCCTGACGAAGCCCGTCAGCCACGTGGCGATGCTAACGCGCGTGAAGAGCCTGCTCAGGCTCAAGATGATCACCGACGAGCTTGAGCTTCGCGCCGAGGCGCTTGAATCCGTTGGGCTGAATGCCGCTTTGACGGAAAAGGCGGATATCTGCGGGCGCGTGCTCGTCGTCGACGATCGCATCAATTCGACGCGCGCGATCCGCCAGGCGCTGCAACGGCCGTTCGAGATCGAGATCACGGAAGATCCGGCCGAAGCGATCGAGCGAGCGGTCAACGGCTGCTTCGACGTCATCATGATCAGCGCCGCGCTCAAGGCCGGCGACGGCCTGCGCCTCTGCACGCAGATCAGGACGATCGACGGATTGCGTCAGACACCGGTCGTGCTCATCACCGACGCAGAACAGACGCGGCTCGTGGAGCGGGCGCTCGATCTCGGCGTCAACGACTACATCATCAGGCCGATCGACTCCAACGAGCTGCGCGCGCGTGTGCGCACGCAGCTCCGGCGCAAGCTCTACCAGGAGCGCCTCCGCAACACCGTCTCGAGCGCGGTTGAGCTCGCAGTCACCGATCCGCTGACAGGTCTCTACAATCGCCGCTATCTCGACGCACATCTCTCATCCGCCGTCACGCGCGCGAAGACGACGGGGAAGCCGGTCTGCGTGCTGATCTTCGATATCGATCACTTCAAGGCGGTCAACGACACGTATGGCCACGACGCCGGCGACGATGTGCTCAGGGATTTTTCGGATCGCCTCAGAAGGGGCGTGCGCGGCATCGATCTCGTCGTTCGCTACGGTGGCGAAGAATTCCTGCTAGTCATGCCGGAGACCGACGCGGCGTTTGCGGGGGGCGTGGCGGAGCGCCTCAGGAGCGACGTGGAGAAGGTTCCGTTCGCAACGCGGTCCGGCGCGGAAATCCCGGTGACGGTGAGTATCGGAATCGCAGAATGGCGGGGCCCCTCAGACAGCGCCGCCGAGCTAATAAAGCGGGCAGATACGGCCCTTTATTCGGCTAAGCACGCAGGTCGAAATCGGGTGGTGGCAAGCGCGGCTTGATCCAACGTTCATCGAACTGCTGCAATTCGCTACACTTTTAACCAAATGTGAACCATCTAGTAGAAAAGCGGCTGCGCTTGCGCTTGAGTATGGCCTGCGGGGAGAGCGCAACAGCGGCAGCCATTTGCGAACATCAGAATACCCCATGGATTTGCTCAGGTCCGCCGCATCTCCTGGGTCCGTGGGGTCGGTCGGTCGGAACGTGGTGAGTGGCCTCCTCGTACAGCCACGTTTCGGCCGACCACTTTTCGCCGGAAATTGCCCGGTGAAATGAAAAAAGGCGCCTCGCGGCGCCTTTCCCACAACAGCCTTCCGGCCTTTATTTGATCTTGGCTTCCTTGAAGAGGACGTGTTTGCGCGCCTTCGGATCGTATTTCCGAAGCGAGAGCTTTTCCGTCATCGTGCGCGCGTTCTTCTTCGCCACGTAGAAGAACCCGGTGCCTTCCTCGCTGACGAGGCGAATTTTTACGGTCGCGGCCTTGGCCATCGGGGTATTTCCTGAGCGTTCGAGATTTGCCGGTGAAATGGCCTTTGGCGCGCGCGAAGTCAAGCCGTGGGCGCTTTTGGCCAGATTGCTCGTGAAAGTCAGCCCTCGCGGCGGCGCTTCTTGTTTTCGCGGCGCTTGCGGCGTGAGGTTCGCGGCCCTTCGCCGGGGCGCTTCGTGCGGCTGGCGGCGTGAGGTGCCTCGCGGATCAGTTCCAGCCTGAGGTTACCGACGTAGGGGAGGGCTTCGACCAGCCGGACCTCGACCGCGTCGCCGAGCCGGAAGGTTTCGCCGGTCGTGCGGCCGACGAGGCGATGATGCGCCTCTTGATATTCGTAGAAATCTTCGCCGATCGTCGAGATAGGCACGAAGCCGTCGGCACCGCTCTCCTGCAGTTCGACGAAGAGCCCGGCGCGCGTGACGCCGCGAATGCGGCCGTCGAAATGCGCGCCGACGCGGTCGGCGAGCCAGAATGCGATCAACCGGTCGACGGTGTCGCGCTCGGCCGCCATGGCGCGGCGCTCGGCGACCGAGATCTCTCCGGCGACGCGCTCGAGAAGTCTTCTCGTCTGCGGCGCGAAGCCCTCCGGGGCCGAGCGACAGCGCGGTGATCAGCGCGCGGTGCACGAGGAGGTCGGCGTAGCGACGGATCGGCGAGGTGAAGTGAACATAGCGGCGAAGGTTCAGCCCGAAATGTCCGATGTTCTGGATCGCGTATTCAGCTTGGCTCTGCGAGCGGAGGATCACCTCGTTGACGAGCAGCGCGTTCGGCGTGCCGGCGACGCGGGAGAGGACGCGGTTGAACTGGCTCGGCCGAAGATTTCCTGCCTTCGGGAAGCTCATGTCGAGCGAGCCGAGGAAGTCGCGAAGCGCCTCCAGTTTCTCAAACGCCGGCTCGTCGTGGATGCGATAAACGACGGGGCTTTTCTTGGCCTCGAGCATCTCGGCGGCGGCGACATTCGCCTGGATCATGAATTCTTCGATCAGCCGATGCGCCTCAAGCCGCGGCGGCACGGCAATGCGGTCGACCGATCCGTCGTCGCGCAGAAGCACCTTGCGCTCGGGAAGGTCGATGGCGAGCGGCTCACGCTGGTCGCGCGCGCGGGAGAGCGCGGCGTAGGCTGCCCAGAGCGGCTTGAGTAGCGGATCGAGGAGGGGCGCGGTCTTGCCGTTCGGGTTGCCGTCGATCGCGGCCTGCGCCTCGTCGTAAGCGAGCTTTGCGGCCGAGCGCATCATGACTCTGTGGAAGCTCTGGCCGTGCTTCTTGCCGTCGGCGGAGATGCGCATGCGGACGGCAAGTGCGGGGCGCGCCTCGCCTTCGCGGAGCGAACAGAGGTCGTTCGAGATGCGTTCCGGCAGCATCGGGACGACGCGGCCGGGGAAGTAGACGGAGTTGCCGCGCTTCACCGCCTCACGGTCGAGGTCCGAGCCCGGGCGCACGTACCACGCGACGTCGGCGATCGCGACGGTGACGATGAAGCCGTTGGGATGTTCGGGATCGGGCGCTGCGTGGACCGCGTCGTCATGATCGCGCGCGTCGGCCGGGTCGATGGTGACGAGCGGCAGGTCGCGCCAGTCCTCGCGATGTGTCATGTCGGCGGCGTGCGCCGCATCCGCCGCCTCGATCACGGCGCGTGGAAAGATGTGCGGGACGCCGTGCTCTTCGAGCGCGATCAGGCTGACAGCCTTCTCGCTCGAGACATCGCCGAGGCGCTCGATGACGCGACCGGTCGGCAGGCCGAGGCGTCCGCCTTTTGCGACCTCGACGGAGACCAGCTCGCCGTCGCGGGCGCCTTTCGCGGCTTCGCGCGATACGACGAGTTCCGCGTCGCGGCGGGCGATGGGCACGATGCGGGATTTGCCGTCGCGCTCGCGATAGATTCCGAGCGCGGCCCGCGGCGGCCGCTCAAGCACGCGGATGACGCGCCCGGAAAAACCGCCGGTCTCAGGATCAGGCGTCAGCCGCGCCAGCACGCGGTCGCCGATGCCCGGCGCGCGATGGCGTCCGCTTTTTCCCTCCGGGGCGATGACGATGCGCGGGGCGTCTCCCCATTCCTCGTCCCACTCGACCGGAACGCCGATCGGCTCGCCTTCGTCATCGATGCCTTCGACGACGAGCACAGTGACGGAGGGAAGGTCGCCGGGCCGATGCAGATGCTTGCGGCGGCTTTCGATCAGCCCTTCGTCGGTCATTTCGCGCAGGATACGTTTCAACGCGATCTTCTGCCCACCGGAAAGCCCGAAGGCGCGTGCGATGTCGCGCTTGTCGGCCTTGCCGGAGCGCTCGGCCACGAATTCGAGGATTGCCTCGCGGCTCGGAAGCTCGGGCTTCGATTTCTCTTTGGGCCTTTGCGGCAATTCGGTCCTATTCGACCGCCGCCTTGGACTTGGCGCGCGGCTTCTTGGCGGGCGCCTTGCGCCCCTTCGGTGCTGCCTTCTTCGCCGGCGCGCGGCCTGCCCTCTCGGCGAGAAGCTCGACCGCCTGCTCAAGCGTCACGTCCTCAGGCTTGACGGCCCGTGGAAGCGTGGCGTTCACCTTGCCATGATTCACGTAAGGCCCGTAGCGCCCCGAGCGCACGGTGATCGCACCGCCGCCGGAGGGATGCTCGCCAAGCTCCTTCAACGCGGCGGGCGTTGCGCGCCCGCGCCCGCTCTTCTTTTCGGCGAGAAGCGAGATCGCCCGGTTGGCGCCGACGGTGAACACCTCGTCGACGGAGTCGAGGTTGGCGTATTTGCCGGCGTTTTCCACGAAGGGGCCGTAGCGGCCGATGCCCGCCACGATGCGTGAGTTGGTCTCAGGATGGATGCCAATCTCGCGCGGCAGCGACAGCAGTTTCAGCGCCGCCTCAAGGTCGATCTGATCGATCGCCCAGCCTTTCGGGATGCTGGCACGCTTCGGCTTCTCGCCGCCCTTCTCCGGATCCGGGCCGAGCTGGATATACGGGCCGAAGCGGCCGTTGCGCAGCAATACGGGCAGACCGGATTTGGGGTCGTCGCCAAGCGTCGTCCCTTCCGGCGACACGGTTGCGACGGCTGCGGCTTCGTCACCGCTCATGCCGAGCTGCCGCGTGTAGCGGCACTCCGGATAATTGGAGCAGCCGATGAAGGCGCCGAATTTCCCAAGCTTCAGCGAAAGCTTTCCAGCCTTGCAGGAGGGGCACTCACGCGGGTCGCCTCCGTCGGAGCGCTGCGGAAAGAGATGGTCGGCGAGAAGCCCGTTCAGCGCTTCGATCACCTCCGAGCGGCTGATCTCGCTGGCTTGCGTGATGTTCACCGCGAAGTCGCGCCAGAAATCGCGCAGCACCTCCTTCCAGGAAAGCTCGCCTGAGGAGATCAGATCGAGCTTCTCTTCAAGGTCGGCCGTGAAGTCGAATTCCACGTAGCGCTTGAAGAAGTCTTCCAGGAACGCCGTGACGATACGGCCCTTATCCTCCGGCACGAGGCGCTTGCGGTCGAGGCGGACATACTCGCGCTTCCTGAGCGTCTCCATCGTGGAGGCGTAGGTCGAGGGGCGACCGATGCCGAGCTCTTCCATCTTCTTGATGAGCGAGGCTTCGGTGTAGCGCGGCGGCGGCTCGGTGAAGTGCTGCGTCGCGTCGATCTTCTCGCGCGTCAGGCCCTCGCCGGCGGTCATGGCCGGGAGCCGGCCGCCTTCCTCGTCGTCCTCGTCGTCGCGGCCTTCCTGATAAAGCGTCAGGAAGCCGTCGAATCGGATGACGGTGCCGGTTGCGCGGAGGCCGGCCTTCCCGGAGGGCGCGACCGCGTCGATCTCAATGGTGGTGCGCTCAAGCTCGGCGGACGCCATCTGGCTGGCGATCGTGCGCTTCCAGATCAACTCGTAGAGGCGCGCCTGATCGGAATCGAGGAAGCGGGTTACGTCGGCTGGGAGCCGCGCGAGGTCGGTCGGGCGGATCGCCTCGTGCGCCTCCTGCGCGTTCTTGACCTTCGAGGTGTAGCGTCGTGGCGCGTCGGGCATGTAGCGGGCGCCGTATTCGCTTTCGATCACTCGGCGCGTCGCGGAAAGCGCCTCGGGCGCGATATCGAAGCCGTCGGTGCGCATGTAGGTGATGAGACCTACGGCCTCGCCTCCCACGTCCACGCCCTCGTAGAGGCGCTGCGCCACGCGCATGGTGTGACCGGCGTCGAAGCCCAATTTGCGCTGCGCCTCCTGTTGCAGCGTGGAGGTGATGAAGGGGGGAGGCGGGTTGCGGCGCTGCGGCTTCGATTCGACCGAGGCGACGGTGAAGGCGGCGCTTTCGAGCAGCCGCTTAGCGGCGCCCGCATCGTCACCGCTGCCGATCGCAAGCCGGTCGAGCTTCTTTCCGTCGAGCACGGCCAGACGCGCGGTGAAAGCTTCGTTGCGCAGCGTGTGCAGCGTCGCGACGACGGACCAGTATTCCTGCGGGCGGAAGCGCTCGATTTCCGCTTCGCGGTCGCAGACGAGACGCAGCGCGACAGACTGCACGCGACCGGCCGAGCGGGCGCCCGGGAGCTTCCGCCACAGCACCGGCGACAGCGTAAAGCCGACAAGGTAGTCGAGCGCGCGCCGCGCCAGGTAGGCGTCGACCAGAGGCTCGTCGATGGCGCGCGGATGGCGCATCGCTTCCTGCACGGCCTGCTTGGTCACGGCGTTGAAGACGACGCGCTCCACCTGTTTGCCGCGAAGCGCGTTCTTGGCATTCAGGACTTGCAGGACGTGCCAGGAGATGGCTTCGCCCTCGCGGTCAGGGTCGGTTGCGAGGATCACGCGGTCGGCGCGTTTCACGGCGGCGGCGATGTCCGCGAGCCGCTTTTTCGACTTCGGATCGACCTCCCAATCCATCTCGAAGTCCTGGTCGGGGCGCACCGAGCCGTCCTTCGGGGGCAGGTCGCGTACGTGTCCGTACGAGGCCAAAACCTCGTAGCCAGAACCGAGATATTTGTTGATCGTCTTAGCCTTAGCCGGCAATTCGACAATCACGACGTCCATGAAAAACTCCGAAAAACTCCGCCGCCTCCGGCGCTCTCACGGCCGCCGATTGCTCGGGTCAATTGGATGGCGCGCCCGCCGGGGTCAACCCCCCGCGGTAAAGTCGGGCCGGCGACGGGTGCTGCGAAAGACCGCATTTCCGCGCCTGAAACAGGTGCGCGCGATGGTTGTTTATAAAATAGACTTCAACTATAGAACGTGTAGCAATACGTGCGAGTGCTATGAATTCTCAAGAGAACAGCGGCGAATCGCCTCTCGGTGCGAGGGCCAAGGCCGCAGAGCATATTGCCCTCGATGCGAGCCGCCTGGCGCGGATCGCGAATGCCAACGAATTCGGGCTTCTGGCGTATCTGATCGATATGGTCGTCCTCGAGGCTTGGCGTGAGGCCGGCGGGGCCGGCAGGGAACGGGGGGCCGGCGATGGCCCGGCCATCGCGAGCGGCTGAGCAGGCGTTCAACGCAAAGATACCCGCTGTCCGGAGTGACGCTCGATCCTCCCGGCGACGTCAAGCTCCAGAAGCACGACGAGGACAGTGCGCGCCGAAAGGCGCGTGAAGCGGATGATCTCGTCGATCTCGACGGGGGTCGGGCCGAGCGCCTCCACGACACGCGCGCGTTCGCTGTCGTCAGGATCGGATGCCGGTTCCGCCGCGGGCGGCGCCCTGACCGCGCCATGCGGCGGCTCGGGGAGGTGGGCGAGCATCGGAGTCACGGCTTCGATGACATCGGCTGCTTCGGTCACGACGCGCGCGCCCTGCTTGATCAAATTGTTGGCGCCCGCGGCGCGCGGGTCGAGCGGTGATCCGGGCACGGCCAGGACCTCGCGAATTCTGTTCGAGTGCGAGGCGGGCGGTGATCAGCGAGCCCGAGCGCTCGGCGGCTTCGACCACGACCGTCGCAAGCGCCATCGCCGCGATGATGCGGTTGCGGCGCGGAAAATCCCGCGCTCGCGGCTCCCAGCCGAACCGCATCTCGCTGATCCCGCATCCGCCGGATTCAACGATGCGGCGAAAGAGTTCCTCGTTCTCGCGCGGATAGACCGTGTCGATCCCGCCGGCGAAGATTGCGATCGTTCCGGCCGACAATGCGGCCTCGTGCGCCGCCGCGTCGATGCCGCGGGCCAGGCCGGACACGACGACAAGGTCGGCCCTGCCGAGGCCCCTTGCAAGGACTGCCGCCATCTTGCGCCCGGCCGTGGAGGCGTTGCGCGCACCGACGATGGCAACGGCGGGCGACGTCAGGTGGCGCACGGCGCCAAGCACGGCGATCAGTGGTGGCGCGGCGTCCCCGTGCCTCAACCAGGGTGGGTAGAGCGGCTCGCCGATGCCGACGAACGTCGCGCCAAGCCGCTGCATCGCCGCCATCTCGTCCTCGGCCTCGGCCAGGCTGGCGATGCGCGGATGCCGCGATGCCCCGCCGCGGCGGGAAAGGCTCGGGCAGCGCGTCCAGAGCCGCCTGGGCCGAGCCGAAATGGCTGATCAGCCCGCGATAGGTCGCCGGCCCCGGCATTCGGGCGCAGATGCACCAACAATCTAAAGGCGCGGCTCGCCGTCCACAACTAGGCTTGTTGGCATGTTGCCAAACGCAAGTGACCCCCCACAGCCTCACAAGCCAGCGCTCTACGCCCTGATCAAGCTCCACGCGGAACTCGGCTATCGGATCACGAAGAACAAGGCTGAAGCCGAACAACTCCGCGATGACATGATCCACATAGAGGCGGTGCTGAAGATGCTGGAGCCGGGCTTCTCAGCCCGCAGGATTGCACCTAAGCGACGCTACAATCCGAACCCGCTGTTTCGCAGGGGCACGATCTTCCGTGCTGCGCTTGACGTTCTGAGAGCCGCGCCGGGGCCGATGACGGCTGATGAGATCGGCATGGCGCTGCTGGCTTCCAAGGGCGTTACGGAGCCGTCCCGCGAAGAACGGCGGCGCATGTTCGGAGCGGTGGATAAGTCGCTCCAGAACAACCGGGGAAAGACCGTAGAGCCAGATGAAGGGCGGCCGAGGCGGTGGAGAGTAGTATCTCGTAATGATTGACGCAGCGGTTGTAGCCAGCATTAGTTGCGAAAGGTGCAACTTGCAAATCGAGTATGGTCAGATTTCCGGCTCCCGCACGAACATGTTGGCGTGACGATTTTCCCGACATCGTGTCGCATGTTCATTATCGTGAGATGCGCGATCACCCCGCCTACCGCGCGGCCAAAGATGGTCTAAGCAATGAGGCTGCCCTATCTTTGGTCTATGACCTTATCAACGACACCGCCGTTGACAAGGTTCGCGGCATAGTGGCGACGCGAGACGCGAGGGTCGTTGGCGTTCATGCAGAAGAAGCGGGCGGAAGGAACAAGATTCCGCTAGCATATGCAGAAGCTTTGGCACATTTACTGGACCTCGGGACTGACCCAGGGATAGTGCAATCATCGATAGTTGTGGAGTTGCCCCCGTTTGACCGGACAGTCGGCTATTGCGCTTGGGCTCGGATGAACTCCCTCGGGGAACGCATTTTGAGCCCGGAGTGAGGATGGTTGTCATTGTAGTCCTCGCATCTCATCCTGCCTTCTTTCGCTGCGCGGTCAGCGCATCCGGCAAGGCGTTGATGCGAACATAGTCGCGTTTGAAGGTTTTGACGAAGCTCTCTGAGATGCCGTTCGATTGCGGGCTCTGCACAGGAGTGAAGCAGGGCACGAGATTGAGCGTCATCGTCGAAATCCCGCGTCTCCCTGGCCGTGTAGGCACTGCCATTATCGGTGAGCCACTCGAGCGGGCTCGGAGCGCGCAAGGCTGCGAAGCGTGTCTCGACGGCCTCGAGCATCAGGTCACTGACCATGCTGCCGCCGATGCCCGAGCCTGCGACCGCGTGCCAGGCGATGATCTCACGGTCTTGGGCATCGATGATGAAGGCGACACGGACGATGTCGCTGTTCCAGCAGGTGATCTCGAAGCCGTGCGAGCACCAGCGGAGGTTCGAGCGCATGACGACCACCTTGCCATCGTGGACGCCGCCAGTTCTGCGACCCGTGTGCCGGGCGAGCAGCATGTCGTTCTGCCGCATGATGCGGTTCATGCGCTTGTGGTTTACCGCCGGCTCTCCCATCCTGGCCAGCTCCCTGTCGGCAAGCGCCGTGATACGAGCCGTCCGCGACGCGCTGGCGGATCATCGGCACCGCCTATCCTCTCGAATTGAATACTGCCGTCAGAGTGCGTCCCTGACGGGCACGCATGGTCACCACGACGCGGCGCTTATCCGAACGGTTCCTCGGCAAGTACACGGCGGTCCTTCCGGTCTTCCTTGCGGTTCTCAGGGCGGACATGGCCTCTTCGAAGTCGCGCCATCCACTTCGATTTCCCCGGCCAGCTTCTCAGCCGCCGTCTCACGCGCCAGCGCTTCTCTCAGCTTGTGCGCCAAGATGAATGCCGACTTCGGATTGATCCCGAGATCGCGAGCAAGCTGGAGAGCCGAAAGCCCCTTGGCCGCATTGGCGACAAGGCAGATCGCAGCGAGCAAATCGACGTAGCTCAGCTTGCGGGAATGAAGGATCGTCCCCGAGGTTGCCGAGAACTGGACGCCGCAGGCGGCGCACTTGAAGCGACGGCGCGTGGTGATCTTGTAGGCGTCCAGGCACCCGCACTTCGGACACACCGGCTCACCGCCCGTTTCGGGCCAGCGGAGCTTCAAGAACATCTCGTAAGCCACATCCTCGCCACCCTTGTAGATGTCCCGCAGAGAGAGGGTGCGAGCCTTGCCTGAAAGGAGGAAGTGCTGTGCCATTGCCATCAAATCCGTTACCGTCGTAACGTATATGGATGCACAGAGTAGCATTGTCAATGGCATTCGTAACGAATATGATGGCGCACGTAACAGATTCGGAGAGCGCCATGAAAAGTGAGGACCGCTGGGTCAACTTGGTCAAGGGCATCCTGCGGGCGGAGATGACCCGGCGAGGAATGACCTATGAGCAGCTAGCGGAGAGACTGGCGGAGATCAGCGTGAAGGACAGCGCCGTCAACATCCGCAACAAGGTGGCGCGCGGAGGATTCTCAGCGGTGTTCTTTATGCAGTGTCTCGAAGCGATTGGGGTGAAGGAGGTTCGTCTGGATTAGGATCAATCATCTCCATTCCGGGCAGGTAGACGCGATCCCTGACATCTTCCAAAACCTGATCGGCCGTGTATTGATTCCCGCAGATGTCTTCAAAGCTTAGTGTTGCCGTTCCGCCTATTGCGCTATCGTTCAAAATAGACTTTGGAAAGAATGCGAGCGCATATCCTTGAGCCATCGCGCCCTGCGCGATCGGCGACGCGGCAATATCGAAAATAGCATTCTTTTCAGTGAGGCGTGCTTTTGGATGGTCAGGAGATGCCTGTATAGTGACATCTTTCATGTAAGTCAGGTTCGCGTTATAAACGTCATTCTTTAATTTTAATGCGATACGAAAATTCCTAGTCAGGTGAATTTAAAGTTCGCCGCATAAAGTCTGATCGGCCTTCTGGCAGAAGCGTCTAACGGAAGAGAGAATCTCATCGGCGGACTTGGTCCACCGATAGGGCCTCGGGTTCTCGTTGTGACGCTCGATGAAGTTGCGGATATCGCTTTCGAGCTGGTCTGTTGAGGTGTGGACGCCGCGCCGCAACTGCTTCCGGGTCAGTTCGGCGAACCAGCGTTCGACCTGGTTGATCCACGAAGCTGACGTCGGGGTGAAGTGGACATGGTAGCGGGATCGACGCGCCAGCCATGACCTGACCAGCGCGGTTTTATGGGTGGCGTAATTGTCCATGATGATGTGGACGTCGAGCTCCGGCGGAACCCTGGCGTCGATCTGCTTCAGGAAGTCCAGGAACTCGGTGGCCCGGTGCCGCTTGTAGCATTTGCCGATGACGAAGCCCGAGGCGACATCGAGCGCTGCGAACAGCGAGGTCGTGCCGTGCCGGATATAGCTATGTGTCCGGCGCTCCGGCATGCCAGGCATCATCGGCAGCACAGGTTGTTCGCGGTCGAGCGCCTGGATCTGGCTCTTCTCGTCCACGCTGAGCACCAGCGCCCGATTGGGAGGCGACAGGTAGAGCCCAACGATGTCGCGCACTTTATCGACGAACAATGGGTCGCTGGACAGTTTGAACGTCTCCGAGCGATGCGGCTGCAGCCCGAAGGCTGTCCAGATCCGGCGGATCGTCGTATGCGAGAAGCCGGTCGCCCCAGCCATCGAGCGGATCGACCAGTGTGTCGCATCGCTTGGCGTGGAGCGCAGAGTCCGCTCGATCACCGCGGCGACCTGATCGTCGTCGATTGTCCGGGGCCTGCCCGGTCGTGCTTCCTCCAGCAGGCCCTCGATGCGATCCTTGACGAAGCGGCGCCGCCACTTGCCGACTGTGTGCTCATGCACGCCGAGTTCAGCCGCGACGACCTTGCTGGGGATGCCGTCGGCGCAGCGCAGGATAATCCGGCAGCGCTCGGACATCGATCGCGCGATACGACGTCGGCGTACCTGCCGTTCCAGATAGTCGCGCTCTTCCGAGTGCAGAACCAGAGGCGCCGTCGGTCGGCCCGTTGCGTTCGCCATTGCTGCGCTCCTCATCAACAATAGCGCATCCTACAATGTCACGTACTTTCGTTCCAGACGACTAGCGATGCTTGGCATTGATCCAAGATTAGAAATTGATACAAATATGATCATCGCGGAGACATCCGGAATGTCACTCTCTCCGCCCCAAGCACATCCATTAATGTGACATTCAAGCTTCGGGGCCACGGATTCCAGCCGAATAATTTGCGTTTCAAGGCCGGATATTCGATCGGCGGCGTCCCGTATCGCCTTATCGTGAGCTTCCTGCGCTTCGCGCTCTATCTCAGCGGGCGCTTCAGCTGCTTTCCAAAGGTAGAAAAACGGAAAGAGCAAAACGACGATTGCGCCAATTGCTAACCGCACGACAATCTCGTCTCGCGACGCATCTGTTGAGCCCCAAAACGTCAGCGCGAGCAATATCGCAACGATAACCACAGCCTTGATCACGAGCTTATCCCGCGATTCAAGGCCGAGCGCTTCTGCGGCCCCGCCGAAGGCGCGCAAGTGCACTCGATGCCAATAGTCCCGCATACGCGATAGCTTGCGCCCGTCACTACCGGGAGGCGAGTCATTTGCTCGCCTTTCCACCAGTTAGCTGGCTTGGTGCATCTGCGCCCGAATGCCGGCCGGCCCGACATTGTCGCTGCGGATCAGGCGGAGCGACGCAAGCCGCTGTTCGTCTGTCAACGCGACGCCCCCAGGCTCGATGCCCAAAACGCTTCTCCCGACCGCCCGCCAAAACCATGACGAACGGGACCGGATGCCGCAAGCTTCAGAAATCCGGTCCTGCCGGTCGCATTTGGCTGGATTGCAGGCAAGCGGTGGCGCTATGAGTGGATCTTGGCCCGATTGGCGCCGGGGGGGACGCAAATCACGCGCGTGTTTCGGGTCATCTTGATCAAGCCGTCGCACTACGACGATGACGGCTATGTCATTCAGTGGCTGCGCTCGACGATTCCGTCGAACAGCCTCGCGAGCGTTCATGGTCTTATCCAGGAATGCGCGAGCGAACACGTCCTCGGCCAGGATGTCGCGATCGAGGTCGAGGCCTATGACGAGTGCAACACCATCATCGACGTGCAGGGGGCGATCGGGCGGATCAAGGCGGCCGGCGGCGGTTTCGTCGGGCTGGTCGGCGTCCAGTCAAACCAGTTTCCGCGCGCCGTCGACCTGACGCGGCAGTTCCGCGCCGCGGGTATTCCCGTGGTCATCGGCGGCTTCCATGTATCGGGCTGCATCTCAATGCTGCCGGAACTCCCAGCCGACATCAAGGAAGCGTCGGCGCTCGGCGCGGTGCTCTATGCCGGCGAGACCGAAGGGCGGATGTCCGAGCTTCTCCGCGACATTGATGCGGGCGCCGCGAAGCCGATCTACAACTTCCTTCACGATCTTCCGGGCATGGCCGCCGCGACGTTTCCGATCCTGCCGCGCGAGGTCGTGACGCGCATCGCCGGCCACTACACGAGCTTCGATGCGGGTCGCGGCTGCCCGTTCCAATGCTCATTCTGCACCATCATCAACGTGCAGGGACGCAAGTCGCGCTACCGCACGCCGGACGATGTCGAAGCGATCGTGCGCGCCAATGTGGCGCAAGGTATCAAGCGCTTCTTCGTCACCGACGATAACTTCGCGCGCAACAAGAACTGGGAGCCGATCCTCGATCGGCTGATCTCTCTCAGAGAGCGCGACGGTCTCAACATCCGCCTGCTCCTGCAGGTCGACACGCTCTGCCATCGCATCCCCGGCTTCATCGAGAAAGCCGCGCGGGCGGGCTGCAACATGGTCTTCATCGGGCTTGAGAACATCAATCCCGAGTCGCTGATGGGGACGAAGAAGCGGCAGAACAAGATCTGGGAATACCGCGAGATGCTGCAGGCGTGGAAGCGGGCCAAGGTGATGACCTGGGCCGGTTACATCCTCGGTTTCCCGACCGACACGCCGCAATCGATCCGCCGCGACATCGAGATCATCAAGAAAGAGCTCCCGATCGACATCCTGGAGTTCTTCTGCCTGACGCCGCTGCCCGGCTCCGAGGACCACAAGACGCTCCTGTCGAAGGGCGTCGCGATGGACCCAGACATGAACAAGTACGACCTCGAGCATGTGCTGACCGCACATCCAGTCATGTCGAAGGAGGAATGGGAAGGCATCTACCTTGACGCGTGGAAGATTTACTACACGGACGAGCACGTGGAGACGATCCTCAAGCGCGGTGTTGCGAGCGGCATCAGCACCAAGAAGATCACTGAGGCGCTTATTGTCTTCTCCGGCTCAACACGCATCGAGAGAGTGCACCCGCTTCAATTCGGAATCGTGCGCCGCAAGGTGAGGAGCCAGCGCCGGCACGGCCTGCCGGTCGAGAGCCCACTTATCTTCTATCCACGCCGGGCGCTGGAATTCGCAACGGCGGCGCTTGAATGGCATCGGCTCTATCGCCGTTATCACGCGATCGCGCGGCGCGTGCTCGAAGATCCGGCCTCGGCGCGCTATGTGGACGAAGCGTTGACGCCGCCTTCCGCGGAGGAGGCGATGCCGCACTTCGTTCAGGTGTTTGCCGACAAGATTCCGAAGACCCACGGCGCTCCTAAGCACGAGCACGAGGCAGTGGAAGCGGCCGAGTGATCTGCCGTCACCTGGCGCCGATGCGAGACTCCTTGCCGGAGACGAGCCGCTCGATGTTTGCCTTGTGGCGGACCCAGATGATCGCTGTCAGGACGGCACAGAGAACGGCCGTCTCGTAACGCCCGAAGAACACGAGAATGACCGGCGCGCAGACGCTCGCGGTGAGCGCGGCGAGCGACGAGTAGCGCTTGGCCGCCGCGACACCGAGCCAGATCAGCGCTGTCAGCACCATGGTCGGCCAGTGCAGGCCGAGCAGTACGCCGAGGAACGTCGCGACGCCCTTGCCGCCCTTGAACCTGAGCCAGACCGGGAAGCAATGGCCGAGATAGGCGCCGAGCGCCGCGGCAAGCGCGCCGTAAAGCCCAAAGCGCCAGCAGATCAGAACGGCAAGCGTGCCCTTCAGCCCATCGAGAAGGAGGGTCGCGGCGGCAAGGCCCTTGTTGCCGGTGCGTAGCACATTGGTCGCGCCGATATTGCCGGAGCCGATCGAGCGGATGTCACCGAGCCCCGCGGAGCGGGTGAGCAGTAACCCGAACGGGATCGAGCCGAGAAGATAGCCGATCAGGAGAGCGGCGAGGGTGCCCCAGGTCATGAGCGTCATCCTAACGGGAAGGCGTTACGCGCCAAAGGGCTCAACCAGCGTATTCGTAAACCGTGCGGCCGGCCACAATCGTTCGCATGACCTTGCCGGTCATGCGCGCGCCTTCGAACGCCGTGTTCCTGGAGCGCGACTGCAATTCCTCCTCGCGCACGATCCACGGGCGGTCGAGATCGACGACGATCAGATCGGCTGGCGCACCGGGCGCGAGCGTTCCCGCATCGAGGCCAAGGAGTTTTGCGGGCTTGGTGCTCATGGCGTCGATCAAGCGGAGCAACGGCACGTCGCCTGAATGGACGAGACGGAGGCCCGCCGCGAGCATCGTCTCCAGGCCGACCGCGCCGTCGGCCGCTTCGGCGAAGGGTTGGCGCTTGCCTTCCACGTCCTGCGGGTCGTGCGCGGAGCAGACGACGTCGATCGTGCCGTCGGCGAGTGCCTCGACAAGCGCCTGGCGATCGTCCTCGGAGCGCAGCGGCGGCGACATCTTGAAGAAGGTGCGGTAGGCGCCGATGTCATTCTCGTTCAGCGAGAGATGCGCGATCGCGGCGCCGGCCGTGACGCCGTTGCCGATGAGCTTGGCGCGGCGGAGCGTCGAGACGGCCGGCTCGCAGGAGATCTGCGCGGCGTGATAGCGACCGCCGGTCAGCCGCGCGAGGCGGATGTCGCGGTCGAGCACGATCGTCTCCGCTTCGCGCGGGACGCCTGGAAGGCCGAGGCGTGTCGCGGTCTCGCCTTCGTTCATGACCCCGCCGTTCGAGAGATCGTCGTCCTCGACGTGATGTACGACGAGTGCATCGAAGTCGCGCGCGTAGGTAAGGGCGTTGCGCATCACCTTGGCGCTTTTCAGCGACCGGCGCCCTTCGGTGAAGGCGACTGCACCAGCCTCCTTCAGGAGCCCGAACTCCGAAAGCTCGTGGCCGGAGAGCCCGCGCGTCATCGCCGCCATCGGATAGACGCGCACGACGGCCGTGTCGCGCGCCCGGCGGAAGACGAAATCGACCAGCGCCGGGTCGTCGATGATCGGGTTGGTGTCGGGCATGGTGACGATCGCGGTGACGCCGCCGACCGCCGCGGCGCGGCTCGCCGTCTCAAGCGTCTCGCGATGCTCGCCGCCCGGCTCGCCGACGAAGACGCGCATGTCGACGAGGCCCGGAGCGACGACCGCGCCGTGGCAATCGACAATCTCGGCGCCCTCCGGCGCGCCCTGATTCCTGGCGCTTGCGCCCGACACGACGATGCGGCCGTCGGCGACGATCACGCCGCCCGCTTCGTCGAGGTCGCGCGAGGGATCGACCACCCGCGCGTTCGTGAGGAAGAGGGGGCGGTCCATCTTCACACCGTGCTCAGGCGGGCCGGCGCGTCCATCGCGACATTGTTCGGGAGATGCGCGCCGAGCGCTTCGAGCACGGCCATCCTGACGGCGACTCCCATCTCCACCTGCTCGCGGATGACGCTTTGCACGCCGTCGGCGATCAGCGGATCGATCTCGACGCCGCGGTTCATCGGTCCGGGGTGCATCACGATCGCGTCGGGCTTCGCCCACGAGAGCTTCTCGGCGTCGAGGCCGAAGAAACGGAAGTATTCGCGCACGCTCGGCACGTAGGCAGCGTTCATGCGCTCGCGCTGCAGGCGCAGCATCATCACGACGTCGGCGTCCGCGAGGCCCTCGCGCATCGACGTGAAGACTTTAACGCCGAGCCGCTCGATCCCTGTCGGGATCAGCGTGGAGGGCGCGACGAGGCGGATGCGCGCGCCCATGGCGGAAAGGAGCAGGATGTTGGAGCGCGCCACGCGCGAATGCGCGACGTCGCCGCAGATCGCGACGACGAGATTGGTGAGCGTGCCCTTGTGGCGGCGGATGGTGAGCGCGTCGAGCAGCGCCTGGGTCGGGTGTTCGTGCGCGCCGTCGCCGGCATTGATGACGGCGCACTCGACCTTCTGGGCGAGAAGCGCGACGGCGCCCGCGGCATGATGGCGGACGACGAGAATGTCCGGCCGCATGGCGTTCAGTGTCATCGCGGTGTCGATCAGCGTTTCGCCCTTCTTCACCGAGGAGGCGCTGACCGCCATGTTCATCACGTCGGCGCCGAGCCTTTTGCCGGCCAGCTCGAAGGACGATTGGGTGCGGGTGGAGGCCTCGAAGAAGAGATTGATCTGCGTGCGGCCGCGGAGCGTCGCCTTCTTCTTCTCGATCTGGCGGGAAACGTCGATCGCGCCCTCGGCCGAATCGAGAAGAATTGCGATATCCTGGGGGGAAAGGCCCTCGATCCCGAGAAGGTGCCTGTGCGGAAACGCGGAAGCCATTAAAGTCGCCCCTATAGGGCTTGGGGGCCTCGTGGGCAACGGCGCAATGCGCCCATAGATGGCCTTGCGCACAGAAAGACGCTTGATGACCGGGGAAACGCACGCGGTGGTAAACCAGTCGCCGCCCTATGGCGGCGTCAACCTGTTCGAGGCGGATCCGCTCGTGAATGCCGCAGCGTCGGGGTTTCCCGATTCGGTGCGGGCCGACATCTCGGACGTCGGCGCCTTCTGGGGGACCCATGAGGCGCGGGATTTCGCCCGCCTCGCCAATCGCCAGACGCCGGAGCTCGAACGCTACGGCGCCAAGGGACAGCGCATCGACCAGGTGATGTTTCACCCAGCCTATCACGCGCTGATGCGGCGCTCGGTGCTTGCCGGGTTGCATAGTTCCGCCTTCGGGCAGGATGCGGATGAGGCCGGGCTTCGGCACCGGGCGCGCGCCGTCAGGCTCTACCTGACGGCGGAAACCGAGTGCGGCCATCTCTGCCCGATGACGATGACCAACGCGTCGCTCGCGACGCTCAGGCACGCGCCCGATCTCTATGCCGAATGGGCGCCGCGCATCCTTTCGCGAAGCTACGACCGCAATTTCCGCCCGGCCGGGGAGAAGCGGGGCGTGACGCTCGGCATGGGGATGACGGAGAAGCAGGGCGGCACGGATGTCCGCGCGAACACGACGCGCGCCGAACCCAGCGCCGACGGCCTCTATCGGCTGACCGGGCACAAGTGGTTCTTCTCCGCCCCGATGTCGGACGCCTTCCTGGTGCTCGCGCAGGCGAAGGGCGGGCTCACCTGTTTCCTGATGCCGCGCTTCCTTCCCGAAGGCACGGTCAACGCGATCAGGCTCGAACGGCTGAAGGACAAGCTCGGCAACCGTTCCAATGCGTCAGCCGAGGTCGAGTTAGCCGGCGCTGGCGCGTGGCGCGTCGGCGAGGAGGGGCGGGGCGTCGCGACGATTCTCCAGATGGTGACGCTGACGCGGCTCGACTGCGCGGTCGCAAGCACGGGGCTGATGCGAAGCGGCTTTGCCGAGGCCGTCCATCACGTCCGCCATCGCTCCGTCTTCGGCAAGGCGCTGATCGACCAGCCGCTGATGACGCGCGTGCTCGCCGACATGGCGCTCGATCTCGCCGGCACGCTCGCGCTTTCGCTGCGGCTCGCGGAAGCGTTCGACATGGCGGAAAGCCAGCCGTCGGAGGCGGCCTATGTGCGGCTGATGACGCCGACGGTGAAATACTGGGTATGCAAGACCGCGCCGGCCTTCCTCTACGAGGCGATGGAGTGCCTCGGGGGCAACGGCTACGTGGAGGAAAGCGCGCTGCCGCGGCTTTATCGCGAGGCGCCGGTCAACGCCATCTGGGAAGGCTCCGGCAACGTCATGGCGCTCGACGTGGTGCGGGCGCTGAAGGCCGAGGGCGTGCTGGAGCACGTCATCAAGACGATCGGCAGCGAACTCGGTCAGGGCTCGAAAGCGGCGCTCGACGTGCTCCTTGCCGCGGCGAGCGTGGCTGTGGAGGACGAGGGATCGGCGCGGCTTCTTGTCGAACAACTGGCGTTGACCGCCGCGGCGGCGGCGCTCAGGCGCGATTTCCCGCCGCCGATCGCCGACGCCTTCATCGAGACGCGGCTCGGTCGGGCGTGGCGCGCCACCTACGGCATGCTCGACGCACGCTTCAGCGCCCGCAAGATCGTCGACTACATCGCCCCGGACATAGGCGGCTAGCGACTGCCTTGGCCCCGTGCCGAGCAGGCCCGTATGAGCAGATCACGTTAACGCGCGCGCAATCTTCCGGCCGCTACAACCTCAGGGCTTTGAGGTTCACAATGCGTCTGCGGAACCGCCTCCGGTCCGTCGCCCGACCGGTAATCACGACCGAGAAAGAGCTTGTCGTCTACGTCGCGCGCGTAAGCGTCCTTTGCGTCGTGCTCGCCGTGGCGCTCGACGTGGTCAACCAGCTCACGTTTTTCGTCAACTGGGAAACGTGCCTTCGCTCCTGGGCGGTGACTGTCTTCGTCGCCAGCACAATCGCGGCGCCGGTGGCTTTCGCGATCGCACGCGCGCACCTGGAACTTTATCGCGCCAAGCTGGCCTTTGAGGAACTGAGCAGGATCGATCCGTTGACCGGTCTCATGAATCGGCGCGCGCTGCTTGAGCCGATCGAGGGATCTCCGCCGCAGGTCATGGCGCTCGTCATCGCCGACATCGACCGCTTCAAGACGGTCAATGACATGCATGGACATCTGGCGGGAGACGAAGTCATCAAGATGGTGGGCCAGGCGATGCAGGCGGAGCTCGGGGAGTTCGGGCGCGTCGGCAGGATCGGCGGCGAGGAATTCGCGCTGGTCTCATCGTCGGCTGCGACGGACGCGCTGATGGCTGGCCTTTGGGATTTCCGGGATCGCATCGCGGCAACGCCGATCGTCGTCGGATCGGCAAGCGTGAGGGTCACGATCTCGGTTGGCGTAGCCAGCAGAAAGGAGGGCCAGGACTTTGACGCGCTTTTCGCAGACGCTGACCGGGCCCTCTACCTAGCCAAGGCTTCCGGACGAAACCGGGTCGTTTCAGCCGCTGATCTCGAACAGACTGAGACCCCGACGGCGGCAGAAGAGTTGGAGTCCCTTTCTGTTCGGCGGAAATACCGCTCCGTGGGCTAGCGAAGTCTGCATCCTTGCAGATGGCCTGCCAGTGACAGACATGCCTAAGTCTCATTTGCCATGAGCCAGCGTTGGAAGCGCGGGACGTCGCCTGATGTAACGGCCTCTCCGATGCGGCGTCCGACAGCGGCGCCGAACTTGTAGCCGTGGCCCGAGCAGGCCGAGACAACGAGAGCCTTTCCGCGCGCTGTCGTGAAGAAGCGCTCGTCGGCGGTGAATGTGTAGGCGCAGGTCACGACCTTGGCGACGCGATATTCGGCGATGCGGGAGAAAGGCGGCGCGAAAAGATCGCGGATCTTCTCGCCTTCACCGGGCTCAGGCTCACGGTCGACGTCGGGCGGGGAGGGGCGCTTTACAAGTCCCGAGCCGAGCTTCAGCCCGGTGCCGCCGACCGGCGGAAGGACATAACCGTCGACTTTGCCGCCCACGTCGAGCATCGCCGGAGCCTTTTCCCAAGCTGAGCGGAGGTCCGCCGGCGGGTCGAGATAGGCGACAGCCGTCCTGAATGTGCGGAGCGAGGTCGCAAGATCGGGGAAGAAGCCGAGCGTCCACGCACCGGCGGTGACGACGATACGGTCGACGTTGACCCTCTCTCCGGATGCAGTCTCGACACGGCCGGCGTCGGCATCGATCGTGGTCACTCGGGTTTGCTCGCGAAGATCGGCACCGTGCCGCAGCAGCCAGGCGCGCAGGCCGCGTGCGATCCGCTGGCAGAAGAGCACGCCGCCTTCACTGCTGAAGAAGGCGTAGCGCATGGTCGCCGCGTCGAGGAACGGATAGCGATCCGCGGCTTCGCGCGGCTGCAGGAGCTCGTAGGCGAAGCCCGTGCGGTCCAGCCCGTCGCGATAGATATCGGTGCCGTCGCCGGGCTCAAGCGAGACGGCAAGGACGCCGGTCGGCGCGAGATGGCTCTCTCCAAGATCGGCCCAGAGATCCTCCCAGGCGTCGAACGCTTCGCTGATCATGAAGGCGTAGCCGTCCGCCGATCCGTAGGCGCGGCGGATGATGCGATGCTCGTCGCCGGAAGCGGAGAGGGGATTTGGGATCGGGCCCTGCTCGAAAAGCGTGACTTTGTTCCCGCCGCGCGTCAGCGCCCACGCCGCGGAAAGTCCCGAAATGCCTGCACCAACGATTGCAACGTGCATCTTCAAGCCAAGAGCGAGAGGAAGAGCGGGAGCGTGACGACGGCGAGCAACGTCTGAAGCGTCACGATCTCGGCCATCAGTTTTGCGTCGCCGCCCATCTTCCGCGCAAGCACGTAGGAGGCGCTCGCCGTCGGGACCGCCGCGGCCAGGATGGCAATGCCCCGCGCCGTCCCGGTGACGCCGAGGAGCGTGGAAAAGCCGGCGGCGAACAGCGGCATCAGGAGAAGCCGAAGCAATGTGCCGAGCCCGAGCCGCACGCCTGGGCGGCGCAGCGAGTGGAGATTGAGGCCGGCGCCGACGGCAAGCACACCGCAGGCGAGCCCCGCATTGCCGAGCAGTCGCAGCGCTGATGTTATGCCTTCAGGAAGGACGAACTCCGCCAAGGTTCAGGGCGATGCCCACAGCGCAAGCGAGGATCAGCGGGTTTCGCGCGACCTCCACGGCGATCTGTCTCGGCGATGGCTTCGTAGCGGTGACGAACCAGGAGAGAACGCTGACGCAAAGTACGTTCAGGAGTGGGATCATCGCCACGATTGCGACCGACATCAGCGCCACGCCCTCTGCCCGATAGAGGAAGCCGGCGATGGCGATCGCAACCGTCGTGTTCCAGCGCGTTGCGCCCTGGAAGATCGACGTAAACCCCGGGCCATCGACGTGGAAACGAGCCGCCAGAATCGGACGCAGGAGAAGACAGAGCGCCGACATCGTGAGGATCGACAAGATGAACGCAAGGCCCAGCGTCGTGAACGGCAAGGTGGTGAGATCGGTCCCGGTCAGCGCGACGACGAGCAGGCTCGGGAAGAGGATGTAATACATCAGCGTATCGAGCCCCGCCCATTGCTCGCGGCGGAATGATCGGGATGTTCGCCGCCGCCCATCCGACGACGATGACGATCAGCACCGGCAACAGCGCGTTCAGTGCGACGCTCATCGGTCGCTCTTCAGCCTTGCCAGACGATCGAGCGCGCCCTGCAGGATGAAGGCTGCGGCTGCGGCGTCGATCTTCTCCGCGCGTTTCTTGCGCGACATGTCGGCCTCCAGCATGGCGCGCTCGGCGCCGATGGTGGAGAGCCGCTCGTCCCACAGGACTACGGGGAGGTCGGTGAGCGGCGCGAGGCTCCTCAGGAACGCGCGCGTCGCCTGGGCGCGGGGGCCCTCCGTGCCGTTCATGTTGATGGGGAGCCCGAGGACGAGCCCGCCGACCTTCTCACGCGCACACAAGGCGAGGAGCGCTTCGGCGTCCTTGCTGAATTTTTCGCGGCGGATCGTATGGAAGGGTGTCGCGATCCGGAGCCCGGGATCGGAGAGCGCGACGCCGATCGTCTTCGTGCCGAGGTCGAGCCCGGCAAGGCGCGCGCCTTGCGGGAGACGCTCGGCGAGCCTTTCAATTTGGATTTCCGGGCCGGCCGTCATCCGCCCGCTTCTAAGGCCGAACGGGCGTGTTGTCGCGCGGACTCGCCATGGCTAACTAGGGCGCATGGGAAAACGAGTGATTCCGCCAAAAGGCGGCGATAACGGCGGGGGCGGCGAGATCGTCCCGGTCAATCTTCGGACGGCGCTCGAGGAGCGCTATCTCGCCTACGCGCTCTCCACGATCATGAACCGCGCGCTTCCTGACGTGCGCGACGGGCTGAAGCCGGTGCACCGGCGCATCGTCTATGCCATGCGCGAAATGCGCCTCCTGTCCTCAGGCGGCTACAAAAAGTCCGCCAAGGTGGTCGGCGAGGTGATGGGCAATTTCCATCCGCACGGCGACCAGGCGATCTACGACGCGCTCGTCCGCCTCGCCCAGGATTTTGCCGTCCGCTATCCGCTCGTCGACGGGCAGGGCAATTTCGGCAACGTCGACGGCGATAACCCGGCGGCCATGCGCTACACGGAAGCGCGCATGACGGCGGTTGCCGAGCTCTTGCTTCGCGGCATCGACGAGGACGCCGTCGACTTCCGCCCGACCTATGACGGGGAGGGGGAGGAGCCGGTGGTTCTGCCGGGCGCCTTCCCAAACCTCCTCGCCAACGGCTCTGCCGGCATCGCCGTCGGCATGGCGACCAACATCCCGCCGCACAACGTGGCCGAGCTTTGCGACGCTGCGCTGCACCTCATCAAGTTCCCGAACGCGACGCTCGCCAAGCTGATGGAGTTCGTGCCGGGTCCCGACTTCCCGACCGGCGGCATCATCGTGTCGTCGCGCGAGACGCTTGCGGAGACTTACAAGACGGGACGCGGGGGCATCCGCGTGCGCGCACGCTGGGCGACGGAGGATCTCGGGCGCGGCACCTGGGCCGTCGTCATCACTGAGATTCCCTATCAGGTGCAAAAGAGCCGGCTGTTCGAGCAGATCGCGGGGCTGATCGAGAACCGCAAGCTGCCGCTCGTCGGCGACGTGCGCGATGAGAGCGCGGAGGATGTGCGCGTCGTCATCGAACCGAAGAGCCGCACGGTCGATGCGAGCCTGATGATGGAATCGCTGTTCCGGACCACCGAGCTGGAGGCGCGTTTCTCGCTCAACATGAATGTTCTTTCGCGCGGCGTCGTGCCGAATGTCCTGTCGCTGCGCGAGGTGCTCTTGCAGTGGCTGGAGCATCGCAAGGTCGTGCTCAATCGGCGCTCGCGCTTCCGTCTCGGCAAGATTGCCGAGCGGCTGGAAGTGCTCGGCGGCTATCTCATCGCCTACCTGAACCTCGACGAAGTGATTCGCATCATCCGCGAGGAGGACGATCCGAAAGCGGTGATGATGAAGCGCTTCGATCTCACCGAGCCGCAAGTGGAGGCGATCCTCAACATGCGGCTCCGGCAATTGCGCAAGCTCGACGAGATCGAGATCCGCAAGGAGTTCGACGAGCTCAAGGCCGAGAAGAAGGACATCGAGGCGCTGCTGAAGTCTGAAGACAGGCAGTGGAAGGTCATCGGCTACGAGATCGGCGAGGTGAAGAAGACGTTCGGGCAGAATACGCCGCTCGGCAAACGGCGCACCGGATTCGCGGACGCTCCGACGATCGACCTGGAGGAAATCCAGGAAGCGATGATCGAGCGTGAGCCGGTCACCGTCGTGCTCTCGAAAAAGGGCTGGATCCGCGCGATGCGGGGCCATCTGACGGACTTCGGCCAGCTCACCTTCAAGGAGGGCGACGGGCTGATGCGCGCCCTCCACGCTACGACGATGGACAAAGTGCTCATCGTCTCGACGGGCGGCAAGGTCTTCACGCTCGAAGCGGCGAAGCTCCCGGGCGGGCGCGGCCACGGCGAGCCGGTGCGCCTCATGCTCGATATGGACAAGGACCAGGACGTCGTCACGATCTTCCCGTTCTCGCCCGACGGCAGCCGGCTCATCGCAAGCCGCGCCGGCTATGGGTTCCGTGTCGCGGAGAGCGAGCTTGTCGCCAACACTCGCAAGGGCAAGCAGGTGCTGAACGTCTCGGGCCAGGACGAGGTGAAGGTGTGCGTTCCGGCTTCCGGCGATCAGGTCGCGGTCGTCGGCACGAACCGCAAGATGATCATCTTCCCGCTCGATCAGCTACCGGAGATGACGCGGGGTAAGGGCGTGCGCCTGCAGCGCTACAAGGACGGCGAGCTTTCAGACGCGCGCGTCTTCGCGAAGGGTGACGGGCTCAGCTGGACGGACGGTGCGAGCCGCGTCCACGCGCGTTCCATCGCGGAGCTGAAGGATTGGGTGGGGGAGCGCGCGCAGGCCGGCCGGCTCTCGCCGCAGGGCTTTCCAAAATCCAACAAGTTCGGGGACGGCTGATCCGGGCCTCTCGGATCGCCGTCTGGAGGCTGGTCTTAAGGGCTTGCCTTCGATGCGTCGGCATGGCGGGTGGCCGCGCGGCGCGGGGAAGTATGCCCATCGCTGTAGTTGCCGGCGAGGTCACGCGCCAGCCTGACCACCGCGCTGCGTAGCGCCAAGCTGCCGATCTGCGCATAGGCCTGCAACAGCTCGGTCGCTCCGGGCTCGCTCAGGATCGCCTTCGTATCGGCCCGGTCGCCGTCCGACGCGGCGGAGCCCGAGCTTCCGGTGAAGAAGTAGGCGACCGGAACGTCCAGAACCTTGCTGATTTCGGCAAGACGTCCCGCCCCGATGCGGTTCGTCCCATTCTCGTATTTCTGCACCTGCTGAAACGATACGCCAATCTCTTTGCCGAGCTTCTCTTGGCTTATTCTCAGCTGCTTCCGCCGCGAACGAAGGCGCGAACCAACCAATGCATCCATTGGTGTCGCTGCTTTTGCCATTTGCGGAACCTCACTTTCACAAATTCTCAGCCGTTCGGTTGTAGCCGAGTTCGATTTCGAGTGCCAATCCGATGTGGGCGAATTGTGACGCGCTTTGCCGCAGGTACCTAGACTTGTGGAGTCTTAGTTAACGCGCACCCAACCGCGCGGCGAAAGCCGCTCCTGCGGCCGAAAGCGGGCCTTGTACTTCATCTTGGATGAGCCGTCGACCCAGTAACCAAGATACACGTAAGGCTTGCCAAGCTTTCGCGCCCGCTCGATTTGTTCAAGGATCATGAAGGTGCCGAGCGACCGGTCCAGGAGGTCCGGGTCGAAGAATGAGTAAACCATGGAGAGGCCGTCGGAGAGAAGATCGGTCAGTGCGCAGGCGACGACTCCGCCCTCGTCGCGACCGGTAACGGCGCTGTCCGGGCCGCGGCGCCGATACTCGACGATGCCGCTCTCCACATGGCTGTCCTCAATCATCAGCGCATAGTCGAGCACCGACATGTGCGCCATGCCGCCGTCGGAGTGGCGGCTGTCGAGATAGCGGCGGAAAAGGCTGTATTGTTCGCTCGTCGCCTGCGCCGGACGGAAGCGGCCGACCAGGTCGCGATTTGCTTTCCAGACACGGCGCATGCTGGCGGTCGGGCGGAAAGCATCGACGCAGACGCGTACCGAAACACAGGACATGCAGTATTCGCAGGCCGGGCGGTAGGCGATGCCCTGGCTGCGTCGGAACCCGCCCTGGCTCAGAAGATCGTGCAACTCGGCGGAGTCGGGGCCGACGAGATGCGTAAAGACCTTACGCTCCTGGCGCCCCGGCAGATACGGACATGGGCTTGGAGCGGTCAGGTAGAACTGATGGGCGTCGGTTACGATCTTCGTCATCGAAGCAATCTCGTGCTGCGATCATACCACCCGGATCCGCGCGCAAGACAAGACCTTACTGCGTGTTGGCCGCGTGGAGTCGTCAGAACGAACGCACCGCCGCAGTGCCGATGACCAAGTCGTGCAGGAGCTGCTTGCGGTCGGTGAACAGCGCCACCAACAGCACGAAGGGTGTCAGGATGGCGACCGACGCCCAGAAAAGCAGCGCATGGAGCAGCGCCAGCCCGTGATCCATGCGTCTGCCGGCGACTGTGCGAATTTCTATGCCGGCAAAGCGCATGCCCAGAGTCGCCGAATAGGGGCCGCCAAGCGTCAGCACTGAATAAAGGATCGCGACGACCGGCCAAACCGCCGGAAAGAGCAGCCACAGCAGACCGAAGGTGAAGAGGCCGACGACCGCGATGGCGACGTAGGCGACGACCATGAGAAAAAAGATCATGGCGGCGTCGATCAGGAACGCGAAAATCCTGCGCGTGCGCACGCCATCATAGCGCTCCGGATGCACCACCGGATCGAACGCAAGCTCGCCGGCATCGAGCGTCATCGTTTGGCTCATGGTTCACCTCCGGTAGCGGAAATGGGCACGGGCCGGCGGCGGTTCAAGAAGATGCGGAAGCCAGCTTCTCGGCGGCCCGCGGGGCGAAATAGGTGAGGATGCCGTCAGCGCCCGCGCGCTTGAAGGCGAGGAGGCTCTCCATCATCGCACGCTCGCCATCGATCCAGCCGTTGCGCGCAGCGCCCTCGATCATCGAATATTCGCCCGACACCTGGTAGGCGAAGGTCGGCATGCCGAAGGCCTCCTTCACGCGGTAGAGGATGTCGAGATAGGGCAGGCCGGGCTTCACCATCAGCATGTCGGCGCCCTCGGCAATGTCGGCTTCGGCTTCGCGCAGCGCCTCGTCGGTGTTGCCCGGGTCCATCTGGTAGGTGCGCTTGTCGCCGATGAGCGTCGCTTTCGTGCCGATCGCGTCGCGGAACGGGCCGTAGAAGGCGGAGGCGTATTTCGCTGTGTAGGCCATGATCTGCACGTGCCCGAAGCCGGCGTGGTCAAGCGCCTCGCGGATGGCGCCGACGCGCCCGTCCATCATGTCGGAGGGTGCGATGATGTCGGCGCCCGCCTCGGCCTGCACCAGCGCCTGGCGCACAAGCTGCGCGACGCTGGCGTCGTTCAGAATCTCGTCGCCTTCCATGACGCCATCGTGCCCGTGGCTCGTATAGGGGTCGAGCGCCACGTCGACGATTAGGCCGATCTCGGGGACAGCCTTCTTGATCGCCCGGCAGGCGCTGCAGACGAGGTTCTTCGCGTTCAGTGATTCGGTGCCCATGGCATCGCGTTGCGGCGGGTCGGTGTAGGGGAAGAACGCGATGGCCGGAATCTTGAGGCGCACCGCGCGCTCCGCCTCGGCCACCGCCTGGTCGACGGAGAGGCGGTCGACGCCAGGCATCGCGGCCACCGGCTCGCGCTTTTTCTCGCCGTCGATCAAAAAGATCGGCCAGATCAGATCATCGACGGAGAGCGTCGTCTCGCGCACCAGCCGCCGCGACCAGTCGGTGCGGCGGTTGCGGCGCGCGCGGCGGCGGCCGGTGATGCGGTCGATGTCGGGGAAGGGGGGCTTCAGGGGCGCGGTCATCGGCAGTCCGTTGCGGTTGGCGGACCCTAGCATTCGGCGCGCTCACGCTCCAACCGTCGGGCGCGGCGCGGATTGACGCTTGTCCGCTCCACTCCTATGGCTCGGCACATGCTGAACCTTGGCGAGCGTCCGAGATGAGCGACGCGCTGGGCGGGCCGGTCGAGCCACAAGGCGCGCGCTTGCCGCTGACGCTCATCTACATGCGCGTCGTAGCACTGCTCCTCCTGGTCGCGGGTCTGGCGCGCGCCTGCCAGATACTTGGCATCCTGACCCCCGACGCGCTGACCTTCGACAATCTTGAGCCGGCAAAACGCGCCAGCGCGATTACGCTGCTCATTGTCGATCTCCTGGCGTCGGTGGGACTTTGGGTGGGCGCTGCCTGGGGGCCGGTGATGTGGGCCGTGGCGTTGGCGGTCGAAGTCTCGATGTACACGCTTTTCTCCGACCTTTTCGGGAGCTACCCGCTGCGCGTGTTCATTCACGGTTGTCTCTTTATCGGCTTCCTGGCGCTGACCTTCATGGAATGGCGGCGGACGGTCGGCGATTGAGTCCAATACGGCGCGAAGTCGACCGGCCGTTCACGGAAAGATTTAATTAAGCGTTTCGCTTAAGTGCATGTTCAATCCGCAACCGTATTGTCCAGGTAATGCAACCGCTACTAAAGGCGGATGGGCGAGGATTGGACATGCTTATGTCGGAACAGGCGGCGGCTCGCTACGAGGCGGCGGAGACAGCTCCGGACGATACGAAGACACTTTACCTCGATGCGTTAACTCTGGTGGAGCGCCTGCATCGGCGCCTCCTCGACGTCATCAAGGACGAGTTCGACAGGACGGGGCGCTCGGATGTGAACAGCGTGCAGGCGCTGCTTCTTTTCAATATTGGCAATTCGGAGCTGACGGCGGGTGAGCTCAGGACGCGTGGCTACTATCTCGGTTCGAACGTTTCTTACAACCTGAAGAAGCTGGTCGATTTGGGCTTCATTCGCCACCAGCGTTCGCGTGTCGACAGGCGCTCGGTGCGCGTCTCCTTGACGGACCGCGGGCTCGAGGTCGCGAGTGTCGTGAACGATCTCTACAACCGCCACATCCAGTCGATCGAGAAGGTGGGCGGCATCACCCAGGAAGACTTCATCCGGATGAACAAGGCGCTGCAGCGGCTGGAGCGCTTCTGGACAGATCAGATCCTCTACCGACTCTGATCCGCATACGGCTTTCAAAAGGCCCGCGTCGCGAAAGCGCCGCGGGCCTTTTGTTTGCGCGGGCGCATAACATCGGACTATTTTCGACTCTTGCCGTGGCTCGGGCCGCCCGACATTGATTGGCCATAAAGGTCGAGCAGGAGTGGCGTGTCGGGGTTGCAGCGGGCTCCGGTTATCTTCCAGAATTGGATGCCGAGCCGGCCACGCCGCGGGTTGACGTCGATGCTTAATGCGCCGTTAAACGAGGCCGGTTTAGCTAGGCCGGCGCCGACCGACATGACCGGCTGACAAACAGGAATCTCGGATCGATGCGACTGCTCTCGCTGCTTGCGGTTTCCGCCTCACTCCTTGCCCCCGCGGGGGCATTTGCCCAGGAAGCACTGGGCGGCTTGCAGCAATCGGAGTGGGCGGAGAGCTTCGACGCCCAGTCAGGCGTCGCGCGCCCCGTCACGACCAGCGCGCCGATCCTGTCGCCGCAGACTGTGCCCGCCATGGAGCAGGCGATCTACGCCTACCAGGATCTCGTCGCGCGCGGCGGATGGGGGAGCGTTCCGGCCGACAAGGAACTCAAGATCGGCCTGCGTGACCCGAACGTGGTCGAGCTCAGGCGGCGGCTGATCGCGTCGGGCGATCTCCGCGAGGCGAGCGGCGACGCGGAAGCGTTCGATTCCTATGTGCAGGCGGCCGTGAAGCGCTTCCAGGAGCGGCACGGGAATCCGAGCACTGGTGTCGTCGATGCGAGCACGCTGCAGGCGCTGAACGTGCCTGCCTATGTGCGCCTTGCGCAGCTGCAGGCGAATCTCGAGCGCATCAAGGCCATGGGGCTGCCCAGCGGACGCTACGTCCTCGTCAACATCCCCGGTGCGCAGATCGAAGCGGTCGAGGATGGCTCCGTCGTCTCCCGCCACATAGCCGTCGTCGGCAAGGTCGACCGGCAGACACCGATCCTGAAGAGCAGCATCTACGAAATCCGCTTCAATCCGTTCTGGACGGTGCCCGCTTCCATCATCAAGAAAGACCTGATTCCGAAGATGCAGAAGGAGCCGACCTATCTGTCGGATCACCATATCCGCATCTTCGATCGGAAGGGCCAGGAGCTGACGGCCGACCAGGTCGACTGGAACACCGACGAGGCGGTGAACTACATGTTCCGCCAGGATCCGGGCGACGACAATTCGCTCGGCTACGTCAAGCTGCAGTTCCACAATCCCTACGACGTCTATCTGCACGACACGCCGGCAAAGGGCCTCTTCGGCTCCGACTACCGGTTCGAGTTGTCCGGCTGCGTGCGCGTCTTCAACGTGCGCGAACTGGTCGC
This sequence comes from uncultured Alphaproteobacteria bacterium, assembly GCA_963805325.1. GTDB lineage: Bacteria > Pseudomonadota > Alphaproteobacteria > Rhizobiales > Afifellaceae > DASWJZ01. The sequence goes on along the minus strand of CAWDTS010000016.1, from coordinate 143,356 downwards.
CTGGGTTCTGCGCGACACCGGCTACGACCGCGCACGGGTCGACGAGACGATCCGCTCCGGCGAGCGGCTCGACGTCGAAGTGAAGAACCCGCCCTCGATCTACACGGCCTATTTCACGGCCTGGACCACGGGCGACGGCGTCGTGCATTTCCGCGACGACATCTACGGCCTCGACAACCAGGGCGCCGTGGCGCTGGCACAGGACCCGGGCCGGATCGGCCGCCCGGAAGAGACCGCGCAACAATAGTCGCTTCGCGTTTTGTCTGCGAGCGCCGCGCCACCATTGAGGCGCGGCAGCGTGGCTTTCAAATTGTCTGTGTGAGCGTGCCGCGATCGGCGTCGATTGTCGCCGTCGCGCCGATCACCACAGAGCGGGCGTCGGCATCGTGACCGATCGGCAGTCCTCCAAGGATGGGGACGCCGAAATCGCGGAGGTGCTGGCGCAACAGCGCAACCGCGTCGAGCGGCGGATTGGGCGGCGTGCCGACGACGTGGCCGACCGCAACCCCGGCGAGGCCCTGGAAATGCCCGCCACGCACCAGCATGGTCAGGGCGCGGTCGAGCTGGCCGATCGCGAGGCCGGCGGATTCGATTAGGAAAATCGCGCCTCGAAGCGAGGGCAATGCCCATCCGGCCGCCGTCGCGATCATGTCGAGGTTGCCTCCGACAAGCGGGCCTTGCGCCGTCCCCGAAGTGGTGAGCGCAGCCGATGTGATCCCGGGCTCCGCGTTGACCATGATCGGCGCGCTCTCCATGAGCGCGGCGCGCAACGACTGCGCGGCGACTGTGCTCAGGTTGTCCTCGGCGTCGCTGGTGAGCGCGCCATGTACGCCGATCGCCTGGCACTCGCGCCACAGGATCAGGTGCAATGCAGTGATATCGCTGAACCCGACAACCGGCTTGGGATCGCGGGCGATCGCAGGGAAGGGCAGGCGGTGAGCGATGCGGTACGAGCCCTTGCCGCCGCGCGTCGCAAATACGGCCCGGACGTGCGGATCGAGCAGGGCGTCGGTGAGGTCCGCAAGACGATCGTCGTCGGCTCCGGCGAGGTAGCTGAACTTGTCGAATGCATGCGGCGCAGTTTCGACGCGCAGACCCCAGCTGCGCAGGATCTCGGCGCGTCGCTCGATCCCTCGCGGGTCGGGGCGGCTTGCGGGCGAAACGAAGCGGACGAGGTCGCCCGGGCTGAGGAGAGGCATCGGCGCTGCTTATCTGCCGGCCCGGCCGATGTCACTGCGGCGCGAGACGGGGAGAGGCTCCGTCCTCTCGCTTGGCGAGGGGGGAGGGCTGTGGTATCGCGCGAACCCGCCGCTGCGGCGCAGCGCGCGGCCGCCCAGGAACCCTCGGGGGAACCCTCGATGTCGCCAAGCAAGCCCGCCCGCGAATCCGCGGGACACGACACCTTCTTCTCCGCGACGCTCGCCGAATCGGACCCGGAGATCGCCGACGCGATCAAGAACGAGCTCGGTCGCCAGCGCCATGAGATCGAGCTGATCGCGTCGGAGAACATCGTCTCACGCGCCGTGCTCGAAGCGCAGGGCTCGGTGATGACCAACAAATACGCGGAAGGGTATCCGGGAAAGCGCTATTACGGCGGCTGCGAGTTCGTGGACGTGGCCGAGACGCTGGCGATCGAGCGTGCCAAGAAGCTCTTCGGCGCGAACTTCGCCAACGTGCAGCCGAACTCCGGCAGCCAGATGAACCAGGCGGTGTTCCTGGCGCTGCTCAATCCGGGCGACACCTTCATGGGCCTCGACCTCGCGGCCGGCGGTCACCTGACGCACGGCTCGCCGGTCAACATGTCGGGCAAATGGTTCAAGGTCGTACCCTACGGAGTCCGGCGCGACGACCAGCTCCTCGACTACGACGAGATCGAAAAGATCGCGCAACAGTCGAAGCCAAAGCTGATCGTTGCCGGCGCCACTGCCTATTCGCGCGTCTGGGATTTTCGTCGAATGCGTGAGATCGCCGATTCCGTCGGCGCCACTCTGATGGTGGACATGGCGCACTTCGCCGGGCTCGTGGCCGGTGGCGCTCACCCGTCGCCGGTTCCGCATGCGCACGTCGTGACGACGACGACCCACAAGTCGCTGCGCGGCCCGCGCGGCGGTCTGATCCTCACCAACGACGAGGCGATGGCGAAGAAGATCAACTCCGCCGTCTTCCCGGGACTTCAGGGCGGACCGCTGATGCACGTGATCGCGGCGAAGGCGGTCGCGCTCGGCGAGGCGCTGCGGCCGAACTTCCGGATCTATGCGAAGAACATCGTGGAGAACGCCCGGGCGCTTGCCGAGCAGCTCAAGAGCCTCGGCCTCGACATCGTATCGGGGGGCACCGACAACCACCTGATGCTTGTCGATCTGAGGCCCAAGCGGGTGAAGGGCAACGTCTCGGAGAAGGCGCTGGTGCGCGCCGGGCTCACTTGCAACAAGAACGGCATTCCCTTCGATCCCGAAAAGCCTTTCGTCACCTCCGGCATCCGGCTCGGCACGCCGGCCTGCACGACGCGCGGCTTCGGCGTCGCGGAGTTCCGCCAGGTCGGCGAGATGATCGCGGAGGTGCTCGACGCCGTTGCGCAGTCGGAAGACGGCGCGGCGCCGCTGGTCGAGGCTGCGGTCAAGCAGAAGGTGAAGGCGCTCACCGACCGCTTCCCGATCTATTCCGTCACCAGCGGGGTCTGACGCCCCATGCGCTGTCCCTATTGCGGCGCCACTGACACGCAGGTGAAGGATTCGCGGCCGACGGAGGACGACAACGCCATCCGCCGCCGCCGCGTCTGTGTCGAGTGCGGCGGGCGCTTCACGACCTTTGAGCGTGTGCAGTTGCGCGAGTTGACCGTGCTGAAGCGTTCCGGCCGCCGCGTTCCCTTCGATCGCGACAAGCTCATGCGCTCCGTGCAGGTGGCGCTCCGGAAACGACCGGTCGATTCGGAGCGCGTTGAGCGCATGGTTTCCGGCATCGTGCGGCAGCTTGAAAGCCGCGGGGAGCAGGAGATACCGGCGGAGGAGATCGGGCTTCTCGTCATGGAGGGGCTGAAAAATCTCGACGCCGTCGCCTATGTGCGCTTCGCCTCCGTCTATCGCGACTTCGGCGAGGCGAGGGATTTCGAGACGTTCGTCGGCGAGCTCGCCGAAGATGGGACGCTACCCGGGAAAGAGAAGTGAGATGTTCACCGGGATCGTCACAGACGTCGGCGAGGTTCTGAAGCTCGCGCCGCGCGAGACCGGCGTCCGGGCTCGGATCGCCACGTCATACGATGCGGCGGCGATCGATATCGGCGCCTCCATCGCCTGCGGCGGCCCGTGTCTCACCGTCGTCGAACGCGGCGCGGAGGGCGGCCGTGGTTTCTTCGAAGTCGAGGCCTCACCTGAGACGCTTGCCCGCACGACGCTTGGCACATGGCGCGCGGGAACGCGCATCAATCTCGAGCGCTCGCTGAAGCTCGGCGACGAGCTTGGCGGGCATATGGTCAGCGGGCACGTCGACGGGATCGCGACAATCGCCGAGCGGCGCGACGAAGGGGACATGGCTCTCTTCGCCTTCGAGGCGCCGGCAGATCTCTCTCGCTTCATCGCCGAGAAGGGCTCGGTCGCTCTCGACGGCACCTCGCTGACGGTGAACGCGGTCAACGGACGCCGCTTCGAGGTGACGATCATCCCGCATACGCTTCAGGTCACCACTTGGGGCGCGCGCAAAACTGGAGATCCCGTGAACCTCGAAATCGACGTTGTGGCGCGCTACGTTGCGCGGCTTGCGGAGCCGGTCTAGATGGTTGGCTTCACTCGAAATTTGGACCCGATGGCCGACCGCCCACCGCATTTGCTCGTCATCGAGGCGCGCTTCTACGATGACCTCGCAGACGAGCTGCTGCGCGGCGCGACGGCTGCGCTCGAAGAGGCCGGCGCGACGTTCGAGCGCGTCACCGTGCCGGGCGCGCTCGAGATACCCGCGGCGCTGGTGATGGCGATTTCCGGAAAGACGCGCTTCGACGGCTATGTCGCGCTCGGCTGCGTCATTCGCGGCGAGACCACACACTACGAGACAGTGGCAAACGAATCCGCGCGGGCTCTGATGGACCTTTCCGTCACGCATCGGCTGGCGCTCGGAAATGGCATCCTGACCGTTGAGAACGACGAGCAGGCGTGGGCGCGAGCGCGGGTCGGCGAGTTGGACAAGGGCGGGGGCGCCGCAAAGGCAGCGCTCGCCATGATCGCGCTCAAGGCGAAGCTGTCGTGACGCCGCAGCCCATGCGGCCCGCCAACCAGCGCGGCGCGGCGCGGCTCGGCGCCGTGCAGGCGCTCTACCAGATGGACATCGGCGGCACGCCGCTCCCCGCGGTGATCGCCGAATTCGAGGCGCATCGGCTCGGCGCCGAGCTTGAGGGCGTGCAGCTTCGCCCCGCCGACCGGCCGTTCTTCCGCGCGCTCGTCTCGGGGGTCGTTGCCGCGCAGCGCCGGATCGACCCGATCATCCACGCAGCGCTGCCGCCGACCTGGCCGCTGACGCGCATCGACCTGACGCTGCGCGCGATCCTGCGCTGCGGCGTATTCGAGCTTACGGAGCGCCGCGACATACCCGGCCGCGTGGCGATCAGCGAATATGTCGACGTGGCGCACGCTTTCTTTTCCGCCGACGAGCCGGGGCTGGTGAACGGCGTGCTCGACCGTGTTGCGCATGACGTGCGGCCGGAGGAGTTCCCGCAGGCCGCCTCCGGCTGAAAGCGCACGCCCGTGCCGCTCGACGAGCTCTCGATCATCGATCGTTTCTTCCGGCCGCTCGCCGGGGAGGGCGCCTTCGGTCTCCTCGACGACGCGGGGCTGATCGCGGCGCACCGCGGATCACGACCTCGTCGTGACGACCGACATGATCGCATGCGGCAAGCATTTCCTTCCCGACGATCCTGCGGACTTCGATCGCGCAAAAGGCGCTGCGCGTGAACGTCTCCGATCTCGCCGCGAAAGGCGCGACCCCGCTCGCCTACACGTTGAGCCTCGGCCTGTCGGCAGATATCGACGAGGCTTGGCTTACCGGCTTCGCCGCAGGGCTGGCGCGCGACCAGGAGCGTTTTGCCATCGGTCTTCTCGGGGGCGACACGATTACCGTGCCGAATGGGCCGGTTATCTCGATGACCGCATTCGGCCGCGTCGCCAGGGGCCGGATGGTGCACCGCTTCGGCGCCAAGCCGGGCGATGCCCTCTACGTGTCCGGGGCCATCGGCGCGGGTGCGGCCGGCCTTGCCGTGCTGAAAGGGGAGCCGGGGCCGTGGGACGGGCTTTCTACAGCGGACCGCGCGGCTCTTGTCTCGCACTTACCGCGCGCCGGAGCCGCGGGTCGCGCTCTCCGCCGCGCTTGTCGAGTTCGCATCCGCGGCGATGGACGTTTCGGACGGGCTTGTCGGCGACTGTGACAAGCTCTGCGGCGCATCCGGTTGCTCGGCACGGATCGACGCCGACGCCGTTCCGTTGCCTTCGGGGCTTGCCGGCATGGAGCCGACGGCGCTCGCGCGGCTCATCGGCTCGGGCGACGACTACGAAATCCTCGCTTCGGTTTCGCCGGCTAACGAATCGAGTTTTCGCGCCGCATGCGGCGCGGCCGGCGTGCTGGTCACGCGGATCGGGGCGCTGACGGCGGGAAATTCGCCCGTCGACGTGCTGTTCAAGGGCGCGCCGCTTCGTTTATCAAGGCGCGCCTACGTACACGGACGAAGCGAGGGAACACCATGACGCAGCTGGCAGCGCCAGCCGTCTTCGTCGACGACCGCAAAGCGCGTCGGAATGTGCTGGTGCTGGCTGTGGCGAGCGCACTGGCGGGCTCCGCGCCGCCTATCAGCTTCGCCGCGGCAGCGCTTGCTGCGTTCCAGCTCCTTGGCGAACACAAGGCGCTCGCGACGCTTCCCGTCACGGCGCTCGTGGTGGGGACGGCCTGCGGCACGGTGCCGGCGGCGCTGCTCATGCGGCGTGTGGGACGGCGCCCCGGCCTGATCGCAGGCATGATCGTGTCGTCTCTCGGCGCGTTGGTCGCGGCATCGGCAACGGTGCTTTCGGCTTTCCTCCTGCTGTGCGTCGGGACGTTCCTCATCGGTTTCGCCAACGCCTTCGCGCAGCAGTTCCGCTTCGCCGCGACCGACACGGCAAGCGCGGCGTTCCGGCCGCGGGCCATATCCCTCGTTCTGACCGGGGGTATCGTTGCCGGCGTGCTCGGCCCGCAGACGGTTATCCACACCGCCGACCTCTTCGCCTCGGCGCCGTTCGCGGGGGCGTTTCTGTCGTCGGCCGGGCTGTCACTTTTGGCCGCCCTTGTCCTGTGCTTCCTCGACATTCCGCACACGCCGGCGCGAGCGCGCATCGCAAGCGGCAGGACGGTCGGCGAGATTGCCCGGCAGCCGGCGTTCCTGGTGGCGGTCGGCTGCGCGATCTCGGCCTACGCGATCATGAGTTTCGTGATGACCGCGGCGCCGCTCGCCATGGTCATGCATCATCATCCGCGTGACTCGGCGGTGCTGGGCATCCAGTGGCACGTGCTCGCGATGTTCGCTCCGAGCTTCTTCACCGGGTCATTGATCGCGCGATTCGGGGCGGAAAAGGTGGTCGCGGCAGGTCTCACGCTGCTCCTCGGCTGCGCGTTCGTGGCGCTTTCGGGGACGACAATCGGGCATTTCTGGCTGGCGCTCATCCTTCTTGGGATTGGTTGGAATTTCGGGTTCATCGGGGGCACGGCGCTCGTCACCGAGACCTACCGCCCGCAAGAAAAGGAAAAGATACAGGCGCTCAACGATTTCCTGGTCTTCGGGGCGGTGGCAATCGCCTCATTTTCCTCCGGCGGAACTCCTCGTCATCGGCGGCTGGAATGTGTTGAACCTTCTGGTAGTTCCGGTTGCGACGGGCTGCCTTCTCGCCCTTTTGTGGCGGATGACTCGGCGGCTGAGGGCGGCATAGAGGCCTTCCGGCCTCCCTTGACGGGGATTGGCGATTCCGCAATACCCCGCGGCACCGTTCCATCCCGGCCGACCAGCGGCGGCGTTTGATTTCTGCCCGCCCGGTCGGCTCGATCTCGTCTAGGGAAACCCAATGCTTCCGCTTTATTTCGTTATCGCGTGCGGCGTGCTCAGTATCGCCTACGCGGTCTGGGCCATCCAGTCCGTGCTTGCCGCCGACGCCGGCAATGCCCGCATGCAGGAAATTTCAGCCGCGATCCGCGAGGGCGCGACGGCCTACCTGACGCGCCAGTACACGACGATCGCCATCGTCGGCGTCGTGGTCTTCGTGCTCGCCTGGTGGCTGCTTTCGTTCACAGCCGCGATCGGCTTCGCGATCGGCGCGATCCTTTCCGGAATGGCCGGGTTCATCGGCATGCTCGTTTCCGTGCGCGCCAATGTCAGGACCGCGCAGGCGGCTTCGCAGTCGCTCGGCGCGGGCCTCGCCATCGCCTTTCGCTCCGGCGCGATCACCGGGCTCCTGGTTGCCGGCCTCGCTCTCCTCGGCGTCGCGGTCTATTTCGCCATCCTTACCGGTCCGCTCGCCCAGGACCCTGAGAGCCGCGAAGTCATCGACGCGCTCGTAGCGCTCGGCTTCGGCGCTTCGCTGATTTCCATCTTCGCCCGTCTCGGCGGCGGCATCTTCACCAAGGGCGCCGACGTTGGCGGCGACCTCGTCGGCAAGGTGGAAGCGGGCATTCCGGAAGACGATCCGCGCAACCCCGCGACGATTGCCGACAATGTCGGCGACAACGTCGGCGACTGCGCCGGCATGGCCGCGGACCTCTTCGAGACCTATGCGGTGACCATCGTCGCCACCATGGTGCTCGCCTCGATCTTCTTCGACGGGACGACGGCGCTCACCATGATGATGCTGCCGCTCCTGATCGGCGGCGCCTGCGTCATCACGTCGATCATCGGCACCTTCTTCGTGAAGCTCGGCTCCAACAACTCGATCATGGGCGCGCTCTACAAGGGCTTCATCGCGACCGCGCTCCTCTCCATCGTCGCGCTGGCGCTGGTGATCTGGTGGTCGATCGGCTTCTCCACCGAGTTCTCGGTCGTGACGACCGCGGGGGCGCGAAGTTTCACGGGCTTGAGCCTGTTCTTCTGCGGCATCACGGGCCTCGCGGTGACCGGCCTCATCATCTGGATTACAGAGTACTACACCGGCACCAACTATCGCCCCGTGCAGTCGATCGCGACGGCGTCGATTACCGGCCACGGCACTAACGTCATCCAGGGCCTCGCGGTGTCGCTCGAATCCACGGCGCTGCCGGCACTTGTCATCATTGCCGGCATCCTCGTCGCCTACGGCCTCGCCGGTCTCTTCGGCATCGCGATTGCGGTCACCACGATGCTGGCGCTCGCCGGCGTAGTCGTGGCGCTCGACGCCTTCGGCCCGGTGACCGACAATGCCGGCGGTATCGCCGAGATGGCGGACCTTCCGGCCGACGTGCGCAACACCACCGACGCGCTTGACGCGGTGGGCAACACGACGAAGGCGGTCACCAAGGGCTATGCCATCGGCTCCGCCGGACTCGGCGCGCTGGTGCTCTTCGCCGCCTATACGTCGGACCTGCAGTACTTTTCTGCCAACGCCGAGCCGGGCTCGTTCTTCGAGGGCGTGACAGTGAACTTCTCGCTCTCCAATCCCTACGTCGTGGTCGGGCTGCTCTTCGGCGGGCTGCTGCCATACCTCTTCGGCGGCATCGCGATGACGGCGGTCGGCCGCGCCGCGAGTTCCATCGTAGAGGAGGTGCGCCGCCAGTTCCGCGAAAAGCCGGGCATCATGCAGGGCACCGAGAAGCCGGACTATGGGCGCGCCGTCGACATCCTGACCCGCGCCGCGATCCGCGAGATGATTATCCCCTCGCTCCTGCCGGTGCTCTCGCCGCTCTTCTGCTTCGGTGTGATCTATCTGATCGCCGGCAAGTCGGAAGCCTTCTCTGCGCTCGGCGCGATGCTGCTCGGCGTGATCGTCAACGGCCTCTTCGTGGCCATCTCCATGACTGCCGGCGGCGGCGCCTGGGACAACGCCAAGAAGTACATCGAGGACGGTCATCACGGCGGCAAGGGCTCGGAGGCGCACAAGGCGGCGGTGACCGGCGATACCGTCGGCGACCCCTACAAGGACACGGCTGGCCCGGCGGTGAATCCGATGATCAAGATCACCAACATCGTGGCGCTGCTGCTCCTCGCCGTCCTCGCGCATTGAGGGCGGCGCCGCGCAGCGCCCTTTCCCGGAAGGGCGGCGGCTAGCGGCCGGGTGGTGCTCCGCCTCCCGGCGTCGCGCTCGGGCCAATGCCGGTCGCCGAGAAGAGCTGCGAGATGAAGGAAAGGTCCTTGCCGCCGGTCGGGGTGGTGCGGCTGACGAGGTCGACAACCACGCCATCTTTCAGCCCATAATTGGCGACGCGCGCGACCTGGCTGTGCTCGTCGAAATAGATGGCGAGAACGGTCTGGTCGATCACGCGGGAGTTCAGGAAGGCGACGGGGCGGTTGGTCTTCTGCGAAATGTAGTAGAAGACCTCTCCGCCAAAGTCGGCGGTAGTCGTCGGACTGCCCAGCGTGAGGAGCACCTGCTCGCGCGCAGCGCCGACATGCACCTGCTCAAGCGACGATTCCGATGGGACATAGCCGCGCGTCAGCGTTTCGCCGATGCAGCCGCCGAGCGCGATAGCGGCGATAAGCGCAAGTGCCGGCCCTTGGAGTTTACGTCCGCGCATCGTTTCTTCCTTTGGCGGCTTGCTAGCCGCGTCGCCGGCCCTTTGCAATGGCGGTTGGCATCGCGCGTGTGTATGGCGGTCATGAGGCGAAGGGGTGAATGATGCTCTTCTCAAGAGCGCGGCGAAGCGAACGGGCGTCGGCGGAGGCCATCTATGCGACCGTGCTGTCCGCGGCGCGAGAGCCCCATTTCTACCTGAAATGCGGCGTCCCAGACACGCTGCAGGGGCGGTTCGAGATGGTGACGCTCAGTCTCTTTCCGGTGCTCCATCGGCTGATGCACGACCCCGGCGACGACCCGGAACTCGCTCGCCGTGTGACCGAAAGCCTGGTCGACCACATGGACGACGCACTGCGCGAGGCCGGCGTCAGCGACACGCGCGTGCCGAAACGGATGAAGACGCTCTACGGATCGTTCGCAGGACGGATCGCCGCCTACGGAAAGGCGCTCGGCGAAGGCGAGGAGGCGCTCGGCGCCGCGATCGGGCGAAATGTCTTCCCCGAGGGCGGCGAAGAGCGGCATATTCTCGCGCTCGCGCGATTTGTGCGCGGGGCCGTCTCGGCCATGCGGGTGGCGGATCTCGATGCGGTGAGGCGCGGTGAGCTGCCATTCCCGGCGGTTGAGCCAGGGGAGCAGGAGACGTGAGCGCGGTCTTTTCGCATTTCGCGCGTGCTGAGCGCCTGCCGCCCGGCGGGAAACGCTTCGAGATCGAAGCGAACGAGGCTGAGCGGCGGGCAATCGCCGAGGCGCTTGGTATTGTCGCAGTGGAGGCGCTATCAGTCGAGATCGACGTCCGTGCGCTCGCGGCGGATACAGTCGGCGTGAAGGGGACGTTGAAGGCAGCCGTCGTGCAGACTGACGTGGTGACGCTTGAGCCCGTCGCCCAGTCGTTGGTCGAGGAGATCGACGTCGTGCTCTCGCCGGCTGAGTCGCCCGCAGGCCGCCGCAGGCGAACGGAAGTCGATGAGGAGCAGCTGGGCGACGAGCGCGACGTCTACCAGAACGGGCAGATCGATCTCGGCGCGATCGCCGTCGAGCATCTGGCGCTTGGGCTCGACCCTTATCCGCGTGCACCAGATGTGGAGTTTTCCGGCCATATCGAGGACGATCCGAGCGCCGAAGACTCTCCGTTCGCGAAGCTGAAGCGCCTGAAGCGCGACCAGGAGTAGAAGGCTGCCGGTTCCATGCTTGCCATGCGAGGTGCAAGGGTTATGTTCCGGCTCCCGCGCGAGAAGCGACCGCTGAATGCCCCAGACGATAACGATTTCCCTCGACGCCATGGGGGGTGACGCCGGCCCGGACGTCGTGATCGGGGGGGCGGAGATCGCGCTCGATCGCCGGCCCGACCTTCGGTTCCTGATCTTCGGCGACGAGGCGGTCGTGCGCCCGGTGCTCGACGCATATCCGCGCGTCAAGGAGAAGTCGGAGCTCCGCCATTGCACCATCAGCGTCCAGATGGACGACAAGCCGAGCCAGGCGCTCCGGAAGGGCCGATGGAAGTCGTCGATGTGGCGGACGATCCAGGCGGTGCGCGACCACGAGGCTGGCGCTGCAGTATCCGCCGGTAACACCGGCGCGCTGATGGCTATGTCGAAATTCTGTCTGAAGCCGCTTCCCGGCATCGAACGGCCCGCGATCGCGGCCATCTGGCCGACAATTCGCGGGGAGAGCATCGTGCTCGACGTCGGCGCGACGATTGGCGCCGATGCCGGCATGCTGGTCGACTTCGCGGTCATGGGGGCGGCGATGGCGCGCTCCGTCTTCGGCCTCGACAGGCCGACCGTCGGGCTCCTGAATGTCGGTGTCGAAGAGATCAAGGGCGTCGAGGAGGTGCGGGAGGCGGGGCGCATGCTGCGCGCGCTGAACCATCCGGCGTTCGAGTATCACGGCTTCGTCGAGGGCGACGATCTCGGCAAGGGCACGGTCGACGTCGCGGTGACGGAAGGCTTTGCCGGCAATATTGCGCTCAAGACCGCGGAGGGTACGGCGCGGCAGCTCGCCGAATATCTTCGCTCCGCCATGTCGCGCACCTGGGCGGCGCGGCTCGGCTATCTCTTCGCGCATTCCGCTTTCCGGATGCTGCGCGAGAAGATGGATCCGCGCAAGGTGAACGGCGGCGTCTTTCTCGGGCTGAACGGCGTCGTCATCAAGTCGCACGGGGGCACGGATGCCGAAGGCTTCGCGAGCGCCATCGATCTTGCCCGCGAAATGGCGCGGAACGACCTCGTCCGCATGATCGCGGAAGACCGCGCACTCGGGGCGGGCGCGGCGGCGCCGCAGATGGCGGCGGCTTCTGCATGATGCGCTCGGTCGTCCGCGGGATCGGAAGCTACCTTCCCGCTAAGGTCCTGACCAATGCCGACCTCGAAGCGATAGTCGACACGTCCGACGAGTGGATCGTGCAGCGAACAGGAATCCGCGAGCGCCATGTGGCGGCGGAGGGCGAAGTCACATCCGATCTCGCGACCGTCGCGGCGCGTGCGGCGCTTGAGAACGCCGGAATCGCGGCGTCCGACATCGACCTGATCGTGCTGGCGACGTCGACGCCGGACAACACGTTCCCGGCGAGCGCGGTTACCGTTCAGGACAATCTCGGCATCCGGGGCGGCGCGGCGTTCGACCTGCAGGCGGTCTGCACCGGCTTTGTCTATGCGCTGACGACTGCCGACGCCTTGCTGAAATCGGGGCAGGGCAAGCGCGCCCTCGTCATCGGCGCGGAGACCTTCTCGCGCATCCTGGACTGGACCGACCGAACGACCTGCGTGCTGTTCGGAGATGGCGCGGGTGCGATCGTGCTGGAAATGGAGGAGGGGACGGGCGCCTTGTCCGACCGGGGGCTCCTGACGGCGCATCTTCGCTCCGACGGGAGCCACAAGATGAAGCTCTATGTCGACGGCGGACCGTCGGCGACGGGCACGGTCGGCCACGTCCGCATGGAGGGGCGGGAGGTTTTCAAGCACGCCGTCGGCATGATCTCAGACGTCATCAATGCCGCCTTCGAGGCGACCGGCACGACGGCCGACGACATCGACTGGTTCGTGCCGCACCAGGCCAATCAGCGGATCATCGACGCGAGCGCGAAGAAACTCGGCATCGCCGCGCGGAAGGTCGTCTCGGCGGTCGCGCTGCACGGCAACACCTCGGCCGCCTCGATCCCGCTCGCCCTCCACGTTGCAGTCGCCGACGGGCGCATCAAACCGGGCCATCTCGTTATGCTGGAGGCGATGGGCGGCGGGTTCACCTGGGGCTCGGCGCTCGTCCGCTGGTGATTTGCCGATGTTGACCGGGGTTGTCCAGCCGCATAGGCTAAGTACCCTTATCATAAACCATTCCCAGAAAAGCGGTGCGGGCGGCGATGGGGGGCAAGACGGTAACGCGGGCGGATTTGGCCGAGGCCGTATTTCGGCGACTCGGCCTGTCCCGGACCGAATCCGCAAGCATGGTCGAGATGGTCCTGAAAGAGATATCGGACGCCATCGTCTCGGGTGAGACCGTCAAGCTCTCGTCATTCGGATCCTTCATGATCCGCGACAAGGGACTGCGCGTCGGCCGGAACCCGAAGACCGGACGCGAGGTTCCGATCCCGCCCCGGCGCGTGACGGTGTTCAAGCCGAGCAACATCATGAAGACCCGTATCAACGAGGGGCTATCGACCCCGGCGCGCTCCGAGGAAGCCGCGGAATAGCGGCAAAGGCGGCATTTCATGAAAGCGCCGGACGCTTTCCGCACGATCAGCGAAGTCGCGCAGGAGCTTGACCTGCCGCAGCACGTGCTGCGGTTCTGGGAGACGCGCTTCGCGCAGATCAAGCCCATGAAACGCGGTGGCGGACGCCGCTACTATCGCCCGGAAGACGTCGATCTCCTGCGCGGCATTCGCCTCCTCCTTTACGGTGAGGGCTTCACCATCCGAGGCGTGCAGCGCCTCCTGAAGGAGAAAGGCGTCGGCTTCGTCGTCGAGGTCGGGCAGACGGGCTCTGTCCAGACGGTAACGGCGGCGGAACCCGGGGGCGAGGATGACGCAGTCGACGAGCCGCAGCCGGCGCGGCAGGCTCACAAGCCGGCCGTGGCGCCGCCTGTAGCCTTCGCGCCCGCGCCGGCCGCGGCGCCGCCGGGCCCGGTCTTTAAGCTCGCGCCGGAACGCCGTCGGCGAATGGAAGCGGCGCTCTCTGATCTGCTCGAAGCGAAGCGGCTGATCGAGCAGGCGCAATAGGACCGCACTCGAAGCTTAAAGGCCCTTCGGGTTACTTCGACGGGCCCTGTCAGCCATTTGCAAGCTATTGCGTGCGAGACGAGCACGTTAGGTCCTTTGCATGTTTCATCGATTGCCAATTCTGACCCTGCTCGCAGCGACACTCGCGACCGCTGCGCCAACGGCGACGCGTGCCGCGGACGGTGCGTACGCCAACGCGCAGGAACTCGACGCGGATCAGGATTACGATCGTGCGCGCGACCTTCGTGAGCGTGGCGAGATCAATTCGTTGAGCGATATCATGGCGCGGCTGTCCGGCGAGCACCCCGGCGAGATCGTCAGCGTCGCGCTCGTCAGGTCACGCGACCGCTGGGTCTACCGATTCAAGCTCTTGACCGCGGACGGGAAATTGCAGGAGCTGAGCGTCGACGCGAAAAGCATGGATGTCATGCAGGGAGAGGGCGGGGATTGAGGATACTCCTCGCGGAAGACGAGCCGCGCGTGGCCGCCGACATTAAGGCGGCCCTCGGAAAATCCGGGTATGTCGTCGACCACGTCGCCGACGGCGAGGCCGCCTGGTTCCAGGGCGACACGGAGGAATACGACGCCGCCATCCTCGATCTCGGTCTGCCGAAGCTCGACGGGCTCGCGGTGTTGAAGCGCTGGCGTGCGAACGAGCGCCGCTTTCCGGTAGTCGTGCTCACGGCGCGCGGCGTGTGGACGGAACGCGTCGAAGGCATCGACGCCGGGGCTGACGACTACCTGCCGAAGCCGTTCGAGATGGACGAGCTGGTGGCGCGGCTGCGTGCCGTCCTGCGACGCAGCGCGGGCCAGGTCACGCCGGTGCTGACCGCAGGAGAGGTCGCTCTCGATACGCGCCAGATGCGGATCACCGTACGCGGCGTTCCAATCGAGCTTTCGCCGCTCGAATACCGGCTGCTCTCCTACCTGATGCACCATGCGGGCCGCGTGGTCCCGGTCACCGAGCTCGCCGACCACCTCTACGACCTCGACCATGACCGCGACACGAACGCCGTGGAGGTCGTGGTCGCGCGGCTTCGCCGCAAGCTCGGAACCAACCTCATCGAGACGCGGCGCGGCTTCGGCTACTTCGTACCCGGCAATGCGCCGTGAGGCCGAGCTCGATTCGATTCCGCCTGCTCGTCGCTGCGGTGCTTGGAGTGGTGGTTGCGCTGACGACTGCGGAATTCGGCCTGAGCTACCTTTTCGAGCGCCACGTCGAACGCCGCATCGACGCGGAGCTGTCCGTGCATCTACAGCAGCTCATAGCCGGCATCGCGCTTGCGGACGGCAAGGTGACGATTGCCAAGCCGCCAACCGAACCGCGCTTCGAGCGACCGCTCTCGGGCCTCTATTGGCAGGTGGATTTGCCGGACGGGACTGTGCTTCGTTCGCGTTCGCTGTGGGATTCCACGATCTCCGTGGCACGCGATACGCCGGCCGACGGCCGCGTAACGCTCCAGGAGGTCGCGGGGCCGGAAAAGTCGCTCCTGCGGGCCGTCGTGCGGGACGTCAAGATCGCCGGTCCTTCAGGCGAGACGTCGATCCGTGTGATCGCTGCGATCGACCATCGCGACGTCACCACCGCAACGAAAGCCTTCGCCGCGGACGCGATGCCTTCACTCGTTGTGCTCGGCGCTCTCCTGATCGCGGCCTTGTGGATTCAGATCACGATCGGGCTGGCGCCGCTCGGACGGCTGCGAAGCGGCGTCGCTGATATCATCTCAGGGCGGTCGACGCGGCTCTCGACGGCCGTGCCGACCGAGGTCGGGCCGCTCGTCTCGGAGATCAACAGCCTGCTTGAAGCGCGCGAGCAGACCATCGCCAAGGCGCGCGCGCGTGCCGCCGATCTTGCGCACGGGATGAAGACGCCGCTGCAGGTGCTTGCCGCCGACGTGCGGACGCTGCGCGAGAAGGGCGAGACAGAGATCGCCGATGAGATCGACCACGTCTCGACGACGCTGAAACGCCACGTCGAGCGCGAGCTTGCGCGAACCAGGATCAGCGCAGCGGCGATGTCGGACGCCGCCTTGACGACCTTGCGCGCAGCGGCGGTGCGTGTGGTCAATGTCGTGGAGCGGACGCCGCGCGGCCGGGAGCTCTCCTTCGTGGTGGATGTGCCGGCGGACATGACAGTCGCCATGGACGAGGCTGATCTCATCGAGGTTCTCGGCAACCTCGTCGAGAATGCATGCCGCTTCGCGGCGACGCGCGTCACGGTCCGCGCCAGGGACACGGCCGAGCGGATCGCGATCGCGGTTATCGATGACGGCCCCGGCATTCCCGAAGAGCAGCGCACGCTGGTGCTTAAGCGCGGCATCCGCCTCGACCAGCAATCGGACGGCAGCGGGCTCGGGCTCGCGATCGTGGCCGAGACGGCGGAAGCCTATGGCGGCGCGCTGAGACTCGAAGACGCGGAGCCCGGTCTCCGCGTCGTCGTGACGATTCCCCGCCGAAGGGGCTGAGCAGCGAACGTGTGGCGCGTTGAAAAGTGGTCGGAGCGAGAGGATTCGAACCTCCGACCCCCTGAACCCCATTCAGGTGCGCTACCAGACTGCGCCACGCTCCGACGGCGCGGACTATAGTGACGGCGGCTTATCGGTTCAATGCCGCCAGATCGCCGGATTTGCGCGGAGTCGCGGCCTCCGGCCGATGCCAGCGGACCCACCTTCGGAGGCGCGTCTGCGTCGCGGCCTTGTCGGCGGCGATGGCGCCCCAGAGGATGCCGAAGAGCAGGTAGACGTGGCGCCAGTGGTCGATGTCGATCACCGTCGCCATCAGAATGTGGCCAAGGAAGACGACATAGGCGATCTGGGTCACCGCCTGCAGCGGGCCGGATCGGAAGACGAGCGGGAAGGCGGCGGCGAGCGTCCACAGCACCAGCGTCAGATACGACGCGAATCCGAGCCAGCCGTAGGTCGTCAGCGACTTCAGCCAGATGTCGTGCTCGTCCTCGCCGAACTGGCGGCCGAACTCGATGGCGCCGATGCCGAGCGGATGATCGAGCATCATGTTGAAGCCGATGGCGTGCCGCTGAAAGCGGCCAAGGTGGCCGGAATCGTAATCCTGCTCGATGTGCGCGCGGTCGTCGAAGAGCGCCGACACGGCGGGAATCGAAAGCACCGCACCGAGGATGATCATGATCAGCACCAGCCCGACCGCGCCGAGCGCGATGAAGCGCATGCGCGCCTTTGTGCTGCGCTCCATGACGAAGAGCAGGCCGCCGACCATCAGCGTAGCGATGACTGTGAGCCCCCATGTGGCGCGTGAGAAGGAAAGAAAGATGCCCGGGAAGATCATGAGCGCGAGCACGCCGCTTACGAGCGCCCTGCGCCACGCATCGGTCAGCGTGCGGCGGACGAGCACGACGAAGGGAAAGATCAGGAACGGGCCGAAGACGTTCGGGTCCTGAAATCCGCCTGTCGCGCGGCCGAACTTCGTGAAGAGACCGCCGGCGAGGCCCGAATAGCCAATGACGCCGAGCACCGTGGTAAAGAGCGCCGCGACGATCCACGCGTTGACGATGATGTCCAGCCGCGAGCGGTCCTGGGCGATCAGCGAGGCGTAGAAGCAGGAGCTGAAGACGAGGAACGCGGTCACCGCGTAATAGACCGGCTGCGTGGAAAAATTCTTCGCCTGCGTCGCAGCGAGGATGCCGCCGGCCAGGAAGAGCATCATCAGCACCACGAGCGGGCTCGCCGCGCGCGGCACCGGCAGGCCAAGAAGCAGCCAGCCAGGGATCAGCAGTGCGAGGAAGAGCTCGTAGGGCGCCGGCTCGAACATGACGAAGCCGCCGAGGAAGATTGCCAGCCAGAGCAGCGCGTTGGCCGTCGCCCTGGTCGGCAGTCCCGTCGGTCGCGCGCCAAGCGGTTCGCTCGCGACCCAGCCTGAGGTCAAAAGGCGTTCTCCGTGTTCAGCAACTTGAACGGCGTGAGCGCCAGAATGTAGAGGTCAAAGATGACCGACCAGTTTTCAATGTAATAAAGATCGTGTTCGATGCGGTGTTCGAGCTTTTCCTGAGTGTCGGTCTCGCCGCGCCAGCCGCTGACCTGTGCCCAGCCGGTAATGCCAGGCTTCACGCGGTGGCGGGCGAAATAGCCGTCGACGACCTGCTCGTAGAGACGGTCGGCGGCCTTCGCCTGGACGGCGTGCGGGCGGGGGCCGACCAGCGAGAGGTTGCCCATGATGGCGACGTTGATCAGCTGCGGAAGCTCGTCGATGCTGGTCTTGCGAATGAAGCGGCCGACGCGGGTCACGCGGGGATCGTCGCGCGTCGTGAGCTTCTCGGCATTCGCGTCCGTCATGTCGACGAACATGGAGCGGAACTTGAACACCTCGATCAGGTCGTTGTTGAAGCCGTAGCGCTTCTGCCGAAAGAAGACCGGGCCGCGGCTATCGAGCTTGATGGCGAGAGCGACGGCGAGCATCAGCGGGCTGAAGAGAGCCAGCAAAATGCCGCCGACGATGCGGTCGAAGCACGCCTTCGCCACGCGGTCCCAGTCGGCGATCGGCTTGTCGTAGAGGTCGAGGAAGGGGACGGAGCCGACGAAGGAGTAGGAGCGCGGGCGGAAGCGCAGGCGGCTCGACCCCGCCGACAGCCG
The DNA here is from genome assembly GCA_963805325.1 of uncultured Alphaproteobacteria bacterium. Classification (GTDB taxonomy): domain Bacteria; phylum Pseudomonadota; class Alphaproteobacteria; order Rhizobiales; family Afifellaceae; genus DASWJZ01. The sequence goes on along the minus strand of CAWDTS010000016.1, from coordinate 124,844 downwards.
GATGTCGACCGGCAGCACCCAAAGCGTCTTCAGGAGCGTGACGAGGCGCTCCTCCGCCGTCATCGGCAGCGCCACGATCAGCATGTCGATCTCGGCCTGGCGACCGAATTCCAGAAGCTCGTCGATGCGGCCGAGCTTCGGCAACCCCTCTGCAAGCGCCGGCACACGCGCGCTGTCCCGGTCGTCGAATACGCCGCAAATGCGGATGTCGTTGGTCGGCTCGGCGCGCAGCGCGCGGATCAGGCTGACCGCCTCTGCACCACCGCCGACGAGCACCGCGCGGCGTTCGACTACGCCTGAGGCCCGCCACCTTGCGATCAATCTTCCGAACAGCGCGCGCAGCACCGCCAGGACCGCGAGGCCGCCCATGAACCAGCTCGCCAGCCAGACGCGCGAGAACGCGTCGCCCATCTTCATGAAGAAGAGCACGAGGGTGAAGCTGCCGAAGACCGCGGCCCAGACAAGGGCGCAGCGTCCGACCTCAAACGCGGCGCGGCGGTAATCCCCGAGGGAATAGCCGTTGAACGTCCCAATCAGAATGACGGTCGCGGCCGGAAGGAGCAGCGAAGCGAGGATGTACCCGAAGTCACCGGCGTCGCGCGGATCGACGTAGACGGTGGAGATGACGAAGCTCAGCACCGCAAGGCCGGCAAAGTCCGCAATGCGAGCAAAGCCGGCGAGGATGCCGGGCGTGATGACACGATGCTTGAGGGTGGCTGCGACCTGGGCGGCGGCCACGTTGAGGGGCGTGCGGCCGAGCGCGTACGAAATCGGGGCGCGGACGGTGCTGTCCGCGCCGATCGATCCGGTCGATTCAGCGATTGCCATGGCCTCGGGCCCGCCTCAAATGCCCCGCATGGACTGCGTGACTCCAGGGGCCGAAGGAATCAAATTTATCCAACCTTTAAGGTTACCGCGGCCTTTAGAAGAGGCTCTCCGGAACGTAGATCGTGTCGCCGGGCCGGATCGGCTCGACAACCCGGATGCGCAACTCGAAGAGCTTGCCATTGATCGTGCGGCTCACCCGGACGACACGCTTGTTGGCGCGGTCGGTGTAGCCGCCGGCGACGGCGACCGCGGTCTCAGCCGTGATGCCGGGAACGTAGGGGTATTGGCCGGGCTGCCCGACTTCTCCGAGCACGAAGAACGGCCGGTAGGTTGCGACCTCCACGGTGACGTCCGGTTCGCGCAGGTAGCTCGTCGCGAGACGGCCTTCGATTCGATGCGCAAGCTGGTCGACGGTCGAATCGCTCGCCGCCACGTCGCCGATCAGCGGGAAGGAGATTTGCCCGCTCTGGTCGACTTCATAGATATTGGTCAGGCTCGGCTGGTCGTAGACAACGACGCGGAGCCGGTCGCCCGCGCCGAGCAGGTAGGGCCCGGAGCCGACGGTCGCCGGCTCGACGAGGGGCGCGCGGTCGGTGCAGCCGGCCAGTAGCGCCGCCAGGCCCGCGAACAGGAATAAAGCGACAAAACGCAAGCGAATCATGATGTTCATCCGGCGAGCCGAGATAGCGAGTCTGCGCACCGAGACTGCATTCTTATGGTTAACGCGCCGCTAATCCTGATTAACGATAGTTTCGGGGCGTTAACGTCCTCCTAACCATGACTCGGTCTAGCTTCCGGCCGGAATTTCGGAGCACCGGAATGACACAGATTGGCGAGACGGAGCTCGATCTCCACACCCTGTCTCGGGCACTTTGGCGCCGCGCATGGCTCCTGGCCGTGCTCGCGGTTTGCTTTGCAATCGCAACGTATGTCGGCCTGGGTTTCGTCACGCCGCTTTACACGGCCGATACCAGCATCCTCATCGAGCAACGCGAATCGCCGCTCACCCGGCCGCGGGACGGGACGACGGACACGGCCGCCAATTTCGACGAATCGGCGATCCAGAGCCAGGTCGAGGTCCTGAAATCGCGGGAAATCGCCGAGGCGGTCATCGACAAGCTGAACCTCACGAGCCGGCCGGAGTTCGATCCGGCCAGCAAGCCGTCAGTGCTCCGTTCGCTCCTTATCGCAGTGGGGCTGAAGAACAGCCCGACCGATTCGTCGATCCGCCAGAGGGTCATGGAGAGCTATTTCGAGCGGCTGGCGGTCTTCCCGCTGCAAAAGTCGCGGGTGATCGGGGTCGATTTTTCGGCGCCCAATCCGGAGCTGGCTGCGGAAGTCGCGAACGCCGTGGCCGATGCCTTCGTCAAGCTGCAACAGGACGCGAAGCGGCAGTCGGCGCTGGCTGCGACAGAGTGGCTGCAGCAGGAGATCGAGCGGCTGCGCGGACGCGTGGCCGACGCCGAACAGGCGGTCGCCGACTATCAGACGAATCACGGCCTCTTCAGCGTGGACGGAAGCGGCCAGGACACCAGCGGCGCCAACGGGGTCAGCGGCGGGAACCTCTCGACGCAGCAGCTCGGCGACATCAACTCGGAGCTGGCGCGGGCGCGGGCGGCGCGGGCCGAGGCGGAAGCGCGCGCCCAACTCGTGCAGAAGGTGCTCGACGAGGGCGGCTCGCTCAACTCTTCGGAAGAGGTGCTGAACTCCCAGCTCATCCAGCGGCTACGAGAGCGCCAGGTGGCGCTTCGTGCACAGATCGCCGAGCTGTCGACGACGCTGCTTCCGGGGCATCCGCGCATCCGCGCGCTCGAAGGGCAGGTCGCCAATCTCGAAGGGCAGATCCGCGGCGAGGCGAAGAAGGTGCTGGCTTCCCTGCAGACAGCGGCGCGTATCGCTGCGGCGCGCGAAGAGTCGCTTGTGAAGAGCCTCAACGACGCGAAGGTTGATGTCTCAAAGTCCAACGATCAGGGGATCGAGCTTCGTGCGTTGCAGCGCGAGGCGACGGCGCAGCGCGATCTGCTCGAATCGTTCCTGGCGCGCTATCGCGAGGCGGCGGCGCGAACCGACGCCAATTACCTGCCGGCGGACGCGCGCATCATCTCGCAGGCCGTGGCGCCGCAGAATCCATCCTTCCCGAAGAAGACGATGATGTCGGTCGCCGCCGCTCTCGCGGCGCTTCTGATCGGAGTCGCGGTGGTGCTGCTCCGGGAGTTCATGTCGGGTCGCGCGTTCCGCGTGATCGGCTTCGACGTGATGGTCGGGGAGGCGGAGCGGCTTCGTCTGACCTCGGTGACTCCGAAAGAGATCGAGGCGGAGCCCGAGCCGGCAGACGTGCGGGCAGAATTGTCCGAGCTTGTGGCGGAGGAACCGGAGTCGTCGGACCGGTCTGACGCTGAGGATGAGAGCGCGAAGGAAGAGGATAGCACCGCGGAAAGACCGGCAGCTGTCGCGCTCGAGCCGGACGATGCGAAGACGGAAGCGTCGGAGCTTGCCGAGATCGTTTCCGATCGCTCGATACGCTTGGCTCTTTTCGCCGGTGCCGAAGGCGGCGAGGGGGCAGGGGGGATCGCCTTTGCAGCGGCGCGCCAGGCTGCCCGTGAGAAGGTCCGCTGCATCGTGATCGACATCGGGCGCAGACCGTCGGACGTGCTCGGTCACGAGCGGCCGGGCCTTTGCGATCTCCTGGCCGGGTCGGCGGCGTTCGGGGAGGTCATCCAACGCGACGAGACGGCGCACGTGCACATCATCCCCTACGGCACGATCGAAGAAGACCCGCCGATGCAACGCATGCAGCTCGTCGTCGCCGCGCTCACGCATAGCTACGACAAGGTGATCCTCGTGGCCGACAAGCTCGACGACTGGCCGGCGGAGCACTTGCGGCCCGACGTCGCAGCAATCATCTGCGGACCTGAGACGACCGAGAGCCTGCGTGCCGAAGTCTACGACACGGCGATCAAGCGCGGGGCGAAGAGCGCCGTCATCGTGAGCTACACGAGCGACCTCGATCTCGGCGGCCGGGAAGAAAGCGCGGCGGCCTGAGGCGGCGGCGGCCGCCTGAGCGATGTCGTCCCGCCACACTCTGATCCGCGCTGCGCTCGAAGCGCTTTGGCTCGCTCGCGTGCCGAACTGGCTGCCGGCGGCAGCGGACGCTTCCGGTTTCGTGGTGACGCTGCATCATGTCGCGCCGGTGTCGGACGCCGCGTTCCGCCCGAACGCGCTGCTTTGGATCACACCGGAATTCCTCGATCGCTTCCTCGGGCATTTCGCGGACAAAGGCTGGCGTTTCGTGTCGGTCGAAGAGATCATTGCGCCAGGGCCGGCCGATCCGCGCCGCATCGCGGTCACGCTCGACGACGGTCTTCGCGACAATCGTAAGCACGCGCTGCCGGTCTTCCGGCGACACCAAGTGCCGTTCACGATCTATGTCTGCCCCGGCTTTTCCGACCGGACGTCGGAGCTCTGGTGGGAGGCGCTCGAAAGTATCATCGTCGCGACCAACGCGATCGAGGCGCCGGGCGATTCCTCAAAGAGGCTTTCGACGAAGGACACGGCGGAGAAGACGCGTGCGTTCGATCTGTGGCGTCATTGGCTCACGACTGTGGCTGACGAGAGCGAGCAGCGCGTGGCGATCCGTGCGCTCGCGGCAAAGCACGGCCTCGATCTTGCGGCGCTCGCGCGCGAGCTCGTCATGGACTGGAATGAGGTCGCGGAGATTGCCGCCGATTCGCTCTGCTCTATCGGCGCGCACACCATGACGCACGCGGCCCTGGCGCGGCTTTCGCGCGAGGCGGCGTTCGGCGAGATCAGAGCGAGCGTGGAGACGATCGCGACGAAGATTGGCAAGCGCCCGACCAGCCTGGCCTTCCCTTATGGCTATCCATCGGCCGCCGGGCCACGCGAGGCCGAGCTTGCGCAGGAGGCGGGGCTGAATGCCTCGTTCACGACGCAGCCTGGCTACATCCCGGCGGGAGGGCCGCGGCACGGACTGCCACGCGTCTCCGTCAACGGTCTCTTCCAGGAGCTTCGCTACCTCGACGTGCTTCTGTCGCCGGGCCTCTGGAGCTTCAGAAACAGAATCCGGAAAGCACGCTAAGGATTTGGCTTTGTAGGTCTTTGCATCCACGCGATAAGGGCGGCTGCTGGTATGACCCAGATCGTTCCTGCGACGACGAAGAACACGAGCTGCGTCAGTCCGGACGTTCCCGGAAGCTTTGCCGCAGCCAATGTCATCGCCGTCAGCGCGTAGACGCTGACAAAGACGACGAGGAGAATCGTCCCGATGAGTTTCTTGAGGCGGAGCGGCATTATGATGCGTGCTACGGCGCGCGACCGGATGCCGCAAGCAAAGGTCTCGCGACGGGGTGTCGCGCAACGCCGTCTTGCCGGCGCAGCGCCCGGTTTCTAAGGAAGACGATGGTCGCGCTTCCCGTCAACACGGAACACGCCGCCAGTCTGGCGGCAGAAGAGGGTCGCGGGCTGCGTGGCTGGCTGCTCTTCCTGATCCTCCTGGTCTTCGCCATGGTCATGATCGGAGGGGCGACGCGGCTCACCGAATCCGGCCTCTCGATTACCGAATGGGACCTCGTAACGGGCACCATGCCACCGCTCAACGATGCGAGCTGGCAGGCGGCGTTCGACCTCTACCGGCAGAGCCCGCAGTACGAGATCCTGAACCGCGGCATGAGCCTCGTCGATTTCAAGACGATCTACTGGTGGGAGTGGGCGCACCGGGAGCTCGGGCGCTTCATCGGGCTCGTCTATATCGCGGGCTTCTTCTGGTTCGTGGGCAGGCGGAGTGTGCCGCTCAAGACGGCTCTGGTGCTTGCCGGCGTCGGCGTGTTGCTCGGTGCGCAGGGCGTCGTCGGATGGATCATGGTCGCTTCCGGGCTGGAGCCCGGGATGGCGGCCGTCGCGCCGCTCAAGCTCACGCTTCATCTGTTGCTCGCGGCGCTGTTCTATTCGGCGCTCATTGCGCTCTTCGTGCGGCTCGGCGGCGCGATCCGGGAGCCGGCTTTCGGCGCGAGCCGGTTCGCGAGCCGTGTGCTCGTGGTGCTCGTCTTCGTGCAAATCGGACTCGGAGGGCTCGTCGCTGGGAGCGATGCGGGCCTCGTCTACGAGACATGGCCGCTGATGGACGGCCGCGTCGTGCCGAGCGGCCTTGCACAGCTCCAACCGGTCTGGCTCAACGTCTTCCACAACCTGACCGCCATCCAATTCAATCACCGTCTCGGCGCCTATGTGCTGTCCGCTGCGATCTTCGCCTACGCCTTCGGGATGCTGCGGCGGGGCGAGCGGCCGGCGCGGGGCCGCGCCGCACTGATGACGCTGCTGGTCCTGACGCAGCTCGTGGTGGGGATCAGCACGCTGATCCAGGCAGTGCCGACGACGCTCGCGCTCGCGCATCAGGCCATCGCCATGATCCTGCTCCTCGTCCTCGTCTGGAACGCGAGCGTCTTCACACAAAGAGCCGACTAGTCCGACGGGGCAAAGAGAGTCGCGTTCGGCGCGATCTTTTCGCCTTCGATGATGACGCTGCCGCCGGCAAGCTTTGCGCGGCCGCTCGCGACCAGCCTCAACGCCAGCGGATAGAGGCGGTGCTCGACGGTGAGCACGCGTGCGGCAAGCGTCTCCGGCGTGTCGCCTGGAAGCACCGGAACCGCCGCCTGCGCGACGATCGGGCCCGCATCGACGGCCGCCTCGACGAAATGCACCGTCGCGCCGTGTAGTCTGACGCCGGCGGCAAGGGCGCGTTGATGCGTGTCGAGACCGGGGAAAAGGGGGAGGAGCGAGGGGTGGATGTTGAGGATGCGCCCGCCCCATTCTTCGACGAAGCCTTCCGACAGAAGCCGCATGAAGCCGGCGAAGGCAGATCAGCTCAATGCCGGTATCGTGGAGCGCCTTGTCCAGCGCCGTCTCGAAGGCGGCCTTGGTCGCGAATGCGCGGCGGTCGATGGCGCGCGAGGCGATACCTGCGTCTCGCGCCAGAGCGAGACCGGGAGCGTCGGGCTTGTCGGAGAGGACGAGTGCGATCTCGGCCGGGTAGCGCGCATCCCTCGCGGCGGCGATTAGCGCCGCGAGGTTGCTGCCGCGCCCAGAGATCAGGACCGCGGTCTTGCGCTTCCCGTCAGCCATCGAGGTTGAGTTGGCCGGTCAGTGCGACGGCGCTTGCATTCCGCGGCGCGATCTCGCCAAGCGTCGTGACGGACTCGCCGTGGCGCTCAAGCACCGCAACGACGTCGGCGACCGCTTTCGGCGCGACCACCAGAACCATGCCAATTCCGCAGTTGAAGGTGCGCAGCATTTCCTGGCTTGCGACCGAACCTGCGAGCCAGCGGAAGACCGGTGGGACCTTGATCGCGGCAAGATCGATCGCGGCGGAGAGGTGCTCGGGGATGACGCGCGGGACATTCTCGACAAGTCCGCCGCCGGTGATGTGGGCGAGCGCCTTCACACCGCCGATCTCGCGGATCGCGTCGAGGCAGGGGCGCACATAGATGCGGGTCGGAGCAAGGAGCGCCGTGCCGAGCCGGGTGCCGGGCTGAAACGGCGCCGGGTCGGACCAGCCGAGCCCGCTCGTCTCGACGACACGGCGCACAAGTGAAAAGCCGTTCGAATGAAGGCCCGCCGAGGCGAGACCGAGGATGATGTCGCCGGCTTGCACATCGCGCGGAAGAATCTGGTCGCGCTCCACTGCCCCGACCGCGAAACCGCCGAGGTCGTAGTCGCCCTTGCCGTAAAGGCCCGGCATTTCCGCAGTCTCACCGCCGACGAGCGCTGCGCCGGCGATGCGGCACCCTTCGGCGATGCCTTCGATGATTGTCGCCGCGGCCTCCACGTCGAGCGCGCCGGTGGCGAAATAGTCGAGGAAGATGAGCGGCTCGGCACCCTGCACGACGAGGTCGTTGACGCACATCGCCACGAGGTCGATGCCGATCGTCGCGTGCTCTCCGCTCTCGATGGCGATCTTGAGTTTGGTGCCGACCCCGTCGGTGGTCGCGACAAGCACCGGATCGCGGAAGCCGGCCGCCTTGGTGTCGAACAGCGCGCCGAAGCCGCCGAGCCCGCCCATGACGCCGGAGCGCATTGTGGAGGCCGCGGCGGGCTTGATGCGCTCCACCAGGCTCATTCCAGCGTCGATATCGACCCCGGCGTCGCGGTAGGTGAGGGTATTGCGTTCGTTCTCCATTGTGGCTAGCGCCTAGAGTGCTGGCGGGGGGATTGCAAGAACGCCGGCCAATTCGCTGGCGGACGTGCCATCCTTGCCTGCCGTCACGCCGTTGCCAGGCCAGGTTCTTGTCTTGACCATACCGAACTTCATCACGATTGCCCGCCTGATAGGCGTTCCGCTTATCGTGTGGCTGATGATCGCCGATCGGTATCTGGCGGCGATGCTGCTGTTTGTCCTGGCGGGCATTTCCGACGCGGCGGACGGCTTCATCGCCAAGCGGTTCAAGGCCTCGTCGGAGCTTGGCGCCTACCTCGATCCGGTGGCCGACAAGGCGCTTCTCGTCTCCGTCTTCGTGACCCTCGGGTTCAAGGGGGAACTGCCGGCCTGGCTCATCGTGCTAGTCGTGAGCCGCGATCTCTTCATCATCGGGGCCATGCTGCTTGCCTATGTTCTTAGCAACCCAATGGCGGTACACCCCTTGTGGGTATCCAAGGTGAACACGGTGGCGCAGATCGTCCTGATAGCCCTCGTTCTCGGAGACCGGTCCGGGGTCACGGCGTTCGGGCCTCTGGTCGGGGTTGTTGTCATGGCCACTGCGATTCTGACCGTGATGTCCGCCGCAGCCTACCTTGTCGAGTGGGTCCGCCACATGGCGAGCGGGCCAGGCGAAACGGGCCCGAAGGAAACATGAACCTTCGCATACAGGCCGTGTTCTGGCTGGGCGCGCTGGTCTTCCTGCTTCTTTTCCTGTGGGTGTTCAGCGGGATTCTTCTTCCCTTCATCATGGGCATGGCGCTCGCTTATCTGCTCGACCCGATCGCCGACCGGCTCGAGCGCGCTGGGATGAGCCGCTTCTGGGCAACGATCGCCATCGTGGTCCTCTCGGTGCTCGTCTTCGCTCTGCTGGCGCTTATCGCGGTCCCGCTTCTCGTTGGACAGCTCTCCGGCTTCCTCGAAAACCTCCCGACCTATGCGTCGCAGCTGCAATCGCTTGGAGACCGCTTCTTCGAGACCCGCGTCGGCCAGTATTTCAAGACGCAGAACGGCGGCCCCAGCGTCGACCAGATCGTGACGCAGGGCGCCTCGTGGGCCGCCACGGTGCTCTCCTCCGTCTGGGCCGGCGGTCAGGCGCTGATCAGCGTCGTCAGCCTGGTGGTGGTCACGCCGGTCGTCGCCTTCTATCTGCTCTACGACTGGGACCGGATGATCGAACGCATCGACGCGCTGCTTCCGCGCCAGCATGCCGAGACGATCCGGGCGCTTGGGCGCGACATCAACGTGGCGATCGGGGGCTTCATCCGCGGGCAGGGCGCGGTGTGCCTGCTGCTCGGCCTTTTCTACGCGCTCTCGCTGACGATCGTCGGGCTGAATTTCGGCTTTCTGATCGGTTCGCTCGCGGGCGTGATCAGCTTCATTCCCTACGTCGGCTCGATCGTCGGGTTTTTCCTCTCCGTCGGCGTCGCGCTCGTGCAGTTCTGGCCCGACGGGATCTGGATCGGAATCGTGGTTGCTATCTTTGCGGTCGGCCAGTTCCTGGAGGGCAATATCCTGCAGCCGCGTCTCGTCGGCTCGTCGATCGGCGTGCACCCGGTCTGGCTCATGTTCTCGCTCTTCGCCTTCGGGTCTCTTTTCGGATTTGTCGGCGTGCTCCTGGCGGTGCCGGTGACGGCGGCGATCGGGGTGCTCGTGCGCTTCGCGGTCGAGCGCTATCGGCTGAGCGCGCTTTATCTTGAGAAGGGCGACAGTCTGCCACGGAACCGTAGCGTGAAGTGACCGTGCCGGGTCCGACGCAACTGCCGCTCGTTCTGCCGCACGCGCCGAGTTTTGGACGCGAGGACTTCATGCCCGGCGCGTCGAACAGCGCCGCGCTCAAGCTTATCGAGGGCTGGCCCGACTGGCCTTCGCCTGCGCTGCTCCTTACGGGCCCGACGGGTTCCGGGAAGACGCATCTTGCCAACATCTGGGCAGAGCGCGCCGACGCGCTCATCGTGCCGGCCGAAACTCTTGGCGCCGAGGGGCTGCCTTCGCGCCAGTCGGTCGTGGTGGAGGACATCAGCGCGGGGGCGGTGCCCGAAGCGGCGCTCTTCCATCTCTTCAACAGCGTTCGGGAACGCGGCGGGTCGCTCCTTATGACCTCTCGAACCCGCGCGGAGGAATGGCAGGTCTCCCTCGCCGACCTCCGCTCACGGCTCAGGCTGGCGACGCCTGCCGCACTTGGTGCGCCGGAGGACGGGCTCCTTCGGCAGGTGCTGGTCAAGCTCTTCGCCGACCGGCAGCTTCTCGTCGACAAGCCGGTGATCGACTACCTCGTCGCCCGCATGGAGCGCTCGCTCAGCGCTGCCGTCCACCTCGTCGAAACGCTCGATCGGGCGGCGCTTTCGGCCGGACGGCGGATCACGCGCCCGATGGCGGCCGAAATCCTGGCTCAATCGCCGGAAACTTCCGAGGAGTTTGCGGATCGGCAATAACTGTCATCATAATGACAAATGACCGGCCGAAGAGGCCAAGAGAAAGTGCGGTTGGGGCTAATGTCGTGAGTGAAGCTGCAGCGAAAATCCCATCGCCTCAGCCAGTTGAGGTGCTGCCCGCGCTTGCGCTCGATTCGGAGCTTGCGGAGAGTCCTTCACGTTTCATCAACCGTGAGATTTCATGGCTGGAGTTCAACCGGCGTGTTCTTGAGGAATCGGAGAACCCCAATCATCCGACGCTTGAACGGCTGCGTTTCCTTTCGATCTCGGGGAACAACCTCGACGAGTTCATGATGGTGCGCGTCGCCGGCCTTGCGGGGCAGGCGCGCGAGCTGATCGCCACGCGCAGCGACGACGGGCTTTCGCCGGCCGAGCAGCTTCGCGCCATCGACGTCAAGGTCAGCGAGCTCGTGCTGCAGCAGCACGCCAACTGGAATGCGCTGCGCGAGGGTCTTGCCGCAGCCGGCGTCGTCATTGTCGCGGCAAGTGGACTCGGCACCGATGACCTTGCGTGGCTCGAAGGCCACTTCCTCGATTCGATCTTCCCGATCCTGACGCCGCTCGCCATCGATCCGGCGCACCCGTTCCCCTTCATTCCCAATCTCGGCTTCACGCTGGCACTGCAGCTTGTCGGCGCGAAGGGGCGCTCCATGCAGGCGCTCCTGCGCTTTCCGCTCAGCCTGGAACGTTTCATCCAGCTGCCGCGGACGGCGGATACCGACCCGCTCCGCTTTCTGCTTCTGGAGGATGCGGTCGGGCTCTTCATCCCGCGCCTCTTTCCCGGCTACCAGGTGAGCGGGAAGGGCGCCTTCCGGCTGATCCGCGACTCCGACATCGAGGTCGAGGAAGAGGCGGAGGATCTCGTGCGCTTCTTCGAGCGCGCGCTGAAGCAGCGGCGACGCGGCGTGGTGATCCGGCTTGAGATCGAGGAGGGCATGCCGGAATCGCTGCGCGATTTTGTGCAGCGCGCGCTCGCCGTCTCCGACGCCGAGGTGCAGATCATTCCCGGCATGCTCGGCATCGAATCGGTGTCGCAGCTCGTGAGCATCGATCGGCCCGACCTGAAATTCGAACCCTACACGCCGCGCTTTCCGGAGCGCATCCGCGAGCATGCCGGCGACTGCTTTGCGGCGATCCGGCAGAAGGACATCATCGTCCACCACCCCTACGAGTCGTTCGACGTGGTGGTGCAGTTCCTGCGTCAGGCCGCGCTTGATCCGGACGTCGTGGCTATCAAGCAGACGCTCTACCGGACCTCCAATGATTCACCTATCGTGAAGGCGCTGATCGAGGCGGCGGAGGCGGGGAAGTCGGTCACTGCGCTCGTCGAGCTCAAGGCCCGCTTCGATGAGGAGGCCAACATCCGCTGGGCGCGCGACCTGGAGCGCGCCGGCGCGCAGGTCGTCTACGGCTTCATCGAGCTCAAGACCCACGCCAAGCTTTCGCAGGTCGTGCGCCGCGAGGCGGGCGGGCTTGCAAGCTATGTGCATGTCGGGACGGGCAACTATCATCCGCAGACTGCGCGTATCTATACGGACTTGAGCTATTTCACCGCCGATCCCGTGCTTGCCCGCGACGTGGCGCGCGTCTTCAACTTCATCACCGGCTATGCGCCGCCGCAGGACCTGAAGCGCATCGCCGTTTCGCCCTACACGCTGCGCCCGCGGATTCTCGAACACATCGAGGCGGAGATCGTGCATGCGCAGGCCGGCAGGCCGGCGCGCATCTGGATGAAGCTCAATTCGCTCGTCGACCGCGAAATTATCGATGCGTTCTACCGCGCGAGCCAGGCCGGCGTCGGCATCGACCTCGTCGTGCGCGGCATCTGCTGTCTGAGGCCGCAGGTCGCGGGCCTCTCAGACAATATTCGCGTCAAATCGATCGTCGGGCGCTTCCTGGAGCATTCGCGCATCTTTGGCTTCGGCAACGGGCATGGGCTCCCCTCCGACGAAGCGATCGTCTATATCGGCTCCGCCGACATGATGCCGCGTAACCTCGACCGGCGGGTGGAAACTCTGGTGCAACTCGTCAATCCGACAGTTCACATGCAGGTGCTCGATCAGATCATGGTCGCGAATTTCAGGGACAACGAGCAAAGCTGGGAGGTTCTGCCGGACGGGACATCACGGCGGATCCAGGTCAAAGAGGGCGAGGAGCCGTTTAACGCGCACCGCTACTTCATGACGAACCCAAGCCTTTCCGGCCGCGGACGGTCGCTGAAATCGTCTTCTCCACGTGCCTTCTCGCCGCTCCCGCGCGGCTGAGCCGCCTGTTGCCCGGGGGCGCATGCCCGGACGCAGCCCCGTCGCGGTGATCGACATCGGGTCGAACTCCGTGCGTCTCGTCGTCTATGAGGGGCTCGCCCGCTCGCCGACGCCGCTCTTCAACGAAAAGGTCCTGGCGGGGCTTGGCACCGGCGTGGCGGAATCGGGCAAGCTCAGTGCCGACGCCACCGAGAAGACCCGCGCTGCGCTCCGTCGTTTCACGCAGCTGGCCCGGCAGATGGGAGTCGAAGAGCTCGAGGTCGTCGCGACCTCGGCGTCGCGCGAAGCCTCAAATGGAGCGGAATTTATCGCTGAGGTGGAGGCGATCTGCGGGGTGCCGGTAAAACTTCTCACCGGCGGCGAGGAAGCGCGGACAGCGGCCTATGGCGTGGTCGCGGGTTTTGAGCATCCCGACGGGATTGCGGGCGACCTCGGCGGCGGCAGTCTGGAGCTTACCGACGTCGTCGGCCGTGAGGTGGGGCCGGGAGAGAGCCTTCCGCTTGGCGGCCTTCGGTTGCAGGCCGAGTCCAAGGGGTCGCTCAAGGCGGCGCGCGACCTGACCCGCAAGGCTCTCGACAAGTCGGCTGCGGTGGAGGGGCTCAGCAAGCGCGTCTTCTACGCGATCGGCGGGACGTGGCGATCGCTTGCGCGGCTCCACATGCACGACAGCGGCTACCCGCTGCATGTCATGCACGAATACAGCATGGATCCCGATGAGCTCGACGACTTCCTGAAGGTCCTGATCCGTGGGCCGCTCGAGCAGGTTCCGGGCATCGGCGTGGTGTCGAAACAACGCCAGGCGCTCTTGCCTTATGGCGCCGTCGTTCTGTCGGAGCTGATCAAATCCGGCAAGCCAGGCGCGGTGACGATCTCGGCGCTCGGGCTGCGCGAGGGGCTTCTCTATTCGAAGCTTTCCGCCAAAGAGCAGAAGATCGACCCGCTGCTCGCCGCGGCTTCGGAGCTCAACGTGCTTCGTTCGCGCTCGCCAGCGCACGGGGAGGAGCTGATCCCGTGGACAGCCGAGGCGATGCGCGCGATCGGGCTTGAAGAGACCGACGAGGAAAAGCGGCTTCGCGCTGCGGCCTGTCTTCTCGCCGATATCGGCTGGCGCGCGCATCCTGACTATCGCGGCACGCAGAGCCTGAACATCATCACGAACGCCGCCTTCGTCGGCATAGACCACCCGGGCCGCGCCTATCTGGCGCTCGCGATCTATTACCGCCATGCCGGCCTCTCGGAGGAGGAGCTTGGCGCCGGCCTTCGTGAGCTTGCGCCTCTGCGCTTCAGGGAGAGCGCGCGCGCTTTGGCGGGAGCATTCCGCGTCGCCTATCTCGTCTCGGGCGCGGTCGACGGTGTGCTGCCGAAGACGTCGTTCCGACGCGCGGGCGACAAGGTCGAGCTGGTGCTGCCGACCAAGCTCGCCGATCTGCGCGGTGCCCGCCTCGACAGCCGCATGCGCCAGTTCGCGGCGCTCGGCGGGCTCGGCTTCGCGGTAACCGTGGAATAGCTACTCCGCGGCGATGTCGGTCGCCGGCTCGACCGGCACTGCGACGACGCCGTGGCGCGACATCGACAGCGCGAGATCGCCGTGCTTCAGCGCCAGCGCCTGCTCGCCGAAGAGCTGCCGGCGCCAACCCCTGAGCGCCGCCACGTCCGCATGGTCGTCGGCGGCGATGCGCTCCAGATCCTCGGTGCCCGCGATGATGCGGGCCGCGACACCCTGTTCCTCCGCGACCATCTTCAGAAGCACCTTCAGAAGCTCGGCGGCTGCGCTCGAATGTTCCGGCGCCGGGCGCGAACGCGGCACGCGCGGTAGCGCATTCTCCGGTATTTCGAATACGCCTTCGACGGTCGAGAGAATCGCCCGGCCGACGGTTGAGCGCTCAAAGCCTTTGGGGATGGTGCGGAGCCGTGCGAGCGCGTCCGTGTCGCGCGGCTGCTGCAGCGCCACCTCGTAGATCGCGTCGTCCTTGAGGACGCGGCCGCGCGGCACGTCGCGGCTTTGCGCCTCACGCTCGCGCCAGGCGGCGAGCGCCTGCATGATGGCAAGCTGGCGCGGCTTCTTGACCCTGAGCTTCAGCCGCAGCCAGGCATCCTCCGGATGCGTGCGATAGGTGTTGATGTCGGAGAGGACCGCCATCTCTTCGTCGAGCCAGCTGCTGCGGTCCTGTTCGGCGAGTTGAGCGGAGAGCGCGAGATAGACGTCGCGAAGATGCGTCACGTCGGAGATCGCGTATGCGGTCTGTTTCGCCGAGAGCGGCCGGTGCGACCAGTCGGTGAAGCGCGAGGACTTGTCGATCTGGTCGCCGGTGACGCGGTAGACGAGCTGGTCGTAGCTCACCTGGTCGCCGTAGCCGCAGACCATGGCGGCGATCTGCGAGTCGAAGAGCGGATGCGGTACGGCATCCGCCTGCTTGACGAAGATCTCGATATCCTGCCGCGCGGCGTGGAAGACCTTGATCACCCGCTCGTTCGCCATCAGGCGATAGAAGGGCGAAAGGTCGATGCCTTCGGCGAGCGGGTCGATGATCGCCGCTTCGCCGGGCGCCGCCATCTGGATCAGGCAAAGCTGCGCCCAGAACGTGCTCTCGCGCATGAACTCCGTGTCAACGGTAACGAAGGGGGCCGTCGACAGCCTCTCGCAGTAGGCGGAGAGGGCCGCGGTGTCGGCAATGATGGGGTGTTCGGTCGATTGGGTAGGCATACGCGCCCTATAGCGAATGTGGCCGGGACTGTCCCGCCGAAATGGCTGGCAGCAGGCCGACCTTGACACTTTTCCGGGCTTCTGCGCTTGTCCCGCCGGTTTCCCGCGCCCGCAAATCAGGATCGCCGCCGAAGATGCATGCCTATCGCACCCATACCTGCGGCGCACTGCGCGCCGACGACGTCGGCGCGACGGTCCGGCTCTCCGGCTGGGTGCATCGGGTGCGCGACCACGGCGGACTGCTCTTTATCGACCTGCGCGACCACTATGGGTTGACCCAGGTTGTGGCCGACCCCGACTCGCCCGCCTTCAAGGCGGCGGAGCGGGTGCGCGCGGAATGGTGCATCCGGGTCGACGGGGAGGTGAAGGCGCGCACGCCGGAGACGGTAAACGCCAACCTGCCGACCGGCGCGATCGAGATATTCGCGCGCGAGATCGAGGTGCTGTCGGAAGCGCCGGAACTACCGATGCCGGTGTTCGGCGAGCCCGACTATCCGGAGGACACGCGGCTCAAATATCGCTTCCTCGATCTCCGCCGCGAGTCGCTGCACAAGAACATCATGCGCCGCGTCGCGGTGGTGGCGAAGATGCGCGAGCTGATGCGCGGCGCGGGCTTCAACGAGTTCCAGACGCCGATCCTGACCGCGTCGTCGCCGGAAGGGGCGCGCGACTTCCTCGTGCCGTCGCGTATTCATCCGGGCAATTTCTACGCGCTGCCGCAAGCGCCGCAGCAGTACAAGCAGCTTCTGATGATCTCCGGCTTCGACCGCTATTTCCAGATCGCGCCGTGCTTCCGGGACGAGGATCCGCGCGCCGACCGTCTGCCCGGCGAGTTCTATCAGCTCGATGTCGAGATGAGCTTCGTCACGCAGGACGATGTGTTTGCGGCGATGGAGCCGGTGATCCGCGGCGTGTTCGAGGAATTCGCCGACGGCAAAAAGGTGACGCAAGAGTTTCCGCGCATTCCCTATGACGAGGCGATGCGCAAATACGGCTCCGACAAGCCGGACCTCAGGAACCCGATCGAGATGCAGAACGTCAGCGAGCATTTCGCTGGCTCCAGTTTCAAGGTTTTCACATCGATGCTGGAGCGCGACGCTTCGAACGAGGTGTGGGCGATTCCGGCGCCGGGCGGCGGCAACCGCGCCTTCTGCGACCGTATGAATTCCTGGGCGCAGGGACAGGGCCAGCCTGGGCTCGGCTACATCTTCTTCCGCGAAGGCGAGGAGGGCGGCGCTGGACCGGTCGCGAAAAACATTGGACCGGAGCGCACGGATGCGATCCGCGCGCAGCTCAACCTTGGCGAAGGCGACGCGGTCTTCTTTGTCGCCGGCCGTCCCGATACTTTCACGAGCTTCGCCGGAACGGCGCGCGACAAGATCGGGCAGGATCTGGAGCTTATCGACCACGAGACCTTCGCGCTCGCCTGGATCGTCGACTTCCCCTTCTATGAGTGGAAGGAGGACGAGAAGAAGATCGACTTCTCGCACAATCCCTTCTCCATGCCGCAAGGCGGGCTTGAAGCGCTGGAGGCGGCGAAGAGCGACGCGGAGGTGCTCGCCATCAAGGCCTTCCAGTACGACATCGTCTGCAACGGTTTCGAGATCGCTTCCGGCGGCATCCGCAATCACAAGCCGGACACGATGGTGAAGGCCTTCGGCATTGCCGGGCGCCCCGCGCAGGAAGTGGAGGAGCGCTTCGGCGGCCTCTACCGCGCCTTCCAGTTCGGTGCGCCGCCGCACGGCGGCATGGCGGCCGGCGTCGATCGCATCGTGATGCTGCTTTGCGGTGCCAAGAACCTGCGCGAAATCACGCTGTTCCCGATGAACCAGCAGGCGGAAGACCTCCTGATGGGCGCGCCGTCGGAGGCAACGAGCAAGCAGCTCCGCGAACTCTCGATCCGCGTCGTGAAGCCGGAGTAGCTACTGTTTCGCCGGTTCCGACCGCAGCTCAAGATTCAAGTCGGTCGGGCAATGTCAGCGGGTCGGCGGCCGCCGAGGCGATATCGTCCAGCGAGAGCGGTGCCGGCGGGGAGACGTCGGCGAAGAGCGTTTGGCCGCCCGCCAAGAAGGTCTGCAGCGGCGGCGCGATGCGCGTCGCGAGCTCCATCGGAATGACGGCGGAGATGATGAAGGGAAGTGCAGCGCTCATCTGCTTCCGATAGGTCGGGCCGTCGACGCTGATACCCTGCCGTTTCGCCACGAAGCCGAAAGCGCGGTCGAGCAGCGAGTGGTCCGTGACGCTGAGCGTCGCCCGGGCGAGCCCGAGGTCGTTGAGCATCGCCTTCGCCGCGGCCGTGCCATCGGCGCTCTTGCCTGCCGCGGCCGTCGCGTGCATCAGCCAGTCGATGGTGAGCCCGGTCAGCGTATAGGAAAGCTCGACGTTGCCGGCGTCGGCGACGCTGAGCGCCCAGGTGGCCTGATCGGTGCCGATGTCGGGCGTCCAGCGATCCGCGAGCGACATGCCGACCGTGAGATCCTCGTAGCCGAGCGCATTGACCATGTCGGCGATCTGCGGGTCGAGTTCCATGAGACTGCGCGGCACCTTCAGATTTTCGACGCGGACGTCCGTCGCTTCGGCGAAGAACTTGTTCCAGTCATGGAAGTCGATGCTGAGGCCATCGAGCGAAACAGAGTCGGCGGCGCTCATTCCGGCGACGAGTCCTTCGATCCCGAAGTGATCGAAGCGCGGCAGCGCGGCAAATGTCTTGCTGATCGCAGCAGCGTGCGTCTGCGGGTCGGCGTTCTTCTCCAAGGCCGCGAACTGCATCAGCGCGCGCAAGTCCGGGGACGCGAAACCGGCAAGCTCCATCGAGCCGAGCGAGGCGTAGAACTGCGGACCCGCGGCGTGCAGATTCTTCAGGATGAAGCTGTCGAGCCCGTCGCTCGACCATCCGCTCAGCGTGAAGCCGTCGAGCGAGACCGACGTCGCCGCCGTCGGCACGTCGAGCGACAGGTCCTCAAGGCGCACCGTGCCGACACGGAACGCCCCGACCATTGAGGTCATGGCTTCCAGTGCGAGATCGTTCTTCGCATCGGCCGGCACTTTCGGGTCGAGAACCTGGTCCCAGACGGCGGAGAAGGGCTCCTCGGGCTGCCGGCCGTCGACGTTCTCGACCGCAATCTCCTTAATGTGGAATGTCCCGCCGTGGTCTCCCTTGCCGGTCAGGCCGTGATAGGCGAAGCGCGACAGAAGCGGGCGCCAGACGTTGTCGCCATGACCGTCGCGATATTGCGTCGCGTCGAGAATGTGCGACATCGCGCCGAGGTCGATGCGGTCGGCTTCGACCTTGTCGACGCTGAAAGCAAACGCATTCGGGCCGCGAATGCGAACGGAGATCGGGCCTACTTCCTGCTTGCTCAGCACGCCGCCGGAAAGTCCCTTCCACAAAAAATCGCGATAGGAGATATCGACTTCGCTCTCCGGGGAGTCGGGCTGGCGGGATGCGACCTCGATCTGCGGGATGCTCAGCGCGTCGAGCGTTCCGTCGGCGGCGATCGCGTAGAAGCGCCCGAGGACGCGCATGATGTGCTTCGGGTCGATGACGACATCGGCAAGGCTCGGCAGAGACGCGCCTGAGATCGTCGCAGAGGGGATCTTGGCATCGAGCGTGTCGGCGACGACTTCGGCGGCTTGCATCTCCATTGCCGTCGCGCTGAAGCCGCCGCCGGGGCGTTCGGCGAGATCGCGAAGCCGCAACTCCTCGATGCTGATCGAGACATGCGGGTTGTCGCGGGAGAAGACGAGCCCCTCGGCGAACGTGTCGTTGCCGTCGGAGCGGACCACGCTGACGGTGGCGGACCAATCGGGAGAGGAGTTCGACCCAGGCCACGAAGTCGCGCAGCAGCGCTTCGCTCCTCGTGTCAGCGCTCGCCGGCGCGGCGCCGACGAGAACAATCAGCGCCAAGGCCGCAGCGAGGCGCATCATGATGTATCCCCTTCGCCTAATCAGGCGTGTTGGCCGTTACCGATGCTTTCAGACGGTCAGGCACCGTCGCCGGGTTGGATCGCAGCAGGCTCAGGATATCGGATGCAGAGACGGGCGCCTCTGGATCGAGGCTGATCGTGAGCGAGTGAGGGTTCTCAAGAAAGCCCTTCACCGCCGACGTCACCTGATCCTGGAAGGCAGGGTTGTTCAGCGTAAGCAGCAGGAAGGGCAGGGCGGCGGAAAGCTGTTGGATATAATTCTCGCGCGTCACGCCCTGGCGTTTCGCCAACGCATCGAGCACGCGGCCGGCGAGCGAGTTGTCGAGGTAGCGAACGGTCAGCTGATGCACCTCGGCCTTCGACGCCTTCGAGGCGGCGCCGGCGTCGTCGAGCACGCGCGGATCGGGGAGGTTGCCCACGACACCCTTGACGGTCAGCGCACCGCCATCGTGGACCTGGACGGTGAAGTCGCGGATCGTCATGGTCTTGGCATCTACGTCGCGCGAGCTGTCCCAGCTCACGTTGAGCGCGAGCTTGTCATAGCCGATCGAAGCTGGCGTGAAGATGCCGGGCGGGAACAGATCGGGCGAAAGCGTCAAGTTCTCAACGAGGCCCTTGCTGTCCTGGGCGCGATTGTCGACGATGTTGCCGGATTCCAGTTCGATGCGGTCGATCGAGACCTCGCCGGGCTCCGTGGCGCGGGCCAAGTGCATGCCCTTCACTTCCGCCGTGTGGAAGACGAGGCCTTCGCCGATGCCGCGGCCCTTCATCTGATCGGCGTTGAGAATGGTGGCGTCGGTCACCGTCACGGCGTCGATCGTGCCGCTCGAGTCGCCGGCAAGCTTTCCGCCGGCGAAGCTGATCGACGGACTCTGGAACGCGCTGTCCTTGCCTTCGGTCGGCGCGTCGATCACGACCTTCTCGAAGCGAAGCGTCTGGTCGGTAGAGAGGCGCGAGACGGTCAGCCCGTCGACGACCACGTTGTCCCCTTCGGCGTGTGCCGCATCGTATTTCGCGGAGACGTTCGTCCCCTTGATCAGCGCCTCGCCGAGCGCCTTGGCCACGGCATCGGGCTCCATGGCGGAGGCGGGCGTTCCGGCAACCACCAAGGCAGAGAGCGCGAGGGACACGCCCAGGATACGCAACGTCATTCGAATCCTCACAAGAAACCGGCGCGATCTTGGCCGCGCGCCCCGACCATAGCAAGCTGCGGCTCGATTACTTTTCCGATAGGTGATTTCGCAACGGGGGCCTGCGCTTGCGCCAGAAATAACCTCACGTAGCCGCCGCGCCTGCACCGCCCGGATTCGCCTTCGCCGTGACGTAGGAGCCCGGCGCGTTCTCGATCGGCTTCAGCTTGGCGCCGCCCGGCCGGCGCTTGCGCTTGACGCGCGTGTTGTCGAGCCGTTCGAGCCATGCCTGCCAGTCGTCCCACCAGGAGCCCGGATGCTCCTTGGCCGATTTCAGCCAGTTCTCAAACGAGCCGACCGGAGGGCCGTTGGTCCAATACTGGTATTTCTTCCGCGCCGGGGGATTGACCACGCCTGCGATATGGCCGGAGCCGGACAGCACGAAGCGCACCGGGCCGCCGAAGGAACGGCCGCCGATGAACACCGATTTCGCCGGCGCGATGTGATCTTCGCGTGTGGCGAGATCGTAGATCGGAACGGCCACCTTCGAGAGGTCGATCTTCCTTCCGGCGATCGTCACGCGCCCGGCCGACAGGTTGTTCTCCAGGTAGCAGTTGCGCAGATAGAACGAATGGTTGGCGCTCGGCATGCGCGTCGCGTCTGAATTCCAATAGAGAAGGTCGAAGGGGAGCGGCTCCTTGCCCTTCAGATAATCGTTGACGACGTAGGGCCAGATCAGGTCGTTCGAGCGAAGCAGGTTGAACGCCGTCGCCATCTTCGAGCCTTCGAGATAGCCGGTCCGCTGCATCTCCGCCTCGATGCTGGCAACGTGGTCGGCGTCGGCAAAGACCTTTAGGTCGCCGGAGAACTCGAAATCGACCTGCGTGGTCAGGAGCGTCATCGAGGCGATCTGCCCCTCTTCGCCGCCGGCCGCCAAGTAGGCGAGCGTGATCGCGAGGAGCGTGCCGCCGACGCAATAGCCGACGGCGTTGACGTTGCGCTCCCCCGTCGCCTTCTCGATCGCGTCGAGCGAGGCAAGAATGCCTTCGGTCATGTAATGCTCGAAGCTCTTGTCGGCGTGCCGCGCGTCCGGATTGACCCAGGACACGACGAAGACGGTGTGACCCTGGTCGACGAGCCAGCGGATCAGGGATTTCTCCGGCGTCAGATCGAGCACGTAGAACTTGTTGATCCAGGGCGGAACGAGGAGGAGCGGGCGCTTCCAGACCGTCTGCGCGGTTTGCGAATACTGGATCAGCTGGCAGAGCTCGTTCTGGAAGATCACCTTGCCGGGCGTCGTCGCCAGGTTCTCGCCGAGCTTGAAGGCGGTCATGTCCGACTGACGCGGAAGGAGCAGGCCCTTGCCCGCCGCGACGTCGTCGGCAAGCATCCGCATCCCCTTCGCCAGGTTCTCGGCGTTGGTGGCGGCGGTGATCTTCAGAATCTCCGGGTTGGTCAGCACGAAATTGGTGGGCGAGAGCGCGTTGTTGATCTGCTTCAGATAAAAGCGCGCCTTGTTCCGCGTGCCGTCATCGACGCCATCGGCCTCGTCCACGAGCTGTTCGGCCCAAAGCGTCGTCGCGAGGTAGAGCTGCTTCAGCGCGGAGAACATCGGGTTCTCGTTCCAGTCGGGATCGCTGAAACGGCGGTCGCCGGAATTCGCAGGCCCGGAATTCGCGGCCCCGGAACCCGAAGGCATTGCGGCGGCGCCGATGGCGCCCTGCCAGATGGTGAAGTAGCTCGCGAAGAGCCGGGTCTGCGCCTCCATCAGGCGGGCGGGATCGGAGGTCCAGTATTCGCCGATCCGGCCGAGGGTTTTCGCGACTTCGGTGGTGGCGTCGGCGATAAGATCGGCGGCCTTGCCTTCCTCGTGCGGCTTCAGATAGGCGGCGAGCGCGCGCCCGCCCTCCTCGACGGCGCGGGCAAGGTTGCGCGCGAAGGCCTCCGCGTCGCGGACCATGTAGGGCGACGGCGCTTCATCCTTACCTGTCGACCTGTCGTCTTCCGCTGCCGCCATCTTGCGCCCGAGCGATTTCCCCTACGGTCATATTCGAGGCTCAATATAGGCACTATAGGAATAGAGGCTATAAGCAGCGCAAAACTGGTGTTACGGCGCCCCCGGGAAATTCGACGGTGAGAGGATGAATTCGAAGCGGAACCGAGCAGCGCCGTTCCTCACGGGCCTGATCCCGGCGGTGGTTTTGTGCACTGCAATGTCGGGCTGCTTCGGGATTCCCGACGTCCGGCCCGAAAGCACTGCGATCGGCGCCGACCCCGGGACGCCCCGCGCCGCGGCGATTGCCGAGATGCGGGCCGAGGCGTCTGCCGGCGACAGCACCCCTTACCCCGACGTTTTCCAGGTGGAAAAGGCGAAGCGCCTTGCCGCGCGCGAGGAGCCGCTCGGCGTGCAGGAGGTCGACGCGATCCAGGCCGAGCTCGCGCTTATCGCGCAGCAGCGGGCGGCGACGACGGACGCGCGGGAGATCGCGGCGCTTGAAGCGCGGGCGCGGGAGCTTCGGCGGCTGGTGCTTCGATCGGGCACCGAGCCGGTGCGGCAATAGAGGTTTGACCTTTCGACGAGCCCGGCTAGAGGATTTCCGGGCCGAGAGGAGCAGGTGCTCGAGATGGAAGATTTCTACAGGGTCAGGCGGCTGCCGCCCTACGTGTTCGAGGAGGTGAACCGGCTCAAGGCGACCGCGCGCGCCGCCGGCGCCGACATCATCGATCTCGGCATGGGGAACCCCGACCTGCCGACGCCTCAGCACATCCTGGAGAAGCTGGTCGAAACAGTCACCAAGCCGCGCACCAACCGCTACTCGGCCTCGCGCGGCATTGCCGGCTTGCGGCGGGCGCAGGCCGCTTATTACGGCCGCCGCTTCGGGGTGAAGCTCAATCCCGACCGCGAGGTCGTCGCGACGCTCGGCTCCAAGGAAGGGTTCGCCAACATGGCGCAGGCGCTCACCGCGCCGGGCGACGTGGTGCTGGTGCCGAGCCCCAGCTACCCAATTCACGCCTTCGGCTTCCTGATGGCCGGGGGTGCGATCCGCCATGTTCCGGCAGAGCCGGGGCCGGAGTTCTTCGCGGCGCTTGAGCGCGCCGTGCATCATTCGATCCCGAAGCCGATCGCCGTGATCCTCTGCTATCCGGCGAACCCGACGGCGTCGGTCGCGACACTCGATTTCTATCGTGACGTCGTCGCCTTCGCGCGGCGGAACGAGGTGTTCATCCTCTCCGACCTCGCTTACGCCGAGGTCTATTTCGACGATCGCGAGCCGCCGCCTTCGGTGCTGCAAGTGCCGGGCGCGTCAGAGGTTGCGGTCGAGTTCACCTCCATGTCGAAGACGTACTCGATGGCAGGCCTCAGGATCGGCTTCGCGGTCGGCAATGAGCGCCTGATCGCGGCGCTGGCGCGCGTCAAATCCTATCTCGACTACGGCGCCTATACGCCGGTACAGGTGGCGGCCGCGGCGGCGCTCAACGGGCCTGACGACTGCATCAAGGAGATGCGCGCAACGTACCGCCGTCGGCGCGACGTGATGGTCGACAGCTTCGCGCGTGCCGGCTGGCCGATCCCGGCACCGTCGGCGTCGATGTTCGCCTGGGCGCCGATCCCGGAGCGGTTCCGGCAGCTCGGCAGCGTTGAGTTCTCGAAGCTCCTGATCGAGAAGGCGGACGTGGCGGTCGCGCCGGGCCTCGGCTTCGGCGAGCACGGCGAGGGCTTCGTCAGGATCGCGCTGGTCGAGAACGAGCAGCGCATCCGGCAGGCTGCGCGCAATGTCGGGCGTTTCCTTGCTTCGGCCGACAAAACATTGCACAACGTCATCCCGATCAGCGCAAGCCGCTGATTTCTCCCAGCAGAACAGGGACTTAATGAACGCACCGCTCAGGCTCGGGATCGCCGGACTGGGCACGGTCGGCGCGTCGACCGCGCGCCTGATCGAACGACAGGGCGATGCGTTTGCCGCGCAGCTCGGCCGCTCGGTGCAGGTCGTCGCGGTCAGCGCGCGCGACCGTACGAGGCAGCGCGGCTTCAATCTCGACGCGGTCGCCTGGCATGGTGATCCGGTGGGGCTCGCCCGCTCCAACTCGATCGACGTCTTCGTGGAGCTGATGGGCGGCGAGGACGGCGCCGCCTACCAGAGCGTTCGCGCGGCGCTCGAAACGGGCAAGAGCGTGGTCACGGCGAACAAGGCGCTTCTCGCGAAGCATGGCGTGGCGCTTGCCCAGCTTGCCGAGGAGCGCGGGGCGCAGCTCTCCTTCGAGGCGGCGGTCGGCGGCGGCATCCCGATCATCAAGACGCTGCGCGAGGCGCTCGCCGGCAACCGGCTGACGCGCGTCTATGGCATCCTAAACGGCACCTGCAATTTCATCCTGACCAAGATGGAGGAGGGGGAGACCTACGCGGCGGCGCTCAAGGAAGCGCAAGACCTCGGCTATGCCGAGGCCGATCCGACGTTCGACGTTGAAGGACTCGACACGGCGCAGAAGCTCGCGATCCTGACCAGCGTCGCCTTCGGCACGGTGATCGACCGTGACGCCGTCTTCGTTGAGGGCATCACGGGGATCGAGCCGGAGGATCTTTCAGCGGCGGAGGAGCTTGGCTACCGCATCAAGCTTCTTGGCGTCGCGCAACGCACCGACAGCGGCCTCGAGCAGCGCGTACACCCGACCATGGTGCCGCGCGATTGCGACATCGCCCGAATATCGGGTGTGACGAACGCGGTGGCGGTCGACGGCGATTTCATCGGTTCGGTCATCCTTTCCGGCCCCGGCGCAGGCGGCAACGCGACGGCGTCCGCCGTTGTCGGCGACATCATCGACCTCGCACGCGGCGTCCGCGTGCCGCCGCTCGGGCGTCCAGCGGCGAGCCTGGAACCGTACCGGCAGGCACGCATGCAGGCGCATGAGGGCGGCTATTATCTGCGCCTCAAGGTGCGCGACCGGCCCGGCGCCTTCGCGGCGATCGCGCGGCGCATGGCGGAGGCCGGCATCTCGCTCGATTTAATCCTGCAGCGGAACCGCCCGATCGGCTCGGCGCCGAAACGCAGCAGCGAGGCAGAGCAGCCGGTCACGATCATCACCCATTCGACCACGGAACAGGCGGTGCGCGGCGCGCTCGCAAACATCGAGGCGGAGGGCGAAGTCTTCGGGCGGCCGCAGATGATCCGCATCGAAGCGCTCTAGTATTCGAGCATGATCTTTTCCGGGAATCGGTTCCCACCTTTCGGAATCATGCAGTAGCGGCGGAGGAGGCGATGGCGCGGCGCGACACGGGTCCCATGGACCGGATGCTGACGCTTGAGCTCGTGCGCGTGACTGAGCGCGCGGCGATCGCCGCTGCCTATGCGCGCGGGCGCGGCGACGAGCAGTTGGCCGATCAGGCAGCAGTCGAGGCGATGTGGAGCGAGCTGAACCGGCTCGACGTACGCGGGCGCATCGTCGTCGGCGAAGGGGAGCGCGACGCGGCACCGAAGCTCTTTGTCGGCGAGGAGGTTGGGAGCGGAAAGGGGCCGGAGGTCGATATCGCCGTCGATCCGCTCGACGGGCGCACGCTCTGCGCCAAGAACCTCCCGAATTCGCTGGCGGCGATCGCCGTCACGCGGCGCGGTGGCCTGTTGAATGCGCCCGACGTCTACATGGAGAAGATCGCGATCGGGCCCGGCTATGCACCGGATATCATCGATCTCGATATGACGCCGGAGCAGGCGATCGAGCGGCTCGCCGAGGCGAAGGGCGTCAAGCCGAACGACATCTCCGCCTGCATCCTCGACCGCCCGCGCCATGCCAAGCTGATTGAGCACGTGCGCGCGACCGGCGCTTCGATCCGGCTGATCGGGGACGGCGACGTATCAGGCATCATCTATACGACCGATCCGGTCGCGACCGGCATCGACATCTATCTCGGCATTGGGGGCGCGCCGGAGGGCGTGCTCGCCGCAGCGGCGCTCCGCTGCATCGGCGGCCAGATGTGCGGGCGGCTGATCGTCGATACCCCCGAAAGGCGCCAGCGCCTCGAGGAACACGGTCTCAAGGATCCAAAGCGCGTCTACCGTGCCGAAGACATGGCGGCGGGCGATGTCCTTTTCGCCGCGACCGGAATCACGGACGGCAGCCTCTTCGCCGGCGTGCGCTTCGGACGAGAGGGCGCGGTCACCTCTTCGATCGTGACGCGCTCCGAAACCGGCACACAGCGCTGGATCCGCGCCCGCCATCGGAACGGAGACAAGTGGCCCTCGACGGTCTGACGCTCTTCGGTCTTCTGACCGTGACCGCGATGCTCGGCTTCTACGCGCTCGAACATCGCAGTCCCTGGTTCGTTCTGGCCTTCGCTTGCGCCTGTCTCTTCGCCTCGCTTTACGGCTTCCTGAGCGGTGCGTGGCCGTTCGGCCTGGTGGAGGTCGTCTGGGCCGGCGTGGCGTTTCGCCGTTGGACGAAGGCCCGCTAGCAATCGACGCGGGGATCATCCGGGACCATAGTCCGCGCGATGCTGGGATTCGCTGAAGACCGCACGTTCGATAGGAATTTCCTCGGCGTTTCGCGCTCGCTCACCGGTCGGGCATGGCGCGCGCGGCTCGATCCGCGTGGCGAGGCGGTCGCGATGGCGATCGCGCAGCGCGGCCTCGCGTCTGAGAGCCTGGCGCGAGTGCTGGCGGCGCGCGGCGTCGGCGTCGAAGATGCGGCTGCCTACCTTTCGCCGACTCTGAAGCGCGACCTTCCCGATCCTTCTTCGCTGACCGACATGGACAATGCGGCGGCGCGGCTCGCCGACGCCGTGGTCGCGCGCGAGCCGGTTGCGATCTTCGGCGACTATGACGTGGACGGAGCGACGTCCGCGGCGCTGCTCCACGATGTGCTTGCGGCGCTCGGGCTCTCGCCGCGCATCTACATCCCTGACCGAATCTTCGAAGGATACGGGCCGAATCCGGAGGCCATCGAGACGCTCACCGACGAGGGCGCGCGGCTGATCGTGTGCGTCGATTGCGGATCGACGAGCTTTGAGGCGCTGGAACGCGCCAAAGCGCGTGGCGTCGACGTGGTCGTGCTCGACCATCACCAGGTGGGCGCGGAGCTGCCGCCGGCCGTGGCGATCGTCAATCCGAACCGCCGCGACGATGTCTCCGGCGAGGGGCAGCTTGCCGCCGTTGGCGTGACCTTTCTCGCCGCCGTCGCGCTCCTGCGCGAGTTGCGGCGCAGAGACTTCCCCGGCGCGATCCCCGATCTCCTGCCGCTGCTGGAGCTGGTCGCGCTCGGAACGGTCTGCGACATGGTCCAGCTCACCGGGCTCAACCGCGCGTTCGTGGCGAAGGGGCTCGTGGCGCTGCGCCGCAGCGAGCGGCCGGGCGTGCGTGCGCTCGTCGAGGCTTCGCGCCTCAAGAGCCCGCTCGATTGCGGGCATCTCGGATTCCTGCTCGGGCCGCGCATCAATGCCGGCGGGCGAATCGGAGAGGCGACGCTCGGCGCGACCCTGCTGACGACGCGCGATCCGGCGAAGGCATCGGAGATCGCCGCCACACTCGACCGTTTGAACAGCGAGCGGCAGGCTATCGAGATGGCCGCCGTTGCCGAGGCAATGGCAGAGGCGGACGCGGAGATCGGGGAAGGCGAGGGGCCGCCAGTCATCGTCGCGAGCGGTGAGAACTGGCATCCAGGCGTGGTCGGGCTGGTGGCGGCGCGTCTTCGAGAAGGCTTCGAGCGGCCGGCCTTTGCGATCGCCTGGAACGGCGGCGGGATCGGGTCCGGCTCGGGACGCTCGGTGCCCGGCGTCGATATCGGACGTGCCGTGCGCGCGGCCGTCGAGGCAGGAATCCTGGTCAAGGGCGGCGGCCACGCCATGGCGGCCGGCGTCACGCTGGAGCGTGCCAAGCTCGGGGCTTTCCGCGCGTTCCTGGAGACACAACTCAGTGCGGACGCGGCCGTTGCGGCAGCCGACAACGACGTCGAGATCGACGGGGCACTGTCGGCCGCAGGCGCGACCGCTGCGCTGGTCGAGGAGCTTGAGCGCGCCGGACCTTACGGCAACGCAAACCCTGCGCCGGTCTTCGCACTGCCGTCGCATCGCGTGGCCTTTGCCGACACGGTCGGCAAGGGGCACGTGCGGCTTACGCTGCAAGCCCCCGGTGGCGAGAGTCTGAAGGCCATCGCCTTCCGTGCCGCCGAAGCGCCGCTCGGCCGCGCACTTCTTTCAGCGCGCGGCAAGCCGCTTCACGTTGCAGGGACGCTCAGCCTCGACCATTACGGCGGATCGGCGCGCGCACAGTTGCGCGTCGTCGATGCCGCCGAGGTCGAGGGCCGATTCTAGCGGGGTTTTGGAGCGCTCAGCGCCCGATGAAGATGAGGCGTGCGGTGCCGCTGTGCGACTGCAAGACCCAATCGGTCACAGCGCGGTGGTTGCGGCGCACGTCGCCAGGATTGACGCCGATGTCGAGCAGTGCGTGATCGTCAAGCTCGGCAAGCGCCATCTGCGTCCGCCGCTGTGTGCGTGCATGGGCAACCGCCTTCACGGCGTTCGAAAGCAATGTGACAAACCCGATCTCCTGGGGTCTTTCGGCGCCCCAATTTGCCGTATTCGTGCTCATGTTCTTTCCAAGTCCTTCGATATGCTCCGGGCAATACCCCCCGATTGTTTCAGAAGGATTTCGCCGCAGTGCAAAAAGGATGTCGTTGCGCCGCAGCGACAAATTGCGTGGGAGGGCGCCGCGGCTCCCGGAAGCGCGCTTTCGCGCGCTTTCCAGGGCCGTTCCCCCTGCGCGGACTGCCCGGCGCTAGTGGGAACGAAGCGGGATCGAGAAGACGCCGTGCTGCCCGACCAGAACGAGGTGCGCGGAGCCGGCCGGCGCCTTCGCGATCATATCGATCGCGGAAAGATGCAGCCGCCGGACCTCGCCCGGGTTGAGGCCGACATCCTGCAACAGATGCTGGTCTAGCCCGGCGAACGCCCTTTCGGCACGCCGCTTCGCATTCGCGCGGACAATCGCCTCGGCGGCCCGTACAACGATCGGGAAGATCCCGATGCCCTTGGTCGTTTCGGCGTCATACGCCGCTGTATTTGTGGTCATTGTCGTTCATCCCTTCAAACTTTCGTGGGCGATATGACGTGCATGTTTCATCGGGATTTCGCGCACATGGTAAACGTGTTTCCGCGCGCCGGTGGTGGTCCGGCATCGGGAAGGGCTGTGCCGAGCACGGTGTGGCTCTGAGCGCGCTTGCGCTTGCCGCGCGGATCGCGGTCATGCATGCCGGCGGCAACCAGCGGCCCGACACGTCGCATAGCGTTTAACGGGGAGGGTTCTCTTGAATACGGATCGCGTTTCCTTCCAGCTCTATTCGGCCCGGAAGTTCCCTCCGCTCGACAGCCAGCTCGCGTTCCTCGCGAAGCTCGGCTACCGCAATGTCGAGCCCTACGGGGGGCTGTTCGACGAGCCCGGCGCGCTGAAAGCCGCGCTCAACGTGCACGGGCTGGCGACGCCGACCGCGCATATCGGGATCGAGCGCCTGCGCGGCGATATCGAAGGCGTCGCGCGCCTCGCGAAGGATTTCGGCATCGAGATCGTCGTCGTGCCCTTCATTCCGCCCGAGCAGCGGGGAGACTCGGCCGCGGCCTGGGAGGCGCTCGGCAAGGAGCTTTCGGGCTTCCAGAAAAAGCTCGCCGCGCACGGGGTCTCACTTGCTTGGCACAATCATGACTTCGAGTTCAAAAAGCTTCCCGACGGAAGCTATCCGCTCGACCACATCCTTCACGCGGCGCCCGGCCTTCACTGGGAGGTCGATATCGGCTGGCTCGAATGGGCCGGGGAAAGCGCCGCCGCCTGGATCGACAAATACAAGGACCGCGTGGTCGCGCTCCACGTCAAGGACCTGGCGCCGAAGGGCGAGAACGCCGACGAGGACGGGCAGGCGGATGTCGGCCACGGCGTGCTCGACTGGAAGAAGCTGATGCCCGCGATCAATCTGCCGGGCGTCAGAGTCCTGGTGATGGAGCATGACAACCCGAACGACTATGAGCGCTTCGCGCGCCGGTCGTTCGAACCGTCGCCGGCTGGTAGGGAGGCGCGCTTGGACGAGATCGGCGTTGGAATTGTCGGCTGCGGCAACATCTCCACCATCTACCTGACCAACCTGTCGCATGCGCCGGGGGTGAAGGTGCGCGCCTGCGCCGACATGAAGATCGAGGTGGCGCAAGCGCAGGGCAAACGGTTCGGCATTGAGGCGATGCCGGTCGATGCGCTTTTGGCGCGCGACGATATCCAGCTCGTCGTCAACCTGACGATCCCGGCGGCGCACGGGGCGGTGTCGCTCGCGGCGCTCTCGGCGGGCAAGCATGTCTTCTCCGAGAAGCCGATCGCAGTCGACGCGGAGCTTGGCCGCAAGGTCGTGGAGGAGGCGGAGCGGCGGAAGCTCATGCTCGGCTGCGCGCCGGACACCTTCCTCGGCGCCGGCGGCAGGCTCGCCCGCAAGCTCATCGACGACGGAAGCGTCGGGCGCATCCTCTCCGGCGCCGCCTTCCTGATGTCGCACGGCATGGAGCATTGGCACCCGGACCCGGAGTTCTTCTTCAAGAAGGGCGGGGGGCCGGTGCTCGACGTCGGCGTCTATTACATCACCGCGCTCGTCAATCTGCTCGGGCCGGTGGCGCGCGTGCATTCCGTGACGGGCATGGGCTACCCGGAGCGCATCGTCACGGCGAAAGGGCCGCGCACCGGCGACCGCATCAAGGTCGAGACGCCGACGACCTGCCTGGCGCTGCTCGAATTCGCGTCGGGCGCGCTCCTGACTTTCGCGGCGACCTGGGACGTGTGGAAGCACAGCCATCCGCCGATCGAGCTTTACGGCACGGAGGGGACGCTGCGGCTGCCCGATCCGAATTTCTACGGCGGCGTGGTGGAGACCAGCCGGCGCGACGGCGCGTGGATCGCGCACGATACGCAGGCGATGCCGCTCGGCCGCCCCAACTGGCCGGCGGACGCGCCGCGCGAGGCGAACTACCGCGCGCTCGGCGTCGCCGACATGATCGCGGCGCATCGCAGCGGCCGCGCCTACCGCGCGAGCGGCCGGCTTGCGCTGCATGTGCTTGAGGTGATGGAGGCGGTGGTGAACGGCGGCAGCGCGACGCTCCCGCCCGCGACACGGCCCGATGTGTTCACGGAGAGCGATGCGGCGGAGGTGTTCACGCCTGCCGTTGCCGGCGCGGCCCCGAAGCGGAAGAAGACGCGCGGCGCGAAGCGGCCGGCGAAGAAGCGCTCCGCCAAGTAGGGCTCTCCGCCGCTTCCGCCAAGGGACGATCTGCTTACGCTCTTGCAAGCCCGCCGTAGAGTTACTGAAGCGTGATGTTCCGAGACCTAGGCAGTTCTTTCCGGTCAAGCACGTTCACAAATGCAGCGCGCGCGAGCGCATGCGATTGCCCAAAGTCCTCGCGTTCGATATTGCGCCCGCTATGGACCACCCGGCCGCGCTTCCCATAAAGCCGGGCGGTGACCTGATACGCGCGTTCGCGGTCTGCTTTGTCGCGACCGACGCAATCGGCCAGCGCGGAAGAAATAGCCTTCGTCTTGTGCTGCTCGCCGCTACAATCGAAGAGTATTTCGATGGCGGTCCATAGGAATACGGTGCCGATCTCTAGGCGACTTGCCCATACAGAATTCGTCGAAGATAGTGAGTGCGCGCATGAAGCGCTCCTCGTGGAAGAAGCGCGCGGCCACGGGCAGCATATCGGAGAGCCACTCGATGTCGTCCGCCGTGACGTCCACGCGCCCAGCTCGGAAGAGGCCGTTCTGGTGAGGAGCATCCTCGAATGAGAGCGGCCATATGTCGGTGCGTTCCTTGAGCGTCGCGAGCGGCACGTTCGCCACGGCAGTAACACGCACCGGCGCTTCGATGCGCAAGCGCAGAAGTGCCGCGATGAGCCACATGGCCTGCGACGGTGCGAAATCTTCGAAACCAGCAAGGCTTTCAATGGCTAGCTCCGCACGCGCCTGGAACGATTGATAGGCGCCATCCACGGCAACCCAGGGCCGGGGTGTGTGCCCGCCCTCGGGAGGCTCCGAGAAGCCCATCATGGGCGTGCTGAATGTATCGAAGAGGCCCCGCCGGAGCGCGACACCACGCGCGACATTTACCTGCTCGCCGGGGAGAGCAATGCCGGTCACGCTTCCATAGAGCGGCAGAGTGTCTTTATCCTGCTTGATACGTGCCACGATGGACCTCCACGCGGAGCTATACGCAGCGCCTGTAGGGCGGATTAGCCAAGCGCAATCCGCCGATTCCGGCTCGCAACTGGGAAGAAAGCAACGCCACAATGAAAAAGAGCAACAGCGCCTCGCAGAAAGGAAGCGGTGCGCCCTCTCCCTCTCACCTCATCGACGCCCGCATCTCAGCGCTCTCCGATTGGCGCGGCGAGGCGCTGGCGCGGGTCCGAGCTCTCATCAAAGAGGCCGATCCCAAGATCGTCGAAGAGGTGAAGTGGCGGAAGCCGTCGAACCCGCTCGGCGTTCCGGTGTGGGAGCATGGCGGGATCGTCTGCACCGGCGAGACCTACAAGGACAAAGTGAAGCTGACCTTCGCGAAGGGCGCCGCGCTCGACGACCCTTCGGGCCTCTTCAACTGCAAGCCTCGACGGCAACGTGCGGCGCGCCATCGATTTTCATGAGGGCGACAAGATCGATGCGAAGGCGTTCAAGGCGCTGGTTCGCGCGGCCGTGGCGCTGAACACGTCTTCGGCCGCGGGGCGAAAGAAAGCCTAGGCAATCGCGAGAGTTTGAAGCGGCCCGTTGCCGGGCCGCGTCAGCTCACCAGCTCCACATCGTTCCGTCTTCGAGGCGCGAGACGGGAAGATAGGCCGGCTCGTACTCGTATTTCGCCGCGAGCTTTTCGTCGATGTCGACGCCGTGGCCGGGCGCGTCGCCCGGATAGAGATAGCCGTCGCTGAACGAATAAGCGTGCGGGAAGACGGCGTCGGTCTCTTCGGTGTGGTGCATGTATTCCTGCACGCCGAAATTCGGCACCGAGAGATCGAAGTGCAATGCCGCGCCCATGCAGATCGGCGAGAGGTCGGTGGCGCCGTGGCAGCCGGTCCTGATCTGATAGAGCTCGGCCAGCGCGGCGACCTTGCGAAGCTGCGTGATGCCGCCGGAATGCACGACCGCCATGCGGATATAATCGCAGAGCTGGTTCTCGATGATCTCGCGGCAGTCGTGGATGGAGTTGAAGACCTCGCCGATGGCGATCGGCGTCACGGTGTGCTGGCGGATCAGCTTCAGCGCGTCCTGGTTCTCCGCCGGCGTCGGGTCCTCCATCCAGAAGAGCCGATAGGGCTCCAGGCTCTTGCCGAGCCGCGCCGCTTCGATCGGCGTCAGCCGGTGGTGCACGTCGTGGAGAAGATGGAAGCCGAAGCCGAATTTTTCGCGCAGCGCCTCGAAGATCTTCGGCGCGAAGTCGAGATACTTCTCCGTCGACCAGATCGACTCTTCGGCGAGGCCCTTCACCGCCGGCTCGTAGTAGAGCTTGCCGCGGGCGACGCCGTAGACGTCGTCGAGGCCGGGGATGCCGGACTGCGCGCGCACCGCCTTGTAGCCGAGCTCCAGATACTGGCCGACGGCGTCGATCGTCTCGGGGATGTCGCGGCCGTTGGCGTGGCCGTAGACCATGACGCCGGAGCGGCTCTTGCCGCCGAGAAGCTGGTAGAGCGGAAGCCCCGCGGCCTTCGCCTTGATGTCCCAAAGGGCTGTGTCGACGGCGCCGATCGACGCCATGGTCACCGGGCCGCGCCGCCAGTAGGCGCCCTTGGCGAGATACTGCCAGGTGTCCTCGATCCGGTGCGGGTCGCGTCCGATGAGGAGGGGGGCGACGTGGTCTTTCAGATAGGACGCAACCGCAAGCTCGCGCCCGTTCAGCGTCGCGTCGCCGACGCCGTAAAGGCCCTCGTCGGTCACGATCTTCAGGGTGACGAAATTCCGGCCGGGGCAGGTGACGATGACTTTTGCTTCCGTGATCTTCATGACGCTCCCTTACGCACCCGTCGTCTCCACAGCCGGTCCCGCCGACGCGGGCTCGCTCTCTTCATGATCCTCGAACAGACGCGGGAATTGGCGCTCGAGCAAGGGGAGCGAGGTTAGAATCTCCGCAAGGTGCTCGCGCACCGCCGCCTCGGCCGCTGCCGCGTCGCCGGCCTCGACGGCGGCGAGGATCGCCTCATGCTGCTCGACGAGGCGCATGATCGGCGTCGCCTGCGGCAGG
The DNA here is from genome assembly GCA_963805325.1 of uncultured Alphaproteobacteria bacterium. Classification (GTDB taxonomy): domain Bacteria; phylum Pseudomonadota; class Alphaproteobacteria; order Rhizobiales; family Afifellaceae; genus DASWJZ01. Next base: position 90,123 of record CAWDTS010000016.1, on the reverse strand, counting down.
CTCAGATAGCGCACGCGATCCATCTGCGCCTTCACCTCTTCGACCACGCGCCAAGCGTATTCGCAGTCGACGCCGAGCGCGAGGCCACGGTGAAACGCTTCGTCGAGCGCGAGGAAGCGGGCGGGGATCGCTTCGACGGCCGCGGCTCGTTGCGCGTCGAGAATGCTCCTGAGCTCGGCAATCGCGTCGGCCGGCATCATCTCGCTGGCCTTGCGCGCAACGGCGACTTCCACCGCCTCGCGCACGAAGCGCGCGTCGGTCACCTGCTTGGTCGAAATCTTTACGACGAAGGTGCCGCGCTGCGGGCGGATGCGGACGAGCCCCGCCTCGCTCAACTTGATGAAGGCCTCGCGCACCGGCTGGCGGCTGACGCCGAGGCGGGCGGCGATATCGTTTTCGGACAGCGCCTGCCCGGGCGGAAGCGCCATGGTGACGATGGCGCTCTTCAGCTCGTGGAAGACGCGCAGCGCGGCGGGCTCCCCCGGCGCGCGCGACTCCGTCGCCCAGCGCTCAAGGCTGCCGCTTTTCGCAGGCCCGTTACCGTTTCCTCGCCTCATCCATCTGGCCCCCGAGCCAGCGTCGGTTTCACCGAACAAGATTGTTGCGCTTCGGTATGTGCCATACTACCATACCAGTCAATAACAACGGCAAAACAACTACCGCACCGGGAGGAACAGATGACAAGATTTCCACGCCTTGGATTTGCAATGCTCGCCGCCGTCGCGGCGATTGGCGCTGCCGCGCGCCGGCTCTTGCGGCCGACTACACGTTGAACGTCAACACCGCGCTCACCACCGACGACCCGCTCTACAAAGGCCTCGAGATCTTCAAGAAGAACGTCGAGGACAAGTCGGGCGGCAAACTGGAGGTCCGCCTGTTCCCGAGCTCGCAGCTCGGCAAGGACGAAGACGTGCTCGAGCAGGCGCGCGCCGGCGGCAACGTCGCCGTGGTTGTCGATGGCGGACGGCTTGCGGTTTTCACCAAGGAATTCGGCATTCTCGGCGCGCCGTTCCTGGCCCAAGGCTTCGACGGCATCCGCAAGGTCGTGACCTCCGACCTCTTCGAAGGCTGGGTGAAGAAGCTGCATGACGACGCGGGCCTGCAGGTTCTGTCGTTCAACTGGTGGCAGGGCGAGCGGCATCTCCTGACCAACGTTCCGGTCAAGACGCCGGCCGATCTGAAGGGCATCCGCATGCGCACGCCCGGCGCTCCGGTCTGGATGGAGACGATCAGCGCGATGGGCGCAACGCCGACTCCGATGGGCTGGACCGAGGTCTATCCGGCGCTGCAGCAGCACGTGATCGACGGCGCCGAGGCGCAGGATCCGGCGACCTACGGCGCGCGGCTCTACGAGGTCATCAAGTACATAACGAAGACCGGCCACATCAATCTCATCACCGGCATGGTCACGAGCGGCGCATGGTTCGACGGACTGCCGGCGGACCTGCAGAAAGTGCTTCGGGACGAGTTGCTTGCTGCTGGCGACGAAGCCTCGCACATGACGCAGGATTCGCTCGCGAACTACGAGAAGATGATGGCGGACAAGGGCGTGGAGATCGACGAGATCGACGTGACGCCCTTCGTGCAGGCGACCGCCGGGGTTTACGATAAGCTCGGCTATGGGGACCTGCGCAAGCAGCTGGAGCCGATCCTCGCCCAGTAGTTACAGCAAGGCGCGGGCGGGTCGGCCTCAAGGGGCCGGCCCGTTCCCAGTCAACAGGGTGGGGGCAATGCTTTCGTTGCTGGTGCGCGCCGAGGCGGCTTTCGGAAAACTTCTCCTCGTCATCATCGTCATCCTTGTCTTCGCCGCCGGCATCCTTCGCTGGTTCGATCATCCGCTCATCTGGTCGGTCGACCTGGCGCAGCTTCTCTTCCTTTGGGTCAGCTTCATCGGCGCCAATCAGGCGCTTCGGAACCGCGCCCATATCGGCATGGACCTTCTCGTTCGGCCGTTGCCGCTCCAACTCCGTCGCATCGTGGAGATCGCGCTCGCGCTGGTGACGCTCGCCTTTCTCCTGATCATGGTCGTGATGGGCTACCGGCTGACGGCGCTCAACCTGCAGCGCATCTACGGCGACAGCGGCATCAGCTATGCCTACGTCACCGGGGCGGTGCCGGTCGGCTGCCTGCTCCTGGCGATCACTCTTTGCGGCCACCTCGTACGCCTTTTCCGCTATTGGCGAACGGAGAAGCGCCTTGTCTTCGCCGATCCGGTTCGCGGCGAAGTGGATGACGTGCTGTGACGCTGCTCGCTCTCACCTTCCTCGTCCTGATGCTGCTCGGCTTGCCGATCGCGTTTGCCATCGGCATCGCCGGTTTCACCTTCTTCCTGACCAACGGGACGATCCCGGTCTCGATCGGCGTGCAGCAGGTGGCGACGGCCTCGCAGAGCTTCCCGCTGCTCGCCGTGCCGTTCTTCATCCTCGCCGGCCACATGATGAACCATTCGGGGATCACAACGCGGCTGGTCGCCTGCTCGAACGTCCTCGTCTCGTGGATGGCGGGCGGGCTCGCACAGGTGTGCATCGTGCTCTCGACGCTGATGGGCGGCGTCTCGGGCGCCGCCGTCGCCGATGCCGCGATGGAAGCGCGCATCCTCGGGCCGGACCTGATCGCGCGCGGCTATTCGCGCGGCTTCACCTCGGCGGTGATCGCCGTCGGCTCGCTCATCACGGCGACCATTCCGCCGAGCCTCGGGCTGATCCTTTACGGCTTTGTCGGCGGCGTCTCGATCGGCCGGCTGTTCCTCGCCGGCGTCATCCCAGGCCTCCTGATGATGGCGATGCTGATGACGACCGTGTGGATCATCGCGCGGCGGCGGAACTATCGCTCGGAGAGCGCGGTGCGGCCGACGCCGCGCGCTATCTTCCGTGCCGTGGCGGAGGCGAAGTGGGCGCTGATCTTCCCGCTGGCGCTTCTGATCGCCATTCGCGGCGGACTGTTCACGCCCTCCGAGGTCGGCGCCTTCGCGGTCGTCTATGCCGTGCTTATCGGCTTCTTTGCCCACCGCGAGCTCACCTGGAAAGGACTCTCGACGGCGCTCGGGGAAGCGGTGGCCGATACCGGGATGATCATGCTGATCATCCTTTTCTCCGGGATGGTCGGTTACGCCATCATCTTCGAGCAGGCGCCGCAGACGGTCGCCGCGGCGCTGACGACGCTGACCAGCCAGCCGCTTGCCATCGTCGGGCTGATCCTGCTCTTCATCTTCATCGCCGGGCTGTTCATCGAGAGCACCGTGCTCGTCCTCTTGCTCACGCCGATATTCCTGCCGATCGTGCGGCCGCTCGGCGTGAACGATGTGCATTTCGGCATCCTGATGATGACGATCGTGACGCTCGGCTCGATGACCCCGCCGGTCGGCGTGTGCATGTACACGGTGTGCAGCCTGCTCAAATGCCCGGTCGAAGAGTACATCGTGGAGTCGATCCCCTTCATCGGCGCGGTCCTGGTTCTCGTCGCGGTGCTTGCGCTATGGCCCGGCTTGGTGCTTTTCCTGCCCAACCTGCTCATGTGAACCCCACAAGGGGACTCTCGATCTTGAATGCGAAGCTTCGTCTGATCGACGACGATCGGCTGTTTCCGGCCGATCCGGGGACGCGCGCCGTGGCGCGCAGCCTCTATGCCGGCGTCAAGGACCTGCCGATCATCTCGCCGCACGGCCATACCGATCCGCGCTGGTACGCGGAGGACGCGCCGTTTCCCGATCCGGCGACGCTTTTCGTCGTCCCCGACCATTACATTTTTCGCATGCTCTACAGCCAGGGCATCGACCTCGGCACGCTCGGCATTCCATCCATTGCCGGCGAGAAGACTGCCGGCGAGAAGCCGGAATTCGACCCGCGCGCCGTCTGGCGGATTTTCGCCGAGAACTACCATCTCTTCCGCGGCACCCCGAGCCGCATGTGGCTCGACCATGTCTTTGCGACGCTTTTCGGCTTCAAGGAGCGGCTCTCCGGCGACGTCGCGGATTTCTATTTCGATCGCATCGCCGCGGCGCTCGAGACGCCTGAGTTCCTGCCGCGCGCGCTCTACGAGCGCTTCAACATCGAGGCGATCGCGACGACCGACAGTCCGCTCGATGCGCTTGCCGAGCACGCGGCGATCAAGAAATCCGACTGGGGCGGCCGCGTGCTGCCGACCTATCGGCCAGACCCGGTCGTCGATCCGGACTTCCCCGACTTCGCCGCCAATATCGTGAAGCTTCGCGACATCACGGGCTGCGATACGCTCACCTGGAGCGGCTATCTCGAAGCGCACCAGAAGCGCCGCGCCTTCTTCAAGGCGCTAGGCGCGACCGCGACGGATCACGGACATCCGACGGCGCGGACGGCGAGCCTCCCGCGCGCCGACGCGGCGGCGCTATTCGACAAGATCGTCTCAGGCGAATTCACGCCAGGGGAGGCCGATCTCTTTCGCGGCCAGATGCTGACCGAGATGGCCGCGATGAGCGTCGAAGACGGGCTCGTCATGCAGCTCCATCCGGGCTCGTTCCGCGACCACAACCCGGAAATCTTCCGCCGCTTCGGCCGCAACATGGGCGCCGACATCCCGCAGCCGACCGACTATGTGCACGCCTTGAAGCCGCTTCTCGACCGCTTTGGCAACGAGAAGGCGCTGACGCTGATCCTCTTCACGCTCGACGAGACGAGCTACGGACGCGAACTGGCGCCGCTCGCCGGGCACTATCCGTGCCTGAGGCTTGGGCCGCCGTGGTGGTTCTACGATAGCCCGGAGGGCATGCGCCGCTTCCGCGAGCTAACCACGGAGACGGCGGGCTTCTACAACACGGTCGGCTTCAACGACGATACGCGCGCCTATCTCTCGATCCCGGCGCGGCACGACATGGCGCGGCGCGTCGACTGCGCTTTCCTCGCCAACCTCGTCACAACGCACCGGCTGGAGGAGGACGAGGCGCACGAGGTCGCCCGCGACCTCGCCTACCGGCTGGTCAAAGAGGCCTACAAGCTTTGACGGGAGAAAAGTTGGCGAGGCTCGACAGCGCCACGCTCGCCGGCCTGCCGCCGGCGGTCGAGCGCCCCGCCTACGATCGGAGCGCAGTGACGCCGGGCATCGTGCATCTCGGCATCGGCGCGTTCCATCGCGCGCATCAGGCCGTCACCGTCGACGACGTTCTGACACGCGAGCCGGGATGGGGGATTGTCGGTGCGAGCCTCAGGAGCCCGACGACCCGCGATGCGCTGAAGGATCAGGACTGGCTCTATACGTTGGCCGTGCGTTCCGGCGAGGGGGAGCGCCTGCGCATCATCGGAAGCGTCGTCGATATCCTGGTCGCGGACGCGGAGCGCGAACGGCTTCTCGCGGCGATGGCCGATCCGCGCATTCGCATCGTCACGCTCACCGTCACCGAGAAGGGTTACTGCCACGATCCGGCCACCGGGCTTCTGAACGAAGCGCATCCGGATATCCGCCACGACCTCTCAGATCCGCGTGCGCCGCGAACCGCGCCTGGATTGATCGTGGAGGCGCTTGCCAGGCGGCGAGCGGCGGGTGTTGCCGCGTTCACTGTTCTGACCTGCGACAACCTTCCCTCGAACGGCCGCGTGGTGAAGCGCATCGTCGACCGCTTCGCGGCGCTCCGTGATCCCGACCTCGGCGCCTACGTAGCGGGGGAGGTGGCCTGTCCGGCAACGATGGTCGACCGCATCACGCCAGCGACGACCGACGAGGACCGCGCGCTGATTTCCGAGGCGCTCGGTGTCGTGGACGCCTGGCCGGTGGTGACCGAGCCGTTTTCTCAATGGGTGATCGAAGATCATTTTCCGGCCGGACGGCCTGCCTTCGGGGATGCCGGCGCGGAGCTCGTGTCGGAGGTCGAGCCCTACGAGCACATGAAGCTAAGGCTGCTCAACGGCGCGCATTCGAGCCTCGCCTATCTCGGCTATCTCGCAGGCTACGCGTTTGTGTCGGATGTGATGGCCGACGGCGGTTTTGCGCGCTTCGTCAAAGCGTTGATGGATGAGGCGACGCCGACGCTCGCGGTCCCGCCTTCGACCGACATTTCCGCTTACAAGGCGGCCCTCTTCGCGCGTTTCGAGAACCCTGCACTGAAGCACCGCACCTGGCAGATCGCCATGGACGGAAGCCAAAAACTGCCGCAGCGGCTGCTCGGCACAATCCGCGACTGCCTGAAGCGTGGCTTGCCGTTCGGGCGCCTCGCGCTCGGGGTCGCCGGGTGGATGCGCTACGTCACCTGCCTCGACGAGAAGGGCGGCGCGATTGATGTGCGCGATCCGCTTGCCGAGAGGCTCCGCACGATCGCCGACGGCGCGGGCCTCGACCCCGAGACACTCGTGCGGGGGCTCATTGGCGTTGAAGCGATTTTCGGTGCGGATCTCGCTGCCGATCCCCGCTTCATCGCGGCGGTGACGGAAAAGCTCGAACGTCTGTATCGGGTTGGCGCAAAGCGCGCTGTCGCTGGCGAGGGCAGCGAGGCCTGACCGGCCGAAGGGCCGGTCAGGGGTGACCTCCCACCGGCGGGGAGGTCGAGGCTACGCAGCCAAGCGGAGAGAGTTCCCGGGTCGACACCGGGGAACTTGGAAGGCGCGCGACAATCGCCCCCCGAAACTGCCTCACTCCACCGCCAGACCTCGACCGCCCCGTAAGGGGGAGGCTGGTCTAGTCCGCCTAAGCGGGAGTTGAGGCGTTCAGGTTGCCGCCGGAATCGGGACGCCCGCGAGGGTCGGCCGTGTCCGTCCTTCGGTCTCTTGATTGCGCTTCTTGCCGACAAGGGCAAGGAAGCCGGGTATGGCTTGGCGCGGAGCTGGGCGTGCGATCTCGAATGCGACGCCGCAGTCGACGGCAGCGTAAACGAGGGCGTCCGCTATGGTCTGTGGCGACAGACCGGCTGCGGGGTAGCCGCCCGCGATCTTCTGGGCCTGTTTCGACAGCGAGAGACGCGCTTTGCTTCGCGCTGCGTTCGAAACGATCCGCCAGATTTCGTCTTGGACGAGCAGACATTGCTCGATAGGGATGCTTGAGCCTTCGGCTCTGTTCTTTACTGGCTTGCTGCGTGCGCGCGACATTACTCACCCTCCACACGGCACGCCCCCGAGCCGGCTAAGAGCCTCCTGTGGAAAATGAGGGATTTTAGGGCCTCGACATGGCCGGACTCGGTTGATTCTGAGCCGACAGCCAATCAGCGGCCACAATTCCCGCGAAGCGCGAAATGATTCGGGGTTGGCGTGCCCAAGGGAGTCGAACCCTGCTTCGGCCGTGAAAGGGCGTGAAATACGTCTCTGCGGGTCCCTCTTCTAGTTCTGTGAGACCCGAGGAAGCCGGCAGAAGTGGGCATCGCTGTTTCTGCTTGTCCCCGGCCTGGCAAGCGTGTCGGTATGAGCAAAAGCGGACAGATTTCCGTCCGCGACCAAGGAATAACTTCGTCGGGGGTAGTGGATGGAGGCGGCTATGTCGGCAGACAGATGGCCGGCGGACCTGGAAATCGAAGGCCTCTCCCGGATGGCTCGGGAATCTTCAGATTTCTACAAAGCCCTGGCTACGACGCTGAGCGCTTTAGGACGCCGAGCGCCCGAGATTTATGGCTTCGCCCTTGACGGCGCTACGGTCCAATTTCTGGGCCAAGCCTTCTTTCCCTCTGACGACGATGCCGTCGCCCTGGGCATGCACATTATCGGAGACATGAGCAAGAGAGAGTCGTTCTCGGGGTGTGTTCTCCGGATTTCACAGCACGACCGAACAGTGGCTACCGTCCCGCTATAGGCAAGATCGACCGATAGCGATTCAGCTGGTTCGCCACTGGCAGGGACGGGCGAAAGAAAATAGCGGTGCTTGAGCAATATTGAACATCGTCAGTTTATCTCTGACCTAGCATGAGTGCTGTTGCACTCTCTAAAGAGACGCTCTGTCGTTTTCCCTCAATTACTAAGCCCGATATGGCGGATGAGAGTGCGCGGGCCGCCTCAGCCCCCCGCTGAGGCGGCCCCCCTTTTTTCCTCATGCCTTTGTAGCGGGGAAGCGCCGACCTGCTCGAGCGACCGATGCGCAGAGTTACGGCGTTAGGAACAGCTATACGGTTGAAGGCGGGATAACGTGCTTCGGAGCCAGTTGCCGCGAGCTACTGGACAGCGACCGAGCGAAGTAGCGGGGTGTCTTTCAGGGGCATATTGGACATTTGTTGGACATCGCCGCCGCCGACTATCCTAAGTCTTTGAGATTATTGGTACGCCCAAGGGGAATCGAACCCCTGTTTCCGCCGTGAAAGGGCGGCGTCCTGGACCGCTAGACGATGGGCGCTTCGGCGGGGCTTATAGGCGGAGCCCTCCGGCCCCACAAGTCGCCCCACTTCATGCACAGAATAAGAAGTGCGTGGCGCTCAGATAGGGCGCCGCCTCACCATTTTCCTGTGTTCGGCATGGATTTCCACGGCTCCTCGGGTGGCAGCGCGGGCCCCTTCTGGAGGATCTCGATCGACACGTTGTCGGGCGAGCGGATGAACGCCATGTTTCCGTCGCGCGGCGGGCGGTTGATGGTGACGCCGGCCTTCTGCAGTTTGCTGCAGGTGTCGTAGATATTGTCGACCTCGAACGCGAGGTGGCCGAAATTGCGGCCCTCCCCATATTGCTCCGGATCCCAGTTGAAGGTGAGCTCCAGGAGCGGCGCCTTGTTCGACTTGCCACTCTGCTCGTCCTCCGGGGCCGCGAGGAAAACCAGCGTGTAGCGGCCCGCATCGTTGGTCACCCGGCGGACTTCCTTCATGCCGAGCTTATTCACGTAGAAGTCGAGCGATTGGTCGACATCGGTGACGCGGACCATTGTGTGCAAATATCGCATGTGAGGCTCCTTTTTATCGGCGGGAGAATATGGCGCGAGGCGCTGAAGACAACGACGAAATTCGAGCGCTCGGCGAACTGGTCGAACGCTCCGAACGTGTCGTCGCACTGACCGGCGCGGGCATCTCGACGGAGTCGGGCATTCCCGATTTCAGAAGCCCGGGCGGCCTCTGGTCGCGCATGAAGCCGATCACCTTTCAGGAGTTCGTCGCGTCGGAGGAGGCGCGGCTTGAAGAGTGGCGTCGGCGATTTCGCATGAACGAGACGTTCGCCACCGCCAACCCCAACGAAGGGCATATGGGTCTCGTGCGTCTCATGCGCGAGGGCAAGCTTCTCGCGGTCATCACGCAGAACATCGACGGGCTTCACCAGCGCGCCGGTCTTCCCCGTGAGCGCGTCGTCGAGATTCACGGCACTTCGATGCGCGCGCATTGTCTCGACTGCCGCACACAGATGCCGCTTCAAACGGTGCGTGCGACGATCGAGGCGACCGGCGCATCGCCGCGCTGCGAATGCGGTGGGCTCATCAAGGCGGCGATCGTTTCCTTCGGCGAGCGCATCCCGGAAGAGGCGATGGCGAAGGCGACGGCGCTTTCACAAGAGGCCGATCTCTTTCTCGTCATTGGCTCTTCGCTCGTCGTACAGCCTGCGGCGTCGCTGCCGCTCGTCGCCAAACGGCATGGCGCTACCCTTGCCTTGCTCAATAGAGATGCAACGCCGCTCGACTCGCGTGCCGACCTCATCCTTCGCGGTTCGATCGGCGCTGTCTTTTCAACGCTCTATCCACAGGCTTGTTGATGAGAACGCTCGGCGGTGGCGACTGAGGGTCGATTTGTGGGTTGCCAGTGTGGCAGCAATGATACTCTCGGTTCCGAATCGGGAGCGCCGTTCGATGTAGGCGCGACAGACGGCGGTGGACCAGCGAATATGAAGGCTCGGATGGAGTCGCAAATGGGGGCCAAACCGACCGCCGACGCCACGCCCGAACTTGCGCCGCAGGACGAGGCTCCGGTCGATCTGATCGAGATCTCAGGCGTTATAAAATGGTTCGACGTCGCGAAGGGTTACGGTTTTATCGTTCCGGATAACGGGATGCCTGACGTGCTGCTGCACGTCACGTGTCTACGTCATGACGGATTTCAAACCGCCTACGAAGGCGCGCGCGTGGTGTGCGAGGTGCAGGACCGACCGAAGGGCCTGCAAGCGTTCCGCGTCGTCTCGATGGATGAGTTGACGGCGGCGCATCCGGCGCAGATGCCGGCCACGCGACAACGCTCGGCTGTCACGCCGACGAGCCCGCTCGTCACCGCGACGGTCAAGTGGTTCAACCGCATGCGGGGCTACGGCTTCGTGACGGAGGGCGAGGGTATGCCCGATATTTTCGTTCATATGGAGACACTTAGGCGCTACGGCATGGCCGAGCTCAGGCCCGGACAGACCGTGCTCGTGCGCTATGGCGAAGGGCCGAAGGGGCGCACCGCCGCGGAGATCAGACCGCATGGGGCTGCTCAACTCCCCGCATCGCATTGAGCGCGGGAGCGCGCTAAGCTTTCTTCATGCGTCTTTTCTCTCTTGCTGCTCGCGCGGCGCTTCTTCTCTTCGCGGTAATCGCACTCGCGCATTCGCCGGCGCGTGCCGCAGATGTTCATCGCGAGGCGCTTGTCGTCACGAGCAAGTCTGGCGCGCATGACTTCATGGTGGAGATTGCCGACGACGATAGGGAGCGCGCACGCGGATTGATGTTCCGGCGCTCGATGCCCGACGACGAAGGCATGCTGTTCGATTTCTTCAGTGAGCAGCCGGAGAGCTTCTGGATGCGCAACACCTACATCCCGCTCGACATGCTCTTCATCAAAGCCGATGGCACGATCGACTCGATCGCGGAACATGCCACGCCGCTTTCCGAACGTTCGATCCCATCGAAGAGTCCGGTTCGTTTCGTCCTGGAGATCAATGGGGGACTGAGCGAGACGCTTGGCATCAAGCTAGGCGACAAAGTCTCCGGTCCGGCGATGGACGCGCGGCGATAGGTGCACGCCGTTCAACGTCCACCGAGTTCGCCGTCCTTTCCAAAATAACCACTCCACGCAAACCAATAGGCGATGTGTCCGGGGAGACGCCCGAGGCGACGCCCGTCTTCGGAGATGAGCGCGTCCTCCGTCACGCGCCACGTCTTGCCGTCGGCCGTGAGATCGCTTTCGCCAGTGCCCTTGTCGAAGACGAGACCGTCGGAGCGGTAGGCTCGGACGGTGCGCGTCGCTGCATTGCCGATGAGCACGAGGTCGAGCACGCCGGCTCTATCGTTGACGACGGCACCGCCGGTGAAGAGCGCAAGCGGCCATGCCTTCTCGATGTTCGCCGAGCGCAGCGCGAAGACATAGTCCTTCGGCTTCAATGCGCTCGCGTCGACGAGGGCCGGGAACATGAGGTCGGGGCTCGCGAAGTAGCGGCCGTAGGCGGCGCCCGCGGAGTAGTTGCGCGAATAACCGGTCTCGATGTCGGCGACGCGTGTATCGAAGTGCTCACTTCGCCAGTCCGCCCAGCTGGTGATCACCAGTGGGCGAGTGTTCAGGACGATGCCGGAGCCGGTCAGCGGTCCAACCACCGGACGGCCGGTGAACTGGTTCCAAAGGGAGTTGGTCTCGGTGTCGTACATCAGCTTGTTGGACCGGTAGAGGAAGCCCGAAGACCCGAAGACGAATGGATTCGCGCGACCCGCGACTTTCGTCTCGAAGAGGATTCCGGAACCGCAAAGCGTGCAATAAGCGAGACTTACATCGACGCCGCCGATCGTGTCGTTGAGCATCTCATGCCAGTCTAGGATGCGTAACGGGTAGGCGCGTGCGTCGCCCTTAATCTCCACTCCGAAGACCAGGTCGTCGTCTGCCAGGTAGCCTGCCTCCTCAGCGGCGAGGAGGTGGGGATGGTTCAGCGCGGGGATGCCGTCCTTCACCACCCCGCCCCAGACGATCTCCTCGATCCGGATCTCGTGCTTCTTCTTGCCGTCCAGGAAGAGCTGGAAATTCGGGTCGATCCTGCTGTGCGCCCAGGCGTGGACGAGTGGGAAGCCGTCGAAGGGGTGAATCTCCGGATGTGCTTCCTGCCACAGCATCCAGCCGAACCAGTCAGCGCCGAATTTTTCGCCAGTTATCGCCTCGAGCGCCTTGGGGATCGCCGGGTCGCGCACAAAGCGCATGGCCATGATGAGCAGCGCAGCGGCGTCGGGGTCGCCGCGGTCGGCGAAAAAGGCGATCGTTTCGTCGCGCTTGGATTGGGAAGGACTGAAAAGAGCGAAGGCGCGCGCGACGAGGTTCGACTCTTCCGCTGCGGGCGCCGGGGGAGCGAAAAGCGCGATCGTGAGCGCGAAAAGAAGAAGGCGAAGCGCGCGCAAGGAAACCGAGTCTCGAATCGTCCAAATGTCGGACGATCGTGGGGCCGGCGGGCGACCGAGGTCGAGAAAAGATCGCGTGAGGGCGGGTTGTCACGCGCCTTCAGGTCGGAAGCCCGCGGCACTCCTTGCCTTCGCGCCCCGCTCGTCATAGCTTCGCCGCCATCTCTCGGGGTGCCCTAGGGGCTGAGAGGCGGAGAACTCCGCCGACCCGTCGAACCTGATCCGGATCATGCCGGCGGAGGGATTGAGATCGTGCAGAACCCACTGATTTCCCGTCCCGCGTCGGCCTCCGGATCGTTTCCTCGAAACGGCAAGGAGAAGTCGATGCCAGAAATGCTCAAGGCTGCCAGTGCGTTAGGCGTGGCTGCGGCGCTCGCCGCGACACCCGCGGCCTTTCCCGCTGCGGCTCAGGAGAAGCCGACGCTGACGGTCTACACCTACAGCGGATTTCCGAGCGAATACGGGCCGGGCGGCGTCATCAAGGAGCGCTTCGAGAAGGTCTGCAACTGCACCCTCGACTGGGTGACGAGCGACGACGCCGGCACGCTGCTGTCGCGGCTGAAGCTCGAAGGTGCGGACACGAAGGCCGACGTGGTGCTCGGCCTCGACACCAATCTCATCGCCGACGCCAGGGCGACCGGGCTTTTTCAGCCGGATCAGGTGGATGCCGGCAAGCTCGATCTGCCGATCGCGTGGAGCGACGACACGTTTCTGCCCTTCGATTGGGGCTGGTTCTCTTTCGTCTACGACAAGAGAAAGCTCAAGAACCCGCCGCAGAGCCTTGATGCGCTGGTCAATTCCACCGACGGGCCGTCGATCGTGATCGAGGATCCGCGCACCTCGACGCCGGGGCTCGGGCTGCTCGTGTGGATGCGCGGCGTCTACGGCGACGGGGCGGCCGACGCCTGGAAGAAGCTTGCGCCGAAGATCGTCACGGTCACGCCCGGCTGGACCGAGGCCTACGGCATGTTCCTCAAGGGCGAGGCCGACATGGTCCTCTCCTATACGACCTCGCCCGCCTATCACCTCGCTGAGGAGAACGACCCGAACTACGATTCCGCCGTCTTTCCGGAGGGCCACTATCTGGAGATCGAGGTCGCGGCGATGACGAAATCCACGCACCAGCAAGAGCTTGCCCGCGAGTTCCTGAAGTTCATGGTCTCCGAGCCGTTCCAGTCGGCGATTCCGGAAGGGAACTGGATGTATCCGGCCAAGATGCCGGCGGAGGGGCTTCCGGCCTCGTTCCAGGGGCTCTCGAAGCCGGAAAAGTCGCTCTACGCGGACCCGCAGGACGTCGAGAAGAACCGCCGCGCGTGGATCGACGAGTGGCTTGCCGCGATGAGCAAGTGAGGGCGCGCGCCGGGGCGCTGCTCCCCGGCTTTGCCGCGCTTTTCCTGATCCTCGGCGTCGTCGCGGCGGCCTTTCTCGGCCTCTTCCTCGCCGCCGGGCCTGAGCCCGCGAACCTGCCGTGGCGCTATGTCGGGAGCGTCATCCGCTTCACGCTCCTGCAGTCGGTGCTGTCCACCGTCCTGTCGCTCGGGCTCGGCGCGGCATTGGCTCTCGCCCTGGCGCGCCGGCTGGCGTTTCCGGGGCGCAGCCTCTTCATTGCAGCGCTCAACCTCGCCAGCGTCCTTCCCGCCATCGTCGTGGTCTTTGGCGTCATCGCGGTGCTCGGGCGTGCCGGCTGGCTCGGCGAGGTGCTGCGGGCGGTCGGCATCGATCCCGGCGGCTGGCTCTACGGACTCCCCGGCATCCTGATCGCGCATGTTTTTTTCAACGCGCCGCTGGCGGCGCGCGTCTTCCTCGCCCAGTTCGCCGCGGTTCCCGGCGAGCGCTGGCGGCTCGCCGCGCAGCTCGGCATGCCTCCGGCGACGGTCTTCCGGCTGCTCGATCTTCCCGTCCTGCGACGCGAGACGCCGGCGGTCGCCGCGCTCATCTTCCTGCTCTGCTTCACGAGCTTCGCGATCGTGCTTTTGCTCGGCGGAGGTCCGCGCGCGGCGACGCTTGAGGTCGCGATCTACGAATCCGTGCGCTTCGACGTGGATTTCGCGCGCGCCGGACTGCTCGCGCTGCTGCAGGTGGCGATCTGCTTGACGCTGGCGCTGCCGATCCTGTGGCTCGGCAGGCGGCCCGCGGAAGCCGCGGCCGGCGGCCTCGCCGCCATGCGCCCCGACGTTGCCGACTGGCGGATGAAGCTCCTGGACTGCGCGGTGCTTGGCAGTGGCGCGCTTCTCGTGCTGCCGCCGCTGATCTCGGTCGCGGTCTCCGGCATCGCGGCGCTTGCGAGCCTCTTCCGCGCAGACGTGGCAGAGGCCGCGGCAACGAGCTTCGCAATCGCCATTCCCGCCGCGCTTCTTTCGCTTGCTATGGCGCTTGGGCTGGCGGCGACGGCGCGCGCGCTTCGTGCTTCCGGGCGGCCGCTCGGCGCCGGGATGATCTCGCTTGCCGGCGGCGCGGTCCTCGCCGTCCCGCCGGTTGCGGTCTCCGCCGGGCTTTTTGTGGTGCTCCGTCCGGTCTCCAATCCGTTCGCGCTGGCGATCCCTTTAATCATTCTGGTCAATGCCTTGACCGCGCTTCCTTTCGTGCTTCGACAGGTTGAGCCGCCGCTGATCCTCTCCGCCGAGCGCTATGGGCGGCTGACGGAGAGCCTCGGGATTTCGGGCGCCTGGCGGGTGAAGCTGGTCGACTGGCCGCTGCTCCGCCGGCCGCTGCTGGCGGCTGTTGCGGTCGCGACCGCGCTATCGCTGGGCGATCTCGGCGTCGCGGCCTTCTTCGGCTCGGGCAACATCCTGACCCTGCCGCTGCTTCTCTATCAGAGGCTGGGCAACTACCGGATGGCTGAGTCCGCGTCGGTGGCGCTTCTCCTTGCGCTTCTTGTGCTGGGGCTCTTTCTAGTGGCGCAAAGGTTGTCAGGAGAACAGCTTGCTCGAAGTCGCTGATCTCAGACTCGAATATCCGGATTTCCAGGCGCGCTATACGCTGGACGTTCCGGCGGGTGCGCTCTGCGGCCTGATCGGCCCCTCGGGCGGAGGGAAGACGACGCTTCTCCATGCCATCGCCGGCTTCGAGCGCCCGACGGGCGGGACGCTGCGCTTCGCCGGGCGCGATCTGCTTCCTCTCAAACCGGCTGAGCGACCGCTCTCTATGCTCTTCCAGGAGCACAATCTTTTCCCGCATCTGACGGCGGCGCAAAATGTCGGGCTCGGGGTCGATCCTCGGCTCCGGCTCTCGAATGCTCAGCAGCGCGAAGTCGAGGCCGCGCTCGGGCGCGTCGGACTCGATGGCCTCGGCGGGCGACGGCCGGCGGAGCTTTCCGGCGGGCAGCGGCAGCGCGTCGCGATCGCCCGGGCGCTGGTCAGGAAGCGCCCGCTGATGCTTCTCGACGAGCCCTTCGGCGGGCTCGATCCGGGGCTCCGGCAGGAGATGATCGCGCTCGTCGACCGGATCAGGCGCGACGAGGGGCTGACCGTGCTCGTCTCGATCCACACGCCGGAGGATTTGGGCGAAGCCGCGGACCTGATGGCTTTCATTGACGGGGGCAGGGTATTGG
This sequence comes from uncultured Alphaproteobacteria bacterium, assembly GCA_963805325.1. Lineage (GTDB taxonomy): Bacteria > Pseudomonadota > Alphaproteobacteria > Rhizobiales > Afifellaceae > DASWJZ01. The sequence goes on along the minus strand of CAWDTS010000016.1, from coordinate 74,372 downwards.
CCGCTGCGCCGCCGAATGAGCTGCTGACGCCGGGCCGGAATCCCGCGATCGACCGTTATCTCGGCCGCTGATCTTTGCAAGGCGGCCTCGCGCTGCTGGCGGTCCGGCGCTTTCGCGCTATATGCACCCTTGTGAAGAAGCTCCTCATCATCGGCGGGGCAGCCGTCGTCTTTCTCATCATCGTCGCGGCGATCGTGCCGATGTGGATGCTGACGGCGCATGTCCAACTTTCGGGCTACGCGGTCGGCCTTGTCGTCTTCATGGTGATCGGCTGCTTCGGGGTCGGCGGCGGGCTCATGTTCCTGATCTTCTACAGCGCGCACAAAGGCTACGACGATGCCGTTGGCGGGGAATGGCAGAATCCCGAGAAGCGGCGGAAGGTCGTGATAACCGCCACAGGCGCTCCCGCTCCGGGCGAGCCGAGCGCCAGTTCCTGAATTGTTGGCAGGTTAACGTCGAGGGCTTATAGAGCCCGCGCGGCCGCCGGTGCCCGCGGGGACGGCGGAATTTCGGTCGGAGTAGGTTTGATGAGCGAGAAATGGACGCCGGCGACCTGGCGCTCGAAGCCGATCGAGCAGGCGCCGGTCTATCCCGACCTCGCGGCGCTCGCCGCCGTCGAGGCGAAGCTCGCGACCTATCCGCCGCTGGTTTTTGCAGGCGAGGCGCGCAAGCTCAAGGCGAAGCTTGCTGACGTCGCGCATGGCAAGGCCTTCCTCCTTCAAGGCGGCGATTGCGCCGAGAGCTTCGCCGAGCACGGCGCCGACAACATCCGCGATTTCTTCCGGGTCTTCCTGCAGATGGCGGTCGTGCTGACCTTCGCGGCGACCTCGCCGGTGGTGAAGGTCGGACGCATCGCCGGGCAGTTCGCCAAGCCGCGCTCCTCGCCGATGGAGCGGCAGGGCGACCTGGAGCTGCCGAGCTATCGCGGCGACATCGTCAACGGGCCGGAATTCACCGCCGAGGCCCGCATTCCCGACCCGGCGCGGCAGGATATGGCCTACCGCCAGTCGGCCGCCACGCTGAACCTCTTGCGCGCCTTCGCGTCGGGCGGTTACGCCAATCTCGACCACGTGCATCAATGGATGCTCGGCTTCGTCGCCGACAGCCCGCAGCGTGAGCGCTACGAGCAACTCGCCGACCGCATCTCCGAGACGATGAACTTCATGCGGGCGATCGGCGTCGACCCGGAGTCGCATCCGGAGCTGCGCCAGACCGATTTCTTCACCAGCCATGAGGCGCTTCTGCTCGGCTTTGAGCAGGCGATGACCCGCGTCGATTCCACGTCGGGCGACTGGTACGCCACGTCCGGCCACATGATCTGGATCGGCGACCGCACGCGCCAGCACGACCACGCGCATGTCGAATTCTGCCGTGGGGTCAAGAACCCGATCGGGCTGAAATGCGGCCCGTCGCTCGACGCGGACGGCCTTATCCGTCTGCTCGACATCCTGAATTCGGCAAACGAGCCCGGCCGGATGACGCTGATCTGCCGCTTCGGCGCGGACAAGATCGCCGCCAAGCTGCCGCAGCTCATCCGCGCGATCGAGCGCGAAGGGCGCACGGTGGTGTGGTCGTGCGATCCAATGCACGGCAACACCATCACCTTGAACCGCTACAAGACGCGCCCCTTCGAGAACATCCTGTCGGAGGTTGTCGACTTCTTCGCGGTGCATCAGGCGGAAGGCACGCATGCAGGCGGCATCCACGTGGAGATGACCGGGCAGAACGTCACGGAGTGCACCGGCGGGGCGCGGGCGATCTCGGCGGAGAACCTTTCCGACCGGTATCACACGCATTGCGACCCACGGCTCAACGCCGAACAGTCGCTGGAGCTCGCCTTCCTGATCGCCGAGCTTCTGAAGCGCGAGCGTTCGACGCGCGAGGTCAAGGTCGCGGCGCAAGCCTGAGGCAAAGGGGCGGATGGGGCAAACGATAGAGCTTGAAGCGGCGGACGGGCACGTCTTTTCCGCCTACGAGGCAGCGCCGCGCACCGCTCATCATCGCGGCGGGCTGGTGATCATCCAGGAGATTTTCGGGGTCAACGCGCATATCCGTAGTGTCGCCGACGGCTGGGCCGCGGAGGGCTATTATTGCATCGCTCCGGCTATTTTCGACCGTGACACACCGGGCTTCGATCGCGGCTACGCACAGCCGGACATGGAGGCCGGGCGGACAATCGCCGGCAAGATCGGCATGGACGCCATGCTCTTCGATACCGAGGCGGCGCGTGGCGCAGCCGCAGTCGCGGGTAAGGTCGGCGTTGTCGGCTATTGCCTCGGCGGTTCGCTAGCCTGGCTCGCGGCGACGCGGCTGCATGGGTTCGCTGCTGCCTCCTGCTACTATGGTGGACGCATCGCCGCCGTGGCCGGCGAAAAACCGCGCTGCCCGGTTCAGATGCATTTCGGAGAGAAGGACCAGTCCATCCCGATCGCCGACGTGGAGAAGATCCGCGACAACGTCCCGAAGCGGCTTGTCGAGGTCTTCGTCTATCCGGCCGGCCACGCTTTCAACCGCGACGGCAGCCAGAACTGGGAGCCGAACTCGGCGAAGCTCGCGCGCGAACGCACGTTGGAGCTCTTCCGGGAGCGCGTCGGTTGACGATGGTGCAGGATCGAGACGCGGGCGGCGCGGCCCGCGACGCCGTCAACGGCACGCCTGGGAACCGGGCGGCGCTTCCGGGCAGGGGAGGCCTCGCGCGTATCGCTGCGGCGACATCGAATTCCGTGCGCGGCCTGCGCGTCGGGCTGCTCACCGAGGCGGCCGTCAAGCAGGAGGTCGCGATCGCTGCTCTCCTCGTGCCGGTGTCGTTCTTTGTCGCGGCGAACGTCTGGGTGTGGCTGGCGCTCGTCGCGAGCGTGCTCTTCGTGCTCGTCGTGGAGTTTTTGAACACGGCGGTCGAACGGCTCTGCAATCACGTGACGCCGGAGCGGCACGAGGCGATCCGCGTCACCAAGGACCTCGCCTCGACGGCGGTCTTCTTCGCCCTCGGGCTTGCCGGCCTGGTATGGATCGTCGCCATCCTCGACCGGCTCGGCGTCATCGGCTGACTTTCGGCCGTCGCCCCACATTGCTGCCCGGGGCGGCAGAAGCTACATGCGCCGCATGACTGACGGCCCGCTCAAGACGCTTTCCATTGCCGTTGCGCAACTCAACCCGGTGATGGGGGACATCGCCGGGAACCTTGCGCTGGCGCGCGCTGCGCATGCGGAAGCGGCGGCGCTCGGCGCTGATCTCCTGGTACTGACAGAGCTCTTCCTTTGCGGCTATCCGCCTGAAGACCTTGTGCTGAAGCCGGCCGTGCAGGCGGCATGCCGCGATGCGGCGGAAGTGCTCGCCAGGGAGACGCAAACGGGTCCCGGAATCGTCGTCGGTGCACCCTGGGTCGACGAGAGCGGGCTCCACAACAGCGTGCTGCTTCTCGATGGCGGAGAGATCGCGGCCGTCCGCCACAAGGTCGAGCTGCCGAATTACGGCGTCTTCGACGAGCTTCGCGTTTTCAAGCCGGGTCCGCTTCCCGGCCCTGTCGATTTCCGTGGCGTCAGGCTCGGGCTCCCGGTCTGCGAGGATATCTGGCTCCCCGACGTCACCGACTGTCTGTCGGAGACCGGCGCGGAGCTTCTGATCGTGCCGAACGGCTCGCCCTATTGGCGCGACAAGTCGGATCAGCGCATGCAGATCGCGGTGGCGCGCGTGGTGGAGACCGGCCTTCCGCTCCTCTTCGCCAACCAGGTCGGCGGGCAGGACGAGCTGGTCTTCGACGGCGGCTCGTTCGGGCTGAACCCGGACCGCACGCTCGGTTTCCAGATGCCGCAGTTCGAGGCTGGTCTCGCGCTGACGCGCTGGGAGCGGGGCGAGGGGGCTTGGCGCTGCGTGGAGGGACCGAGGGCGGCGCTTCCCGGTAGCGAATCCGCCAATTGGCAGGCCTGCGTGCTTGGCCTGCGGGACTATGTGGAGAAGAACGGTTTCGGCGGCGTCGTGCTCGGCCTCTCCGGCGGGATCGACTCCGCAGTGTCCGCCGCGATGGCGGTCGACGCGCTTGGGCCGGAGCGTGTCCGGGCCGTCATGCTGCCCTACCGCTACACGGCCGAAGCGAGCCTTGCAGACGCGGCCGACTGCGCGGGACGGCTCGGCATCGCCTATGACGTTCTGCCGATCGGGGCGGCGGTGGAGGGCATGGAGGAGGCGCTCGATCCGCTTTTCGAGAACCTTTTGCGCGACACCACCGAGGAGAACATCCAGTCGCGTCTTCGCGGGGTGGCGCTGATGGCGCTCTCCAACAAGCTTGGCCTGATGCTCGTCACGACCGGCAACAAGTCGGAGGTGTCGGTTGGCTACGCGACGATCTACGGCGACATGAATGGCGGCTTCAATCCGATCAAGGATCTCTACAAGACCGAGGTCTATCGGCTGGCGCGGTTCCGCAATCACGAACGGCCGATGGGCTGCCTCGGTCCCGCGGGCGACGTGATCCCGGCCTCGATCCTCTCGAAGGCGCCGACCGCGGAGCTTCGGGAGAACCAGAAGGACCAGGATTCGCTTCCGCCCTACGATGTCCTCGATGACATCCTCGAGGGCCTGGTGGAGAAGGAGTTGCGGATCGCCGACCTCGTCGCGCTCGGGCACGACCGCGCGACCGTCAAGCGCATCGAGCAGCTTCTCTATCTTGCCGAATACAAGCGCCGGCAGGCGGCTCCCGGCGTGAAGATCACGCGCAAGAACTTCGGTCGCGACCGGCGCTATCCGATCACCAACCGCTTCCGCGACAGTAGCTAGAGCGAGCTCAGTTCGGGACCGGCGAGATGACGAGTGCGTCCTGCGCGGCGTTGCCGATCGACGGGCCGACAACGCGGATCTGTCCTCCGCTCGCACTTGTCGCCATGGGCGTGCCGGCGCTGGGCTTCTCCAGCTCGATACGCGGCACGAAGCTCCCCGCGCGATCGGCGAGCGTCTCCGGGTCTTCGCCGGGGGCGGGGCGCGGGGTCGGCAGCGGCGCCGTCAGATCGATCGCGACGCCGGGCGCCGGGACGGACTGTGCGGCGGCGGTCGCCGCTGGATAGCCGCCCGCGGGCCTGCAGGTGCACGACTGGTCGAGGCTTGTCCGATAATTGAAGGCAGTCGGCAACGACGAATAGGGCTCGCCATCGATCGAGACCATGTCCTCCGGGCCGCCGCCGGGGTTCGGATAGTAGTAGAGCGATGCCTCTGCGCCGGGGCACATGGATGCGCAGGTCTGCGCGTCGTCCTGGAAGCGGTCGGAGGTCGTGGAGAAGCTGATCGGGAAATAATAGCCGTCGCAGCTGCGGACACAGAGCGTGCGGTAGGTGCCGTTTGAATAGCCAGGGTTTTGCCGGAAGAACCAGTTGTCGTCCGGCCGCGCCTGGTAGAAATTGCCGCCCGGGATCTCGCAGCCGCGCGCTGCCATCATGCCGGCCAGCTCGCGCATGCGGTAGCTGTCGTTGTTGCCGCCGCCGAAGCCGCCGAAGGTGCCGCCGCCGAAAGCGCTGCCGCCGAGAGCCTGCCGGCGCAGATGATCGAGTTCGGGTCAGATTCTGCTGCATCTCCCGGATCTTCGGGATCAGCGTGTTGCAGCTTTGCTGTGGGGTTCGGCGGAAGAGGAAGAAGCCGGAGCCGAAGCATCCGTCCTGGCGCGCGCGCGCCTCCGTCTGTGCGATGACGGCCGCCTGCTCGCGATAGGCGCGCTCGTAGCTCGCGCGATCGCCGCCGCCGTTATCGCTACCGCCACCGGACGTGCGCGCGCGGAGCTGCATCATCTCCGCCTGCATGTTGAAGCAGGACTGCGCCGCCGCAGGCTCGGGCGCCGACACGGCAAGCCCGAGCGCTCCGGCGAGGAGCATGCTGGCCAGGTTGCGAAGGCGAACGCGCAAAGCCTCTCCCGCTCGAATCGAAGTCGCCGCGTGACGACGGAACCTCAATCCTGCCCGGGATTTAGGCGGTGGCAAGGCGTGCGGCACAGCGGACAGGGAAAAACCTCGCAGAAGGAGCGGCAAAACCCCATTTGAACGCCGCACTTTCGGAGACCGCCATGCGCCTTCTTGTCCTGTTCCTTACCCTTCTCCTCGCCGCGCCGGCCTTTGCCGAGGGGCCGGATCTGATCTTCAAGAAATCGACCGTCTTCAAGCTGCTGACGCCGGACGACAAGCTTGCGACCTATGGCATCGACGATCCGTTGGTTGAGGGCGTCGCCTGCCACTACACGGTGCCGGAGCGGGGCGGGGTCGCCGGTGCGCTCGGCGTAGCGGAGGAAGTCTCCGACATTTCGCTCGCCTGCCGGCAGATCGGGCCGATCACTTTCAAGGGCAAGTTCGAGCAGGGCGATGTGGTGTTCCGCGAGCGGCGCTCGATCCTCTTCAAGAAGATGCAGATCGTGCGCGGCTGCGATGCGAAGCGGAACGTGCTCGTGTATGTCGTCTATTCCGACAAGCTGATCGAGGGGAGCCCGAAGAACTCCACCTCAACCGTGCCGATCATGCCGTGGGGAAGCGGCGAAGTGGCGCAGTGCGGCGACTACGTCGAGTAGGGAGCGCTACTCGAATTCCGCGTCTTCCGCGGGGTTTCGGGCGGCGTTAACCGGCAGAGCCCGCACTTTTGAATGAATCAAAACTAGGATTTCACTTGGCACTTTGAGCGAAATGGCGTTTTGAAGCGGCAAAGAGCGCCCTTCGGAGACGTATCGTGACGTTCAGACTGCCGATCCTCGCCGCCCTTGCGGCAACCCTTTCGATCTCCGCCGCGGCGTCGGCCGTGGCCGCGGACGACCCCGTGAAGATGGAGATCGCCCTCAAGGATCACGTCTTCGAACCGGCGGAGCTCGTGGTTCCGGCGGGCAAGGTGGTCCTGCTCACGGTGAAGAACCACGATGCGACGCCGGAGGAATTCGACAGCCACGACCTGCGTGTCGAGAAGGTGATCGCCGGCGGGAGCCAGGCGGTGATCCGGCTCGGGCCGCTGGATGCCGGCCACTATAGCTTCATGGGCGAATACAACGAAGCCACGGCCCGCGGCCTCGTGACCGCGCAGTAGGCCGATGCTGTCCGCGCTTGTCATCGTCTTTCGCGAGGTCATCGAGGCCGGCATCATCGTCGGCGTCGTGCTTTCAGTGATGAGCGAGATTCCACGCCACCGCCCGTGGATCGCGCTCGGCGTTGCCGGAGGGCTGGCGGGCGCTGCGCTTGTCGCAGGATTCGCGGAGGCGATCTCCAACGCGCTGGCCGGCATGGGGCAGGAGCTTTTCAACGCCACGATCCTCGCGATCGCGGTCGCGATGCTGACCTGGCACAATGGCTGGATGGCGCACCACGGCCGCGCGCTGGTGGCGGAGCTTCGCGGCGTCGGGGCGGAGGTCGTGTCCGGCAGCCGTTCGCTTGCCGCGCTCGCGGTCGTCGTTGCCGTCGCGGTGCTCAGGGAAGGCTCGGAGGTTGTCCTCTTCCTCTACGGTGTCGCCGCCTCCGGTGGTGCGACGTCGGTCGGCATCCTCGCTGGTGGGGTTCTCGGCCTCGCAGGCGGCGTTGGCCTGAGCGCGCTCACCTATATCGGGCTGGTCAGAATTCCGGTGCGCTATCTCTTCACTGTCACGAGCGCGCTGATCGCGTTCCTTGCGGCGGGCATGGCGGCGCAGTGCGTTGCTTTCCTGCAGCAGGCGGGCGTGCTCACCGTGCTGACCCGGACCGTGTGGGATACCTCGTGGCTCTTGCCCGACAACACAATCCTCGGCCGTCTGCTGCACAGCCTGATCGGCTACAGCGACCGCCCGAGCGAGGCGCAGCTTCTTGTCTATATCGCCGTGCTCATCTGCCATTTCGGGCTGATCCGCTTCGGACCGCAGATGGCGCGGAAGCTCTCGACGGCTTGGGCGGGGTAGGTACAGCGAACCGGGCGCCTCCGGGCCGGCTGCATTCACGTCTTGACCGGCGTGCCAGACCCGGCGATAAGCGCGGCCATGAACGGGAAATCCTCCACGAATGGCGCGTTTTCACCCGCCATTTGCATTATCGGGATTATTTGCCGCTAGCACTCGCTGGCCGGCGCCGTTCGACTTGTCCTCTCGATCCGTCTGAACGTCCCGGCCAACGGGAGCGTTTGCGCGCATAAGGCGCTGCCGACGGAAATGGGACGATGGGACTGAGGCTCTACAACACACTGACGGGAATGAAGGAGGACTTCGTCCCCTTCGACCCTGCGAACGTGCGCATGTACGTCTGCGGGCCGACGGTCTACGACTACGCGCATATCGGCAATGCGCGGCCGGTCATCGTGTTCGATGTGCTGTTCCGGCTGCTGCGCCATCTCTACGGCGCGGAGCATGTGACCTACGTCCGCAACATCACCGACGTCGACGACAAGATCATTCTTCGCGCGGCCGAGAATTACCCGGGGCTGCCGCTGAACGAGGCGATCGGCAAGGTCACCGCGACGACGGAGAAGCAGTTCCACGACGACGTGGCGGCGCTCGGATGCCTGCCGCCGACGATCGAGCCGCGCGCGACGCAGCACATTGCCGACATGGTCGCGATGATCGCTACGCTGGTCGAGGAGGGCCATGCCTACGCAGCCGAAGGGCATGTGCTCTTCGACGTGAAGTCCTGGAAGGCGGCGGACGGCTCGCTCGCCTACGGCAAGCTCTCGCATCGCTCGCTCGACGACATGATCGCGGGGGCACGAGTCGAAGTTGCTCCGTATAAGAGAGACCCGATGGATTTCGTGCTGTGGAAGCCGTCGAAGCCCGGCGAGCCGATGTGGGATTCGCCGTGGGGCAAGGGCCGGCCGGGCTGGCACATCGAGTGCTCTGCGATGGCCAAGAAGCACCTCGGCGAGACTTTCGACATCCACGGCGGCGGCATCGATCTCGTCTTTCCGCACCACGAGAACGAGATCGCCCAGTCGCGCACCGCCAACCACACCGACGTGATGGCGAAATACTGGATGCACAACGGCTTCCTGCAGGTCGAAGGGAAGAAGATGGCGAAGTCGGAGGGGAACTTCGTCACAATAAGGGAACTGCTTAGTGCGAAGAAATTCGGGGCCTTGCGTGGCCGGGAGATGTGTCCTGCGCTCGGCGATGCTCTTGACGCACTATCGCCAGCCCATCGACTTTAGACCGTGCGAGCGCTCGAGCAAGCCGCAATTGCGATTGGGCGGCTTTGCAGCATTCTCGTTGTTCAGATGACCGGCAGCGGCCTTCCGATGCGGTTCCTAGGTGCGATGCTCGACGACCTGAATACTCCCCGTGCAATTGCTGAATTGCATCGAGCTGCCAGGAGAACGCGCGCAAGTCGAAGCCTCGTCTATGGCTGATCGGATGTCGACGGCCCGGAGCGATGATCTCCGACGATAGCTATTCGAGCGGCGAGCTCGCTCGCTGCTGGGCTACGATTTCTCGGTATCGACATTGATGCGTACGATCGAAATTGGATCGAGCATCAGGCAAATGCCAGGATGACGCCAGGGGCGCGAAGTGAAGGCGGACGAGCTAGTTATCGCCCGCGCTGCGGCCCGCAAAGCCAAGAACTTCGCCGAGGCCGATCGCATCCGCGACGAACTCGACGCGATGGGCATCCAGCTGAAGGACGCGAAGGACCCGAAGACTGGCGAGCTTGTCACCACCTGGGAGGTGAAGCGATGAGCGCCGAACTTGCCTTGGGTCTCGATCACGTGACGCTGAGCGTCGCCGATCTCGACAAGGCGAAGGTCTTCTACAGTGCGCTGCTCGCTCCAATCGGGCTTGACCTCGTCGGGGAGGTCACTGCCGCGCAAACCGGAACAGCCGCCTATGTCGGCTTTGGCGTCGGGCGAAAAGGCCAGCTGTGGCTCGCGGAGAAGGGCACGCAGACGCCGGCCGCCCATATCTGTTTCCGCGCGCCGGCGCGGGGAGCCGTTCGCGCCTTCCACGCGGCGGGTCTCTCGAACGGTGGCAGCGACAACGGCGCGCCGGGCATTCGCGAAGAATATCACCCAGCCTACTATGCGGCCTTCGTCACCGATCCTGAGGGCCACAATATCGAGGCCGTGTGCTTTGAGCCGGAGGAGCAGCCATGAGCGATTTTCGCATGACGGGCGGGTGCCAGTGCGGCGCGGTGCGCTATGCGCTGCTTGAGCAGCCCGACAACCCGCACGTCTGCCATTGCCGCATGTGCCAGAAGGCATTCGGCTCTTTCTTCGCGCCGCTGACGGGCGTGCCGCTCGACAAGTTCGAGATCACTCGCGGCACGATGGCAGTCTTTAAGAGCTCGGACCTGGTGGAGCGCGGATTCTGCGCGACGTGCGGCACGCCGCTCTCGTTCCGCTTCATCGACTCGGACCGCATCTCGGTCTCGATCGGCTCGCTCGATGAGCCGGAGAAGGTCGAGCCCAAGCATCAGTACGGCAACGAGGCGAGGCTTTCGTGGTTCGCCAAGCTGCCCGGCCTTCCTGGCGCCGAGACGACAAGCGAGACCGACGCGCCGAAGCGCACCGCGGCGATCGCTGCTTCGAACCATCAGCATCCCGATCACGACACGGCGGTCTGGCCGCCGAAGGGGGCATGAGATGGGGGTGGCGCGCCTTTCCGGAGGGTGCCAGTGCGGCGCGGTGCGCTATGCGCTTCTTGCACAGCCGGAAAATCCGCACATCTGCCATTGCCGCATGTGCCAGAAGGCCTTCGGCTCCTATTTCGCCCCGCTCGCCGGCGTGACGCTCGACAAGTTCGAGATCACGCGCGGGACGCTCGCGAAGTTCAAGAGCTCCGATCCGGTCGAGCGGGGCTTCTGCCGCGACTGCGGCACGCCGCTGACCATCCACACGCTTGGCGACAACCGCATCTTCATCTCGCTCGGCTCGCTCGACGCGCCGGAGAAGGTTGCGCCGAAGGTCCAGTATGGGGTCGAGGGGCGCATGCCGTGGTTCGACATGCTCCCGGGCCTGCCGGGCGACAAGACCACGGAGGAGGAAGACCCCGAGCTAACGGCGAAGATCGCTGCGGCCAACCATCAGCACCCCGACCACGACACCGTCGAGTGGCCGCCTGCGAAGCCGCCGCGAGCCGGCTGATGGAGACGCCGGTGCAGCTCGCCATACTCTTCTGGTTCTACAAGGAGCTGGAGATCTGCGTGAACCGGCTCGTGCTGCTGCGTCGGCAGAATCCCGATATGCCGATCTACGGGCTCTATGGCGGCCCTGCGGACAGAGCCGGCGAGGCGGTGGAACGCCTCGGGAAGTATCTCGACGATTTCTATGTCTATGACGGGCGCGAAGATAGCGAGTGGCGGTGGTTCAACGGCGACCATCTGATCGCCGCGTGGCACGCTGAGCGTGGACGCTCGCTGCCCTGGGACACGATGGTCGTCGTCCAATGGGACGCCCTGCTGCTGCGCCCTGTGCGGGAGCTGTTCCACATGCTTGGTCCCGGAGCGGCGCTCCTTTCGGGGCTGCGGCCGGCCGCGGAGGTCGCGGACTGGTGGCTGTGGCTCCACGGGCCCGAGAAGGAACAGGAAGCCGAGGCGTTCCGGGTATGGCTGCGCGTGCGCTATCGGCGCGAGGTCGAGCTTTGGTGCTGCCAGTTCATCGTGGTGTGCCTGCCCCGCCAGTTTCTCGACCTCTACGTCGCCGCCGGCCCGCCCCAACTGGGATTCATCGAATACCGGGTGCCGACTCTCGCGCGCGCGTTCGGCACGCCGTGCTGTGAGGCGCATCCGTTTCAGCCTTGGTGGGGGGAAGAGCCCTCCACGCGCGATGCGCCGGCGCATCGGAGGATCCTGAATGCCATGGGCAAGGAGGCCACCTTCGAGACTGTGCTCGATGAGTTCTTTGCGCAGCAGATCGGTTTCGTACACCCGTATCGGGCACACTTCCCATGGTGGAAATTGCCAGCCGATTGCCTGGAGGGGCCGGCTCGCTCGGATTCGTCGTCGCGCCCCCACGGAAATCCACGGACTCATTGATTGCAGGACAACGCCATGACGAAGGAACGCCTCTATCTCTTCGACACGACGTTGCGCGGCCCGTTCGGGCGCAGCCGCGAAGCGGGCGAGCACGAACAAACTGGAGAATCCCGTCGCGCGGGGAACGGACGATTGAGCCATGAGTAAGGAACGCCTCTATCTCTTCGACACGACGTTGCGCGATGGCCAGCAGACGCCGGGCATCGACTTCTCGGTCGAAGACAAGATCCTGGTCGCCGATCTGCTTGATCAACTTGGCATAGACTACGTCGAGGGCGGCTATCCGGGCGCCAACCCGACCGACACGGCCTTTTTCACGGAGAAGCGGACGCGCCGCGCGACCTTTACCGCCTTCGGCATGGTGAAGCGGGCGGGGCGCTCGGTCTCGAACGACCCAGGGCTTCAGGACCTGCTTCGCGCCAAGGCCGACGCGATCTGCTTCGTCGCCAAGGCCTGGGACTTCCACGTGCGCCTCGCACTTGGCTGCACCAACGAGGAAAATCTTGAATCGATCTCCGAGTTGGTTGCGGCGTCGGTCGCGGCGGGGCGCGAGACGCTGCTCGACTGCGAGCACTTCTTCGATGGCTACAAGGCCAACCGGGATTACGCGCTCGCTTGTGTCGAGGCGGCGCTAGGAGCCGGTGCGCGCTGGGCCGTGCTTTGCGACACCAACGGCGGCACGCTCCCCGACGAGGTCGAAGCGATCGTCGCCGACGTTGTGAAGCGCTTCGGCGGCGAGAAGATCGGCATCCACGCGCACAACGACACGGGACAGGCGGTGGCGAACTCGCTTGCCGCGGTCCGGGCCGGCGCCCGGCAGGTGCAGGGCACGTTGAACGGCATCGGCGAACGTTGCGGCAATGCCGATCTCGTCTCCATCATCCCGACGCTGATGCTGAAGCCGGGCTTCGCCGAGCGCTTCGAGACGGGACTCTCGGCGCAGAAGCTCACGGAGCTGACGCATGTCTCGCATGCCTTCGACGAGATACTGAACCGCGCGCCGAACCGGCAGGCGCCTTATGTTGGCGCGTCCGCCTTCTCGACGAAAGCCGGTATCCATGCCTCGGCGCTGGTTAAGGCGCCTGAGACCTACGAGCACGTCAAGCCGGAGGCGGTCGGCAACCGCCGCAGGCTGCTCGTCTCCGATCAGGCGGGACGCTCCAACCTGATCGCGGAGCTGGAACGCTTCGGGCTCGCCTTCGATCGCAAGGACCCGCGCCTCGACGGACTGCTCTCGGAGATCAAGGAGCGGGAGTCGCAGGGCTATGCCTATGAGGGGGCCGACGCCTCGCTGGAGCTTCTCGCACGCCGCCGGCTCGGCACGCTCCCCGACTTCTTCAAGGTCGAAGGTTTCCGCGTGAACGTGGAGCGGCGCTTCGATGCCAAGGGCCGGCTGAAGACGGTTGCCGAGGCGGTGGTCAAGGTCAACGTGAACGGCGACAGGCGCATGTCGGTCGCGGAAGGCAACGGCCCGGTCAACGCGCTCGACAAGGCGCTTCGGAAAGACCTCGGCGAGTTGAGCGCCTTCATCAACGACCTGGAACTGGTCGACTACAAGGTCCGCATCCTGAACGGCGGCACGGAGGCGGTGACGCGGGTACTCATCGAAAGCCGGGACGGGGAGGGGAACCGCTGGCTCACCGTTGGCGTGTCCTCGAACATCATCGACGCTTCGTTCGAGGCGCTTCTCGACGCGGTCAACTACAAGCTCGTCAGGGCACAAGAGGCGCCGGTCCGCTCAGCGGCGGAGTAGCGTTACATCTGTCCGATCGGGGCGGCGGCTTCGAGCTCCGGCTCGGGGCGCGCCGCCATGGTCCGCTCCAGCATCGGCAGGATGTCCTCGGCCCGGCTGGCGACGACGCAGGACACTTCCAGATCGGAGCGGATGAAGCCGACGCGGCGCATCTCGTCGAGAAGCCGCACCAGCGGGTCCCAGAAGCCGGCGATATTGGCGAGAAGCACCGGCTTCTCGTGACGGCCGAGCTGCGCCCAGGTCATCTGCTCGACCAGTTCCTCAAGCGTGCCGACGCCGCCGGGCAGCGCGACGAAGGCATCGGCCCCTTCGAACATCAGCCGCTTGCGCTGATGCATGTCCTCGGTGACGACCAGCTCCGTCAGGTCGGTCATCGGCCGCTCGCGGCTTTGCAGGAAGCGCGGGATAATCCCGGTGACGCTGCCGCCGCCGTCGAGCACGGCGCGGGCGATGGTTCCCATCAAGCCGACGGAGCCGCCGCCATAGATGAGGCGCACGCCGGACTCTGCCATTGCATGGCCGAGAATGCGGGCCGCCGCTTCGTAGGCCGGGTTGGTCCCGAGCCCCGAGCCGCAATAAACACAAAGACTTGTCAGGTTTCGCATGACCGAAAGGTTGCATCGCACCGCGCGGTAATCAAGCGCAGGGCTCTCCTGTCTGCCGGCCTTGAGCCGGCGGGCTCCGGGGAATACAAACAATCCGTGACGCTTTTCCGAATCTAATGGAGGCTCAGTAGCGGCCCAATGCCACGCCCTCTCGTCGCGCTCTCCGTCATCTTCGCGCTTGTTATCGGCATCGCCGCCATTCTTCTCTACAGAGCCGATTTGCAGCACGTGCGCGAGGTCACGCAGCAGCGCGCGGCACCCGGCACCGAGCAGGCGACTGCCCCGGCGCAGCCTGCGGCGGCTCCCGCGGCGGTGCCGGAGCCGGCGGTTGAAGCCGCGGCGCCGGTGGCTGAGCCGGCCCAGCCTGCCGAGACGGCGCAGGAAAGCGCGTCCGCCGCAACCTCCAGCGAAGAACAGCCGGCGACTGCGGCCGCCGAGGGCCAAATGGCCACCGAAGGCCAAATGGCCGCGGCCGAGCCGTCGTCAGCCGGCGAAGCTTCCGGTGCGGCACCAGCGGGTGCCGCTGCCCCCGCTGAGCAGCCAGTGGCGGCCGCCGAAGCCTCGGCGACGAGCGAAGCGCCAGGCGCGGCGCCTCAAGGTGGGGCAGCGAGAGGCGAGCAGGACGTCGCAACCGCCGCCCCGCCTGCGGCTGGCAATGCTTCGGGCGCGGCGTCGGGGGCTCCCGCGACAGGCGGCGATCAGGCGATGTCTGCTGCGGAATCGCCTGTGACGGGAGAGGGGGCGGCTCCCACATCGGAACCGGCTGCGGCCGGTGAGGCGAACGTCGCCGCGGCAGAGACGCCGGCGGCCGGTGAAACATCGGGCGGGGCAGCCGCAAGCGGTGAGCAGGCAATGGCCGCCGCAGAAGCGCCCACGACTGGCGTGGCTTCGGGAACAACGGCCGAGGGAACAGCCGCAAGCGGCGAGCAGGCAATGGCGGCGGCAGAAGCCCCAATGGCAGGCGAGGCTCCCGGCGTGACCCCGGAAAGCACGACGGCTGCCGGCGAACAGGGGATGGCCGCGGCAGGAACGTCCGCGATCGGCGAAGGCTCCGGTACACCCTCGGAAAGCGCTACGGCTGCCGGCGAACAGGAAATGGCCGCGGCAGAAGCGCCTGCAACCGGCGAAGGTTCTGGCACGACGGGAGGCAGCTCGACCGCAGGCGGGGAAGAAGTCGCCACCACAACTGAAACACCGGCAACGGAAGCGACTTCGGGCGCAGCGCCTGCCGGGTCCGCCGCGAGCAGTGATCAGGAGGCCGCATCGGCGATGCTGCCTTCGGCCGGCGAAGCAGCCGACGCGGCATCCGAGGGTGCCTCCTCTGCCGGCGAGCAGGGCGTCGCAGCCGCCGAGACGCCGGCCGGTGCTGAGTCCGGCACGGCGCAGCCGGAAGAACAGGTTGCGGCCGCCGAAGCCCATGCGCCTGCCGAGGAGCCGGCGCAGAAGGTCGAGATCGGTCCGGTCGAGGCGGCCGTGCCGACCGACGCTGGGTCCGCCGAGGCGTCCGTCACCACGCTCGACATGTCGAAGCTGGTTGCCGATGCAGCCGAGGGCCAGGTGGGCGGGCTGTCGGTCACCGCCGAGGCATCGGCAGACGCGATCGACACGAGCAAGGTCAAGATCAGGGCCGCGGAGGCGGAAGGCGGAACGCTCTACATCGCCGGTGAGGCGCCGCCGGGCATGCTCGTGCGCATCTATGCCAACGAGGAGCTGGTTGGCGAAGCACGCGCCAGCCAGGAGGGCGCGTGGCTGCTCGAAGCGAAGCGTGACGTTCCGGTCGGAGAGGTGGTTTTCCGGGTTGCGGCCGCGCCGGAAGAGGGCGCGGGCGAGAGTGCCGTCGTCGAAGCGTCGGCTCCGTTCATGCGTTACGCTGACGGCGTCGTGCTCGAGCCGGCCGGGACGGCGACCGCGACAACAGGACAGACACTCCTTTCCGAGGCGTCGGCGCCGAGGCCGACCTACGTGATCATCCGGCGCGGCGACAATCTCTGGCGGATCGCGCGGCGCAACTACGGGCGCGGCGTCAAGTACGAGGCGATCTTTGCCGCCAACCGCGACCGGATCGACAATCCGCACTGGATCTTCCCCGGGCAGGTCTTCGTGATCCCGACGCGCGACCGCACCTGGGAAACCGTGACGAACTGAGCTCCCGCGCTCGCCACCGGTTTGCATTCATCGGCAATCGGCGATAAACGATAGCGTTGAGCCTTCGCGCCGCCTTGTGGCGCGGGACCCGGACGCGAAAGGGGTTTCCGTGGAGAACGTCGACGCCGCCGCCGAGCGCCTTAAAGCGCTTGGCCATCCGGTGCGGCTCGCCATCGTGCGCGCGCTTGCCGAGCGAAGCGCCTGTTGCTGCGCCGACGTGTGCAGCCGGCTGCCGCTTGCACAGTCCACGGTCTCGCAGCACCTGAAGGTGCTGAAGGATGCCGGGCTGGTGAGTTTCCGGCGGGATGGCGTGCGATCCAGTTACGTGCTCAATCCGGCGGCCTTCGCGGCGCTTCGCGGCGACGTTGAAGGGATTGTCGACCTCATCGGTTCGGCAGCAACGGTCGTGTCCGCCCGCGAGGCGCGCTGATGGCTGACACCGTTCCGAAGGTCTCCGCCGACAGCGGCCGCACCTTCTCGGCCATTCTCCATCTCTGGCCGTATATGTGGCCGACCGACCGACCCGATCTGAAGTTTCGGGTGGTCGTGGCGTTTGCCGCGCTCGTCGCCGCCAAGGTGGTGGGGGTGCTCGTGCCCTATTCCTACAAGTGGGCGACCGACACTCTGACCGGACAGGGCAGCCCGCCGTCCTATCTGCCGCTCCTCATCGCAGGGCCGGTGGCGCTGGTCCTTGCCTACAATCTCGGGCGCGTCCTCACATCGGGTTTCGCGCAAGTCCGCGACGCGCTGTTCGCGCGGGTCGGACTGCACGCCGTCAGGCAACTCGCCTACCGGACCTTCGTGCATCTCCACGGCTTGTCGCTGCGCTTTCACCTCGATCGGCGAACTGGCGGCCTGTCGCGCATCATCGAGCGCGGCACGACGGGAATCGAGAACATCGTCCGCCACGTCATCCTGAACGCCGCCCCTACCGTGCTCGAATTCGGACTGACGGCCGGCATCGTCTGGTACCAGTTCGGGATTCCCTACGTGGTGGTCATCGCCATCACGGTCGCCGTCTACGTCTGGTTCACGATCCGCGCCAGCGACTGGCGCATCTCCATCCGCCGCGAGATGAACGACTCCGACACGGACGCGCATTCCAAGGCGATCGACTCGCTCTTGAACTACGAGACCGTCAAATATTTCGGCAACGAGCAGCGTGAGGCGGATCGTTTCGACCGTTCCATGGCGCGCTACGAGCGCGCTGCGGTGCGCACATGGGTTTCGCTCGCCGGCCTCAACCTCGGTCAGATGGCCATCTTCGCAACCGGCATGGCGATCTGCATGGTGATGTCGGCGCGCGCGATCATGGCCGGACAGCAGACGATCGGCGACTTCGTGCTCGTCAACGCGCTGCTCATGCAGCTCTCGATGCCGCTCAACTTCATCGGCTTCGTCTATCGCGAGATCGTGCAGGGGCTCGCCGACATCGAAGCGATGTTCCGTCTTCTCGAGGTGCCAGCCGAGGTCACGGACCGGGAGAGCGCGCCGCCGCTCATCGTGAGCGAAGGCGCGATCCGCTTCGAGGACGTGCACTTCGCCTATGAGCCTTCACGGCAGATCCTGAAGGGCGTCAGCTTCGAGGTCCCGGCCAATGCGACGGTCGCTGTCGTCGGCCCTTCGGGCGCCGGCAAGTCGACGCTAGCCCGGCTTCTCTTCCGCTTCTACGACGTCTCGGAGGGCCGCATCACGATCGACGGTCAGGACATTCGCGACGTCGCGCAAGACAGCCTGCGCGCCGCGATCGGCATCGTTCCGCAGGACACCGTGCTGTTCAACGACACGATCGGCTACAACATCCGCTACGGCCGCTGGGACGCCAGCGAGGAGGACGTGCGCGCGGCTGCGCAGATGGCGCAGGTGGCGCGCTTCATCGAGCGCCTGCCGGCAGGATACGACACGCAGGTCGGCGAGCGCGGACTGAAGCTCTCCGGCGGCGAGAAGCAGCGCGTCGCTATCGCCCGCACGATTTTGAAAGCGCCGCCGATCCTCGTCCTCGACGAGGCCACCTCGGCGCTCGACACGGCGACCGAGCACGAGATCCAGGCGGCGCTCGACAACGTATCTCAGAACCGCACGGCGCTGGTCATCGCCCATCGCCTGTCGACCGTGGTCAACGCCGACCGGATCATCGTGCTGCAGGACGGCGCGATCGCGGAGCAGGGGACGCACGGCGAACTGCTCGCACGCCGCGGCCTCTACGCCGCCATGTGGGAGCGCCAGCGCGAGGTCGACGAGATCGCGGAGCGGCTCCGCCGCACGCGCGAAGAAGCGCGCGGCCTGATCCCGCCGGACCTCGTCGTGGAGGACGCGGCGGAGTAGGCGGCTTCCCCGCGCGGGCTGCATTGTCTATGAGCGCGCGATGTTGCGCTCCATCAGCGAGGCCGTTCCGACCGTCCACCGCGAGGGCTGGCCCTTCATTGCGGTCACCCTGGCGCTTGCGGTGGTGTTCGCGTTCCTGTTCGCGCCGCTCTTCTGGCTGCTCCTGATCCTTGCCGGCTGGATGGTGATCTTTTTTCGCGATCCAGTGCGCGTCGTGCCGGTCGCTCCGGGGCTTGTCGTTAGCCCGGCCGACGGGCGGGTGGAGCCGATCGTCCACGCGCTGCCGCCGCCGGAGCTTGGCCTCGGGGCAGAGCCGCTGACGCGCGTGTCGGTCTTCATGAATGTTTTCGATTGCCACATCAATCGCGCGCCGGTCGCCGGCCGCGTGACCTCGGTGGCCTACAAGGCCGGGAAATTCCTCAGCGCCGACCTCGACAAAGCGAGCGAAGTCAACGAACGGAACGGTCTGATGATCGAGACCGAAGGCGGCCAAATTGTCGGGGTGGTGCAGATCGCCGGTCTTGTCGCCCGGCGCATCCTCTGCTGGACGCGCGAGGGGGCGCGCCTCGAGGTCGGCGAGCGGATCGGCATGATCCGTTTCGGCTCGCGGCTCGACGTCTACCTGCCGGAAGGCGCGACGGTCATCGTCAATCCGGGGCAGCGCGCCATCGCCGGCGAGACGCCGATTGCGCTGATGCCGGGCGCGCAGCCGTTGCCGCCGTATCCCATGCGCCGCGACTAACCCCATGGCAGGCCTCTTTCCCCCCATCGACCCGGAGGCGAAGCGCGGCAGGCCGCGTCGCCGACTTGTGCCGTTCACGGCCGTTCTTCCGAACCTAGTCACGCTGCTTGGGCTTTGCGCCGGGCTGACCGCGATCCGCATGGCGGTGGAGCACCGTTTCGACCTCGCGGTCGCAGGTGTCATCGTCGCGATCATCCTGGACGGCATCGACGGGCGCCTGGCACGCTACTTCCGTGCTTCCTCACGCTTCGGCGAGCAGCTGGATTTGCTGGCCGATTTTGTGAATTTCGGCGTCGCGCCGGCGATCTTCGTGTTCATCTGGCGGCTCGACGCGCTCTCCTCGTTCGGGTGGATTTGCGCGCTCGTCTTTGCCATCTGCACGGGGCTCCGGCTCGCCCGCTTCAATGCCGCGCTCATTGCCGAGGAGCCGCGGCCCGACTGGCATCGCGACTTTTTCGTCGGCGTTCCCGCACCGGCCGGGGCGGGCCTCGTGATGCTGCCTTACTTCCTGCAGCGGACCTTCCTTCTCGACTTCAAGGCCGCTGCGATCCTCGTCGCGATCTACACCATCGTCATCGCGCTTCTGATGGTGAGCCGGCTGCCGACGTTCTCGGGAAAGCGGTTCGGGCAGCGCATCCCGCGCGACCGCGTGCTGCCGGTTCTCGTGATCGGCGTGCTCCTGGTGGCGCTCTTTGCGAGCTATCCCTTCTCGTTCCTGGCGACCGCGGCGGTTGCCTATCTCGGCCACATCCCGTTCGCGTGGCGCGCGTGGGGCCGGGCGGCGGCGAAGGCTTCGCGGTTTGCCGAGGAGTTGGATAGCGACTGAGGCGCTTTTCCCTCAAGGTCGCAATTTTGTTCGAAAAAGGCGGTTCGTCGCCTTGCCGAATACTTCTCCTGTGCTAGTCAACGGATGAGAGCGGGGCGCTCGGAGCCGAAAATGATCCCGGGCCTATTGCGGATGCTGGTTCTCGGCATCGCGGCATTGTCCTTCGCGCAAGCTGGTGCGCGGGCCGAGGACAAGCTTCGCTTTGTCATCGTAACGCATGGCGCCGCGGCTGACCGCTTCTGGTCGGCCGTTAAAGAGGGTGCTGAGGCTGCCGCCAAGGATGCGGGCGTCACCGTCGTCTATCGGGCGCCCGAGACCTTCGACGTGGATAAGATGGCGGCGCTCGCGCAGGCGGCGGTGAAGGAGGCCCCCGACGGCCTCATCTTTTCGATCCCGAACGCAGATGCGCTCGCTCCGCCGATCCAAGCGGCGGT
The DNA here is from genome assembly GCA_963805325.1 of uncultured Alphaproteobacteria bacterium. Taxonomy (GTDB): domain Bacteria; phylum Pseudomonadota; class Alphaproteobacteria; order Rhizobiales; family Afifellaceae; genus DASWJZ01. The sequence goes on along the minus strand of CAWDTS010000016.1, from coordinate 53,609 downwards.
GGCTGCCGGCATTCCGGTGATTACGATCAATTCCGGCTTCGATGTCAGCCATTCGTTGGGGGCGCTGCTGCATGTCGGGCAAAGCGAATACGAGGCCGGCCGCGTTGCCGGCGATACGATGCGGAGCCTCGGCGGCAAGAAGGCACTCTGCCTGAACCACGAACTCGGCAATGTCGGGCTCGACCTTCGCTGCAAGGGCTTCATCGACGGTTTTGCCGGGTCGGTGGAGGTCGTGCAGGTCGATCCCGACCCCGCGAAGGCCCTCAAGACGATCACCGACCGGCTGACCGAAGACACCGAGATCGACGCGATCCTTGCGCTCAGTGCGACCAGCGCTGGCGAGCCTGCGGTCGAAGCGGCGAAGGCACTCGAGGGCCGCACGATCAGAGTTGGAACGTTCGACGTCACGGATACCATGCTGAAAGCAGTCGCCGACGGCTCCGCCTCCTTCGCGATAGATCAGCAGCCGTTTCTTCAGGGCTACCTGCCGGTGGAATACCTCGCCCTCCTGAAACGGCGGGGTGTGATCCCGGTCTCGAATGTCAGGTACCGGCCCGCGCCTTGTCACGATGGACGAGGCGAGGCGGCGGCTCGGACTGAGCGAGGCGGGCGACGCCGGGGCCCAGGAAAAAACCGGCGCCCGGGAGGATGCGCCTCTACCGAACGGCGGCTGAGGTCATCTCTTTATCGGTGCGGCGAAACGCCCTGCGAGCCGACGGACGCCGGTAAGCTGCGGCACCGGTACTCTCGGCGCTTTCGGAGGCGGATTGAATATGACAGCGGCATGAACGCATGATTTCTGCGTGCCGCGTGAAATCGAACGCAAGTTTCTCGTCGCGAACGACGGCTGGCGCGAGGGGGCGGATCAAGGCCGACGGCTGCGGCAAGCTTATCTTGCCGCGTCCGGTCGCGCCGCCGTACGCGTTCGGATCGAAGATGACGTCCAGGCGGCGCTCACGATCAAGAGCGCCAATCCCGGACTTTCCCGCATCGAGTTCGAATACAAGCTGCCGCTGGAGGATGCGGAGCTTCTGGCGACGCTGCACGAGGGGAGCGTGCTGCAAAAGACGCGTTTTCGGACGCGCTACGCGCACCACGATTGGGAAATCGATGTCTATGCCGGCGACAATGAGGGGCTTGTCATCGCCGAAGTGGAGATCGCGACCGAGACGACGGATGTCGTGCTTCCGCCTTGGGTCGGGCGCGAGGTGACGGACGAGGCGCGCTACTACGCCTCGCGCCTCGCGCTCCAGCCCTATCGCCTCTGGCCCGCCGGAACGGCGGCGGCGGGGTAGTCATGGCGTGGCGTTTCGAACCGGGCGAAGAGCTGAAAGACGCCTTCCGCCGCGTGGCGGAGGAGGAGATGGCACGAGTCCGCGCCGGCCTCGGGGGCAATAAGGACCGGGCCCGGGCGATCCACGAAGCGCGGCAGGGTTTCAAACGTCTGCGCGCGTTGGCGCGGCTTGCGGCGCCCGCGGACGAAGCATGCTTCAAGGCGGAGAACCGCCGCTGGCGCGACGCCGGACGACTGCTCTCGGGATCGCGCGACGAGGTCGTGTTGCTGGAGAGCTTCGAAAAGGCCGTCACCGGGCTCGATGCGGGGCTTTCCGCGAGCGCCGTGCGATCTCTCAGGAAGCGAATTGTCGGCGGCAAGGCGGTGCCGGGCAACGGCGGCATCGATGCGAACGTCAAGGAGGTGCTCGGAGATCTGGACGCTGCACTCGCGGAGGTCGCGGCGCTCGGTTGGCCAGACGGTTCCCGCACGCTGCTCGAAGGCCTTCAGCGCAGCCAGACGCGGCTGCGGAAGAGCTGGCGGGAAGCGAAAAAGAGCGGCACGTCCGAGGTGCTGCACGAGTGGCGCAAGCGGGTGAAGGATCAGTCGTCGCAGCTCCGCCTTTTCCGCAACGTCGCGCCGCCCCATCTCCAAGACCTCAGAGCCGACGCGAAGCAGACGGCGGAGTATCTTGGCGAGGAGCACGACCTCTGGCTCCTGTCTGAGCGGCTTGCGACGACGACCATTCCAGCAGGCCTCGGGGCTGCGCGTGAGCGCCTGCTCGCGGCGATCGAGAAGCGGCGCGCCGAACTGCGGCGCCTAGCGTTCGAGCGCGGCAAGCGGTTCTCGTCGAAAAGCGCTAGGGTCTTCGCAAGCGACGTCTGCGCGGCGTGGGAGGCGGCTGCGGCCGAAGCGGGGAAATCGCAGCGCAAGAAGCGGCGAGCCGCGCCTCCCGCGGTCTCTACTTCTCGAGCAGGTTGAAGACGCCGTCCCATCCGGCAGGCGGCGGCTCTTTAACGAGGGCGCTGATCCGCTTCGTATACATGCTGTAGAGGCCGGCCAGCGAGGAGGGGGCGCTGGCGCGGAGCTTGGCCGCGGATTCCGCGGCCTCTGAAAGCCGGGCCGACCGATACTCCGCGATCATCGCGTCGTGCGCCGCGCGAAGCGCCTGGAACTCGGCAGACCTGGCATGCTCTTCGTCGCCGAGGAGCGTAAAGATCGCCACCGGCTCGGCGCGTCCCACGACGCGGACCAGGTCGACCTCGAGCATCGCCATGCTATCGACGTGCGTAGCCGTATATTCGGTGATCAGGATCGAGAGGCCGTACTGCTTGGTCAGGCTTTCGACACGCGCGGCCACGTTCACCGAGTTGCCGATCGCGGAATAGTTGAAGCGCTGCTCGGAGCCGAGGTTGCCAACGCAGCACTCGCCGGTGTTGAGGCCGACGCCGATCTTGATCGGCGTCTCCTCGTTGCGGTTCAGGTCGTCCAGAGCCTCGAACATGCCGAGTGTCGCAAGGCACGCCTGGCGCGGATGATCGGGCGTCGCGATCGGCGCGTTCCAGAACGCCATGATCGCGTCGCCGATATATTTGTCGATGGTGGCGCCGGACTGCATCAAGACGTCGCTCATCGGTGTCAGGAAGCGATTCAGGAGACCGGTGATCTGCTGCGGGTCCATCTTCTCCGACAGCGAAGTGAAGCCGCGGATGTCGCTGAAGAGAATGGTGATCTCGCGCGTCTCGCCGCCGAGCGAAAGCGCGGCGGGGTCTTCGGCCAGCCGCTCGACCATCGCTGGCGACAGATAGAATGCGAACGCGCGGCGTACGAATTGCCGCTCCTGGTCGGTGATAAGGAGAAGGATCGCCGTCACGACGATGTAGACGCTCAACACCGAGCCGCTGGCAAGGATCGGGTCGAGCACGAGGTCCCAGTTCGCGAACGCGAACCACGAGGTTGCTAGCACCCCGGAGATGATTACGAGCGCGGCCGCGGCGCCGAGCAACGGCCCGAGAGAAAGCACGGCGGCGAGGAGGATCAGCGTCAGAACGACGGAGAGCACGATCTCAGCGCCGGGCGCCCAGTCGGGGCGCGTGAGAAATTCTCCACCCAATATCTGGTCGATGATCTCCGCATGTACCTCGACGCCCGGCTGCGCTGCGGAGACCGGCGTCGCCACCAGATCGCGAAGCCCGACCGCGCTCGTGCCAATCAGCACGATCGCGCCGTTGATCTGGTCCGCGTACGTCGCCGCTTTCGCGGGGTCGAGAAAATCCGCTGCGGAGATGCGCGGAACGTTCGGCAGGCCAGAGAAATAGACGCGAAACTCGCTTTCGGGGCCGGTCGGCACCTCGAAGTTCCCGACCTTGAGAGCCGTCATCGCCGGGCGACCGGTATCAGCCTCGCCGCTCGCCCCGGTGGCGCGGATGATGAACGAGCTTGCACCGAGCGCGACCCGGAGCGCTTCGATCGACAAGGCAGGGTAGAGGTTGTCGTGGCTGCGGGCGAGAAGCGGGACCACGCGGACGATCCCGTCGGGATTCGGCGGGAAGCTATAGAACCCGAGCCCGGTCGCCGCATTGTTCAAGTGAGGCAAGTTCGGGAGACCGCCGGTGAAGGTCATCAGGTAGGATTGCGGGTCGGCGCCGGCGAAGGCGAAACCGGCTTTGGACGCCGGCATCTCGGAATTGTTCTCGTTGGTGAGCACGACCCCCGCGGTGACCTGGTTGCGTGCGAACGCCTGGGCAAGAAGCTCGTCATTGTCAGGCAGGTCGGCGGGCAGGTCCACCTTTGCCCCGGCGCGTCTGAGCGTCTCGGCAGCCGTGCCGAGCGACGTGCGATCGGGCTCTGAGAAGACAACGTCAAAGGCGATGTCGGCGGCGCCGAGCGCTCCGAGCTGATCGACGATCTGGGCGATCTGCGAGCGCGGCCAGGGCCATTGTCCGACCTTGCGCATAGACGCCTCGTCGATGTCGACGATGACAATCGGCGCGCCGGCTTCCTGGCGCGGCTTCAGGTTCTGGTAAAGATCGAAGATCAGCGAGCTCAGCCGGTAGAGGACCGGCGAGTTGCCGCCGAACCAGAACAGGATCGCGGCGAGCGTGAGCAGGCCGATGAAGCCGACCCGCATGGCCCGCCGTCGATCCTGTCGCCGTGTAGTGCTCGACTTCATTGCTGCGCTGTCCGCCCGGTGTCTGCAACGATCCGGAGTTCCGAAGACGCCTAAATGTCGACCCTTCAGTATTGCGAATAAGTTTAGCCACAGTTCGCCGGAGAGCGGCTCCTATGGTCAGCCTTAATCATTCAACGCGACTGTGGACGCCGCCGGCGGGCGCGAGACGCCAACCTAAGTTCCAGTAAGGGATTGGTAACCTCAACAAGTTGTCACCCCGGGGCCAACCGCACAGAACGGCGACGTTAGCGGCTGCACCGCTTTTGGGTGACCACCGCTGTCCAGCGAACGAGATGCAGGAGGCCGCGAGTATTGGGGGGCTCAGTTTTCCCGCACGTTCCGCGACGAAACTGTACCGGCTACCTCGAAAGCGAACCTTTGGTCGGCCGACGGGCGTGTCGCGCCCTCAAAGGCTGGTGAGTTGGCTGGGGGACCTGGATTCGAACCAAGATCGACGGAGTCAGAGTCCGCTGTTCTACCGTTGAACTATCCCCCAAAAGGGCAGGCGGCTTCCTAACATCGGGCGCTTTCGGGTTTCAAGCGCCTTGCTGATCCCATCTGTCGCGTCGAAAGCGTCGCACAGCTACGCTATCTAACCCTCCCACCTGGACGATCAAGAGCATGGATGCCGTTCCCGCCGCCGCGCCGCCGGCCCTTCTTTCGCATGCGGAAATCCGCAGAATTGTCATCGGCGTCATGCTGGCGATCTTTCTTGGGGCGCTCGATCAGACGATCGTCGCGACCGCATTGCCGACGATCGGACGCGACCTGAACAACGTCGCCGACCTGCCTTGGGTCGTGACCGCCTATTTGTTGACAGCGACCGCGGCGACCCCGCTTTACGGCAAGCTCAGCGACATCCACGGGCGGCGCGCCACGATCCTGGTTGCGATCGTGACCTTCATGGTCGGATCGCTCCTATGCGCTCTCGCGCCCAGTATGCTCTTCCTCATCGTCGCGCGCGGCCTCCAGGGTCTCGGCGGCGGCGGCCTCATCTCGCTAGCGCAAACGGCGGTGGCCGACGTCGTCGCGCCGCGGGAACGGGGCCGCTACCAGGCCTATTTCGCGGCCGTCTTTGCCGCCTCCAGCCTGTCGGGACCGGTGCTCGGGGGCGTTCTGGCCGAGCATCTCCATTGGACGGTGATCTTCTGGATCAACCTGCCGCTGGGTGCACTCGCCTATGCGATGACGAGTTACGCGCTGAAGCGCCTACCGCGTCACGAGCGCTGGCACCGGCTCGACGTGCTCGGCGCTTTGCTGATCACCGTAGCAAGCGTGACGATGATGCTGGCGCTGAACTGGGGCGGGTCGCGCTATGCGTGGACCTCGGTGCAGGAGGTTTCGCTGTTCATCGGCTCGTTCATCCTCTGGATATTGTTCGGGCTGCGTCTTCTGACGGCCGAAGAGCCGCTCGTTCCCCTGATGGTCCTGCGCAACCAGGTGGTGCGCACCGGCACGATTTCGTCGTGCTTCGGGATGGGCACCTTGATCGGCCTGACGGTGTTCCTGCCGCTCTTCTTCGAGGTGGTGTCGGGGCTGACGGCAGGCGAATTGGGGCTGGCGCTCATTCCGCTTACCGTCGGCGTCGTTTTCGGCGCGACGCTCGCCGGGCGCAGACTCGCGCATGTCCGGCACTACAAGCGGATACCGCTTGTCGGAACGGCAATCGCGTGCGCCGGCTGCATTGCGCTCTCCTTCTTTGCCGTGAAAATGCCGCTTCTGCTTCTCGACGCGACGCTTGCGCTGATCAGCCTCGGAATGGGGACGATGCTCCCGGTCACGACGGTCGCGGTGCAGAACGCCGTCGCGCCCGAGCAACTCGGAACGACGACGGCAGCCATCGGGTTTTTCCGCCAGCTTGGCGGCGCGCTGATGGTCGCTGTGCTCGGCGCCATCGTCTTGGGCCTCGGCGCAGCGCCCGACTCCTCGCACGGCGCGATCCATGTGGCCGCGAGCCCCGCGCAGATCGCGCGTTTCAGCGACATGTTCCTCGTTGCCGCCGGCGGCTATGCGCTCACATTCTTCTTCCTGCTCAGGATGGAAGAGCGCCCGCTTCGCGGCCGCGCCGGCCCGCAGGAATAGCCGATAGGCACGCTGTTTGCTTCGCTGCCGTCTAAGGCCTATCCTGGCCGCAACGCGCAGGGCCGAAGGGCCCTCGAAAGCGAGCGATATATGGATAAGGGCACGGACTCGACCAAATCGGGTTCTCTGCCCGGCTCGACATCGGACTCCGTGGAGACCTTCGCATCGGCGAAGGGTGCGTCTGCCCGCGGTGTTCCGGCATCGGCTTCCGAGCCAGCCGCCACCGTCCCCGTACCATTCGGTCGAGGGGAGGGCGGAAGCCGTCGGGCCGGGGATCGTTTCCGTCGGGGCCGCAATGGGCGCCGCGCGGAGCATGGACCGTTTTACGGAGCGCTCGATCTCGGCACGAACAATTGCCGGCTTCTGATCGCTGAGCCGGCGCGTGACAGCTTTCGCGTCGTCGATTCCTTTTCACGTATCGTGCGACTTGGCGAGGGCGTCGCACAGAATGGGCGGCTCGGCGCCGAGGCGATGGACCGTGCCGTAGGTGCGCTCAGAATCTGCGGCCAGAAGCTCCGGGAGCGCCCGATGGCCGGCGCCCGTCTCATCGCCACGCAGGCTTGCCGCGTGGCCGAGAACGGCGGGGATTTCCTGAATCGCGTGCGCGACGAGATCGGCCTGGAGCTTGAGATCGTCGATCGGCGCACGGAGGCGCGGCTCGCCGCGGAGGGCTGCTTTTCGCTGCTCGACCCAGGGGCGGAGGGTGCGGTGCTCTTCGACATTGGCGGCGGCTCGTCGGAGATTGTCTGGTTGGACCGGCGCAAGGCGCGCCGCCGCGGCGGGCTCGTGCGCGCCTGGGTCTCGCTGCCAGTCGGCGTCGTGACGCTTGCCGAGCGGCACGGCGGCATCGACGTCGACAATCGCGTGTTCGAGGCGATGGTCGAAGACGTGCGTTCGGAGTTTCATCGTTTCCACGCCCGCGATGCGCTGAAGGGGGCTACCGAGGGGCGCGACTTCCACTATCTCGGCACCTCCGGCACGGTGACGACGCTCGCCGGCGTGCATCTCGATCTGCCGCGCTACGACCGCCGCCGCGTCGACGGACTGTGGATGGAGAACGAAGACATCGAGCTGATGATGACGAAGGTCCGCGGCATGGACTACGAGGCGCGCCGCTGTAATCCCTGCATCGGGCGCGAACGCGCGGATCTGGTGCTCGCCGGCTGTGCCGTGTTCGAGGCAATCCGGCGCGAGTGGAAGTGCAGCCGGCTGCGCGTCGCCGACCGTGGCCTGCGCGAGGGCATCCTGATGCAATTGATGCGCGCCGACGGCCATCTCAGCGCGCGCGGCAATCCCAAATCTGCAAGCGCGCATCCGCTGTGAAGACGCGCAGCGGCTCCGGGCAGCGGGAGCTCAAGACCCGGCTGAAGAACGCGCGAAAGCGCAAGCCCTCGTCGCAGCGCTGGCTCGAAAGACAGCTGAACGATCCCTACGTGGCGCGCTCCAAGCGCGAAGGCTTTCGCTCGCGCGCGGCCTACAAGCTCGTCGAGATCGACGACCGCTTCGGGCTCTTGAAGCCAGGGCGGCGCATTATAGATCTCGGCGCGGCGCCGGGCGGCTGGTCGCAGATTGCCGCGACGCGCGTCGGATCGACGGATGCCGAGCCGCTTGTCGTGGCGATCGATTACCTCGGCATGGACGCGCTGCCGGGCGTCATAGTCATCGAAAAGGATTTTCTGGAAGCCGACGCGCCGGAGCAGATCGTCGAGGCGCTGCGGGGCGCGAAGGCAGACGTCGTGATGTCCGACATGGCGGCGCCGACGACCGGGCATCGCGCGACCGACCATTTGCGCATCGTCGCGCTCTGCGAAGCCGCAGCCGACTTTGCCCGCGACGTGCTGAAGCCGGGCGGGGCCTTCCTCGCCAAGGTCTTCCGCGGCGGAACGGAGAATACGCTTCTTGCTGACCTGAAGCGAGATTTCGCCAAGGTGCAGCACGTCAAGCCACCGGCGAGCCGCTCCGACAGCCCGGAGCTTTATCTGTTGGCGACGGGCTTTCGCGGCAGGTCCGATTAGCCCCTTTCGCGCATCACCGTGACCGGATCGGGCGCCGGATGGCGACCCGACATTTCGTCGCCGGCGTCGCGCTTCAGGAACAGGAACGGCACGACCGCGATCACCGCGAAGAAGCCGATCAGGAGGAAGGCCGGAGCGAACGAGTTCGCTTCGATGGCGCCGCCGCTCGTTCGCGTGGTCAGCTCCAGCGTGACCGCGCCAACCGAGATTCCGACGGAAAGCGCCAATTGCTGCGCAACGCTGGTCAGCGTCGTTGCGCGGCTCATCCGATCTGGAGGCACGTCGGCATAACTCAGCGCGTTGATGCTGGTGAATTGCAGCGAGCGGAAGAAGCCGCCGACGAGGAGCAGCGCGACGATCAGCGCGACCGGCGTTGTCGGCGTGAAGGCGGCCGGAAGTGCGACGAACACTCCGGCAATCAATGTGTTCGCCAGGAGCACGTTGCGAAAGCCGAGGCGGCGGAGGATCGGCGTCGCCGCGAACTTCATGACGAGGGCGCCGAAGGCGGAAGCGAAGGTGATCGAGCCCGATTTGAACGGCGACATCCCGAAGCCGATCTGCAGGAGAAGCGGCAACAGGAAGGGCGTCGCGCCGACGCCGAGCCGGAAGAGCAGTGCGCCAATGATCGACAATCCGAATGTCGGGACGCGGAAGAGCGAGAGGTCGAGGATCGGGTTCGCGACGCGGCGGCTGTGGACGACGTAACCGGCGAGAAGCGCTGCGCCACCAAGGAGCAGCGTCAACGTCAGGCTTTCCGGCAGCAGCCCAAGTCCAAGCGCGGTCGACCCCGACATGAAACCGGCGAGGCCGAGGGCCGAAAGCAGGAAGCCGCGCAAATCAAAGCGTGTCGGCGCGTCGCCGTGCAGGTTCGGGATGAAGAGCGTGGCGAGGACGAGGCCGAGAACGCCGACCGGAACATTGATCCAGAAGATCCAGCGCCACTCGAAATACGTGGTGATGAAACCGCCGAGCGGCGGGCCGACCACCGGGCCGATCAGGGCGGGGATGGTCAGCCAGGCAAGCGAGCCTACGAGTTCGCGCTTTTCTACCGACCGCAGGATCACGAGCCGGCCGACCGGCACCATCATGGCGCCGCCGATCCCCTGCAGGATGCGCGCGAGCACCAGCGAGCCGATCGAGCCGGAGAGGCCGCAGAGGATCGACCCGGCCGTGAAGATGGCGATTGCCAGCTGAAAGATGTTGCGGGCGCCGTAACGGTCGGCAAGCCAGCCGGAGGCGGGCAGAAAGACCGCGATTGCAAGCAGGTAGGAGGTCAGCGCCAGCTTCAGGTGGATTGGGCTTTCGCCGAAATCCGCCGCGATTGCCGGAAGCGCCGTGGAGAGAACCGTGGAATCGAGGTTCTCCATGAAGAGCGCGCAGGCGACGATGAGCGGCAGGAGGATGCGGTCGGGCACAGCTGTGAAGAAATGGGGAGGCGGAGAAACGTGCGTCTCTATCCCGCAAAGCGGCCGGCTGGTCCATAGGGCGGACTCTCAGCTCACCGATTGCAGGCTTCGCGCCGCCAAAACGCCTCGCCGGCCGCCCGCCACCATGCCGCGGCGAGAGAATCTTTCCTAATCCGGGGCCGCCGTGTTAGTGACCCCCGCCAACCCCTACGCCGATTCCTTTCCACGCGGCCGTCTCGGCCCGCATTCGGCACCCTTTTTCCGGAGGCTTGGCATGGCCCGTATCGTCGACGTCGTTACTGGACGCGAAGCGCTCACCTTTGACGACGTTCTGCTCAGGCCCGGACACTCCGAAGTCCTGCCCGCCGAGACGGACATCGCGACCCGTCTGACGCGCGCGATCAGCCTCAATCTGCCGATCCTGTCCGCGGCGATGGACACGGTGACGGAATCGCGGCTTGCCATCGCCATGGCGCAGGCCGGCGGCATCGGCGTCATCCACCGCAACTTCGATCCGGACGCGCAGGCCGAACAGGTCCGACAGGTGAAGAAGTTCGAGTCCGGGATGGTGGTGAACCCGGTGGTGATCGGGCCCGACGCGACGCTTGCCGACGCGTTGGGGCTGATGGAGTCTTACCGGATCTCCGGCATCCCGGTCGTCGAAGGCGCCGGGAGCGGCGGACAGGTTGTCGGCAAGCTGCTCGGCATTCTGACCAATCGCGACGTGCGCTTCGCATCCGATCCGATGCAACGGGTCGCGGAGCTGATGACGCACGAGCGGCTGATCAAGGTGGCGGAGAACGTCAGCCAGGACGAGGCGAAGCGGCTGCTGCACCAGTATCGCATCGAAAAGCTTCTCGTCGTCGATTCCGACGAGAACTGCATCGGGCTCGTCACGGTCAAGGACATCGAGAAGGCGCAGCTCAATCCGTTCGCCTCGAAGGACGATCAGGGGCGGCTGAGAGTCGCCGCCGCGACGACGGTCGGCGATGCCGGGCTGCATCGCACCGAGCGGCTGCTTGCCGCCGGCTGCGATGTGATCGTCGTCGATACCGCGCACGGCCACTCCGAGAAGGTGCTCCACGCGGTGGCCGCGGTGAAGCGCATGTCAAACGAGACGCAGGTCATCGCCGGGAATGTCGCGACGGGAGAGGCGGCGCGCGCGCTGATCGACAACGGCGCCGACGCGATCAAGGTCGGCATCGGTCCGGGCTCGATCTGCACCACGCGCATCGTCGCCGGAGTCGGCGTTCCGCAACTTACGGCGCTGATGGAGACGGTTGCCGTCGCGGAGAAGGCGAACGTGCCGGTCATCGCGGACGGCGGCATCAAGTATTCCGGGGATCTCGCCAAGGCGCTCGCGGCAGGGGCGTCCGTCGCCATGGTCGGCGCGCTCCTTGCCGGAACGGAGGAAAGCCCGGGCGAGGTCTATCTCTACCAGGGGCGCAGCTACAAATCCTATCGCGGCATGGGCTCCGTCGGGGCGATGGCGCGCGGCTCCGCCGACCGCTACTTCCAGGCTGAGATTCGCGACACGCTGAAGCTCGTTCCGGAAGGGATCGAGGGGCAGGTGCCCTACAAGGGGCCGGCGGCCAACGTGCTTCACCAGCTTGCCGGCGGCCTGCGCGCCGCGATGGGTTATGTCGGCGCGAAGAACCTCGAGGACTTCCGCAACAAGGCGGAGTTCGTCCGCATATCCGGCTCAGCCTGGCGAGAGAGCCACGTCCACGACGTGACGATCACGCGCGAAAGCCCGAATTATCCGGGCGCGACCTGATCCCCGGCCGATGGTCCGTGCGTTCCTCATTCCCTTCGTCCTGCACTTCGCGCTGACCGCCGCTCTCTTTGCGTGGCTGACGTTCGGGCGAATGATCGCCGTCAGCCGAGGCGGCGCGAAGTTCGCCGATTTCCGGCGCGCTGACGGCGATCCGCCGCATCTCGCTCCGGTCGCGCGCAATCTCTCCAACCAGTTCGAGCTGCCGACGGTCGCGTGGTTCTGCGCCGTGCTTCTCATCGTCTTCGGTGCGGTCGGTCGACCCGACATCGTCGCGGCGTGGGTCTTTTTCGTCGGGCGGGTGATCCACACGATCGTGCAGACGATGACGGGGAGCGTCCCGCTGCGCGGCGTCGTGTTCCTGATCAACGCCGCGGGCATCCTCTTCCTCTCCGGGCATGTCGCGTGGCTGGTGCTCTGGGCGGGCATCGGATGAGGCTCGGCGGACAGGTCGCCGCTGCGATCGATGTCATCAACGAGATGGAGTCACGGCATCGGCCGGCTTCCGAGGCCCTGAAGGACTGGGGACTGTCGCACCGCTTTGCCGGCTCGGGCGATCGCGCGGCGATCGGGAACCTTGTCTACGATGCCCTGCGGAAGCGCTCGTCGCTCGCCTGGCGCATGGGCGGCGACACGCCCTGGCATCTGGCGGTCGGCGCCGCGCTCTTCGAATGGGGCGAGACGCCAGAGGCACTGAGCGCAGCCTTCGCCGCCGACCGCCACGCGCCGCCCCCGTTGCCTGAGCCTTTCGTCGTCGCCGAACTTTCCGCCGCGCCAGATCACGTGCGGGCCGATTTGCCGGAATGGCTCGCGCCGCGTCTGGCGGCGGCGCTCGGGGCGGACTGGGTTGCGGAGGGGGAGGCGCTCGCCGGACGGCCGCCGCTCGATCTCAGGGTCAACACGCTCAAGGCGGAACGCGAGAAAGTCGCGCACCGGCTTTCACACCTCGGAGCAATTCCGACGCCTTACTCGCCAGTCGGTCTCAGAGTTCCGCCGATCGTCGGCCCGCGCCGGCATCCGAATGTGCAGACCGAGGAGGCCTTTCAGCGCGGACGCATCGAGGTGCAGGACGAGGGGAGCCAGCTTTGTGCGATCCTCGTCGGCGCAAGGCCCGGCGAACAGGTGCTCGACCTTTGCGCCGGCGCCGGCGGCAAGACGCTGGCGCTGGCGGCGCGGATGGAAAACCGCGGACAGGTTTATGCGACCGACTCTGACAAGGGCCGCCTCGCGCCGATCTTCGAGCGGCTCAAACGCGCCGGGGCGCGCAACGTCCAGGTTCGCGTGTCCGGCCCAAACGTTCTCGACGATCTCGCCGGGCAGATGGACCGGGTACTCGTCGACGCTCCGTGCACGGGCACAGGCGTCTGGCGGCGCCGGCCCGATGCGAAATGGCGCCTGACCCCAGACGCGCTTGCCAAGCGGGTCGCGGAGCAGGACGCGGTGCTTGCCGAGGCGGCGCGCTACGTGAAAGCCGGCGGCATTCTCGTTTATGCGACCTGCTCGTTGCTGCCACAGGAGAACGACGAGCGCGTCGCGGGCTTCCTGGCGGGCCATCCGGACTTTCAGGCGCTTCCGATGGCCGACCTCTGGAACGGCGCGCTGCCTGGCGTCGCGCCGCCGCCGGGGTCGCTAGCTGAAGCCTCGATTCTGCTTACGCCTTTGCGAGCGGTAACGGACGGCTTCTTCCTGGCGGCGGTCAAGCGCGGGTAACGGCCTTGCGCATTGCAACACGACTTGGCGTGCGCCACATGCACGGCCGAGACGCGAAGACCTTCTCGAAGACTTCCAGGAGACCGGAATGGCTCACAAGCAGACCAAGCCCATCGAACTCTATTACTGGCCGACGCCAAACGGCTGGAAGATCAACATCTTCCTGGAGGAAGCGGGCGTTCCCTATGAGATCAAATACGTGAACATCGGGAAGGGTGAGCAGTTCGAGCCGTCGTTCCTGGCGATCGCGCCGAACAACCGCATGCCCGCGATTGTCGATCCGGAAGGTCCGGACGGAAAGCCGATCTCGGTCTTCGAGTCCGCTGCCATCCTGATCTATCTCGGCCGCAAGTTCGGGGTGTTCTACGGCATCGACGAGCGGAGCCGCGTCGCGGCGGAAGAGTGGCTGATGTGGCAGGTGTCGAATGTCGGCCCGGTCTTGGGCCACAACAATCACTTCCGCAACTACGCGCCGGAGAAGGTGCCCTACGGCATCAAGCGCTTTGGCGATGAGGCGCACCGGCTCTACGGCGTGATGAACAAGCGCCTCGACGGCCGCGACTACATCGCCGGCGATTATTCGATCGCCGACATGGCGCTGATCGGCTGGATCAAGACTTACGAGCGGCAGGGAATTGACATCGCCGAATTTCCAAATGTGAAAGCATGGATCTACCGCATGCTGGCGCGGCCGGCGGTGGCGAAGGCGATCGAGATGAGGCGGGATCCGCCGGTCGATCTCTCCAAGGACAAAGAGGCCCAGAAGATCCTCTTCGGGCAGCGCGCGAACTGAGAATACCGGCGGACGCGCGGCGGCGCGCCGCGCGCCCACCGGTGCCGAATTGCCGAGGTGGTGAACAATCGGCAAATTTCTTCGCATTTCAGGCGATTGAGCGGGAGATCGAAAGATCTATCTTTCCAAGAGGTTGGATTAAATCGCGCCGCACCTCTAAACCGTTCGTAAACCCTTTGGTCACGGTTCGTTAAGCCTCTCCGTTAACGCTGAACACGACGGGGCGGCCGAAGATCGTGTTGCGAAAAGGCGGACGAACCGTCGACCATTGGGGATTGCGGTCAAATGAACTTACAAATCGAGACAAGCGGCGCCTGCGACGTGCCGCCGAACTTCTTCGAGCTGGGGCTGGCGTATTCGACCGGACGTGAGGGGCAGGTCGATCTCGTCGAGGCGCACAAGTGGTTCAACATCGCTGCGGCGCGCGGCGACAGGATGGCGGCGCAGCATCGCGAAGAGCTGGCCAGCGAGATGAGCCGTGCGCAGATCGCGGCCGCCCTGCGGGCAGCGCGCGAGTGGATCTCGGGCCACTAGACCCGGCCTAGCCCATCGCTTCGATCAACAGCGTCCGATACTCTTCCGCAGTCGGCTGGCGCGGGTTTGTCGGTGTGGAGTGATCGGCGAGGGCGCGTTCCACGATCCACGGGAACATCTGCTCGGTCACGCCGAGGACGGCGAGCCCCGGCGGAATGCCGAGGTCGGCATTGAGCTGGTCAAGGGCGTCGGCAAGGTCGGCGCTTTCGGGAAGGCCCATCGCCGCTTTTAGCCGCGCGATCTTGTCGCCGACGTGAGCGGCGTTGAAGCGCACGACGCCCGGCATCAGGAGCGCATTCAGTGTGCCGTGGTGAAGCTTCAGGTCGGGGAGGCCGCCGAGCGCATGGCTCAGGGCATGCACCGCGCCGAGCCCCTTCTGAAACGACAGGCCGCCTTCGAGCGCGCCCATCATCATTTCGTTGCGCGCGTCGACGTCGTCGCCGCGCGAATGCGCGCGCCGGATGTTGCCCCATAGCCGGTGCGCGCCGTCGAGCGCGATCGCTTCGGCGGGCGGATTGATGCGCGGCGACAGAAACGTCTCGATGCAATGGGAGAGCGCATCGAGGCCGGTCGCGGCGGTGAGGCGAGGGGGAAGGCGCAGCGTCAGCTCAGGATCGCAGATCGCGCGTTTCGGAATGAGATGCGGGCTGATGACGCCGAGCTTGCGCCCGTCGTCGAGGGTGAGAAGCGCGGCGCGGCCGACCTCGGCTCCCGTGCCCGCGGTGGTCGGCATGGCGATGACCGGTGCGACACGCGCGCTGATCCGCGCGACGCCGCCGTAGATCGCGGCATAGTCTTCGATTGGGCCGGGATGCGTTGCGAGGAGAGCCACGCCCTTTGCGAGATCGATCGGCGAGCCGCCGCCGACTGCGACGATGCCGTCGCAGTTGCCGGCCCGATAAGCCTCAAGTCCGGCGTTGACGGCAGCCTCGGTGGGATTGGCCGGAACGTCGAGGAAGCGCGGAGCTTCGACACCGCGAGTTGCCTCGTCGAGGATCCCTTCGGCTTCGACACCGCGGTCGCTGACTATCAGCGGCCGCCGAATGCCAAGCTCGCTCAGCGCGCGGGGCAGGATCTTGCGCGAGTCCGGGCCGAACTCGATCGTGGTCAGGTAGAGGATGGTGCTCATGGCGAGGAACGCCGCCGCATGGTGACTCTCGAAGATGACGCCCCCAGCCCGGGCCGTCCGGAAAGCGAACAACGCGCGTAGGGGAGACCGTGGCAGGTGGCGGAGAGGATGGGATTCGAACCCACGAGACGCTTTTGACGTCTACTCCCTTAGCAGGGGAGCGCCTTCGACCACTCGGCCACCTCTCCACCTTCGGAGATGGCCGGTTTCCCGGCCATGGTCAACCCAACATCGTGCAGGATCGCGCACTGAAAAGTAGAACGGCGCGGCAACAAGCGATGTGTTGCGGCACACCTGTGGCACAGTCCGTTCCGGTGCCGTTCACCGAGGTCCCCCCCAAACGACGCACCGCCCCGACTGGAAACCGAGGCGGTCTTCGACGAAGAAGCAGCGCGGCTTCTGGAAAACATTCCTACGGCCGCGACATTCTTCCCGCAACTAGAAGCGACGCGGTGAAGCGCCCCGTCAACAGCGAGGTGCACGCGGACTGACGATCCCCCCTCAGGGGGACCTGAGGCATCCCGCGATCGTCAGCCGCGCGAACCCGTCGAAGGGCGGGCACGGCCAGTTGGCTTCACTCCCGCTCCGATAGAACGTCTGACGACCGCCACAAGCGGCGTCTTGTATCGCTCTTCCCCGCCACTCCGATTCAGCGACCGCAAGCTTTGCAGTTGCTTCCGGTCATGAACGAGCACCCCGGCAATCCAGGCGACAATCAGACTAGCCGACCGTAATGCTGGTGACGGTCACGATCTACAAGAACTACGACACCACGTTGCCGGCGAACCACCTCGTCGAGGTGCAGTTTCGCGGCTCGCTTTCCAACAGCGCGTTCCCGCGCTTGCTGTGAACAGTAGAGCAGCGCCGGGTAAGCCGTTCGCTGGCGCTGCGGTTCAGGTCGCCAACGACCTTTTCTGGATTGCGTTGTCCAATGTCGACGACGACGTTGCGCGCAATTTGCAACTCCTTAGCGACGGGCTTTGGTTCGATATGCCGCTTCTGTTCAGCGATAAGACGCGCGGCCTGACAACCTTCGAGATGGGCACTTCCGAAAAGCGAGTTACCGACGCCGCCCCGCTTTAGGCCGTGACCTCATTAAATGCGCCGGCCATCAGCCGAGAGTCCGCTTTGTAGTGATGTTCGGACGTCGCCGAGGGCCGACGGCACTTCCGGAATGCGCCGATTTTGTTGAAAAAGTCGGCGGTTGAGACGGCGGAAGTTCGCTGATTTAGTCCTGCAGAGGAGCAGGAGCTGAGTCGATGATGGGACCGCGGCAAGTCGAACAGGGTGCGCTGTTCTACGAGTTCTCGCTTGACGCGCACGTGCCGGGAGATCATCTCCTGAGGTCGATGGACCGCTTCGTCGATCTATCAGCGGTGCGGCCGGAGCTGGCGCCGTTCTACAGTTCCATGGGGCGTCCGTCGGTCGACCCCGAGCTGATGATCCGGATGCTGATTGTCGGCTACTGCTTCGGCATCCGCTCCGAGCGTCGGCTCTGCGAGGAGGTGCATCTGAACCTCGCCTATCGCTGGTTCTGCCGACTTGGCCTCGACGGCGACGTGCCGGACCATTCGACCTTCTCCAAGAACCGGCATGGCCGCTTCCGCGACAGCGACTTGCTGCGGAAGGTGTTCGAGATGGTCGTGCGGCGCTGCATGGATGAGGGCCTTGTCGGTGGCGAAGGCTTCGCCGTCGATGCCAGCCTGATCAAAGCCGATGCCAACAAGCAGCGCTCCGCCGAAGCCTCGGAAGACGTCGACTGGGAAGCGATGGCGCTCACGCGCCGATCGGTCCGAGAGTATCTCGATACGCTTGATGAGGCAGCCTGGGGCGCGGCCAGCCAGACCCAGCCGAAGTTCATCTCCCGATCGGACCCGGCGGCGCAATGGACAGGCGCCCTCAAGGGACATGCGTTCTTTGCCTACGCCACGAACTATCTGATCGATCTCGACCACGCCATCATCGTCGATGTCGAGGCAACGCGGGCGATCAGGCAGGCCGAAGTCGGCGCGGCACGCACGATGATCGGACGCGCCGAAGAGCGCTTCGGGCTCTACCCGGAACGGCTCGCCGCCGACAGCGCCTACGGCTCGGCCGAGATGCTCGGGTGGCTTGTCTACGAGCGCGGGATCGAGCCGCACATTCCTGTCTTCGACAAGTCGGCGAGAACCGACGGGACATTCGAACGCGAGGACTTCACCTACGATCACCGGAGCGACGTCTATATCTGTCCTGCTGGCAAGAGGCTCACCTGCACCGGGACGCTGGTCAATGACGGCGCGACACTGCTCTATCACGCCAGCAAGCACGATTGTGATGCCTGCGAACTCAAACCGCGCTGCTGTCCGAAAGCGCCGGCGCGCAAGGTGCCGCGGTCGATCCACGAGGGCGCGCGGGACATGGCCCGCGACATCGCCAAGAGCGAGGAAGGCCTGACCTCACGGCGCCAGCGAAAGAAGATCGAGATGCTCTTCGCCCATCTCAAACGCATCCTGCGTCTCGACAGGCTCCGATTACGAGGCCCGAATGGTGCGCGTGACGAGTTCCACCTCGCAGCCACTGCCCAGAACCTCAGGAAGCTCGCAAAGCTCATTCCGATGCCGGCACCTCAGGTAGCGTGAGGCGGCTGAGTGTCCCGGCTGATCGTCGTTCGCCTCGCTATACGCCGCAGTCACGCCGACTTCTTCAACAAAATCCGCCAGAAGCGGACCCGACGAGTTCAGGGAACTTCCAACCGTAGGCGCTGCTGCGGGAGACGGCGTAACGCCCCTTCAGCCGATCTGAATATGGCCTCGTAGTCGCTTCCGCTCCGGCAGAGCGGCGTCCACCCAATGGCGAAGACGGTTGTGCTTAGTCGCAATCCGGCCTTCAACAAGGCGTCTGGTCTTTCCCTCGCCACAAGTGCGGCATCGACTTGTGCAAAGCTTGGCGCCGACCGCTATCGGCAGGTCTCGGCAACCTTTCCGATGAACGCCACGCATCGGTCCAGCAGTGCGCGGGGAATCGCCTCGTCCGGCTGATGCGCCTGGCCGTTGGTGCCGGGCCCAACGATGATGGCGGGAACGCCGGCGTTCTGAAAGATACCGGCTTCGGTGCCGTAAGGGACAACCCGCACATGGTCTGCACCCGTCAGCGCCAGCATCTCCGCCTCGATGGCGGGATCGTCGTTGCGCTTCAGGGGCGGAATGCGGGCCTGAACGTCGATCGAGATTCCGGTCGACGGATCGACGGCCTTCATCGCGGGCTCCAGCTTCTCGCGCGCATATTTTTGCATGCGCTCCAGCACGGCGAGATCGCTCTCGCCCGGGATGATGCGCATCTCCCAGAAGAAGCGGCACTGCTCGGCCACGATGTTGCCGTGCAGACCGCCTGAGATCTGGTTGACCTGGATCGTCGAATAGGGCGGCTCGATGCCCTCGACCTTCGGACCGTCCCGCATCTCGGCACGGATGCGGTTGATCTCTGCGATGAGCTCGGCCGCCACCATCACGGCGTTGACGTATTTGTCCGGCTGCGAGGAATGTCCGGGCTTGCCCCGCACCGTCGTCCAGCCGATCAGCCCGCCCTTGTGCGCGCCGACGACGCCCATCTCGCTCGAACTCGCCGATGACCGCGAGCCGAGGCTTCATATCCGAGGCTCCCAGCCATTCGGCCATGTCGTGCACGCCCTTGCAGCCCACTTCCTCATCGTAGGAGAAGGCGAGATGGACAGGGCGCGACAGCGGGGCTTTCGCGATTTCCGGCAATGCCGCGAGGCAGGACGCGAGAAATCCTTTCATGTCGGACGTGCCGCGCCCGACGAGCCAGCCGTCGCGCTCGCGCAGCGTCCACGGGTCGGCAGTCCACGCCTGCCCTTCGGTGGGCACCACATCGGTATGGCCGGAGAGGGCGACCCCGCCGGCGACCTCCGGCCCGATCGTCACGAGCAGGCTTGCCTTGTCGCCTTCCTTGTTGGGGAACCGGCGGAACGTCGCGCCGTAGGGACGCGCCGTCTCCTCAACATAGGCAAGCAGGTCGAGATTGGACGACGCGCTGATTGTCGGAAACGAAACAAGCTTCGCAAGATGATCCGCGACGTTCGCGACCGCCATGATGACTCCTGAGCTTTGGCTGTCGGCTGAGCGCGGCGTATGTGCGGGCCCGGCCGAGGAAGACGTGACGCTTGAGTTAAACAGCCCGTTCGAAGATTGTCGAGGAGCCTGCCGAGAGCGCGGGCGACCCTCTTCGCGCAACTGGGAAGACGTAGCAATCATGAGTCGTGACGCCGCTATTGGTATCGCGAGTGAGGCATTTCGGTCCGGCGTGTTTTGGGATGTGCTCGCCCGGCGCGTCAACATACCAACGGAAAGCCGCCGGCCCGAGCGCGCAGCAATGCTGCGTGCCTACCTCGAAGAGGAAATGGCGCCCGCCGTCGAAGCGATGGGATTTCGAACCGAGCTCCTGCACGAGGCCGCGGCGCCCGCGCCCTTCCTGTTCGCAGAGCGGCAAGAGCTCGGGGCGCCGCTCACCGTGTTCATCTACGCGCACGGCGACGTGGTGAACGGACAGGAGGGCGCCTGGCGGGACGGCCTGTCGCCCTGGACCCTGACGGAGGTGGGCGAGCGCTGGTACGGCCGCGGCGTCGCCGACAACAAGGGCCAGCACACGGTGAACCTGGAGGCGTTGCGGGCCGTCCTCGGGGCGCGCGGCTCGCTCGGCTTCAACGCCAAGATCCTGGTCGACATGGGTGAGGAGATCGGCTGCCCGGGGCTACGTGAGCTGGCGACGGCACACCGCGACCGGCTGGCGGCCGACATCCTCGTCGCCTCCGACGGGCCGCGCCTGTCGGCAGCCCGCCCGACCCTTTTTATGGGATCGCGCGCAGGGATCGACATCATCCTGTCGATTCACGCGCGAGATGGGGCGCATCACTCGGGCAACTGGGGCGGGCTGCTGTCGAACCCCGGGATCCGGCTTGCCCACGCTATCAGTGCGATCGTCGGACCGACCGGACAGATCAAGGTTCCGGGCTGGACGCCGCAGGAAATCTTGCCCTCGATCCGTCGAGCTCTTCGAGGGTGTAAGCTCGAGCCCGATCCGGCAGGCCCCATGACCGATCCCGGCTGGGGCGAGCCGGGCCTGACGCGCGCCGAGCAGGTGTTCGCCTGGTGCTCGTTCGAAGTGCTTACTTTTCTCGTCGGCGATCCGGCCAATCCGGTGAGCGCCATCCCGCCATCTGCGACGGCGCGATGCCAGCTCCGCTTCACCGCCGACGTGGAGCCTGAAGACGTGCTGCCGGCACTCCGCCGGCATCTCGACGCAAATGGCTTCACGGACGTCGAGGCAAGCCTCGGCGAGCAAGCGCTGGTGCGCGCGACACGCCTCGATCCCGACGATCCCTGGGTTCAAAGCGCCGCGCGCTCGGTAGAACGAACGATGGGTAAACCGCCGGCGATCCTGCCTAACTTCGGTGGCACGCTGCCCAACGACATCTTCGCCGATGTCATCGGCATGAAGACGATCTGGGTGCCACACTCCTATCGCGGCTGCTCCCAGCACGCGCCGGACGAGCACGTCCCGCGTCATATCTTCGAGGAGGGACTGGCGATCATGGCCGGTCTTTACTGGGACCTTGGCGAAGCGGCGCTGTGGCCCTGACCACCTCTCTTGAGACCTGCCGCGGGGCTCAGGCGAGATGACATGCGGCGAAGCGTTCGGAGCCTTCCGCGCTTGCTGCGTTCCGAAACCGCTCAAGACGGCGCAGCTCCGGGCGTTCGGCCGCGCAGCGCGCGATGGCGATGGGGCAGCGCGGATGAAAATGGCAGCCACTCGGCGGATCGAGCGGCGACGGCATCTCCCCCTCGACCGCCGAGAAGCGCCGTTTCCCAGGCTCCAACCGCGGCACCTCTTCGAGCAGGGCACGCGTATAGGGGTGCTTGGGTTCCGAAAAGATCGCCTCCGTTTCGGCGAGCTCCACCACGCGGCCGAGATACATCACGGCGATCCTGTCGGAGATGTGCTCGACCACGCCGAGGTCGTGGCTCACGAAGACATAGGTCAGGCCCATCTCCGCTCGCAGCGCCATGAACAGGTTGATGATCTGCGCCTGGATCGAGACGTCGAGAGCGGCGGTCGACTCGTCGCAGACCAGCACCGACGGCTTCACCGCCAGGGCCCGCGCGATCGCGATGCGCGCGCGCTGTCCACCTGAGAACTGGTGCGCGTAGAGGCGGCGCGCGTCGCGGTCGAGGCCGACCCGCTCCAAGAGCTCGCAGACGTAGCTCTCCTTGTCGCGTGCGGCGATCAGGCCGTGTGCAACCGGAGCCTCGCCGATGATGTCGAGGACCCGGGCACGCGGGTTGAGGGAGGCCATCGGATCCTGGAACACGATCTGAACTGCGAGGCTCGCTGCACGGCGTTCCCGCTCCGGAGCGGTCCCGAAGTCTGCCCCGTTCACCCGCACCGTGCCCGCGGTCGGCGGCAGGATGCCCGCGATCATCCGCGCGAGGGTCGACTTCCCGCAGCCGGATTTGCCGACGATGCCCAGAACCTCGCCGGGGGCAACGGTGAGGCTGACGTGGTCGACGGCCCGCACCTTGCTCCGGCCGCCGCGCCCCGTGATCCAGCCGGCGAGCCTCTCGGTATAGTCGGCATGCTTCGAGAAATCGCGGCAAACGTCGTTGAGGGCGATGATCGGCTCGTTCATGCGTGAAGCGTCGCGTCTTGATTCTCCTGCGCGGCGCTGAAGAGCGGGTGGTGGCAACGCACGCGCCTGTCGCAAAAGCCCGTCGCTTCGGGCATGGCGCGGCTGCACAGCTCATCGGCGTAGTCGCAGCGAGGGTGGAACGGACAGCCGGGCGGCACCGCCGCCAGCGACGGCATCGCACCTCTTATCTGCGCAAGTGGCTCGCCGCGGCGGTTGCGCGAGGGGACGGATGCGATGAGCCCCGCCGTGTAGGGATGGGCCGGGGCGAGGAGAACGTCGGCGACGGACCCCGTCTCGACGATGCGTCCGGCGTACATGACCGCCACGCGATCGGCGAGGCCTGAGACGACGGACAGGTCGTGGGAAATCCACACCATCCCGGTGCCCTGTTCGGCCGCCAGCGTCTGCACCTCCGACAGGACCTGCGCCTGAATGGTTACATCGAGTGCGGTTGTCGGCTCGTCCGCGATGAGCACGGCCGGACGGTGGAGAAGCGCGATGGCGATCGCAAGCCGTTGCCGCATCCCACCGGAGAATTGATGCGGATAGGCCGTCAGTCGCTCGGCAGGAGCCGGGATGCCGACGGCCTCAAGCGCCTTGAGCGCCTGCTCCCGGGCGGCCTTGTGTGACAAGCGCTCATGCGCACGCAAAGCCTCAATGATCTGGGTGTCGACCCTCAGCACTGGATTGAGCGTCGTGGAAGGATCCTGAAAGATCATCGAGATGTCGCGGCCGCGCAGCCTGCGCATCCGCTGGTCCGGCAGGCCGACAAGCTCCGTGCCGCAAAGACGCACTGATCCGGAGGCTATGCGACCCGCGCTATCGAGAAGGCCCATTACGGCAAGGCCCGTCACCGACTTGCCTGAGCCCGATTCACCGACGAGCCCCAGCACCTCGCCGGGCGCGAGGTCGAACGAGACGCCATGAACAGCCGTGACCTGCGCGTGGCGCGTCTGGAACGTGATCGTGAGGTCGCGGACGCTGAGCGCCGGCTCGCTCATGCGTTGAGCCTCGGGTTGAGGATCACGCGCAGCCTGTCGCCCACGAGATTGATCGCTACGATGAGGATCACCAGCGCAACGCCGGGGAAAGTCGATATCCAGTACTTGCCGGACAGAAGGTAGCTGTAGCCGGTCGAGATCAGCATCCCGAGCGAAGGCTCCGTCACCGGAACGCCCACCCCGAGAAAGGAAAGCGAGGACTCAAGAATGATCGCATGGGCTACCTGAACCGTCGCCACCACAATGAGCGGCGGCAGACAATTCGGCAGGAGATGGTTGAACAAGATGCGGCGTGTGGGGAGCTCCAGAGAGGTCGCGGCGGCGATGTAGTCTTTGTTCTTCTCGACCAAGGCCGAGCCGCGCACGGTGCGGGCGTAGTAGGCCCATTGAACGGCCACGAGCGCGATGATCACCTTGTCGACGCCGCGGCCGAAGACAGCGAGCAGAACCAGCGCGATCAGGATCGAGGGGAAGGAGAGCTGCAGATCGACGATGCGCATGACGATCGCGTCGACACGCCGCCCAAAGAATGCCGCGGCAACGCCCACGGTCGATCCGACGATCGACGCTGCAAGGACCGACACGATGCCGACACCGAGCGAAATTCGCAGGCCGTAGATGATGGCGGACAGCATGTCGCGGCCCTGATCATCGGTGCCGAGCCACGCTATGGCGCCGTTGCCGAGCTTCGCGCCGGGTGGCAGCATGTTGTCCATGATATCGAGCTGCATCAGGTCGTAAGGATTCTGCGCAGTGATCAACGGCGCGAAGATCGCGAGAAGCGCCGCACAGACGAGGATGGCGAGACCGACCGCGGCGCTCGGCGAGGCGAACAGGTCGGCGGCGCGCTGCCTGAAGGGGCTCGCCGGCCGCCCCTTGTCCGCGACCGCCGGAGCGGGCTGCTCCATCGCCCTATCGCTCATGTTGCGCCCTCATCGCTCAGACGGATGCGCGGGTCGAGCGCAGCGTACATGAGGTCCACTGTGAAGTTCACGATGACGAAGATGAGCGTGGTCGTGAGCAGGTAGGCCACGATGATGGGGCGGTCGAGCCGGTTGATGGAATCGATCAGCAACTTGCCCATCCCCGGATAGGCAAAGACGGTCTCCACCACGACGGCAAACGCAATCAACGCCCCGAACTCCATCCCGGCGATGGTGACAACCGGGATAAGGATATTCTTCAAGACGTGCACGCACACAATCCGCATCGGGCTCAAGCCCTTGGCGCGCGCAAAGCGGATATAGTCCTGTGCCACCACCTCGCGCGTCCCCGCCTCGCATATGCGCATGACCAGGGAGGCTTGGTAGAGCGCCAGTGTGAATGCCGGCAGGATCATGTGACGTAGCCCATCGAGTGTGAAGGCCGCCAGCTTTACGCCGAAGAAGCTCACCGTTTCGCCGCGGCCGCCGGAGGGCAGGATACGAAGCTGCACCGCGAAGACGAGAATGAGCATCAGCCCGATCCAGAAGCTCGGCATGGAGAAGCCGAGGATCGAGCCGGACATGATCGAGCGACCGAGAGCCGAATTGGGCCTCAGGCCGGCCAGCACGCCAAGCGGAATACCGAGCCCCAGAGCCATGAGCAACGCCATCACAGCAAGCTCCAGTGTGGCTGGCAAACGCTGCAGGATTACGTCCGTCGCGGGCAAGCCGTAGACGAAGGAGTTCCCGAGGTCTCCCTGCACGGCATTCCGGAGAAACAGCGCGTACTGCTCGTAAAACGGCCGGTCGAGACCGAGATGGTGGATCGCTGCGGCCCGTTCGGCCTGATCTGCGTCGGGACTGATGAGCGAGTTCGACCGGGTTGCCTATCGCATAGACCGCAACAAAGACGAGCAGCGACATCACCAGCAGGATGAGCAGCGATTGCCCAACGCGGCGAATGAGATAGGCAAACACGAGCCCTCCTTTCCGCGGCCGCGTCGCGGCGTTGCAGACTCGTTGCCCCCATGCAACGCAAGCTCGAGGCGGGCCGATCGCCTCAACAGCGCTGCTTGCAGCGTCTCGCGATCCGAGTCCGAGGCGCTGCAAATTAGGCCCACGGCTCAAGATGGTTCAAGTTTAAATTATTTGTTGAAGCGGGGGAGTTCTGAGGACAGTATGCCCCTCAGATATCGGGAGACTGCTCATGCGAAGAGACCGGACTTTCCTTTCCATGTGTGTCGCAGCGCTGTTTCTCGCGTTCGGATCGCTTAGCGCCAGTGCTCAGGATCTCACCTACGCGATCAGTGCGCCGATCACGTCGACCGATCCGCAATTCCAGAACGCGACCCCAAACAACGCCGCATTGGGAAGTATCTTCGAGCCGCTGGTGATCCTGACCGGCGACGGTCAGCTCGTGCCCGGATTGGCGGAATCCTGGACGAACGTCGATGACGTGACGTGGGAGTTCAAGCTTCGCGACGCGACATTCCAGGACGGGTCGCCGCTCACCGCCGAGGACGTAATCTATTCGCTTGAGCGTCCCGGCAAGATCGAGAGCCCGGCGCCGTTCACCACCTACACCAAGGCGATCACCGGGATGGAGGCGGTCGACGACAAGACGGTCCGCCTGAAGACGGCATCGCCTTATCCGCTGCTTACGCTCGACCTGTCGCGTGTCTACATCGTCCGCAAGGCTGTTGCCGAGGCGAACGATACGAAGGCGATGAACCTCGGCAACGGCGTCATCGGTACCGGTCCTTACGCGTTCGTCTCCTTCACGCCGGACGAACAGCTTTCGCTCAAGCGCAACGACAAGTACTGGGGTAAAGCCCCGGCCTGGGAAAACGTGCATATCCGCATGATCGCCGACGACGCGGCGCGCACCTCGGCGCTTCTGTCGGGAGGGGTCGATGCGATCGAGAACGTGCCGACCCCGGACATCGAGCGGATGCGCAACGAGGCCGGCATCAATTTCGCATCCGGCAAGTCGCAGCGTTTCGTGTTTCTGTTCCTTGACTCGGGCCGTGACGAGCCGCCCGGCGTCCTCGGCAACGACGGCGCGCCGCTTCCGAAGAATCCGTTCAAGGATGCGCGTGTTCGAGAGGCGGTCAATCTTGCGATCGATCGCAACGCCATTGCCGAGCGCGTGATGATGGGGCTCGCTTATCCGTCCAACAACATCGTCTTTGACGGCGGCGAAGGCTTCATCCCGAGCCTGGAGAACCCGCCCTATGATCCGGAGAAGGCCAAGGCGCTGCTCGCGGATGCCGGATATCCGGATGGGTTCAAGATCACGATCGCCTCGCCCAACAACCGCATGATCAACGACGAGAAGGTCGTTCAGGCTATCGCTCAGATGCTGACCCGCGTCGGCATCCACGCCGCGGTCGACGCCATGCCGTTCTCGGTGATCGCGAGCCGCGGACAGAAGGGTGATTTCGGCGTCTCGATGATGGGCTGGGGCAGCACGACCGAGGCGTCGACGCCGATCCGCCAGATGATCGCCTGCAAGGACCCGGACAAGGGCTGGGGCGCAGTCAACTGGGGTAACTACTGCAACAAGCAGGTCGACACCCTTCTCGGCGAAGCGCTTGGCACCGTCGACACGGCGGCGCGTACGAAGATACTCGACGAGGCCGTCAGCGACGCCATCAAGGACGTCGCCATCGTGCCGCTCTACTTCCAGGGCTCGACCTGGGCGGCACGCAAGGGAATCGAGATTACCCCGCGTTCCGACGAGCGCACGTCGCCCGATATGTTCTCGCCGGCGATGTGACACCGAGACATCGCTCTCAGCTCCGGCCTGACTGCCCCAGGCCGGATGTTCATTTGCCGACCCCCCGCTTGGGCCGGACCTCGTCTTAAAGCGCGACCCCGCACACTGGGGCATGCGTCGCAAGTCCTGCCGTGAGACCCATCAAGCTAGGCGTTGAAGAGTCCGGTGCGGGTCAAATTCGGAAGTAAGGCACGCGCCGGTTTGAAGCTCGGAGAGTCCGCTCCGGGTCAAAAAACGAAGTCGGCAGCCGTCGCCATCGAGTCCGAAAGCACCGAAGGCCACAAACCAAATAACGGCAGGGCCGAGCGCAATCCAGTCGCCAATCTCAATCGCTGGGTCGACTGGTATAACTGGCAGCGACCGCACGCTAGCCTCGCGAAGATCACCTTTTCAGGCCCTCGCCGGAAAACCTGATCGGATTCCACACCTAGCCCGGGTCCATTTCCTTGGCGTTCGGCGGAACCTCATCCCAAGGAAAAGCTCCGTCGGACAGGTCATAGCCGAGCCGGCGCGCGGCATTGGTGATGTGGTGGCGCATGGCATCGACGGCAGCTCCCGGCGACCTCGCAAAAATGGCATCGTGGATGGCGGAGTGCTCGGCGATATTAGTCGCCACCATGCTTCCGTCGATGTCGCTTTGATTTTCCCGCATGAAGATGATGCTCTTGCGCATCTGCCCCGAAAGGAACCCGACCATCATCGCCATGTATGAGTTGCCGCTGGCAGCCGCCACGGCCCGATGGAAGTCGAGATCGGCCGTGACGCCTTCTTCACCCAGTTCACCGCGTTGCGCATGCGGGTCATGGCGTCGGCGATGGCGTCTAGCTGTTGCGCATCGCTCCGCATCGCGGCAAGGCCGGCTGCGCGAATCTCCAGGATCGCGCGAAGCTCGAAGACATTGCGGAACACCATGCGGTCGCTCATCAGATCCGCGTCGATGCGGAGCGTGGCGTTCTCCTCGTTATTGACGACAAAGACGCCCACCCCCTGACGGGACTGGACTACACCGTCGGATCGCAAACGGGCCATTGCCTCAGATGATTGTGCGGAACGCAGTCGACGTCGCGACAACCGCGCGAATTGGCAACTGGCGAAGCCCGCGCGTGCTCTTGGACAGCTACGTTCACGCAGAGCGTGAGGGCGAGGTCGTCGAGCGTGTCTTTGGCACGCCAGCGTCACAGTCACACGGCAAACGATTGAGGAGACAGGCGAAAATGACCCCTTAGCAGGGGAGCGCCTTCGACCGCCCGGCCACCTCTCCACCCTCGGAGACGCGGAGTTTGGCCGTGTCAGTCAATCCCTCGCGGATGCCGGCTGCCTCCGCGTCGCGGGACTGGGGGCCGCGATACCCGGCGGAACGGGACGAAGGAGACGCCTCAGTTGCTGCGCCAGCGGGAAACGCAGGGAATCTTCGAGCGGTCGCAACGCGCGGCATATTTGCGTGCGATCTCCGTGACTTCCTGCATGAGACCGTCGGCGAGCGTGATCGGCTCCAACCCCATGCGGAGGAACCGGTCGTTGGTGACGTGGAGGTCGTTTTCGCTCGCCTCGTTGCGCGGATTTGGCAGGTATTCGATGGGCGTGCCGGTCATGCCGGAGACGATCTCGGCCAGGTCCCGCACCCGATGCGTCTCCGTCATCTGATTTAGGATGTTCACCCGCTCACCGCTTTGCGGCGGGTTCTCGATGGCGAGCTCGATGCAGCGGCAGGTGTCGTGGATGTGGATGAAGGCGCGCGTCTGGCCGCCCGTTCCATGCACGGTGAGCGGATAGCCGATCGCCGCCTGCATCAGAAAGCGGTTCAACACCGTGCCGTAATCGCCGTCATAGTCGAAGCGATTGATCAGGCGCTCGTCCATTTTCGTTTCAGGCGTCTGCGTTCCCCAGACGATGCCCTGGTGCAGGTCGGTGATCTTCACGCCGTCGTTCTTGTTGTAAAAATGGAAGAACAGCTGATCCTGGGTTTTCGTCATGTGATAGATTGAGCCCGGATTGAATGGATAAAGGATCTCGTGCTCGATCTGGTCGCCGGCATCGGTGTTCAGGAAGACCTTGAGATAGCCCTCCGGGATCTTCATCCCCGCTGTGCCGTAGCCATAGACGCCCATTGTCCCGAGATGCACGAGGTGGACGTCGACCTTCGATTCGACGATCGCGCAAAGCACGTCGTTGGTGGCGTTCAGGTTGTTGTTGACGGTGTAGCGCTTGTGCCACGAGGACTTCATCGAATAGGGCGCGGCGCGCTGCTCGGCGAAGTGGATGATCGCGTCCGGCTTCTCCTCCCTGATCTTGGTGAGGAGGCGATGATAGTTCTCGCCGACCGTGAAGCTCTCAAGACCGATTTCGCGACCGCTGATTTCTTTCCACGCGCGTAGCCGCTCGGAGAGCGGCCGGATCGGCGTCAGCGATTCCACTTCGAGCTCGACGTCGATCTTCCGGCGCGAGAGGTTGTCCACAATGGTGACGTCGTGACCCCGCATCGAGAGGTAGAGGCTGGTCGGCCAGCCGCAGAAGCCGTCACCGCCCAGAACGAGAATGCGTGCCATGTGCCTCCAGTCGAAGAATTCCAGGAGCCGCAATCTTCAGCGGCTCTGCGTAGCGGCGTGCGCCGACTCGCCAATGACCTTATCGAATCACGACGCGAGGTCGCCAAGCGCGGTGCGCAACGGGCCAAGGTGCTTTTCGTAGCGGCGCCAGCGCTCAACCGACGTGCTGTAGATCGGCTGTCGCACCTGCGCGCGGCTGATCGTATGAACGGCGCGGCTGTTCGTATGGAAATCCAGGCACGCCGGATCCCACTCCAGGCCAATGAAGTCGATCAACCTTCGCGACTGTCGCTCCGTGTCGCCCACCAGCTCTTCATAGTCGAGGTCGAGAATGGGCGTCGGAAGCACCTGCCGCCAGTAATCCATCAAGGCCGCGTACTCCCGATAATATTCGCCGAGCGCCTTGAGATCGTAGGCATAGGCATGGGCCTCTTTCAGCGGGGTGAGGAAGCAGGAGACGCAGGTATCGAGAGCGCTGCGCCGGCAATGGATGATCTTTGCGCGCGGAAATAGAAGCGCGACCAGTCCAAGAAATTCGAAATTGTGGGGAAGCTTGTCGGTAATGCGCAACGCACGGTCCGAAAAACGCTCAAGCATCGAAATCCCGTCGTGCGCGATCGTAGCGGCCTCCTTCGATTTCAGCGCATTGACGCGCCGCGCAAAGTCCTCCGGAGCGCCGTGGTATCCGAGCGACATGGCAATCTTGCGCGGTACCCCGAACTCACCGGCGCCCGCCGCCTTCGGGTGACTGGCGATGATCTGCTCGGTCAGCGTGGTGCCCGAGCGGGGCATTCCGACGATGAAAACGGGCTTCTGAGATCGATCCCCATAGCCTGCGCGTACTGCGAAGAAGTCCGGCGTGAATATGGATCGGAGCAGCTTGAACTGCGCAGCTGGGTCGGATTTACGGATGTCCGGGGCCAGGAACTGCTTTATCGACGAATAGTACGAGAACGCATCGTCATACTTTCCGATATCGTTGCAAATCTTGGCGGCAGCCTGCGAAAGCTTGATCGCTTCCGACGCTCGCAGCCCCGGCTGGTCGAGGCGTGCCTGTATTGCCGCGAGTTCTGGCGGGTCGCCCTCGTATCTCCGGCATTCAGCGAGGCCGGCAAGCGCCAGGGCCGGACTTGCATCGCTCGCAACCGCTCGGCGGTATGTTGCCTCCGCCTTTTCAGGCTCGCCCACCTGAATGAGGAAATCCGCATAGTCGACCAGCGCCGTGGGATGATCGGGGCCGCGTGCGAGCACAGCCTCGAAGGTGCTTCGGGCCTCGTCTTCTCGGCCTAGCATCGCGAGGCAGCGGGCAAGCTTGCAGAGGAGATCGGAGTGTTCCGGGCTGAGCTTCAGGGCGCGGCGCAATTGCCGCTCCGCGGCGACCGCATCGTTGCTCAGCATCAACGCATCCGCGTAGCTGCCGCGCAGCGCCGGATCGGTCGGCTTCTGGGGAACGGCGCGTTTCAGCATATCGACGGCCGCTTCGACCTGCATGGCCTCAAGGGCGATAAGGGCCATCAGATGCAGCGCGTCGGGCTGATTCGGCTGGCGATCGAGGACGGCCTGATAGAATTCGCGCGCGGGCCAGAGTTGCCCCTTCATCTGCAGCGCGACACCCTGGGTGAGGAGGGCTCCGATCTCGCGGGGATCCATGCCGCCTTGCGGCTGGGGTCCGCGACGACCGTCGGCCCGGTGAGAAAAACCTTTTCTAGTCAGACCTTTGGGAGACGGTCTCACCGTGGCTCTCCTAACTCGCGCAGCGTGGTTGTGAGGCCGGCGAAACTAGCAGAGCGATTGTTCCGCACAAGCGCGTAGCGCGTCGGCGCCCCATCTCTGCCGGCCGCTTTATGTGCCGGCAGCGAATCGCCGGTGGCGGGTATCGTCGCTCCGACGGTTGGCGTGTTCTTCGTGTGTCCCGATTTGTGAAGTTGGCGGCCCGTTGAATCATCCTGCGGGCCGAGCCGCCTGGTCCGGTGGCCAGTTCAGGAGTTGCTAAGAAACGGCCGTTTCCGCGCCGAAAACCGCGGTTTTCGTGGCAATTCTGCAACATGGGTGGGGGAAAGGTTGTCGGGGCGAAGCATCGTTGTTGCCTCGGCGATGCGGATGGATAGTGTCGTTGCAGGCAGCCGATCGGCGGCCGCTGTCTTTGGGCAGCACAAGGGGCGGGGGGCCCCGCATCGGGTGGCGTGAGCCAGGTCGAAAACGGATACCCCGGCTCAAGCAACTTGGACTGGAGGTCTAATATGAAACTCAAGAGCCTTCTCTTCGGCTCAGCGGCTGTCTTCGCCGTTGGTACCGGGGCGCAGGCCGCCGACCTTCCGACCGTCGAGCCGGTCGAATATGTGCGGATCTGCGATGCCTTCGGGACTGGCTTCTACTACATTCCCGGGTCGGAAACCTGCCTGAAGTTCGGTGGCCGTGTCCGTGTCGAATCTCACTATGTCGATGGTGACGGCACCGGTCAGAACTTTAACCACTGGACGAGCCGTGCACGTGGCGCGGTCAAGATGGACGGCCGCACGCAGACCGATATCGGCCTGATCCGTGCCTACATCGAGTACCAGTTCACGGTGGGCCCGTCGAGTTCCGCAACGACCTATAGCGGCACCGGCACGAACCTGAACCATGCCTACATCCAGATCATCAATGACTGGGGCACCTACACGGCTGGTCATACGACTTCGTTCTTCGACATCTGGGGCTCGAACACGTTCGGCACGCGGGTTGCGATCGACGATCCGACTGGTGAGTCGACGGAATTCGCATGGACCTTCGCTCTCGGAAACGGCTTCTCGCTGACGTTGTCGGCGGAAGACCCGGCAACCGAGCCGCGCAAGCGGTTTGTTGGCGGGGCCGCCAATGCTGCGAACTCCGCGACTGACGACGGCCTCTATGGCGGTCAGACGTTCCCGGATTTCGTCGGCAACATCCGCATCGACCAGGGCTGGGGCAGCTTCCAGGTTATGGGCGTGGTTCACGAAGTGGTGTCGGCCGTTAATGGCGTCAACGACAGAACCGGCTGGGCAGCTGGTGCTGGTATCCTTGGCGTCGGCATTCCCGGCACTGGGATCTCGTTGAATGCTCAGGGTGTCTACGGCGAGGGTGCGATCGGCTACGTCACGACGTGCGGTTTCCGTGGCGTCACGGGCTGCACCGACGGCGACCTCGACGGCGGCACGGACGGGCTCTCCAAGGCCTGGACGGTGCGCGCTGGCCTGCAGGCTGCGATCACTCCGGCTGTCACGGCCAGTGTCGACGGCAGCTTCACGAAGTACGATACGCCTAATGGCACGAACTCCTCGAATGACTTCGAGATGTGGGGTGTCGTTGGGAATATCGTGTGGGCACCGGTGGCTGGCCTGTCGATGGGACCGGAAGTTGGGTTCACCCATGTCGATCTCCAGGGTGGTGCTGGTGCTGGCGCTTCGACGGCCAATACCGACACCTGGGGCGTTATGTGGCGCATCCAGCGCGACTTCGGCTGGTAAGCTGAGCTGCGCGATCTGATCTGGAAGGCCCGGCTCACGCCGGGCCTTCTGCTTTTTGGGGTCAAGGCTTTTGCTTTTGGGGACCGCGGTGCGAGGCGCCGGTTCCCGGACGCTGGCTACGCCGAGCGGGCCGGCTTCTTCTTCTCCAGTACAGCGCATTCAGCGTCGCAGCGTTCGGCGAAGGCGCGGATTTGCTCTAAAGTCGGCGCGTCGCGCAGAAGCGGCGCATGGCCCTGCCGCTCGACGGTCAGCGATTCGAAGCGCGGGTGGCGGTCAGCCATCTCGGTCAGCGTCTGCGGACTTAGAAGATCCGAAAGGGCGCCGCGAATTGCGAGCACGGGCACACGCGCGAGCGACATGAACTGCGGCCAAAGCATGGGAATCTTTTCGGTGGGATCAATGTCCGCGACGGCCTTGCTGAGCTTAGGGTCGAAGAGGGCTGCGAATCCGTTCTCGGCCTCGCCGTAGTAGGCGGAGGTCAGGGCCCGCCATTCATCGTTTGCCAGGCCGGGATATTGCGCTTCGCTTGTGGCGCGCACCTCCGCGACCGCAGCGTCCCATGTTTCGACGGAGCGCCTTTTCACAGACAGATAGCCCCTGATCCGCGCGAGTCCGCGGCCTTCGATCACCGGGCCGATATCGTTCAGGACGACGCCGGCGAGCAGCGTCGGACGCAGCGCGCCGAGGAGCATTGCAAGGATGCCGCCGCGCGACGTTCCGACCACGATCGCCCGGTCGAGGCCGAATGCGGCGGCTGCGGTGATGACGTCCTGCGCTTCGGCGATCGGCTTGTAGTTCCGCCAGTTTGGATCATCGTCCGATAGGCCGCGGCCGCGATAGTCGACCGCGATGACCGGGCGCGGCTCGATCGGGTGCTCGGCAAAGAAGCGGCCGAGCCTGATGAAGTCGCGTGAGTTCCGCGAAAGCCCTGGAAGGCAAAGGAGCGGGAGCCGGCTTCGATCGGGGCAATCGAAGAAGCGGAGCGCGAGTGACAGCCCATCCTGCGAATGAAAACGCGCGACGCGCCCTTCGTGCTCGGGCGGCGCTTCGGCGCCGTCCGGTCCGATGGCGTCGTCGTGAGGTTCAACCTTGCGGTCCGCCACGAATGAGATCCTGCGTCAATGAAAGGGGGTGGCCGATTCGCGATCTGTAGAGCTGCAGGTTTTCCATCACCTTCTGCACATAATCGCGTGTCTCGTCGAACGGGATGCGCTCGATCCAGTCAACCGGATCGACTTCGCCGCCACGCGGATCCCCGTGGTCGCGCACCCATTGCAGCGCTCGACCGGGTCCGGCGTTGTAGCCGACGAAGGTCAGGATGTAGGAGCGATTGAGACCGCCGAGGAGCTCGCCCAAGTGATGCGCACCGAGCGTGGCGTTGTAGAGCGGGTCGGTCGTGAGCCGCTGCACCGAGAACGGAATGCTGGCGTTGCGCGCCGTAGCGCGCGCGGTTGACGGCATGAGCTGCATCAGGCCGCGCGCTCCGGCGCCGCTGACCGCGGTGTGGTTGAAGGCGCTCTCCTGCCGAACGACCGCGTAGACCAGAGCGCGGTCAACGGCGTCCGGCGTGCGGAGATCAGCGGGGACGCCGAAGAAGAGTGCCGGAAGGCATGCCACCTTGAGACCGCGCTCCTCAGCCTCCGCCGCCGCTTGGCTTCCCGCCTCCGGCCGGCCAATTTGCCGCGCGAGCGTCGTTACGAGCGCGACCTCGCCGGGCGTGTCGACGTTCTCGCCGAGCGCCGCGATGAACGGAAACGCCATGTCCGAATGGCCGGCCGATGCAAGCAGCCGCACCACCTTCACCATCTCGCGGCCGGCGAAGCGGATGCGGTCGAGCGCCGAGGGCCGCGGCATACGCTCCAGGCCGGTCGTCCTGATGCCGAGCTTCTGGCGCGCAAGCTGGCCATAGAACGTGCCTCCGAAGCGCGCCGCTTCCACGTAATCGAGGTGCGCGGCGGCGGGACGGTTCTGTGCTTCGTGCGTCCTGCCCAGCCAATAAGAAGAGCGCGACTGTGTGCGGGGCAATGTCGCCAGCGTGTGGAGCTCGCGGAAATGCGGCTCGGCGAGATTCGGGTCATGCAGGAATCGAAGAGCGATCCAGCCGGCGTGAAAGGCCGCTTCAACGCGCTCACCTTCGCCGTCCGGACGCGCTTCGGCGACGATGCGATAGGCGAGCTCCGGCGTGCCGCGGTCCAGGAGGGTGCGCGCGAGATCGCGGCGCTCGTCCCACCAGATGTCGCCGTCGCCGGAAAGATCCAGATCAAGGTGCGTTTCGAGCAGAAACCGCGCTGCCTCGATCGGTTGATCGGAGCGCAGCAACTGAAATGCGCGCGCGAAGATATAGAGCGGATCGCCGAGGAATTTCGGCGCCACGGCATCGAGAAGCTGCGCCGCTTCCTTCCTGCGGTCGAGCACGGCGATGACGGCCGTGGCGAGATCGGCATAGCCGGGGCCGAGAAGCTCCGCCTGGGCCGAGGCGTCGGCAGCCCGCTCCCGGAGCACCAGCCGGCGGAAACGGTAGATGTGGTCCTCGTGCGTCAGCATCCCGCCAAAGCGCGCGAGAATCGACGCCGACTGGCCCGATCCGAGCATCCAGTTCCGCCAGAGGTCGCGGACGATCGGCGATGCCTCCTGATTGCGGCCAGCGTCGCGAAGGGCCGCGGCATAGGCCAGACGACCACCGACCGTCAGCGGCTCGGCGAGGTGGTAGAAGGCGAGCACCGGCTCGCCGCTCGGCCCGTCCGCGTGAAACGCCTGCTCGGCGCGGAGTTGCAGCCGTTCCGGCTCGGGCCAGCCGGGATGCGTCTTCAGAACGTTGATGATCACCGGCGCCGACATTCCGGAGTCGGGCTGACGCGCAATCAGCCATTCAACGAGCGCCGGCACCATCGGATCTTTGTGTGTCGAAGCCAGCTGCCGCGCCTCGGCGTAGCTGCCGTTGTTGACGGCGTCGAGCGCTGCCCGGAGCGCGAAATCCGGAGTGAAGCCGTAGAATTGCGTGGCGAGAAGGCGCGCGGCTTCGGCGGCGCTCAGCTCCGGACGCGGGCGAGGCAGGGGTGCGCTGTCACCGGCGGCCGCGGCGGTATCCGACGGGGCGGAAGAATCGGGGGCGGCGGTTGATTCCGCCGCGTCGGGCGCGGCGGCCTTATCGTCGGTCTGGGTCTCCGGGGCTGTGACGACGGGCGTGGCGGATGTGTCGGCCGCAGGTGCAGCATCTGCGGCCGCGTCCGGCAGCGTTTCCGAGCCATCCACGGTCGCCGGCGTTTTCGAACCGTCCGCGGCCTCCGGGGGCTTTTGTCCTTCCGCGGGGCGGGTCGGATCGGCAGGGGCAGCGGCCCCGCTTTCCGGCCTGGGTCGCGGGACCGGCACGGGGGCCGGATCGGCAGTATCCGCTGTCGGCGACGCCTCCGGCGGCGACGGCTTCGCGGCGGGCACAGTTTCTGCAGGACGCGGACGCGGCAGGCGCGAAGTCTCGGCCGACGCCGCGGCGGTCAGAAGCAACAGGCCGAGCGCGGCCGCGAAGGCGACAGAAAGGCCGAACCGGCTGGCTTTGCGAGGCGCAATCACAGGTGAATCAAGTGCATCCCGGCGTGACCTTAGCATGGCAGGGGACTGCCGCTCTCTTCACCGGTCGCCGGGGCGTAGCGCTTGCCCTTGCCGTGACCCGTCACTATCGTTCGCGCGAAAAGGACGCGAGGGATAGATGTTTCAAGGGTCGATTCCGGCTCTCGTGACCCCCATGCAGAACGGCTCGCTCGACGAGGACGCCTTCCGGGCCTTCGTCGACTGGCAGATTTGTGAGGGGTCGAACGGTCTGGTGCCGGTCGGAACGACCGGCGAGTTGCCGACGCTGTCGCACGACGAGCATCGTCGTGTGGTCGAGATCTGCATCGAGACGGCGAAAGGCCGTGTTCCGGTCATCGCCGGCGCCGGATCCAACAACACCAAAGAAGCGGTCGAGCTTGCCGTTCATGCGGAGAAGGCGGGAGCCGACGGCGTGCTCGTCGTCACGCCCTACTATAACAAGCCGAGCCAGCGCGGGCTCTACGCGCACTTCCATGCCGTCGCCGACGCGATTTCGATTCCGCTCATCATCTACAACATTCCGCCGCGCTCGATCATCGACATGAGCGTGGAGACGATGACAGCGCTTTTCAACGACTGCCCGAACGTCGTCGGTGTGAAGGACGCTACCGGCAGCTCGCTGCGGGCCAGCCTGCAGCGACACGCGATGGGGCCGGATTTCAATCAGCTATGCGGCGACGACGGCATCGCGCTCGGCTTCATGGCGCACGGCGGACATGGCTGCATCTCCGTCACCGCCAACGTTGCGCCGAAGCTCTGCTCGGAATTCCAGGCGGCGTGCATCGCCGGCGATTTTGCGACGGCGCTCGTCTATCAGGATCGGCTGATGCCGCTGCATCGCGCGCTGTTCCTCGAACCGAGCCCGGCACCGACGAAGTATGCCCTCTCGCAGCTTGGGCACATGCGCGAGGACGTGCGCTCGCCGATCGTGACGGTCGGTCCGGAGACGCGCGCCGAAGTGGATTCCGCCATGCGTCATGCCGGTCTTTTGAACTGAGGCGATGGCGAAAAAGGACGATTCCGGCCGCAAGACGATCGCCGTAAACCGAAGGGCCCGCTTCAACTACGCGATCGGCGAGACCTTCGAGGCCGGCATCCAGCTTGCGAGCACCGAGGTGAAGAGCCTCAGGGGCAACAAGGCGACGATCGCGGAGTCCTACGTCAGCCCCGAGAGGGGGGAGATTTGGCTCGTCAACGCGACGATTCCCGAATACCTGCAGGGCAACCGTTTCAATCACGAGCCGCGCCGGCCGCGGAAGCTGCTCCTGCACAAGCGGCAGATCGCCAAGCTGATGGGCGGCGTCGACCGCGAGGGCATGACGATCGTGCCACTCAAGCTCTATTTCAACGAGCGCGGACGGGCGAAAGTCGAGATCGCGCTCGCGCAGGGCAAGAAGCTGCACGACAAGCGCGAG
Organism: uncultured Alphaproteobacteria bacterium; assembly: GCA_963805325.1. Classification (GTDB taxonomy): domain Bacteria; phylum Pseudomonadota; class Alphaproteobacteria; order Rhizobiales; family Afifellaceae; genus DASWJZ01. Next base: position 15,302 of record CAWDTS010000016.1, on the reverse strand, counting down.
ACGGAGAAGAAGCGCGACTGGCAGCGCGAAAAGGGCCGGCTGATGCGGGAGAAGGGGTAGGGCGCTCCCTACCCGCGGCGCAGCGCCGCCCGGAGGCGGGCGAGGTCGGCGTGACGGGTGTCGATGTTCGGGCGCGAAGCAGCGGTGCGATAATCCCGCAGCAGCTCCAGCGAGCGCACCAACACCGGAAGCGGCGGGCCGCTCGCGGTGATCCCCTGAAGGTGCGCGGCGTCGAGATCGCCTGCCGGAGCGACGATGAAGCGGGAGACGAGCCGATCGTGATGCTGCACGGCAGTCCGCGCGAACAGGTCGCACACCTCAAGAAAGAGACCTGCGTTCCGCTGGAACCAATCCGCGCCGGAATGCTCGTCGGCCAGAAGCAGCAGTTCGTCGAGCAGGCTCCGGTGCGTCATGCACTCGCGAAGCCGCGCCTGGTCGGACGGCACCATGAAGAGCATCTTGTCGACGAGGAGACCCGCATAATAGGTGTCGCTGGCGCGGCAGAGCCCGAGCAAAAGATCGATCTCGTTGATGCCGGAGAAATCGCCGGCATTGGCGCCGCGATAGACCTGCCGGCCGACGTGATAGGGCTTGTAATAGGGCCGGACGGAATAGAAGAACCGGTCGACGTCGAGATCGGCGAAGAGCTTGTCATTCGCGCGGATGACATCATGGAGCCCGTCCTTCGCCGCCTCGAAAAGCACGTCGGCCACCGGGCTCGATACGCCAAGCGGCACGATGCGGGAGAGGGCATCGGCGGTGCGCTGAAAACCCAGGATGCCGCGCGTGTTCTCGTCGATGAAGAGGAACTCATCGGCGAGCGCGGTGAAGCTCTTGCGCACGCCCGCGACGGCAAGATTGTGGGTGGCGAGATGCGCGGTGGCGAAGCGGGGAGCCATGCCGATCGACGCTCCGACGTGAAGCGCCAGCGACGAGGCCTCCGCGAACGGCGAGCGCTTGTCGCGGTCCGGATTGGTCAGCTCATGGCGGCGGAGCGCGCCCATATAGAGCCCGACGTTGCCGAGGACGCCAAATGCGCTCTCGAATCCTTCGCCCGTGTTTCCCTCGCGCCCGAGATCGACGACGAGCGCGTGTCCTTCGTCACGGAGCCGCGCCTTGATCGGATCGCCGACGCCTTCCACGTTCGCGCGGTCGGCCCGCGCGAAATAAAGCTCCTCAAGCTCCGTGTTCATCGCGACGAAGGCGGTGCGGATCCAGCAGTCGAAGGCTTCAGCGTGATTGCTCATGGTGTGGGCCTTATGGGCCGGCGCTGCGGTCGAGATCGGCGCGCACCGTTACGAACACCGCCTCGAACATCTCCGCCGTGAGGCGGCCGGTGTTCGTATTGTAGCGCGAGCAGTGATAGCTGTCGTAGAGGCGGAGCTTTCCGATTTCGTGTGTTGCACCGTGGCTAAAGGGAAAGTGCGACGGCTTCTCGCCGAGCGCGCGCAGCGTCGAGTCGTGCGAGATGCGGCCGAGCGCCACGATCGCGTCGATACGCGGGCGGGCCGCGATCCCGGCGGCGAGAAACCTGCGGCAGGTGTTGATCTCGGTCGTGGTGGGCTTGTTTTTCGGCGGCGCGCAGGAGACCGCGTTGGCGATCGCGCAGTCGACAAGGGTCAACCCGTCATTCGGATCGGCCCGGTAGGCTCCGCGCGCAAATTCAAACTTGAGCAGCGTTGCGTAGAGAAGGTCGCCGGCGAAGTCGCCGGTAAAGGGACGGCCGGTGCGGTTGGCGCCGCGGAGACCTGGCGCGAGACCGACGATCAGAAGACGCGGATTGCGCTGGCCGAAGGCTGGCACAGGCGCGTTGTGCCAGGTCGGCTCACGTTCGCGCCAGAGCGTCCGGTAAGCGACGAGGCGAGGGCAGAGCGGACAATCTCGGGGCGGGGTGCCGCTCGCCTCAGCGGGCGAGCCCGCGGCGTTGACCGCGGCCGGTTTCACAGCTCGCGCTCTCAAAGCTCCTCGTACTCGTCCTCATCCTCGTCTTCATTGTCCGCGACGCGCACCGGACGCGGCGGGCGCGTGGCCGGGTCGCGGCCGACGGTGTCGGCCAGCGATGAAAGCTCAAGGAAGTGATCGGCCTGACGGCGCAGGTCGTCGGATATCATCGGGGGCTGCGTCCGGATCGTGGAAGCGACAGTCACCTTCTTGCCTTTTCGCTGCAGCGCCTCGACCAGGCGGCGGAAATCGCCGTCGCCGGAGAAGATGACGAAATGGTCGACATGATCGGCCATCTCCATGGCATCGACGGCGAGCTCGATGTCCATGTTGCCCTTCACCTTGCGGCGCCCTTGTGAGTCGGTGAACTCCTTGAGCGGCTTGGTGACCACGCGATACCCGTTGTAGTCGAGCCAGTCGATCAGCGGGCGCAGGGAAGAATACTCCTGATCCTCGGCAAGCGCCGTGTAGTAGATGGCGCGTACGAGGTAGCCTTTCTGGCGGAAATCGGCGAGCAGGCGCCGATAATCGATGTCAAAGCCGAGAGAGCGGGAAGCAGAATAGAGGTTCGCGCCGTCGATCAGGACGGCGATCTTTTCGCGCGGGTCGAACATGGGAAGCTCCGGAAAGGGCAATTCTTAATATCGCTGGTCGCAAACGTTTGCCGGATAGAGAATGGAACCTTGGCGTGCAAGCGGAATCCGCAGGCACACGGTAAGACTTGAAAAAGCCGCGGTTCCCCCTTAATCAGGCGCGAATTCCCCAAAACTGGAGACCCATGTCCCATGGCGCGCATTACCGTCGAGGACTGCGTAGACAAGGTTCAGAACCGCTTTCAGCTGGTACTGGTTTCGGCGCACCGCGCCCGGATGATCTCGAACGGCTCGCCGCTCACCGTCGACCGCGAGAACGACAAGAACCCGGTCGTGGCGCTGCGCGAAATCGCTGAGGAGACGGTTTCGCCGGAAGACCTGAACGAAGACCTCATTCACTCGTTGCAGAAATACGTCGAAGTTGACGAGCCGGAGCCGTCCCCGACGCCGATCGAGGCCGATCAGCCGGAAGAGGAGTTGGAGCTCACTTTCGACCGCATGTCGGAGGAAGAGCTTCTGCGCGGCCTGGAGAGCATCGATCCGCCCGAACGCCGCGACGACTGAGCCAACGACAACACGTTTCTAGCAGACGCCGCCCCTCGGGGCGGCGTCTTGGCGTTTGGGTGGGCTCTTGCTCCCGCCGTGCCTAAGCTCGCGCGTTCATTGGGATGCAATAGTCCCCGCATTACCTATATTGTTGATTTGGGAGGCACTTTTTCGGCTTCCGCGGGACTGCCGGCGATGATGCGCCAATATGAACTCGTCGAACGGGTGGCTGCGTACAACCCCCAGGTCGACGAGGATCTTTTGAACCGCGCCTATGTTTACGCCATGCAAAAGCATGGCTCGCAGAAGCGCGCCTCCGGCGATCCCTATTTCTCCCATCCGCTTGAGGTCGCCGCGATCCTGACCGACCTCAAGCTCGACGACTCCTCCATCGCCACCGCGCTTCTTCACGACACGATCGAAGATACCGGCGCCACCCGCGACGAAATCAACCAGCTCTTCGGCCCTGCGATCGGCAAGCTGGTGGAGGGTGTCACCAAGCTGCAGCGCCTCGAGCTCGTGACGCGCGAGGCGCAGCAGGCGGAGAACCTGCGCAAGCTCCTGCTCGCCGTCGCGGAAGACATCCGCGTGCTTCTCGTGAAGCTCGCCGACCGGCTGCACAACATGCGCACCATCCAGCACATGCCGGAGGAGAAGCGCGCGCGCATTGCCGAGGAGACGATGGAGATCTATGCGCCGCTCGCCGGGCGCATGGGGATGCAGGGCATCCGTGACGAGCTGGAGGACCTCTCGTTCCGGGTCCTGAATGCCGAGGCCTACCAAGCAATTAGCACCAAGCTCAATGCGCTTCGCGAAAAGAGCGGCCCGCTGGTCGACATCATTCGCGAGGATCTGACCCAGCGCCTCGCCAAACACGGCATCAAGGCGGAGATCGTGAGCCGCCTGAAGACGCCCTATTCGATCTTCTCCAAGATGCAGCGCAAGTCGATCGGCTTCGAGCAGCTCTCCGACGTCTTTGGTTTTCGCGTCTTCGTCGACAAGGAAGAGGACTGCTATCGCGCACTCGGCGTCGTCCACACGGCCTGGCCGATGGTTCCGGGCCGCTTCAAGGACTACATCTCGACGCCGAAGCAGAACGAGTACCGCTCGCTCCACACGACGATCATCGGTCCGCGCCGGCAGCGCGTCGAGCTGCAGATCCGGACGCGCGACATGGATCGGATCGCTGAATACGGCATCGCCGCGCATCCGCTTTACAAGGACGGCATCGGCAACGATCGCGACCGGCTGGCGGCTGAGAGCCGCGCTTATGCCTGGCTCAGGCAGACGGTGGAGCAGATCGCGCATGGCGACGCGCCGGAAGAATTTCTCGAGCACACCAAGCTCGAACTCTTTCAGGACCAGGTGTTCTGCTTCACGCCGAAGGGACGGCTGATTGCGCTGCCGCGCGGGGCGACGCCGATTGATTTCGCCTACGCCGTGCACACCGACATCGGCGACACTTGCATCGGCGCCAAGGTGAACGGGCAGCTTTCGCCGCTCGGCCAGCCGCTCGAGAACGGCGACGAGGTGGACATCGTGCGCTCCTCCGTGCAGCGGCCGCCGGCGGCTTGGGAGCAGATCGTCGTAACCGGCAAGGCGCGCGCCGCCATCCGCCGTGCGAGCCGCACCCAGGCGCGCCGGCAATACGCGGCGCTCGGCCGCCATACGCTCGAGCGGCGCTTCGAGATCGCCGGGAAACCGTTCGACCCAGTGGCGCTTTCGACCGCTGCGGGGCGGCTCAACATGCCGGAAGTGGACGATCTCCTCGCGGCTGTCGGGCGCAACCAGATTTCGCCTGACGCGGTGCTGCACGAGATGCATCCCGACTACCGCGACGAGCGCGTCACACCGGCCGACGGCACGGGCGAGGAGGGATGGACATCCTCCGGCCGCTCAAGCCTCAAATTCCGGCTTCCGGCGTCCGACGGCGGCGAGGAGCGCGGCATCCCGATCCGCGGGTTCGGAGCCGATATCCCCGTGCGCTTTGCGCCGAACGGAGGCGCTCTCCCCGGCGACCGCATCGTCGGGATCCTGACGCCCGGCGAGGGCCTCACCATCTATCCGATCCATTCGCCCGAGCTTAGCAAGTTCGACGACGAGCCTGAGAGGTGGGTGGACGTGCGCTGGGACATCTCGGAGAACTCGACCGAGCGTTTTCCCGCCCGAATCCACGTTTCCGCGCTGAACGAGCCGGGGACGCTTGCGGCGATCGCCGAGGTTATCGGCTCGTCGGACGGAAACATCGACAATCTGAGGATGCTGGTCAGGGGGCGCGACTTCACGGAGATCGAAATCGATCTCGAAGTGTGGAATCTGAAGCATCTGAACCGGATCGTAACCGGTCTCCGCGAGAAACGGGTGGTCAGTCACGCTGAACGCGTCAACGGGTGATCGCCGGCCTGAGGCCGACGCCCACGCGGGGTCTGCGTATTGAGGAACTGGGATGCTTTTCAGGCGTCGGACGGAACAGGGATTTTGGGAGCGCCTCAGGCTCTGGCTCTGGCCGCGGGTGAGCTGGCGCCGCTCGGTTCTCTACTATCTGAAGCGCATTCTTCGACTTTCCGGCACGCCCAACGCGATCGCGCTCGGAGCGGCAATCGGTATCTTCACCTCGTTCACGCCGTTTCTCGGATTCCACTTGCTGATCACGTTCGTCATCGCATGGGTCGTCGGCGCTAACACGATCGCCGGCGTGCTTGCGACCTCGATCGGAAATCCGCTGACTTTTCCGATCATCTGGGCGAGCACCTATCAGATCGGCAACCTGATCCTCCGAGGGGCGAGCCAGATGCCGCCGCCGCGCCTCGAGCATGAGATGCTGCACCGGTCGCTCGCGGAGATCGTGCCGTTGATCGAGCCGATGCTTGTGGGCTCGGTCCCCATTGGCCTGCTTTTCGGCGGCATCACCTATCTCGTTGCCTATAAAGCGGTTTCGGCCTACCAGGAGGCGCGCCGCCGACGGCTTGAGGGGCGCCGCAATAGCGGGGCAGGCGCCCCGGCGATGATCGGGGGCAAGTCTTGACGCGGAGCGGTCTTCGCCTCGGGGTCAACATCGACCACGTGGCGACGGTCAGGAACGCGCGCGGCGGCGATCAGCCCGACCCGGTTCGCGCCGCCATGATTGCGGAGCGCGCCGGCGCCGACGGCATCACCGCGCATCTTCGTGAGGATCGCCGTCACATCACCGACGCCGATATCAGCCGGCTGATGGACGACCTGTCCCTGCCGCTCAATCTTGAGATGGCGGCAACCGACGAGATGCTCGGCATCGCGCTCCGGCACGGCCCGCACGCAGCCTGCATCGTTCCCGAGCGGCGCGAGGAGCGCACGACCGAGGGCGGTCTCGACGCGGCCGGCGGGCAAAATCATCTGCAGCGCTACGTCTCCGAGCTCAGCGACGCGAACATCCGTGTATCGCTCTTCATCGAGCCCGACCCGCGCCAGCTCGATGCGGCGAGGTGGCTCGGTGCTCCGGTCGTCGAGCTTCATACGGGAGCCTATTGCGAGGCCGCGATCGCCGGCGATGCGGCGGCAACACGGCGCCAGCTTACGCGGCTTCGCGAGGCGGCGAATTACGGGGCCTCACTCGGCCTTGAGGTACATGCCGGCCACGGCCTGACCTACGAGACGGTCGTCCCGGTCGCTGCGATCCCGGAGCTCGCCGAGCTCAATATCGGGCATTTTCTGATCGGGGAGGCGATCTTCGTCGGGCTCGAACAGAGCGTTCGACGCATGCGCGCCTTGATGGATGAGGCGCGAGTCGCGACAAACGCGGCCGCTTCATGATTGTCGGAATCGGCAGCGACCTGATCGACATCAGGCGTGTGGAGAAGACGCTTGAGCGCTACGGCGAGCGTTTCATCGGCCGCGTCTTCACCGAGGTCGAGCGGCGAAAATCGGAGGGTCGGCGAATGCGCGCGGCCTCCTATGCCAAGCGCTTCGCCGCCAAAGAAGCCTGCGCCAAGGCGCTCGGCACCGGCCTCCGCAGTGGCGTCTTCTGGCGCGACATGGGGGTGGTCAATCTGCGCTCGGGCAAGCCGACCATGGCACTGACCGGCGGCGCGGCGGAGCGACTGAGCGCCCTGATGCCTGACGGCATGTCGCCGGTGATCCACGTCACGATCACCGACGATTTTCCGCTTGCCCAGGCCTTCGTGGTCATCGAGGCGCGACCGAATGGCGAGACCTAGCGCCGCAAAGGCGCCGCAAAGGGCGCGCAGGGGCGCTGCCCGCGGCAATTCCGCCCGCGCCAATTGCGGCGGCGGGACGGGGCGGCTAAACCCCTAACCACGACATCAGGACGGAGCCATAAGCGTGGCAGACCGAAGCGCCAGCGAGAAGGCGAAACAGCAAGGCGGCATCTGGGAAACGGCCAAGGTCGTCGTGGAGGCGCTTCTCATCGCGCTCGTCTTCCGCACCTTCCTCTACCATCCGTTCAACATCCCTTCCGGCTCGATGGAGCCGACGCTCCTGATCGGCGACTATCTCTTCGTGTCGAAGTTCAGCTACGGCTACAGCCGCTACTCTTTCCCGATCGATCTCTCCTTCATCCACGGGCGCATCTGGGAAGGCAACGGGCCGAAGCGCGGTGACATCGCGGTGTTCCGTCCGCCGCGCGAGCCCGGCACCGACTACATCAAGCGTGTGATCGGGCTGCCGGGCGACCGTATCCAGGTGAGGGACGGAGTCCTCTACATCAACGACGAGGCGGTGAAGCGCGAGCCGGCCGGCACGTGGGAGGGCGAGGGCCGCTTCGGCGCGACGAGCGAGATCAAGGAATACCGCGAGACGCTGCCGAACGGCGTCAGCTATATCACGCTCGACATGACGGAGAACGGGCCCGGCGACAACACGAAGGTCTACGAAGTGCCGCCCGACCACTACTTCATGATGGGCGACAACCGCGACAACTCGCAGGACAGCCGCTTCCTCGACGGTCCGGTCGGTTTCGTGCCAGCGGAGAACCTGGTCGGGCGCGCGGAGATCATCTTCTTCTCAGTAAACGGGGCACCTGCCTGGGCATTCTGGAAATGGCCATGGTCGGTACGGCCGCACCGCATCTTCGATCTTCTATGAAGACAGGCGAGCGCTCGCACCTCGAAGAGAAGCTCGGACACCGTTTCGCCAACCCTAAGCTCCTGGACCGCGCTCTGACGCATGCGAGCGCGGTCGCGGGCCGTGCGCGGCGCCAGCCGGAGACCTATCAGCGGCTTGAGTTCCTGGGCGACCGGGTGCTCGGCCTTGTCATTGCCGACGCGCTGACCGAGCGCTTTCCGGACGCGCCGGAGGGTGAACTCTCGCGCCGCCTGGCGCGGCTCGTGAGCCGCGAGACCTGCACCGAGGTCGCGGAGGCGATGACGCTTGTGGAGCATCTGAAGATGGGCGGGAGCGTCAGGATGGGGGGCGCCGGAGCGACGCCGAGCGTGCTCGCCGACGTCTGCGAGGCGGTGATCGCGGCCGTCTATCGGGACGGAGGGCTTGAGGCAGCCCGCGCGCTCGTCGAGCGCTACTGGGGCCAGCGCATCGAGTTGGCGCGCGGGCCGCTGCGCGATGCCAAGACGGAACTGCAGGAATGGGCGCACAAGCGCGGCTTCGATATGCCCTCCTATGTGGAGGTCCAGCGCACCGGTCCCGACCATCGGCCGGAATTCGAGATCGAGGTTTCGGTCGGCGGCGTTGAACCTGCCAGGGCGAGAGGCGGCTCGAAGCGCGAAGCGGAGCACGACGCAGCCGCGACCCTGCTTCGCCGCGAGGGCGTGTGGGAAGCGTGAGCGAAGCCCCGACCCGCGCCGGATTCGCCGCTCTGATCGGCGCCCCGAACGCTGGCAAATCGACGCTGTTGAACACCGTCGTCGGCACCAAGCTCTCGATCGTCACGCACAAGGTGCAGACGACGCGCGCGCTGATCCGCGGCATCGTGATCCACGGCAGAAGCCAGATCATCTTCGTCGACACGCCCGGCATCTTCCGGCCGAAGCGGCGGCTCGATCGCGCCATGGTGACGACCGCCTGGGGCGGCGCGGCGGACGCCGACGTGCTCGCCGTCCTGATCGACGCGAAGAAGGGGATTACCCTCGAGGACCGCGCGATCCTTGAGACGCTTGCCGAACTCCCGGCGAAGCGCGAGCGGGTGTTTGTCCTCAACAAAGTCGATCTGGTGAAGCGCGACACGCTGCTTGCACTTGCGAAGGAGGCGAACGAGGTGGCGCGCTTCTCGCGCACCTTCATGATCTCGGCGCTGACCGGCGACGGGGTGTCGGATTTCCTCGACCATCTCGCCGCGGCGATGCCTGAAAGCCCGTTCCTCTATCCGGAGGAGCAGATGACCGACCTGCCGCTGCGGTTTCTTGCGGCGGAGATCACGCGCGAGAAGCTGACGCTCAGGCTCCACGACGAGCTGCCCTACAGGGCGACCGTCGAGACGGAAAAGTGGACCGAGACGAAGACGGGCGTCCGCATCGACCAGACGATCTATGTCGAGCGCGACGGGCAGCGGAAGATCATGCTCGGCAAAGGCGGCGAGACGATCAAGGCGATCTCGATGGCTTCGCGCGAGGAGATATCGAAGCTCATCGAGAAGCCCGTGCATCTTTTCCTCTTCGTAAAGGTGCGCGAGAACTGGAGCGACGACCCGGAGCGATATCGCGAGATGGGCGTGAAGTTTCCGAAGTAGAGCATCAGCCTCTCGACAAGGTCAGTCGCTTGCGCTTGTAGCCTCCATTTGATATCATGATATCAAATGGAGGCACCGATGGCTCAGCTCGTGGTGCGCAATCTCGATGACGACGTGAAGGCGAAGCTGCAGAAGCGCGCCAAGAGGCACGGTCACAGCACCGAGGAGGAGGTGCGCGATATCCTGCGCAATGCGGTGAGGGATGAGGGCAAGCAGCCTGGGCTCGGCACGCAGATCGCGGAACTCTTCAAGGGTATCGGCCTGCGCGAAGGAGAGGAGATACCGGAGCAGCGTGGCTATCCGGCGATTCCAATCGATTTCGATCGGTGATCATCCTCGACACCAATGTGATCTCCGCGCTGATGGGGCTCGATCCGGCGGTGACAGGGTGGCTCGACGAGCAGCCTTCCGCATCGGTATGGACAACCTCCGTCACCGTTTACGAAACGCTCTTTGGAATTGAGATATTGGCCACAGGACGCCGAAGAAGGGGTCTCGAGGCTGCCTTCGCGCGGCTGCTCACGGATATTCTGGCCAATCGTGTTGTGCCGTTCGATCGGCCGGCGGCGGAAGCATCCAGTATCGTTGCCGCGACGCAGCGCGCAGCTGGGCGACCGATGGAGATACGTGACGTGCAAATCGCCGGGATCACGAGCGCGTGCAAGGCAACGCTAGCCACTCGAAATATTCGTCACTTCCGGGGGATCGGGCTGTCGCTCATTGATCCCTGGGCGGTCTAAACTGCTTCCAGGTGCTGCATTGCTTCGCGAACTTCCGCCAGTAGCTCATACGATCTGACCCGCGCCTTGTGATCGTAGATCGCGGCGGCGACGATGATCTCGTCGGCGGCGGTGTTGGCGATGAAGGCTTCGACGCTCTTCTTCACCGTCTCCGGTCCGCCGGCGAAGGCGTATTTGAAGCGTGATTCGACCTGCGCCTTCTCCGCTGGCGTCCAGTAGCTCTCGATGTCGTCGGTCGGCGGCTGAAGCCGGCTCCGCGTGCCGCGCATCACATTGGCGAAGGACATCTGCGCAGAGGTGAAGAGGCGGCGCGCCTCGGCGTCCGTGTCGGCCGTGATGACGTTGCACGCAACGATCGCGTAGGGCTTGTCGAGCTGCTCCGAAGGACGAAACGTTTCGCGATAGACCTGAAGCGCCTGCATCAGCGCTTCGGGGGCGAAGTGCGAGGCGAAGGCGTAGGGCAGCCCGAGCATCGCCGCGAGCTGCGCGCCGAAGAGGCTGGAGCCGAGGATATAGAGCGGCACTTCGGTGCCGGCGCCCGGCACCGCGCGGACAAGCTGATCGGGGCCGGCGGGCGCGAGCAGCGCCTGCAGCTCCAGCACATCCTGGGGGAAATTCTCCGCCGTCATGGGATCGCGGCGGAGCGCGCGGAGTGTGATCTGGTCGGTGCCGGGCGCACGGCCGAGGCCAAGATCGATGCGGTCGGGATAGAGCTCGGCGAGCGTGCCGAACTGTTCGGCGATGACCAGCGGCGAATGGTTGGGCAGCATGATGCCGCCCGCGCCGACGCGGATCGTCTGCGTCCCGCCGGCGACATAGCCGATCGCGACCGAGGTGGCGGCGCTCGCGATCCCCGTCATGTTGTGATGCTCGGCGAGCCAGAAGCGGCGGTAGCCGAGCGCGCTCGGCATGGCGTGCGAGGTCGAGCGAATTGTGGAGCGCATCGGCGGGCGCAGCGCCCTCGACGATATGGGCGAGATCGAGGATGGAGAAGGGGATCATCGGGGGCCGGAAAGCTGCTGGCGGTGGGTGTCTCTGCAATTGGAGCCATGCAGCGCCGACTGCAAGGGCGCCCCGGTTGAAGGCCCTTCAACAGCCGCAAAAACATGATAGGGCAGCGGCATGGAATGGTCGGAGGAAGGCATCGTCGTCGGCGCGCGCCGCCACGGCGAGACCGACGTCATCATCGAGGTTCTGACGGCCGGGCATGGGCGGCATCTCGGGCTCGTCAAGGGCGGGCGCTCACGCCGGCTGCGGCCGGTCCTGCAGCCGGGGAACACGCTGTCGCTGACCTGGCGTGCGCGCCTTCATGAGCATCTCGGCAACTTCCGCGCCGAGCCCGTGGCGGAACGGAGCGCCGAGCTCATGGCCTCGCCGGTCGGCGCCTTCGGACTGGCGCTTGCCGGCGCGCATCTTCGGCTCCTGCCGGAGCGCGATCCGCATCCGCGGCTCTACGACGCCCTGTTCGTGATGCTTGAGCGGTTTGAGACGCCTGCACTCGCGGCCGAGATGATGGTGCGCTTCGAGCTTCTGCTTCTCGATGAGATGGGGTTCGGGCTCGACCTTGAGAGCTGTGCCGCGACCGGCGCGGTCGAAGATCTCGTCTTCGTGTCGCCGAAAAGCGGGCGCGCGGTCAGCCGCGCGGCGGGAGAGCCGTATCGCGACCGGCTCTTGCCGCTCCCGGCGTTTCTGCTCGATCCGTCGGCGCAGGAGGTCGAGCAGGCGCGGCTGATGGAGGCGTTTCTCCTAACCGGCTACTTCCTCGAACGGCACGTGTTTGATGTGCGAGGTGAGGGGCTGCCGGAGGTTAGGCTGAATTTTCTCAAGGCCGTATCGCGTGCCGTTGAAGCGGTCGCTTAAGTAACAATCGGCGAAAACAGGAGAAGAGGACCGATGAAGCTCACATGGTTCGGGCATTCCGCGTTCCGCGTGGAGTTCGGGAATTGCCGCGTCATGATCGACCCGTTCCTGACCGGCAACCCGTCGTTCAAGGGTGATCCGAAAAAGGCTTCGGAAGGCGCGACGCATGTGCTCCTCACGCACGGTCACAACGATCACGTCGGCGACGCCGAGGCGATTTGCAAGGCGAACGGCGCGATGCTGGTAGGCAATGCCGAGATCGGCGACTTCATGCAGATGAGGGGCATCGAGAAGGTGAATTCCGGCAATCACGGCGGCACAGTCGACTGCGGCGGCTTCACCGTCTCATTCGTCAATGCGCTCCATTCTTCGAGCTACAACACCGAGGACGGGAAGATTGTCTATCTCGGCAATCCGCTTGGGCTGATCGTCAAGGCGGAAGGCGAGCCGACGCTCTATCACATGGGCGACACCGGCATCTTCGGCGACATGGCGCTCATTCATCAGATTCACCAGCCAGAGATCGGCATCGTGCCGATCGGCGACCGCTACACGATGGGCGGCGACACGGCAGCGCTTGCCTGTCGGCTCTATTTCAAGTTTCGCACCGTAATCCCTTGTCACTACGGCACGTTTCCTATCCTCGACCAGACGGCGGACAAGTTCATCGCCGAGATGGGGCCGGACGGCGGCAAGGTGCTCGTGCCGGAGAAGGGGAAGCCGGTCGAGCTCTAGTTGAGCTGGCCAGCGGGAATATCCTTGACCTCCGCCCAATGCCCGTTGGCACGCGAGATCGTGCCTGGCACGTCCTGCAGGAAGACGCGCTGTGCGGCGGAGGAGTTGTTCAGGTAGAGCTTGCCGTTCACGATCCTCCAATAGGTCGGGTCGATCGGGATCTTCTGGCCGAAGCTCATACCGGTCGCGCAGAACCCGCCATAGGCCGGCGCGTATTTCTCCGGGTTGGCGAGGAAAGCGTCGCGATTTGCCGCGCTCACGAAGCGCCATTTCACGCCCTGATACTCAGTTGTGAACTGGTCTTTTCCCTGGTTAGGCTCTCCGTCGGTGAAGTAGGTCACGGGGTCGGTGCCGCCGATGGCGTAGCCGTCCGCGACGTAATTGCTGACCTCGTCGGCCTGGGCGCAGAACGCGGGTAGCGCGAGGAACGCGGCGAAGAGTGCGGCTTGCAGAAGGCGCGCGGGTGCAGGCATTTGGGCGAACTCCGTTGGCGTTCGGGGACGGCGGCCGCGCCGAAGACGCGGACGTCGGATTTTGGGCGGGATGGCCGGCTGCCGTCCAATCAAATGCGGCCGAGATGCTCCTGAGGTGCGTCGGTGCGGCATAGTTTTCGCCCAAAACTGACAAGCGCAAGAATCGGAATGACCATCCGCGACGTCCGGTGGTATCGCGGCGGATTGTCCAGATAAGGGCCCGCTCATGCTCACGCTGCACGACTACCTCCCCTCGCAAAATGGCTGGAAGGTGCGCGTCCTGTTGGGGCTTCTCGGCGTTCAATTCCGCACCAAGCCGGTGGCGATCTTCGCCGGCGAAAGTCGGACAGACGCGTTCCTGAGGCTCAATCCTGCCGGCGCTATTCCTGTCCTTGAGTTGGAGGACCGTCGTGCGATCGCGGAATTGAACGCAATCCTGACCTACCTTGCGGAAGGATCGCGCTTCTTGCCGGATGCCCGCTTCGAGCGCGCCAAGGTGATGCAGTGGCTCTTCTTTGAGCAATACTATGTCGAGCCAGTCATCGGCTCCTTGCGGTTCTGGACGCTCACCGGACGTCTGGCCCGGAATGCCGCCTTGGTGGACGGCAAACGCGAGACCGGGAGCCGCGCCCTTGCCGCTTTGGAGCGTGGGCTCGCGGAAAAGCCGTTCCTTGCCGGCGAGATTTTACGATCGCGGACGTTGCGCTCTATGCCTACACCCACCGGGCCGAGGACTGCGGATTCGTGCTCCGTGCCTATCCAGCGGTGCAGGCTTGGATTGACCGCGTCGCGGTGGAAATAGGGCCAGGCTATCCAGTGCATCCGTACGGTGACGAAGCGCGCGCGACCTAGGAAAAGCGGCAGGATCGCTACGACGCCGGCGCGGGAGGCGCTCGGCCCGATCGGCCATTGAACCGCGGGCGGCGGCAATTTATAGGCAAGCTGTTGATTTCAAAGACCTTGGGAAACCATGTCCGTCGACAGAGAAACCGTGAAGCGGGTGGCGCATCTGGCGCGAATCCGCGTCAGCGACGAGGAAGCGGAAGCACTCCGCGGCGAGCTCAATGCTATCCTTGGATTTGTCGAGCAGCTGAACGAGGTTGATGTCGGCGGCGTCGAACCGATGACCTCGGTCCTCCCGATGCCGATGAAGAAGCGCGATGACCGCGTCACCGACGGCGGCAAGGCGGACGATATCGTCGCCAATGCGCCGCTCACCGAGAGCCACTACTTCCTCGTGCCGAAAGTGGTGGAGTAGGCATGCCGCATGACAGACCTCACTGCGCTTACCATCGCCGAGATTCGAGCGGGGCTGGCCCGGCGTGATTTCTCCGCGCTCGAGCTGACCGACGCCTACTTGAAGGCGATCGAGGCGGCGAATCCGTCTCTGAACGCCTACATCGTCGTGACCGCGGACAAGGCGCGCGCCATGGCGATCGCGTCCTACGTCAGGATCGGACGGGACGAGGCGCGCCCACTCCAAGGCGTGCCGCTTGGTATCGGGATCTTTTCGCGACGCGCGGAGTCCATACCCAGGCGGCCAGCCATATCCTCGACGGCTTCAAGCCGACCTACGAATCCACCGTCACGCAAAACCTTTGGGACGCTGGCGCCGTCATGCTCGGCAAGCTCAACATGGACGAGTTCGCGATGGGCTCGTCGAACGAGACACAGCTACTACGGCCCGGTCGTCAATCCCTGGCGGAAGCGCGGCGGTAACGCCGACCTCGTGCCCGGC